>CAVPZP010000039.1:0-170456 GCA_963710215.1 Lewinellaceae bacterium | reverse complement strand
GGGTCAGCCATATAAAGGTCGATCTGGTGACGCAGGCCGGTGTAGTGGGCGCGCATTACGGAGTTATTCCTGCCCACCGCGCCAATATTGTAGTAGAGGCGTTGCAAACCGTCCAGTGCGGCGGCCTGCACCACAAAGCTCGCGTCCTTATCACTGGCCAACCGCATCAGGTGGGCGGCATAGCGCTGCTGGGTCATGCGGGCCAGGTGAGTCCCCAGTTCCTCTTTGGTAGAGACGCGGGACCGCAGGCGGTCCTCGATCTGCTCGAAAAGTTGGCTGGGGTGGAGATCGAAATTATCGTCGCGGGCCGCTTGTTCGGCCAGGCGGTTGAGCCGCTCGGCATTCAACAGGTAAGTGAAGGTATGATCCACGCTGGCGCGGGCGGCGGCCGTGGGGTCGAAGATCACGCCCGAGTTTCCTTTGAAATTTTCCCGGTCGCGGTCGTAGCCGGGCGGCTGGGGCGGCAGGTACTGGAGCACGACCTGTGGGACAAGTAAGAAGCCCGGGCGCAGGGTTTCCAGCAGGGCCTCCAGGGCAGCCCGCTGCTCCGCTAGCGGCACCACGGTCACGGCCGCTTCGTTTTCCGCAGCCCGGGCACCGTATTCATAGCGGACGCCGCCGATGGTTTTTGCGGCTGCTTCCACTTGGTAGCGGTGCATCAGGTAAACGGGTACGAACACGTTTTCGAGCGTAGCCAGGGGCATCCCGGCGGGGATATTCTCCGGCCCGAATTCAAAGATGGCCCGACGACGAGCGGCAGTAAGACGTACCAGTTCATCGGTGGCTGATTTACCGTTGTCCCAGAGGTTGGCCTCGGGGTGGGCACTACCTACGGGGCGGGCGTCGGCGTCGGTGAGGTAGCGGAAGCCTCGGCGGGCGTTTTCGGCCAGCACTTCGCTCAAGGCCTGCTTTTCGGCCGCGCCCGTGCCCAGGTCGGCGTAGCCGTAGATGATGGTCCGCTTATCCCACTCGCCAATACCGGTGGCGTAGGCTTCGGTCAGGTCGGTAGTGGAATTGGGACCGGGCTGGACGAAGGGGTGGGGGTAATCCATCACCGAAGCGCGGTCATCGGCACTGGCGGCAAAGTTGTGCATCAGGCCCAGCGTATGGCCCACCTCGTGGGCGGAAGTTGCCGCAGACGGGCCAGCGCCATTTCCAGCAGACGGGGATCGGCCTCGGTGCCGTCGCCCGCCGCATAGGAATCGAGGATACCCTGGGCGATGAGGAAATCCTGCCGCACGCGCAGGCTACCCAGCAACACGTGGCCCTTGATGATCTCGCCCGTGCGCGGATCGCTCACGCTGGAGCCGTACGACCAGCCCCGGCTGGACCGGTGCACCCAGTTGATGACGTTGTAGCGTACGTCCATCGGATCGGCAGCGGCGGGGAGAAGTTTGACCTGGAAGGCATTGATATAGCCCGCCGCCTCGAACGCCTGGTTCCACCAGGAAGCCCCCTCGATGAGGGCGGAGCGGATGGGTTCGGGGGCACCCCGGTCCACGTAGTAAACAATAGGGTTAACGGCCTCGCTGGGCGCAGTGCCGGGTGTTTTCTTCACTAGGCGGTGGCGCTGGATGAACCGCTTGATGAGCGGCTGGTCGATGGGCGTAGCGTAGTCGGCGTAGGTCAGGGGATAGAAGCCGGAACGGGGATCGAAGGGCCGCAGTGGAAAGTCGTCGTCGGGCAGCTTGACGAAGCTGTGGTGCATCCGCAGGGTAAGGGCGTCCGACCCGGCGGCAACCGATTTTACTTCGCTGCCGGTGGGTTCACCGGTGAAGGTGAGCAGGGCCTCGAACTCGGTGTTGAGGGGGAAATTTTTGGTCCGCTCGGGATAAAGCACGGAGCGGGAGTCGTCCAGTTTATAGGTGCCCTGCTTGCGTTGCTTCAGGCGCTGGACCACGCCGTGCGCGTCGCGCAACAGGAATGGAGTCAGGTCGATGAGGACCGCCCCGCCGGGATTTTCGGCTTCGATCTTGAACCCCTCCAGCACGGAACCGGCAAATGCCTCGGCCACGGAGGCGGCCTCGTCGGGGTTGTTACTCAGGGCGCGGTAGTTAAGGTTGGGTTGTTCCAGTAACACCTTGGGTCCGTAACGGCGGAAACGCACCACCCGGTTATCGCCCAGCTGGTTGCGGTCCAGACCGATGTCGTTACTGCCCAGGCCGGCGGTGAGTCCGTTGACGTAGAGAAAATCTTCGCCGATACGGTCGATCTGGAGATAGACCTTGCCGGTCCTGTTATCCTGGTAAAAGGGGAAGTAGCCGTCGGCGCGGTCCATGTTCGCCGTTTTTTTAGCGATGGTGGGCGGGGGCTTAGGGATGGAATCAGTTTGGGCGTGAGCCGTAAGTAAAAAGAGGGACAGGCAAGCAAGCGTAAGGAGTAGCCGCATCGGGGAAGGTATTTTTGGAAGGGGAGTCGTAAGATACAAAAGCCGCTAGAAAAATCACCGCCATCATTTACCGTCTGGCGTAAGCACGCAAGAGTCGGCAGACGCCGCTATCCGACAACACGGCACAACACGCGCCAACCCGATTTGCCGGCGGACGTTGTGAAACGGCATAACCAACCATTTACCACCCATGCAAAATCTATTCTTTGCCCTGCTCCTGTTTGCGGGCTTTTCCACGGCCGGTGCCCAGCAAGACACCGCCCGCCTGCTGATCGACCAGGTCGTGGCCGCCGTGGGCGGACAAGACGCCATGTACGCCCTGCACGACATTGCGTACGACCTGCACGCACGCGGCGGGGTGAGCCGCGAACGCTACATTTTTGACGGAGAGGCCAGCTACGGCAAGAGCATGACTAAAGAGGGACAGGAGAAAATCCAGTACTTCGACGGTCAGCATGCGATGGTGACCATCGGCGGTAAGAAAACCACGGCCGAAGACGAGGTGAACGGTGCCATGTTTTCGCGCAAGACCAATTTTTACTGGTTGACGATGATGCACAAACTGGCCGACCCCGGGCTGGTCTACACCTATACCGGAACACGCCTGCTGAACGGAATCCCCTACGAAATTGTGGACCTGACTTTTGAGAACGGCGTGGGCGTGGCCAAGGACCGCTACCTGCTCTACATCAATCCTTACACCCACCTGGTGGATCAGTTCCTGTTTACCGTGAATGCGGTGGGCCGCTCGGAGCCGTTGCTGATGAAATACTGGTACGATACGGTAGCCGAGGGCGTGAAATTTCCGGTCGTGCGTACGTATCGCCCGGCAGCGGACTGGGGCGGTGAACCGGCGGAAGGTACGGAGTGGGGCGCGGCTACTTACCTGACGAATTTCCAGGTCAATCAGGGTTTTACGAAAGAGACGCTGCTGAGATAGGCCATCACTTTCGGCCCATTGGAATAAAAAACGGCCGCCCCGCACTTGCGTGCGGGGCGGCCGTTTTTTTGTGTACGTCACGTGCGTGAGGGGGCTGGAAGGGGCGACCGTAGGGTAGGGCGTAGCCCTGCGTGAAGGGAGCAGCCCGCAGGGCCAAGGCGATAGCCGCGCCTGAAAGACACCGACCCCGCCGGCAGGCGGGGGCACGCCCAAACTACTTTTAAGAGAAAAAGCTAGAGTTCCTTAGCCCGCTCCAGACGTTCGCGCTCCATGCGGTCTTCCTCTTCGAGGCGTATTTCGCGGCGGACGCGGTCACGTTCGCGTTGCTTTTCACGTTCGCGCTCCTCGTCCTCCTTCATACCCGTTTTTAATTCGGATTCGAGGGAGGTGCGGGCGGTATTGAACTCGCGGATACCCTTGCCGATGCCGCGCATCAGTTCGGGAATTTTCTTGCCGCCGAAGAGTAAAAGGATGGCAAAGAAGACGATGATCATCTCCGGGCCGAGGAAGTTAAAAAGGAGCAGGGACTGCATAAATAGACAATTTAGGGGAAATACGAAGGGAACGATTCAGCCGGATTCACCGGGTCGAAAACTGGTTCGGCGGGGCGAATGAGTACCCAAAGGTAAGGGGAAAACGAAGGGTGCGCAACAATAGTTTGTCACGCCGGTGCATCATTTTTTGAGGCCGATCTCGCGCAGGCGCTCGTCCAGGTATTCGCCGGCCGTGATGGGTTCGTAGTGCGCCGTCTGGCCGGCGGGCAGGCAGCGGTCGAGTACGGTGAGGTCCATGTCGGCCACGGGATGCAGGAAGAAGGGGATGCTGAGGCGCGGTTTGTGCCATTCTTCGCGCGGGGGGTTGACCACGCGGTGGGTGGTGGATTTGAGGTAGTTGTTGGTGAGCCGCTGGAGCATGTCACCGACGTTGATGACGATCTCGTCGTTTTCGGGCACGATCTCCTGCCATTCGCCTTCCTTGTTTTGCAGTTGCAGGCCGCCGGCGGAGGCACCGACCAGGAGGGTGATGAGGTTGATGTCTTCGTGCTGCTCGGCGCGAATGGCCGACGCCGGCTCCTGGCGGATGGGCGGGTAGTGGATGGCCCGCAGGATGCTGTTGCCGTGCTCGATGCGGCGGTCGAAGTAGTCGATGGGTAGTTCCAGGTGCAGGGCGATGGCTTGGAGTAGCAATGCGCCGCGATCTTCGAAGGCGCGGTATAACTCGTTGCCCAGGCGGCGGAAATCGGGCACTTGTTCCACTTCGGGGTTATCGGGGTAGAGGTTCTTGCTCGCGTGATCGGTGGGGACCTCCTGACCGATCTGGAAAAATTCTTTCAAATCGGCTACCTGTGACTGCTTGGCGTGTTCCTTGCCGAAGGAGGTGTAGCCGCGCTGGCCGGCCATGCCCTTTAGTTCGTACTCGCGCTTGGTTTCCACGGGCAGGGCGAAAAATTCTTTGGCGGACCGGAAGAAATCGTCGATCAGCTGCTTGGGGATGCCGTGGCCGGTAACGCCCACGAAACCGATGCCGTGAAAGGCATCGCCGAGGGTTTTGACGAAGGCCGTGCGTTCGGCCTCACTGCCGTGCTCGAATTTGGACAGATCGACAAGAGGAATGGTGCGGGTTGACATAGCTGGTGGTTGGCGGCCGGGCCGCGGTGAGAGGGTGGGGGTTGGACCGGGCCGCGCCGCGCGGGTTTAAGCCGGTACACCTTGATATAGCGGTTAACGTTCTTTTTCGGTGCCGGGTTGTGGGGGGAATTAGATCGAAAGCCGGTTGACCCATCTATAGCCCTGGACCGCATCTGTTAGTCCGCTGATTTTGAGCGAGAGTGTGTTGATTAATACGCACCCAACAAATCACCCGCCTCGACACCTTACTTATAAGCAGTACCTTAGCCCGCTACTATGCCGAACCGCTTCCAAATCAACCTGTCTCGTTTTCAGCTGCTGGTCCTTGCCGGTCTGGCGGCTATCTTGCTGGCCCTGCTGTGGGGGAGATTCGGCCGGGAGACGGAGACGCGGCAACTGCCGTACGACCCCGATGCGCGGGCGGGCGAGGATTATTTTCCGCCGGAAGAGCAGTATAATCCCGACCCCATCGTGGAGGAGATCTACCCCGACGGGCGGGAGTATCAGCGCGGCGGCCCCGATTACATCGATGAGCGGGCAGGCTTGGGTTTGGGACCCGACTACGTCGGTCCTAATTCTTACGATCGCATTGCCGGCCGCGATCCCGCTTTCGACCGGCTGGAAGAGTATGATCCGTATGCGGAAGACGACGGCCCCGGTAACGATCCTTACGGAACCGGTAGCCGAAACGGCAGCGGCGACCGCTCCGGACTGGGCGATGACCCTTACCGCAACAGCGATGGCAGCCGCACCGGCGGCCCCTACGGCGAACGGTCCAGCGACGGTGCGGACGATCTTCCCAGCGGCCGTTATACCTACGATGAAAACGGCAGGCGGATAACCTTACCGTCCAGTAACCAGAATTACCGCGACCGGGGCAACATGAATACCCGCCGCGATGGCGACGGCCGCCTGGTGCAATACCCTTACGAGGAGGAGCGGCGCGGGGGCAGCGGCGTGGCCATGCCCGGCGGGGGCTACTATGATTCCTGCCAGCCCGTGGATGCTTACGGCAACCGCCCCTGCAAGCGGGCGTTGCGCTACTACATTGTCAACGAGGTCCGCAACGAGCACCGGTTGATCGACTATCCCTATCCGCAGCATTTGTCCATTTATGCCATTCGTCCCTTTGAGCGGGGCGTGGCGCGTACGTTCGGGTACGAGCGGGGGATGTTTCCTACCTACTGTATCGATCTGGAGGGGCGGCAGGTGCCGTGCGAGAATCGGTTGCCGTGATGGGGGGTGAAGGGCTATATTATGGTGTAATTAACACCAGCTCCTTTGCCGTATTTTTGGAGGATATTTCTCCTCACCAGCTCACCAAGTGCTCGCTAACTGCAGTCGGATAGCTTACCTTCTCTATTTGGTTAGTACCGCCCCGCCCCGCCCCAGCGTGAGGTGCCTGGACGGTGACCCGCGCAGCGGGCAGCCCGCAGGGCCAAGGCGATAGCCGCGCCGGGAAGGGACCGACGGTGGCGCGGCAGCGCCACCGGCACGCCCGCCGAAATATATCCGCCGCTACAAAACCCGCCGCCGCGCCCACCGGTAACCGGACTTAGGTTATCTTTGCCCGCAATTTGGCCCCGCGCCAACCCCATCCACCCGCTAAATTGCCCGCCATGCCCAAGGATAATTCCATTAAATCCGTACTGATTATCGGTAGCGGACCGATCGTGATCGGCCAAGCCTGTGAGTTCGATTATTCCGGTAGCCAGGCCTCGCGATCGCTGCGCGAGGAGGGCGTGGAGGTGACGATCATCAACCCCAACCCGGCCACGATCATGACCGACCCGGTGACGGCGGACAATATTTACCTGTTGCCGCTGACCAGCGAGAGCGTGGAACAGATACTGAAGGAGCGCAAGATTGACGCCGTGCTGCCCACCATGGGCGGGCAAACGGCGCTGAACCTGGCCATCGAGTGCGGCGAGGTGGGTCTGTGGGAAAAATACGGCGTGCGCCTGATCGGTGTGGACCTGGAGGCCATCGAACTGGCCGAGAACCGCGAGGCATTTCGTAAACACATGATTGCCATTGGTTTGCAGTGCGCGCCGGCCGAGATTGCCAACTCCTTCCTGGAGGGCATGGAGGCCGCGCAAATCATCGGTTTCCCGCTGGTCATCCGGCCCAGTTACACGCTGGGCGGCTTCGGGGGCGGCTTCTGTTTTACGGAAGAGGAATTTCCCGAGATGCTGCGTCGCGGGCTGGACGCCAGCCCCACGCACGAGGTGCTGATCGACAAGGCGGTGCTGGGCTGGAAGGAATTCGAGCTGGAACTGCTGCGCGACGCCCAGGACAACGTGGTTATCATTTGCACCGTGGAGAACTTCGACCCGATGGGCATCCACACCGGCGATTCGATCACCGTGGCCCCGGCCATGACGCTGTCGGATACCGCCTATCAGGATATGCGTAACCAGGCCATATTGGCCATGCGCTCGATGGGCAACTTTGCGGGCGGCTGTAATATGCAGTTTAGCCAGAACCCGGAGACGGAAGAACTGATCGTGATCGAGATCAACCCGCGCGTGTCGCGCTCGTCAGCCCTGGCCTCCAAGGCCACGGGCTACCCGATCGCCAAGATTGCCGCCAAACTTGCCCTGGGGTACACGCTGGACGAATTGAAAAACCAGATCACCGGTACCACCTCGGCCTACTTCGAGCCGACGCTGGACTACGTGATCGTGAAGATTCCGCGCTGGAATTTCAACAAGTTCCCCGGCTCCGATCACCGGCTGGGCCTGCAGATGAAATCGGTGGGCGAGGTGATGGGCATCGGCCGCAATTTTCTGGAGGCCCTGCAGAAAGCCTGCCAGAGCCTGGAAAACGGCCGCGCCGGCCTGGGGGCCGATAAGAAAGAGTGGATCCGAACGGACGATATTCTGGAGCGGCTGGAAAAGGTGAGCGACGACCGCCTGTTCCGCCTCAAAGACGCGCTGCGGCTGGGCGTGCCGCGCAAAACGATCCAGAAACTGACCAAGATCGATATGTGGTTCATCAACCAGATCAAGCGGCTGGTGGACTACGAGACGCAGGTGATGCGCTATAACGTGCCCGAGGACCTGCCCAAAGATTTTTTCCGCGAGCTGAAAACCGTCGGTTACTCCGATCAGCAGATCGCGTGGCTGATGCGCGTGGAGGAAGAGGCCGTGACCCAACGCCGCTACGAGCTGGGCATCCGCCGCACCTATAAAATGGTGGACACCTGCGCGGCCGAGTTCGAGGCCAAAACACCCTACTTTTACTCTACCTTCGACGAGGAAAACGAGTCCATCGTATCGGATAAAAAGAAGGTGATCGTGCTCGGCTCCGGTCCCAACCGGATCGGGCAGGGCATCGAATTCGATTACTGTTGCGTGCACGGTCTGAAGGCCATTCAGGAGGTGGGCTACGAGGCCATCATGGTCAACTGTAACCCCGAAACGGTGTCCACCGATTTCGACACGGCCGACAAACTTTACTTTGAACCCGTTTTCTGGGAGCACCTGCGCGAGATCATCGAACTGGAAAAACCCGAGGGGATCATCGTGCAACTGGGCGGCCAGACGGCCCTCAAACTGGCCGAAGAATTTCACCGCCGGGGCATTCCCATCATCGGCTCCAGCTACGAGAGCCTGGACCTGGCCGAAGACCGCGGTGCCTTCTCCGATCTGCTCAAGGAACTGGAAATCCCCTACCCCGAATACGGTACGGCCGACGACGCCGACCAGGCACTGGCCGTGGCCAAGCGCGTGGGCTATCCCGTGCTGGTGCGCCCCAGCTACGTGCTGGGCGGGCAGGATATGCGCATCGTTATCAACGACAAGGAGCTGGAGCGCCACGTGCTGCGCATCTTCAAAAAATCGCCCGGCAGCCAGGTCCTCGTCGACCACTTCCTGGACCGCGCCAAAGAGGCCGAGATCGACGCCATCTGTGACGGCGAGGCGGTACACATCATGGGCATCATGGAACACATCGAGCCGGCCGGCATCCACTCCGGCGACTCCTCGGCCGTGCTGCCCACTTACTCCCTCAGCGTGGATACGGTGGTCAAAATGCAGGAATACGCCGAAAAACTGGCCTTCGCCCTCGGCATTAAGGGCTTGATGAACGTGCAATTCGCCATCAAAACCGACAAGGAAACCGGCGAGGACCGCGTCTACGTCATCGAGGCCAACCCGCGCGCCAGCCGCACCACGCCCTTCATCGCTAAGGCCTACAAAGTGCCCTACCTCAACATCGCCACCAAGGTCATGCTGGGCACCCACAAACTCAGCGATTTCGACATTCAGCCGCAGCCCAGCGGTTTCGCCATCAAGGTGCCGGTCTTCAGTTTCGACAAGTTCCCCAACGTGGACAAGCAACTCGGGCCGGAGATGAAGTCAACGGGCGAATCCATCCGCTTCATCAAGGATTTGACCGATCCGTTCTTCCGGGAGCTGGACCGGAACCGGAGTATGTATCTTACCCGGTAGTGGCTGCGCCACTCTTTCCAATGAATGAAGGATTGAATGACTGAAGGATTGAATATTTGGGGCGTAAACGAGTGGGTGGGTGAGTGGCTGCGCCACTCTTTTCAAGGAATGAAGGATTGAATGACTGAAGGATTGAATATTTGGGGCGTAAACGAGTGGTGGGTGAGTGGCTGCGCCACTCTTTTCAAGGAATGAATGACTGAAGGATTGAAGGATTGAATATTTGGGGCGTAAACGAGTGGTGAATGAGAAATTGGCTCAATCATAATCTCTCCCCTTCGGGGGGCCGGGGGGGAAATGTGAAGATTAGCTATGCTGCTTTTCTTGATCGCAGGGCGATCCTTCGAGGTGAAGGATTCTTGAGTGGTTTCCCTCCTTCGGGGGGCCAGGGGGGCAAACGCAAAGATTAGCTGCGCTGCCTCTCTCGATCATGGATGATCTTTTGAGGTAGAATAACTGAATACATATCATCAGTCACCTTCCCTTCGGGGAGGTCGGGTCGCAGGCCCGGGTAGGGAAGTGTACACATAGGCTTAACTCCGAGGAGTTTGCGACGATCACTGCAGGTAAAGTACGGGCAATACCCTTCTTTAAGCGACTCTTTACAATTATTATCAAATTATCAATACTATTCAGGGCGTGCCGCCGCCGCTAGCGCGTCGGCGTCGGTCCCTTTCCGGCTCGCTGTTCGCTCGGTGCTGCGCACTCCGTCTTCCGGGCAGGGGCAAGCCCTGCCCCTACGTCGGCCCGTCCAGGCACCTCACGCGGGGGAAGCAACGATTGGCTTCGCTGGATCATGAATGATCTTTCGAGGTGAAGGGGGGGGCGTAGGGGTGGCTGCGTTGTGTGATTTGTTGAATAATTGTTTCCTACGACCGGAGGTCGGTAGCCAAAATCGTGCGACCGGAGGTCACACACCAATTGGTGGGGATCGCGACCCTTTGTGAATTACTTATCCTTCGTACTTTCCTGCATCTATTCAATCATTGAGTCAATCAATCATTCAATCATTCTCCCCCCCGCACCTATCTTTGCCCGCTTAACGAAATTCCATGAAAGTTCTCAAATTCGGCGGGTCCTCGGTGGCGAAGCCGGAGCGCATTCGGTCCATCGTGGCTATCCTGAAGGGGTACTATGCCAAGGGCGACCACTTTACCGTCGTGTTTTCCGCTTTCGGCGGGGTTACGGACGGCCTCATTGACATGAGTACCCGTGCCGCCGCCGGTGACGATACCTATGGGGAACTGCTACTACAATTTACCGACCGCCACCAGGAGGCGATCGACGAGCTGATCCCCGCCGGTGCGCAGCGCGACGAGGTGAAGGCCCAGATGCGCCAAAGCCACGAGGTGCTAAAGAACCTGCTCTACGGCATTTTCCTCGTGCGCGAGGCCAGCGATAGGAGCATGGATTACGTGCTGAGTTTCGGGGAACGCTCCTCGGCCTACATCATCGCCCAGACGCTGAGGGCCAATGGTATCCCGGCCGGCTACCTGGATGCGCGGAAGATCATCAAGACCGACAAAATCTTCGGCAATGCCAAGGTAGATTTCGCCAAGACCTACGAAAAAATCAGCCTGCACTATTCCGAAAACCCTGAAATTCAGATTGTTACCGGATTCATTGCTTCGGCAAAGGGCGGCCTGACCACCACGCTGGGGCGGGGAGGTTCCGATTATACGGCATCCCTGATCGCGGCGGGCTTGCAGGCCGAGGCCATTGAGATCTGGACGGATGTGGACGGCGTCCTCACCGCCGATCCGCGAAAGGTGCGTAAGGCATTTACCATTCCGCAATTGACTTACGCGGAGGCGATGGAAATGTCGCACTTCGGAGCCAAGGTTATTTACCCGCCTACCCTACTGCCGGCACTGCACAAAAATATTCCGCTCTACATCAAAAATACCTTCAACCCCGATTTCGTGGGGACACGGGTATCCACACAGCGCGACCCCGAGGGATCGGCGGTCAAGGGCATCAGTTCCATCGGCGATGTATCGTTACTCACGCTCTCGGGCACGGGAATGTTCGGGGTGCCGGGAACGGCGGGCCGGTTGTTCAGTGCGCTGGCGCAGGGCGGTATCAACGTGATCCTGATCACCCAGGGGTCGAGCGAGCACGCCATCAGCTATGCCGTCAAGCCGGCCGACGCGGAAGGTGCCCGCAAACACGTGGACGCCGCCTTTGCCTACGAGATCGACCGGGGCATCATTAACAAGGTGCGGATCGAGCGGGACCTGAGCGTGGTAGCCATCATCGGCGAAAATATGCGCTACCAGCCGGGTATTTCCGGACGCCTGTTCAGTTCGCTCGGCCGCAATGGCATCAACGCCGTGGCCATCGCCCAAGGATCGAGCGAACTCAATATCTCGGTGGTCATCCCCAAGGAGGACGAGACCAAGGCCCTGAACGCGCTGCACGAATCATTCTTCCTTTCGGAAACCAAGGAACTGCACCTCTTCATGGTGGGCGTGGGCCTGATTGGCGGCACATTGCTGCAACAGATTCAGGATCAGGCCGATTATTTGCGCGAAACACGGGCACTGGAAATCAAGGTGGTCGGTCTGGCTAATACCAAAAAGATGGTATTTAATCCAGACGGGATCGACACGGCGCAGTGGAAATCAGCAATCAAAGAATCCGAACTAAAAGTAGACTTGCCCGTCTTCATCGGCCGGATGAAAGACCTGAATCTTAGCAATACCATCTTCGTCGACAACACGGCCGACGAGCGGGTAGCCGCTTATTACGAAAGTATTTTGGACGAGAGCATCAGTATCTCTACACCTAATAAGATCGCTACCTCTTCCAGTTTTATCCAGTACCAGCGTCTACGGGCCATTGCGGCCAAGCGGGGCGTGCAATTTCATTATGAAACTAACGTGGGCGCGGGTCTGCCGGTCATTTCCACCCTCAACGATCTTATCATCAGTGGGGACCGCATTCGCCGGATCGAGGGTGTTCTGAGCGGGTCGCTCTCCTACATTTTCAACAATTTCGACGGCAGCCGCCCCTTTAGCGAGATTGTCCGCGAAGCCAAGGAAAAAGGTTTCACCGAACCCGATCCCCGCATCGACCTGAGCGGCAAGGACGTAGCCCGTAAGATCCTCATCCTCGCCCGCGAGTCCGGTCTCACCACCGAGGCCGCCGATGTTCGGGTTGAAAGCTTTCTCCCGCCGCCCGTTGCGGATGCCCCGGATATACCGGCTTTCTTCGAGCAGTTGCAGCAGCACGACAATCACTTCGAGGCGTTGCGTAAAGTTGCCGCCGATCAGGGTAAAGTTCTTCGCATGATCGCCAAACTCGAAAACGGACAGGCCGGAGTTGGTATTCAGGAGGTGGGGCCGGACAGCCCATTTTACGGATTGAGCGGTAGCGATAACATGATTGTTTTTACCACCGACCGTTACCGTGACCGTCCACTCGTTGTACGCGGACCCGGGGCCGGGGCGGAAGTAACGGCTGCCGGGGTTTTTGCGGAAATTATCACTATCGGAAATTTTCTAAGCTAAATTTATTATGCCGGAAGTAAGCGTTTTTGCCCCCGCCACGGTAGCCAATATCGGAGTAGGCTACGACATTTTGGGGTTGGCTATCGACCGGCCGGGCGACGAAATAGTCGCTCGTCTAGTTGATAGACAGCAGGGTTTATCCATCAAGACCATTACCGGTACAGGAGATAAGCAACTTCCCCTAGCCGTGTTGGAAAATACGGCGGGGATGGCAGCCGCTAAGTTATTGGCACACCTTGGACAGGAGGAATTGGGCATTGAACTGGAGATCCATAAAAAAATGCCCTTCGGCAGCGGCATGGGTTCAAGTGCCGCCAGCGCGGCGGGGGCGGTACTGGCCGTGAACGAATTGCTTGGCAATCCCCTGAGCAGGCAAGCCCTGCTTTATTTTGCGGTTTTGGGTGAGCAGGTGGCAGATGGAGCCTTTCACGCAGATAACGTTGGTCCATCACTCATGGGCGGCATTGTGCTGATTCGGTCCAATCAATCACTGGATATTCATCAACTGCCGGTGCCGGAAAAACTGCGGGTAGTAGTGGTACATCCTGACATTGAGATACTGACCAAAGACGCACGGGCAGTTTTATCCAAAGACGTATCCCTGAATACCGCCGTTGAACAGTGCGGTAACCTGGCCACCTTCATCACCGCACTCTACGAAAACGATCTCTTACTCCTCGGTCGCTCTCTCAGGGACGTGATGATCGAACCCCAGCGCAAGCAACTCATCCGGGGATTTGACCAAGTTCGTCAAGCTGCAATGGATCGGGGTGCCCTCGGTTGCAGTATCAGCGGTGCGGGGCCGAGTATGTTTTGCCTGTGCGATTCGGATTATCTAGCTCAATCGGCCGGGCAGGCCATGCAAACTACCTTTGCCAAACTAGGAATCGACAGTCAGATTTACATTTCCCCCGTAAATACGGAAGGAGCCAAAGTAATCAGCCGCGCCTAAAATCATTTTCAGATGCAATTATACAGTACCAACAACCGTGAGCTTCGCGCTGATTTAAAGGAGGCCGTATTTCAGGGCTTACCCCAAGATAACGGCCTCTTTATGCCGCTGGATCTCACTCCCCTACCGGCCTCGTTTTTTACGGATCTACCTCTTTTGAGTTTTTCCGAGATCGGCTATCGGATTTGTGAGCACCTGTTTCAGGGGGCCATCCCCGAAACCGATCTGCGCGGAATCGTCGAGGGGGCAATAAATTTCCCCGCACCGGTTGTCAGGATTGCCGAGCAAATGGCAGTACTTGAGCTATTTCACGGTCCATCGCTGGCTTTTAAAGACTTTGGCGCAAGGTTTATGGCGCGTCTGATGGGTTACTTTAACCGCGAGGAAACCGGCAATCTGGTTATTCTGGTTGCTACTTCCGGTGATACGGGTGGTGCGGTAGCGGCCGGGTTTTACCAGACTCCCGGCATCGAGGTACTTATTTTGTATCCCAGTGGTAAGGTAAGCCCATTACAGGAAAAACAACTTACCACTTTGGGCCACAACATCAGTGCGTTGGAGATCGACGGCACCTTCGACGACTGCCAGGCACTGGTCAAGCAGGCTTTTTTGGACAGTGGCCTGCGTACCAATATCCGGCTTAGTTCAGCCAATAGTATAAATATCGCCCGGCTAATACCTCAGTCCTTTTATTATTTTGAGGCTTATAAACAGCTTGGATCAAAGGGTGACCCCGTGGTTTTCAGCATTCCCAGCGGTAATTTCGGCAATCTTACGGCTGGGTTACTCGCACAGAAGTTAGGTTTGCCGGTCGAGCAATTCCTGGCGGCTACCAATGCTAATGATGTAGTACCGGCTTATCTGAGTAGCGGCAAGTATGAACCCCGCCCCTCGACGCCCACCCTTTCCAATGCGATGGATGTCGGCAGCCCCAGTAATTTTGCTCGTATGAAAGATTTATACCGTCAACTAAACGGCCGGGACTTATCCAATGCTGAAACGAAAGTGGAAATGGCAAAACTTATCTCCGGTTATTCCTATACGGATCGGCAAACCGAAGAAGCCATGTGGCAAATCATGACCCACCACAATTACCTCATGGACCCCCACGGTGCCGTCGGCTATCTTGCACTGCGCGACTACCAAGAAAAACATCCTATTACCCGGGGCATCATTCTTGAAACTGCTCACCCAAGCAAGTTTTTAGAAGATGTCGAGCGTATACTAAGCGTCAAAGTAGATGTACCCGAGCGGTTAGCGGAATTAAGTGAGCTACCAAAAATTGCTACCCGAATGGATACGAACTACCAACCGTTTAGAGACTACCTAATGGATAATTACTAATGTTCCCCGTGGAACATTTCTAAAACCATTTTCCATTACGACTCACGATGTTCCCCATGGAACATCACCTACTTGATTCTTTGTCTCTATTAATGTTCCACGGGGAACACAGCCGCTCCTATTAATCGCCCATTGTTCCCCGTGGAACAACGGGCGATTGTCGTTCGATGACCTACTGCCCAAGCCAATATGATTATTAGCTAAAACAGCCGTACCTTTAGTCCTATTCTTTCATTCACTTCCCTCCAATATGACCAACGGACTTTTTAAGTACTTACTCCTGTTCACCGCATTGATTGTGTACGGGCAACTAGTCGGCCAACCGGACAAGCCTAATACGGATCACAACCCATTCCGCCAGCTTTACGATGTACTCCCAACCCCCAATGTATACCGGACGGGAGCGGGAATGCCCGGCTATAAGTACTTCCAGCAACAGGCTGACTACAAAATAGATATTCGGTTAGATGACGCTACGCAGCGTATCTACGGCGAAGAGACGATCACCTACACTAATAACTCACCCGACCCTCTACCTTACCTTTGGATTCAACTAGACCAGAACATGCGGGCACTTGGCTCGGATACTTACAAGACCCAGACGAATTCACTGGACGAAAAAGGCGTCTCACTCAGCACCCTCTCCCGCCTGGAGCCGACCTTTGACGGCGGTTTTAAACTGGACTATGTGCGTGATGGAAACGGCAAAACACTGGCACACCAAGTGGTGAAAACCATGATGCGAATCGACCTACCCACGGCCCTCCAGCCCGGCGGGTCTACCAAAATCAACATCAAGTATTGGTACAATATCAACGACCGGATGAAGATCGGCGGTCGTTCCGGCTACGAATACTTCGAGAAAGACGATAACTACCTCTACACCATTGCCCAGTTTTTCCCCCGCATGGCCGTCTATACCGACGATGAGGGCTGGCAAAACAAGCAATTCCTCGGCAACGGGGAGTTCACGCTCGACTTTGGCAACTACGAGGTAGCCATTACCGTGCCGGAAGATCACCTGGTTTCCGCTACCGGCACTTTGGAAAATGCCAATGATATTCTTACTCGCGAGCAGCGCAGCCGTCTGGATCAAGCCCGAAAAGAACGGGTGCAGCCTGTAATAATTGCTACACAAGCCGAAGCCGAAGTACGGGAGAAAACTAAAAAGACTGGTACCAAAACGTGGCGTTTCAAAGCGGATAATGTACGTGACTTTGCTTTTGCCTCTTCCCGTAAATTCATCTGGGATGCCATGGGGGTACCGCAATCCGACGGTAGGGTAGTAATGGCCATGTCGATGTACCCCAAAGAAGGAAATCCATTGTGGGAAAAATTCAGTACCAAAGCAGTAGCCCACACCCTGAAGTGGTACACCCATTATACCTTTGACTATCCTTATCCCGCCGCTTGGTCGATCAATGCGGCTAACATTGGCATGGAATATCCGATGATCTGTTTTAATTTCGGTCGGACGGAAGAAGACGGCACCTACTCCCAGCGGGTGAAATACGGCATGATCGGTGTGATCATTCATGAGGTCGGCCATAACTATTTCCCCATGATCGTCAACTCCGATGAGCGGCAGTGGACCTGGATGGATGAGGGCCTGAATACTTTTTTGCAGTACCTGACCGAGCAGCAGTGGGAGCGGAACTTCCCCAGCCGTCGGGGACCGGCTAACAAGATTGTGGACTATATGGCCGGAGATACCAAATTCATCTCACCCATCATGACCAATTCCGAATCCATTTGGCAGTTCGGAAACAATGCTTACGGCAAGCCCGCCACGGCCCTAAATATCCTGCGCGAGACGGTGATGGGCCGCAAACTATTCGATTATTCCTTCAAGCATTATGCTAATCAGTGGAAATTTAAGCATCCCGCACCCGCCGATTTCTTCCGCGCCATGGAAAATTCTTCCGCCACTGACCTCGATTGGTTTTGGCGTGGCTGGTTTTATACCACCGATCACGTAGATATTGCTCTATCGGATGTAAAGGTCTACCGCCTGAACAGCAAAAATCCCGATAAGGAAAATGCCTTGAGCCGGGGGGAAGCAGAAGAAGATCGCGAAAATATTAGTGCCATCCGCAATCGTGAACTGATTGCCCGAACCTATTCGGAGCAGGACACGACCATCGTCGATTTTTACACTGGTTTCGATCCACTGGCCGTAACCAGCTTGGATCGCGAAGATTATGAAAAGTATCGCAACAGCCTGAATGATGAAGAGCGCGAAGTTCTGGACTCAGATAAGACTTTTTATGAATTAACCTTCAAAAATATCGGTGGATTGGTGATGCCTATCATTTTAGAGTTTACCTTTGATGACGGAACTTCCGAGGTGGTTCGTATCCCGGCCGAAATCTGGCGCAAGGACTATGAGCAAGTGAGTAAAGTGTTCGGCTTTGAAAAGCCGGTAGTTGAGATCGCACTCGATCCCTTCCTGGAGACCGCCGACACGGATACGAACAATAACTACTATCCTTCCGAATCAAAAGCCAGCCGTATCGATCTGTTCAAGCAGCGTGATCGTTCGAGCGGCGAAAATCTGATGCAACGCGATCGCCGCGCCCAAGAACGGTCGGGGTCCAACTAATGGACGATAATTAAACCGACACTTACTGATGCCTTTTTGTTAGCCGGTCGTAGTTAAATCTACGATCGGCTAACGTCTTTTAGTACTGATCTACCGCGCTCAACCATGATTCCTTCACGGTACCATTTCCTTCGAGTATCATTACTATTATGCTTAATGAGTATTCTCGGATTTTTTGCGCTCACCTATCTAGCGATCCAGAATTATCCGGGAGGCACCATTGCCGAGCGATCAACGGAGGGCTACCGTTTTTTTATGAATTATTTTAGTGACCTGGGACGACACCGGGCATGGAACGGGACGAGTAACTCAATTAGCAACGGCTACTTCGAGGCGGCCATGCTGATTGCCACGGTAGGCATCAGTCTATTCTGCATTACGTTACCCGTATGTTTACGGTTTGTACCGGCCAAAACCCTGGCGACAGCCGGTTCCTTTCTAGGTCTGCTCGCAGCCTTATCCTACTACGGGATTAGCCGAAATCCACTAGATGTCGATTACGCAATGCACACTCTCTATGTCCGATTGGGCTTCGTCACTTTTTGGCTGGCTAGCAGTTGCAATGCCATTGCGCTTTATCGGGAACCCGGATATTCACGCCACTACGTAATCGTGTATGTACTATTCTCCCTCATCCTCCTGGTTCAGCTATACATCATGTTCTTCACCCCGCGTGCCTGGACCTCCCCCGCAGCACTTCGGTTGCAAGTAACGGCCCAAAAGGCGGTCGTATATTCCCAACTGCTCTGCCTGGCCGTCCAGTCCATCGGAGCAATTCGCTACCTCGGGAAGCACCAAAAACCCTAAGCTTCCCTAACTTGCGCCCATGCACTACAAGCAAGCCTCCCGCCGCCTCCAGGCAGCCGAAATTACCAGCGGTAAAATCCGCTGGCAAAGTCCGTCCAATATCGCGCTGGTGAAATACTGGGGCAAGTTCGGTCGCCAGCTCCCCAGCAATCCGTCCGTAAGTCTCACGCTGGAAGCGGCCCACACCGACACCACGCTGGAATACCGGTCCGGGCAGGGTAGGGTAGAGCTGCTACTGGACGGCAATCCGCAGCCCGATTTTGCCCGCCGCACGCAAAAATATTTCACCGGCTTGGCTGAAGAACTTCCCTGGATTGCCCAGTTCGATTTCACCATCCACACCCACAACAGTTTTCCGCACTCCGCCGGCATCGCCAGTTCCGCCTCCGGCATGAGTGCGCTGGCCCTCTGCCTGGTCGATCTGGAGCGGCAACTGACCAAAAGCCCATCCGACGATACCGTTTTCTTTCGCCGCGCCTCGCACCTGGCCCGGCTGGGTTCGGGCAGCGCGGGCCGGTCGGTCTACGGCGGCGCGGCCGTGTGGGGCAAAACCAGTGGACTGGCGCAGAGTGACGATGAGTACGCCATCCCGTTCACGGAAGAACTGCACCCCATTTTCCGGGGTTTTCACGACGCCATCCTACTCATCAGCCGCAGCGAAAAATCGGTCAGCAGCAGCGCGGGTCACGGCCTGATGGAAGACAATCCCTACGCAAGTGCCCGCTTCACTCAGGCCCGCCGGCGCCTCAATCACCTGCTACCCGCCCTGCGCGCCGGTGATCTGGAAACCATGGGCGAGATCACCGAGGCCGAAGCACTCACCCTTCACGCCCTCATGATGGCGAGCGCGCCGCCCTACCTGCTGCTGGAACCCAATACCCTGACCGCCATCCGCCGTGTGCAGGAGTGGCGAAAAGAAACCGGCCACCCCCTCTATTTCACCCTGGATGCCGGCCCCAACCTCCATCTCCTGTACCCCGATAGCATTGCCGAGGCCGCCAAAACTTTCATCCGCTCCGAATTATTATCCCTCTGCCAGGACGGCCGCTACATCGCCGACCGGGTGGGGCCGGGGCCGGTGCGGGTGTCAATGCTTGAATGACCGAATTATAAAATGATTGAGTGACCGTGTAGTGATGCGAGGTATCGCATCCAGCGGCCGCATTTCTGACAAATTATTCAGTCATTCGATCCTTCAATAATTCAATCATTCCCCCCGCGTGAGGTGCCCGCAGGGGCCGACCGCAGGGAGGAGTGCGCAGCACCGAGCGCCAGCGAAGCCCGCAGGGGACCGACCCCGGAGACGCGGTAGCGGAACCGGGGGCACGCCCGAAAAACACGCCTACCGCCACCGTCATTTATCCGCGTTTTCCGTTCCCTTCGTAACTACCCGTCTATGCGCACCGCCATTTACCACCACCGCCTGCCGCTCATCTCGCTGCTCTACCCGCTCTTCCTCATGGGGTGCCGGGGCCACCAGCCGCCGCCCGCCGCGCTGGCCACGGGGGTGCCGGAACTGGACCGCAAACTGGGCTGGGTAATGGGTGGCGATACCGCTTTTGCCGTCAACGCCGCCACCGCCGCCACGTGGACGAGCGTACACCGCCTGGACACGCGCGAACGGGAAGAATACGACGTGAGCCACCTGCCCGGTGCCATTTGGCTGGGCTATAAAGACCCGCAGTGGGACGCGCTGGCCGGCATCTCCCCCACGGATACGCTGCTGGTTTACTGCACCGTCGGCTACCGCAGCGAACGCATCCGCCGCGAGCTGCACGACCGTGGTTACCCTAATGTCTATAACCTTTACGGCAGCATTTATGCCTGGCTGGCCGCCGGCGGCGTGGTGGTGGACGGCACCGGCACACCCGTGCAACGCGTCCATACCTTCAGCCGCCGGTGGGGAAGGTATTTTCCTACCGACCGGATCGAGAAGGTGAATTAAGCCGGTTTTTCGCGGGCATGCCCCCATCCCTGACGGGAATGGGGTCGGTGCCTTACCGGCGCGCCTAACGGCTTGGCCCTTCGGGCTGGTCGCTTACGCGCCCACCGTTCAGGCACCTCATGCGGGAGGGACAAGAAATGATGGGTTGAAGGAATGACCTCGATAAATCGCTATGCGACTTGGAGAAGCACCGCAGGTAACGATGGAAGGTGCGCGTATGACTTCCTCCTCTCTTCCGCGCCGGCGGGGGGTTAGGGGTTCCCGACGACAAGCCGCCGGGGGGAGACCTCTACAATCTTTACCCAACCCGGATACAGTAGACCACCCACCAACCCACCTTTTCTTATCTTTGCGCCACTTTTCTGATCAACAAGCAAGCATGAAGGATCTATTCGACAAGGTGCACGAGCACATGGGCCCCCTAGGACAATACATGGACGTGGCGCACGGCTACTACGCATTCCCCATCCTGGAGGGCGATCTGGGGCCGCGCATGAAATTTATGGGCCGCGAGATGATCGTCTGGTCGCTGAATAGTTACCTGGGACTAGCCAATCACCCCGAGGTGCGTAAAGTGGATGCCCAGGCGGCCGCCGATTACGGCATGGCTTACCCCATGGGCGCTCGCATCATGTCGGGGGAAACCAATAAGCACCTGGAACTGGAGGCGGAACTGTCCGACTTCATGCAGAAGGAGGCGACCATGCTGCTCAACTTCGGTTACCAGGGCATCATGTCGGTCGTGGATCAGCTACTGAGCCGCCACGACGTGGTGGTCTACGACCGCGACGACCACGCCTGCATCATGGACGGCGTGCGGATGCACAACGGCCCCAAATATGCCTTTAAGCACAACGACCTGGACCACCTGAAGGTGCGCCTGAAGCAGGCCACCGCCAAGGCGGAGGAGCTGAACAGCGGTATTCTGGTTATCAGCGAGGGTGTGTTCGGGATGCGCGGCGAACAGGGTATCCTGAAGGAGATCGTGGAGTTGAAAAAAGAATACAATTTCCGCCTGCTGGTAGACGATGCCCACGGCTTCGGCACCCTGGGCGAAACCGGCATGGGTGCCGGTGAGGCACAGGGCGTGCAGGATGGCATCGATGTGTACTTCTCCACCTTTGCCAAGTCGATGGCCGGTTTCGGTGCCTTTGTTTCGGCCGATAAGAAGATCATCGACTTCATGCGCTACAACCTGCGCTCGCAGATTTTCGCCAAGTCACTCTGCATGCCGATGGTGATCGGGGCACTAAAGCGCCTGGAGATGTTACGTACCATGCCCGAACTGCGCGAGAAGCTGTGGAAAAACGTCCATATGCTCCAGAACGGCCTCCAGGAAGCCGGTTTTGACATCGGCAACACCGGTGCCTGCGTGACCCCCGTTTACATGAAAGGCACCGTGGGCGAGGCCGGTGCGTTGATCCGTGATATTCGTGAGAATTATGGTATTTTCTGCTCGGTCGTACTGCCCCCGATCATCCCGAAAGGCCAACTTATTCTACGTCTTATCCCTACCGCTGCCCACAGCGAGGAGGATATCAGAGAAACGCTGGAAGCTTTCAAAGCTATCCGCGCCAAGCAGGAGAAAGGCATTTACCTGGAGGAAGGTAAACTGCTGACGGAGCACTAAGTGCTGCGCTGCGCACATACTTTAGTAGGCGGCGTTGCCGCTGGTAATTACCTTCGGTGATCGTCGCAGGCTCCTCGGAGTTTTGTATAAGCCTACGCGTACACTAATGGCAAAGCTATTACCACGTCATGTCACCCCTCCCCCCGGGGAGGGGCCGGGGGTGGGAGAACCTGAAACAAGCGCCGATCACCATTCAAAATTCACCAGACGCGCAACGTCCTACCAAACTACGTGGCTCCGCCACCAACCGTCCATGCCCCCAACCGCCCCCGCCCGTATCCCCCGCATTGCCGTTATCGGTGCCGGTTGTAGCGGCATCACCGCTCTGAAGAACCTGTTGGAAGCGGGCCTGACCAATACGGTTTGCTACGAAGGAAATACCGATGTGGGAGGGAACTGGATCTACAGCGAAAAGCCGAGCCATTCGAGCGTGTGCGAGACGACGCACATTATCAGCTCTAAAACCATGAGTGCCTACCTGGACTATCCGATGCCGGAGGACTACCCGGACTACCCCAGCCACGCCCAGGTTTTGGCCTATTTTCGGAGCTACGCACGCCATTTTGGGCTGTACGATTACATCCAGTTCAGCACCCGCGTGGAGCGGGCCATTCCCGTGGTGCCGCCCGCGCCCCGGCTGGCTCCCGGCGGCCAGGCAGCGGCTACCCCGGAAACGGGCTGGCAACTAAAATTATCGAGCGGTGAAACCGAGTGGTTCGATTATTTAGTACTCGCCAACGGTCACCACAATGTGCCACGCCACCCCGAAAAAATAAGGGCCGACTTCAAGGGAGAATACCTGCACTCACACGATTACAAAAAGGCCGCGCCCTTTGCCGGCAAACGGGTGCTGGTGGTGGGCGGCGGTAACTCCGCCTGCGATTGTGCCGTGGAGATCAGCCGCGTGGCCGAGCGGGTGGACATCAGCCTGCGCAGTCCGAAGTACATCATCCCTAAATTTTTGCTAGGTAGACCTACCGATACCTTTAACGAGGCCACCCGCCGCCTGCCCCACTGGCTGGCGGAGAAAATTCGGCGGGTCGGTTTGTTCCTGCAAGTGGGCGACTACCACAGCTACGGCCTGGAGAAGCCCAGCGTAGGGGTCACTAAACTGCATCCAACCCTTAATTCGGAGTTACTCTACAAAATTCGCCATGGCAGAGTCCATCCCCATAAGGGCGTGGAACGGGTGGTGGGCAAGCTCGTTACTTTCGCCGATGGAAGTAGTCGGGAATTCGATACCCTGGTGGCGGCCACCGGATTCAAGATTGCCTTCCCCTTTTTCGATTCCAGTTTTCTGAACTACGAAGAAGCCGACCGCGTACCCCTTTACCTGCGGATGTTCCACGCCGATCACCCGCGATTGATCTTCATCGGACTGGTCCAGCCCCAGGGGGCCGTCTGGCCGCTGAGCGACGCGCAGGCCCGCCTGGCCGCCGCCTACATCGGGGGGGATTACCAATTACCGACCGATCTGGCGGCAAAAGCCGAACGCGACAGCGATAAAATCGAACAGGATTTCATCCGGGCCAAGCAGCACTCCATCGAGGTCCACTACCACGATTACCTGGAGCGGGTGCAGCGGGAAACACCCTAGATAACTAAACCCCGGCAGCCAATCGGTGCCTAAGGTTATAGGGCAATTGCCTACCTTGTCCGCATGGAACTAAGCGGAAAAACGGCCCTGGTAACGGGCGGAGGTACGGGCATCGGGCTATCCACCGCCAAATTATTCCTCCAGCAGGGAGCCACGGTCTTTATCGCCTCGCGCAAACGGGAACACCTGGATGCCGGCCTAAGGGAACTGTCCGGCCTGGGCACCGTCCACGCCCTGACCTGTGATATCCGTAAGGAAGAGGACATCACCGCCCTGGCCGACGCCATCGAGGAGCGGACCGGCCGGCTGGATATACTGGTCAACAACGCCGGCGGGCAATTCCCCAGCCTCGCGGCCGACCTGAACCAGAAGGGCTGGAATGCCGTGATCAACAATAACCTCAATGGCACCTGGTACATGACCCAGGCGATGTACCACCGCTTCTTCGCTAAACAGGAAAGTGGGAGCATTATCAACATCATCGTCATGATCCAGCGGGGGTTCCCCGGCATGGCCCATACGGGCGCCGCGCGGGCGGGCGTGGATAACCTGACCAAGAGCCTGGCCGTGGAGTGGGCGCGCAAAGGCGTTCGCGTAAATGCCGTGGCACCGGGCATTATCGACTCTACCGGATTTGCCCAGTACCCCGATGAACTGAAGAATGGGCTGGCCGACAAAATCCCCCTCGGCCGCCTGGGCGAGACCGATGAGGTAGCGGAACTAGTGGGCTTTTTGGCGGGGCCGAAGGCAAACTACATCACCGGCGAAACGATTTACATCGACGGTGGCATGAAGCTATGGGGCAGTATTTTTGAATTGTGACCGCCGACTAACTCAATAAAAGGTAACTTTGGCGACATACCGACCGTCCTGTCGGTCCAGGACAAGAAGCACTAGTGGAATGGTGTGACTAAATCCCTGACAGTAACTCAGCGCGCACATGAAAGACTTCTCTGAAAAAGTAATTGTTATTAGTGGAGCCGGTTCCGGTATCGGACGAGAACTGGCCTACCAGTTTGCCAAAAAAGGCGCAAGGCTGGTGCTGAACGATTGTAATGAAAAAACCCTCCAAGAGACCTGGGAAAATATTCCCGAGGTGAATCGCGGTCTCTACCAGGTCTTCGACGTGTCTCATAACGATGCCTGGCTGACTTTCGCCGCCGAGGTAAAAAGTAAACTGGGCGGTGCTCATCTCATCGTCAACAACGCCGGCCTGACCGTTAACCAAAAACCCGCTACCCAAACTACCGTCGAGGATTACGAAAAGGTGCTAGGGGTTAATCTTTGGGGCGTCATCTACGGCACCCATGCCTTTCTCGATCAGTTTCTGGCCCAACCCCGGGCGGCCATCGTGAACATCAGCAGTTTCTTCGGCCTGATCGCCTATCCGCTCCAGGCACCTTACGTGACCAGTAAATTTGCCGTGCGCGGTTTCACCGAAACGCTCCGCATCGAGCTAGCCGGTACCGGTGTGGAAACTTACTGCGTCCACCCAGCAGGGGTGAAAACAAATATTATCCGAAATCTCGACTACGACAATGACGCACTGGCCAAGAAGGCCATCGAGCAGTTTGACAAACTTGCCCCCACCTCATCAGCAGAAGCAGCTGAAATTATTATCCGAGGCATTGAGCAGCATCGCCCCCGTATTTTGATTGGAGGAGATGCTAAAAAAGGAGATCTATTATCCCGTATCTGGCCCGGCAATTACGAGAATAAGTTCTATAAGTGGTATAAATCCAGCCGGTTTTATCCCCAACAAAAAAGTAGGGGGTAGAAAAAGGACAACTTTTCCCACCTGAAATGTGGATAACTAACACACCTTAACAACCGCTCTCCGCGTAAGGATAATTTCACGGCTTACCAAACGTTTCTTCGGTCTTATTCTATCCAAAGCAGCGTTATTACTACTCCCGTAACGTTTCGCTACGTATGCAAACGGTTGTAAATCCGTCCGCTAACTATAGGCAGTTGAGCCAATGGCACAACTGCGGAAAAAAGTACACACAATTTATCCACGGACTTATCCACATCCATAAAGGACTTATCTTTTCTTTTTCTATTTATCCACCGGTTTTTCCACACCCGCTAGTCGGCGTCCCGGCCACAGTTGATAGTCCACGAAAAGCAGGGTACCGAGTAATAAGATGGCCCCGAGTTGGTGGTAGACCCCCAGATCGACGGGTACGTACCCTTTGCTACTAATCAACGTCACGATTCCCAGTAGTACCTGCACGAATAATAATCCGATCAGCAGAATGGTAGACCGCTTAAACAACCGACCGCCCTGCGACCGAAAAACGCGGTAGGCGAAATAGAGCAACAGTCCGGTTAGCAAGTAAGCCGTCGAACGGTGCAGCAACTGCACCAGGGCGGGCTGAAAGAGCGTGGATTCATAGGCTATCAGGTGTTCCACGCGCCACATACTGCCGTCAGTCAGCACGGGGGCGATCCACTTTTCGCCCATTTTCGGCCAGGTAGGGTAGGCAATGGCGGCCTTGGCACCACTCATGATTCCGCCCAGTACGATCTGTATCGCCGCTACCACCGTGGCAAGCAGAGCGGTAGCCCGCAGCCCGACTAAATTTTTGCTGACGCTCGCCAGTGGGTAGATGACTTTGAAGGTGGTCCATAGCAAGTACCCATACAGAATACAGGCCAGCGAAAGGTGGGCCGTCAACTTATAGGCATTCACCCACGGCCGTTCGATCAGCCCGCTGGCTACCATGATCCACCCAAAAGAAGCAACCACGGCCGCTAGGAGCACCGTAATGCCCAGACGCCGCATGAGCGTCCGATCAATCCATCCCCAACGCCAAAACAGCAGGAAGGGCACTGCAAACACCAACCCGATGGTTCGCGCCCACAGCCGGTGAAAATATTCCCAGAAGTAAATGAATTTAAACTCACTCAGCGGCATCCCCGCATTGATCTTGGCGTACTGAGGCGTCTCTTTATACAGTTCGTAGGCCTCATTCCAGGCCGCCGCATTCAGCGGCGGTAGTGTACCGGTTACAATCTCCCACTTCGTAATCGACAGCCCGGACCCGGTCAGCCGCGTTACCCCGCCGATAACCACCTGCCCGATTACCATCACTACGCCGATGATGAGCCAAATCTTAACCGCCCGGGGATACCACCGCCCGCCGCCCGTAACGGGTACGTCGTCGGTACCTGATTGGCCGGATCGGGAAGCGGCCGAAAGAGATTGGGAAGCGGAATCAGGCATGGTTCGAGCAGATTTTTTGGTCACCCTAATTGATTGTTTAATTAAAAAATTTTAAAAAGCCCACACCATCATCAGGGCTGTGGAAATGGGGATAAGTGTGCCGCTTAATCTTTGGTTAACCCGGACTTAACAGCGTGAATATGGATTTACACACACTTTCCACAAATAAAGCCCAACGCGGTCAATCAATTACCAACTTATCCACGCCGCTCCTTTATTTATCAACGGTAAAACTATTTCCGCCCGGAGCGTTGAAAAACCATCCCGATTTGTCAGGACCCCGTGGAAAGTGCCTTGTGGAAAGCTGTGGAAATGGGGATAAGTCGGACACTTTTAAAAGCAGTGTGAATTTCCGTGGAAAACTCGCCGCTTACTAACGCCTTTCACCAGCGGCGGTGTGGAAAGTCGGTTCTGTTAGATTCTAGTAATCAACGGGTTAAATATTAGTCATTCCGGCGGTGGGGAAAACCCCACGCGGTGAAAACAGTCTACTCCCACCAGTGTTGCAACCGGATGATGGTATGACGAACTACTGATTTTTCCGTTCGAACAGCGTCCATGTTTCGCCTTCCGGCAGCAACCTGAACGAATGACGGTGGTGCTCGCACGCCCCCTGCGCGGCAATGGCCGCCCGGTGCGTTTTGGTTGGGTAGCCCTTATTGGTTTGCCACCCATATTGGGGGTAATCGGTCGCAATCCGGGCCATATACTCATCGCGGTGGGTCTTGGCCAAAATACCGGCTGCGGCAATGGAAAGGTATTTCCCATCACCCTTGATAATGCAATCATGGGCCAGGTCCTGGTAAGGCAAAAAACGGTTACCGTCAATCAGCAGATGTTCCGGCCGGATCGTCAACCGGTCCAGTGCCCGGTGCATGGCTAAAAAGCTAGCCCGCTGAATGTTATGCTCGTCAATCTCCGCCGGACTCAGGGCCGCCACCGCCCAGGCCAGAGCATGCTCTTCCACCAGTGCGCGGGCCGCATTACGCTGCGCGGCCGTTAGTTTCTTGCTATCATTGATCCGCTCGTCCGCAAAACCGGGCGGCAATATCACGGCCGCCGCATACACGGGTCCGGCCAGACAACCGCGTCCGGCCTCATCGCAACCGGCTTCCAGTAAGTGAGGATGTAAGTGAGCTAGTAACATGACGGCAAAACTAAGGCAAATTCCCGCTCGTTGATTTGCGGGGGTCCCCGCCCGCCCCTACCGGGGCCGGGCGGCCGGGCTGTTCCGCCGCTCGCCTGTCGGCTCGGCCCTGCGGGCTGCTCACTAACGTTCGCCCGGCTCCCGTCCCTGGCCCGGTACAATAGCCGGCTTACATCGTTCTACCTGCGGTTTGGCTCACTAATCCTTACTTCCAATACCTTCTTTTTGTCTACCGCTACCCTTCAACTCACCCTCCTCAAGTACGGCCTCGCCACCTCCCTCCGAGACCACGGTCGCCCCGGCCGCCGGGCCTGGGGCGTACCCCTGGGTGGACCACTCGACCGCCGTTCTGCCCTGCTAGCCAACTGGCTGGTCGGCCGGCCGGCCGGAAGCCCGGTACTGGAAATGACCCTGCTGCCGCCAAAAATCCAATTGATCGGTAACGGCCTGATCGCACTCACCGGCGCCGATTTCCAGTGGCAACTCAATGGCCAGCCCATTGACCGCTATGCAACCATTGAAATCCGGGGCGGCGGCCTATTATCCGGCCGCCCCACCCCACCTGCTCAACCCTGCCGCAGCTACCTTGCCATCCGTGGTGAATGGAATCTCCCCCACCTCCTCGGCAGCCGGGAAGCTCCTCCCGGCCAACCCGCCAATCTCTCATCCGGCACAAAATTTAACCTAGAGACGGATCTAGCTTTCCACCCCCGCTCCCTTCACCCGGAAGAATGGGTGAGCCTTCCCCCAAAGGCTATCATTCGGGTCTATCCCGCCCCCGAGTGGTCAGTTGCTCCCCCCTCTTTTCACCGCGCTTTCCTGACTACTACTTACACCGTCCTCGCCCAAAGCAATCGCATGGGTTTGCGCCTGTCCGCATCCAACCTGCCACCCTGGTCCGCTCCACCGCAATTGGTCAGTAGCCCCGTACTTCCCGGCACGATCCAATTCCCCCCTTCCGGCCAACCAATCGCTCTCCTGGCCGACGGCCAGACCATCGGCGGCTACCCCCGCCTCCTCCAGGTAGCGGAGGAAGATCTGGATATACTGGGTCAGCTCGGTCCGGGTAGCAAATTGCGATTCAGCCTCGTAAAATAGTAATTGATAATTACACAATTATTTGGGCGAGAGGTAGCCCTGTAAGGGCGCAACAAATCAGCAGGGTATATAGCCCATTGCTATGAAGCAAATATAAATTTCTCCTCCCGCCCCGGGTTAGCTTTGCCAACCCGGGGCGGGGGGGGACGGTTTGTTATACGATTCAGTCCGGGTGGTGCACCACCAGTCAGCCTATTGGACCCATTCAGGGCTAATGGAATTATAAACAACAAAATTTCAGGAACGCTCTACTAGTCGGCCCATGAGGCCGGGAAAATGCTTATGCGGACAATCAGCCAAGAGGTTACGCTGAGCAGCTGGGCTTTACACCTCCTTTCATCCTATTCACTTGCTACACCCTAGGCTGTCCAATCTATTTAGGTTTGCCCAATACAGTTTTAACTATATGTCAACTCCCGTCACCCCTCTCCTTCGCGGCGGCTGGGGTTACCACGAAGTAGCCGCGAAGAGAACGGGACCCAGACGAATAGCCGGACCGGGGGAAGAGGTCTCCAAGAAACGAGTGCAAAACTTGTACTGGTTCAAGCCTGATAAACTGGACAGCCTATGCTACACCCCATGAGCCGGGAAATTTGATGACGGTCATATTGAGTGAAGTTTTTAAAGCCGGCAGGCCGGATAAATCATAGCAAACTTTGTTACTCACTAGACTTGCTGTGCCGGATACCGATCACGTCAACGTATAATAACTTAACTATCAATGTGTTAGAATTAGAGTCACTAATCTGAGTACATGAATTTCAACTTATCGCGTAAAAATTATCTTAATAATCAATTGATTATCAGCGACGCAACAGGTCTACTTAGATCGCTAACGGAAATTTGTTAGCCGAAAAATTATAGTGAGGGGGCAGAATTTGTAAAGTCAGGAGAGCGAGGAATTACAACACTCGTTTTTCTCAAATTTAAGAAATAGCCTCAAGGTCCCCAAGTGGGAGGGAACCCACCCAGGCCGCCACCGCCGGCATCGCCTTCCCCGCTTTCAACGCACCGGGCAAACCGGTGGCCTTTCTTGCGGGGCCGAAGGGCCGCAAAAAGCCTGTTTGAAAAGAAAATCGAATTTTTCCGCGCCGGCTATAGCGTTCGCACCCACCGTAGTTAATGGCAAGTGGTTCCGGTGCGCGCAAGGGCATCGATTTAAAAACTATGATTTGGTTTCATGAAGGAGGAACCGTCATCGCGGCCGATCTCCTTCTTTAGCTGGAATCCGTCCGCGATGAGCATAGGGACGGGCCGAACTGCAAGGCAATTGGAGAAAGCTGTTCTCAAAGTGAGTTTGAGAGTCAACCGAATCAACTGCCGGGATTCAAGTGAAGCGGTCCTGATCCGACCGGATTTCACCCACCATTTGTTGCTGTCTTGTATCAGTACAGGGGGCCGGTGCTGCGACCGGTAGGTGGCAAAGATAGGTAAAATGTTTTATTATGAATGATTTAATCCATAAAGTTTAAAATAACAGGCCGACCGCGCAAGGTGCTTGGAGGGTGACGCGCAGGCGAGGGGCATGCCCCCCGCCGGAGCGGCAGTGCGAAGCACCAAGCCGATAGGCGCGCCCGAAAGGGACCGACAGCCCCCGCATAAGCGGGGCTGATGCGCCCAAAAAAAGCTTGAAAGTTCTATTCAAAAATAGTCAGCTGCTGTAGTCGTCCAGTGCTTCCACCACCTCCCTGTTTATTGGTAGGGGCAAGGCGTCCTCGCGCAGAAAACGGCACCACGTACAGTCTTCTTTGCCGCAACCGGTGAATTCGTGGGCCAGTATTTTGGTGTATACTTCGCGGATCATGGTGCGGACCTGCTCCACTTCAGCAGGGCGGTAAGGCAGGGTCTTTTCGGGTAGTTCGCTGCTGGCATCCATGGTGACGTAGGAGATGGTGCCGCGAACCGCTTGGTTGGTCTCGCCGGGGCGGCCTTCGTAGAGCAGTTTGTAGAATAGGAGTTGTCGCCAGTAGGCACCGCCCTCGGGGTTGCGCTCCGTGGCTTTGGCCAGGCGGTTGCTATTAAGGGTGCCGGTTTTATAGTCTAGCAGGGCTACCTCGCCGTTGCCCAGGAGGTCTACCCGGTCGATATCCCCGGTGAGGGGGATACCGTCCATTTCGCTGTTGCGAACCCGTAGCTCTACCGCAAATTGGCGGGGCCAGGTTTGGTGATACTGCCGGTAGTAGGCCGTGAGGTTGCGGCGGCCGAGGGCGAGACGATCGGCAAATACCCGGTCGGTAAAATGGCCTCTAAGACGGTCCATTTCCCGGACGAAAAATCGTAGTAAATCATCCAAACCTTCAACTTCGTCGGTGCGGCGTTTCAGGAAATAATCCTGAAGGGCTTTGTGGATGGCGATGCCGTAGGTGGCTTCCTCGCTCTGTAGGTGCGGGATGCCGAGGAGTGATTCGTAGAAAAAGCCGGCGGGGCAGTCGAGGTAGCGGTAGAGGGACGAAATACTGAGCCGGAAATCGCGGACGAGCGCATCCAGCGAAGCTTGCTCGTAGGCGGGTGTAAGGGGAGGCACCTCACTGAGACGCAGTAGGTCCCATTCCTCCAGGTCATCGGCGGCGGGAGAGACGGAGGTGACCGGCAGACCGGCGGACATGAGTTCGTCCACGAACTGGGCGGGGCTGAGTTCCTTACCGTCCAACCGGCTGCGCGACCAAGTGAGGACCAGTTCGCGGCGGGCGCGGGTCATGGCCACGAAGAATAGCCGCCGTCTTGCTTCCAGAGCGTCCTCTTCTCCTGATCGGCTGAGGGTTTCGGGATAGGTGAATTGGTAGCGGCCGGCCCGTTTGCCGGGTTCCCAGGCGGTGGTGCAATCCAGGAGGAGGACGCGATCGAATTCCAGCCCTTTGGAACTGTGGGCCGTGACGAGGGTGACGGCCGAATCCGCGTCGATCCCGCTCTGGAGGCGGAGCGACAGCCGGTTGCTGTCCATGCGGTCGAGGGTGCGGATGAATTCGGCCATTTGCAGGCGGGGCCGGCGGTCGGTTTCGGCGCGCACGAAATCCAGGAAAGTGCCGAGGACTTGCAGGTTTTGCCTCCGGTCGCGGCCCCGGGCGAAATAGTGGAGCAGGCCCGAACCGTTGAGCACCCTTTCGACCAGGCGGGCGGGGGGCAGGGTGCCCACCAACCCAATCGCTTCCTCCAGCCAGGCGGCGGTCCGCTTAATTGCAGCGGCGTCGATCAGCTTATCCGGCCACTGATCGGGGTCGGTCAGTAATTCGCGCCAGGAAATATCGTAACGCCGGTGCATGGCCGTGCCGATCCGCCCCAAGTCGTGGGGGGAAATGCCGAAGCACCGGAAATGCAGCACACGAAACAGCAGGTATTCCCCGCCGCCGGGGCGGTCGCGTTCCGCCATCAGGTAGGTGAGTAACTCGCGCAATTGCCGTACGGGGATGCTGTCCAGCACGTTGATCTGCCGTTTGGTGCGGTAGGGGATTTCGGAGCGGTCCAGCAGATCGATCAGCTCACGGGCCTGTTGATGGCGAGCGTAGATAACGGCCATTTCTCCGTAGGGAGTTCCAGCCTTGTGCCAGTCGCGTAGTTGTTCCAGCGCGGCCACGTTTTCCGCCCGTTGGTTGGGGTATTCCAGCAGGCGGGGCGGCGGGGCGTTGTGCGGACCGGCGGCCGTGAGTTCCTTATCCAGTTTGAGTTCGCTCAACTCGCGAACCAGCCGAAGCCGGTTGAGTTCGATGAGCTGCCGCGCTCCGTCAAGAATAGGCTGCCCGGAGCGATAGTTCTCCGTCAGCGTGATGAGTTGGGTGTAGGGCGCATGACGCCGGTAAAAATCGACCATGGATTGCAGGCGCGCTCCCTGAAATTCGTAGATCGACTGGTCATCGTCGCCGACGATGAAGATGTTGGGTTTTTCCCAGTATTCGGCTAGCAGGCGGCTGAGTTCATCCTGGGCACCGTTGGTATCCTGGTATTCGTCGATGAGCAGGTAGAGGTAGCGTTCCTGGTAGATGCGGAGTAGATCGGGTTGGAGGCGGAAGGCACGTAGTACCCAGCCGATCATGTCGTCGAAATCGTAGCGGCGGCCCTCCTCCATCAATTGCTGGTAACGCGGGAAAATTTCCACGGCCGCCCGTAGCCGCTCCATGCGCAGGGTAATCTCGCGCACCTTGGCTTCCTTGGGTTCGCCCTTTTTGCCGTGGCGGCTATTGGTTTTGTAGATATATTCCTCGTGAGTGGGCAGGCCGGTCAGGAACTCGTTGATGGCACTGGTCACGTGTTCTACCGACCAGTTTTCGGACTTCATCAGTGCGAAGAGGTGCAACAGGTGCGGCTCGTAGTAGTAGCGTTCGGTGCGTCCCTGGCGGAGGGGATTGCTGACGGCCAGTTCGTCGATTAGCCGCCGTACAAACTCGATCCGTTCCAGTTCGCTCACCGGTTCCAGATCGCGGCGGCCGAAGTATTCGGGGTGGTCCTGGATGACGGTATTACAGAAGGAGTGGAAGGTGTAGATGGAAAGCCGGTGTGCCTCCGGACCGATGAGGTCCAGCAGTCGGCGGCGCATGGCGCGTACCCCGGCATCGGTAAAGGTGAGGCAGAGAATATTGCCCGCCGAAGCGTCGGTTTGGAGCAGGATATTACCGATCCGGGCGGCCAGCAGGTGGGTCTTGCCCGTGCCGGGACCGGCCAATACCAGCACCGGCCCTTCGATCTGGTCCACGGCGGCACGCTGGGCGGGGTTCAGTCCGGCCAGAACTTCCTGAAAAGCGGCTTCGTAATCGGTGCGGTGGGTGGCCAAGGCGGGCAACGGATTTGGTCAGACCGCTAAGGAACGGTTTTTCCGGCACACTATGCGTGAGGTGACCGGAGTGGCCGCCGGCCGAGGCGGAGTGCGCAGCACCGACCGGCAGGGAGCACGCAGGGGACCGACCCCGGCCGGCAGGCCGGGGGCACGCCCAAAGTAGAATAGGCTGGAAGACCGGCTATACTTTCATGTCTCCCAGACGATAAACATCGGTGGGCGTGTCGCAGAGAACCGCACGGCTGCCACGCAGGGCGATGGGCGACCGGAAGAGTTCGGGATTTTTGGAGAGGACGTTGAGCCAGCAATCGTCGTTAAAATCGCAGTCACGGATGTGTTCCTGATAGTAGGGGTGCGCCTTGTTCATAAGGTCGCGCGGGTGCTTGCCGAGTGACATGATGATCTGCCGCCAGGAGGTAGTGGTGGACGGGGCGTCCTTGAACGCATAGGCCGTGACGTGCGGCGTATGGCTGCGGGCATGCGTGACCGTCTGACGGTGGGTGGAATTGGTAGGATCGTAGTAGATCCTGATTTCTCTTTCGTGGGTTCTCATGGCTCAAAATTTTGCATTATGCTAATTGTCGCGATAAATATAAGTAAAAAATGACACTCAAAAGAACAAAAGGCTATGCCTGTAAGTAAATGACCGATTTTGCCGCAAAAAATTCTTCCGCAAATACATCCCTTAGCGGGTAAGTTTCCACCACGCTATCGCCGCCGACTTCGGCCATTTCTTCTTCCAAGCCGACTCCCTTCAGGGCCAAAATACCGTTGGGGATGGCGTGACGCTGGTCGCGAATCTTGATCAGGCGCAGGCTCCAGGCGGCCAGCTTATCCATGCGTGCCACGGCGCGGGTAACGACAAAATCGAAACGTCGTCCCTTCAGCTCCTCGGCCCGTCGCTGCTCGGCCACGACGTTGGTCAGGCCCAGGGCGTCGATCACCTCCTGGCAAACTCGGATTTTTTTGCCGGTGCCGTCGATGAGGTGAAACTGGACGGTGGGGAACATGATGGCCAGCGGGATGCCGGGAAAGCCGCCGCCGGTGCCCAGGTCGAGGATACTGGCCCCCGTGCGAAAGCGGACTACGGTGGCAATGGCCAGGCTGTGGAGGATGTGGCGCTCGTAAAGGTTTTCGATGTCCTTGCGGCTGATGACATTGATGCGGTCGTTCCACTCCTTATACAGTGGACCGAGGGCCGCTAGTTTTTCGCGCTGTTCGGGCGGGAGTTTGGGGAAGTACTTGTCGATGAGTTCGATACCGGCGGCCATGGGATAAATTTGCGCAAAGGTAGCCACCCGCGTGGACTTGCTTACCTTTGCGGCCGATCACCAACCTGTTGTCCCGTATGGCCCGGAAATCCGCCGCCCCCCGCCTCCGCATTGAGTTTGTTCTGACGGCCGTCGTTCTGCTCGTCTTCATGATTTGGGCCTCGCGCTCGTGCAACAGCACCCGGGCCGAGTACGCCATGATTGCCGAAGAGGAAGCCCGCCGCGCCTACGAAGACAGTGTGCAGGTGGCACAGGATGCCGCCCTGCAGGCGGCCGAACTGGAAACAGCCGCCCGCGCCGCTGCGGCGGCGCGCGTAGCGGCCGATGCCGCCGAGGAAACCGTCATCCAACTGGGCGGCGATACGCTGGGCGGCGGCGGCCGCCGCATTATCCGCGAAAAAGTGGTGCCGCTTTACACCACCATCGACGGGCTGAATGTCCGCTCCGGCCCCGGCATGAATTACAAATTGGTAGATCGGCTACCCCTGTTCGAGGAAGTCTATTATTTGGGGGAGGTGACCGATTCGACCTACCAGATCAATCTGGGCCGGGTGACGCCCGACGAGCCGTGGGTGAAAATTCGCACCCCCAAGGGCAAGCCCGGCTGGGTGTACGGCGCGGGCGTGAGCTATTATAAAAAGAAGTTGGAAGGCGTAGAAAACTGATCCGCTTCTACTGCTGATTCGATGAACGTGACTTGATCCGATTACGAAGACACCACCATGAAATTACGCAACCCCATTCCCGTCCAAACGCTGGCCGCCCGCCTGGGTGGCCGCCTGATCGGCAATGCCGACCAGGCGGCCACCGGCATCAACGAATTGCACTGGGCCGAGGCGGGCGATATTATTTTCGTCGACTACGAGAAATATTACCGCCCCGCACTGGATAGTCCGGCCACCGTTATCTTGATTGATAAAGAGACCGACTGCCCCGCCGGAAAAACCTTGCTGGTGGTGGACGATCCCTTTACGACTTACAACTCCATTGTGCTGGCGGAGCGGCCCCTGCGCCCGGCCGACGTGGCGGGCGTGCACCCCTCGGTTCAGATCGGTGAGGGCAGCTACGTGGAAGCCGGTGCCCTGGTGGGGGCCGATGTGACGATCGGTAGCGATTGCCTGATCTGCGCCGGGGCCGTGATCCGCGAGGGTTGCCGGATCGGGAACGAAGTGATTATTCGCTCCGGGGCCGTGATCGGGTCGGAGGCTTTTTATTTCAAAAAGACACCGCAGGGGCGCGTGGCGTGGCGCAGCGGCGGAACCGTGGTGCTGGAAGACCGCGTGGAGATTGGACCCAATTGCACCATTGCGCGGGGAATCAGTTCGGAAACCCGCATCGGGGCCGGCACGAAACTCGATGCACTGGTGCAGATCGGCCACGATGTAAAGATCGGCCGCGACTGCCTCATTGTTTCTCAGGTCGGTATTGCGGGCAATACGGTGCTGGGCGATCGGGTGAGCGTGATGGGTCAGGCGGGCATTGCGCAGAACCTGCACATCGGCGACGATGCCACCATCCTGGCCAAGGCCGGATTGGGAAAGAATGTGCCCGCCGGACAATCCTTCTTCGGCATCCCCGCCGAGGAGGCCCGCAAGGCGATGCGAAATTTATTTTACCTTCGTCGCCTCAACCCCGACAACGACAAGCCGGAATAAACCATTCCGCATATTATTTCGTTTCTACGGTTGAAATTTGCGCACATATTGCGTAAACCGAGCGGTTGTTCCGCTCTTGCGAAATAATCCACAAGCCTCGCTCATGCTTATTCAGCGTTTCAAATCGAAGATTCACCGCGTCCGGGTAACGGAAGCCAACCTCAATTATGTCGGCAGTATCACCATCGACGGTGAGCTACTGGACGCCGCCGGCATGGTGGAGGGTGAACGGGTTCAGATCGTCAACAACAACAACGGCGAACGGCTGGAGACCTACACCATTCGCGGCCCCGAGGGGTCGGGCGTCATCTGTCTTAACGGGGCCGCCGCCCGCCGCGTGCAGGTAGGCGACATTGTCATCATCATCAGTTACGGCTACATGACCCCCGAAGAAGCAAAGATTTTTGAACCCAGCGTGGTCTTCCCGGATGACGATAACCGGATTCCGAAAAACGATTAGCCGAGTGCGCCACAGGGCGTCCGAACAACTGATTGACGACAAAATCGGCCTTCCAACCGTAAAATACTGTTAAATATGCGGTTTTGGGGGGTAGCGCAGGCCACCTCTACGGCCCAAAAAGCGTACTTTAGTATATGCGCTTACTACCCCTGTTTTTCCTGTTCCTACTCACCCTGCCCCTGGCCGCCCAAACGGTAGTAACCGGTCGCGTCCTCGATGCGGATACCGGTCAGGGAATCCCCTTTGCCAATATTTTCGTGCGGGGAACGACCATTGGTAACTCTTCTGACATCGACGGCAACTACGAACTGCTACTCAACCAGCCCGCCGATAGTCTCTACGCCTCCGCCCTCGGCTATCTGGAGATCGGCCGCGCCCTGCCCGCCGGCGGCACGATCACCATCGATTTTGAACTGCCCGAAGCCGGATTGCAATTGGACGAGATAGTGGTCTACGCCGGAGAGAACCCCGCCAATGCCATCGTGCGCGGCATCATCGAAAACAAGGACAAGTTTCGCCCCGAGGCAAACGGTGCGCTCAGTTACGAGAGCTATAATAAGATGGAAGTCGATTACGCCGGCATCAACCCGAACGTAGCGAAGTCGAAATTCATGAAGCCGTTCTCGTTCGTTTTCGAGAACATCGACAGCGTATCGGAAGAAAAGCCCTTCCTGCCCTTTTTTATCAACGAGCGCATCGAAGACGTTTACTACGTGGCCGGTAAAAAAGACCCCAAAACCGATCTGCGTGCCCAGCGTGCTTCCGGCATCGACAACCCCACCATCCTCGACATGGTGCAACAGGTCTACCAGCCTTACAGCATCTACGACAACTGGCTCTACGTGCTGGAAAAACCGCTGGTCAGCCCCTTTGCCAATGCCGGGTTGGGCTATTATGAATTTTACCTCCTGGACAGCACCGACATCGCCGGCCGCAAAAGCTACCAGCTCAAATTCAAGGGAAAACGCCGCATGGAACCCACCTTCTACGGGGAGTTCTGGGTGGACAGCACCACCTATGCCGTCCAGCGCATCAGTATGCGCCTCAATCCCGACGCCAACGTCAACCTGCTTTCCCGCGTCATCCTATACGACGAAACGGCCTACCGGGACGGCACCTGGCTGCCCGTCAACCGGCGGATGCTAGTGGACTTCAGCCTGCGCGAAGGAGAACCGGGTTTCATCGTCCGCCGCACGGAGAGCATGAAAGATTTCAGCGTCGGCAACTCGGATATCTACGTTGCCTACGACCGCAAACGGCCTTCTTACGCGCTGGACCGCATGGTCACCGCCGATAGTTTCTGGGTGGCCGCCCGCCACGATACCCTCACCGCCCGCGAGTCGCGGGTCTACTGGATGGTAGACAGTATTCAGAAAGTACCGGCCTTCGAGCGCATATCGCAGTGGACGGAATTTCTCGCCACCGGCTACTGGGGCCTCGGCAAAGTGGAAGTCGGTGCCTGGGGCAACCTCTACAGTCGCAACCCCGTGGAGGGTAACCGTATCCGCCTGGGCATGCGCACCACTACCGACTGGAACGACCGCCTCCGCCTCGGCGGCCGCCTCGCCTACGGTTTCGGTGACAAACGCATCAAGTACGGGGCCGACTTCAAGTGGGTCACCAAGCGTCAGCCCCGCCGCGTTTTGGGCGGCGGCTATTCGCAGGACGTCAGCCTGACCAGCAGCAGCAGCGAGGAACCCGAAGAAGCCGATCTTTTTACGGGAATTTTCCGCCGCAACGTCCCCCAGAAACTCGTCTTCATGGACGAGGCCAAATTATTTTATGATTATTACTGGGAGAACGGTTTTAGCAACCGTTTTACCGGCATGCACCGCCGCATCGACCCCTTCGGCGAAGGCGGTTTCAAATTCGCTTACCTGCCCGATCCGGAAAACCCGACCCGCGTGGATAGCATCGTCAACACCACCGAGTTCAGCGTCAAAACCCGCTTTGCGTTCGAGGAACACCACATCGACGGCCCCTTCAGCCGCGCCACCATCGTGGGCGACAAACCCATCACCGAACTCACTTACACCCTCGGCGTGCAGGGCCTGCTTGGCGGCAACTATAGCTACCACCGCATCCATCTTTCCTACCGCCACTTCCTCAAACTCAATCCCCTCGGCTGGTTCAGCTACCGTGTGGAGGCCGGCAAACAGTGGGGCGAGGTACCGTTTTTACTCACCAATATTTTCGCGGGCAACGAGAGCTACGCCATGAGCCGCTCCGTGTTCAACACCATGAACCGCTACGAATTTGCCGCCGACACCTATATACAGGGCATGGTCGAACATCACTTCGAGGGCTTCTTCCTCAACAAGATTCCCCTCCTCCGCCGCCTGGAGTGGCGCGAGGTCCTCACCGCCAAAGCCGCCTGGGGCAAGCTCAGTTCCGCCTCCCTGGCCACCAACGCCCCCAACCTCTTCGACCCCAATCGCCCCGACGGCGAATACATCGGCGTACGCGCCCCCGACGGCGTCCCCTATATCGAACTGGGCGTCGGCATCGAAAACATCTTCAAATTCTTCCGCGTAGACGTCCTCTTCCGCCCTACCTACCTCGATAACCCCCGCGCCAGCCGGGTCAATCTCGTCGGGGGAATTTACTTTAACTTATAGGTTTTTCGGGGCCATCCCCGCGCCAAAGCGCGGGGTCGCGCCGTCCGTGGCTCGCTATTCGCTCGGCCGCTACGCGTCTCCTCCTCCGGGCCGGGGGCAAGCCCCGCCCCTCCGTCGGCCCACTCCCACCGCTTGTCCGAATCAGTACGACCTCCGCACACGCACGGTACGTGACCTCCGCTCACGCGTGGTGCGTGACCTCCGGTCGCGCGATTTTGGCCTCGCGCCACCTCCGGTCGCGAGGCGTGCCACGGGCACGCACACGAGACGCAGTTGCGCCTACGCGCACCCGACGTGGGCGTCGGGGACCCTTGCCGGTGATTGGTGCGTGACCTCCGGTCGCGCGATTTTGGCCTCGCGCCACCTCCGGTCGCGAGGCGTGCCACGGGCACGCACACGAGACGCAGTTGCGCCTACGCGCACCCGACGTGGGCGTCGGGGACCCTTGCCGGTGATTGGTGCGTGACCTCCGGTCGCGCGATTTTGGCCTCGCGCCACCTCCGGTCGCGAGGCGTGCCACGGGCACGCACACCAGACGCAGTTGCGCCTACGCGCACCCGACGTGGGCGTCGGGGACCCTTGCCGGTGATTGGTGCGTGACCTCCGGTCGCGCGATTTTGGCCTCGCGACCTCTGGTCGCGAGGCGTGCCACGGGCACGCACACGAGACGCAGTTGCGCCTACGCGCACCCGACGTGGGCGTCGGGGACCCTACACCCACGTCGAAAGCCCACTCAATTCCCGCCCCCCAGAATCAGCGGCAAACCATCATCACCGCCACCGATCACAATGACCTTGCTATTCGGCGAAGATGCCAACTCCGAAGTAGCCTCGATACCCTTATCGCGCAAGATCTTGTCCGTCAAACTGGCATTCAGAATCTCGTTAGAGCGGGCCTTGGCTTCGGCTTCGATAATGCGGCGCTCGGCTTCCTTGCGCTCCTGGTCCAGGATATACTCGTACTTCAGGGCCAACTGCTCCGCCTGGAGCTTCTCCTCGATGGCCGTCTTTACCTTGTCGGGTAGCTCGATGTCGCGAATCAATACAGCCTTCAGGATCACGTAATTGTTACCCAGTTTAGCGGTCATGTCCGTCTCGATCAGGGTTTGCACTTCGTTCCGCTTGGACGAATAGAGTTCTTCCGGCGTAAACTGCCCGATCACCTCGCGCACGCTCGAACGGACCTCGGGGCGCACCAGCCGTTCCACGTAATCGCGGCCGAACTGCTCGTGGATCTCACCGATCTTCCCGAAATCGGGGCGGAAGCGGACGGTCACGTCCACACTAATGTTGAGGCCGTTGCTGGAAAGTACTTCCAACTGCTCCTCTACCTTTATCTCCCGCACATCGTAGACGTACATCTGGTTCCAGGGAGCCACGACATGAAAACCGGGCGAGTAAATATTGTCCTTGTCCAGGCCGCCGCTAAAGCGCTTGAACAGTACGCCGCGCTCGCTGGCTTCGATGGTGATAAAGGTGGCATTGGAAAAAAGGACGATAACGATCAGGGCCACGAAACCGATAATACCGTAGGTAAGCAGTCTGCTTTGCATAAAGGGGGCGAATTGAATTGATCAGTGAAAGAAGCCGCCGGGCAAGAAAGAACGGCGGACCGGAAAACAGCAATAAAAATCGCGGGTCTTCCGAAAAAGTAGTCGGGTAGCTAACAAGCCACGGCCCAAATCGTTATTATCTTTGGAATTAGCCGACCGACAATGACAATACTTCGACGGAGGGGGCTAATTTGCGGCTACAAATCAGGGGTTGTTCAGGTAGTACCATCAACCCCGAGCTGTTTGAGCAACGAATCAGGAAAGGGAGGCGAATAAAATTTGTACAGCACCGAGATCGCCCACCTGCCCGAACAAAAACACCCGTATGAAAAAGTATGCCTTCTTCCTCCTCCTGGCCGGACTCATCTACGCCTGCGGCGCGGAGGGCGGCGACGGTGGATCGACCGAAAACACGACCATTGCCGCCGCCGATGCCCCCGACGGCAAGAAAATCTGGAAGCAGTACTGCGTCACCTGCCACGGCCTCTACGGCGATATGGGAACCAACGGTGCCTACAACCTGCAAACCAGCGAACTGGCCCTGGCCGAGCGCAAGCAAGTGATCGTAAACGGTCGCGGTGCGATGACTCCATTCGGTGAAATCCTCGACGAGGCGGAAATTGCGGCGGTAGCCAAGTTCACCCAAACGCTGAAAAAATAGTGTCGCTTACCAACGGCGAGATGCGCGTGATCGGCCTCATGTCGGGCAGCTCGCTCGACGGAATCGACGTGGCGCAGTGCTACTTCGATTTCGGCCCCGACCCCCGCAACGACCGCCCCCTCACCTGGGCGATTGAACGGGCGGAACTCTACCCCTACTCCCCGGAATGGCTGGAGCGGCTACGGGCTGCCCCCACCGCGAGCGGCCGCGATCTCTGGCAACTGCACGCCGACCTGGGCCGCTCCTACGGGGCGGTCTGCCGCCACTTCCTGGACTCCGGCAGCGGTCCGCTACCGAGCCTGATCGCCTCGCACGGCCACACCATTCACCACGACCCGGAAGCGGGTTTCACCATCCAGATCGGCGATGGGGTGATGATTGCCGCCGCCGCCGGATTGCCGGTGGTGGACCAACTACGTTCGGCCGATATGGCCGCCGGTGGCCAGGGTGCCCCCCTCGCTCCGCTGGCCGACGAACTGCTCTTCGGCCGGTACGATGCCTGCCTCAACCTGGGCGGTATTGCCAACCTGAGCCTGCGCACCCCCCGCGGCTACGTGGCCTGCGATTTCGGTGCCGCCGGTCAGCTGCTGGATCACCTGGCCGGCCAGGCGGGCATGGCCTACGACGACGGAGGCCGCCTGGCCGCCACCGGCCGCTTTCGCGCCGATCTGGCCAAGCAGGTGGACGCCCTCCCCTTTTTCCGCCTCGACTACCCCAAATCACTGGATAACGGCTGGGTCCGCGACCACGTGATCCCGCTCTACGATGCCGTGGATGCGCCCCCGGCCGACAAACTGCGCACCGCCTGCGTACAATTGGCCGGCCAGCTGAATGCCCACCTGCGCCGGATGCAAGTGCGCGAGCGGATGCTACCCGACAAATCCACCAAACTGATGGTGGCGGGCGGCGGTGCCCTCAACGATTTCCTCCTCACCTGTATCCGCGAATCCAGCGGCGGCGGCGTGGAACCGGTAGTGATCGACCGCAAAACGGCCCTGTTCAAGGAGGCGGCCCTCATCGCCCTGGCCGGTGCCCTGCGCCTACGGGGGGTGCCCAACGCCCGTGCGTCCGCCACCGGCGCGGAGCGGGATACGGTAAATGGTGCGGTGTGGGCGGCGGCGGGCGGATGATAAATACATTATCGTGCCATCAGCATTTTGCTTCCCCCCGATAAGATGTCCGGTCTGAATTGGTCACGACTGCGGGCAATGGTCTTGTAAAAATATTTGGTCAAACGGAAAAGTATGTTTAACTTGTTAGTTAAAAGGAATTCGGCCATCTCCGAACCGACCCTTGATACGCTCCTGATTAGAATGGCCTTCCTATCTTGATGGCTATTACTGGTTACCTAACTTTCCGCCACATGAAAACCCTGTCCTTATGCTTGTTTCTGTCGCTTATCAGCCTCCACCCTCTCCTTGCTCAAGAACTTTCCCCTTGGTCGGTAAGTCTGGACTTTGCTATCCAGCAACACGATAAGCGGTTATTCGATCTTCCGCAACGAAGGTTTCTTCTCAGCTCCCAACCGGAAATATTTGGAACATACCAGTATGGCTTAACGGTTTCCAGGCAAATACTGGCAAAAAAGAATGTTGCACTAAATTTAGGTGTGGGATTTCACCGTGAAGTTGCTACCTTTTTAAGGCCGTTTGACAATAAGTTTGAAACAGGAATAGGTAATGATGTATACTACGTGACAAAAAATTATTCCCAGTTATTAATACCCCTGCCATTGGAGGTTCAATATTCAATAAGTAAAAGGTTTGAACTAAGCATTCAGGCTTTACCACAACTACAATTGCGCAGCATAGCTAAAACTGCGGAGCGAAATTTTTCTTGGGACAGGTTGGGCCTGTATTCCGTTGAACTGAATCCCGGAATTGGTTGGAAAATTGGAAAACGAGTTGAGATCAACGCGAGGTACCGAGCCTACCAGATTAAAAAAATTGACAGGGTTATATTTTACAGTGGTTTATTTAATAATTTAAGAGATCCACGTGGTGACCAGAAATACGAAACGGATAACCCCGTAAAATTCTGGCTATCCTTCGGATACCGCTTCGGAAAAAGGAAAGCAGCGGTTGAGGAGCCGGCACCCGGGATGATATTGCCGGAGTAGCGGTCGGGTTGATGGCTGATAATTAGTCTGATGGGAAATTATGCGGGAGCAAAAATTTTGTCAGGATTTTCATCTGGATGGATGACTGGATGGGCATGAGCAGGTGAATAGTGCCACGTCTGCCAGGCCGCCGCAAGATAGCTAACCCTTCCGGCCCGCCCGCGTGAGGTGCCCGGACAGGGCGGCGCCGCGGCGCCGCAGCCCGCAGGGCCGAGCGAACAGCGAGCTGGTAGGGGACCGACCCCGGCCCCGAAGGCCGGGGGCACGCCCAAAACCCGAATAATGATTAACCGCTGCGCCCCACCCACAATTGAACCCGACCGGCCAACCTTCCCCCCCGCCCGGCGGTTTGACGAGCATGATGAACATAATGAAAACCTCCGCCGATCTGGAGGCCGCGCTGGCCGCCTCCGAAGATCAACCCATTATTATTTTTAAGGAAAGTGCTACTTGCCCCTTCAGCGCCGCCGCGCAGGGGGAGGTGACGCAGCTGAAGCACGACCTGCCGGTGTATGCCCTGGTGGTGCAGTATGCCAAGGAACTGTCGCAGGAAATAGCCGAGCAACTGGAGGTGGAACACGCCAGCCCGCAGGCCATTGTGGTGCACCGGCGCAAGGCCGTGAGCCACCACTGGCGGACGGAGATAAGCGAGGACAACCTGCGCAAGTCGGTGGCGGAAGTGGCTTAACTAAGAGCGTGTCTAAATTTTTACTTCCTGAGAACCAAGCATTTGAGAACCTGACGTCACAAAAACTGACTTACGTAACCCGCTATGCGCGTAATTTTTTGTTTAGTCAGAACCTCAACCACGAAGTAGCCGCGAAGCGAATCATTGATCCTCAGTTCTTAAAAATTTTAGACACGCTCTAAAGCTATCTTCCATGCCAGCTACCCCCCCGGCCGAGCGGCCGCTTTTATTCGTAACCGGTGCCACGGGAAACCTGGGCCGCTACCTGCTGCCCGCCCTGCGCGCTACGGGCCGCTACCGCCTGCGGCTGCTGTACCGGCCGGAGAGTGGAAAAGATCGGGTGCAGGGGGATGACCTGGAATGGGTGGCCGGGGATCTGCACGACCAGTACGTGCTGGAAGAAAGCCTGGTGGGCTGCACCGCCTGTGTACACGCCGCCGCGCTGGTGGCCGTGCAGGCGGGACGGCGCACGGCGCGTGCGCTGCAACGCACTAATGTGGAGGGCACCGAAAACGTAGTGAACGCCTGTCTGGCCGCGGGCGTAAAACGCCTGGTCTACCTCAGTTCGGTGGCTGCCCTGGACCGTGACCGCACGGGCGAACCGGTGGACGAGACGAATTACCGCTCGGACCCTAAGGATGCCCCCACGGCCTATGCCCGCTCGAAAGTGCTGGCCGAGCGCGAGGTGTGGCGCGGCCGTGCCGAGGGATTATCGACCGCCATCCTCTACCCCTCCGTGATCCTGGGCGAAGGCGACTGGGACGGCGGCGGCCCGCCCGGCCTATGGCGGCGGCTGGACGAGGTGGGCCGCTACTACCCCGCCGGCGGCACCGGTCTGGTGGCCGCCGCAGACGTGGCCCGCGCCGTGGCGGCCGTGCTGGAACGCGCCGTGGACGACGACCGTTTTGTGCTGAATGCGGTGAACTGGTCGTACCGGGAATTTTTTGGGGCCATTGCGGAGAGCATCGGCAAGCCGCCGCCGGGGCGGCCGCTGCCGCCCACGGCCGCAAAGCTGGCCGCCGCGTGGGAGGACTGGCGCGCCCGTCTGGACCCCGCCTACCGACCCCGCATCAGCGCGGACAGTTTGGAACTGGCCCGGCGCACCCATGCCTATGACGGCGGCCGCTACGTGCGGGAGACCGGGAACGAGTACGAGGATGTGGCAGCGGTTATCCGCCGGATGGGCGCGGCCTACCGGGCCGGGGCGGGGAGAGAAATTGCCGGGTGATCCGAAAAACAAGAACGCCCGCAACGAACTGCGGAGCAGTTCACTACGGGCGTTGGTTGAGGTTGGGAGCGGATTCGAACCGCCGTACGAGGTTTTGCAGACCTCTGCCTAGCCACTCGGCCACCCAACCCTATCGCTCTGGAGCGACTGCAAATATAGGGCCGCTAGTGGCACATATAAAAGCCGGAGCGGATTAAAAGTTCCAGCGTGGCACATAAAGTTGTTCCGGCCGCTTAGTAGATCACGGTTACCGTGCGGCTAAACCGCCGTTCCTCACCGGATAGGGTGCGGAAACTGACAACCCATAAATAAACGCCCGCCGGCACGAATTTTCCGCGCGCCACGCCGTCCCACCGCCGGTTGGGGTCATTGCTGACAAAGAGCCGGCCGCCCCAGCGGTCGAAAATGCTCAGCTCATACTCCTCGGGCAGCGGGCCGGGTCCGAAAAAGGGGCCGAAGTCGCGGTTTTCCGGCGCGACGGCGGAGGGGCTGAATACATTGGGCAAATACAAATCGGGCGCGGGAGCCAGGCAAACGGTGTTGGAGCGGAACTGGCGGCGGCCCGGCCGCGTCTCGCCCTCGATGCGTGCCAGAATGCGCACGTAATAGCAGGAGCCGAACGGATCGGCCGGGTCGGCAAAGGAAAGGTCGCGGCCCTCGCCGAGGGTCGTGATGGTTTCCTCCGTACCGTCGGCGTCGATGCGCACCAGTTCGTATTCAATCTCACTCGCCAGTTCGCTGCCGAAAGCGGTCCACTGAAGCCGATTTGTGCCGCTGGTTTCGGTACCGGATAGAATAGTGGGAGTGACGAGATTGGAGGGAACCAGATTGCCGCATTCATCCTGGACCGTAAATCCAAAGGGGGCAGCGGCATTATCCGGTACGGGCAGCAGCAGGTCAGCCAGATTGAAGTCGGTTAAATTGTAATCCGGGAAGGCTTCCGAGTTGCTACTTAGGAGAGTCAGTCGAACAACCGCCGCAACCGGCCCGACTGATCCTTCGATAAACAGGCGGTTGTCCGGCGTGAAAGTAGCTCCCGCCGCGCTGGCGAAACTGACCGTTCCCGGCACATCCGGGGCGCGGAAGCACAACTGTACCGTACGAAAGCGTTCCTGCGTTCCGTCAATGATGCCTTCCACATATATACACACACTATCCTGGCTAGCAAACCCAAAATAACCGATATCCAACGGCGAGTTATCCATTCCATTGATTAGAAACGGTCCGCCGTTGAGTGAACCGAATATATCCAAGGCGTCCGGCCGTTGCAGGCGCGTGGTATCCAGGTTGAGGAAGCGGGCAATGAAGATTAAGTTACAACCACCGGCATCAAGAAACATGGTATCCGTCAGTACTACCGGTCTTACTTCGGCGGCAAACAGGCTATTATTACCACAGCCGTCAATGGCCGTAATGGTATAAGTTGCATCCGCTCCCGGCTGCGTGCCCGCATCCCGGAAACTCGGATCGGAAAAAGTAGTCGAGTTCCGCCCGAAAACGGTATCCAGCGGCACAAAGCCGGTCAGTTCCTGCCGGTAAATTACGTAAGCCACCGTTTGGGGCGAGGGGCTGGGGGTCCAGACCAGTTGCAGCACACTGTCGATCACACTCACATAGCGGATTTCCACCATCTCTGGCAGGCGGTTATTCAAAGTGTCGCTATTCGGGAAAATGATGCCGGGGCAGTCGTATTCATAGCGCAAAAAGTAAAACCGTTCACCGCCGGCGGGTACGTTATCAAACAGGTTATCCTGATTCGGGTCGGATAATTCGGCGATGATTGTATACGGGCCGTCAGGATTATCGGCGCGGTAAACCAGTGTCCTCAGAAAAGGGCCGCAGGTGGACAAGGACGGATTGGTCCACTGCAAGGTGTCGTTGGTTACGCAATCAAAAGCGGGAGCGGTAGCCTGCCCGGCCAGGGGGGCGGCGGCAGAGCAAAACAGGGTTAGCAGGCTGAAAAAAAATAGTAATCGTTTCACGGGAGTACATTCAACAAACGTCCTCCGCCACACGGGCGGAGGACGCTGGGGTTAACGAATGTAACGCGGGGTCGTTCGGCGATCTTGTCAGCAGACCATCATTTCACCTCCTCGCGTAACTCGCGGCGCAGAATTTTGCCCACGTTGGTCTTCGGCAGGTCATCGCGAAACTCCACTTCCTTCGGCACCTTATAGCCGGTTAGTTCCTTGCGGGCAAATTCGATCAGTTCCTTTTCGGTCAGTGACTTTTCTTTTTTCACCACGAACACCTTGACCACTTCGCCCGATTTTTCATTCGGCACACCCACGGCGGCCACTTCCAGCACCTTGGGGTGCGCGGCCAGCACGTCCTCCACCTCATTGGGGTAGACGTTGAAGCCCGACACCAGGATCATGTCCTTTTTGCGGTCCACGATGCGGAAAAAACCGTCCTCTTCCATCAGGCCCACGTCACCGGTGCACAGCCAACCATCCTTGATCGTCTTGGCGGTTTCCTCGGGGCGGTTATAGTAGCCCTTCATCACCTGCGGCCCCTTGATCTGGATTTCCCCGCGCTCGCCCGGCTTGGCCGGGCGGTTTTCTTCTTCCTCCCAGATGCGCATATCCGTGCTCGGTAGCGGAATGCCGATGGTGCCCAGGCGGCCGGCGGCCGTCAGCGGGTTCATGCTGGCGCAGGGGCTGGTCTCGGTCAGGCCGTAGCCCTCGCTCAGGGGCACGCCGGTCACCTGCTGCCACTTCTCGCCCACCGCTTTTTGCACGGCCATGCCGCCGCCCACGGTCAGTTTCAGGTTAGAGAAATCGAGTTGCAAAAACTTCTTGTTGTGCAGCATGGCATTAAACAGGGTATTCACGCCCGTCAGGCCCACCGGGTTAGACGACTTCCATTCCTTCACCAGCCCGTCGATATCGCGCGGATTGGTGATCAGCACATTACATACCCCGTGGCTAAAGGTAGCCAGGCAGTTTGCCGTAAACGCAAACACGTGGTAGAGCGGCAGCGGGCACAGCATATTGCCGGTTGCCTCATCCATGAACGAGGTCAGCCACGCGCCCGATTGCAGGCAGTTGGCCGCCAGGTTGCGGTTGGTCAGCATCGCTCCCTTGGATACCCCCGTGGTGCCGCCCGTGTACTGCAATGCCACCGTATCGCCGGGCAGGTTGGTAAAGGTGGGCAGTTTGTATTTTTTACCCTCGTTCAACGCCGTACCGAAAGCTACCGAGTTCGGCAGATCGTAGTCGGGCACCATCTTTTTTACGTTGCGGACCACGAAGTTGACCAGGTGCTTCTTCGGAAACGACAGCAACTCGCCCAGACTGGTCACGATCACGGTGTTTATCTCCGTATTCTTGATGATGGCTTGCAGGTTTGACGCGAAATTTTCCGCAATCACGATCGCCTTGGCCCCCGAGTCGGTAAACTGGTGCGCCATCTCGCGCGGCGTGTACAGCGGGTTGGTGTTCACCACGATCAGGCCCGCACGCAGGGCACCGAACAGCGCAATCGGGTACTGCAGCAGGTTGGGCATCATCAGCGCAATCTTGTCGCCCGGCTGCAGGCCGCGGTAGGTCAGGTAAGCCCCGAACTGGCGGGAATAATCGTCCACCTGCTTATAGGTCAGCGTTTTGCCCATGCAGCTAAATGCGGGCAGTTTGGCGTACTTGCCAAAGGCTTCTTCAATTATTTCCAGCAGGTTCTGGTACTGGTCGGGGTCAATGTTGGCCGCAATTCCGGTGGGGTACTGGGCTAGCCAGGGGCGCTGATCGGTAGTCATTCGTGTTCGGTTAAGCTTTAGTTGGCCAAAGTACGATAAAAAGGTGAAATTCCCTCTCCCGTCCGTTGACCGGTCAGGTAACCATGAAAATGCGGCAATGCGGGCAGTTGTTTTGGGCGTGCCCCCGCCTGCCGGCGGGGTCGGGCCCTTACCGGCGCGCCTGTCGGCTTGGCCCTGCGGGCTGTCCGCTGCGCGGATCACCGTCCAGGCCCCTCACGCAAAATTCCCCTGCCGACCCTGTTTCCAACCTCCGGGGAGGGGTCTCGCTTAGAGGTACAAGATGAAAAGGATCATTTTAGAATAATTGCCAGATAAAACTGCCGTCTCTTCAACTACGAGCTATTTCTTTTTCTTCCGTTGCTGAAATTCCTTACCGCGTTTAAACCGGTAGCCTACCGTGGCAACTAATCGCGGAGCCTCGGCCAGCCAGGAGTGATCGACAATGAAGCCCGGCCCGAAACGTCGGCCCGCAAAACGATTGGAAGCAAGAAGGTCTTCTCCGCGCAAGCTGAAGGTGAACCCCGCTGACGGAAGGGTGTAACGCAGAGCGGCATCGAAGCGGTGGAGGTAAACATCGCGTGAGAAGTACTCCCGTTCGGGTAGTTGTGCCTGCCAATTAACGTCCAGCTTTAATTCTCGCCAGAGCGTAAAATTTTGCCGTACCCCCAGGTTGATAAACCGCCGCCGGCGCGAGCCGAACGACAACTCAGTGGGTAGTGAAGCCAACTGCGACCAGCCTGCCTCCCCGCTTACCGACAGGCCGTACAGTGCTGAGGGCCGGTAGTCGATGGAAAACTCCACCCCCTGTCCGAATGAATTGCCAAGGTTGACCCAGGTGTTGACCAGCGTGTCTCCGGTAAGCAACGTAACCCGGCTGATCTGGCTACGTCGCGGCCGAAGATAGGCGGCCAGGCGGGTAGTAAGTTTCTTTTTTTCGTAGAGATAGGCCAGTTCGAAGTTCTGAGCATATTCGGGCACCAAGCGGGTATTGCCATCCGTTCGGTCGGTAGGATAGGGAAGTAAGCGAAAAGGGTTTAGCGCGTATGTGCCGGGCCGGGCCGTGTGCCGGCTATAACCCAGGTTTACCGATTGCCCCTCGGCAGGCCGCCATAATAAATGCAGGGAAGGAAAGAAATCGGTAAAATGGCGTTGTACGGAGGCCAATCCATTTGGGGAAAAATCAAACCGCAGCCGATAATCTTCGTAGCGCAGGCCACCCTGAACCTCCCATTTGCCAAAGCGATGATTAAGCAGCGCATAAGCCGCCGCGGTCGGTTGCCGATACTGGTAAGCGGCGGTGGAAAGATTAGGCGCGAAACCGCGGCTGAACTCACTGTCCGTACTGCGTCCCGTGTAGCGGAAACCGGTCTCCAATTTCCCCCTGGGCAAGGGATGCTCGTAGTCGATCGAAACTTCCAGCAAACCCTTTTCCTGAAGCGTAAATTGTCGATCGGCACTACCGACGGGAAGCAAATTTTTATTCAACAGTTCGTTCGGGTTCCAGGAATACTGGAGGTCCGCCTCAATAAATCGTTTCTTTTCCGCGCGGTCGAAATAGTGACGAAAATTGGTATGGTACTCCGTCGTCAAATGTACATGCTCGGTAAGGCTGAACCAATCCTCCGCTCGGTCCGTAATAATCGTACTGCGGTAAGGGTGGTCGTGACGGTCATCGGTATGCGTAAGGGTAACCGACCACTGATTGCGTGGGTCGATCGACCAATCGGCACCCACCTGCATATAGTAGGCAGGGCCGATAAATCCGAAAGAGGTAGTTCGCTGAAACGGCTGAAAACCCTCTCTGCTAAGGGTATTATTACTCGGGTAGTTCTTGTATACGTATGAAAAAGCGGCAAAAATACCGAAGTCCTTTAGGCCGTAGCCCCCGTTCAGTTCGGCTCGGTAAGATTCCTGATTGTTAGCCGAAAGTTGTGCTCCGATGGTGGTACCCCGGTCGGGGTTTCGCCGGGTAACGATGTTGATGATGCCGGTCAGTCCGTCGGCCCGCTGCCGTGCACTGGGCGCGGTTATGATTTCAACGCGAAGGATGTTTGCTGCGGGTAATTGCCGGAGGAGGTCGGCACTGCTCAAGGGGGAAGGTTTGCCGTTTACCAGGAGGGTAACGTTCCCACTACCGCGTAATCGTAGATCGCCGGCACCGTTCAACTGAATTTGGGGTAACTGACCGAGAATGGTAGCGGCGTCGCCGCCCGCGCTCTGCAGGTCCTCTCCTACTTCGATCACGCGGCGGTCGATCAGTTGGCGGGTGGTGGTTCGCTCCGCGCGTACTTCTACCGTATTTAAGAACTCGGTCGCGGGTTGCAGTTGTACGATTAGTGGAAAAGTCTGACCGGCTACTGCCAACCGGGTTGTCTGGTATCCGATGAAGGAGAAACTGAGGTAGTGATTTTTCCCCGCACCCATCAGGCTAAACTGACCCTTCTTGTCGGTGGTGGTTCCGTCCCGATAATCACCGTTATCATTTTCTAGTAGCACACTAACGTAGGCCAGGGGTTGGCCGTCGATAGAATCGACTACGGAACCCTGAATCTGCTGGGAGCAAAGAATAAACGGGCTGAGGAATAACACGGCAAATAGCTTAAAGTAATGGAAGGATGGCATGAAGGATCGGTTTTACTCCGGCGCAGCGGGAGACAGCCGGAAGGAAGAATGATGCCAAAAGTAGCATTGAACGATCATGTGTCAAGCTTTAACTTTATCACTTACAGTAAGTTATGACCAGAGTAGTTGATCTATGACGAAATCATTTGGTCAAAAATATTTCCAACCCTGCCGGCCTAATCGTTACCTTGAGGTTTGCCCCATTCGTTAAGGGCGTGTCTAAAATTTTTAAGAACTGGGGATCAATGATTCGCTTCGCGGCTACTTCGTGGTGCGCGCATAGCGAATTACGTAAGTCAGTTTTTATGACGCCAGGTTCTTAAGTGCTTGGTTCTCAGGAAATAAAAATTTAGACACGCTCTAAGCCATTCCGTTCTATGTTTCCGCTATCCCGATTCACTTCACTAGCTCGTTACCGCTCTGTCCCGGCATATGCCGGGCTGTTCGGGATATTAGCGGTTTCATTTTGCTATTGGCAGCATCATTTTGACTACCCGATGTTCTATCATGGGTTGGCTTATTTTCGTCCGGCACTATTATTGGCCTCACTCGGCACATTGGTCTGCATAATTAATGAGTGGGTTCTTTTCCCCTACGGCAATGGCGGTAGCGACGAGTTACGCTGGTGGGGTAGTCAGTTCATTATGGTGACCTTACTGTCGTTCGTCCCTCTATTTCCAAAAGATTGTGACTGCGGTACCCTTCCTCCAACCTGGCCCACCTACGCGATCCTGGCTATCGGCAGCACGGTTGTTTTGACCTACCGCCGCCGCAATGACCACTCGAGTAATCAAGTAGAATCGCGTTTTCTCCAGCAGGATGCCGAGCTAAAATACCTCCGTGACCAGGTCAACCCCCATTTCCTGTTTAACACACTCAACAGCATTTACTCGTTAGCCAAGGATCGTTCCGAGCAAACCCCGGAAGTAGTACTGCAACTCTCAACCCTGCTGCGCTACCAGCTGGAAAGTGCCCAACTCGAAACTGTCCCCCTACGCCGGGAACTGGACTTCCTGCAGGACTACCTGCTACTGGAGGATACCCGCCTGGGTGACCGTTGTCGCATCGAGTTCGAGTTGAGCCGCGAACCGGCCCGCTACCTGATCTACCCCATGTTGTTATTGCCTTTCGTGGAAAATGCTTTCAAACACGGAGCCAATATTTCCCGCCATCCCTCCTGGATTCGGGTAGTGGTGCAGGTAAGTGAGGGACGACTGGACTTCATGGTAGAGAATTCAGTAACACCGGTCAAAAACAGTCCGCCGACTACCGGAACGGGCATCAATAACGTTCGACGACGCCTGGAACTGCTCTACCCGCAGCGGCACCAGTTGAATATCGATCCTGACCAACCGGGGCGGTTTGTAATCCAGCTAAAAATTCAACTCGATGTCGCAGAGTAAGTTAGCCACACTGATTGTAGACGACGAGGCACCGGCTCGTCGCGTACTCCGGTCCCATGTCGAAAAATTGCCCCTGTTGCGATTGGTCGGTGAGTGTTCTGACGGGGTCAACGCTCTCGCGATGTTACGCAAGGAACCGGTCAGTCTATTGTTGCTCGACATCCATATGCCCGAATTGTCCGGCCTGGAATTGCTGGCTACCCTGGATTACTCTCCTCACGTTATTCTGACAACTGCTCACGCCGGGTTTGCCCTGCAGAGTTATGAGTTCGGGGTGATCGATTATCTGCTCAAACCCATTGGATTTGCCCGCTTTCTTAAAGCGGTCAATCGCATTTCAAGTCGTAGCCTGCTTCCGCCCGCCCCGCCCCCCGAACCCGCTTACCTGGATATTCGTCACGACGGTTTACCGGTGCGCATTGCAATGAAGGAGCTGCAAATCATCAAAAGTTTCGGTAACTACCTACGCCTGATTACTTCCTCTAAAACCTACACGGTACTAGGAACCCTGGCCAACTATGAGGACCAACTGCCGAACGGGTTTCAGCGAATCCATAAGTCCTATATCGTTAACACCTTGCACGTCGATCAGGTATCCGGCAAAACGGTGAAAGTAGCGGGAAAGGAGCTACCCCTCAGCCCGCTTTACAAACTATTACTGTTGGCAAAGTTGGCTGATCGTAAAAGCACGAATGAAGGATAAGACCGACTCCTGATAATAAGGTGGGAAGAAAGATAGAAGACGAGATGTAAAAAGTAAGGAGTCTCCTGGATTATTCTTACCTTTGCGCCGCTAAAGCATAACCCTCCGGGACAACTGCTTTAATTCACCCGATTTTTTCACCCTTTAAAAGCATTCTTTCAATGCTGAATGACGATAAAGACCAGAACCAGGACGCTTCCGCCGAGAATAAGGCCGAAGACACCGCCGCCGGTACGCCGGTAGAGCAACTGGAATCAACCCTGGGCAAAATGCCCGAGGAAGTAAAAGACGAGGCCGAGGCCGCCGCCGCTGAAGCAGGTACGACTACCGAAACTGAAGCCGCCGCGCCCAAGCAGCCCGCCACCCCCATTACCGAAGAAACCGCCACCGTGGCCGCCGCTGCCAAAGAGGTAGCCGCCCCGGCCGCCGACACGGCTCCCGAAGCCGCCGGTGACAGTGATGATTCTTCTGATGACGACGACGAGGACGATGCACCCGCCAAGGGCGTAATCATGAAGAAAAGCGTCGCCGAAGAAGACGAGCAGGACGACTCTTCCGACGAGGATGAGGAGGACGGCGATCTGGAAATCGAAGAAGACGATACAAGTGGCGTCACCGGTTCGGCGTTCGACGATTTCGATTGGTCGCAGGGCAACGCCACGGCCAAGCGTTATTCCGACGCCGATTACGAGTCGATGCTCAAGGAATACGATGCCGCGATCACCAACATCTCCGAAAGCGAGATCGTGGCCGCCCGCGTTTCCAGCATCAGCGATTCGGGCGATGTACTGCTCGACCTGAACTACAAGTCGGACGGTCTCCTGAGCCTGTCCGAATTCCGCGACACGCCCGATCTGGCCGTCGGCGACACGGTAGACGTGTACGTCGAGCAGCAGGAAGACGAGCGGGGTCAGCTGGTCCTCTCGCGCCGCAAGGCTAAACTGCTCCGCGCCTGGGATCGTATCCGCGAAAGCTACCATGACGGCGTTGTGATCAACGGCAAGGTCATCAGCAAGACCAAGGGCGGCCTCATCGTCGATTGCGGCGGTCTGGAAACCTTCCTCCCCGGTTCGCAGATCGACATCAAGCCGATCATCGACTACGATTCATACGTCGGTAAAACGATGGAATTCAAAGTCGTCAAGATCAACGAGACGATCAAGAACGCCGTGGTTTCCCACAAAGCACTCATCGAGAGCGATCTCGCCGAGCAGCGCGAAGCCATCATTGCCAGCCTCGAACGCGGCCAGGTACTCGAAGGCCTCGTGAAGAACATCACCGACTTCGGTGCCTTCCTCGACCTCGGTGGCGTAGACGGACTCCTCTACATCACGGATATCAGCTGGGGACGGATCAACCACCCGAGCGAAGTACTGGAACTCAACCAGAAGATCAACGTGGTGGTCCTCGATTTCGACGAGAACAAGAAGCGGATCAGCCTCGGCCTCAAGCAACTCCAGGCCCACCCGTGGGAAGTTCTGGACGAGACCATCCAGGCCGGCAGCACCATCCGTGGTCGCATCGTCAATATCGAAGACTACGGCGCATTCCTGGAAATCCAGCCCGGTGTCGAAGGCCTTATTCACGTATCGGAGGTCAGCTGGTCCAATCAGCCCATCAACGCGCGTGACTACTTCAAAGTCGGTACCGAACACGACGCGAAAGTCGTTACCATCGACCGCGAGGACCGTAAGATGTCGCTCTCGATCAAGCAACTCCAGGAAGATCCCTGGATGCAGCTGGACAAAACTTTACCTACCGGTTCCAAGCACTCCGGCGTGGTCAAGAACCTAACGCCCTACGGTGTCTTCATCGAACTGGAGGACGGCATCGGCGGCATGATCCACATCAGCGACCTGTCGTGGACCAAGCGCTACGGCCACCCGAGCGAGTTCACCAAGGTGGGTGCCGAGATCGACGTGATGATCCTCGACATCGACAAGGAAAACCGCAAGCTTTCGCTGGGCCACAAGCAACTGGAGGAGAACCCCTGGGATACGTTTGAGAACGTTTTCCCCGTCGGTTCCTACCACGAGGCTACCGTACTGCGCAAGGACGACCGCGGTATCATCGTTCAGATGCCTTACGGTCTGGAAGCCTACGCACCGCTTAAGCACATGCGTAAGGAGAACGGATCGGTTGCCGACGTGGATGACGAACTAACCGTAAAGGTGATCGAGTTCAACCGCGACGACAAGCGCATCATGGTCAGCCACAGCCGCTACCTGGACGATATTCGCCGTGACGCCGACGACGCCGTGCGCGCCGAGAAGCGCCAGGAACGCGACGAGACCCGCTCGGCCGTGAAGAAGACCCAATCGAACGTCAAGCAATCCACGCTGGGCGATCTGTCGGCCTTCGAGCAACTGCGCGAGCAACTAAGCAATCAGTCGGAAGACGAGGATAGTGACGACGACGACGCTTGATTCTTTTCGACCGGTTACGGACAACGAGCAAAGCCCCCGCCCATTTTTGGGTGGGGGCTTTTGCGTTGGGGAAAGCCGGTTTGCCGGAAAAGGGCTAACTTAAGGGCAAACAACTAGTTATGATTACTTCGGTCCGCATTGTTTCAGTTCGTATATCGCTTTTTGCGCTCCTGCTTTTTCTGTCTTTTGGACCCACCTCGTATGCACAACAACCTTGTAGCGAGAAGATGAATGCGCTATTTTTGAGGTATGTTCAGGAAGACAATTATGATGCTAACGAAATTATCAGGAACACGCAAAAATTAATAGATGAAAGCGATTGTGCTTACATCAAATATTTTTTCGAGTCTCTATCGTTAAGGGAAATAGGAAAAAATCATGCTGCGTTAAAAAAGACAATATTATCGAAAGATAATATGCCTGTATCTCTTGAGGGTACAGAAATAGATCAATTTTTAATGTCATATTTGAGTTCCAGATATTTTTCGGTAGATGATGTATTTAATAGTATTGCCTATGCAGAGAAAGCATCCTTAATAAAGACAGTATTTGAAAAAGATTATGCTAATCTTCCACTGTGGATGTCTTATAATCAAATGAATCGTAAAAAAGCAAATACTTACATTGACGGATTTAAATATCGGAATTTATTCGATTCGTTAAAAGTTACAACTTCTATTTTTGCTCAAAGAATGCGAGAAGAAGGCCTAGGTGTTGACATTGATATCGATCATTTACTGAAATTAGAGGAAAAAATGCGAAATTTACCAGAATCTAGTTATCATTATTTGGTTTACGAAATACTGAGTTCATACTATTCTAGCCGGAATATGGCTGAACAAAAAAGAGTATTTACTCAGAAAGCAATAGGTATACAGATGGACAGAATTAATTACTTAGACGTACAAGAAAGATATGTCAAGTGGCCAATTCTCAGAGCTAGGTTTGAAAGTAGCACTGGCAATAATCTTGAAGCTATACAAATACTGAAAAGTGCTATCTCTCAACTACAAGAACTCGAAAAAACCGAGTCCTACACCTATGAAGACATGGCTTACCTCTACTCCAACCGAGCCGTATTTACCCTCTACCTCTCTCGCACCACCAAAAACATTGCCGACGTCAAGCAAGCCTTCACCTTCTACGACAAAGCCATTACCCGCCTGGAGGCCAACCAGGAGCGCACGCTGGATGCCTGGGGCCGCTACTACGAAAACGCCGAGAGCCGCGAGTTCTACTTCGGCCTGGCACTGGTGGGATTTTATCTGTACCAGGAGACCTGCGAAACCGAATACCTGCACCGTGCCCTACAGCGGGTGGACGCCCGCCGCTCGCGGCTGACGCGCACCACCCGCCTGAACCACCTGTATGCCCGCGAGCGGCCCGAACTGGCGGCCAAACTGGGGCGGCTGGACGAGGTGCAGGCCGAACGCGAAAAACTGGTGGCCGGAACGCTGGATGCCCCCGGCATCGACCGGCTGATCGAGCTGAATAAAGAGGCCAACCAACTGCTGCGGGAACTGCGGATGGCCGACGCGGAATACGACCGGCGGCGCGGCGGGGAGATTGACTTCGATCCCGATCGGTTGCGCGAACGGTTTTTGCCGCCGGGGCGCACACTGGTTTATTTTAAAGTAACCGAGCACTACCTGATGCGCTACGTGCTGAACAGTGCGGGGGAACTAACCGCGAGCTTTTCCCAACCCAACGCGGCGGTACTGCGCGAAAAGGCGGCGGCCTACAATGAACTGCTCTACCAGTCGGGGCGGGATGAATCACTACTGCCGCGCTGTGCCGAGTTGGGCGCGGAACTATACGACCTGCTGCTGCGGCCCGTGGAGCACCTGCTGGAAGAAGACCTGCTCATCGTGGGCGACGACGTGATCGACCAACTGCCCTTTACCGCCCTGCTGACGGATAGCGTGGATCTGACGCTGGAACCCCACGAGTGGCCCTACCTGCTGCGCGACCACAGTGTGAGCTACGCCTATTCCCTCGCCCTGCTGGAGGATCAACTGGCAACGCCGGCCGCGAGTACGGCCCCCCGCCGGCAAGTGCTGGCCTACGCGCCCGACTTTAGCGGCCCCGCAATGGCGCAACGGGGGGAGACCGATAGCACGAATATCCATGAACGCTTCTTCGGGCGGCTGAGTGCCAACCGCGACGAGGTAGCCTCCCTGCAGGCGCGGTTTCCGGGCCGTTACCAATTCGGGGCGGAAGCCTCACTGGCGGATTTCAAGCGGCAGGCGGAAGATTACGGGGTGCTGCACCTGGCCACCCACGCACTGGCGGATAACGTGGAAGGGTTCAGTAGCCAGATCGCTTTTGCGGGCGCGGGCGATGCCGATAAGCTGTACGCCCGCGAGCTGTTCAGTAGCAACATCCCGGCCGATATGGTGGTGCTAAGTGCCTGCGCCACGGCCGTGGGCACCAACCGCGAGAACGAGGGTATTATTAGCCTGGCCCGGGCCTTTACGGCTGCCGGTGCCCGCAGCCTGGTGGCTACCCTCTGGCCGGTGGACGATGCGACCTCCACCCGGATGATGGGAATTTTCTACGACGGACTGGACCGGGGCCTGCCCAAGCACCAGGCCCTGCGCCTGGCCCAACTGAATCAACTCGATTCGGGCGGAACCACGGCGCGGCCCTATTACTGGGCGGCCTATACCGCCCAGGGAAATATGCAGCCGCTGGAGTGGCGCGCCGACTGGTACTATTGGCCGTGGAAGTGGCTGGCGGCGCTGGGTGCGGGGGCACTGATAGCGGGAGTAGTTTATCTCCGGCGCAGAAAGGGAAAGCGAACCAGGGAATGAACGGCGGAACTGACCCCGCTACCGCCGCGTGAGGTGCCCGCAGGGGCGTTAGCGCACGCAGTGCCGAGGCGAATGCCGAAGCCCGGAGGGGACCGACGCCGACCGCCAGGGAGGCGGCACGCCCAGCAAACACTCCCCGAAATACAAGTAATGAATGGCAATTAGCGGAGGCAAAGTTATCTTCTTCCTGCTTTTTAGATGCCGCCCGCCAGAATATTTTTGGCGATGGTGAAGCTGAATACGCTGCCCTCCCCCGGCTCGCTGGCCACGGTGAGGCGGCCCTGGTGAAGGTCGACGATCTTGCGGCACTGGGCCAGGCCGATGCCGGTGCCGGCGATCTCCTCGTTGGTGTGGAGGCGGCTGAAAATCTCGAAGATGCGCTCGAAATAACGCGGCTCGATGCCGATGCCGTTATCGCGCACGGACAGTTCGTGAAAGCCGGGCAGGTCGCGGTAGGATATCTCGATGCGGGGCGCACGCCCGGGGTGCGAAAACTTGAGCGCGTTGGAGATCAGGTTCTGAAACAGGTTGCGCAGCAGCGTGGAAAAACCGAGCAGACCGGTGGGCAGGCCGGTGACGATGATAATTTCTCCCTCTTTTTCGGTGATGCTTTTGGAGAGGTCGTGTTTCAGGCTTTCGATCAGTTCGGTCAGGTCGATGGCCGTGGGGTTGGCGTGCTTGCGGATTTCGGAAAACTTGAGCAGGTCCTGCACCAGCAGGCGCATCCGTTCGGCGGCGTCGGTGATGTAGTGCATCATCGTCTGGCCCTCCTCGTCGAGTTGGGGCGCGTATTCCTCCAGCAGTATTTCGGTGAACGAACCGATGGTACGCAGCGGGGCCTGGAGGTCGTGGGAAACGGCGTAGGAAAACTGTTCGGCCTCGGCGTTGCGGCGGCGCAGTTCCTCGTTGAGTTCCTTGAGTTGGTGACTCAGGCGGCCCGCTTCGATGAGCCGCTTGACCTGCCCGCCCAGAATTTTGAGCGATTCGCGCTGGGTTTCGGTCAGCACGCGGGGCTTGAGATCGAGGATGCAGAGGGAGCCGAGGGCGTGGCCGTCGTCCATGCGCAGGGGGTAGCCGGCGTAGAACACCACCTTCGGGTCTTCGGTAACGAAGGGATTATCGACGAACCGCCGGTCGAGGCGCAGGTCGGGCACCTCGAAGATCTCATTGTCCAGTTCGATGGTGTAATTGCAGAACGAGTGCTGCCGGTCGGTCTCGCCGATGGGTGTGCCGTAGTGTGATTTGAACCATTGGCGGTTTTTGTCCAGTACGGTGACCAGCGAGACGGGGGCTTCGCAGATGAGCGACGCAAGGCGGGTGATGCTGTCGTAGCTCTCTTCCAGCGCGGTATCCAGAATAGCGAACTGGCGTACGGCATCCAGGCGGGCCGTCTCCTGTTCGTGCGACAAGGGGAGCAACATCTAAACGAAGGTTTGACAAGGAATGGGAGGAACCGGTGCGGAAACCGGGCGGCCAAAGGTAGCATTTTCCATTTTATTGTGGGAATCCGTCCGCCCCCTACGGTTAAGTTGTAAGAGGAGAAACGGACGATATAGCGGAAAAGGCGGCCGTTTGTCTTGCCTGCTACGCTACGGTAATGCCAACCGGCAGCCGTTGCGGGCCCATCTTGGCTCCCCGTTAACCCTTCCGCCGGCGGGGAAAGTGTACTTTTGCCCCGCCCGCCCGTCTTTTTCGGCCTCCGCCTCCTCATCTTCGATCCCAACCATGCCCCACCGCCAACTTTCCCGGCTGCTTTCGTTTGCGTTGCTGCTTCTGGTACTGCTGGGCCAGTGGCTGACGGTGACTAACTGCGCTTCGCCCATCCCGCCCAGCGGCGGGCCGATCGATAGTATTCCTCCCCAGCTGGTGGCGGCCGAAAGCACGCCCGCCGGCCAAACGAATTACCGGCCTCAGGAAATTCGCCTCACCTTCGAGGAGTGGGTAGAGTTGAAAGACTGGCAGAAACAGGTAGTCGTTTCCCCACCCCTGGAATACCCGCTGGACCTCAGGATCAAAAAGCGCACCGTCATCCTCACCTTCGACGAAAAAGAGGTGCTGCGCGATAGTGCCACCTACGTCATCAACTTCGGCGAGGCCGTGCAGGACCTGACCGAGCGCAACCCGGCCGAAGACCTGCGCTTCGTTTTTTCCACCGGCCCCACCATCGACAGTGCCCGCGTGAGCGGCCGCATTCTGGATGCCTACACGGCCGAGCCGGTGCCCGACGCCCTGTTCCTGCTTTACGCTAACCTGGCCGATACGGCCGTGCGCACCGAACGGCCGTTCTACTTTACCCGCGCCGGTGAGGACGGCCGCTACCTGGTTTCCAACATCCGCCCCGGCACCTACCGGGGCCTGGCCCTGCTGGACGAAGGGGCCGACTACAAGTATACCCGCCCCACCGAGCGCACCGGCTTTACCGATACCCTGGTCGTGGTGAGCGATACGCTGACCGTGCTGCCGGACATTCGCCTGTCGCAGCCCATCCTGCCGCTACGGGTACAGAAAGTGGACACCAGCGAATACGGGCTGCTGCGCCTGCCGCTCAACCAGCCCGCCGAGGGCATCGACGTGGGCTACCTGGATTCCACCGCCCTGCCGCCGGTGCGCCGCAACCTGGTGGATACACTGTTGCTCTACTACACGGATTCCGGTCCGCGCGAAGTACTGCTGGGCCGCAACGGCGCGTGGCAGGATACGATCCGGTTCGCCCCGCGCCCCGACGGACGGCCGCAACTACCCCTGTCACTCATCACCCCGCCCACGCCGCGGGCCAACCCCGGAAGGCCGCTGTTGCTGGAATTCAATCGCCCGCTAGCCGGCGTGGATACCACCCTGGCCCGGGTGCTGCGCGATACGCTGCCTACGCCCATTGCCGCCACCTACCAAGTCGACAGCCTGCGCCCCTACCGGCTGTTCGTCCGCACCAGCCTGCCCGCCGGGGTACCGCAGCGGCTGCTTTTTCCACCGGGGTCGCTTACCGACCGCTTCGGCGGCACGAATGCCGATACCCTCGACCTGCCCGTTAACGGCCAACCGGCCAACTCATTCGGTAACCTCCGGCTGGATTTTGTCAATCTCGACCCCACGGCCACCTACGTGGTGCGGCTGTTGCAGGACAAGCGGCTGGAAATCGAGTTTCCCATCCGGGAACGCTTCGATTATTCTTACTCCATCCAGAGCTTGCCCCCCGGCAACTACCGCGTGGAAGTGATCGACGACCTGAATGAAAACGGCCGCTACGACGCCGGTGATTTCGCGTTCGGCCGCCAGCCCGAAGCCGTGCGCCGCATCGACATCGAGCCGCTCCGCGCCAACTGGGACGTGGAAGCCACCGTGGACCTCGCCGCTCCGGTGGCACCCGAGGAAGAAGTCACGGTGCCGGAAGAAAAAGTCATGGTACCAGAGAGACGTAATTAACTCCGCTTGATGAGCGGCCCCACCACCTCCCGCAGGGCGGGCACCACTGTTTCGGTAAACCAGGGGTTCTTGCGCTGCCAGATGCCGTTGCGCGGCGAGGGGTGGGGCAGCGGGAAGAAATCGGGCAGGTAGTGGGCAAAATCTCGCACCGTCTCGGTCAGGTTGCGCCGCCGGTTGCCGCCCAGGTAATATTTCTGGGCGTACTGCCCGATCAATAGTTTTACCGCTCCGTCCGGCAGGGTGGCATCCAGCCGGGCACGCCATATTTCGGCGCACTCGGGGCGTGGGGGCAGGTCGCCGCCCTTGCCCTTGCCCTTGCCGGGGTAGCAGAACCCCATGGGTACGATGGCAAAATTATCGGGATCGTAAAAAGTGGGTTCGTCCACGTCCAGCCACTCGCGCAGCAGGCGGCCGCTGGGGTCGTCGAAGGGCACGCTACTCAGGTGCGCCAACCGGCCCGGGGCCTGACTGACCAGCAGTACGCGGGTCCGGCCGCTAGCCGCAATGATCGGATTGGGGCCCAGCGGCAAGACCGGGGCGCAGTGGGTACAGGCACGAATTTCGGCGAGTAAGGATTGCACGGGTGCGGCGGGGGTTACAGCGAACTGGTCAGCAACAGGTTCAGCTGCGTGGATTTAATGTTGAAGCGGTGCCCCAGGTACTCATTGGTCAGGCAGCCCTTAAACGTATACACGCCATTGCGCAGGCCGGGATGCTTGAAGATAAAGTGCTCGAAATTCCGGCTCGATTCGGCCTGCAACAGCAGGGGCGTCAGAATATTACTCACCGCAATAGAGGCCGTGCGCCCCACCCGGCTGGCAATATTGGGCACGCAGTAATGAATGACGCCGTGCTGGGTAAAGGTCGGTTTATCCAGCGTGGTGAGCTGGGAGGTGGCGAAGCAGCCGCCCTGGTCGATACTCACGTCAATAATGACCGAACCCGGTTTCATGGCCCGCACCAGGTCCTCGGAGACCACCAGGGGCGAGCGGCCGTTTTCGGCGTGGATAGCCCCGATGGCCACCTCCGCCGTGATCAGTTCGCGTTTCAGGTAAACGGGGTTGATGGACGACGTGTAAAGCGTACGCCCCACCGCATTCTGGATGCGCTTCAGCTTGTAAATATTGTCATCAAAAATGCGCACCTCCGCCCCCAGCCCCAGGGCGGCGCGCGTAGCGTATTCGGCCACGATGCCCGCACCCAGAATAACCACCTTCGCGCTGGGCACGCCCGAGATACCGGCCAGCAACACACCGGGCCCGCCGTCGTTGGTACTCAGCAGTTCGGCGGCCGTCAGGATGGCATTGATCCCCGCCATCTCGCTCATAATGCGCACCACCGGAAAGGCACCGCTATCGTCCATGATATACTCCATCGCCAGGGCAATAATGCGCTTGTGGCGCAGCCGGTACAGGTATTCGGCCGAGATGGTGGGCAGTTGCAGGGGCGAGATCAGCACCGTCTCCGGCTGCATCATGTCTATCTCTTCCAGCGTGGGCGGCGCCACCTTGATGATGATCTGCGCCCGGCGGTACAGGTCCTCCGCGCTCTGGGCAATCTCGGCCCCGCACTCGGCATACTCGTGGTCGCTAAAACTACTCTTCACACCCGCGCCGCGCTGCACCAGCACCCGGTGGCTGCGGTTGGTCAGCGTATACACGCTGGACGGCACCAGGGCCACCCGATTTTCCTGCAGGGTGATCTCACTCGGTATGCCGATAAACAACTCACGCCCCCCGCCGGGCATTTCCAGCGTCTCGGTCTGCGTCCGATTATACGCGTCGGTCAGTTCTTCGGGCAGCGATATTTTCCGTTCAGTATCTGGCATGCTGGATCGTAATGACCCGCTCGAAGGGCCGGTCTGAGGTGGTTCTGGACAAGGTTAGCTGTACAACGTCCACCGGCAAAATCGGTTCGATCACCTCCGGCCATTCCACCAGGCAGGGCCGCCCGCTGTCCAGGTATTCCTCCACGCCTATTTCCAGGGCCTCGTCCAGGTCCGCCAGCCGGTACAGGTCCAGGTGGTAGATCGGCCCGTCCGCGCCCGCATACACGTTCACCAGGCTAAAGGTGGGGCTGCTCGTCTGCCCCTCCGGCACCCCCCAGCGGCGGCAAAGCGCGGCGGTCAGCGTCGTTTTTCCCGCGCCCAGTTCACCGCTCAGTAATATGACCCGCGTGGTGCCCACAGCTTCTACCACCCGGCCGGCGGCGGCGTCCAGTTCGTCGTGTTGAAAGGTAAATTGCATGGCAAGGATTAGAGGGATGATGGAGGGTAAGGTACACAATCCAACAGACCGCAAATTACTACCTGCTAAGATACTGTGTAGGGCGTGCCCCTCGGCTATCGCCTCGGGTCGGGCCGTCCAGGGGTTCGCTGTTCGCTCCGTGCTGCGCACCGCCTCCCTGCGGTCGCCGCCCTTCCCACCCCTCACGCGGGGGGGGCAAGGATTGTAGGATGGAAGGAATGAGGGACTGAAGGGGAGGGACAAGGAATGACCTCGATAAATCGCTATGCGACTTGGAGAAGCACCGCAGGTAACGATGGAAGGAATGAGGGAGGTGACAAGGATTGAAGGATGGAAGGAATGAGGGATTGCGCGAGTGGCGCCGCGCTACCTTCGGTCGCGAGGGGTTGGCCCCGCTCCACCTCCGGTCGCGGGTGGATGCTACACCTGCAAACCAGGTGATGTTATGCTCGAAACCCCCACACCCCATCACCTTATTTCGACCGCCCAAACAACTAACCACCAAAAATCCATAATTTTTATCCTCACCACCACCATCAACAATTTATGACAAAGATCAAAGACATATTCGTAACACTCTCCCGGTTTCAGTGAGCAAAATCTAAATGTATATCGGCTTCGCAAACTGATACCGATCTTCCCGGCCGGTTGATCTTGCTAAAACTCAGCAATATGTTGCTTCAAAAGTGTTAAAACTTTGGCCGGGTCAGTTCAATACCTTACCTTTAAGGTGACATACACATCCACCAACCCGTTAGGTCGCCTTAAACCCGTAGACCGTCAAATCCCAATTACTTCCTCGCTTAACATCCTGACCCTTTGCCACTTGACAAAACCGTCGGGCCAAACCCGGACTGTCCGTCCCACACCTTAACCGCGTTAGCGTAACCGAGATTTATTGGCTGGGAAAATGTGATTCTTCACTTTTCAATTTCCTTATTATGACTTACTCTTTCTCTTTTCTCACCCCCCCCCCCCCGCTGCCTTGGCGTGGTCGGCACGGCTGCTGTTTTCGCTCGTGCTGCTGTTTAGCGGCGGTGTGGCAAGTAGTGTCTCCGCGAACAACTGTGGCGACCTTCTACTGGGCAGCCCAACTTCATTAGGTGGCAATAACTACTCGATAACGCTCACCAAATCCGGTAGTTCCAACACTTGCTACCTTGACTATGAATTGAGTGTTAATTTTGCCGGGGGTAACGTGGTTATCTCCAGCGTGACCATTCAGAATGGTGCTAACCTAACAGTAAATAGCGCCAACTTTTCCGGCGGCGTAGTCACTCTAGTAAATAGTGGTCCTTCGTCTTTCACTGTACCTAATGCCCAAATTGCCACAATTTTCTACACGCTACCGGTGGGCAAGTGTGCAAACATTTCCGTTAGCAGTCTCTCGGGATTTGATTGCAACTTCAACCCGTGTAGCGGATCTACATTTAGTGCCGCCCTGTACACTTGTCATGGTCCACTTACAGTTGAAGGCAGGGTTACGAGGTGGGGTTCAACATCAAATCAGGAAATACCCAATGTCGAGGTTGCATTTGATCCTGTTTCCGGTCCGTCTTATGCGTTAACAACTTCTACCTACAATCCTTTTCAAGGCGCAAGCCTGTTCTCTTTCAACGACATTGGCGCAGCTACCTCACTTGTTGATGTTGATATATACGTGGATTTGGTGGAGACCGGTGAACCGGTATCTGACGACTGCGGCCTTACGGCTATTGATGCAGCCAAGATCAGTCGCTTCATCAATGAATTCGATCAGTCCAACGGTACTCAAAAGATAGCGGCGGATGTAAATCAGGATGGAAATATTGACGATGCTGATCGCGTTGCTGTCCATCGGATAATTCTAGACAACTACGAACAAGAATTTCCCTCCATCGAATCCGTTGTTTATCCAACGGTGGAGGAGACCGCTGCGTTAGGCACGAATAATAATTTGTTTAATATACTCTACGACGGTGTTTTCACTTTTGATTACCCAACCAATCCAATTGGTGGAAGCATAGCACAGCCAAACTTCTGGGCGATAAAATTAGGTGATTTAAATAACACCTGTAATCACATGACCGACGTATTTCAAGGTGACCCACCTGTTTCAGATGAAAAGAGCAGCGAAGTCGTAACCGTGACGGTAGAATTACCGTCCGACGAAATGGTGGTTGGAAAGAAGTATGACCTGAATTTTTCGCTCGGTGAATTTGACAAGGAATCAATTTTTGCCTTGGCACTGGATGCGAATCCCGGCTTGACTATTCTGAGCGTACGGGAAATAGAGATTCAATCGGACAAACTCAAAAATTACCAGATTGCCGGGGACGGTTCCTGGGTCAAAATCCTCTCGCTACCGGCAGGTGAACAGAAGCAGGCATCCATTCAAGAAAATGCCCGCTTGTTCACTCTCCAGGTCAAAGTAACCCGGCAGGTTGAAGATGGAACACCGCTATTCCAATTAAAGAAAAATTTCGATCACATTTATACGACCTTCCACAAGGCTAGCGATCAAATGTATCCTATAGCGTTGGATTTTGTTTCCAGCACTTCACTTCCTTTTCAAGAATTACAAAGTACGGTGTTCCCCAATCCAATCGTGAATTCCCTCACGCTTCACTGGGAAACTAATCAAACAGGAAACGCCACGTTGGAAATAGTTGACGTCTCCGGCCGAATTCAAGTCCGCGAATCACTCCCCGTATCCGGACACAAGTTGACTTATACTGGTGTCGTATTGGCCCGTCTTAAAGCAGGAACCTATATCTTGCGGATGACTCTGCCTGATGGCAAGATACTAACCCACCAAGTAATCAAACGATAAATTACTTCCGCGTTTCATTCGCTGCCGTCTCCTTGGGTGTACTCATGCAAGGAGACGGCTTTTTCACGTCATAAACTCATTTCCATGAAACACGTCCTCTTACTATTAATTTTCCTTATTTTTACCGCGCCCGCTTTCTCGCAAACCATCTACGCTACCCACGACGGTCGTCTAATTAGAAATCAACTGGATGTTTGCTCCCTGACCGAGGTATCACGCTTCACCTCGTTCAGTCGTAATTCTTTTGCCATTGATGAAAACGGGCTGTTTTTCACCCTGTCACCCCAGGATGACAATCAGGTACTGGCGCAGCTGACCGAATTATCCAGTTTCAATTCGCTTGCCGAACCTAAAGTAAAAAACCATGGTCCCTACACTCTGCCCCCCGGCGTCAATCAAAATATTGTTGGAGCCGCTTCGGTGGGTAATGACACCTTTTATTTTTGTACACCGACGGCAATTTTTCGGATCAACTTAAGCAACAATCTGGTACTCAAACTACCAAATTTTGTCGGTAACAATCTAGCCGATCTGGCTTATGTCGATGGCGCGCTTTATGCCCAGCTTTCGCCACCCTTTCCCGCTGCTCCGTCCTTCCTGAAAATTATCGAGTTGAATCCGGTCACCGGTTCCATTTTAGATACGCTGGTGATGGAAGGTCCGGCACCCAACAGTCCGGTCAGCCTCGGCGGTCTTGCATCCGGTTGGCAGAATGATTGTACGGACCGGCATTTGATAAGTCCGTTTACCTACTTTGGCTCCTCTTTCGATAGCACACAGTACCGCCTGGGTAGCGTGGAATTAACGGGAGGAACATTATCGCCATACTGCGAATTATTTTCCCGCTCCTTACCTAGTTCGGCATTTGAGACCTTTGACGCCGCGACCTGGGAAACCCACCGGCAGACGTGTGAGGTACGCCTTGACCTGGATGCCAATGATAGTCAGGGGCGGGCAGGACCGCATTATCGGAATGTCGATATCTGTACCACTCTATTCCCGCTGGTGGATGACGATGTGCAAATATGGACCATTGACGACCGACCCGTTGATTCCATGGTGGTAACCATAACGGATTACGGTCTTTCCACTACGGGATAATTCCTGCAGGCCCCCGCCGATCCGAATTTTTCGGTGATCGGCACGGGTACGGGTACCCTGCGCATCTACCCCTCGAATTCAGCCAACACGTATCAGCAGTGGGAAAATTATTTGCGGGAATTAAGATTAGTGGTAGGCGAACCCCAGGTGCCGGGAGATCGAAGGGTAACATTTACGCTCTTTGGCGGCGGCACGACAAGTGATATAGCGGGTAGTTATTTTACCATTCGCCCCGACGAGCCGTACGCGGGGAGAGACACGACCTTTTTAGCGTGTCGATCTACCATTTACCGACAGGAACATTATCTGAGTAACGGGGCAACCAAAAACGGACGGTGGGAACCTGCTCTTTATTATCGGAATTATGTTTTTCCCGACCAGGGGAGGGATACGATCTTTCATTCAGACTCCGTTGATTTCGGCACCTATTTGTACATTACCGAACCACCGGGCTATATTCCCGACACGGCGGTAATTAATATCATTCGTTCATCCAGTTTTAGAAGAAATCAGACCCAATCAGTACGATACCGTGCTTATATGCCCGGGAGATTCTTTCACTTGGAACCCAGCAAATGTACCTTATTATGATGATGGTTACGGTTGGTATGTTGATGATGGTGGCAGCTTATTGATTCCTCGCACTTATCGTCAGCCGGGTACTTACTTTGCTATAACTCGCTATTATGGAATTAATGAAGTAGTTTCTGGCGATGAAGCACTGTATCGAACCCATTTCCATCACCCTCCTCCCCGCCTCGTCGCAAGAAGTAAGTTTAGACACCCTCATCTGCGCCGGGCAAACGGTCAGCTTCGGAGATTCCCTCTTCAGTCAGGCGGGGGAGTACGCGTTTTCGCGCCCCGGTCAGGGCTGCGATACGTTTTACACGCTCAACCTGGGCATAGGCCAGGGGACGGCCGTTACGCTCGACACCTCGGTCTGTGCCGCCTCCTTTACCCTGGGGGATAGCACCTACACCAGCGGGGGCACCTACCAATTCACCGCACCCGGCGCGTTCTGTGACACCGCCTACACCCTCAACCTCACGCTCGAAGAACCGCCCGCCAGGATGATCGACACCACCATTTGCGGCGGTAGCCTGAACGTGGGGGACAATACCTTTACCGCCTCGGGCAGCTACCAGTTCAGTACGCCCGGTCCGCTCTGCGATACCGCCTACACGCTACAACTCACCATCCTGCCCCCGCCCGCCACCGTGGTACTCGACACGGCCGTCTGCGCGGGCGAGAGCATTGTTTTCGGCGGCACCACCTACAACCAGTTCGGCACCTACGAGCTTCAGATCGGGCCGGAGGGCTGTGCCTCCACCTACCAGCTCACCGTCTCCGAGCGCCCACCCGTCCAAGTAAGCCTCGACACCACCCTCTGCGCGGGCGAGATCCTGCTCTACGCGGGCACCTTTTTCAGCAGTGCCGGGATCTACAACGTGAACAACACCATCGGGCAGGGCTGCGATTCGATCTTCGCCATCACGCTCTCCTACCTGCCCGCCGTGCTTACGGTGCTGGATACCGCCATTCTGGAAGGTGAATCACTGGCGGTGGCCGATACGGTGCTCACGTCCGCCGGCACCTATGAGTTCACCTACCCCCTGCCCGACGGCTGCGACAGCCTCTTCCGCGTGGTGCTGGACATTATTTCCTCCACCGCTGGCCCGGCCGGCCGCGCAGCGGCGGCCTACCGCGTCACCAACCCCATCCGCCGCCTGCGTGACTTCCGCGTTTTCGACGCGGCGAGCGGTGAGGTGGCGGTGCGGGAGTTGGAAATCTTTAGCATTAGCGGCCAACGCGTGGGTGCGTGGCCCGGCCTGACCGACTTACCCGATCTTCCGCTCGCGGCGGGGGTGTATGTGTACCGCTTTGCTGATTCGCGGGGGCAGCGGGTTATCGGCCGGGTGGTGGTGCTGGGGAGGTGACAAGGATTGAAGGATGGAAGGATGGAAGGAATGAAGGGGGGCAAGGAATGACCTCGATAGATCGCTATGCGACTTGGAGAAGCACCGCAGGTAACGATGGAAGGAATGAGGGAGGTGACAAGGATTGAAGGATGGAAGGAATGAGGGAGGTGACAAGGATTGAAGGATCGAAGGAATGAGGGATTGAAGGGGGAGGTGACAAGGAATGAAGGAATGAAGGGGGGGCAAGGAATGACCTCGATAAATCGCTATGCGACTTGGAGAAGCACCGCAGGTAACGATGGAAGGAATGAGGGAGGTGACAAGGATTGAAGGATGGAAGGAATGAGGGAATGAAGGATTGCGCGAGTGGTGGTGCGCTACTTCCGGTCGCGGGTGGGTGCGCGGTAGCGCACGCACCGGGGGTGCCGCAGCGCCCCCGCCCCGGGTGCATGGGCGTCGGGACCCCTCCCAATCTTTCATTCTTTATTCCCTCATTCTATAACTTGCGTGAGGTGCCTGGACGGGCCGCCCGGCAGGGTGGAGACCCGGAGCGTAGCGGAGGGGCCGAGCGAGCAGCGAGCCGGTAAGGGACCGACGCCGACCGCAGGGAGGGGACACGCCCGAAAAAGGTGTGAAGAGACGAAAAAATGGGAGAAACCCGAGACGGTAGGGCGCGGAATAATCAATTTATCTTCAAGTATTTAAGTAAAACCGCCTGAAGGTTAGCAGGAAGTGCGGGAGCGAATAAAAGTTAAAGTTTTGCGGTGACTAGCTAGCTATGTAGCGAAAGGCTATCTTTGTGGGGTGAGCCGGGCAGTAGGACTCACCGTTGAATAATCTCATGATGGCTGGACCACACCCAAAAACGAACACGCCGCCGCACTCCGGCCGCGTCAATTCCCTTTCCCAACCCCACGTTATCGTAGCTACGGGCCGTTCGGCTCGTGCGGTATTCCGCCCCGTGCGGGGCGGCGGGCTGGTTGGTGGTACTTACCCTTTCGTGTAGACTTTGATGATGGACCCCTACCCAGGGTCTTGCTATTGCAATTTAATCCCTTTTTTTAATCCCATTTTTGATCTTATGAACAAATTCAACAAATCTGGCGGATTCGTCCGTCCCGTCGCGGGCTTTTTCCGCGGCCTGGTCGCGCTGGCGGCCCTGGCACTACTGCCCGCTTTTGCGACGGCCCAGAGCCTGAACGTTAACCTGAGCTGTAACGGCCAAGTGAACGTGACCCTGAACGCGAACTGCGAGTTCGTGCTTCCCATTTCCTCCGTGCTGGCCGGAAACTTTGACAACGACAACGATGGTACTTCCGCGCCCCTTTCGGCGTTTCAGGTAACCGTGCAGGACGGTACGCCCGCCAACGGTGCGGCCATTAGCGGTTGCGGTCAGTTCTCCTATATGGTGACGGTGGTGCCCGGATCGGGCGTGACCGGTTTTACCACTTGCTGGGGTAACGTGCGTGCCGAGGACAAGACGCCCCCCACGGTGGTGGCACCTACGGCTCCGGCCGGTCCGCTGTTTTGCGACCAACTGGACGCGATCAGCCTGACGCAGCTGCCTTTCAACGTGTCACGTTGCTACCGGACCAACTCGGCCGGCCAGTTCATCAACGCCGGTGGAACGGTTATTTCCGTTGCGCAACTGCCGCTTGCTTTCCGCACGCGCATTCTGCTGGGCGGTGGTTTCCCGACCGTTACGGACAACTGCTCTAACGTGCAGGTGTGCGTGAACGACGTGCTGACCTTCGCTTCGACCAACCCCAACTGCGGCGACATTACCCTGACCCGTACGTTTACGGTGAAGGACGACGGTCCCTGTGTACTGGGCAACGGCGAGGTTTCGCAGCCCGCTACCACCAGCTACCAGATCGTGTTTACGCGGCCGACTTTTGCCGACGTGGACACCACGGGTGGTTTCATCCAGATTTCCTGCAACGATAACAGCCGTCCGCTGCTGCCCGTTAACCAGTTCGGTAATGCCAACCCCGCTTCGCTGGAAACGGAATTTCCTTTCATCAGCACCGGTAGCGGTCCTCTTTTCCTGGACGAGGCGTTCTGTAACCTGGCCGTAACGGTAGAGGATGGTCCCCGCACCGTGACTTGCGTTAATACCTACAAGTTTCAGCGTACTTTTTCCGTGATCGACTGGTGCCAGCCTAATGCCGCGCCGCTGATCTTCACCCGCCTGGTGAAAGTGGGTGACTTTACGCCTCCTACCATCCTGGCTCCCACGCAGGACCTTAACTTCGACGGTATTGCCGACAACGGGCTGTTCTTTTCGACTAACAACGTCGGTTGCGTCGCTTTCTTTTTTATTCCCGCCCCTACGGTGACGGACAACTGTTCGAGCACCATTGGCGTAACGGCCGTTATTTTCCCCAATGGCAACCTGTCGGCTACTCCGATCGGCAGCTTTAACGTGGGCCAGCTCACTTCCGCTATTCCTGCCGGCAACCACATTCTGCGTTACCGCGCCGTTGACATTTGCGGCAACGCCGCCACGGTGGACGTTCCCATTACGATCGGTGACGCTTCGGCTCCGATTGCCAAGTGCGAGGACGGCCTGAACATCTCCATTGGAGGTTCGGGTGTAGCCATTATTACGGCCAATGACATTGATAAGAACTCTTACGATGATTGCGGTCCCGTTACCCTGGCCATTGCCTGTGTTAATCAAAACAACCAACTCATTAACCCTGCCCTCGGCTACCAGCCCGCCATCACGGTGACCTGTGCCGACCTGGGCACGAAGCGGATCAGCCTGCGTGTAACGGACGCCGCCGGTAACGTCAACTTCTGCTGGTTGGATGTACTGATTGAAGACAAAGCCGCTCCGGTTTGTATTCCTCCTACTCCCCGGACGATCCTCTGCTCGAACCTGCCTTCGAACTTCCCCAATAACGTGGGAACGGCTTTCGGCCTGGACCCCGTCAACGTGGGTGCGTTACTGAACGACCTGTTCGGTACTTCCAACAGTTTCGACAATTGCCCCAACACCACGATTGCGGTGCTGACGCCCCAGGACAACCGTGACAACTGCGGTATCGGTACGTTCGTACGCCGTTTCCGCATCACGGATGCGCAAGGTTTGCAGACGCCCATTTGCCAGCAAGTCATTACCGTACTGGAGCAGCACAACTACCGCATCGGTTTCCCCGGTGACTCGGATTCCGACGGTTGCGCGCAGAACCCGGTCGATAACATTCTGTTCCGCGAGATCGCCTGCGACCTGATTGCCGTTTCGGTTCACCCCGACACCTTCAGTGCCACGGCCGATGAGTGCTATAAGATCCGCAACACGATCGAAGTAATCAACTGGTGCGAGTACGACGGTATCAGTGCCCCTCCCATCAACATCCCCCGGGATGCCGACGGCGACAACAACCTCAACGAGCGTACGTGGGTCAACGTGATTCCCGCCGCTAACCCTACCAGCCTGCTGGACGACCGCGCGATCGTGGACCGCGACAGCATTCCGTTGAACTTCAACGATATTGCCGACCTGCCCACGTTTGCTACGGCCAACATCACCAACTACGGTACCAGTGCCCGTCGCGGTTACTTCCGTTACATTCAGTTCGTGAAGGTCTATGACAACATTGCTCCCACGGTAGTAGTGAACCCCGACAACCAGTCGATCTTCTGTGATTTCGACGGCGATTGCCGCGCTACGGCCCAGCTTTCGTTCACGGCTTCCGATCTGTGCTCACCCGCGGCGGTATCCATAACGGTCGACCTCGACCTGTTCGTAGTGGATGCCAACAACGACGGTATCATCACCACGGCTGAATTCCAGACCTTCTCTACCGTTCCCGCTTCGGGAATCGTACGCAACGGTCAGAACTTCACCGTTACGCTGCCTAACCTTGACCTCGGTCGCCACGCTATCCGCATCAACGTAACCGACGGTTGCGGTAACCGGACGGCTCGTATCATCGTGTTCAACGTGAATGACTGCAAGGCACCTGCTCCGATCTGTATTAACGGCCTGACGGCTACGCTGATGCCGAACGGCAACGGCGGCGGTATGGCAGCGGTATGGGCCAGCGACTTCATCGCTTCCGGTATCACCGACTGTACGCCCCAGATCAAGTTTGCGCTCTACCGTGCTTCTACGGCCAGTGCCCCCGGCTTTGTGCCTAACCCCATCGACACCGGTCTGATCCTGACCTGCGCCGATGCCGCTACGACCATCGTACGGGTATACGCCATTGACGGTAACAACCTGTCGGACTACTGTACGACTAACATCCTGGTACAGCAGAACACCCCCGGTGTTTGTAGCGGCAGCGGCGGCTTCGGCTCGATTGCCGGTGTGATCACGACGGAGACCAACCAGTCGGTTCAGGGCGTGCAAGTGAGCGTGTCCGGTACGGCCAACAACGCCCTGGTAACCACGGCTGCCGGCAACTATACCTTCGCCAACCTGCCCCTGGGTGGCGACTATACGGTAACGCCCCAGTTGAACGCCAACCACATCAACGGTGTCTCTACCTTCGACCTGGTACTGATCTCGAAGCACATCCTGGGCATCACGCCTTTCACCAGCCCCTTCCAGATGCTGGCCGCCGATGCGAACAACTCGCAGGCCGTGACCACGCTCGACCTGATCTCGATCCGTCGACTGATCCTGGGTCTGGATACGCAGTTCACCAATAACCTGAGCTGGCGCTTCGTGGATGCTGACTTCAGCTTCCCCAACAGCGCCAACCCCTGGGCCACTACTTTCCCCGAGGTATTCAACCAGAATAACCTGACGGGCAACATGATGTCGGCTGATTTCGTAGCCGTGAAGATCGGTGACGTAAACCGCTCGGCTACCACGACCAACCTGACTTCCGGTACCTCTGCCGAGGAGCGTGGCAACGGCCGCGTGGAACTGCGGGTAGACGACCGTGAAATGACGGCCGGTAACACCTACCAGGTTGCGGTTCGCGCCGGTGAGCTGGAAGGTTTCCAGGGTACGCTTGCACTGAAAGGTGCCGAACTGCTGAGCATCACCGATGCTGCCGCTACGGCCGAAAACTTCGGTACGCAGTTGGCCGATCTCGGTCTGCTGAGCGTAAGCTACAATGGTAAGGTTGACGCCGACCAGGAGTTATTCACTTTGGTCGTTCGTTCGACGACCGATCAATTAGTAAGCGAGATGCTGCAACTGAACGACCGCGTAACGGTGAGCGAAGGCTACACCGCCAACGGTTCGATCGGATCGCTGGTGCTGAACTTCGGTACGCAGGTGAATACGGTGGCCGGTGCTTTTGAGGTTGCTCAGAACACCCCCAACCCCTTCGCTACCGAGACCATGATCGGTTATACGCTGGATGCTGCCGCCGAGGTAACGCTGACGGTACAGGACGTGACGGGTAAGGTAGTGCTGGTGCGCCGCCTGGCCGGTAACGCCGGTTACAACACGACGACGCTGAACCGCGCCGACGTGGCCCGCGCCCCCGGTGTACTGCTCTACACGCTGACCGACGGTGTGAATACCGCGACCAAGAAGATGATCCTGCAGTAAGCTGCGGATGATCGATTGATTCCGCTCGGAAAAACGAGTTTAAAGGAAATGCCCCCGCGAGTAGCTACTCGTGGGGGCATTCCTATTTTCAGTGGTCACGCGGCTAGCCGGGTTAGTCATCATCATGGCGAATTGACCGACAGCGTAGTAGGAATATGCGCTACCGAAGTGAGTACGAATGTAGTATCCAGAATAATTGCTACCTTAGCTGCGTGAAAATGGTGGACTGACACCGAAGGAAAGCCTCCGGCTGACTGACGGGCAGACCACGCTGCGTAATCCCATGATATGAATCTATTGCTACTCCTCCGTGGAGCTTTAGCCCTATGGCTGACGGCTATCCTGTTGCTCCCCAACCCCTTGTCGGCTCAGAACCCCGTGTTGCTAATCGGCGACTACGTGACCAACCCCGGTAACACCGTGGAGGTGGCCGTGCGGGTGCAAAGCTACCAGCAGGTAGCCGGCACGCAGTTTACCCTGGAGTGGAACCCGGACTTATTCAGCTTTTCGGGAATCAAGGACCTCAATCTGGGGGCTACGCTGGAAAGTAATTTCGGCACCCAACTTACCGACGCCGGAAAACTGACCTACCGCGTGATGGACGGCACGCTAGCCGGCTTTACCCTGGCCGATAACACCGCGCTTTTTACCATCGAACTAGTGGCACAGGGGCAGCCCGGTGCCGCTTCCGCCATGACGTTTACCGATGTGCCGACCATACGCGAACTGAGCAACGGCCAGGGGCAGGAAATTTCCGCTACCTATATTAATGGACTGCTTACGGTAAGTGGAATGACCAGTGCACTGGAGGGGACCCTTATTACCGGCGATTGGTCAGCCATTCTTTCGCCTAATCCTACAGCCGGCGACAGCTGGATTGAACTGACGACTACCGGAGGAGCGAAAGCTACCGTGCGGGTAGACGATGCGGCGGGCCGCGAGGTGTACCGCTTTACCACGAATCTGAACACCGGTACGAACCGGATCAAACTGGCGACGGAAAGATTTCCGACGTCCGGTATTTACTTTGTCAACATCGACGCCGGTCAACGGACCGTGACGCGCCGCCTGGTGCGGACGCAGCCTTAGTGCTTTGCTTTTATTCCCATTTCGAACATACATCCCAAATCTACAAACTCATGAGAGAATTCTATTCTTTCCTAACCGCCTGCCTGTGTTGGGCGGTACTCTCCGGAACCATTTTCGCGCAACCATCGGTGGATGGTTATTTTACGCCGGACGCTGCCAGGGCAGTGGAGGTGAGTGCGGCGGATGTGACGATTGCTGCTGAATCGGTTAAAAGCGACGATAACGCGAAAAGCACCGATCTGTCCGCTGTAATGGATTTGTCCCTAACCGTTGCCGCAGCGAGTGGAGCGATGGGCGACATAGTTTGTGTGCCGGTGACAGTAAATAATTTTACCGGAATAAACTCACTTCAGTTTTCCATCAATTACGATGCGACGAAACTCCAGTTCCAGTCGTTTGCCAACTTCATTTTCGGGCCGGTGACCACCCAAAACTTTAACACCAGTGCACCGGGTCAATCACGGTTCATTTGGTCGGACCCCAATGCCGATGGTGAGACGCTGCCGGGCGGCACGGTACTCTTCGAGATTTGTTTTACGGTAACCGGTAGCGGAACGTCTACGGTAGCGATTACGGGTAACCCGGTGGCGGTAGAAGCCTCGGATGTGCCTGGTAATTTGGTAACCGTTACTACCAATAACGGTGTATTTACCGGACCCGGCGGTACCGGCGGTACCGGCGGCGGCGGCGGTGGCGGCGGCGGTAGTACGAACCTGACCGTTACGATTGCCAATGCTACGGGCAATGTCGGCGACGTAGTTTGTGTGCCGGTAACGGTCAATAACTTCACGGGCGTCAATTCGCTTCAGTTTTCGATCAACTACAACGCTAGTCGGCTGCAGTTTCAGTCGTTCATGAATTTTGCTTTCGGGCCGGTGACGACGCAGAATTTTAATACCAGTGCGCCGGGTCAGTCTCGTTTCATTTGGTCGGATCCCAATGCCGATGGCGAGACGCTGGCTAGTGGGGCTACGTTATTTGAGATTTGCTTTACGGTAATCTCGGGCGGTACTTCCACGGTAGCGTTAACGGGTAACCCGGTGGCCATTGAAGCCTCGGACGTACCGGGTAACCTTTTGACGGTAACAACTAATAACGGCGTATTTACCGGTTCGGGTTCGGGCGGCGGCGGCGGCGGTGGCAGCACCAACCTGACCGTTACGATCGCTGATGCTACGGGCAACGTGGGCGACGTGGTTTGTGTGCCAGTGACGGTAGATAATTTCACCGGCATTAATTCGCTACAATTCTCGATCAACTATGACGCGAGTCGCTTGCAATTCCAGTCATTCATGAATTTTGCCTTCGGGCCGGTGACGACGCAAAACTTCAATACCAGTGCGCCGGGTCAGTCTCGTTTTATTTGGTCTGACCCCAATGCTGACGGTGAGACGCTGGCCAATGGGGCTACGTTGTTTGAGATTTGCTTTACGGTAACGGCGGGCGGCAGTTCAACGGTTTCTTTGACGGGTAACCCCGTGGCGATTGAAGCTTCGGACGTGCCGGGCAACTTGCTAACGGTAGACACCAACAACGGTATCTTCTCCGGATCGGGTTCGGGCGGCGGTGGCGGCGGCGGTAGCACTAATTTGACCGTAACGGTGTCCAATGCTACCGGTGCGGTAGGAAGTGTTGTTTGTGTGCCGGTAACGGTCAATAACTTCACGGGCATCAATTCATTACAGTTTTCGATCAACTATGACGCGAGTCGCTTGCAATTCCAGTCGTTCATGAATTTTGCCTTCGGGCCGGTGACGACGCAAAACTTTAATACCAGTGCGCCGGGCCAATCTCGATTCATTTGGTCAGACCCTAACGCTGACGGCGAGACGCTAGCTAACGGTGCGACTTTATTCGAGATTTGCTTTACGGTGATTGCCGCGGGCAGTTCTACCATATCGATAACGGGTAACCCCGTACAAATCGAAGCATCGGATGTGCCCGGTAATCTAGTGACCGTAGATACCAACAATGGTATATTTAGCAACTCCGGCGGCGGCGGCGGCGGCGGTACGAATCTGATGCTAAATGTCTTGAACGCTACCGGAAACGTGGGTGACGTGGTTTGCGTGCCGGTTACGGTGACTAACTTTACGAATATCCGCTCCCTCAAGTTTTCCCTCAACTATGACGTAAGCCGCCTACAATTCCAGTCGTTTCAGAGTTTTGCGCTCGGTACGGTTTCTACCCCTACGTTCACCAACAACGGCCCCGGCCAGGCGAGTTTCAACTGGACTAAACCCGGCGCGGGTGGAGAAACCCTGGCCGCCGGAGCAACGCTGTTCGAGATCTGCTTTACGGTAGTTAATGGTGGCAGCTCCACCATTTCCGTTACCAACACGCCCGTTACCGTTGGAGCAACCAACGCTACGGGAGGAGCAGTGAACGTAACTTCCAGTAACGGTATTTTTACCGGTGTAGGAATGGGTGGCGGTTCTACCGATCTTACGGTCTCGATCGGACCGGGTTCGGGTGCGGTAGGAGATGTTGTGTGCTTGAATGTAACGGTCGATAATTTTACGAATATCAATTCACTGCAGTTCTCGATCAACTACGATCCTTCGGTATTGCAGTTTCAGTCGTTCCAAAACTTCGCCTTCGGGCCGGTGACCACGCAGAACTTTAATACCAGTGCTCCCGGTCAGTCGCGCTTTATCTGGTCGGATCCCAATGCTGACGGAGAGACTTTGCCGAATGGATCGACTTTATTCAGGATCTGTTTTACGATCACCAATGCGGCAGAGACGACGGTCGGTATCACGGGTATCCCCATAGCTATCGAGGCATCCAATGTTGCTGGAATGCAATTGCCCGTTGTGACCAACTCCGGGACGATTAACTCCGGTAGCGTCGGCGGGCCTACTTACGATGAACTCTCTTTCGTGATCACGAGCACCGGCGGCGGTGTCGGAGAACAAGTTTGTCTGGATGTACAGGTGTTTAACTTTACCGGGGTCAACTCCGTACAATTTAGCGTCAACTACCCGTCTGCGGGTCTCACGTTTGTTCAGGCAAGTAACTTCGCCTTCGGTCCGGTAACCACCCAGAATTTTAACAACAGTGCTCCGGGGGTTATTCGCTTCATCTGGGCGGACCCTAATGCCGATGGGGAGACCCTTACGGATGGATCGGTGTTCTTTACCCTCTGTTTTACCGTCAATAATACGAATCCGAACAGTGTGTCGATCACGAGTAACCCCATCGTGATCGAAGCATCCGATGTGGCGGGAAATCAGCTGCCGGTCGATGTATTTAGCGGTACGATCAACGGCACCGGCTCACCCACCTTTACCGCTACCGTCAAAAACCCCACCTGCAACGGAGACGGCAACGGCTCCATCGCCCTCAATGTTAATAGTGCCTCGTCGGTCACTTACACCTGGAGCAACAACGTGGCCTCCGGCCCGACGGCCAACAACCTATCGGCAGGAACCTATACCGTAACCGTAACCAACAGTAATACCGGTCAGCAGACCGTTGAGTCGTACACGCTCACTAATCCGCCGGTTTTCAATGTTAGCAACCCCATGGTTACCGGCATTACCTGCAACGGCTCGGCCAACGGAGCGATCTCGCTGACCGCGAGCGGCGGCGTAACGCCCTACGTCATCGACTGGAGCAGCCCCCTGCCCGACGGCCAACTGACCCAAACCAACCTGGGACCGGGCAGCTATAGCGTGACCATCACGGATGCGAACGGTTGCCAGCGGAGCTTCCCCAACATCGGAGTTTCGCAACCCAACCCACTCAACATCACCGGTGGGGTGGTCAACATCGGCGATAACCCCGGCATGATCAACGTCACCGTCAGCGGCGGCACTCCTTCCTACACCTACCTCTGGAGCGGCCCGGCCGGCTACAGCAACACCACCCAGGATTTGGGTGGACTCAACCAGCCCGGCACCTACTGCCTCACCGTAACGGATAGCCGCGGCTGTACCCGCCAACAGTGTTTTGCCGTAGACCGCGACCTGCGGGTTACCTTCGAGGTGACGCCGACCTGTGCTACCGGAAACACCGGTGCCATTGACCTAACGGTAACCGGAGGGGACGGCAACTACGATTACACCTGGACCAATGCCGCCGGAACGGTAATCAGCGTAGTACAGGATGTCAGCGGACTCGCGGCGGGTACCTACAACGTGGTAGTGAGCGACGGCGATAATAATAGCGTAACGCTGAACTTTACGATCAGTAACTCTCCCGCCATCTCGATAAATTTCACCATTTCCAGTTCCACGACCGGAACCAACGGTGCCATCGACATCAGCGTAAGCGGCGGCCAGCCGGGCTATACTTATGCCTGGTCAACGGGTGCCGCGACCCAGGATATCTCCAACCTGGCGGTTGGAAACTACTGTGTGACGGTAACGGACGGCCTCGGCTGTTCCGCTAACCAGTGTTTCGATGTCTCGGCGCAGGCACTCAGCATCGTCAGCCTGTCGGTCGATCCGACGTTGTGCAGCGACTCGAACGACGGTTCCGCTACCATCACCATCGGCGGCGGCGTGCCGCCCTACACGGTCACTTCGGTGCCCAGCGGATTTACGGCCACATCCCCAAACAACGTAATCAGTATCGACCAGCTTCCGGCCGGTACCTACACCTTTAACGTTACCGACGGGCAGGGCAGCCCCACGGCTTCGGTCATGGCTACCATCAATGCCGCCCCGGCCATCACCGTAGCCGGTGCCACGGTCATCAACGACACCGAAAATAGTTCCTGCACCGGCAGCATCTCCATTTCGCTGGGCGGCGGTTCGCCTCCCTACACCGTCAACTGGAATGTCATGACTACGGGGACAATGCTCACCGGACTCTGCTCGGGTGACTATATGGCCACCATTACCGATGCCAACGGCTGTCAGGTCACTACCCCGAATATCACGGTGGGCATGCTCTCCGAATCGGCCGTGACCACCAACGTGGAATGTCCCTCGGATGCCAGCGGCACAATTGTTCAGACCGTTACCGGCGGCACCGCGCCTTATTCCTACCAGTGGCGGCGCCAGGGTTTTGCCGAGGTGTTGGCTACCACCAAGGATATCAGCGGCCTCACTACCGGAGCCTACGTGGTAGTAATCACGGACGCTACCGGTGCCAGTGTATCGCGGACGCACACCATCCAGGCCAATATCGGTTTTAGTATCTCGGCCACCGCACTTACGCCCTACAATAATTTCGGCGTAAGCTGTCAGGATGCCTCCGACGGTACCCTCCAGGCGCAGGTTAGCGGCCAGGGAACCTATACCTATGAGTGGGTACTAAACGGAAACGTGGTCGGCACCGCCGCCGACCTGACCGGTGCCGCAGCGGGTGACTACACGCTCAATGTAACTAGCGAAGCCGGCTGCATACAATCCCGCAGTCTCAGCCTCACGGCCCCGTCTCCCCTCTCCATCAGCGCGGAGATTACGGGCGTTAGCTGCGAAGGCGAATTAAACGGAGCCGTCAGCACACAGGCCATCGGAGGCGTAAGCCCCTACTCCTACAACTGGAGCGACGGCCGTACTTCACCACGCATCAGTTTCCTGGCGGCGGGCGAATACGTACTCGAAGTATCCGACGCCAATGGTTGCTTCGTGCAGGAAGCCTACAGCGTCAACGAACCCGACCAACTGCTGGTCACGGCCACGGCTACCGATGCCACCGACGACAATAACGGTTCCATTTCGCTCATCACCATCGGCGGTAACGCGCCCTACACCTACCGCTGGACCAACGTAGCCGGCGTTACCGGGCCGGTAGCTAACGGACTTGACCCCGGAGAGTATTCCGTGGAGGTAGTGGACGCAAATGGCTGTCAGTCGCAAGTAGTAACGGCTACGGTGCGCGACCGCCGCTTCCCCTGCCTTTCCGAGCGGCGCGTGATCACGCCCAACGGTGACGGCCTCAACGAGGCATTCATCCTGTTCTGCGCCGACGGCCCGGAATTGTCGGACAACACCATTGAGATATTCAACCGCTGGGGTCAACTCGTCTACTCCGCTCAGGGCTACGATTGTAGCGAGGGCGGCGGCCTGAATTGCTTCATCGGCCGCACCAACGAGGGCACCGAGCTGCCCGCCGGACCTTACTACTATGTTATCGACTACGCCAATATGCTCGGCGAACGGCAGCAAAAGCGCGGTTCGCTAACCATCGTGCGCGAATAATTTTGCCCCCCCCGCCGGGCCGCAGGGTTCGGCGGGGGGCTTTTATCATACTTCCCATCAACAACAATAGTCCCATCGTGAAAAAAATTCTACTGCTGCTAGCCGGCTTCATGCTGTTTGCTACCCTATCCGCCCAGGACGAGGCGATCTTCAATCATTACACCCTCAACCACGTACTGGTCAACCCCGCCGCCGCCGGTTTCGACGGCCTTTACCGGGCACAACTCAATACCCGCGCCAGCTGGGCCGGCTTTGCCGATGCCCCGCTCACCGTGGCCGGTCGCGCCTCGGCCGCACTCGGCAACTCGTTCGGCCTGTCGGCCGGTCTCCTATCTGAATCTGCCGCCCAGCAGAATCGCCTGAAGAGCCAACTCGATTTTTCATTCCGCTTCAAATTCGGCCAGGAATACCTCAAGCAGCCGTCTTTCCAGGTCGCTTTCGGCTTTTATACCTCCCTCGAACGCCTGACGATCGACCCCGGCGTGCTGGGCGATCCCCTCACGCAACCCGGTGATGTACTACTGATGGAGGCAATCGACGGCATAAATTCATTCGATGCCGGGGTGGGCATTTACGGACGTTTTCGGCAGAATACCTTCGGCGGCATCACCATTAATAACCTGGTTTCCAACCGACTGGAAAACATCTCCGGTGCCGAAACTTCCACGCCGCTTCGGTATACGCTATTGCTGGGCCACGAATTTCGGATCGAGAACCTCAAGGTCAACCTGACCCCGTCCATCCTCTTCCGTAACGTCAAGGGCGCACCCTCTATGGTAGACCTCAATCTCCAGGCCGGGTTCCTCGACGATCAACTCATTACCGGACTCTCCTACCGTTCCCTCGGCGGGCTGGGCCTGCTGCTCGGTACCAACGTAAAAGCGTTCGAGTTCTATTATAGCTTTGACCTCTCTTTCGCCCGGTTCCAGAGCTACAGCTCCGGTGCCCACGAACTGACCGTCGCCTTCAGCCTTAACCCCAAGGACATGAAGGAGCGCAAGAAAAATAAGGCCATCGAACAGCGCAGCCAGAACCAGATCCGTCAGTTGCGTTAGTAACCCGGTTCACTCCTTAGTCTTTTGTTGTTTGTCGGGGCGTGTCCGTCCTGCATAAATGCCGGCCGGTCGGTCCCTTCCAGGCTCGCTGTCCGCTCGGTGCTACCGCACTGCCTCGTTACGGGCAGGGGCAAGCCCCGGCCCTGCACGCGCCCCCTTTCAGGCACCTCACGCAACTGCTCTCACCGCTCTGTGAACGAATCCGCCGCAAATCTGGCACGGTGCTTGCTTTATTAGTTACCAACACTAAAAGCAAACCGCCGCCGACTGACAAATCCGCCCCGATATACCCGGAGGGCTAATTTTCACCTCCGGCGCTGACTAAGCGAGTTTTTTTAGTGTTCAAGCGTTGCCGGTCTCTTTCACGAAGGGGAGAACGGCTTCCAGGCCCCGGCGTAAGCCGGGGCTTTTTTTCTTTGCGGATGTTTGGTGGATTAAGAAAATTACGTATCTTTGATTTATCAATATAAGAGCACACAAAAGGCAGCTTTTCTGCCCCCTGAGAGAGGTTATATAAGTCAGCCCGTTCCTTCCGTAAAGGAGCATCCCTTCGCACCGTCATCCCGGTAGCGATTCGTAGCTATTACCTCAGCTACGTACCAAAAAACAATACAAGATTATCGGGTCCGCAGTGGACGGCAGGTTTTTAACCCGGATTTTTTCCGGCGTTATGTAACCTTGCGTTCCCCCTACCCGTATACGACTTAGTTTTTAAGGCGATTGGATTGTATGTGATTCTTCAGAAACCGTTTTACAAGTTTATACTTAAATCGGTTTTTGGGATGGCCTCTTCCGGCATTTGGCCAGGAAGGGGCTTTTTTATGTCCGCTAACGATCAATCCGACCCAATCCACGCAGGTAATCGGCCACGGCCCCTGCCACGTTCTGCCCATCCAGTGCCGCCGAGATGATACCGCCCGCAAAACCGGCCCCCTCGCCGCACGGAAACAGTGCCTCCGCATCCGGGTGCTGGTAAGTCTCCCGGTCGCGGGGGATGCGCACGGGGCTGCTGGTGCGGCTCTCTACCCCGATCACGTTGGCCTCGGCGGTGTAGTAGCCGTTCATCTTTTCCCCAAAATCACGAATCGCGTGGCGCAGCCGCTCGTTGATCTTGGGTGGGAGCAGATCGCCGATCCGGGCGGAAAAAATGCCGGGAATGTAGGACGTATCCGGCAGGTCGGCGGATAAGTTTCCGGCTACGTAATCCGTCAGGCGCTGGGCGGGGGCCTGCTGGCTACCGTTTCCGGCGGCGAACATCCGTTGCTCCACGGCCGCCTGAAATTCCAGTCCATTAAATACGGCCGGAACGGGAGATTGCCCCGCTTGCTCGCGTTCGCGGCGGAAATTGTCCAGGTCTTCCAGTTCCACCGCCACCACCGTGCCCGAGTTAGCGTAGGGGCTATCGCGGCGGCTCAGGCTCATGCCGTTCACTACCAACTCACCCGGGGAAGTAGCGGCCGGTACTACCAAGCCGCCGGGGCACATACAAAAGGAAAAAACGCCGCGCCCCGCTACCTGGGTCACCAACTTGTAACTGCTGGCGGGTAAATTGGGATCCCTTTCTTTTTGGCGGTACTGGATCTGGTCGATCAGCGGCTGCGGATGCTCGATACGAACGCCCAGCGCAAAGGGTTTGGCCTCCAGCCGCAGGTGGTGGCGGTGCAGCAAATAATAGACATCGCGTGCCGAGTGACCCGTGGCCAGAATAGTGGCGGCGGCGCGTATTTCCTGCTCGCCGGTGGGCGTGGCGACTTGCAGGCCCACCAGTTTTCCCGCGTGTAGCAGCAGGTCTGTTACGTGGTGGCCGAAGCGGATTTCCCCGCCGTAGCTCAGGATGGTCTCGCGCATGGCGGCCACCACTTTGGGCAGTTTATTGGAACCGATGTGGGGGTGGGCATCGATCAGGATATCCGACTGCGCCCCGTGTTCTACCAATAGCTGCAGGGCCTTACTGATGTTGCCACGCTTGTGGGAACGGGTATACAGTTTGCCGTCCGAATAGGTGCCCGCCCCGCCCTCGCCGAAGCAGTAATTGGAATGCGGATCGACGGTGCCGTCCTGCTGGATCGCTTTCAGGTCGCGGCGGCGGGCCTGTACATCTTTACCCCGCTCCAGGATAATGGGGCGGTAGTTGAGTTCGATCAGTTCCAGGGCGGCGAACATCCCCGCCGGGCCGGCACCCACAATGAGCACGTCCGGCCGGTCGCTCACGTCCTGCAGGCCGGCGATAAGGGGGGCTTCCACTGCCGGCGGATCGGTGAGGGGATACACTTCTACGCGGAGGCGGAAGACCGGAGTTTTAGCCCGGGCGTCGATACTACGGCGGATCACCCGGACCTCGCCTACCGATTCGGGGCTTACCCGAGCGGCCCGGATGGCGAGTTTGCGCACCTGAGCCTCGTCGTACAGGCGGGCGGGGGGGATGGTAATTTCGACTTCTTTCATGGCGCGGAACTGGACAAGCGATGGGAGGGGGCGGCCCGGTGGAGGGCCGGACGGCGACCCCGGAAGCCGGCTGAGCGAACAGCGAACCCCCGGACGCAGCGACCCCCGCCGCCCCCGCGGGGCGGCGGGGGATGGCCCCGAGGAAAACTGAAAAAGACCTATAACCCCATGAGCAAAAAGGTGGGGTCTTCGAGCAATTCCTTAACCTTTACCAGGAAAGTTACGGAGGTGCTGCCGTCGATAACCCGGTGGTCGTAGCTGAGGGCGAGGTACATCATGGGGCGGATAACTACCTGACCGTCAATGGCCACGGGGCGCTCGATGATGTTGTGCATGCCGAGGATGGCCGACTGCGGTTCGTTGATGATGGGCGTGGAGAGCATGGAGCCGAACACGCCGCCGTTGGTGATGGTGAAGGTGCCGCCCTGCATTTCCTCGATGGTCAATTTGCCACTGCGGGCCTTGCTGGCCAAGGTCTTTATTTCCTTTTCGATGTCGGCAAAAGAGAGGCTTTCCACATTGTGCACCGGCGGCACCACCAGGCCCGTGGGCGTGGAAATGGCGAAACTGATGTCGACGTAATCGTGGTACTGAAGTTCTTTTTGATCGGCCGAGATAGAGGCATTCACGTCGGGCATTTCCATCAGCACCTGCGCGCAGGCCTTGGCGAAGAGCGACATGAAGCCGAGTTTGACCTCGTGCTTTGCCACGAAACGCTCCTGAACGCGCTTGCGGAGTTCCATTACCTCGTGCAGGTCCACCTCGTTGAAGGTGGTGAGCATGGCCGTTTCGTTCTTGGCCTTCACCAGACGGCCGGCGATGGTGCGGCGCATCCGCGACATTTTCTCGCTGCGCTCCTCCCGGCTAAAGGCGGTGCGGGGTGCGGCCGGAGCCTCTTTTTTTGCGGCCGGGGCAGCCGGCTGGGCCGGTTGGGCCGGCTTGCCGGCCACGGCTTGCTGCGCATCTTCCTTCGTCACGCGGCCATCGCGGCCGGTGCCGTTGACCGAGCCGGGCGCAATTTGGCCTTCGCGCAAAATCTTGGCGGCGGCCGGCGAAGGCGTACCTTTGGCATAGGTGTCACCGGAAGGCTGGGGGGCGGGTTCGGGAACCGGCTCGGCGACGGGCGGTGTCGTTTCTTTGCCGGTTTTTTCGGCCTCGGCCGGGGCTGCCTTCGCAGCGTTATTTTTCGCGGGCGCGGCGGCACTGGTGTCGATCTTGGCCACCAGTGCCCCGATCTCCAGATCGTCCCCTTCCGATGCTACGTAAGTCAGCACCCCGGCCACCTCGGCGGGAAATTCCAGGGTCGCCTTATCGGATTCGAACTCCGCGATCGGTTCGTCCATTTCCACGTATTCCCCCTCTTCTTTAAGCCACTGCGAAAGGGTAACTTCGGTAACGGATTCGCCGATGACGGGGACTTTAAGTTCTACGATGCTCATAAGCGGGAGTGGCCGGGCCACGTGGTTTTAGTTAACGTCAATAGTGCCCATCACCGGCTCTTGCCGGTGTGCGTGCGGATGATCAGGGCGCAAAATTAACCCGTTTACTTCATGGAAGGTTGGTAGGGGAGGCGTAAAAGACGGCCACGGCCGTCTTTCTTTCCCTCGCTGGAGATGTAGAGTGTACCGTCGGGCGCAAAGGCGAGTCCTTCGGGCTGGGGGAAGAACTCCTTGTCGAGCCGCTCGATGTGACGGATGCTGCCGTCCGGCTTCATTACGACCAGCAGTTTACCTACCGAGCTGGTAGTGTAGACATCACCGGTGACGGGGTGAATGGCCACGGCCGAGGGGCTGAGTTCGTAGTCGTCCTGATCGTTAAAGAAATCGCACAGTTGATCGTAGCTCCGGCTGGGCGGGCAGGTTTTGAGGTAGCGTTGAATTTGATCGCGGTGGACCAGGTAAACGGCCTTTTCGTTCCAGGTTTGGGTGCGCAGATCGAAGGCGAAGATGCACCGTTCCAGGTCTTTTTTATAGCCGGGTCCGCCGTCGGCCTTGCAGATGACCAGCAGCCGCTGGTGCGCGCGGTCGTAGGCCAATCCCTCTACGTCGTTGTCTTCGTCAAGGAAACTACCGTGCTTTTCGGTTTGCTGGTCGGGCTTACCCAGATCGGTGATGCGGTAGAGCGTGCCGCTGCTTTTGACCACCCATACGTCGTTGTCCACCCATTCGATTCCCTCGTAGTCGCCGTCTTTCCAGAAGGGAATCCGTGCCAGCACTTCGCCCGACCGGGGGTCGAGGCGAAAAATGATCCCGTCCTCGTCTTGTACGGCAACCAGCGATTTGCCGTCGCTGCTCATTCCCAAACCGCTGATCTCGCGCAGGTCATCCGGTAGCATCGTTACCAGTTCCGGCCGGTCGAAGTGATAACCGATGGATTGGGTGGGCGATACGAGGGGGAGAAAAAGGAGGGAAAGGAGCGTGAGCGAAAAGATTTTCATGAAGGTGCAGCCGATTAGGTAGTGGAGCGTTATTGAACTGGTAAACGACAATTTACGGAAATTTATTTACGTCCGGGACTGCCGTCCCGTCAAGTTCAAGTCATCGAAGAGTTTATTCTGCACGGCCAGCGATTCCACCTTTACCCCTCCCGTGCCATCCACTGGACGGACCGCAATATCCTGCTCTTAGCCGATCTTCACTTGGGTAAGGGAGCACACTTTCGCGGGGCCGGTATACCCGTTCCCCGGGCGGTGGAGCTGGAAAATTTCAGCCGCCTGCACCAATTGCTGCGGCAGACCCGGCCGGAGCGTGTGTTGCTACTGGGCGATCTTTTTCACAGCGATTACAATCACATTTGGGATAATTTTATCGCCTTGATCGCCGCCTACCCCACCATTTCTTTCGAGTTGGTGCCGGGGAATCATGACATTTTACCGGATGCCGATTACCAACGCTCCGGGCTAGTGATGTTGCCTGAGATATACGACCTCGGTCCCTTCCGCTTCACCCACCATCCGCAGGAAGAAGGTAGTGTTCCGGCCGACCTGTACAATCTCTGCGGACACCTGCACCCCGGCGTGCATCTGGCGGGCGGCGGCGGAGAAACGATGCGGCTGCCCTGCTTTTTTTTCGGGGCGCGGCAGGGTATTCTCCCCGCTTTCGGCGAGTTCACGGGCTGCGCCTACCTGAGCGTGCGGGCCGGCGACCGGGTGTTCGTACTTACGCCCGAAGCGGTAATCGATGTAGTGGAGTGAGGTATTTGGAATCTACTCGAACTTGAACTTATAGCCTAGCGAAAAGACCGGCGCGGCGAAGATGCTGAGTTTGTAGCTGCCCAGTGGGCTGCGGCTGAACAGGGCGATGGGGCGACTATTATCTTTGGGCGCGAAATAAATATTGAAGGCATTATCGCGGCCGTAAACGTTGAAAATGGTTACGACCCAGTCGCCGGTCCACCGCCTTTTTTCTCGTTTGAAATTGTGAATGGTCCAGCTAAAATCCAGGCGGTGATAGACGGGCAGGCGGGCGTTGTTGCGCTCTAGAAAGAGGGGGACGGAAAGTCCGTTCAATTCCAGAAAGCCGTTGGGTACGGTGTAGGGTCGGCTGCTCTGGATAACCAGGTTAAAACCAAGTTCGTGGACCCGGCGTACGGCCGAAGTGTTACCCGACACCAAATTGACGTTACCGTCCAGGGTGGCCGGAAGGGCGGCGTTTAACCCCCCACTGCCGGTTGTACTACGCTGAATGACTTCGGAGTACTCGAAGGCGCGCTGCGTGATCACCTGTTGCTCGACGGCGACCAGCAAACCGCCGTAATAGTCGAAATCCACCCGACCGGCATGGTAGGCCCTGACGGGATTACCGTTGATGAATTCATCGGAAAAAATATTGACATCTTCACCAGCCGTTACTTCCCAACAATCTTGGCGGCAAGGGTAATCAAGATAGGGTGCGCCGAGGGGGAAGGGGGTCGGAAGACACTCGCCGGAAACGGGATCGGCCCGGCCGGGTGAACAGCGGAGGCAGACATCGAGCATTTCCCAGGTACGGTGCCGAAAACGGTAGTAGTTTCGCTCCCCGGCCGGATCCCGGAAATCAACCGCAAAACCAAAGGCCGGTACGAAACGGTGTAGCTGGTCGCTGAAGTAGGATTCTTGATCGAAGACAATCTGAAAAGTATCGATGGGTACGGCCGTAGCGAGAAGTTCCGGGTCAGATTCGATCACTTCGCCATCGGTGGTCATGATGCGTAAGAAATAACTTTGGCCGGCTTGGCCGGTAAAGTCCTCCGGCGGGACGTATAGATCCGTATCATCCACGGGTTGCCAGTCCACGGCTGTTCCATCTTCCGCAATGGTTTGCACGGTGGCTGCGCGGTAGGGCAGCAGGCGGTAGGTTCCGAGCCGTAATTCGGCTTGTTGGAGGCTGAGGCGGCTTCTCCCCGCCAAGTTCGATATCTCCCCATCCACGAAGATGAAGCCGTCGCGGTAGTTAAACTCCGGCCGGATGGGTTCCACGCAACTGAGCAGCAGCAGGAGTAAGGCGATGCACCCACCGAACCGAGCCGGGTATTGCATGACACTGTATTTTGGGGGTATTATAAAATAAACGACAAGATATGGAATGCCAACGGGAGGTGATAAAATAGCAGGCGAATTGTCCGGGGAGTAATTATGCCGGGGCTGTGGAGGCAGCAAAAGCCGTGCTTATTCCTTCCAAAAGCAAAAACGCCCTCCCCGGAGGGGAAGAGCGCGTTGCCACCTAAGTCAATAGGCAAGTCTTGGTAAAGGGATGCACCCTCTATACTAATCCTGGGTAGCGGCCTCGACCTCGGCGGCCGAACCCTTACCATTCTTTTTGGCCGATGCGACCGCTTCTTCCTCGTCCTGACCGGCGATCTTGCGCTTGATCTTGACTTCGATTTCGTCGGCAACTTCGGGGTTGTCCATCATGAATTGCTTGGCCGACTCCCGGCCCTGGGCAATTTTGGCTTCGTCGTAGCTGTACCAGGCACCGCTCTTGCCGATAATGTCGGTGTCTACCCCCAGGTCGACGATCTCACCGGACTTGGAAATACCCTCGCCGTACATGATGTCGAACTCGGCAATGCGGAAGGGGGCGGCCAGTTTGTTCTTGGCTACTTTGACCTTCACGTGGTTACCCACTACATTACCTTCCTTGTCCTTGATGGCGGCACCGCTGCGGCGGATGTCGAGGCGCATGGAGGCGTAGAATTTGAGGGCGTTACCACCGGTAGTGGTTTCGGGGTTACCGAACATGACGCCGATCTTCTCGCGGAGTTGGTTGATGAAGATGCAGCAGCAGCCGGTTTTACCGATGGAGCCGGTAAGCTTACGCATGGCCTGCGACATGAGGCGGGCCTGGAGGCCTACTTTGCTGTCGCCCATTTCGCCTTCGATCTCGGCGCGGGGCACGAGGGCGGCCACGGAGTCGATGACGATGATGTCGATGGCACCGGAGCGAATGAGGTTTTCGGTAATCTCCAGGGCCTGCTCGCCGTTATCGGGCTGCGAGATGAGGAGGTTGTCGGTATCTACCCCCAGGTTGCGGGCGTAGAAACGATCGAAAGCGTGCTCGGCGTCGATGAAAGCGGCCGTACCGCCGCGTTTCTGGCACTCGGCGATGGCGTGAATGGCCAGAGTCGTTTTACCCGAGGATTCGGGACCGTAGATTTCGATGACCCGGCCGCGCGGGAAACCGCCGATGCCGAGGGCAATATCCAGACCGAGGGAGCCGGTGGGGATGGACTCCACGTCGACAATCTTACTATCGCCGAGGCGCATGATGGTACCCTTGCCGTAGGTTTTGTCCAGCCGGTCGATGGTGGCCTGGAGTGCTTTGAGTTTTGCGGTCTGTTCTTTACTGCTATCTGCCATAACTTGATCCTGCTTGATGGTTGGGGAGGCGGTATCCTGCCGCTCCCGAACACTGGTGACATATTTTGTTTTGTTACGCCACAAATATAAACCTATTGTTTCTATTGGGCAAGTTTATGGATGAAATAGTTTGAATTTTTAGCAAAAAAGATGAAATAATGCTCGATTGTAACTAATTTGATGACATATATTGCGTGAGGTGACCGGACGGGCCGGTGGAGGACAGGGCTTGCCCCTGCCCGGAGGGGGAGTGCGCAGCACCGAGCGAACAGCGAGCCGGTAGGGGACCGACCCCGGCCCTCGGCCGGGGGCACGCCCGGAAACTGATGTGAAAAGACCGTGAACACTGCCCCGTGATTTACCTGCCGAACGGACGGACCGCCGCAAAAACCGACACCTTATACGTTACTCCGGTCATTACTTTAGCCACCGGACGGATTGGGGTGCAAATAATGCGGTAATGCGGGTAAATTTTCGTTTTTTTGCGGGGCCAAACGTGTAGCCCTTAAACTGACGCCCCGGCGTTGCTTACAGCTCATCCCTGGTTCCCGGACGATTTGCCTTTTGCCGTCCGAATAACCGATTCTCGTTGTCGTGGCGACCTTCCCGCTGAAGGGGAGTGCCGCGACCGAATCGTCCGGGACAAACTCTTACGGCACCACCACTACCACTTAGCGGCTGAATGAAGCTATTCAATTTTTTTCGACAAGAACTGGCTATCGACCTGGGCACTGCCAATACCCTCGTGATCGAGGGAAATAAGGTGGTGGTCGACGAGCCGTCCATTGTGGCCATCAACCGGAAAACCGAGGCGACCATCGCGGTCGGCCGCCGTGCCATGCAAATGCACGAGAAGGCGCACGATAATATCCGCACCATTCGTCCATTGAAAGACGGCGTAATTGCCGATTTCAAGGCGGCCGAGCACATGATGAAGGGCATGATCGAGATGATCGGCAAACGCCGCCGTCTGTTCTCGCACCTCAAAATGGTGATCTGCATCCCTTCCGGGATCACGGAGGTGGAAAAGCGGGCCGTTTTCGAGTCGGCGGCCCACGTGAACTCCAAGGAGACCTACCTGATCTACGAGCCGATGGCCGCCGCGCTGGGCATCGGGCTGGACGTGGAGGAACCGATCGGGAACATGATCATCGACATCGGCGGCGGTACGACCGAGATCGCGGTGATCGCGCTTTCGGGGATCGTCTGTGACCAGAGTATCCGCATTGCCGGAGACAAGATGACGAATGACATCATGTCGTTCATGAAGCGTAAGCACAACATCCTGATCGGGGAACGGTCGGCCGAGCAGATCAAGATTCACGTCGGGTCCGCGCTGCCGGAACTGGACGATCCGCCCGAGGACTTTGCCGTGAACGGCCGCGACCTGATGACGGGTATTCCGCGCCAAATCAAGGTATCGTACCAGGAAGTGGCCGAGGCCATCGACGAGAGCGTCACCTCCATCGAGGAGGCCGTGTTGAAGGCACTGGAAACCACGCCGCCCGAGCTGGCCAGCGATATTTACAGCACCGGCCTGTACCTGACCGGCGGCGGTGCCCTGTTGCGCGGACTGGACAAACGCCTGAGCCAAAAGACCAAACTGCCCGTGCACATTGCCGAGGACCCGCTGCGGGCCGTGGTGAAGGGAACCAGTAAAGCACTGAACGATACGTACCGTTACCGTGCGATTCTGGATAGCGGTAGCCTGTAATGAGGGGCCGGCGGGCGATGAATACTCATCCGCTACGCCATTGACTGAAAAACGTAGTTGAACCGGGATGAACAAATTTGCATCCATTTTCATACGTGGCGGCAGCCTGCTGACCTTCGCGGGCCTGGAATTGCTGTGCTTTTACTTCATCATCAATTACAATAGCGCGCAGCGGGAGATTGCGCTGGAGACCTACAGCCTTTATTCCAGTGACGTGAACGAGCGGCTGACTTCCGTGCGCAACTACCTGGATCTGGACGAGCAGAATGAACGCCTGCGCAATGAGTTAGCGGCCATGATGGCCCGCTCGCCCGCCGCCGTCTACCGCGAGCCGAGCACCGAACTGGATACGTTGGCAAATGAAGAACTACGCCAACGATTTACCTTCTTTCCGGGGCGGGTGGTGAATAAGTCCCCCTTCGGGACGAACAACACTTTTGTCATTAACCGCGGCAAGATTCACGGCGTGGAAAAGGGGCAGGGGGTGATCACCGAAAATACCATTGTGGGGATAGTGACCGCCATGAGTGCGCGGCACGCCCGCGTGATGACGCTGCTGCACGGCGACAGCCGCATCAGTGCCGGTATCCCCCGGCTGGGAATTTACGGCTCGCTGATCTGGGATGGACCGGACCCCCGGGCCATCGGGCTGCGCGATGTGCCCCGCTACGCTAACGTGGAGGTGGGCGACACGGTAAAAACGATGGGTTTTTCCAATATTTTTCCTGCCGGTATCCTGATCGGGACGGTGAAAACCGCCCAGCGCCAGGCGGGCGGTGCCACGTGGGACATCAACGTGGGACTGGTGGAGAATCCGTTGCGGACCGAATACGTATACGTGGTGCGTGACTTGTTGAAAGAGGACCTGGACCAACTAAACCGCGAGGAGAATGATTGACGGCGCGCTGATCAATAATGTGCTGCGATTCATCTTGCTGGTGTTGGCGCAATGGTTGCTTTTTCAACAAATTGGTTACAGTTGGGGCGATCGGTCGCTACTGAGTGTACTGGTCTATCCGTTGTTTATCATGCTGTTGCCGTTACGCACGCCCGCCACGCTGGTAGTGGTGCTGGGTTTTCTGGCGGGAATCAGCGTGGATTATTTTTACCAGACCCCCGGCCTGCACGCGGCGGCCGCTACGTTTACCGGTTTTGCCCGGCCATTGGTCCTGCGGCTGTACGAACCCCGGGAAGGCTATAACCTGAAAGATTCGCCGGTTAAGGAGGACCTGGGCAGCACGTGGTTCCTGCGTTATTCGGCCACGCTGCTGATCGGGCACCTGTTTTTTTACTTTATGGTGCAGGCGTTCAGTCACTTGTTTATCGTTGATGTTATCCTGCGCACGCTCATCAGTTTTGTCGCATCCTGGTTGATCGTGGTTGCCCTGGTCTTTATTTTCAATCCCAAATCTTAGACGCTCATGGTAGAGGAAAGCAAACTGGCTCGGGTCAGGAGCATCCAGATCGTATTCGGTATCGGGATATTCCTGTTGCTGCTCAAAGCATTTAGCTTGCAGGTGTGGGACAGTGACATGCGCTCCATGGCCGGTTCGGTGGGCACGGTGCAGCTGACCGAATACCCCTCACGCGGTGTCATGCTGGACCGCCACGGTAACTACCTGACCGTCAACCAGCCGGTGTATCAGCTGGATTTACTCTATCGGCAGTTCGAGCAATCGGCCGCTGATTTCGACACCCTCAAGTTTTGCCGCCTGCTCGGCATCACGCCCGAATACTTCGTGCAGGCCGTCACCAAGCCCTGGGGCCGTCGTTTTTCCAAGGTCAAGCCATTCGTCTTTCTTAACAATATTCCCCCCAGCCAGTACGCGGCTTTCCAGGAAAGCCTGCACGAGTTTCCCGGCTTCCTGCCCCGCCTGCGCTCCACGCGCATCTACCCCACGGCCCACGCCGCCCACTTGCTCGGTTACCTGGGCGAGATCAGCCCCGAACAGCTCGATTCCAACAATGTCTACTACACGCCCGGCGATTACCTGGGCGTGAGCGGCCTGGAACGCCAGTACGAAGCCTATCTGCGCGGCAAAAAAGGGATTCGCACCGTCCACCGCGACAACCGGGGCCGCGAAGTGGGTGAGGTACAGGATCCCTCGCTCCACGTGGAACCCGAATCCGGTTACGATCTGCTCACCACCATCGACCTCGATCTTCAGTCTTATGCCGAGACGCTGATGGTCAACAAGATCGGCAGCATCATTGCCATCGAACCCGCCACGGGCGAAGTGCTGGCCATGGTTTCCGCCCCCGGCTACGATCCCAACCTGCTGGTAGCCGGACCCAACCGGGGCAATAATTACGTCGGCATCCTGCAGGACAGCCTGCGGCCCTTCCTCAACCGCTCCGTTAACGGAAAATACCCGCCCGGCTCGCCCTTCAAGACCCTCGTTTCCCTCATCGGCCTGCAGGACGGTACGCTCACACCCGGTCGCGGCATTCCCTGCCGCGGCGCCTTCTACTCGGGCGGCACCCGCCTCACCGGCTGCCACGGCCACCCGTCTTGCACCAGTGTGGAGGACGCCATCGCACAGTCTTGCAACACCTACTTTGTCACGGCTTTCCTGGAATACCTCAACCAGGGACCCAACAACGAATCGCCCGATGACGAACTCGACCGTTTCAACGAATACCTGCACGCCTTCGGGCTGGGCCGCCCCCTGGGCATCGACTACCCCTTCGAACTGAGCGGATTCGTGCCCGACGGCGACTACTATAATAAGGTGTTCGCGCGCGAGTCGTTCTGGCGCGCCATCTGGCTGCGTTCGCTCGGCATCGGGCAGGGCGAGTACGAACTCACCACCCTGCAACTGGCCAATCTGGCCGCCGCCATCGCCAACCGCGGTTACTGGATCACGCCCCACCTGGTCAAAGGCATGCGCCTGGGCGATACCAGCAACGTCTTCGAGCCGCCGCCCCTCGACTTGCAAAAGCACCTCACCGGCATCGACGGCGTCAACTTTATCCCCGTCGTCAACGGCATGGAGCGGGTCTTCATCAACGGCACCGCGCGGGCATCCGCCGTGCCGGGCATCACCATGTGCGGCAAGACCGGAACGGCCGAAAACAGCCAGCGCGGCGGCAAGGACCACTCCATTTTCTTCGCCTTCGCCCCTAAAGACAATCCCCGCATCGCCATTGCCGTCTACATCGAAAACGCGGGTTTCGGCGGCACTTACGCGGCACCCACGGCCAGTTTGCTCATGGAAAAATTTCTCACCGATACCATCAGCGTCGGGCGCCGGTGGACGGAAACGCGCATCAAGGAAGCTAATCTGCTACCCGGCAAGTAGGGAGTAATTTTTTGGGCGTGCCCGCCGCCTTAACGGGCGGCGGTCGGTCCCTTCCCGGCGCGGCTATCGCCTTGGCCCTGCGGGCTTCCTCCCTGCGGTCGTCACCGTTCAGGCACCTCACGCATAAGATTACTTTACCACCTGCTGCCGGCGTTGCTCCGCCGTTTCCTCCTTGCCGTCCTCGGGCGCGGGGCTGGCCGTGCGGGGCATCGTCCGGGGTGCCGAGATGGCCGAGATGCGTTCGCCGCTATCGCCGGGCTTGCTCTCCAAGTCCATCCGTAGGCGGGGCAGGGCACCGGGATAATTCTCGCGGATGAAACTGATCATGTGTTCGCGCACATCGCACCGCAGGTCAAAAGTGGTGCCCGAATCCTTGGCACTCACCAGGATACGGATTTTCATCACCCGTTCCTCCACGTCGATCACCTGTACTCCTTTCACGCGGCCGTCCCACTTTTCGTGGTTCTCCAGCACGCGGTCCAATTCATCACGCAGTTCCTGTACGGGCAGGCTAAAATCGGCAAACAAAAAGATGGCACCGGTCAGGTCGCTGCTGGTCTTGGTCCAGTTCTGGAAAATGTTGTCATTAAAATATTGCAGCGGCACCACGATTCGCCGCTGGTCCCAACTGCGCACCACCACATAGGTGAGGGTGATCTCTTCGATCCGGCCCCATTCGCCCTCGATCACCACCACGTCATCCAGGCGGATGGGCTGCGTGAAGGCGATCTGAAAACCGGCCAGCAGGTTGGCAATCGACTTCTGGGCCGCCAGACCGATGATCAAACTGGTTACCCCCGCCGAGGCCAGTAACCCCGTTCCGAGTTGCTTGAATTCTTTGAACTGGAGCAGGATCAGCGAGATAGCCACAATTACGATCACGATACCGGCAATCCGCTGCAGGTACTGCAACTGTGTCAGAATTTTCCGCTCTTGCAAGTTATTCGGCACATTTTGGCCGTACTGGTGCCGGATCGCATTGGCCCCCACCGCAATGCAGCGGATCAGGAACCAGGCCGCGAAAATATAGGCCAGTGTAGTAACAACCGGCCGCAGCGAAATTTGGAGGTCGTTATTGGGATATTCCCTCCACAGGATAAGCGTGAAAAAGGTAGCCAGTAGAAAAAAGACGGGCGTTCTTAACCGGCGGCGGATTGATCGCAGGGTTTCTGAATCCCACCGTTCGCCGTTTCTTTGAATGATCCAGAAAACGGGTAACGTAACAAGCGTAGCACCGATCAGGGCTACCCCAACGTAGATGAGCAACTGAATGGAAATGGACAGGTCAGCGATAAAATCGAATAATCCAAACATTGGGGCGGGGGTGGTTTGCTTGTTAAGCCTCACTAACGTCGGCTTGTTCGCGGGGTATGCGGCCGGCCCGTCAAATTAGCGTAAGCATCGTAAGCAACAGCCTCAAAAAGAACCGCCCCAACTCGTCATTACGAGCGGGGCGGCCGGAGAAAACCACTTAGAGAAAAATTCTTCGCGGCCCGCTGGATGCGGACCGACTTTATTAATCATTGGCGAGTTGGTACTGCTGGATGATCTGATCCAGATCGCGCCGGAAACCGGCTTGCTCGGCACCGGGGTAGCCTGCGGTGGGCAGGGCATCTAACCAGGCCCGGTAGTCGTGGCGGTGGGCGGCTAGCTGGGGGAAGTTGCTGCCGATCACTTCACTGTGTGCCCGCCAATTGGCCCAGGCACTGGGATAGTCACCTCCATCACCCAGGCGAGTCATCACCGGTCCGAAGTGGTTGTTCGACTGCTCAATCCCGGCTAACGTGCCCGCATGACCGGCCCGGATGGCCAACGCCAGATTGGCCGCTACCGGAATGCCATACTTTTCATGCTCGGCAATCGCCACCTTGCGGAAGCGGTTGATGTAAGCCCGCACCGTTGCCACGTCGGCGGTCTCGATTACCCATTTATTGGCCGAGGCACCACCACCGCCGAAGGCCGTTGCCAAAACTCCCGCCCGGTCGGTCTGCCCGTTGGCTGCTACCGACTGGCCGGTCTTTATCCCATTACGACCAACCTGAATACTGAAATTGATCTGCTTCTGCGTAAAAACAAAAACCGCAATACCTGCCAACCCCAGCCGGAACCAGGAAAACCGAAAGTGTTTGGACCAGGCCGGAGCTACGTAATCGGTCTGTCCGGCCCGAAACCGCAGCGCGGTAAACAGTTGCCCCGCCCGCCGGGAAGACCGTTTCCACAGCAGCGACCAGTTGATAATGGCCGGCGTGGACCCATCGCTGGCGTTCATCTGCTGACTGTTTCCGTTCCCGGCATTGGTGTAGTGGGCGGAGCCGCGGGATGACGGCCCGCTGGATTGCGAACTTTGCATAAGATAGATTTTTGCAACGGTATTTCAGATACGGTACCGGACATCAGAGAGTCCGGTCGGTAGCGTCAGCTCAACTCCTGCTGCCGCGCTACGAAAGCAAATTTACAACAATTCGTTTTAAGATACAACTATTTCAGCACGAATTGTTGATTTTTGTTGCTGCTTCCAACAACTTTCAAACAAAAAACCACTGATATGGAAGAGAAGCTTTTACGTAACACCCTAGTCACCGGCTCATTAGTTGTCATCCTCCCCGGGGACCGGCCTTTTTAGCTAGATTTACCTTTCATCATTCGCTACCCACACGTATGGACTTCATTTCTCAAACCACCGCCAAAATCATGCTTCCCGATGCCGCCGCCCGTCTTACAGCCGGTCAGCGGTTACTAACCAGAAAAGTAGTTTTCACCAATGGTGTCTTCGATCTCATTCATCCGGGCCACCTCACTTACCTGGCCCAGGCCCGGTCACTGGGCGATTTTTTGGTGGTGGGCCTCAATGCCGACAGCAGTGTGCGCCGACTCAAGGGTCCCACTCGCCCGGTAATGAACGAGGAGGCCCGCGCCCTGCTCCTCGCTTCCCTTGCCTGCGTGGATGTAGTCGTTCTCTTTGCTACCGATACCCCCCTCGACCTCATCACCACCATCCGACCCGACCTACTCGTCAAGGGCGGTGACTATCAGCCCGACCGAATCGTGGGAGCTGCGGAAGTTCGTGCCAGCGGCGGAGAGGTACGGGTGCTTCCTTTTGTAGACGGTCATTCCAGCACCGCCATCATCGATCGTTTACAAAAGTAGTAGCAGAAACTTTTGCAGCCTAAACTTCCTTCCTCCCCCGGATACCTTATCTTTGCGGCTATCATGAATGGTCCTGTAGCTCAGGGGATAGAGCAGCTGCCTTCTAAGCAGCCGGTCGCTGGTTCGATTCCAGCCGGGATCACGAAAAAAGGGCTTCCCTGCGGGGAAGCCCTTTCTCATTGCATGAACTATCGGGACGCTTAGTCCTGATCGTTCGATTTGCCTTCCTCCGCAGCGGGTTTCGGCTTGGCGGGAGCCTTGCGCCGTGGTGCACGCTTTTTCTTTGCGGCCGGTTGGTCCGTTTTATCCTGCTTCCCGGCATCATTAGCGGGGGTGATATCTTCCAGCGAGGATCTATCGGCCGCATCTTCTTTAGTGGTGGCCGGCTTCTTTTTTGCGGAAGAACTGCGGCGAGACTTCGGTGCTGATTGAGCGTCACCGTCCGCTGACGACGTTTCCTCGCTGGCGGCGGCGGCTTTGCGTGGTGCGCGGCGCTTGGTGGGCTTCTTTTCCGGCGCGGATTGTTCGCTGGAGTTTGCGGCACCTTCTTCCGGCAGAACTACGTTGGCCTTAGCCGGCAAATCTTCCCTGCCGCTCAGGGGAGTACCCTTGGGCTGTGCGTTACTGGAAGAAGAACGGTGCTGCTGACCCCGACCCGCATCCGGGAATTTCATGGGTACGTCAGAAACCGCATCGCTCAGGGGTGCCAATGACTGCTTGGCAGCAAGGGCGCGTTCCTTGGGAGAAGTTTCTGCCTCATCGAAAGATCGGTCCGGTTGCTTACCGGAAGTAGATCCGTCCGAACGACTGGATTGCGAGGTAGGACGATCGGCTTCCTTTTCCGGCTGCTTATCGCTGCCGGTAGTGGAGGTATTCTCCCTCCGTGAATCGTCGGTCGGTTTGGTTACCGGTGCGGATGACTTACGCGTGAAGGTCGGGTTGTCCGCAAATTCACCATCGCGGGGGGCGTCATTTGGGTTGGTAGCGTCAGAGGTCTGCTTACCATCAGTGGCAGAGTCGCTATGCCGGTTGGATGACTGTTGTTTTGGTGAGCGATCCCGATCGGAACGGGCATCCCTGGAAGACGGCTCGTTGCGGTCATCCCGGTCGTGGCTGTTTTTCCCTTCCCGGCGGGCATCGGTATGGTAGTCATCGTTACTGCGTGGGGAACTGCCGCGATTACTGCTTTCCTCGCGGGCATCGCTGTTTCGCTCATCGTCACGGTGCTTATTTTCGTTACGGTTACCTCCATCCCGGCGGTTGTCATTCCGCTCATTCCGGTTGCTGCCGTTATCCTCCTTACGGGAATTGTCATCAGGGACAGATGTATTCCGCTCGTTCCGGTTCCGGCCCGAATTGTCATTCCGGTTACTATTCTCTTGCCGCTGATCATTTCGCTGATCGTTACCCGAGGATTTATCATCGCTGCGGCGGTTGTTGGAGTTGCGGCGATCGTTGCCGTCGTTTCGCCCAGCCTGCCGATTGTCGTCGGAGGAGCTAGTTGAGCGACTGTCCCGTTGGTCGTTCGACCGGTTGTTGTTATTGCCGGAATCCTCGCCTTGGTCCGACGAGCCGGAGCGGTTCGAACTACCCCGACCCGAGCGGCCGCGGCCGGATGATTTTCCATCGTCTCCCGACGGTTGATCGTTCCGGTCAGATCGGTTACTACCTGACTTGTCATCCGAACGATTATCCCGCTGCCGGTCTTTCGCCCGGGCATCGCGGTCACCCCCACGTGAGGGACGCTGACGGTTACCACCGCGGCCGCGTGAAGAGCGGTTTTCGTCACCGGAATTACTATCGTCATCGCGGTTGCGGCCGCGCTTTCCTTTGCGGCCCCGGCGGTCGGACTCGCCCTCGGATTTCTTCTTGGTCGTCGCAATACCCAGCTGCTTCAGGGCACGGTGGGAGGCCGCCTGTTCGGCACTCTTCTTGTTGTAGTCGTCACCGTGGGCCACTTCCTGTCCGTCGATTAGTACGGCCACTTTGAAGCGGTCACGCTTATCGGCCTTGTAGCGGTTGACGACGCGGTAGCCGACCTGGCTGCCGTTCTTCTGGCAGTGTTCCAGCAATTGGCTCTTATAATTATCGTCGTAGGTTTCCAATTCGTGAACGTCCACGTGGTTGCGCAGCATTCGTTTGATGATAAACCGCTTGGTTTTTTCGTAGCCGCGCTCCATATATACGGCACCCACCAGGGCTTCCACCGCATTACCTAGCATGGATTTACTGATGCGCGTATTGTTGAACTCCTGCAGCATGTCGTCCAGGTGCATCCGCTCGCCGATATCGTTGAGGGACTTGCGCTTGACGATCTTCGAGCGCATTTTGGTCAGGAATCCCTCGTCTGCTTTCGGGTACTTTTTGAAGAGGTATTCCGCCACGATGGTTCCCAGTACGGCGTCGCCCAGGTATTCCAGGCGTTCGTTGTTCTGGGGCGCGTAGGCGTCCTTATCGTTGTTACTCGACTTGTGCGCGAAGGCGAGCCGGAAATAAAAAAGTTTCGTCGGGGTAAAACCCAGCAGGGGGCGCAGTTGACGAACGAAGTCTTTCTGGGCAGAAAAGTAGCGGTAATAAATACGCAAGATCCAGGTAATCACGTCGGGCCGTTTAGAGTGAGGCCGACCTTAATCCGAGGGCAAAAAAACCTTTATTCAGCAGCGCGGGGAGGTTGCCGGAAACGGCCCGGAAGCACCGCTTTTATTCAAGCGCGGTGCTTCCCGATCGTCCGTCGGCGGCAGAAATGAACTAGGCGATAAATTTTCGGAAAACGGCGGCGGAATTGTGTCCCCCGAAACCAAAGGTATTACTGACGGCCACGTTGATCTCCTTCTCGCGGGCCTCGTTAAAGGTGAGGTCCAGACGCGAATCGATGGCGGGGTCGTCAGTAAAGTGATTGATGGTCGGTGGTACGAAGCCTTCCCGGATGGCAATGACGCAGGCAATGGCTTCGATCGCAGCGGCGGCCCCCAACAGGTGGCCGGTCATGCTTTTAGTCGAGCTAATGCTGAGGTCATAAACGTGGTCGCCGAAAGCCTGTTGGATGGCTTTCAGTTCGGCCACGTCGCCCAGTGGGGTAGAGGTTCCGTGAGTATTGATGTAATCCACCTCGGCGGCGTCGATACCGGCATACTTCATGGCATTGACCATGACGTTGCGGGCACCGATACCCTCGGGGTGGGGAGCTGATATGTGGTAGGCGTCGCTGGAAGCGGCGTAGCCGATAACCTCGGCCAGAATGGTCGCACCCCGGGCCTGGGCGTGTTCCAGTGACTCGAGTACGAACGTACCCGCACCTTCGCCCAGCACGAAACCTTCGCGGTCGGCATCGTAGGGCCGGGAGGCGGTGGCGTAATCGTCGTTGCGGGTAGAAAGTGCTTTCATGGAGTTGAACCCACCGATAGCGACCTTATTGATAACGGCCTCGGAGCCGCCGGCCAGCATGATGTCGGCGCGGCCCAGGCGAATGTCGTCGCAGGCAACCCCCAGGGCGTGCCCGGCCGAAGCACAGGCGGATACGGTGCCGAAACTGGGTCCGCGCAGGTTGAACTGCATGGAAATATGCCCGGCGCCCATGTTCCCGATCATCTTGGGAATCATGAAAGGGTTGTAGCGCGGCGTGCCATCGCCGTTGGTGTAGTCCTCGATTTCTTTTTCCAGCGAGGTGAGACCGCCGATTCCGGAAGCAAAAATAACGCCGGCGCGGTCCTGGTCGAACGAGCCTTCCTCCAGCAGCCCGGCCATTTGCATGGCCTCGTGAGCGGATACCAGGGCCAGCACCGCATAGCGGTCCAGCCGGCGGATTTCCCGCTTGTCCAGCACGGTTTCCGCGTCCAGATCTTTCACCTCACAGGCGAACTGAGTCTTGAAATTCGCGGCGTCAAACTGCGTGATGGGCGCGGCACCGTTGCGACCCGCCCGCAGGCCGGCCGTATATTCGGCTACATTATTACCGATGGGCGTAACGGCCCCGATACCCGTAATGACGACTCGCTGCATAAACCAGGATTAAAACGACAGTTAAGCTCGCCCGCAAAACAATTGACGGCGGGCGGCCCGGCCCAACCGTTGGACCTACTTACTAATGATGCGACAAATTTAGGGAAAAACAACCGTTCACCCCCATTTTCCAACGGACAAGCGCTGCCAACCGGTGGCCGACGCAGGAGGACAGACCGCCGCCCGGCAACAAAGCCGGCTTTGCCGAACCACCTTTTCGGGCGGCGGGCCGAGCGAACAGCGAGCCGGGTAGCACAGCGACCCCGGCCCCAAAGGCCGGGGATGGACCCATAAAACAAAAGCCCACCGCTACACGTAGCCGGCAAGCTTCAGGGATAAAAACGGTCCGCCCCCGCAACTTGCGAAGACGGACCGTTTGCCCGAAATCCTAGGAATTAACCTGGCCTTCGAGGTAGTCGACGGCCTGACCGACCGTCTGAATGTTTTCGGCTTGCTCGTCGGGAATGCTCAGGTTGAATTCCTTTTCGAATTCCATGATGAGTTCCACCGTATCGAGTGAATCGGCACCCAGATCGTTCTGGAAGCTGGCCTCGCGAGTTACCTCGCTTTCGTCAACGCCGAGCTTATCGACGATGATCTTATTTACGCGTTCTGCAATGTTGGACATAGAGTAGTCTTCGTTTGGTTCACGAATGAAGGGCAAAGGTACATTTAAAGGTCAGGGATAACCAAATTTCGCCTGTTTGGTGACCGCCGGTGCCACCTGAAACGACACTTTGTGCTGCTTAATTAACTGTAAACCAGCGGCTAGCGCGTATTCTGTAAAAAGGTCAACTAAATGTGCAAGGAGACCGGACGGGGCTAAAAAGCTATCTTTCGCCTTTCACCACCATACCGTCCATGTCTCTTCCCGGCACCCGTTCTTCCGTCATTTGGTCCATTATTGCCGCTGCTTTCATCGGCCCGGGCACCGTCACCACGGCCACCCGCGTGGGGGCGGCCGGCGGCTGGTATTACGTGCCCGTGCTGGCCGCCGCCCTGCTGGGCGGCTACCTGCTGCTGGAGGCTGCGGCGCGCATCAGCCTGGTCGGCAACCGGTCATTGACCGAACTGTTGGGCCGCTCCGGCGGCGGTTTTTTACTGCGCCTCCTCGTTTTCGGCGGCCTCTTCGTCGGCTGCGCGGCCTACCAGGCAGGCAACCTGCTGGGCGGGCTGGCGGGTCTGCGCCTGTTTGCCGCCGGCATCCCCGCCTGGATGCTGGTGCCCGCAGCCGTGCTCATTGGCGCACTGCTATTTTGGGGCGGTACCAGCGGCATCGGCCGCCTCATGAGTCGGCTGGTCATTCTCATGGGCATCACCTTTATCTTCACGGCCCTGGTGGGTCCGGCGGCGCAGCCGCCGCCCGAAACGGTGCCCGATCTGAGTGCTTTCAATATGCTGGCACTGGCCGGCACCACCATCGTGCCGTATAACTTTTTTCTGGCCCTGCGCCTGGGGCGCGGTCAGCAACTGGGGGCCATGCGCCGTGGGCTGGCCCTTTCCTTCGCCCTGGGCGGCGTGGTTACGCTGGCCGTTCTACTCACCGGCCGGCAACTGGCCGAGTTTGATTCTTTCGATCAGTTGGCCGGCGTACTTCGGCAGGCGGCCGGTCTGGCCGGCCCGCTTTTTCTGGGCATCGGCCTGTGCGCCGCCGGGTTCAGCTCGGCCCTCACCGCCCCGCTGGCGGCCGCCGCGGGTGGGCGCGAGCTGTTCGATTGGCGCGAAACCCACTGGGCGGGCACCCTCGTTTGGGGCTGCGTGCTGCTGGCGGGCCTCGCGGTGGCCCTCTTCCATTTCGACATCATTTACGTCATCCTCGCCGCTCAGGTCATCAACGGTTTTCTCCTCCCCTTTTTGGCCGCCGGGGTCGTCTACCTCGCCAACGATCCGCGCCTGCTCGGCCGCCACGTCAGCACGGGCTGGGTCAACGTGGGTTCGCTGGCCGTGCTGGCCTTCCTGTTTTATCAGAACGCGGCGGTTTTACTCACGCGGTTCGGGCTGGAAAACGTGGTGCCGGCGGCGGCGTGCGTGGCTGTTTCGGCGGTGGTGGGGCTGGGGCTGGTCGTTCAGCGGTTGCGGCGCACGGATGGTCAGGCATGATGTTTAAATCGGCAACGGTCCTGCTCGGTTTGCCGGAGGCAAGGGATCGGGCCTTTGCTTGGGGGCGTGTCCGTCCCTGACGGGCCGGCCGGTCCCCTGCGGGCTTCGCTGTTCGCTCGGCACTACGTGCGCTAACGCCCCTGCGGGCACCTCACGCGGGTGGGAAGCGGGCACCGTCATTTCACAATCTCTACCACCAGCCGCTCCGGGTTACGCGCCACTTTGTTAGCCGGCGCATCCAGTCTGGACCAGACGGAGAAGTGAAGGAAGCGCAGCAATCGCGAGAGGCGCAGTTTGATGAAGTATTTATTGCTCATCACGCTCAGGCGGCGGCCGGCTACGGAGGCGGGGATCAGCCGCTCCATGGCGCGTTCGTCAAAGGAATACAGGTGGGCGTTGGCCGGGGTCGGGCGGATGCGTGAAATGGCCGGCCTTCTTCCTTTCTACGATCCATAATTTCGTTAGCTCACGGATTAATGATTCACCCACGGGCTGCGGCACCTGAAAATCTTCGTACCTTATCGGGTGAACCAATTGCCGGCGGGGGCCGCCTTCTCGTCGCGCACGAAGAAAGCCGTCATCACCCGCCGGAACCGTCCGCCCCTTGAAGAATCAGCCCCTCCCATCAGCCGTTACCTACGACCGCGCCGAACTGCTGCGCGACTACTACCTGTGCTGCCTGAGCCGCGAGATCAGTAAAATTATCCGCAAGGACGTGCTAACCGGCCGCGCAAAATTCGGCGTTTCCGACGACGGCAAAGAACTCTACCAGATCGCGATGGCCAAATCCGTTCAGCCCGGCGACTGGCGGGCCGACTACTACCGGGGCCATACTTTTTTACTGGCCCTGGACCTCTGCACCCCCGAAGACTTACTGGCCCAACTCTATGCCGATACGGAAAACGACCCCTTCAGTGCCGGGCGGCAGATGAATAACCACCATGCCACGCCGACCGTGAACGAGCGGGGTGAGTGGCTGGACCTGCTAGAGGACGTTAACCTATCCTCCGACATCTCTACCACCGGCGGGCAAATGGCGCGCGGGCTGGGGCTGGCCTTCGCCTCCAAAAAATACCGCGCGGCCCAAAACGACCGCCTCGCTGCCGGGCACAGCGACAACGGAAACGAAGTCTGCCACCTCTGCATCGGCGACGGGTCTACCTCCGAAGGTCCGTTCTGGGAAGCCATGAATGCCGCCGGAGTACTTCAGGTGCCGCTGGCGGTATCGGTAGCCGACGACGGCTACGGGATCTCGGTGCCCGTCAGTGACCAAACGGTCAAAGGTTCCATCAGTGAGGCTTTGGCCGGGATGCAGGCCACCGAGGAGGCGGCGGGTATCGATATTGTCGCCGTTAACGGCTGGGACTATCCCGCCCTGCGGTCAGCCTACCAAACGGGGATCAAAATTTGCCGCCGACGGCACCGGCCGGTACTGTTTCACGTGACCGAGTTGACCCAACCGCAGGGGCACTCCACTTCCGGCAGCCACGAGCGCTATAAGAGCCGGGAGCGGCTCGCCTGGGAGCGGGAATACGATTGCAACCGCCAGTTCCGCCACTGGCTGCTTGCCACCGATCATTCGGACGCCGAGGAACTCACGGCCGTGGAAAAGCGGGCCGCCGCCGATGCGAAAGAAGCCCGCAAGCGGGCCTGGGACAACTTTCGTAAGCCGCTGCTGAAATGCCGCGCCGAGTTACAGCAAATCATCGCCGAATTTCCCAACCTGAATGGGACTCCGAGCGGTCTGGATGCCCTGGTGAAGGAATTGAACGCGGATGCCGCTCCGGCCCGCTCTTTATGTATCTCCACCGCCCGCCGGCTGCGTTTGCTGCTCGGAGACGCCGATTGCCCCGCCGCCCTGCAACGGTTCATCGACCGGCAAACCACCGAACTGACCGCCCGCCAATCCACGCATCTCTACAGCCAGACGCCCCGCTCGCCCCTGCGGGTCCTTGCTTGCGCACCCGTATACGAACCCGCTGCGCCCCACCTGCCCGCCCACGAAATCCTTAACCGTTACTTCGATGCCCAACTGACCGCCCGCCCCGACCTTTTTGCCTTCGGCGAGGATGTGGGTCGCATCGGCGATGTCAATCAGGGGTTTGCCGGAATGCAGAACAAGCACGGGGCCGAGCGCGTCTTCGACTCCGGTATCCGGGAATGGACCATCATCGGGCAGGGTATCGGGATGGCGATGCGGGGACTGCGGCCGATTGCCGAAATTCAGTACCTCGACTACCTGATTTACGCCCTCAGTCCTCTTTCCGACGATCTGGCCACCCTGCGTTGGCGTACGGCCGGCAAGCAAGCGGCACCCCTAATTGTTCGTAGTCGCGGACACCGGCTGGAAGGAGTCTGGCACAGCGGCTCACCCATGGGTGTATTGCTAGGCAGCCTGCGGGGAATCCATATCTGTGTGCCCCGCGACGCGGTGCGCGCAGTGGGCCTCTACAATACCCTACTCGACGGCGACGACCCCGGCCTGGTGATCGAAGTGCTAAACGGCTACCGCCAAAAAGAACGGTTGCCCACCAATCTGATCGATTTGCGCGTGCCGCTGGGTGAGGTAGAGGTGATTCGCCCCGGAACCGATATTACGGTCCTCACCTATGGCGCCTGCGTCCGTATTTGCCGGGAGGCCGCCGATCTGTTGGCCGCCGAAAATATTTCCGTCGAACTGATCGACGCGCAAACCCTGCTCCCGTTCGACCGCGCCGCTGCAACCGTCGCCGGCCTGCGCCGCACCGGCCGGCTGCTGATCGTGGACGAGGACGTTCCCGGCGGCGGCTCGGGTTACCTCCTCCATCAGGTACTCCAGGTCCAGAACGGCTATCGTTTTCTCGATGCCCCGCCCCGTTGCCTGACCGCCGCCGCGCACCGCACTGCCTACGGCGATGACGGCAACTACGCCGCCAAACCCCAAGTGGAAGATGTAGTGGAGGCCGTTTTAAACCTGCTCCAGAGCTAACTGTCGAATCCAAATTTTTTCGCTCCGGAAACTTTTTGCGCTGCCCTTCTTGTTAGGTTCGCACAAGCGTCTTATATTTGCAGCCGCAAACGAGAATTCTTTCTCGCTTCAGACCTATGGTGTAATTGGTAACACAGCAGATTTTGGTTCTGTCGTTCTAGGTTCGAGTCCTAGTAGGTCTACTTCGCAGAAGCCCCGTCACGAAAGTGACGGGGCTTTTTGCGTTGAAGGTTAGTTGCGAGAAGTCGGTCCGTAAATACCGTTGCCTCCAGATCTTGTTGTTGCCTCCCAAAAGCAATGTCTAAGGAAGAATTTTTGTAGCTCACGAGGTTTCCGCGTCTCGCCTGGAACCAAAATTCGGCGATTTCAAATAACGATACTTACAGGTTGGTCCACCAGGTGAATTACAAGTGAGAAGATGCGATTGATCGTCAGTTTAGTCGATGATTCAGTTGATCGAGCGAAATACTTTCCCGATCACGTTGATGGTCGCTTTGCTCACCCCGCTCTCGGCAGCCAGGTCCGGCCAGCGGGCTACCGCCGTGCGCACTTCATCGATTAGTTGATCGGCATTTTTTAGAACAAAAATTTGGGCCAATTTTAGTAAGTGGGCCGTTCCGGGGGCACGGCCCTCGCCGGCAACGGTAGTACTGTGATAACCGTGGCTGGAACGCGAAAAGGTGAGATCGTAGGCGGGGGCGGGTCGCCAGCCCGACTCATCCATGAGAAAACTGACATTTTTGCTGTGGTCGTCGCGGTTGTGCGCGAAGACATTAAAGGCGGCCAGCCGGAACATGCTTTCGTAGCCCGCCACGCGCTGTTGCAAACGGAAGGCTGCATCCATCAGGTGACCATAATCGAGGTTGCTAAGGCGGAAGTTGTCTTGAAGCAAGCCCGCCGCCGAATGTAGGTGTAATCGTCCGCTCGGACCCAGATCGAAGCGGCGGGTGCCGAAATAATTGTTGCCGCCGGCACCGCTAAATAGCCGGCACTCGCTCATCTCCAATCCGGCGGCTCGCGCCATGCGGTAGTAAGCCAGTTCGATTTCTGCGGCTTCGGCATTGTCGCCCAAAGCGGAAAATTTGATCAGCCAGTGTTCGTAACCGGCGGGAAGCACCGGGGCATCAGGTATCAGGCTGCCGGTAGCCGGCTGATAGCCGACCAGAATTTTCGGACGGGCACCGCCCGATGAACCGTTCAGGATTAGCAATTCCGCTACGTCCGCAACGGCGGATTCGCCCTGTAAAACCTGGGCGGCCGCCCCCGCCAAGTGATCCAGGGAAATATCGGTTGGCTGCGGAGCAGTGGCCGGCTGGATCGGGTAGTAGGTGAGTGCCCCCAGGCCGCTCGCACCCACGTGAGCAAGCCGGTCCAGTGGACCGATTTGATTCAGGTCGACACCACGCTGAGTTAGGGAACGGTCCAGCAGCAGGCGACCCCAGCCATCGGGTAGGGAATCATTGAATACCCCAAATAGACCATCGAAAATTTGGGTATTCGGCAGCTGAGGATAATCGGTCCATTTTAGCTTAAAGGGAGAAAGATTCAGGTTGGTAGCTAAGAAAGCGGGGTCGTAGCGAAAATAAATGCGGCGACCATCACGGGCCAGTTCACCTATTTTATTGATGCTACCCTCTAGATCGAGACAAACACCAAGGCGTTGGATGGGCGTCATGTCAGAGGTATTTCACCATCGAAAAGGCGGTTGATTCGGTCTGGGTCTTCCAGCGGCCGGAGAAGCGGATCAAAATCATCGAGCCGGCCGAGTACATGCGCCAATTGTAGAAGGGAGACAAAAGCGATCTGCCCGGTCTGCTCAAATCGCTTCAAACTACCCAGGGATACTCCTGAGCGTTCGGCCATTTCAACCTGCGACCACCCCCGCTCACGCCGCAACTGACGGTGCCGGTCGGCCGTCTGACGCAAATGATCGGAGGGTAATTTTACCACACTGTATCTAGACATCTTGGCTAATATTTTAGCCAAAAATAAGATTTTATGGTAAAATTAACTAATATATTAGCTACATTATTTCTTCAAAAAGCACTGCTTTTTTAGAAACGGACAAAGGATTAATTTCCAGATTTCAAATCAGCAAACCTAGCGGCGTGGCTCTTCTGAACCGAATCACCACTGACATTGATATTTGCTTTTCCCTTGCCGTAGTAATTGGAGTGCGTGTCAACCAGGGATACCCCCAAAGGCTTTTTCACTCCTCCATCCCATACATCCGTACCACAACCTCTTTCTCCTTCCCTTCCCGGAAAATGCGGAGGCGGACCCGATCGTCGACGCGGGTACGGCCGATAATTTCCGTAAGATCGGGTAGGTCGAGGATGGGGCGGGTATCGACCTGGAGAATGATGTCATTCTGGCGCAGGCCGGCGCGGTCGGCGGAGCCGCCGCTGCTGACGCGGTCGATTACCACGCCCTGGGTAATGGGCACGTCGAGGCGGCGGGCCTCGCGGGCATTGAGGGGATATATCTCTACCCCGAGAAAGGCCCGCTGGTAGCTGCCGGTTTTCACGATATCATCCACAATACGGCGAACGAGGTTGACGGGAATGGCAAAGCTGTAACCCTGAAACAAGCCGGTGCGGGTGGCGATGGCCGTATTGATGCCGAGTAAGCGGCCGGAGGCGTCGACCAAGGCACCTCCACTATTGCCGGGGTTGACGGCCGCATCCGTCTGGATGAAGGACTCGATGGCATCGCGCTGGCTCAGGAGACGCAGGCTGCGACCCTTGGCACTAATGATACCGGCGGTGACGGTGCTGGTGAGATCGAGCGGATTGCCGACGGCCAGCACCCATTCACCGATCTCGGCGGCATCGGAATCGGCGTAGGCGAGGGTGGGCAGATCGGTCGCTTCGATCTTGATGACGGCGAGGTCGGATTTTTCGTCCTTGCCGATCACTGCGGCGCGGAAGGTACGGTTATCGAACAACGTTACCTGGAGGCGGCCCGCCCCCTCGACTACGTGGTAATTGGTGACGATGTAGCCGTCATTCGTATAAATGACCCCCGAACCGGAGCCGCCGCGCTCGAAGGGGTCGGTGCCGCCGCCGAACAGTTCCGCCAGCGGGTCGTCACCGGCGGGAGCCTTGCCCTCGCGGGCACTGATGTGAACCACGGCCGGCGTGGCCAACCGTGCGGCGGCCCGGAAATCAAAGTTAGGCGGCGTAACGGTCAGGTTGCTATCTCCCCCGGCGGATCGGTTTACCAGGGTGGGAAAACCCGTGCGCAGGTAAGCCGGACCCAGCCGCTGGGTGGCAGCCGATTCGGGGGAGAACTTTTTTACAATGACGGTAGCGACAATTCCACCCAGCAGAGCGGCGATGAGGAGGTAAAGGAATAGCTTCATGGTTTCAAGATAACGGTTTTGTCCGGTAGCGGTTTCGGCATTTCTTCGTTGACCGATAATCATCCGGGCATTCCTGCTAACTTTGTCGCACATTTAACCTGACCATTGACCATTGCCCGAATTAGACTTCGACGAATTACTGCGGCCCGAGAACGACCTGGAGCGGGCTTTCCTGCGGGACCCCGAGTTTCGTGAGGGCCTTATGTGGGGTACGCCGCGCTACGGTCATCCCGAAGGAGCGATCTGGCGCCACATCCAGGAGGTGAACGAAAATGTCGACCGCCTGCCTATCTCCGCCGAAGAACGCCGGAAACTGCGCCTGGTTACCTTCGTCCACGATACGTTCAAAAATGTGGAGGATAAGAGTAATCCCCGCGACTGGACCAAGCACCATTCCATCTACGCCCGCAACTTCCTGGCCCGTTACATCGACGATGCGTTGCTCCTCAACCTGGTGGAACTGCACGACGAAGCCTACTACGTCTGGCGGTTGCGCCACCTTTACCGGCGCATCAGCGACGCCGAGGCGCGCCTGCGCAGCCTGCGGGAGCGCATGGGAGATTACTGGCAATTGTACTACCTCTTCTTCAAAAGCGATACCTCTACCGGTGACAAGAATCCTTCCCCCCTCGTCTGGTTCGAGGAAGAGGTGAAGGACATCGAGGTAGTGGAATTCAAGGATTAAGTCTCAGGGAGTGTTTATGCCAGCCCGTAACGGTTACCCGGCAGGGCGCGGATCAAATCCTTGCATTCCATTTGCAGCAGGAGCGAGGCCAACTGATTGGCATCGGTTTGCAGGCGATAGGACATCTCATCGACCGAAACGCCCTGGCCGGCTTCCATCGGCAGGAGGTCGATTACGGCCTGTTCGGGGAGGGAGAGATCGGCGAAAAGGCGGGCCTGCTTGGGTTCGTCGGTGGTTTGCTGCCACTTGAGGTGGTGCACGATGTCTTCGGCGGACTGGATGAGGCGGGCGCGGTCGGTTTTGATGAGCCAGTTGCAGCCGTCGCTCAGTGAGTCATCGGCGCGGCCGGGGAGGGCGAAGACGATTTTTTTGTACTCGTTCCCCATTTGAGCGGTGATAATGGAGCCGCCCTTACGTGCGGTTTGAATAACTACGATGGCATCGGAAAGCATGGCCACGATCCGGTTGCGGGCGGGGAAGTGCTCGCGGTCGGGGCTGCTCCAACTCGGGTATTCGGTGAGCAGGCCGCCGCCGGCTTCTACCATGCGGCGGGCCAGATCGCGGTGGGCGGCGGGGTAGATGTGTTGCATGCCGCTGCCCATGACCCCCAGGGTGGGCAGGTTTTGGGCCAGGCACTGGCGGTGGGCGGCACCGTCCACGCCGAAGGCCAGGCCGCTGATGACGAGGGGTGCGTAGGGCTGCAGTTCGGCAATAATGCGTTGCGTGTGGCGGGCACCGTAATCCTTCATCTGGCGGGTACCTACCACGGCGATGGTGCGCACGGCATTCAGATCGGCCTCGCCCCGGTAGTAGAACAGGGTAGGGGCAGCGGGGTAGTTGCGCAGGCGCGCCGGATAGTCGGGGTCGAGGTAGGAGATGACCCGAATATCGTGGCGGTCGGTGAAGGTCAGTTCGCGTTCGGCTTCCCGCAACGGTTCGGGTTGCTGAATGGCGCGGGCGGTAACCTGGTTGATGCCGGGAATTTTGCACAGTTCTCGCACGGAAGCCTGAAATACTGCTTCGGCACCCCCGCAGTAACTGATGAGCGTGCGACTGGTGATGGGACCGACATTAGGCACCCGGGTGAGCGCGATGCGGTACAGGAGGGCGGATGACCCCATGAAACGGAAAGTAGGTGCCCGAAAATTGATCCCGGGCAAGTTGGATCCGGCAAGTGTATATATAAGGACAGCTAAAACGAAACGGTAGTAAGGCCGGATTTGGCAAAGATAGGGGGTGGCGGGCGGTTTTGCAAGTGCCCCCGCCCGCCCCCCCGAAGGGAGGAGTGGGAAGTAGAACCTGCAATTGCTCATTTCTCTCATTCTTCAGTCCTTGTTACCTTTCCTTCATTCCTCTATTCCCTCATTCCATCCATCCTTCATTCCCTCATTCCTTAGTCCCCGCGTGAGGTGCCTGGACGGCGGGCGGCTTGCCGCCCGGTGCGCAGCACCGACCGACAGGGAGCCGGGAAGGGACCGACGGCGAGGCGATAGCCGAGGCGGCACGCCCAAAAAGCAAACGACTACCTTTGCCGGACAAAATACGCCCCCGCCCATGCCCGTTGCCATCCGAGAAGTGACCGATTATCTGGAGACGATTGCCCCGCTGCACCTGCAGGAGAGCTACGATAATGCCGGCCTGATTACCGGTTCGCCGGACTGGGAGGTGACCGGCGTGCTGACAAGTCTGGATTGCCTGGAAACGACGGTGGACGAGGCCGTGGAGCGGGGTTGTAACCTGATTTTAGCCCACCACCCGATCGTTTTTCGGGGGCTGAAGCGGATCAACGGCAGCAATTACGTGGAGCGCACCATCATCAAAGCGATCAAAAATGACGTGGCGATTTACGCCATTCATACCAATCTGGACAACGTGCTGCGGCGGGGCGTGAACGAGCGGATTGCCCGGCGGCTGGGGCTGGAGGAGGTGCGGGTGCTGGCGCAAAAAGACGCCGCCGACCCAAACGTGGGCGCGGGAGCAGTGGGAAATTTACCCGCCGACATGAGTGAATCTGAATTGCTGGAACACGTAAGCGAGCGCATGGGCGCGCAGGGCGTGCGCCACACCGCGCTGCTGAACCGGCCGGTGCGGCGCGTGGCCGTGGCGGGCGGGTCGGGCAGTTTTTTGCTGCCGGCCGCCAAGCGCGCCGGGGCCGATGCATTCGTGACGGCCGACTATAAGTACCACGAGTTCTTCGATGCCGACGGCGAGATACTGATCATCGACATCGGACACTTTGAGAGCGAGCAGTTTACGGTTGGGCTGTTGCAGGAAATAATCCAGGAAAAATACACTACCTTTGCGGTCCTTTCGACCGATAGGAGCACTAATCCTGTTTACTATCCGGGCAAACCGCGAACGTAAACCCGCGAACGGCCCCGACTGGAAAGAACATAAAATTTTACGTAGAGATGGTGCAAACGGAAAAGCCGATAGCGGATAAACTGCGCGAACTGTATCAGTTGCAACTGATTGACAGTAAGCTGGATGAACTGGAAGTGCTGAAGGGAGAACTGCCGATTGAGGTGAGTGACCTGGAGGACGAAATAGTGGGCCTGGAGACCCGGATCAACCGCCTGAAGGGGCACGTGGACGAGTTGAAAAGCGAGATGAGCAGCCATGATGCCAACATCGACCAGGCCAATTCGCTCATCGTCCGCTACGAGGGACAGATGGATAACGTGAAGAACAATCGCGAGTACGAGGCCCTGCTGAAGGAGACCGAAATGCAGCGGCTGGAGATTCAGTTGTCGAACAAAAAGATCAACAACTCGCGCCGCGATCTGGAAGTAAAGCAGGAAACCCTGGCCGGCACCGAAGAGCGGCTGGTGGAGAAGCAGAAGAATCTGGCCACCAAGCGCGTGGAGCTGGAAAAAATTATTGCGAAGACCGAAAAGGAGGAGCGCAAACTGCGCAAGGAATCCGAAAAGGCCCGCAAACTGGTGGAAGACCGCCTGATCAAATCGTACGATAAGGTACGCACCAACTACCGCAACGGCCTGGCCGTGGTGACCATCGAGCGCAACTCGTGCGGCGGATGCTTCAATGCCATCCCGCCCCAGCAGCAGCTGGAAATCAACCAGCGCAAAAAAATCATCGCCTGCGAACACTGCGGCCGCGTGCTGGTGGACGACACCATCCTGACCGAAGCCGACGAAGTGGACGAGGCCGTGGAAGCTTAATTGCTTTTTCCCTGAACGCCTTGTTTTCGACCGCCGCGATGCCTGGGTATCGCGGCGGTCGTGTTTTGGGCGTGTCCCCGGCTAACGCCGGGGTCGGTCCCCTCCGGGCTTCGCTAACGCTCGGTGCTGCGCACTGCCGCTACGCGGACCCCCTCCGGGCACCTCACGCGAACTACCTGGTTTTATCGTTTGATTTCGTGTAATGGCCAACTACTTTGCTACACCTTTCCGCGCGATTTATCAAACTGCTCGTCTCGTAGCGGTACTGTTGCTGGTAATTTATGGTGGAACCACTTCCGCCGCCACCTACGCCTTCACCCCCGCCGCGAAAAGCATCTACGAATCCATCCTCCGCCTGGACCTGGAAGGCAGTGCCGCCCGCATCGACGCCCTGCGTCTGACCGACCCCGATAACCGGGTGGCCGAACACCTGGAAAGCTACCTCGATTTTTTCCGTCTCTACCTTAGCGAGGACGAGCAATTGTTCAACCGCCTGGCCCCCCGCCACGAACGCCGCCTGGAGCGGCTGGCGGAGATCGACCCCGCCTCGCCCTACCACCGTTATACCCAGGCTGAAGCCCGCCTGCACTGGGCACTGGTGCGTATTCGGTTCGAGTCGTATTATCCTGCTTTCCGGGAAGTAAATAAGGCCCACAAACTACTGCGGGCCAACCAGGCCGAACACCCCGATTTTTTGCTCAACTACAAAGACCTCGGCCTCATCCACGCCGCCGTGGGCGCGGTACCCGACCAGTTTCGGTGGGGCGTGGAATTATTCAGCAGCTTGAGCGGCTCGGTGCCCGAAGGTAAACGCGAACTGGAACGCGCCCTGCTGGACCGCAACAGCCCTTTCTACCGCGAAACGGCCGTACTCTATGCCTTCCTCCAACTTCACCTCGACAACCAGCCCGAAGCCGCCTGGCAAACCGTGAGCCGCTTGGACCTACAACCCGCCACCAATAAACTGCACTGTTTCGTACGCGCCAACGTGGCCCTGCGGAGCAACCACAACGATGCCGCGATCAAACTGCTGTCCCAACAGCCCCGCGACCGCACGACCGCCGATTTTCCCTACCTCGACTTCATGCAGGGCACCGCCCGCCTGCGGCGGCTGGATAGCGGATCGCAAGTCTATTTCGTCTCCTTTCTGGCCCGCTGGCGAGGGAAGCATTTTGCAAAAGAGGCCCGCCAAAAACTCGCCTGGGCCGAATTGATCGACGGAGATGAGGCGGCCTACCGCAAGCAGATGGCCCGGGTAACCGGCAGCGGCACCACCGCCGCCGGCGGCGATGAGAGCGCCCTGCGCGAAGCCGAACGCGCCGAACTGCCCCAACCTGGATCTACTAAAGGCCCGCCTGCTCTTCGACGGCGGCTACTTCACCCGCGCCCGGGCCGTGCTGGATGCCACCGACCCGGCCGAACTGAAAAAAGAGGAGCAGTTGGAATATTACTACCGCACCGGCCGGGTGTTGCACGGATTGAAGGAATTGACCGCCGCCCTGGCTTTTTACGAGCGCACGGTAAGCGACGGCACCGCCTCCGCCCGCCACTTCGCGTGCAGCGCGGCCCTGCAGGCCGGCCTGGTCGAGGAAGGGCGCGGCCGCACCGTGCAGGCCCGCCGCTACTTCGAGCGTTGCCTGACACTGGAGCCGTCCGAGTACGCCACCGGTCTGCACTTGCAGGCCAAGGCGGGGCTGAGTCGCTTATAGCGGCAGCCCGGCCATCCGCTCCTGCTGGTACCAACTCGCGTAATCCTTGGCAAAATAGGTGATGATCACATCGGCCCCGGCCCGGCGGATGCAGGTCAGTGCTTCGGTAGCGGCGGTCTGGTAGTCCAGCCAGCCCGCGCGGGCGGCGGCCAGCACCATGGCGCATTCCCCGCTCACGTGGTAGGCCGCGATGGGAAGGTCGGAAAGCTGCCGCAATTGGTAAATGACGTCGAGGTAATTCAGGGCCGGTTTGATCATCAGGTAGTCGGCCCCCTCGGCCTCGTCCAGGCGGGCTTCGCGCAGGGCCTCGCGGCGGTTGGCGGGGTCCATCTGGTAGGTTTTCTTATCGCCGGGGATTTCGGCATCCATGCGGGGGGCACTGTCCAGTGCGTCGCGGAAGGGGCCGTAGAAAGCACTGGCATATTTGGCGGTATAACTCATGATGGCGGTACCGTAGTAGCCCGCCCGGTCCAGGTCCTCGCGAATGCGGCGCACGCGGCCGTCCATCATGTCGCTGGGGCCGATGATGTCGAACCCGGCGGCGGCTTGCGCCACGGCCATGGCCCCCAGTAGCGGCAGGGTCTCCTCGTTGTCGATCTGACCGTTGCGTACCACGCCGTCGTGGCCGTCGATGCTGTAGGGGTCCAGTGCCACGTCGCTGATCAGACAAATATCGGGGAACGTTTCTTTCAGGCGGCGGGCGGCGGCCAGGTAAAAATTATCCGGGTTAGTCGCGTAGGTGCCGGTTTTGTCCTTGTATTCCTCCGGCACGGCGGGGAAGAGCATGAAAGCCTGAATGCCTACCTGCCGGCAAGCGGCCACTTCTTTGAGTAGTTCCTCCAGCCCCAGCCGGTACTGCCCCGGCAGGCTTTCGATGGGCAGCCGCAGTTCGGGCTGGTAGGCGAGAAACAGCGGTTGCACCAGATGCCCCGGCTCCAGGCTCGTCTCCCGCACCAGCGATCGTACGGCGGCGGAACTACGGTTGCGGCGGGGGCGGGAAAGCTGAGACATAGAATCGCGTGGTTGGTTGATCGGGGGTTAATACGCCCCAGTGCCGTACCGGTTGCGCCGGACGGGACAGATTTGGGTAAAAAGGCCGGCTGGTTCAATCTAAACATCAAACATCGCACATTACCTATAAACGCCGGGGGCGCAGCCCCCCTTGTACGCGTAGGCTTGTACCAAAATATAACCTCCGAGGAGCTTGCGACGATCACCGCCGGTAAAGTACGGGCGCAGCCACCCCCGTGCAACCCTTCCTTTCCCGCCTCGTCTCTACCATTGACTGCGGCCACTAACGGATATTCACTATAATGACGCACCTTGGGACATTCCAACTCACTCACTCTTTTACGTATGCCTGTTGAGCGGACCAACTACGGAGACACTCACCGCGCGTTGGTAGAAAGCTGCCAACGCGGCGAACGCCGCGCCCAGTTCGACCTGTACAAATTGTATGGCCGGGCTATGTACAATGTTTGCCTGCGGATGGTGCGCAATGCCCACGACGCGGAAGACGTACTACAGGTGGCTTTCGTGGACATCTACGCCAAGATCGACACCTTCAATTTTGAATCGTCCATCGGGGCGTGGATCAAACGGGTAGTGATTAATAAATGTATCGACCACCTGAAACGCCGCCGGTTACTGACCGAAGAGTTCCGGGTGTTCGAGCACGGCGAGGAGATGGTTGAGGAAGAAACCGACAGCGGCACCGACCCCGAATTGGACGTAGCCGCCATTAAAATCGCCGTGCAAAAGTTGCCCGACGGTTACCGGGTGGTGCTCTCGCTCTACCTGTTCGAGGGCTACGACCACGAGGAAATCGGTCAGATCCTCAATATTTCCACCGCCACGTCCAAATCACAGTACCACCGGGCAAAAAAACGTTTACGTCAGTTACTGGCCGCCTGATTCACGCTTCTTCTCACTACTACACTTCCGATCCAGCTTCCGATCGTTTATCATAAACCATTCAAACCATGTCTACTAACCAACTGGAGGATTTTATCCGCGACAACCGGCCCGACTTCGATGACGAGCGACCGGGCCTCGGCCTCTGGCAGCGCATCGAACAGGACCTCGAAAATAAACAACGCACCACCGGCGGCGGGGCCGCCGGCCCCGCGCCCATGCACACGCTCAACCAGCCCAAACGCCCCCGCAAAGTATGGCTCAGGCTTGCCGCCGCCGTCGTGCTGTTATTAATAACGGGTGGTTTCCTGGGCCGCGAAATCGGCCTGCGCACCTCCGCGCAACAGCGCGAGGCGAACCTGCTCGAATCCATTGCCCCCGATTATTTCGAGATGGCCACTTACTACGAGCAGGAAATCGACCGGAAGTACGCTACCCTGACCAACAACCGTGCTGCCGATGACCAAATCGTCGAGGACCTGGCGGCCGTGGACCGCGCCATGAAAGAACTGCGCGAGGAATTGCCCGACGCGCCACGCGAGGACCAGGCCCGCATCGTGTCCGAACTCATCAACTCTTACCGCATCAAACTCGATATCCTGGAGCGCATTTTGCGTCGCCTCCCCGATGCTGACGCGCCATTCAACTCAACTACTACTCCCGATGAAACTCCTAATAAAAGTATTTAATCCCCCGGTCCTCCTGTTGCTCCTGTTAGCGGCAATAACGAAACCGGCCGCCGCCGCACTTCCCTCCCCCACTGAGTTGACCCGTGAATTTGTCCGCACCACCAACAAAGACTACCCCCTCACGGCCGACGGGCTGGTGGAACTCACCAACCGTTACGGAGAAATCGACATCCAGCCCTGGACCGAAAACCGCGTCAGCCTCCGCATCCGCGTGGTAGTGCAGGCCCGCAGCGAGGAAGCCGCTAACGCTACTTTCGATCGCATCAATATCACTACCTCCGGTTCCAGTACCCGCGTGGTGGCCGAAACTTCCATCGGAGACGGTAGCAGCGGCGGTATCATGGACCGTATCGTCGGTTGGTTCGATGGAAGCAGCAGCAGCAACGAGTTTAAGATTTATTACGAAGTCAGGATGCCCCGGTCCGCCAACCTCAAAGCTACCGCCCGCTACTGCGATGTCCGCTCCGGAGACCTCGGCGGTGCCGTGGAGGCCGACGTCAAGTACGGTGATCTGCGCCTGGGTGACGTGGGCGGAGCCGCCACGCTCAGTGTCGCTTACGGCAAGATCGTGGCCGCCAACCTGCGGCGCACCGGCCGCGTCAATTCGCGCTACAGTAACGTGTCCATCACCTCCGTCGGCGATCTCGACCTCGATCTGCGCTATTCCGAATTCAAAATCGGGCGGGCCGGAAACGTTACCCTCGATTCCCGCTACGATGACGGTTCCTTCGGTGTGCTCAATACCCTGCGCGTAGACGCCGGCTACGGTGATTTCAAGATCGACGAACTCCAGGAATTGACCGCCAATTCCAACTATACCGAATATAATATCGGCCAACTGGCCCGCATTTTGGATGTCGATACGGATTATGGCGACGTTACCGTCTCCCGGCTGCTGAAGGGATTCACGTCAGTAAAAGTACAGTCGTCTTACTCCCAGATTCATATTCGAATGGAAGACGGCAGTAACTACGACCTGGACGTAGAAACCAGCTACGCCGACGTAGAAACCCCCAGCGGGTTCAACCCCAGGGTTCAGATCGAAAAAGGCAGCGACCATACCGTTCGCGGCGTAATGGGCAAGGGCGGCGGCCGGATCGTGGCGCGGCTACGCTACGGAGATTTTACGCTCGAACGCTAAACGGTAACGCGTTTAAATGGCCCGGGGGCGAATCATGAATTCATGATTCGCCCCTTTTCGTTTTCAAAGAACAGCAACTCCAGCCCGGCCTCGTCCACGCGGGCATAAGAGTTGAAGTTCATCCACTCCCCGGTGTTAATGTAGCGGCTGCGGCCGTTGCTCAGCAAGTGGTCCACGGGCAGATGGCGGTGGCCGAACAGGCAGAAGTCCAGCGTGGGGTCCTGCTTCGTCTTACGCTCCGCATAGGCCGCCAGCCATTCTTCGTCAGCCCCCAGCCAGCGGGTCTCCGCTTCGGGTTGGTGGCGGCGGCTGCTACCGCTAAAGTAATCGGCCAGCGCAATCCCGCTATTGGGGTGCAACCGCGCAAAGAGCCACTGGCTCCAGCGGGCGGCAAACAGTTTTTTCAGGCGCTTGTAACCGTGGTCGCCCGGCCCCAGGCCGTCGCCGTGGCCCAGCAGGCAGCGGTGGCCGTGCAGGTCGCGCACCACCGGTTGGCGGTAGACGGGAATGTCCAACTCCTGGGGGAAATAATCGAACAGCCACATATCGTGGTTACCGGTAAAAACATAAATGGGCAGACCGCCGTCGCGCAACTCTGCCAGCTTGCCTAGCAGGCGCACATAGCCGCGCGGCACGGCGCGGCGGTACTCGAACCAGAAGTCAAACAGGTCACCCAGCAGGTAGATCGCATCGGCATCGCGGGCGCAGTCATCCAGCCACCGCACAATCTGCCGCTCGCGGTCGCGGCTGCTCAGGCGGGCGTCCACGCCCAGGTGAAAATCGGATGCAAGATATATGGCCACGGCACAAAGGTCCGCAAAGCGGGGCGCAATTCCTAGCCGGGGCTAATCGGCGCGGCGGCACCGCGTTTTTTCCGTTTCTTTGCCTCTCCAACCAACCGCCGCCGCCCGGGCGGCGGTCTTTATCCCCGACGCCAACAACTGTCCCTCATGACCCCTCGCTTACTCCTCGCCGCCGGCCTGTGCCTGCTCCTTTCCGCGCTCTCCGCGCAAGACATCTCGTTCGGCTTCAAGGCCGGCCTCAACTTCAGCCGCGTCGACGGTCCCCGCGAAAACGACCCGTCCGGCACTCAGGTAGAAAATTTTCGCTCCGCCACCGGCTTCCACGTCGGAGCAACCTTTGCCTATCCCATCACCGACCTGTTCGGGGTCAAAGTCGACCTCATGTACAGCCAGAAGGGCGTGGAAATAGACTACAACGGGCCCTCCTATTTCTTCCTCTACAACCCGCTCTCCGGCGAACGGGTACAAACCATCGCCGTCAGCGAACGCACCAGCGAACTCGATATCTCCAACAGCTATATCGACATCCCCCTCATGCTCTACCACCGCATCGGCATCCTGGAAGTTGAAGCCGGGGCCAGTCTCGGCTACCTCGTCACCAGCGTCGGCGGCGGCGGTGCCACCTACGGCTTGGGATCCACTTTCGGTACCCAAACAGTGAATTACGAAGCCAACTTCTTCTCCGATGAGGCCGGTGCCGCCGGTGTCGTCGCCCGGCGTACCGATCCATTCACCGGCACCGGCGCCATCTCGCCCCAGTCCATCGGCGCGTACTACAACAACGGGACGGACGACAACCTCTTCCGCCGCGTCGATTTCGGCGTCGTCGCCGGTCTCGCGGTCTACCTCAATAGCGGCCTCTACCTCGGCGGCCGCTTCAACTACGGTCTCAGCGACATCACGCTGGAGGACAATGACGTCTCTCAGTCACAGCTCGGTGTCCCTGCGGCCAACGGTGACCCCACCTTCATTCAGCGAGACGATTACGACCATAACCTGAGCATCCAGACGTCCATCGGTTTCCGCTTTTAATAATGATCGATGGTTGTCTTTGGGGCCATCCCCCGCCGCGGCGGGGGTCGCTGCGTCCGTGGGCTCGCTAATCGCTCGGCCGCTGCGCGTCTGCCGGCTGCCGCCGCCACCCACTCCCATCGCTTGTCCGGCAATATCCACCGGCACGAAGGCCCCCGAAACCGGTTTCGGGGGCCTTCGTACTGATGTGAAAAAAGAGGGGATTTATCGCTTTACCAACCGTTTCGTCGTCGTTCGTTCTCTCGCCCTTAATTGCAGAAAGTAAGTACCTGCCTTAAAGGGCCGTAAGTCAATCAGTTGACCGTCGCGTAATTCCCCCCGCCGCAGCGTACGACCCGCAGCGTCCATCAGCGTAGCCGTAACGGAAGTAATATTACCGCTTAATTCCAGCCGGGCAAAATCACTGGTCGGGTTGGGGTAAAGCTCAATCTTAGCGGCATCCGCCAGGTCTTCCGTAGTCACCAGGAAAGAGAGGTTGATGTCATCCACGGCAAAGTAGGCCGGAGTATTTAAACCAAACATCCCCGTATCCGAACCGGTGAGGGTGAATTGCAAACTATCCACCCGCTCCGGTGCGGACAGCGAACTCAAGTCCAAATAAGTCCATTCGTCCACGATGTAGTCGTCGGAATTATTCGCAAACCGGTAATCGGCCAGGTAAAAGTTGACACTATCGGCACTCACGATCCCGTTCTCGTAGCCCTTGATCGTCAGCAACAGAAAGTCGGGATCATCGCCCGTCTCCCCGCCCAAACGCTTGGTAAACATATCGCCGTCCAGCATGCTAAAGTAAGCGTAGGCCGTATTGGTCACGTAGAAACCCTCCACGAAACCAATGTCTTCCCCGCCGGTATTACCATTCACGATCAGGCTATTCTCCGTCCCGAAGGATACCGCATACTGATCGGAACCGTCGTTCCCCGCGCCGGGGCGGGCGGCATACTGGTTCATAAATCCCGGCGTACTGCCATTCTCAATTGCGGACAGGGACCAGCCCGTCCACGAGCCGCCGAAATCATTGTCCTCATAATTATTGGGCAAAAATACTCCCTCGCCCGCCGGCAGACCGAAGGCTGGAAATTGGAAACCGCCGCTAAAATCGCTGCCGTTGTCAAACCCCGCAGCGGGAAGGTTTACGGATTCAAAGTCGATCACCGTTTGCGCGGAAAGCGGTAGACCGACGGAGAACAGGACTAAAATCAGGGTAATTACTTTCATCATGGTTATTTGGTTAAATCAGGGGAATCGGCCGGAGCTTGCCGTAAGTTGAATTCCACGCTCAGCCGAAAATTTCGGCCGGGCATCACGCGTCGCTCCACGGCGCGGTAAGTCGTGTTCCAAAGGTTATCTACCTCCAGTAGCAGGCGCCAACTTGCCTGCGGGCTATCTCCTCGGTAACTCAGTTGGGTCGAAGCCAGATCATAGGCATCCAGCAGGGCCACGTTCTGCCCCGTCACCTCGCCCGTATACTGGTGGCGGTAGGCGAAAGTCAGTTGCCGCCACGCGGCCTGTACGCTCCCGAACGCCCGGTAGCGGGGCACGTAGGGAAGTTGCTGCCCCGCCGCCAGCCCGATCTGCGGTTGGGCGGTCTCGTTGCTGGACTCCACGTAGTCACCGCCGCCGTTTATTAACACATGGCCCCGGCTCAGGGTCCGGCGGTAAGCCAGCCGTGCTTCCAAACCCCGGCTGCGTACCCGAGCCAGGTTTTGCGGCGCGTAGAAGCCCCGGTCGGTAGGCGACCAGTAGATCCAGTCCTTTAATCTGCGCTGGTAGGCGGTAACGCCGGCCGTGAGGGAAGCGGCGGCGGTGGGGCGCGTGTAATTCAACACCATCTCCCGCCCCCAGCCGGACTCGGGCCGCAAATCAGGATTGCCGCCGGGCCGCCAGTAGAGGTCGTTAAAGGTCGGCAGGCGATAATTACGGCTCCACTTGAAGGAAAGTTCCAATTTCTTACCCAGCCGGTGGGCCAATTCCAGGCTGGGGATGAAGGGCACCAACCGGCCGTCCACTACTTCCTGTCGCAACTGCACGCCCGCCCGCCGGCGGCCGTCCGCATAACGGTAGGCCGCAAAGGGGGCCGCCCGCCACTGTCGGGCCGGCCACTCGTAGGCGGGAATGGTTGCCCACAGGTATTGGTTGCTCCAGCCCGCAAGGACCAGGTGGCGGGGCGCGACGGTCCACTCCTTTTCACCCTCCAGAAAGGCCGTATAAAAATGGCTGGGCGAATGCAGGCCGATCGCCTCGTCGCGGTAGTCGATCGCCTCGCGAAACAGGCCGCTGCGCAGGCGAAAAGAGGTCTGCTCACCGGCGGCCGTCCAGTGTGCCGAGGCACGGATAGACTCATCGGCCTGGGTGGCCCGGCTGCGGTTCTGTACCGTGGTGGGGGGCAGTTGACGAAAGCTTTCCTGCGCCCACACGCGCACGGCCAACTCCCGGCCGGGGGTGGGGCGGTAGTATGCCTCCTGTAATAGGCCGGTCAGGCGAAGTTGGGCGTGGGCCTGCCGCTTTTCCGGCAGATCGGCGCGCAAACGGTAGGGGAAATCATTGTCGGCCCGGCGGTGCAACAATCGACTACGCAGCTGCCACCTGCCCAACCGGTAACGCGCATCGCCGAAACCCGTTCTCAGCCCAAAACTGCCGCCGGTAAGCCGTATGCCCAGCGAAGTACCGGCAACAGCCGGCAGGGAGTTACCCAGCGCAATGGTACCCGCCACCGCCCCGCTCCCATAGGCCGCCGATTGACCGCCGAGTTGCAGGTCGGCTACATCCATAAATTCAGTGGGCAGCAGCGATAGATCCAGCAAACCGAGCATGGGGCTTTGCAGCGGTAGACCGTTCCAGAGCACACTGACGTGGCCCGCCGCTCCGCCCCGCACGGAACTGGTGGCCAAGCTACCCTGGCCGTAGCCCTTGATGAATACACCGGTCTCCCAGCGTAATAGTTCGGCCAAATCACCGCCCGAACAGTTTGATAGCGCAGCGGACGACCAGGTGGGATCGTGAGTACCTTCGCTTTTGAGCGAACGCGGACTTATCAATTCCACGGAGGGTAGCACGAGCGTATCTCCTCCAGCCTGGGCCGTGAGGGCCGGGGAAAACAATAGGAACAGTAGGAAAAACAGGTAAATCCGCACGGCAACCGTCATGTACGCAACCGGCGGCGGGGGAGAGAATGGCGAGTAGCAGTCGGCCCGTTGATTTGCGGCGGCAAACCGGGTGCAAACGCGATCGTCGCGGTCGGGAAATGTACCGGACCGGGCGAGCTGCGGGGCAAAACTCGTTTTCCTCTTCCTTTCCTCCGAAGGATAGCGTGGATAATCGCTCGGGCAGGTCTTCTGGCTCATCGCATCGGGCCGGCTCCTTCCCATCCCGTTATGGAACAGTGGAACCTGCCGGCCGATTTTCCGCGCACGGGGTGCGGCGGAAGCAACTTACAGCAGCGGGGACTGCTCCGGTTTCACACCGGATTCCCTTTTAATGATCGCTAACGTAACGTGTCACCGATCAACCAAAGCGGGACAAAGATACATCAATTGCCGGCACAAAAGTAACATCAGTGATTTGCCGCCGCCCGCCGGTCGTCCTCAATAACGAGGGGGAGCGGCACCCACCAGCGGTCTAGTTCGAGGCCGTTACCGGAGCAAATTTCGACAACCGTAAAGTGGCGCCGCAGCCACGGCTGTCCATCGCGTAGCGCAACGTCATCGTAGTACTGAAGCTGAAACTCGAAGGTGGAGGCGCGGAGTTGCCGCTGGTCGTCGAGGGTATAGGTGCTGCCGTCCAGGTCGATGACGGGCCATTCCTCGGGCGCGGCGGAAGCAAACAGGATTTGGGTCAAATCAGCACGGGGGACGGGGGTAATGCTCTGGCGAATGAGACGCTCGGGGCCGGGAACTATTTCTTGTTCGGCACTTACCAATACACCGACACTATTGCTGTAAAAGGTAAAATTGGACCACTGGAAAACCTGGTTTTTGCCAAAGAAGATTAGAGAAAAGATATCACCTGCCCGCAGATAAGGCGAAAAATAGGTGCCGTCGTCTTGCAAGACCGCGTCTTGTTCCTGATCGTTGATCAGAATACGGCAATTCGGTGCCAGGTCGCCGTCGCCGGTCACACTGAACACGAGGTAGCCGTCGGCGGGGATGGTGGTGTACCAGGTAAATTCGGTACTACGGCCGGTGCTGACATTCAGTAGCAATCTGGTCAGATCGTCTACTACCGTTGCCCGGGGCGCGGAACTTCCGACAAAGTCGTCGTCGGCGTAAGAACTGCGGGTTTGCCAGCGGGCGGGGGCGAAGTAGCCGGTCCAGCCCTGGTGCTTGCAGGCCAGGTCGAAGTACTGATCTCCCTGGTCCAGGCTAAAGACCACCGATTTGACCGCTCCCTCGCCGGACGAATCCGGGGAAGCCGTCGCGCCGTCGCGTACGTACTCGGTTTGTAGTGTGCCGGCCCGGCTGCCTGCTGAGATGAAAGTGACCAGCACCATCATTATCAGGAGGCCGCCCAACCTGGGGGTGACTCTTTTTTTCATCGGGCGTAGCCGTGATTCGGACTTTTGCCGCTGCGGGTGCGCTACTTTTACGAACCGACCGGCGGCAGGATGACTGTGCAGACGGATTTAGGAAAGTGGCTAGTGTAAAACACCCGCTGGAGTGGCGAAAAGACGGTTGGATTAACGAAGTCCGATTCTTGGGAAAATTACCGTTTACTCAACGGTAACCGGCACAAAAGTAGTGATTACCCGCCGGTTATCCTAACATAGGACCGTTCCGTAATTGATATAGACCATGGTAGAAAGGAAAACGGACGGGAAATGTTGGGTCGTGCGTTTCCATGGGTCACCATTTCATTTCCTTCACGATTGCGTCAATTCACCACTAACGTGCATCCCGCGCCGGGCAGCCGCTGTTATTCCTGCCGACTAATACTTTACGCTACTATGTTCCGATTGATTCTTCTCTCTGCCGGCCTGATTGGCTTGTTCCTCTCATTTAACTCCTGTTCTGACAGCCATGAACACGGTGCCCCCGATTTTTACGGCCGCCCCGACGTGGCCGAGAACGGCGATACGAGTATTCACGTCATCCGCCCCTTTTCATTTACCGACCAGGAGGGGCGCACCGTCAATAACCAGACCGTGGCCGGCAAGCTTTACGTGGCCGATTTCTTTTTTACCTCCTGCCCCACCATCTGCCCCAAGGTGAAGCAACAAATGCTACGGATCGAGCAAAAATTCGGTGACCGGATCATGCTGCTCTCCCACACCATCGACCCCAAACGCGATACGCCCGAACACCTGAAAGAGTACGCGACCAAGGTGGGCGTGAAAAATCAGGACAACTGGCGTTTTCTGACGGGCGATAAATTTACCCTCTACGATATTGCCGAGGACTATATGAGTGTGGCCGTGGAAAACGCCGATGCCCCCGGCGGTTTCGATCATTCGGGCTATATTTTACTGGTAGACGGCGACGGCCACCTGCGTGGTTACGCCTCCGGGCTTGACCCCACCGAAGTGGATCACCTGATGGAAGATATCGACTACCTGCTGGAGCACCCGCAGGAGGGATATTTATCTGCCAGGTAAGCGATCAATCTGTTTGTAAACAAAACGAGTCGGCTGACGCCAGGTCAGCCGACTCGTTGTCGTTACGGGGGAGTATGCCGCCAAGCTTATACGATCAGGTGATCGGTAGTGCCCATTGCGGCGGCGGGGTTTTTGGGGTCGGGGCCGTATTCATTGGGACCCTGGGTTCCTTCCAGGCACATGAATACCAGAATAACGATGCCTCCGATGTACGGGATAAGCATAAGTAATGCCATCCAGCCGGAACGATTTTGATCTTGCAGGCGGCGAACAATTACGGCGAGTGAGGGAACCAGGATGGCCAGATAGTAGATGCCTACCAATCCGAAACCGACATAGCCGAGAGTTTCGGAAATTGAGTAGAGCAAACCGGCTACTACACAAAGCCCGATAATAATCAGGGCATTGAAAAGGACATACATCCAGTATTCCTGCCGCCGCGCCCGGCCGTCGAAGTTAGCGTAATTGTCGCGAACGACTTTGAGGTACCATTCCATAAGAAAAGGAAGTTTGTTGTATTGTGAAATTGGTGAAAGGTAAACAGGGAGCCGCGCAACATACTGCCGGGCCGATTAATCGGCCGGGAGGGTTAAACGACCAGGTGGTCGGTTGTTCCCAAGGCCGGATTTTTAGGATCGGGACCGTACTGATTCGGTCCGGTGTCTCCCTCGGTCGCCAGGAAAACGATCAAAATGATTACTCCGATGAGCGGAATGAGGCCGATCAATAGCATCCAGCCGCTGCGATTGGTGTCGTGGAGGCGGCGTACGGCTACCGCGATCGAGGGAACGAATATGGCAAGGCTGTAGAGCAGCCCGACAATACTGACCAAGCCGCCCAGGATATCGCTGATGGAACCGAAGATGAGGGCCAGAATATTGAGGGCAACGCTGATACCGATGCTTACCAGGAAGAACATCCAGTATTCCTGGCGCCGTGCCCGGCCTTCGAAGTTAGCGTAGTTGTCGCGAACGACCTTAAGAAACCATTCCATAAAAGTATTTTTGTTGGTGATTGGTAAGTCAAACTTAGTAAAGTTTTTGACAATAAGATGATACCGGGGCTAATTTGTTCCTTCGCCGGGAAAATTGTTACCCTGTACCTAACGCCCGTCGGGTGGATTATGCGTGAGGTGCCTGGACGGGCCGACCGGAGGGGTGGGGCTTGCCCCTGCCCGCAGGAAGGAGACCCGGAGCGCAGCGGAGGGGCCGAGCGAACAGCGAGCCGGGAAGGGACCGACCCCGGCCCGGCAGGAACGGGGGCACGCCCAAAAGCCCACCTGAAAGTACCCTTTACCCCGCACCCACGTCGTAACATGACGTTAAAGGTGAATTCCGGCACGGTTTTAGCAAACTATCCGGTGGGTTGGCGTATTTTATTCTGGCAAGTTGTCCACCAGTGGTGGTTCCATACCAACCTGCTCCCCGTTTACGTTATTTTCCGACCGGCCGTTACTATCCTGACGACCTACCCTCCACAAACTATCCCTCATGCAAATCCGCGTCCGTTATTTAGTCTCCGCCCTTGTTGTCCTCCTGTTCCTGGGGGCCGCCGCCCTGCCCGTGGGCGACGGCGCCGACAAGGAAGCCGTGCTGATCCAGGTGATCGTGCAGGGCCTGGGCCGCTGGCACTACGACCCAAAGATTATTGACGACGATTTTTCCGAGCAATCCTTTGATTATTATTTGGACCAGGTGGACGGCGGCCGTCGTTTCCTGACCCAGGAAGACGTGGCCAAACTGCGCCCCTACCGTGACCAACTGGACGACGAGACCGGGGCCGGCACGTACGAGTTTTTTAATGAGGTGCAGGAGGTGCTAAAAACCCGGTTGGAAATAACCCAGGGAATGTACCGCACCATTCTGGCTAAACCGTTCGATTTCACCCAGGAGGAAAAGTTGGAACTGATGGACGAAGAAAGTGCCTTTTACCCCGGCGACGCCGAACTGCGCGAGTACTGGCGCAGGTACCTGAAGTACGAGACGCTGCAACGCTACAGCGATAAACTGGCCGACCGCACCGAGGCGGCCGCCGCCGAGGACCCTGACGAGGAGGCCGGGGAACTGCTGGGCAAGACCGACGAGCAACTGGAGGCCGACGCCCGCGGCGAAGTGCTGGATATGTTTGACAAGTGGTACGAGCGGCTGGCCCGCCTGACCCGCCAGGACCGCATGAGCCAGTACCTGAATGCGCTGATTAGTACCTATGATCCGCACACGAGCTATTTTCAACCCAAGGACAAAGAGAACTTCGACATCCGCTTCAGCGGGCAGTTGGAGGGAATCGGGGCCACGCTGTCGCTGGACGGCGACTACACCAAGGTCAACGACATTGTGGTGGGCGGCCCGGCCTGGAAGGGCAAAAAACTGAAGGAGAGCGACCTGATACTAAAGGTGCGCCAGGAAAAAGAAGATGCCGTGAGTATCAAGGGCTTGCCGCTGGACGAGGTGGTGTCGCAGATTCGCGGACCGAAGGGAACCAAGGTCTGGCTGACCGTGAAAAAGGCCGACGGAAACGAGGAGGAGATCATGATCGTGCGCGATGTGGTGATCCTGGAAGAGAGCTTTGCCAAGTCGCTCATTCTGCCCGGTGCCGCCAAGGACGAGAAGATCGGCTACCTGTACCTGCCCAGTTTTTACGCTAATTTTCAGGACCGCAACGGCCGCTTCAGCGCGCCCGACGTGGAAAAGGAACTGGCCAAACTGAAGGCCGAAAACGTGGACGGCATCATTCTGGACCTGCGCAGCAACGGCGGCGGTTCGCTGGCCGACGTGGTTAAAATGACGGGCTACTTCTTCGAGCAGGGTCCGGTGGTGCAGGTCAAAACCCGCACGCTGGCCCCGGAAGTGCTGAAAGATGAGGACCCCTCGGTGCAGTACGACGGCCCGCTCATCGTGATGGTGAACGAATACAGTGCCAGTGCCAGCGAGATTCTGGCCGCCGCGCTGCAGGATTACGACCGTGCCCTGATCGTGGGGTCTACCACCTTTGGTAAGGGAACCGTGCAGCGGTTCATCGACCTGGACCGGACGGTATCCGATTTGCAGGAAATAAAGCCGCTGGGCAGCATCAAGCTGACCATGCAAAAATTTTACCGCGTGGACGGCGGCTCTACCCAGTTGCGCGGCGTGACGCCCGACATCGTGTTGCCCGACAATTTCAGCTACATCGAAACCGGCGAAAAAGAACAGGATTTTCCGTTGCCCTGGACGGAGATTGCGCCGGTGGCGCACCAGCAGTCCGTATACCGGATCGACCGGCGTGACGAGCTGCGCCGCCGCAGCGAGGCGCGCGTGGCCGCCAGCCCTGCTTTTCAGCGCATCAACCAGAATGCCCTGCGCGTGAAGGAGCAACGCGAAGACCGCACCCGCCCCCTGATGCTGGACGAGTTCCGTGCCCAGGAGGATGCCCGTAAGGTGGAGGCCAAAACTTACGAAAACCTGTTTGAGGACGTGGTGAATCCCGGTGTTTTTAACATCACCGTAGACCTGCAGAGCATTCACGCCGACGAGAGCAAGGGCGAGCGCAACGACAGTTTTATCGAGTCGGTGGGCAAGGATGTCTACATCCGCGAGGTGGTTAACATCATGCACGATATGCTGGAGATCGAGTAAGTATCTCTTACGGCTCCGCCCGTTAACCCCGCCGCGATTTGGATGCCACGGCATCTCTTTCGCGGCGGGGTTTTTCATTTTGCCGCTAGCCCGTCGATTAAGCGTCGGTTCAAATCAATTATTTGCTAAATTATTGTAAAGGCGAAAAAAAGGGGAGGTAAAACTTGCAGGATTGAAAATTTATCAACACTTTTGAGGTATCCCGTTTATGTATCCAGATTAGCAACACCTTTTTTTTCACGTAAACACATACATCATGCTGATCTTATGCGCCTTGACGGGGGCCTTCTTGCTGGGTGGCGGTCTCATTCTGACCTCCGATTACCTGGCCGGACGTAGCTCCTACTAAGTGAGGATCGCTAACTTTTCGCTTTTCGTTTTAAGCTTCCAATCGCCCCCACACGTTTTATCCAGCGGCCGTTCACTAGGGCAGCCGCCCCCCGGTTATACTATTCAATTAGACGATTGGTCATTCCTACACCTTTAGAATTTTCGGAAGACGACCACGCAAAAGCAAAAGAATCGAAAGTCACTACTTCACTACGGCCGATCCGCACCTCTGCGGATCGGCCGTTTTTTATGGCCGACCGCCCCGGGCAACTGCGGCCAAATGACTACCTTAGCGGGCGTAAACCGTTTCCGTTTCAACCGGCTTATTTGGGCGTGCCCCTCCCTGCGGTCGGGTCGGTCCCCTGCGGGCTTCGCTGTTCGCTCGGTGCTGCGCACTCGTCCTTCGGCGGGGCAAGCCCCCGCCTGCGGTCGCCCCTTCGGTCACCTCACGCGGGTCGGCACCCAAACTGCTTACGGTCAACCGGGCCTTTCATTTTATCCACTTGTTTTCGGTGTTGAAACATTCCGTTCTTGAAAAATCTGATACCCCCTTTCATCGAGCAGCAGTTTCGGGCCGGTGCCTTCCACGGCCGCTTCCCCGCCTATGCGCTCAACGTGGACCTGTCCGGTTTCACGCCCCTGACGGAGAATCTGATGCGCCGGGGTAGCGAGGGTGCCGAGGAGTTGTCGCAAATCCTGAACGAGATCTTCGAGCCGCTGGTCGCACTGATGCACCGGCGCGGCGGCTTCATCCCCTATTTCGCGGGCGACGCCTTTACCGCCATTTTCCCCCTGCCCGCCGGACACTCCTCCGCCCTGCACATGCAACGGACCGCCGTGGAGGCCCGTTCGCTCTTCCAGGAGCGGGAGACCCGTTTCGGCGATGCGTTTACCATCGGCATCAAATCCGGCCTCGCCCACGGCGAGGTGGAATGGGGCATCGTGGGCGAGTCCAAGTACGCCTTCTACTTTCGCGGTTCGGCCATTTACGGTTCGGCCCACTGCCAGACCCGCGCCAACCAGGGCGACGTGATCGTGGATGCCATCCTGCGCCAGCACCTGGGCGAGCGGCTGTTCCGCTACGAGGAGATCGACCCCCGCACCTTCCGGTTGCTGGGCGGCAACACGCCCGCTACCGCCGCCCCGCCCGCCATCGACCCACCCGATGCCTCGGTATCCGAAGAGATCGCCCTTAATTTTATCCCCGAGGCCGTGGTCAATTATCAGCGGCGGGGAGAATTCCGCACGGTCGTGTCGGTTTTCATGTCCTTCGACGGCATCGAAACCCACGAGGAAATGAACGAATTCGCCCGCGTCCTGCTGGCCGAGGCCCACAACTTCGGGGGCTACTTTAAAGAGATCGACTTCGGCGACAAGGGGGCCATGGCCATTTGCTTTTTCGGTGCCCCGGTCTCCTACGAGAACAACGCCAACCGCGCCCTGGAATACATCCTGACCGTGCAGGAAGGGCTGGACCGACTGCGGGAACACAAACGCTTTTCCTTCCGGGCCGGCATCACGCAGGGCACGGCATTCACCGGCCTGGTAGGCGGCGACCAGCGCTGCCAGTACGCCTGCGTAGGCAACCGCGTCAATCTGGCGGCCCGCATCATGAGTTCGGCCGGCTGGGAAGAAGTACTGGTGGACGATGAGATCCGGCAGGCACGGGCCTTCCACTTTGTCCCCCGGGGCGAGATCCGCTACAAAGGACTGAGCGAGCAAATTCCTACCTCCCTGCTACGCGGCCGAAAAGTGGAAAACAGCCTCGCCTACGACGGTCCCATGGTGGAGCGCGACCGCGAATTGGAACAGATTTCTGATTTTGCGGCGCCCATCCGGGAGGGTAAACCGGCGGGAGTGGCCTACGTCTACGGCGAGGCCGGTATCGGCAAAAGCCGCCTGACCTACGAGTTGCGCCGCCGGTGGGAAGGCCGGGAAGTGAATTGGTTCCTCTGTCCGGCCGATCAGATTCTGCGCAAGCCGTTTAACCCCTTTATTTACTTCCTGAAAAATTACTTCGAGCAGTCGCCCGACCGGGCCGTACGCGAGAACGAACGCCATTTCGATAGCGTGTTTCAGTTGCTCCTGCAAAATCTGCGCGAACAGGATGCCGGGGCTAACGAAGACCTGCTCCGCGAGCTGCGCCGGGTAGAGTCAGTGCTTGCGGCCCTGGTGGGCATCACGCACGTAGATGAACTGTGGAACCAACTGGACGCCCGCGGCCGCTACCAGAACACCATCAGTGCCGTCACCAAACTGATCGTGGCCGAATGTCGCCTGCGCCCCACCGTGGTGGAAATGGAAGACATCCACTGGATCGACGAGGATTCACGACGCCTGGTACGCGAGGGCCTGCGCGAGTGGGCCGAACTGCCGTTGCTGCTACTAGTCACCTCGCGCTATAACGACGAGGGCGAACGCCCCCGCCTGACGTCTGATGAACGGCTGGAAAAATATGCCCTGCCCCAGCTCACCCTCGATCTCAATACGTTGCCGGAAACGGCCGTGCGCACCTTTGCCGAAGCAACCCTGGACGGCCCGATCACCGACGACTTTTTCCAGGTGTTGCTACGCACCACCAACGCCAACCCCTTTTACCTGGAACAGGTGCTGGAGTACTTCCAGGAAAGCGAATTGCTGGAAAAAACGGAGAACGGTTGGTCCATTCAGGATGATAACGTAAAGCTCTCCCACTCCATCAGTGCCATCCTGACGGCACGGATCGATCGCCTCTCCGAGATGGTGCGCGAAACGGTAAAGGCGGCCGCCGTGATCGGTCGCGAATTCGAGATCAACGTTCTTTCGGAAGTGATGCGCAACCAGCCGGGAGCCGGCGGCCGCAAGGAGGAAGTGACCACGCTGTTAAAGGAGCAAATAGATGTAGCGGAGCGCGGCCAGATCTGGATGGCCGTGAATGAGTTGCGCTACATTTTCCGCCACAGCCTGCTGCGCGAGGCCGTCTACGGGATGCAACTCAGCGAGCGCCTGCGGGAATTACACCAGCAAATTGCCACCGCCATCGAGCGGCTCTACGTGACCAACCTGGAAGAGAAGTACGTCGACCTTGCCTTCCACTACGACCAAGCCCAGGTACTGGATAAAACTTGCGAGTACCTGCGAAAGGCCGCCGATTACGCCCGCAGTAATTTTCAGAACCAACTGGCTCTCGATTACTACGACCGCCTGCTGACCAAGCAGAACAATACGGCGGACATGGTGGACGAACTCAAAACTCACCTCAAGCGGGGCAAAGTTTTGGAACTGATCGGCGAATGGGAAAAAGCCCGCGAGGCTTTTGAGCTGGCAAAAAAACTGGCTAAGAAGAGTCGCGATGTTCTACTGCTCGGCCAGACCAACGATCACCTGGGCCACCTGCTGATGCTGCGCGGCGAGTATGACACGGCCCGCACCAACCTGGAAATTGCCGCCAGCCTGTTCGAGTCGATCGACGATCCCGTAGGCATTTCACGCGTATACGGCAACCTGGGCAACCTGCACTTCCGGCAGGCCCGCTACGACGAGGCACTCGACTATTACCAGCAATCGCTGGAAACCGGCTTTACGCGCGTGGCCACCTTTAGCAGTGCCGAAACGGTGGCCTTTCTCGGCCTCACCTACATGAATCGCGGCCAGTACGAGGAGGGCATCAAAACCATCGAAAAGCAGCTGCCCCTACACGACGAGAATAACGATAAACAGGGGCTGGCTACGCTCTACACCCACCTGGGCATCATTTATTTCGAGAGCGGAAATTATCAGGCCGCCCAGGTCAACTACGAGCACGGCCTGGAACTGGCCGAGGAATTGGGCAATAAGCAACTAATCGCCATCGGTACGGGCTGTCTGGGATCGGTGTACGAAAAACAGGGCGATTACGAACGAGCCATGCCGCTCTTCCAGCGTGACCTCCAGATCTGCGAGGAGTTGGGTGACCGTCAGGGAATCGCCATCGCCCACGGCCTCATCGGTGAACTCCACAGCGTGACGGGTGATTTCGACGCCGCCGTGAAATCACTGGAGCAGTACCGCGCGGGCAGTAAAGAACTGGGCTACAAAAAAGGGCTGGCCAAGGCCCTGAACACGCTGGGTGACGTCCACTATTTCCGCGAGGAATACGACCTGTCGCTGGACTACTATAACCGCGCGATCAATCTTACCCGCACGATCGATAATCCGTTAGTGCTGGGGTTCAGTTTGGTAGAAAAAGGCCTGGTATTGCTGGCCGCCGGTCAGGCTGACGAGGTAGCTCCATTACTCATAGAAGCCCTCCAACTGGCCGCCGACCTGGGCAACCCCGAACTGACGGCCCAGGCACGATTGTTGAAAGCACATTCCCTCGCCGCCTCCGGCGATGAAGCCGGTTCACTGAAGATTTTAAATAGCCTCCTGGACCAACCCGATCTGGACGCCGAATACCAGGCTTCCGCCTATTTCGAGCGTTACCGCATGGATGCCGGTGATTCCGAAGCCCGCCTGAGTGCCCGTGCGCTCTATGAAAAACTGTTTGACGAAACTCCGAAGTTTTTGTACCGGGAACGGTTGCGGGTGCTGCGGGGGTGATACCTTTACCCCGTGAAATTCGATGATTACCCCCTTTCGCCCGAAATCAAGCGCAGCATCGAGCGGCTGGGTTTCCGGCGGCCGACCGATATTCAGTACAAAGCCATCCCGCCCATCCTGCGCGGAGAGGACGTACTGGCCATTGCTCAGACCGGAACCGGTAAAACGGCCGCCTTCGGCATCCCCGTACTGCAAATGTTGCACGAACGCAAGCAGCGCGAACGCCGCCCCGACGGCATCAAGTGCCTCATCATGGTGCCGACGCGCGAACTGGCCCTGCAACTGACCGACGTGCTGAGCGCCCTGGCCGAGGGCACCCGCGTGCGCGTGATGGGCCTGACCGGCGGCGTGGACCAGGATCCGCAAATCGACCGCCTGATCGACGGCGTGGAAGTACTGATCGTAACCCCGGGCCGGATGTACGATCTGCTCAATCAGGGGGTGCTGCGCCTGAACCGCGTCGAAATATTGATCCTGGACGAGGCCGACCTGATGCTGCAACTGGGCTTTATCGAAGATATTCGCGGTGTGCTGGGCCACCTGAGGCCGTTTCATCAAACGCTCTTTTTCTCGGCCACCATCGACGAGGAGATCAAAAAGCTGGCCTACTCGCTAGTAAAAAAACCCATCCGCATCCAAATTTCGCCCAAGGACCCGGTCTCCCGCAACGTGGACCACTCGGTCGTCTTCATCGAAATGGACGATAAGCGGGCTTTCTTGGAGCGGTTCATCAAGGAAAATCCGGCGGCCAAACTCCTCGTCTTCGTGCGCACCCGCGTGCGCGCCGAGCGCGTGACCCGCGCCATGGACCGCGTGGACATCGACTGCCTGAGCCTGCACGGCGATATGGAGCAGGAGGACCGCGAGGCCACCCTGGAGGCCTTCCGCGCCGGCGAGGAGCGCATCATGATTGCCACCGACGTGAGCGCGCGCGGCATCGACATCCCCGACGTGACCCATGTCATCAACTACGACCTGCCGGAGCAAGCCGATTACTACGTACACCGGGTGGGCCGTACGGGCCGGGGCAAAAACCGGGGCGTGGCCTATTCCTTCTGTGCCCCCCAGGAACATGAGCTACTCCGCGCCATCGAACGCTACACCGGCCACGAGATCAAGGTGGTCAAACTAGACCGCAGCGAGTACCGCGAAACGCTGAAATTTACCCGCGAGGAGGGGATGTCCCTAAAGGAACTATTGAAGGAAACGGAGGAAGCGGTGGAGCGCAATCGGAAAAAGCGGAAGTAACCCAGCCCCTACCCCTCAAACCCCAGGGCTTGCTCCAGGTACTTATTAAACGGCCGCATCACCCGGTAGGCCTCCTCCACGGTATCGACCAGATCGTCGGAGATCATTTCCTCCTGCGTCAGGTTATGGACCACGGTGATACTCTTGCGGCGTAGCAGGTCGATGTATTTATGATCGGCGGAATAATCCCGGGGGCTGGTTTTTAGCAATTCGTCGTCTTCCGAAAGGCCGCCGAAAAAACCGGTAAACTCCTTTTTGCCGATGATCTTTTTCAGCTTATCCCCATCGTAATCAATGGCGGAGCGCAGTTTTTTCAACGCCTCGCTGCCGGGATGATACACGCCCCCGGCAATGAAAGAACCGCTGGGGCTGCAGTGCAGATAAAAGGATGCCTTCTCCCGCCCCTTGTCGGGGTCGAAACCAAAACTGTCTTTATAGGTGGGCTTATCGGGGTGAAAAACATTATTGTTGTTGATCCGCATAATGGTGTCGCGCGGCTTGATCTTGCTCAGGGCGGGTTCGTGTTTTGCCAGCCGCTCGATGAACCGGGCCACCTCGTCCAGCCAGATTTGCTTGGCCTCGTGGTAGCGCTCGCGGTTTTCGTCCATCCAGTCTTTGGAATTGTTCTCGCGCAATTCGCGGAGAAAATCGAAGATCTTACGCTTGCTCATCAGCCGGGTTTTCTTGCCTAACGAAGCCGGGCGCGGCGGGTTCATCCCACCGTGCCGGGAACCAATCCACCGCCCCAATCTCCCCGGCATCCCGCCCCCCGCCCAACCATTCCCCCGCCCCACGCTTTTATGCACCAAAACCCGCCCATGACCCCCGCCCACCAGACCCTCTCCCACCGCGGCCGCCAGGCCGTCGGCAACCCCATGCGTGCCGATCTGGAGCTTTTCCAGGACGCCACGGAAAACGAGTACCACGCCACCCACAACCCCACCGGTGCCGTCCCGCTCTGCATCGCCGAAAACGTGCTCAACTGGACGGAAATGGAAGCCCTCCTGCACCGGGCCGCCGCCGAGGAGATTCCGGCCGAGGTCTCCCGCTACGCTTCCGTACTGGGGCTGGAAGAGTTCCGCCGGGCGGCCGCCCAATTCGTCGGCGAAGACATCGCCCGGCAAGAACTGGACCCCGCCTGTCTGGCCGTGGCCGCCGGTGCCACCGCCATCGTCGAACTCACCGCCCTCCTGCTCGGCGACCCCGGCGACGCGGCCGTTTTCCCCGCGCCCTGCTACCCCGTTTACCGGCAAGACATCGCCAACAAAGCCGGCCTCACGCGCTACGATCTCGTCACCCACCAGTCCGTCGGTCACCTCACCGGCACCCACCCGCTCACCCTCGCCGACCTGGACCGCGCCCACGCCGAACTCGGCCCCCGCTTCCGCCTGCTCGTCCTCACCCAACCGGACAATCCCACCGGGGCCGTCTACACCGCCGAACAGCTCACCGCCTTCGCCGATTGGTGCGTCAGCCACCGGATTCACCTCGTTGTCAACGAGATTTACGCCCTGTCCGTCCTCGCTACCAACCACCCCGAACTGGCCGCCGACTACCCCGCCGGCAGCCCCGCGTTTCAGTCCTTTTTACCGCTCCTCAGCCGGCGGCGCAGTCCCTACCTGCACTGGTGGTACTCGTTCTCCAAAGATTTCGGCATCTCCGGCCTCCGCATCGGCCTGCTCTACAGCCACAACGAGGCTCTCCTCACCGGTTTCGCCAACTACGGCGCACCACAGGTCGCCTCCAATCTGCCGCAGCACCTCCTCGGCCGCATCCTCAGCCACCGGGCCGAACGTCAGGCATTCACGGCCCGCAACCAAACACGCATCACCGAAAGCTACCTGACCGTCATCCGCCCCCTGCGCCGCCTCGGCATCCCCTACGCACCGGCCCGCGGCAGCCTCTTCGTTTGGCTCGATCTTTCCCGCTTCCTCACCGCCCCCACCCCGGCCGCCGAGACGGAATTGTGGCAGCTCATCTACCGCCAAACGGGCGTCCTCCTCACCGCGCCCGGCGGCTTCGGCCAGCCTTATCGGGGTGCCTTTCGCCTCGTCTATTCCTGCGTCCCGCAACCCACCCTTGCCGCGGCCATGAAACGCCTGGAAGACTTCCTGAGCCGGAAGTAGTTCGCGCGCTCCTTGCTACCTGCTATCAACGGATTATTAATTACGGGGAGGCGGGCGTGTCCGTCCCTGACGGGCCGGCCGGTCCCTTCCAGGCTCGCTGTTCGCTCGGTGCTGCGCACTGCCCGCTACGCGGATCACCTTCCAGGCACCTCACGCGGGGGGGACAAGGAATGACCTCGATAAATCGCTATGCGACTTGGAGAAGCACCGCAGGTAACGATGGAGGGAATGAAGGGAATGAAGGATGGAAGGAATGGAGGGAATGAGGGAATGAAGGATGGAGGGAATGAAGTAAAGGTATCAGCTAGTGCCGCTCCGCTCAAAGCTGCTTAATAGTCCTCCGCCAGAAGGGAAACGATTGCCGCGTAACACTCATCCTTTCGGAACAGCCAACGGGCCGCTGCCAGGTGGCCGCCGGCCAACTCGATCATATCGACCGGGAATCCTTTCTTCCGAGCCTGCTCGAAAAAAGTGCGGGCCTGACCGATCGGGGCCATCCCGTCGCGTATACCGTGCAGGATCAGGAGGCGAGGTGGGTCGGCGGGTCGATCATCCAGCAAACACAGCGGATCGGCGGAGCGGTAGAGATCGGCCCGTGGGTCGCGGCCGGCCAAGGCACGGATAACGTGCGTGTCGGCCATGCCGTCCAGACTCAGTACGCCCGCACAGATTACGGCCACTCGCGCCGGAGATTCCCAACCGGCCGCACGGAGGATGCCCCGGTCCAGTGCCAGCAGGGCGGTCAGGTGCCCCCCGGCCGACATACCTGCGGCCAGTAAGCGGGGTTCGGGTTGATCCGGGCTACTTATTATATATCGGCGAGCTACTCGCAGGGCGGCAATTTGGTCGGCCCGGATAGCGGAATAGTCGTAGCGGGTGATGCGGCGGTAGCTGGGCAGGATGCAGCCGTAGCCCCAAGCGCGGAAACGGCGAGCGGCAGCCAAAAACTGCTCCGGGCGGCCGTGGCGCCAGCCGCCGCCGTGGTTGTAGATCACGTAGCCCCGCCCCCCCTCCTCCGGCGGATCGCTGACCAACACGTACTGCCGCCGGTGCGGGCCGGTAGTAAAGCGGTGCAGTGGCAGGGAAGATTTGTCCGCCCGTAACAAACCGGTCCAGTATCTGGGTAATTCGGCAAAGTCCCGGCCGAGGGCGGGGTAGTTCAATGGGGGGCGGGGCATGGCGGAGTTAGGTTATTCTCCGGTAATAGGCGGCAGCTCGGGCAAAGGTTCACCCATTGCCGGGCGGGCACAGAACACAAAACCGCCGCTACGGTAGAGTTCCCGAATTTCCGGCTGGGCGGCTCGGAGTTTTTCCAGATCGCCGATCTTGCAACTGATGTACTGCGGCCAGCCGATGGGTTGCGTCAGGAGCGCACCGTTATCCGCCCGTGCCTGATGGGGTTGGATGCCGGCGTAAAAGTAGGGTGCATAGCTGCGAAAGCCGTAAACGAGGATATGCTTGTCCTGCTCCAGCACACCCACTCGCTGCCAGAAGGCAACGTGCGATCCCTGTGAGTAAGCCAGAATACGATTCGGAAAACAGTAGAGAGCGGTAAAGGTATAGAGACCGACCCCCAGACAGAGGGCCACGGCCCAATCGTTCCGGCCGGCCCGCCACCGCCGGCAGCAAAAAATAAGGGTAGCCGTCAGGAGCAGCCCCGGCAGCAGGGTATAAAGCGGCCACGGCACCGCTAACCCAAGCAGGGCCGTCACGAATGGATCGTTCTTTACCAGCGGTAGCAGCCAATCGGTGTGCCGCCCGAGAACCGGCAGTAACAGCGAGGCTGCGGCCCACAGGCCGCCCACCCCGAGAATAGCGGCCACGATTCCTCCTTTCGCGGTTCGTTTACCTTCCAGCCACTCCTGCACCTGCCGGGCGGCCAGCCAGGAAAGAGGGAAATAGGCCAGACTGGAGTAGTGGACGATCTTGGTGCCCACCAGCGAAAAAACGATTAGTACGACCCAGAAAAGTGCCGCCATCCACCGCTCGTAAACGGAGCGGGGGCCGGTGGGCCGAAACAGCTGCGGCAGGGCCAGCAGCCCCGCCGGAAAGCAACCCACCAGCAGTACCACCACATGGTAGCCGGGGAACCCGCCGTGACCCGCATCCTCCTTGCTAAACAGCCGCCACTGGTATTCCAGGAAAGCGTGGGTAAAAGTGCCGTCGCGGTAGATCCAGTCCGGCAGGAGCCAGCAACTGAACAACACCAGCGCCAATACGCCGGCCAGCGCGGGTTGCCACCACCTTAGTCCGCTCGCTTGGCGGCGCTTTTTCCAGCAGGGCATTTGGCGCAGCAGGATGATTGCCGAGCAAAAGGCAACGATCAGCCCCGCCGCCGGACCCTTGGTGAGCAGGGCCAGGCCGAGGTACAGGCCCGCCAGGGGAGCGGCGGCCCTCCGTTGCGGTCGGGCCAGTTGGTCGATGCACAGAAAGGTGAACAAGTTGAACCAGGGGTCGATGATACCGGTCTGAAAGTAGAGCAGGGGCAGGATGGAACCGAAGTAAGTGAGCGGCCACAGCCAGGCAAGTGAGCCGGAGGATCCGGTGTCACGGCTTCGACCCAGCCGGTAGAGCAACACGAAGGTGAGCAGGCCGCAGAGCGCATTGGGCAAGCGGGCGGCGTACTCCCCGGTGCCGAGAAGGGTCATGGCGGTTGCCTGGAGCCAGAAGAACAGGGGCGGCTTTTCGTAAAAATCCTGAAAGTTGATCGTCGGCCGCAGCCAGTCACCGCTTACTACCATCTCCCGACTGATAGCGGCAAAGTTGATCTCGTCCCAATCGAACAGTTGCACGCTACCCAGCCCGCTTAGCAGGAGAGCCGTCAATAACAGGCATAAAATCGGGAAAATCAGTTTTTTCGACAAACGACTTAACTTTCAAGCAGATAAGTGCCGGTTCGGTGTAGAGAAGGTACATATTTACGAGGCAAAGGTAATTCATCCGTGACCGAATGACTAGTCCACCGTCTTTACCGTGTCGCAATTTAGCGGCAAATCCCCTCTACAAAACCGAAAAAATGACTTCACTTACTTTCCCTACCCCGGGCAAGGGTGGAGCCACCTTGTTCTAAACATTCACAACAGCTTTTAATATGCTTTTCAGATTAACTCTTTTTTCCCTTTTTCTGGCAATTGGTTACTCGGCGCAGGCCCAGAACGGCCTTCCCACTAACCCCGACCCCAACAAATGCTACGTTCGCTGCGTAACCCCCGATGTCTACCAGACGGAGGAAGTTCGCGTGATGACCCGCCCCGCCTACAAGCGGATGCGCGTGGTGCCCGCCAAATACGAGAACCGCACCGAAACAGTCGTGGTAAAGGAGGCATCAACCCGCTACGAAGTAGTACCCGCCACCTACCGCACCGAAACTGTTTCGTACCAGTCGGAGGAGCCTTATAACAAACTCGCTATCCGTGAGGCCAGCTTTACCGATGCCACCGAAACCGTGGAAGTAACGCCCGCCACTGCCCGGTGGGAATACACGCCTTCGGCCGGTTGCGAATCGGATGACCCCAACGATTGCCAGGTACTGTGCTACCGCAACTACGATGCCCAGAGCACGACCGTTTCCGTAAAGCGCCTGGGTTCTGTTGCCGCCACCACCAAAACGCAGGTAGGCGGCAACCAGGCCACCTACACCAAGCGCGTGATTGACCAGGCGGCCAGTGTACGGGAGATTGCTATCCCCGCCGTGACTGAAACCATTACCAAGCGGGTACTGGTGGAAGACGAGAAGACGATGGAAGAAGAAGTGCCCGCCGAGTACACTACCGTTACCCGCGAGGTGCTGAAAACCAAAGGCGGCCTGCAAAGCTGGGCCGAGATAGACTGTGCCCTGACCAGTTTCACCGCCCTGCCGATCAACTATGCTTCGGGTAGTGCCTCTTTGGATGCCGATAGCCGCCGCGTGATCGACGATCGTCTGCTGAAATTGCTGAACGACCAGCCTAATGTGCGGATTCAGATCGATGCCCACACCGACAGCCGGGGTGGTGCTGCCTCTAACCAGACCCTATCGGAGCGTCGCGCCCAGTCGGTAGTAAATTACCTGATCGGTAAGGGGATTAATCGCAGCCGCCTGGTGGCCAAGGGCTACGGTGAGAGCCGCCTGAAGAACCGCTGCGCCGACGGCGTAACCTGCTCGGAAAGCGAGCATGCGGCCAACCGCCGTACCGAGTTCGTGGTGCTGAACAACTAATACGAACCTACGATCTTCAATCCGATCGTTTTCTCTTTCCCCCGTTCGGCCGCATGCCGGGCGGGGGATTTTTGTTTTCAGAACAGATCCGCCCGTTCGATCACTTCAATGGCTTCCAGCTCGAAGACCAGTACGGCGTGGGGCGGTACCAGCACGGTGCCGTCGGGCGATTTTAGCCCCTCCGGGCCGTAGGCGGCTGCGCTGGGGGTGACCAAACGCACGGTTGCGCCGGGTTTGACCAAGGGGAGAACCTCGTTCCAGGCGGGGATAAGTCGGCCGACGGTAAATTCCAGCGGGCGGCCCTTGGGGCGGCTGGCATCGAAAACCTCGCCGGTGAGGGGAAAGCGGCCCCGGTAGTGGAGTTGGACGCGGTCGCCGGTTTGTAGTTCCGCGCCGCTGCCCTCGCTAGTGATCTGATAGTAGACGCCGCCGGGGAGACGCCGGAGGTCCCACGCTCGGTCGGCGGCGTAGTTGATGATCAGGTTCTGTTCGCGGCCGGCGCGGTTGGTATCGGCGGTCAATTGGGCGAATAGCCGTTCCTGGATAGCGAGGGTATCGATGGTGGGAGCGGCAGCGACGGGCGGGGCGGTGGAGGCGTTATCGCAGGCCGGGCCGAGGAGCAGAAGCAGGGCAATAAGGAGGAGAAGACGAATCATGGGTTCAAAATTGTGGGGAAGCGGGTACGCGTAGGCCGGGTCCAAAGTACCGACTCCGGGGAGATTGCAGACAATCAGCGCAGGTAAATTATCGGTATGCAGCATGCCGACTAAAATACGCGTGGATTTTCAATCCACTACCCCCGCGTGAGGTGCCCGGAGGGTTTTAGTGCGTTAGCACCGAGCGAACAGCGAAGCCCGGAGGGGACCGACCGCGGCGCGTTAGCGACGGGGGCACGCCCAAAACCCGGTGAGTAAGAAAAATTGCAGACCTGGAATGAATCCTGAAGCCCCCCCTAAAACGGAAACAGGAGGGGCACCAGGATACTGGTCAGTAGCCAGCAGAGGAGATTAAGTGGTGCGCCGATGCGGAGAAAATCGGTGAAGCGGTAACCGCCCGCGCTATAGACCATGGTGTTGGTCTGGTAGCCGACGGGGGTCATGAAACTGGCCGAGGCGGCGATGGTAACGGTGACGAGAAGGGGCAGCGGGTCGATGCCGAGCTGGTAGGCCACGGCGATGGCAACGGGCGCGAGCAGGGCGGCCGTGGCGTTGTTGGACATGAACTCGGTGAGGAGGTTGGTGATGAGGTAGAGGCAGCCGATGAACAAGAAAGTGCCCCAGCCGGCGATGGTGTGCGTGAGTAGCCCGGCGAGACGGTCGGCGAGGCCGCTGTTGACCATGGCGGTGCCGAGGGAAAGCGCACCGGCGAGCAGGAAAATGACGCGCCAGTTGATGGATTCGTAGACCTCCTGCATGCTGAGGGTGCGGGAAATAACCAGCAGCAGTGCCCCGGCAATGGCCCCGATAACGATGGGGATAACCTGGGCCGTGGCCAGGGCCACTACGGCGAAGATGATGCCGACGACCCAGAAGAAACGGCGGCGGTTGAAGTCCTGCAGATCGTCGGAAGAGAGGAGGAGGAAAGGACTGTCCGTGGAGCGTTCGGTGGCTTTAAGTTCGCTGAGATAATGGGTCTTTACCTCGGCCAGGATAACGTCGCCCGCCAGCAGGGGCTGGCGGTAGAGGCGGTCGTGCAGGATGGCCTCGCGCTGGCGGATGGCCAGGGGGACGGCGCGGTAGCTGCGCCGGAAATCGACCTGGCGCAGCGTGCGGCCCACGAAATGGCTGTTGGGCGTGACCACCATCTCGACCAGCGTGGACTGGGTACGGCCGAGGCCGGTGCCCATGACTTGCACGGCGGAGCGGTCGAGCAGGCGGACCCAGTCTTTGAGGGCTTTGATCTGGCGGCGGTCGCAGCGCACCTTGAGGGTGTCGTCGGCCTGGAGGGTGAAGTCTCCCGGCGGGAGGGTGAAGGAGCAGGTGCCCCGGCGGACCTCGATGATGTCGAGATCCAGTTCCTGCACGAGGGCGGAGTCCATGATGCGGACGCCGACGAGGCCGGAATCGGCGGAGATGACCATCTCGGAGAGGTAATCGTGGAGGGCGAAGCGGTCGGCCAGTCCGGCCTCGTCGTCGGGGGCGGTACGGTTGGGCAGCAGGCGCCGGCCGATGTAGACGACGTAGAGCAGGCCGACCGCCAGTAGCACGCCGCCGATGGGGAAGAGCGTGAACATATTGAACCCGGGCAGGCCGTTTTGGCGGGCCACGCCGTCGACCAGGATGTTGGTGGAGGTGCCGAGTAGCGTACACATACCGCCCAGAATAGAAGCGTAGGACAGCGGGATGAGCAGGCGGCTGACGGGGATGCGCGCCGAGCGGGCGATCTGGGCCACGATGGGGATGAAGACCGCCACCACGGGGGTGTTGTTGACGAAGGCCGAGATACCCGCCACCAGGAGCATCATAAGGAGTAATGCCAGAATGGGAGTGCGTCGGAATCGCTCCGATAAACTGAGGGCGAGATGGGGCAGGGCACCGGTTTTAAGCAGGGCCGCGCTGAGGACAAACATGAACGCCACGGTGAGCGTGGCGGGGTTGCTGAAACCGGCCAGGCCTTCGGTGGGAGAAATGACGCCCCCCAAAACCAGTGCCACCACGATGAGCAGGGCCACGGCGTCGACGGCCAGCCACTCGGTGGCGAAAAGGACCACGGCAACCAGCAGGACGATGAGTGTGAAGAGGGCGGGATAGTCCATGAAAAGGGTGGAATAGGTGGCAAAGAAACGATCTTTTGGTAGCCCGATTGGGGAGAGACCCGGTAAAAAGACCGGTCACCTGCCGGGGATGGCCTATCTTTGCGCCCTTTATTGCCAATAGACACAGCCAAACCATATGGAACGCAGCGAACAGGAACTAGTGAGACGGGAAAATCTGGAGAAAATCCGCGAACTGGGTATCGACCCCTTCCCCGCCGCCGGCTTCCCGGTGAGCCACCTGGCCGCCGAAATTAATAGCAAAGCGGAATTCGGCGAGGATAACCTGAGTACCAACTACCCGGAGGTGACCATGGCCGGCCGCGTGATGGCTAACCGCGTAATGGGCAAAGCCGCTTTCGCGGGACTGCAAGATAGCTCGGGACGCATCCAGATCTACGTGAGCCGCGACGATATTGCCCCGGGCGAGGACAAGGCCCTGTACAATACGCTGTTTAAGAAACTGCTGGACCTGGGCGACTTTATCGGCGTGAAGGGCCACGTATTCAAGACCCGCACGGGCGAGACGAGCGTGCACGTGAAGGAACTCACGTTTCTGGGTAAGGCGCTCCGCCCCCTGCCGACCCCGAAAAAGGATGCCGAGGGCCACGTCTACGACGAGTTCAAGGACCCCGAACTGCGCTACCGCCAGCGCTACGTGGACCTGACCGTGAACCCGCAGTACAAGGAGATTTTTCGTAAGCGCAGCCGCCTGATCACGGCCATGCGGTCTTACCTGGACGATCTGGGGCTGATGGAGGTGGAAACGCCCATCCTGCAAACGGTGCACGGCGGCGCGGCGGCGCGGCCCTTCGAGACTTTCCACAATACGCTGGACATGAAGATGTTTCTGCGCATTGCCAACGAACTGCACCTGAAGCGGCTGATCGTGGCCGGCTTTGACGGCGTGTACGAGTTTGCCAAGGATTTCAGGAACGAGGGCATGGACCGTACCCATAACCCGGAGTTTACGCTGCTGGAATTTTACGTAGCTTACAAGGACTACGAGTGGATGATGGACACCTGCGAGCACTTGCTGGAATACAGCGTGAAGGCCGTGAACGGCGGGGATTCGACTAAGGTGAAGATCGGCACGAACGAGATCGACTTCAAGGGACCCTACCGCCGCCTTACGATGGCCGAGGCCATTGAGGAGCAGACCGGGGCCGACATCAGTGATATGGACGAGCAGGCCCTGCGCGACCTCTGCAAGACGTTGCACATCAAGGTGGATGCCAGCATGGGCCGGGGCAAACTGATCGACGAAATTTTCGGGGAGACCACGGAAGCTAAGTTGATCCAGCCCACCTTTATCACGGACTACCCGATCGAGATGTCGCCCCTGACCAAGAAGCACCGCAGCAAGCCGGGTCTGGTGGAGCGCTTTGAGCTGATTATTAACGGCAAGGAAATCGCTAATGCCTACAGCGAGCTGAACGACCCCATCGACCAGCGCGAGCGCTTTGCCGACCAGCAAAAATTGGCCCAGCGTGGCGATGACGAGGCCATGGCCACCGACGAAGATTTTCTCCGTGCCCTGGAATACGGCATGCCGCCCACGGCCGGTATCGGTATCGGTATCGACCGGCTGGTGATGCTCATTACCGGGCAGGTGAGTATTCAGGAGGTGCTGTTCTTCCCGCAAATGCGGGCGGAGAAGGGGGAATAATGATGAGAGTAATCGTAGCGGGTAGCATAAGAAGCACACTCCTGTCTGCCCTGTACAGCTGAGTGGGCACTCGTTCCGGGACCGATCAAAGGCACTAAATTACCAGCGGCGGAGCCGCCTGCTAAAGCACGGGGGGCTACCGCCCCCCTACATTCAATCACATGATCCATTTAGACCTGCCCGACTACCGCATCACCATCGGCCCGCTGGAAAACGGTGCCCTGGCCGACTGGCTGAAGGAGCAAGCTTATGCCGGGCTGTTCATCATCACCGATGAGCATACCGACCGCCACTGCCTGCATCATTTCTTGCACCAGCTACCTGACGGAACGCGCATGTACTTTTCCAGCATCCAGTCCGGTGAGCTGAACAAGACGCTGGAAACCTGCCAAAAGATCTGGACCGATATGTTCGAGGGCCAGGTGGGGCGGCGCTGGTGCGCCGTCAACATCGGCGGGGGCGTGGTGGGCGACATGGGCGGCTTTTGTGCGGCCACTTTTAAGCGGGGAATTGATTTTATCCAGGTCCCCACCACTTTGCTTGCGCAGGTGGATGCCTCGGTGGGTGGTAAGCTGGGTATCGACTTTTACGGCGTGAAGAACAGCATCGGCACCTTCCGCAACCCCAAAGCCGTCTGGATCGACCCGGTTTATCTGGAAACCCTCCCCGCCGCCGAGTTACGGTCGGGTTACGCCGAGATCATCAAGCACGCCCTGATTGCGGATCCGGTGATCTGGCAGGAGTTGCGCCGCTACAAAAACCTGGCTACCGTAGAGTGGCAGCACATTATCCCCCGCTCGGTATCGGTCAAAAAACGCATTGTCGAATCCGACCCACATGAGCGGGGGTTGCGCAAAGCCCTTAATTTCGGCCACACGATCGGCCATGCGCTGGAAAGTTATTTCCTGGAAACCGACCGGCCCCTACTCCACGGCGAGGCCGTTGCGATCGGGATGATTGCCGAGGCGTGGTTGTCCTACCAACTTACCGGCCTGACGAAACAGGAACTGGAAGAGATTGCTTTTTACCTGCTCACTATTTTCCGGCACCACGCCCTCCGGCCCGGCCCCGACACGTATCACGAGCTGATCGAGCTAATGTATCAGGATAAAAAGAACGAGGATCACCGCATCAATTTCAGTTTGCTGAACCGCGTCGGTAGCTGCGTGGTGAATCAGACGGCAGGGGAGGAGTTGATTCGGGGCGCGCTGGATTATTATGAGGGGTTGGGATAACTTTACAATTCCACGATCTTCCCCCGCTCCGTCACCTGAAACCGGTTGGCCGTGCTGCGGGCGGCACTATAATCGTAACCGTCCAACCGGCCCTGGCCGGAAACAATGTAGATGAGCAGGTCTTCGGAAATGGCGCAGGAAGACTGCACCAGCTCCCCGTCCACCACCGTGGTGCCGGCAATCACGCGGCGGTCGATCATCTCCTCGGTGCGGGGGTCCAGGGTAAGCAGCACGTACTGGTAATCCAGCAGGCCCGCCCGCCAGTAGACAATGCCGGCGTAATGATCGGCGGGGGGCAGGGCAAAACAGGATACGTATTCAGTGACCGACTCGTCGATCTCGTCGGGTTCGGTGGGCTGAATGAACTGAGCGATAATGCGCACCGGCAGCGGCTCGTTGTTCTGGCTGAATGCCTCGAAGGTATCCTCGCCAATGGTGGCGGGTAATTCGATCTGAGGGAAAAATTCGAGCAGGTGCTCGAAGTCGATGTGGGCGAGACGTTCGGCCATGACAAAGATAGTTTAGCCACGCTAACAAACGACAGCGCGCCTCGCATTAAATGGGGGCGGATTTTTCACTCTTCTTCCCCGGCTCCCCGGTCGATGTACTCGATCTGGTCCTCTTCCAGCAGGGGTTTGAGTTGGTAGCGCAGAAAAAGCTGGACGGTGGCCAGCACGTCCTTTTCACAGTAGAGCGCAATGCGGGGCAGGTCTTTTTCCTGCCAGTAAACGCGGCCCACGTCGCTGCCGTCGATATCGTCCTTGGGCGAGGGAATACCGAACAGACCGGCCAGCAGTTTCAGGCTGGTGTAATTCTTGTAATCGCCGAATTTCCACAGCTCCAGCGTATCCAGCAGGTGCTTGGTCTCCCACGGCTTTTTGCCGGTAATTTGTAGCACTTCCGGGAAAGACAGGCCGTTCACCACCATGCGGCGGCACACGTAGGGGATATCGAATTCCTTGATATTGTGGCCGCACAGGTAGCATTTGGCGGGATCCTTATAGTACTGTTGCAGCATAGCCGAAAAACCCTCCAGCAGTTCGCGCTCGTCATCCGAGGCAAAAGATTTGAGGCGCAGCCGCAGCCGCTGATCGTCGCGCGAGCGGAAAACGACGCCCACGCTGATGCAAACGATCTTCCCGAATTCGGCAAAGATCCCGGCCCGGTCATCGTAGGCCTGGCGAAAATCCTCCTCCTCCATCTCCGCGCGCGGCCGGCGCACGGCCTGCGGGGCCTTATAGGTCCACAGTTCGCGCATGGTCTCGCCCAGCTCGTCATAAGTGGGGGCGGCGGAAACGGTCTCGATGTCCAGGAAAAGCACGGTGCCGGCGTCGATATTTTCGATCATGGGAAATACGGTTAGGGGAGGAAGATCAGGGAAATGAAGGGCAATGTAAGCAACCCGCCGGTGAATCGCCAAACCGGGCGGTTCAGGTTAGCGGTTCGGGGCAAAATAACAACAGCCTATTGCTTACAAAGATGCTCGAAAACATTATTTTGCGAACAAAATATCCGTCGCCAAAATCGTTGCGGCTACCCTACCTTTGCCGCATGCAAACCAGCCGCCTGTCGTCCAATCTCACGCTGTTCTTCAAATTTTTCGTCCCCGTCCTCTGGAGCACCCTGGTCGGCTGCCTGCTGGCCGCCGTCTGGCTGCTACCGGCCGAGCAATTACCGGTGTCCGCCACGCCGTCCCTGCGGTGGGGGCTGATCTTCTTTTTCCTTACCGGGCTGGCCCTGTTCGGCCTCGTGCTGCTACCGCTCAAACGCATCGAGGCCGACGCCCACTTCGTTTACGTCACCAACTATTTCCGGGCGGCACGCTACCCGTGGCACAACGTACAGGGCATCTCGGAAACGGGCGTTTTCGGCCTCGGCTACGCCACCGTTTTCCTCCGGGAGGGCGGCACCTTCGGGCGGCGCATGCGCTTCCTCTCCTCCTCCCGCAAACTGCGCAAATTTTACCAGGCCCACGCGGAGTTGGGGGACAAAATCCAGCTGACGCCGTTTTAGTAAATCAGTCGGCGGCTCGTTCTCTGGCCGTGCCCCCTCCCTGACGGTCGGGGTCGGTGCCTTCCAGGCGCGCCTTGCGGCTTGGCCCTGCGGGCTGCGTCCTTCCCGGCAGGGGCAAGCCCTGCCCCTACGTCCGCCCCTTCCAGGCACCTCACGCAGGTTCCCCCCCTAAGTTTTTCCGGAGGTCTCAGATCACCACTATATTGTCGATCAACCGTACCTCCCCGGCCCACACGGCGGCGGCGGCCACCACCGAATCCACGCCCTCGGTGCCGCCGATCGGTTGCAGGCTGCGACCGTCGAATACGAACAGGTACTCGGGGCGCAGGCCCGGTGTATCGGTCAGGGTCCGCAGCGCGGCAGCGCGGGCCGTTTCCAACCCGGTACCGGCCAGTAAGTCAGTCCGCAGTTCACTCAAGGCACGGTAGATGGCGGGTGCGGCGGCCCGTAATTCCTCCGTCAGGCGCACATTGCGCGAACTCATCGCCAACCCATCGGCCTCTCGCACCGTCGGCACCACCACCGGTACTACCGCCGATTCGGTCTGTCGCAGCAATTCCTGAATAATAGCCACCTGCTGATAGTCTTTCTGCCCCAAATACAGGCGGTCGGGCCGCACCAGTTCCAGCAACCGGTGTACCACCTGCGCCACTCCGGCAAAGTGACCGGGCCGTTCGGCCCCCTCCATTACCGTGTCCAGGGGAGAGAAATTCAGGTCCAGGCTGGTATCCAGCCCGACTGGATACACTTCCTCCACGCTGGGCAAAAACGCCACCTGGCAGCCGGCGGCCGCCAGCAGTTCCAGGTCGCGGCCGGGCGTGCGGGGATACTTGGCCAGGTCGGCGGGGTCGTTAAACTGGGTCGGGTTCACGAAGATGCTACAGACCGTCTGCTGGTTCTGCGCCGCCGATAACTCAATGAGCGACAGGTGCCCCGCGTGCAGTGCCCCCATGGTCGGTACAAACCCGACCGAGCGGTTGTTGGTGCGGCGCGAACGCATATACTCGCGCAAATCTGCCGAGCGGCGGAATAATTTCATAACTCTCTGTGGGGTGGTAAGGGACGGCAAGGTATTGCATTCATGGGAGAAGGCAAGGAATGAGCAAAGGATTGAAAGGTTCGGCACCTTCCACTCCTTCACTCCTTCTATCCTTCATTCCTTCCATCCTTCCATCCTTCTATCCCTCACTCCTTCCATCCTTCATTCCTTGTACCCCCCCCGGAAGCGCGGAATATATGCTAAAGTCGGTGTTTTTACGTAACTTTGTGCGATCAAAGACCGGACTGCAACGGCCGTCCGGTAACTATAAACATAGCTTAAGTACGTATGAGTAAGAAGAAGGTGTTGATTGTTACGCAGGAAATGCAGCCTTATACCGAGTTGAACGAAATCGCCGCTACCGTACGCAGTTTGGCTCCCTACCTCCAAAACAACGGTATGGAAATTCGCGTGTTGATGCCCCGCTACGGCACCATCAACGAGCGCCGCCACCGTCTGCACGAGGTAGTCCGCCTGTCGGGCATGAATATCATCGTCGACGACGACGACTACCCGCTCATCATCAAAGTAGCCTCGCTACCCAACGTGCGGATGCAGGTGTACTTCCTGGACAACGACGACTTTTTCAAGCGCAAGCGCGTGTTCACCGACGCCGACGGCAATGCCTTTGAAGACAATGCGGACCGCTCCGTGTTCTTCTGCAAGGGCGTAGTGGAAACCGTCAAGAAATTCGGTTGGGCACCCGACATCGTGCACGTGCACGGCTGGATGACGGGCCTCATCCCGTTCTACCTGCGTACCGCCTACAAGACCGAGCCGCTGTTCGAGAACTCCAAGATCATCTACAGCCTCTACGAGAGCGGCGTGGAAAACTCGCTCACCGATCAGTTCGCCACCAAGGCCAGCATCAACGCGCTGACCGAGTCCGATCTGGACGGCTTCTTCGACGAAAACGGTAAGCCCGACGTGCACCGCGGTGCCATGGCCTACTGCGATATCATTGCCAAGGGACAGGAAGAATACTCCGCTCCCGTGCAGGCACTACTCGATGCAACCGATAAGCCGACGATAGATATTCGCGGCGAGGACTCGGCCGCCGCATTCGCTGATTATTACCTTTCCATTATCAGCGAGGAAGTAGAAAATTAAGCAACACCAACCCGCCCGCGCAATCGTACGGGACCGGTAGATTTGCTGAACCAAACATCATAAAGCCGCCGGACAAAGCTGTCCGGCGGCTTACCTAACTGCCCCTTGCGCCACTCTCCCGGCCAACCGCGCCCCCGGGTTTTCGCTCTTTGCTACATTCGTAGACCGTCCGCGACGGACCCATACCCGCTGAACCAATGAAACTATTCTTATCCGTTGCCCGCTACGCCTTTCTGGCGGCGGGACTGTTCCTGTTTTCCTGTACCGATCCGATCACCGTGGGTGCCGACATCCTGGACGCCGACCGCGCCGAGGTGGGCTTCGACACCTTCGACGTGGAAGTACAAACCCTGCGCGGAGACTCGGCACTGGTGCTCAACGCCGGGGCGGGTACCCAGTTGGGCAGTCTGCTTTTTGGGCAGTTAAAGGACCCCTGTTTTCGGCACCAATACCGCCAACCTGATCGTGGTGCCGCGCCTGACGGTCAACACCATCTCCGGTAGCTCTTTCATCCGCCCGGAATATGCTTTTGACGGAGCCAACGTGCAACTCGATTCTTTTGTGCTCGTGCTACCGTTAGACACTGCGGACCAATACAGCAACCCGGTTGGCGAAACCTTCAACTATACCGTATCCGTGCTGGCCCAACCGCTACCCCTGAATGATAATATCTTCAGTTCGGTGCAGCCGGTACTGGATACCCGGCCGCCGCTGATGACTAGCTTTATCGCCAATAACGATACTTTGCTGTTGCACGACACGGCTGAAATCAAAATCACCGGTACTACTCCGCGTTTTCCCCAACTCAGGGTTCCGATGCCGATGACTGCGGCCAACTTACTGTTCAACCTGGATACGGCATCTTATGCTTCCGATTCCATTTTCCAAAATATTTTCCCCGGCGTACTACTCAGTGTGGACCAGGCGACCAACAGTATGCTGAATGTATTGATCACGCAGCAAAATACCTCCCGCGCGGGTTTCTACCTCTACTACACCGTCAATGATACCACGCACACCTTTTACCAGTATCCCTACGATGTGATCCTCAATCAGTTCACAAACGATTATACCGGTAGCGTGGCCGCCCAGTACCTGAACGATCCGATGGCCGATAGTCTGGGCTTTGTTTCCGGTATCGGCGGACTCCAACTGCGCGTGGACCTGGATAATCTGGACGCCCTGCAGGGCAACATTGTCAATCAGGCCCAGATGGATGTCTACCTGCGCGATTTGCCGGGCTACGACTACGACGAATATCCGCCGCTGGAACGCTTCTCGCTACTCTACCGCGACAACTCCGGCAACCTGATCTCCGTACCCGATTTCGTGTCTACCGATGGTGCTACCGCCCAGAATTTTTTCTTCGACGGCTTTCTGCGCACCGATCCGGCCACGGGCGACCGCTTTTACCGCCTCAACCTATCTGTCCACCTGCAGCGTATAGTAGATGGTGAGGCGCCGGGCACCCTGTTCATTCAGGCATTCAGCCGCACGGGCGATGCGGCACGCAGCATCATCCACGGCCCCAATTCGGCCACGCGCCCCCTGCGCCTCAGGGTTGCTTTTACCCGCTTGTAGGCCGAAGCGGTTCACTTGCTCAAATTCATTTTCCATGTGCGGAATCGTTGCTTACATCGGCCCCCGGCGGGCCTACGACATCATTATCAGCGGCCTGAAACGGCTGGAGTACCGGGGCTATGACAGTGCCGGTATTGCCCTGATCGGGGTTGATGGAATGCGGGTGAGCAAGAAGGCCGGCAAGGTGAAACGACTGGAGAAAACGACGTCCGAAGCGGAACGATCCGGCCACTTGGGCATCGGCCACACCCGCTGGGCCACCCACGGCCCGCCCAACGACGTGAACGCCCACCCGCACCAGGGCCGCAACGGCCGGCTGGCACTGGTGCACAACGGCATCATCGAGAATTACGGCGTGCTGCGCACTGCCCTGGCGGCCGAGGGCCACGAATTTAAAAGCGATACGGACACCGAAGTATTGGTTCACCTGATCGAAACCATCCAGGCGGAAGGTAAACTTGACCTGTCGGAAGCCGTGCGCCAAGCCCTGAAGCGGGTAGAAGGTGCCTTTGCCATTGCCGTAATCGACCGTGACAACCCCGATGTGCTGGTGGGAGCGCGTATGTCCAGCCCGCTGGCCGTGGGGATCGGCGAGGGGGAATTTTTCCTCGGCTCCGACGCCTCGCCCTTCGCGGAATTTACCAACAAGGTGGTTTACCTGGAAAACGGGCAGATCGTTCGCATCAGCCTGAAGGATGGTGTGGAAATCCGGGATGAAGACAATACGACCAAAACGCCCTACGTGGAGGAATTGGACATGCAGATCGAAGCTCTGGAAAAGAACGGCTACGACCATTTCATGCTCAAGGAGATCTTCGACCAGCCGCGCACCATCCACGATGCCATGCGCGGGCGAATCAAAGCCTCGGAGGGCCGGGTCCGGCTGGGCGGGCTTACGGAGCACATCAACCACTTCGCCCGGGCCAACCGCATCGTCATTGCGGCCTGCGGCACCAGCTGGCACGCCGCCCTGATCGGGGAATACCTGATCGAAGAACTGGCCCGCATTCCGGTGGAAGTCGAGTATGCATCCGAACTCCGTTACCGCAATCCCGTTCTTACCGAGCGCGACGTGGTGGTGGCCATCTCCCAGTCCGGCGAGACGGCCGATACCATGGCCGCACTGGAACTGGCCAAGGAAAAGGGCGCGCTGCTCTACGGTATCGTCAATTCGGTGGGTTCCTCCATCGCCCGGCTGACGGACGCGGGTTCTTACATCCACTGCGGACCCGAGATCGGGGTGGCCAGCACCAAAGCCTTTACCGGTCAAGTCACGCTACTCACGTTGCTGGCCCTACACCTGGCCGACCACCGGGGCACCATCTCCAAAACCCGCCTGCACGAGTTGCTGACGGCCCTGGAGCAGATACCCGCCAAGGTGGAAAAACTGCTCGAATCCAATGACCACATTCGCTACGTGGCGTCCGAGTTCAAGGACAGTACCAACGCGCTCTATCTGGGGCGGGGCTACAACTTCCCCATCGCCCTGGAAGGCGCACTAAAACTAAAAGAGATCAGCTACATCCACGCCGAGGGTTATCCCGCGGCCGAAATGAAGCACGGTCCCATTGCCCTGATCGACGAGAATATGCCGGTCATCGTGCTGGCCACCAACCGGTCGGCTTACGAGAAGATCGTGTCCAACGTGCAGGAGGTCATCGCCCGCAAGGGCCGCGTGCTCGCCATCGTTACGGAGGGCGATACGGTCATCCGAGAGCTGGCCGATTACGTGATCGAAATACCGGACACGGAAGAACCGCTCAGCCCCCTGCTTTCGGTCATTCCGCTCCAGCTCCTCTCCTACCACATCGCCGTCATGCGCGGCTGCGACGTGGACCAGCCGAGGAATCTGGCCAAATCGGTAACGGTCGAGTAGGGAAACGGCCGGGTCCTGTTTTAGTGGGAATGCCTTAAGCGTTCTGCCATATTATACCGTTCACACTTTGTCAAGACCGGCAACACGCCCCTTACTACCCATTACCTACGACCTGCTAAAATACTAACGAAGGGGGCGTGTCCCCGGCAAGGGCCGGGGCCGGGCTGTCCGGCACTCTCTCCATTTCAGCACGCAAAAAGCGTGCTTACATTCCGTTCAAACAACACCTCCCATCCCTCACGCGGTCAACCGACCATTATCCGGCGGGCCGTGGGAAAAACTCAAAACCTACCCTCACTATGAGTAGCCAACAAAAATCCGCCCCCCTCGAGTGGGACATGACCTATAACTCCGGCAAAGACGACCTGGTGATCCCCGAATACGGGCGTCACGTACAGGACCTGGCCCGCCACGCCCGCACCATCGAAGACGATGAAGAGCGGCAGCGCGTGGTGGAGCGGGTGATCCGCCTGATGCAGCAGATGCAACCCGACATCACCCAGTCAGAGAACTATAAGGAGACGCTCTGGAAGCACTTCTTCCGGATCGTCGAAAACGATATCGAGGTAGAAGTACCCACCGGGATGGACGTAAGCCCCGATGCCGAGCAGAAAAAACCCGAGCCGCTCACCTACCCCAGCGCCGACATGAAGATGCGCCACTACGGCGACCACGTGCAGCAACTGGTAGAAAAGGCCAAGGCCGAAACCGACGAGGCCAAGCAGCGCGAACACATCCGCGTCATTGCCTCCTACATGAAACTGGCCCAGATCAACTGGAGCCGGGGCGGCGACAACTTCGTGCCCGACGAGACCCTGCGCCGCGACCTGCTCAACCTGAGCGATGGCAAACTGAAATTGCCCGAAGACCTACGCCTCTGGAACCTGGCCAATAGCCCCAATCAGCCCACGCAGCACATTCCCCGCTCGGGCCGCGGCCGCAAGAAGAGCCGTAATAAATACAACCGCCGCAATAACGACAACAGCGGCGGCGGCGGCGGTAACCGAAACAAGAACCGCCGCCGCCGGTAAGGGGGGAGTATCAGCCCTTGATTTTGCGTGAGGTGCCTGAAGGGCCGACCGCAGGGAGGGTGCGAAGCACGGAGCGACAGCGAACCCCGGAAGGCACCGGCCGCAGCCCGCAAGGGATGCGGACACGCCCAAACAAATAAGAACCCATGAGTACCGGACAAGCATTTATCGTGGAGGGCGGCCGCCGTCTGCAGGGAGAACTCGTTCCGCAGGGAGCCAAGAACGAGGCCCTGCAAATAATCTGCGCCACCCTGCTGACCACCGAGCGGGTAACCATCGAGAACCTGCCCGATATCCACGACGTGCGGATGCTGCTGGACCTGGTGGAGGGCCTGGGGGCCGAAGTGGTGCGCGAAGCGGGTGGAAATACCGTACATGTCACAGCAGCGGAGATAGACATCGACTACGTGCTGAGCACCGAATACGTGAGTAAGGCGCAGCGGATTCGCGGCAGTGTCATGCTCATTGCGCCCCTGTTAAACCGCTACGGCCGCGCCGGCCTGCCCCGCCCCGGCGGCGACAAAATAGGCCGCCGTAACCTGGACACCCACCTGCTGGGGCTAGAGCAACTGGGGGCCGAGTTTGCCTTCGACCCCGCCACCAATATTTATACGTTCAGCACCACGGGGCTGCGGGGCCGCTACCTGCACCTGGAGGAAATTTCCGTTACCGGCACCGCCAATGTGGTAATGGCCGCCGTGATGGCCGAGGGGGAAACCACCATTTATAATGCGGCCTGCGAACCCTATGTGCAGCAGCTGTGTCGGATGCTGGTGAGCATGGGGGCGCAGATCGAGGGTGTCGGCTCCAACCTGCTTACCATCGAGGGCGTCTCCCGGCTGGGTGGCACCACCCACCGGCTGCTGCCGGACATAATCGAGATCGGCAGTTTTATCGGCTTGGCGGCCATGACGGCCTCCGATATCCGCATCAAAAATTGCCGCGTGGATCAGCTGGGGAACATCCCCCGCACCTTCCGAAAAATGGGCATACAAGTGGACATAATCGGCGACGATATTCACGTGCCCGCCCAGGAACATTACGAGATCCAGACCTTTACTAATGGGTCCATTCTCACTATTTACGACGCGCCCTGGCCCGGATTTACGCCCGACCTGATGAGCATTTGCCTGGTTACGGCCATCCAGGCGCGGGGCAGTGTGCTGATTCACCAAAAGATGTTCGAGTCGCGCCTGTTCTTCGTGGATAAACTGATCGACATGGGCGCGCAAATCATCCTCTGCGACCCCCACCGGGCCACCGTAATCGGGCTGGACCGGATGTTTCCCCTCAAGGGCATCGGCATGAGTTCACCGGATATCCGGGCGGGCGTTTCCCTGCTTATCGCCGCCCTTTCGGCGCAGGGCACCAGCCGGATCGAAAATATCAACCAGATCGACCGCGGCTACCAGCGGATCGAGCAGCGGCTCAATGCCATCGGTGCGAATATCCGGCGGGTGGATAATTAGGAGGCTAACCTATAAGTACGGTCCTACCTGGTCAATTCGCCGTGAAGGCCGCGAAAGTCCGGCACTCGGCAATGGCCCGCTGGTAGAAGCGGGTGTTGGAATATTTGTCCCGCAGGAGGGCGAAGTTGGTGAACGGCCGCTGCACGCCGGGTTTGGCCGTGGCGTAGTGCAGATTACGCTCGCATTTGGCGGCATAAAAAGCGGCCCGGGCGGCCAGTTCCGGGTCGGTGGCCATGATTCGGGAGCGGTCGAAGAAAGACTGGGCGCGGCTGCAATCAAAGTATTCGCGGTTGCCGAGCGGCAGATCATAGTAGGGGAAAACGTTCTCCCCCGGGCTGCGGCGAACCAGTTTGGCACTCACGCTGCTACGAAAGAAGTCGGCAAACTTCCACATATGGCCGAAGTAGGTCATGTTGTAATAGGCCACGCCCACCTGAAAGTACAGCTCCGCCGACCGGTTGGGGTCGGTGGCCGAGCGGGCATCGTACTCGCGGTTGATGAGTTCCTGCATCAACTCGAATTTGTTGTAAACGCGGGCGGTGTCGGGTCTGCCGCAGTTGACACAGTCGTTGAGGCGGGCTACGAAGGGGGCGTACTGGCCGTATCTGTTATAAGTTTCTTCGGGGATGAGGCGGAAAATCTCGAAGGCCGCCTCCAGTTGCGAGTTGCTGATGTAGTAGACGGCCTGAATGTGGCGCAGCTCGTTGATGGCATCGGTACCGAGGCGGTCGGTCAGTAATTTCTTCTCGAACCGGTTGGCATTCTCGTCTTCGGCCAGGGTGATCAGGTCGCGGATAACGTCGATTTGCGGATTAGCCCGCAGCTGTTCCAGGCGGTATTCCAGCAGGTAAGCCTTGCCTTTCCGGTTGGTGGCTTTATAGATTTGCAAAAATTTGTCATTGATCAATTTGGCCAGATCGGGATAGCGGGTCGATGTTTCGGCGTCGCTCAATTTACGGTAGTACTGCACTTCCAGTGAGTCGGTAAGGGTGTCGAGGGAGACCACGTTCATCACCTCGCGCATGATCTCGTACTGTTGGACCAGGGAGTCTTCGTTGATTCTCCCCCGCAGGTCGCTGAAACTCTTGCGGGCCGCGTAGCGGTCGCCGGCCAGCACCTGCAGGTAGGTTTCGGCCAGTTGCCAGAGCTGGGGGCGGTCTACTACATTGTCGGCCCGCACCTGCCGCACAAATTGTTGCAGGGCCACTACCCGCTCGCCCGCCACCGGGCGGGGGATATTAAAATGGCGGGAGTTGTTCCGCTTTTCGGGGTTGAAATCAATGCCCAGCAGGTCGCTTTCCAGGCGTTGCATCTCGCGCACCAGTAGTATCTCCAGCACTTTGTTGCGGGGTTCGAGCGCGTAGATGGACTGCATTTCCTCCACCAGTTCGGCCTCGGCGTTCTGGGCACGCAGTACGTAGAGCGTGGCCTGTTCGTGCCGGTTTTTGCAGAGCAGCAGGCAGGCGCGCCACTCCTCGTTGGAGTTGATGCGAAAGCTCAGGTAAGCACTCTCCCGCTTACTGGGGCACTGGTCGAAGACCCGGCTGAAGAGATAGGCGGCCTCCGCGTTGCGGCCCAGCGAGCGGAGCGCACCGGCGCGGTGCCCCTCCACCCAGTAATAGACCAGACTGGGGTCGGCATCCACTTTGGGCATCAGTTCGTCGTAGAGGTCCAGACAGCCCTGATAGTCCAGCATATAGTGCGCCAAGCGAACCAGCTGGTAGGCGTAGCGTAGGCGAATGTAGTGACTCTCGGCCCGGTAAAAATCATTTTTCCCTTCCTCGATCAGGCTCCGCATGGCGGCCAGATCGCGGCGGCGGGTATCCCAACGGCTGGAGGGCGCGGTCACGTGGGGTTCGCAGCGTTTGGCGAAGATGAGGTAGCGGACCGTTTCGTCACAGTTATACTGGAAGAGGTGGTGGGAAAACTCGTTCTGGCGCAGGGTGGGCGACAGGTCGTTCAGTTTGGCATCCTTGTCCTGAATATGTAACAGCAGGGCTTCCAGATCACGGATGGGGTACTGGTAGACGAAGGCATTGATGTCGGCGGCATCGGCCTGGTCGCAGTAGCGTTCCACCCATTCGTCTACGTTATCGGCCTGCATTACCCCGTCCTGGCCCTGATAGAGTACTTCGTAAACATCTCCGAAAGCGAGGAAGTAGGGCGCCAGGTCACTACTATAGCCCACGATGGCGGGGTTGACAAACCGGTAGGTGTAGGGTTTGACGGGTTCTCCGGGCGTACACACGGAAAACTCCACCACCGGTGCTTCCCGGCTGTAGGGCAACAACGGAGCATCCGCCGCCCGCGTCACGCCGGGGAGAAGAAGGAAAAGCAATCCGCCGAGGGCACTACCGGCCGCTACAAACGACGGCCACTTGCTGGAGTTGATCATGGGTAAAGTTTGCTAATAAGGGGCCTCCCAGATGGAAAAAGACCACCCGCAGATCGGTTGGCCAGGCATGACGGGATAACTCTGCGGCCCAGGCATCCAAATCGTCCGCCGTTACGGTTTCCAGCCGGATCAGGTTGCCTGCGTAGAGGTAGCGGTTATCAAGGTACGTACTTTTCCGGACGAGGTAGCGGTTGGGTGCCGTCCTTTCATAGTAGGTTGTATCGGATAAGGCTTCGGGGCCGAGTTCATTGATCAGCCCCAGCAACAAAGTACGTTTGAACAGGACGCCCCAGCGGAAGAGCGGCAGGCCGATATCCAGGGGCAGGGGGTAGCGTTCGGCATCCAGATAGGGCCGGGCGTCATCGAGACTATTGATGGAGTTTTCCGTTTCCCAAAAGCGCACCTCCCCCACGTTATAGCACATCAGCAGGGCGCGGTCTACGGGTGGCACGCCGGTGCCGTCCGGGTCTTTCCACTGGTGCAGCCGCAGGGTTGCGCTAAGGCGGGTGCCCGGGGGTAGCAGTTTTCTCACCTCCCGCAGCAGGGCGAAGTAATTTTCGCGGCCAGCGGCCGACCAGTCGCAGTCCAACTGTAGCTCGGAAAAGTCCCGGTAGTAAAGCTGCTCGCGGGCTTTTCTCATCATCCGCTCGGCCAGTAACGGCACCTGATCGGGTGCTATGTTCAGCATCGTTTCATTGGTGATGAAAATAGTTGGAATCAACTGAACACCCTCCGGCACACGGGTAGTATCCAGATTAAGAAGGCCGGTGGGGTAGGCACTTCTGTCCCAGGCGACATCCAGCACTTTGATGTACAGGTGGGAGGCTTGGGCCAGTCGGGCGGTAGCTATTGAGTCGGGCCGGAAGGAAGTTTGCCAGTGATAAAAAGCTACCTCCGGCGGTGGGGCGGGGTCGCAGCTCGCCAGCCCGCAGATGACCGCCGCCGCCAAGCCCGCCAGCCGGATCATCTCTTTTCCCGAATTTCCGCCCCGCATCATGGCTTGACTTGATTATTTCGTTGCACGAAGCGCAAAAAATCCCACGCTAACAGCTTGGTCGGCCCCGGGTAGTCGGTTCCCTCCCGCAGGCGGGCGCGGTGGGCGGCCTGAATTTTTTCCTCGCGGGCGATAAACTGGTCGGCGGTGCGGAGCAGTTTAACGTAGCGGGGAAGGTCAGCGGTCAGGGGCGGGTTGGCGGCACCGAATTTACGCAGCGTGTCCTGAAGTAAGGGCGTGCTGTAGGGCGCGTAGGTCTCAGGATACTGTAGAGCCAGGTAGAGCGAGACCATGCCGTAATCATCGTCGTGATAGTGGGAGGGAATATCTTTCTTAGGGAAAGCTTCCCGGTAGCGGGCCAGCAGCTCGTCCAGGTACAACTCAAAGCGTTGCACGCGCCCATCGAGCGAGCGTTGCTCGTCAAACAGGTCTACGAACGCATCGCGCACGAAAGCCGGTTCCCACGCCAGCAGGGCCAGCATGAACTCCCGCGGCGCGAAGCCCGAGCGGCTGTAGTGCCGCCGCGAGGTCTGGCTGGTCAGCGAGGTCGCGTAAGCGGCCGCCAGGTCCATACTTGCGGTAGCGAAGTTAGCCTGCCAGTTGGCTTGGGTTTCCCACACGGCCAGGGCATCGGCCTCGTGGGCATGGTCGGTCCGTAGATAGCGCAGGTAATGGGCCAGGTAGGCCTGGATAAGTTTTACTTGCATGGGGTTGATTTTAGTAGGTAGTAAGTCGTATTCAGAGCGTAGTACATACGGCACTTATCCTACTTATCCTTGACCTCGGGCGATCCACAAGCAGTTTTATCCGGCGGCAGTCATCACCTGAGTTCATTACTGCCCAACTACTTGCTACTCAACTACCTACTAAACCTCCTCCTCCCGCGCCGCGTCGATCGCCTCGTTCAGCCGTGCGGCCACCTCTTCGATACCACCCATGCCGTCGATCTTCATCGACAAGCCCTGCTCGTGGTAATAATCGTAAACGGGGCTGGTTTCCCGACGGTAGACTTGAATCCGTTTGCGGATCACCTCCTCATTGGCATCATCGGCACGGCCGCTGGTCTTGCCCCGCTCCAGCAGGCGCTTGACTATTTCCTCGTCGGGCACTTCCAGCATGATCAGGCGGTCGATACCGCCGTCCTTTTCTTCCATCAGCTTATCCAGTTCCTCCGCCTGATTGGTGGTGCGGGGAAAGCCGTCGAAGATAAAGCCCTCCACGTCCATATTGGCGTCCACCTTATTGCGCAGCATTTCCACGGTGATGGCGTCGGGCACCAGTTCGCCGCGTTTCATGAAGCTTTTGGCTTTCTTGCCGAGGGCCGTATCGTTATCGAATTCGTAGCGGAACAGGTCGCCCGTACTGATCTGGAGGGTACCGTATTTTTGCATCAGCAGTTGGGCCTGCGTGCCTTTTCCGGAACCCGGCGGGCCGAAGAGAATAATGTTGAACATACGTTGGGGGTGTTGAAAAAGTACCGGCTATCCGGTCGGGCAAAAACCGACCATCCGGCCCCGCAGGGGCCGGATGGTCAATGAAGAAACCAATAAAAACGCGGCCGTGCTAATTAGCGGTGGTGGTATCGGCGGCGGCGGTGGTTTCGGCGGCATTCAGCCGCTTCAATACCTCGGAGGTAATATCCAGGGCATCGTTACTGATGAGTACACCGGTGCCGGGGCCCTGGTTGAGGATGTAATCGTAGTTACGCTCGGCCTGGATTTCTTCCAGCACGGCCTTCACGTTGTCTTCAAACCTGGTTTGCACCCGCAGCTGGTCTTCCTGCAGGCTGCGCATCGTCACGTCGCGCTGCTGCATGATCTCCTGTTCCTTGCGGCCGATCCGTTGCTGTTCCGACTGAATTTTGTTGGGGGCCAGCAGGCCCTGTTGCACCTTGTTTTGCAGGCCGGCCACCTCCTGCTCCAGGGCGCGCACGCGCTGGGCAATATTGGCTTCGGCTTTTTCGGCATTATCCTGCAGGCGGGTCAGCTCGTCGGCAATCACGGTATAGCCGCGCTGCAGGCTATCGGCCCGCACAAACACAATGCGCGGTCCATCCGTTGCGGCGGCGGCCGCCGTATCCACGGTAGTGGGTACTACGGCTGCGTCGGTTTGCTGGTCACAACCACTAAAAGTGAGTCCCAGAACAACCAGGACGAGGAAAAACTGTATTAACTGTTTCGGCAACATATTTGTCGGAGATTTCCGCAAAGATAATAAACCCGCCGTGCAAGGAGTAGATTGGCGCATCATCGCCGCATTCGCCGTCATCTACCTCGTGTGGGGGTCTACTTATTTGGCCAACTTTTGGGCCATCGCCACCATCCCGCCCTTCCTCATGGGCGGCGTCCGTTTTCTCACCGCCGGCAGCCTCCTTTACGCCTACACCCTCACCTACGACCGCAGCCCGCCCACGCGCCGCCAGGTGCGCAACGCGGCCGGCATCGGCTTCCTCTTCCTCACCTGCGGCACCGGCACCGTCGTCTGGGCCGAGCAGTTCATCGACACCAGTCTGGTGGCCCTGCTCATCGCCTTCGAGCCGCTGCTCATCATGCTTCTCCTGTGGGCGCTGCTCGGCAGCCGCCCCTCGCGCATGGCCTGGGTGGGCGCGGGGGTCAGCATCGTGGGCGTGTGCCTGCTGGTGGGCCAGCCCCGCATCTCCGGCACCCCCGAAAGCCTGCTCGGCCTGGCCGCCATCCTGTTCGGCATGGCCTGCTGGGCCGTGGGCAGCATCTACATCGGCCGCCTGGACATGGGGAAAAACCGTTTTCGCGCCACCGCCATGCAGATGCTCACCGCCGGGGTCACGCTGCTACTCATCAGCCTCCCCCTCCAGGAGTGGGACGGTTTCGCATGGCCGCAGGTCTCGCTCACCTCCTGGCTCTGCCTGGTTTACCTCATTTTTTTCGGGGCCATCCTGGCGTTCTCCTGCTTCAATTTCCTGCTCAGCCGCGTCAGCCCAGAAAAAGTGGCCACTTCCACTTACGTCAACCCGGTGGTGGCGCTGCTCCTCGGCGTTTCGCTGAATAACGAGGCCCTGACGGTGGCGGCCGTCGTGGCGGGCGCGCTCATGCTCACGGGGGTGTGGTTTATCAACTCGGCACGGTAGCGGGGGCTGAAGTAAATGGCCCGAAAACCGGGGAAAGCCGAAATTTTTCGGCGGGCACTTTAGCGCGTCGGTGCGTTGGGCGGCCGGTCCATTGCGGGGGGGGAGCAAGGATTGAAGGAGGGGAATGATTGAATGACTGAATGACTGAATGATTGAATGGTTACATGGATTAGCTGCGCTGCTTCTCTTGATCGCAAAGCGATCTTTCGAGGTGAGGGAATGAAGGAATGAAGGATTGAAGTAGAGACGCAACATCTTGCGTCCAGGCGACCAACAGTCGCCGCCTTTACGTGGTAGGTGAAGGATTGAAGTAGAGACGCAACATCTTGCGTCCAGGCGACCAACAGTCGCCGTCTTTACGTGGTAGGTGAAGGATTGAAGTAGAGACGCAGCATCTTGCGTCCAGGCGACCAACAGTCGCCGCCTTTACGTGGTAGGTGAAGGATTGAAGTAGAGACGCAACATCTTGCGTCCAGGCGACCAACAGTCGCCGCCTTTACGTGGTAGGTGAGGGATTGCAAGGATCAGCTGCGCTGCTTCTCTCGATCATGAATGATCTTTCGAGGTGAGGGATTAAAAGTGCTTTTCAGGGCTTGGCCAGGGGCGTGCCCCCGGCAAGGGCCGGGGTCGGGCTGTCCGGCACTCTCTCCGCTACGCTCCGTTCAGACAACACCTCCCATCCCTCACGCGAGTTAGGGAAGGAAGGATTGAGGGAATGAAGGATTAGCTGCGCTGCTTCTCTCGATCGCAAAGCGATCTTTCGAGGTGAGGGAATGAAGGAAGGATGGATGGGAGGCACCGCAAACCTACGCTTGTAGCCCGCGTGAGGCACCTGGAGGGGCGTTAGCGCACGCAGTGCCGAGCGAACAGCGAAGCCCGCAAGACGCCGACCCCGCCCCGGGCGGGGGCACGCCCCAAAAACCGCTGACACGCTCTTAAATGGATGGAAGACACAACCTTTTTGTAACACTTCGGGGCGGGAAGGCATGGAGAATGACCCCCCTCTTCCTTCACACCTTCAATCCTGTCTCCATGCGACTATTATTAGCCTGTATTCTTGTTACTTTGTTTAGTGCCGGCGGCTTTGCCCAGCCGAGCGATTCCGATCTGGAACTGCTGGGAGAGTTTAATTATGGTGCCTTTATGGTAGACGGCCCTAT
>CAVPZP010000038.1:0-123341 GCA_963710215.1 Lewinellaceae bacterium | reverse complement strand
GGACTGTTAATCCGTAGGTCCAAGGTTCAAGTCCTTGCTGAGGCGCTCCGAAGCTCTTCGATGTAAGTCGGAGGGCTTTTTTTTTGCTCCGGCTGGGATGGGAGATGCTATTGGCATCTCGGTAGGGGCAAGCCCTACCCTTACGAATTATTGGCGATGGGGGATTAGCTTGCCCTTCCCTCCACCCTTCAATCCTTCCATCCCTCATTCCTTCAATCCTTGTCCCCTCAATGACCAGTTTCGGCAGACTTCTCGCTTACCTCGGCCGCTACAAACCCCTCGTGGCGGCGGCGGGCGTGAGTAATTTGCTGACGGCGGTCTTTACGGTGGTGAGTATTCCACTCTTCATCCCGTTTTTCGATATCCTGTTCGGGGAAGTGGAGGCGGTCAGCAGTGCGCCCGAGGCGATCGGCTCGAAGGACGAGGCACTGGCGTGGCTCAATTACTACTTCAGCCAAATTATCGCCCAGTCGGGGCGAGAGACGGCGCTGACCTATGTGTGCGTCTTCATCATTGCCACTTTCCTGCTCAAGAACCTGTTTCGCTACCTGGCCCTGTTTTTTATGGCCCCGGTGCGCAACGGCATCATCCGCGACCTGCGCGCCGAGCTGTACGAGCGCCTGTTGCACCTGCCCATGAGCTACTACAACGAGGAGCGCAAGGGCGACCTGATGGCCCGCATGACCAACGACGTACAGGAGGTGGAGGCGAGTATTTTGAACGTGCTGGAGTCCGTTTTCCGCGAGCCGTTTATTCTGCTGGGGGCACTGGGCATCATGGTCTGGATCAGCCCCTCGCTGACCGGGTTCGTGTTTGTGCTCATGCTGTTTACCGGGGTGGTGATCGGCGGCATCGGCAAGCGGCTCAAACGGTCGAGCGCGGTGGTACAGGCGCGGCTGGGAGATATCGTGAGCCGGATCGAGGAGAGCCTCGGGGGCCTGCGCATCATCAAGGGTTTCGGGGCGGAGCAGTTCCAGGAGCGGCAGTTTGCCGAGATGAACAACGATTTTCGGCGCAAACTCACGCGGGTGCTCTGGCGGCGCGACCTGTCATCGCCCCTCACCGAGTTTCTCGGCATCGCCACCGTGGCCTGTTTGCTCTGGTACGGGTCGCGGCAGGTGTTCAGCGGGGAGCTGGACGCGTCTACCTTTCTGGCCTTCATTTTCGCCTTCTACCAGGTCATCGACCCGGCTAAAAATCTTTCCAAGGCTTACAATAGTATCCAAAAAGGCGTCGGGGCCATGGAGCGGGTGGAACACATCCTCGATCTGCGCAACCCGCTCGAAGACCGGCAGGGGGACCAAACCGTTACCGAACTGCGCGAAGCCGTGCGGCTGGAAAACATTTCCTTCCGCTACCTGCCCGGCGAGCCGGACGTGCTGCAAAACGTCAGCATCACCATCCCCAAGGGAAAACTGACGGCCCTGGTCGGCTCTTCCGGCGCGGGCAAAAGCACCATCGCCGATTTGCTGCCCCGCTTCTACGACGTCACCGGCGGCCGCATCACCATCGACGGCACGGATCTGCGCGACCTGCGCCTGACCGATCTGCGCGGGCTGTTCGGCATCGTCAGCCAGGAGGCCGTGCTGTTTAACGACACCATTTATAACAACATCGTTTTCGGCCGCGCCGACGCCACGCCCGCCCTGGTGGAGCAGGCGGCCCGCGTGGCCAACGCCCACGATTTTATCACCGCCACCGACGCCGGTTACCAGACCAACATCGGCGACCGGGGCGGCAAGCTCAGCGGCGGGCAGCGCCAGCGCCTCACCCTGGCCCGCGCCGTACTGCGCGATCCGCAGATCCTGATCCTCGACGAGGCCACTTCCGCCCTCGATAGCGAATCCGAACGCCTCGTGCAGGATGCCCTCACTAACCTGATGCGGGGCCGCACCGCCGTGGTCATCGCGCACCGCCTGAGCACCATTCGCCACGCGGACGAGATCGTTGTGCTCAATAGCGGCCGCGTGGTGGAACGCGGGCGGCACAATGAGTTGCTCGCGCTGGGCGGGGAGTACGCGAAGTTGGTGGCACTGCAGGGGTTGGAGTAGGGTTGGTACTTAGTAGGTGGTACTTAGTGCGTGGTATTCATTGGGATAATTATTCGGTGCCATGGGACACGTGGCTCGTTCGAATCCGTAGAATCGAGGTGTTTTACACGGCGTACTTGTTGGTCGTTTATTGCTTTTTGGGCGTGCCGCCGTCCCTGCCGGGCCGCCGTCGGTGTCCTGCGGGCTTCGCTGATCGCTCGGTGCTGCGCACGCAGCGCCGGCGCGCTGCCCCTGCGGGCACCTCACGCGTATGGGCATTGGATATAAAGGGTATTCCGGGCTGTTTAGCGAAGTCACATTCCATTGCTTATCGCCGGTTCTAAACTAAACGTACATTTATTTTTCGCCCAGTGCCCATAAACAAAGGGTTTCGGGTTATATGGAGGAAATAAATATTGAAAACATTATAGTTTTCACGAATAATGTGGTAAGTTGCAAGCGATAACAACACCTTACCCACTTTTCGCTTAGAGCGTGTCTGAAATTGAGGTTATTAACAATCTCGGCCAGGTCATCTTTTCGATGGAACAAGAGATTAATGGAAGACAGCTGACTGTAAACGATCCATCGCTTGCCAGAATGGCTCCGGGTAGCTATATCGTGCGGTTTAAATTGCCAAGCGAGGAAACCGTGGTTAAAACAGTAGTTAAACATTAATCAAGGTTAATTCGTAACAAAGTACCCCATCTCAGTTCATTCTTGAGGTGGGGTAATTTTCATGTTATTCAAAAACTATAGAATGAATCTCAAGACAACCTTAATATTAGTAGTAGCTGTTCTTTCAGCGCAGCTGATTCTTGCTCAGGAATATTATGGATCCACATCTCGCAATTCCGCAATCTATTACGATAGAATCAACACCGATAGTTGTACCGTACTACAAAGCAATGTTAAAGTTACCGCAAATGGATCTATTTTTCCCAATACAATAGCAATTGATGAAAATGGCTTATTTTTCTCAGACAAACCAGTAGGGTCTGCGGCTACGATTGAGTTAAAATCCAGCGAGTTAGTGAACGAACGTCCGTATGCTATTGAACATGGTTTATTCACGTTAGAAGGTACCACGACAAGTATTTTCGTTGGGAGTGTTTCTGTTGGGAGTAATCGCTATTATGTGTGTACTAATTATGATTTATATTTAGTTGACCTGAACATACCCGTAATCTCAAAGCTAGACGCATTCCAAGGTTTTATAGGTGGGGATCTGGAATTTATAAATGGTTTTATTTATGCACATTCCGTGGATATAAGTCCTACCGGTTTATCTAATACGATAATTTTAAAAATCGATACGTCTGAAGGGCTTGTTTTAGATAGCTTTCCAACAATCACGCCTACGTCCCTCGATTTAGTAGCATTGCCCGGTCTCGCCAGTCAATGGAAGATTGACTGTAGCGAGAAAAAACTAATTATTCCTATGACCTATCGCAATGCTTCGAATAGCGATTCTATACCTATTTTTTCTGGATTTATGGATGTCGGTACGAACGAAGGAGCATTTGAGTTGAACTGTCAGACTGCACCTCCCTCGCTAGTTTATTATGGCGGTTTCGACGCCGGCTCCTGGGAGACGCACCGCCAGGTATGCGAAGTGCGTCTAGACCTGGACGAGAACGACGACCAGGGGCGCGTTGGGCCGCATTACCGTAGCATTGCAACCTGCGTGACCCTGTTTCCTATCGCGGACAACGATGTGAACATCTGGACCATTGACGACCGATCCATAGACTCACTGGTCGTGTACATCAAGGATTTCGGACCGGGGCCGTTGGAGCAATACCTGCGCTTTGATGCCAATCCAAATTTTACCGTGGCGAGCGTAAACGATACCCTGTTACGCGTGTATCCCGCCCTCGACGGCCTGACCTACAACGAGTGGGGAAGTTTTCTCAAATCCGTGCGCCTGGAAGTTCCTGAGCCGCAAACGGAAGGCATTCGCACCGTGGAAACCTGGCTTTACGCGGGGGGGCTGCGCGCTGACGCGGCCCGTAGCTACGTGAATGTCCGACCCGACCTGCCCACTGCCGGACCGGACCGCCCCTATTATGCCTGCCGCGCGGCGGTCGTTCGTAAAAAAGACATCATCGGCGACGCCTCCCCCGGCGGCCGTTTTGAACCCGAACTGTACGCCCGCAATTTGCCTTTCCCCCCAGGGGCAATGGATACCATCTTTCAGTCGGACCTGATCCCGTATGGCACTTACCGTTACATCGTCGAACGGGAGGGCTGCCGCTCGGATACGGCACTAATCGACATTCAACCTCCAGCCGAACTGATCGCCGCCAATCCCGAACGTAACGACACGGCATTTCTCTGCGCCGGTTCTTCCTACAACTGGGCACCGGGTGCTATTCCCACCGTCATCGCCGGTTTTTATACGGACATCGGTACCACCACGGATGAACCCCGTACCCTCACCCAGCCCGGTACCTATACGGCTTACGTTGATTACTTTTGGCCGGACAACCTCATCCTCAGTGGATGCGGGGATATAATTACGCTCACCCTACTCCCCACGCCCGATTCATCCCTCACCAACTCCCTTGATACAGTGCTCTGTGCCGGGCAATCACTGTTGTACGGCGGCACTGTCTTTTCGGAAGCAGGCAGCTATAATTTCACGGTAGATGGCGAGGGATGCCCCGTGGACTACTCTCTACAAATCGCCTACACGGACGGCCCCGCCGTAGCGAGTGACACCACCATCTGCGCGGGTGAAAGCGTCAGTTTCGGCGACACCGTTTATGCCGCCACGGGCAGCTACTCCTATACCGCCACCGCCGCTCAGGGCTGTGATACCACTTACACGCTAAACCTTACCGTCTCGCCCCCTGACTTAATTGTGGTCGACACCACTATCTGTGGCAGTAACTCCTTTGAGTTGGCCGGCAACGTTTTTACCGCCACCGGCAGCTATACTTTTAGCAATCCCGCCCTGGGCACTTGTGGTACTACCTACCAATTGGATCTGACGCTTCTGGACGGCCCTGATTCCGTCAGTTTGGATACCACCGTCTGCGAGGGAGAGGTCATCACCTTTTTCGGCACGAACTACAGTCAATTCGGCACCTACAACATTACCATCGATCAGATGGGCTGCCCTGCGGACTACCAGCTCTCCATCACCGAGCGCGCCCCCGTCCAGGTAGAATTGGACACCACCCTCTGCGCGGGCGAAACCCTGCTCTACGCCGGGGTACCCTTCACCTCCGCCGGGGTGTACAACGTCAACCGGACCATCGGCCTGGGCTGTGATTCCATCTTCACCATCTACCTCAGCTACCGCCCCGCCAACCTCACGGTGCTCGACACCGCCATCCTGGAGGGCGAGACTCTTTCCGTGGCCGATACCATCCTGGCCACGCCGGGCACCTACCTGTTCACCGGCACCGCCGCCAACGGCTGCGACAGCACCCTGCGCGTGGTGCTGGACGTCATCTCCAGCACCGGCAACCCCCTCGCGCGGGCAGCGGGTTACCGCGTCACCAACCCCATCCGCAATCTGCGGGAGTTCCGGGTGTTCACGGCGGCGGGCGCGCAGATCGTGGTGAGTGAGATGGAGGTCTTTACCATCGGCGGAAGTAAGGTGGGTAGCTGGCCCACCTCCAATGACCTGCCGGACGAGCGGTTGGCGAGCGGGGTTTATGTGTACCGGTTCCGGGTGGCGGGGGATGTCGTGGTGGGCAGGGTAGTGGTGTTTTGAAATGATTAGCTAGCGCCGCTTCTCTTGATCACATGGCGACCCTTCGAGCTAGGGCGTTGATTCTGTTGAGTAACTGGGGATAAGGAGTGTTCAATGATCTGTGTCTGGATAGTTGATAATTTTTTTCCCCAAAACTCAGATGAATGACTTTGCAAGCGGCCCTCATAGCGAAGCGGGGCCGCTTGTAAAATTGTTCATTGGCAGCTCTATTGCCCGAGGTGTTTAGCAAAGTCACATTCCATTGCTTATCGCCGGTTCTAAACTAGACGTACAATTATTTTTTTTCGCCCCTGGTGCCCATAAACAAAGGGTTTCGGGTTATATGGAGGAAATAAATATTGAAAAACATTATAATTTTCACGAATAATGTGGTAAGTTGCAAGCGGTAACAACACCTTACCCACTTTTCGCTTAATCCTAGAAACGACAGCCACCGATTTATTGCTGACCAAAACATAGTGGAACAAGCAAGGATTTGTGAAAATGGCTAAGTTTATGCTCTAAGCACAATTTATTCATGTTCAGCTATTTAATTCCTAATTGTGGTTGACTCCAAAATCATAAATCCTTGGTTGGTAGACTATAGATGAGGGGTTGAGTTATTTTAATACATAGATATGAAAATTTTATTTTTGACATTCATCACGTTCTTCCAAGTTTCAATAATTCATTCCTACAACTCTACTCATAATCGTGAAGATAGTGATGAGGTCGGGTTATATGCATTAGATAAATCTCAATCACTATTTGATTCTATACCTTCGAGGATCATGACACCTTTTACGTCTGCCGCTCCAGGTACTACCAGTCTTCTCAACTTGATCGGTAACGACCGTTAGGAGGAACCTGGGAGCCTGGATTTATACCACCGGATTCTAAACCAGGGTACTAACACACCTGCAGTACGGTATTCAACACCGATTCTGTTCCTTATGGGTCTGTACAATTATATTGCGCAAGTTAGATTCCCAACACACCGATACGGTTACGGTTGTTCATTACGCTGCCTCCTCTAATTGCTGAAATTAACCCTATGCAAACACGATACCTTCAATCTTTGCCCCAACGGATCGTATGAATGGAGACCGGCGAGACATTCCTATACTCAGGTGGATGGTATTGGTCCGATTTTTCGTTTTTTGGCAATATCAAATGCCTAATTACCGTACTTATTCGAATCCAGGCACTTACGAAGCCTACATTGAATACGGATTTTCAATGACGGGCCAGGGAGGTGCTAACACACTGCTTTGAAACCATCTCCCTTACCCTCCTCCCCGCCCCAACCCCCGAAATAACCCTCGACACCCTCATCTGCTCCGGCCAAACCGTCAGCCTCGGAGATTCCACCTTCACCCAGGCCGGCAGCTACGCCTTCACCCGCCCCGGCCAGGGCTGCGACACCCTGTACAGCCTCACCCTCGCCGTGGGCAACGGCATTACGCAGAGCATCGACACCGCCAGCTGCGGGCCGGTCACGCTGGGCGGCACCACCTACCAGACCGGCGGCAGCTACACCTACACCGCCGCCGGGCCGGGCTGCGATACCACCTACACCCTTAACCTGACCATCGGCGATGCGCCCACCGTCACGCTGGATACTACCATCTGCGGTGGCAGCCTGGCCGTGGCGGGCAGCGTGTTTACCGCCTCCGGGAGCTACAGTTTCAGCGTACCCGGTCCGGTCTGCGACACGGCCTACGCCCTGGACCTCACCATTCTGCCCCCGCCCGCCACCATCAACCTGGATACGGCCATCTGCGAGGGCCAGGCGGTCGCCTTCGGCGGCGGCACCTACAGCCAGTTCGGCACCTACGACCTCCAGGTCGGCCCCGACGGCTGTGCCATCACCTACCAGCTCTCCATCACCGAGCGCGCCCCCGTCCAGGTCGAATTGGACACTACCCTCTGCGCGGGAGAAACCCTGCTCTACGCCGGGGTACCCTTCACCTCCGCCGGGGTGTACAACGTCAACCGGACCATCGGCCTGGGCTGTGACTCCATCTTCACCATCTACCTCAGCTACCGCCCCGCCAACCTCACGATGCTGGACACCGCCATCCTGGAGGGCGAGACCCTGTCCGTGGCCGATACCATCCTGGCCACGCCGGGCACCTACCTGTTCACCGGCACTGCCGCCAACGGCTGCGACAGCACCCTGCGCGTGGTGCTGGACGTGATCTCCAGCACCGGCAACCCGCTCGCGCGGGCAGCGGGTTACCGCATCACCAATCCCATCCGCAGCCTGCGGGAGTTCCGGGTGTTCACGGCGGCGGGCACGCAGATCGGGGTGAGTGAGCTGGAGGTATTTACCATCGGCGGGCAAAAGGTAGGCCGCTGGGCCTCGTCTGGTGACCTGCCGGACGAGCGGTTGGCGAGCGGGGTTTATGTGTACCGGTTCCGGGTGGCGGGGGATGTCGTGGTGGGCAGGGTGGTGGTGTTTTGAAATGATTAGCTAGCGCCGCTTCTCTTGATCATAAATGACCTTTCACCGTCCTACCCTGAAGGCTTACCCTCTTGGGATGTCCCCGAAAAGACGAAGCAAACCACCCAGCCGCCTGCTTGTTTAGCGAATGGACGACCGGCTATCCAGTCGCCTATTTTCCCCTGAACCACTGCCGCCCCGACGGTCTCAATCTAATTTACATGCGTTACTACTCGCTGCTCGTCGCTTTTTTCATGCTGGCTTTTTCGGCCTGCAATTCAACCAACTCGAATGCTTCCGCTACGACGGATGCTACTACTGACGCCCCGGCCGCGATGGCGGCGGAGACGGCAAAAGCGGAACCTTACCCGAAAAATATCGAAGAACTGGACGGCCGCTACCCGGAGGCGGCAAAGGCTTACGTTGCCGGCGGCTGTTTCTGGTGTACGGAGGCATCCTTCGAGCGGATTCAGGGTGTGGAGGCTGTCTGGTCCGGCTATACGGGCGGAGAGGAAAAAAATCCAACTTACGAGCAGGTAAGCAATAAGCAGACCGGCCACACGGAGGCCATCGTGATCTACTACGACCCCGAAGTGCTGGATTTCAACACCTTACTAGAGGTGTTCTTCGTGGCCCACGACCCCACGCAGGTTAATCGCCAGGGGCCGGACGTGGGGCCGCAGTACCGGAGCGGCATCTATCCCCTGAACGCCGAGCAGCGCACCGCCGCCGAGGCCAAGATCAAGGAACTGAACGCGAGCGGCAAGTTTAGCAGCCCCATCGCTACCGAGGTCGTGGACGCCACCGAGTTTTACCTCGCCGAGGAGTACCACCAGGATTATTACGATGCCCACCCCAACCAGGGTTATATCGCTAACGTGAGCCGCCCCAAGGTGGAAAAGGTGATGAAAACATTCGCGGATATTCTGAAGCCGGAGTACCGGTAGCGTAGAGACGCGATACCTCGCGTCTCCGAATGGCCCCCGCCATTCGGATCGATGCAACACCATTAGAGACGCGATACACTCGCGTCTCCGAATGGCCCCCGCCATTCGGATGTACGATGTCTGGTTTTCGATGTCGAATTCCATCGTTTCCCCACCGCGTGAGGTGCCTGGACAGGGCGGCCTTAAGCCGCAGCCCGCAGGGCCGACCGAATAGGGAGCTGGGAAGGGACCGGCCGCTGTGGCGACAGCACAGCGGACACGCCTACCTGCTAAAAGAAGACAGTCATCCTTAATATATCCCGCTCGACAAGTACCGGTCGCCGCGATCACAGATGATGCAGACGATGAGGCCTTCGGTCAGTTCGGCGGCCAGGCGGAGGGCGGCGGCCGTAGACCCGCCGCTGCTCATGCCCGCGAATACGCCCGCATCCTGCGCGAGGCGGCGCATGGTAGTGACTGCCTCGTCGGTGCTTACGTCGATGGTGCGATCGACGCGTTGCGGCTCATAGATTTTGGGCAAAAAGGCCGGCGACCAGCGGCGGATGCCGGGGATGCTGCTGCCGTCGGTGGGCTGGACGCCCACGATCTGGACGGCTTCGCTCTGCTCCTTCAAGTAGCGGCTGGTGCCGGTGATGGTGCCGGTGGTGCCCATGCTGGACACGAAATGCGTGACTTTGCCGTCCGTATCGCGCCAGATTTCAGGACCCGTGGTGCGGTAGTGCGCGCGCCAATTGTCGGGGTTGGCGAACTGATCGAGTTGGAAGTAGCCCTCTTTTTCGGCCATCTCCTCGGCCAGCTCACGGCTGTATTCGATGGTGCGATCGGCGGGCGTCAGGATGACCTCGGCCCCGTAGGCGCGCATGGTCTGTACCCGCTCGACGGTGGAATTTTCCGGCATCAGCAGGGTGATCGGCACCTTGAATACCCGCGCACACATGGCCAGCGCGATGCCCGTATTGCCCGAGGTGGCCTCCACGATCCGGGTGCCCTCCGGCAGCTCGCCCCGGTCCAGTGCACCCTTTATCATGGAAAAAGCGGCGCGGTCTTTCACGCTACCGCCGGGGTTCTGCCCCTCCAGTTTGCCGAATAATTGCACGCCCGGCGGCAGGCCGCCGAGGGCACCGAGGTTAACGAGGGGGGTGTTGCCGATGAGGTCGAGAATGGTCATGTCGGGCGCTTCGCGCGTATTTTGGTAGGACGCTGCGCGTCTGGTATTTTAGTACTTTTGATTACCTGCGGTGATCGTCGCAGGCTCCTCGGAGTTTTGTATTTTAGTATAAGCCTACGCGTACACGACCTCTCCCGATTCGATAAATCGAACCTTCCCTCTCCAAAGGAGAGGGTTTATGAGCGGCGAAGCCGCAATTAAGAAACGTCACCCCTCCCTCCTGGGGAGGGGCCGGGGGAACCACGTCTCACGCGCCAAGCACCACTCTTTAAATCAACTCATACCAACACTTTTGGCTTGTTCTCCACCGCAAGCTAAAAAACTCTCTCCAACTCCAGTTGTCCTTTAGGGGCAAATTTATCGCATCGTCCTAATCAGCCGACCCATGACCCTCACCACTTCCGTCCTCGCCGGCGGCATCACGCACCTTACCGACGCCCGTTACTTTGCCGCCTGGGGCGTGGAATGGCTCGGCTTTCCGCTGGGCCGCCACGGCACGGAGGGCATCACGCCCAACCAGTTTCACGCGCTGCGGGAGTGGCTGGAAGGACCGAAATTCGTGGGCGAATACGGCTTCGTGGAATCCGTGGGGGAGGTGCTGGCGCAGGCAAATGAGTTGAAACTGGACGCCCTCCGCCTGGGTGCCCATGTAGACCGGGAAACCGCCCGTCTACTGGCGGCAAAATTACCCGTGCTGCAAGAAATTGCCATCGAGGGTTACGTGCCGGCGCAGGAAACGAGTAGTGCGTTGGCGGAACGCAGCGAATGGACCACCGCCTTCATCCTGCACTTCGACCGGGGCGGCATCCAGCTGCAAGACCTACGGATGGGACGCCCCTATTCGTTGGAAGTGGTACGCCGCTGGTCGGAACAATTTCCCATAATCCTATCCATCGACCTGAACGACACGGCGGCCGCCGACCTGATCGAAGAACTGCCCGCCCTCACCGGCCTGGCCGTACAGGGAGGAGAAGAAGAGGCCGTGGGCATGAAGAGTTTTGACGATCTGGATGGTTTTTTCGAGAGCCTGGAAAAAGAATTATAGTCGCCGAGCTAACCAAAGACACGCAATGACACGGCCGTACTAAAGGGCTGCCCAACATAATTAGGAATTCGGCGTTTCCGGTGACAAGGTCTTTCCCCAGCCTGAATATCCCTAACCAAAATCCCGTGTCCCATGCTCATCCTCCTTATTTGTACTGCTCTCATTGCTCTGGTATTCTTTGGCTTCAAGCACCGTGAACCTTCAAGCTAGCCGCTTGTACACTGGATTAGACAATCCGGCCTATTTTTCGCATTTTTGGCCCCTCTAATTCAGTTCTCTCCCATGGCAAAGCCCACTTTTAAATCCGACGTGGAAGCCGTCGACGGCCTCGCGGCCTCCTACGAAGTTCTCCGCAACGAGATCGGTAAGATCATTATCGGCCAGCAAGACGTTGTCAAGTCCGTGATTATCTCGCTGTTCAGCAACGGTCACTCGCTGCTGGTAGGGGTACCCGGTCTGGCCAAAACGCTGCTGGTATCCACCATCGCCGAGGTGCTGGACCTCGACTTCAAGCGCATCCAGTTTACGCCCGACCTGATGCCGAGCGACATTACCGGTTCGGAAATACTGGACGAGCAACGCCACTTCCAGTTCAACCACGGCCCGCTTTTCGCCAACATCGTACTGGCCGACGAGATCAACCGGACGCCCCCCAAAACGCAGGCCGCCCTGCTGGAAGCCATGCAGGAACGCAGCGTTACCGTCTCCGGCAAACGCCACCTGCTGCCCAGCCCCTTCTTCGTGCTGGCCACGCAAAACCCCATCGAACAGGAAGGTACCTACCCCCTGCCCGAGGCGCAGCTGGACCGCTTCATGTTCAACATCCCGCTCGACTACCCTTCCTACGAGGAAGAACTGACCGTGGTACGAGGCACCACCAGCGTGCAAAAAACCGACCTCAACCACGTCCTCACGGGCGAGGAGATCAGCTTTTACCAGCAACTGGTACGCAAGATTCCCGTCGCCGATAACGTGCTGGAGTATGCCGTCTCGCTGGTCAGCAAGACCCGGCCCAAGACCGACCGCGCCACCTCCAGCGTCAACGAATACATCAGTTGGGGTGCCGGCCCACGTGCTTCGCAGTACCTCATTCTGGGAGCCAAGACCCACGCCGCCATCTCCGGCAAATACTCGCCCGACATCGCCGACGTCAAGGCCATCGCCAAGTACGTGCTGCGCCACCGCATCGTGCGCAACTACAAGGCCGAGGCCGAGGGCATCTCGGAAGAGAACGTGATCGAGGCATTGCTCTAACGGGGGAGACACCAGAACCGCCGTGGACCTCATCTGTTAAAATAGTCACCCCCCGGCCGGCCTTCGGCCCGGCCGGGGGACTTTCACTCAATTTAACCCATTCATGCGGCACTGCTCCCCCGGTTTTCGTTATCCGGCCCTCTTCGTTTTTCTACTCGGCACGCTCCTGCTCGGTGCCCTCGTCTCCTGTAGCGGCGGCGGCGATTCCGTCACCCGCGCCCTGGCACCCACCCCCTCCGCCTTCGGCAAAATGAACAGCGTGACCATCGTCACCGACACGGCCATGATGAAGGAAGCCGTCGGTGATTCCATCGTGCAGTATTTCGGTGCTCCCTATATCCTACTGCCCCGCCCCGAGGCCATTTTCGACCTGCGCGTCGCCTCCCCCTATCAGCTCAAGGCCGAACCCACGCTGCGCGAAACCCGCAGCTACCTGGTCGTCGCCAACCTCAGCGATACGGACTCGGAAACCACCCAAATGGTGCTCTCCGACCTGCGCGATTCCACCATCCAGAAGATCAAACGCACCGGTTTCGGCACTTTCGTCGCCACCGACAAGTGGGCCACCGGCCAGATCCTGATCTACCTCGTCGGCACCTCCTACGACAACCTGGCCGCCGGCATCGCCCAGGTGGCCCCCCAGGTCGTCTCCCGCCTGAAGGGCAACCAACGCGAACGCCTCGAATCGATCATCTACGTCGAGGGTACCGACCGAGCCATTATGGACACCATTCGCCAACGCGTCGGGGCCGACATCCGTATCCCGGCCGACTACCTGCTATCTCCGGTACCGGATACCGGCGTCGTCTGGCTCCGCAGAGACCTGCCCGACGGCACCGTCAACATCATGCTCACTCGCCGCCCCTACCAGAGTCAGGACCAACTCAGCCAGTCCGGCATCCAGTCCATCCGCGACACCCTGGGCCGCCGCTACGTTTCCACCCAGATCGAAGGCACCTACATGGTCGTCAACGACACCGATCTGCCGCTCTTCACCACCACCATGCAACTCAACGGCAACTACGCCGTCGAAACCCGCGGCATCTGGGAAATCCGGGGCGATTTTCTCGCCGGCCCCTTCGTCAGCTACCTCATCTACAACGAAGCCAAACCCGACCTCCTTTTTGTCGACGGTTTCATCCACGCCCCCGGCCGCAACAAACGCGACCTGATGGAAGAACTCACCTTCATCCTCAACACCACGCGCTACTAGTTTTTCGGGCCGGTTTTTCGGGCGTGCCCCTTCGCCTGGCGGCTCACGGTCGGTCCCTTCCGGGGTTCGCTGTCGCTCCGTGCTTCGCACCCTCCCTGCGGTCGGCCTTCCAGGCACCTCACGCAGGGGGCAAGGGAGGAGGGAGAACTCGTTATTATTGGATATGTGCCGGCGGGGGCGGGACGGTGAAGCGAGGCACGGGGAAAATTTTTCAAACAAAAACCGGCAACATCAATCCAGGCGGTGTGCCGCTGCAATAGCGGGCCTGAATAATCCGTATGTTTACCGACTACTACAAGGTAATTAGCCCGCTCACTAGCTGTTCTACACGCATTAACCAAGCCAAACTGGAAAAGACCAACGCTCGCTTGCCCTGTATTTTTGACAATGAGACCGAATCCGATCTTTTACTCCGGTCATTAGCTGCCGAACTCTACAAGGACGGTCGGAGAGTTACCGAACACGAAGATCGGCAACTAGATAATTTCATTCCGCCAACTCAGGACGATGTAGCTTCCGGTTTTATCTATGTGCTTACTTCCGATAGTACTGCTCCCGAGATTTCCAGTTTGACAGATTTACACAAGATCGGCTTTAGCCGGAGGGAGGTAGCTGATCGTATCAAAAATGCTGAACGCGACCCCACTTTCCTCATGGCTCCGGTAAATGTAGTCGGCGTGTGGGAATGTTATAACCTCAACCCACAACGTCTGGAGAATCTGTTGCACACTTTTTTCGGTGCCTCCTGCCTGGACTTACAAATCGCCGGACCTGACGGCCGATTCACTACCCCCCGAGAATGGTTCATTGCCCCACTGCCTATTGTAGAGCAAGTGGTGGAACTTATTATTAATGGCGACATTGTAAAGTACCGTTATGAAAAATCCCTGAAGGCAATCATCGAACGCTAACTAATCTATTTAAAAATTCACTCCTCATGAGAGCACGAGTACAACTCACTTTCAACCGCCCCGTGGACGCCGCTCTAAAGAAAAGGGTTCGAGAAGCTTCCAAATCCAATACACCGGATGCCCGCACGGTCTCGATCAGGCTTGACCCGGTAGATCCTTGTACGTTGTATGCTACCTTTTTGCGCTACCCTGGGCGGCAGGTGGATATCGTAGACGATATTTTCGGTGCGTACAAATTCAGGTTTGCCGAACTGGACGATACGACGATATACTTCGAGACTAAAAACAAGTTATTTGACTGATGAAAAAGAAGTCTATAGTACAACAACTGAAGATTTGTGAAAACGCCCGGATTCATGCCTTGTGTGTAACACATTGATATTCAAGTTTAAATCACACAAAACCGACTGAGTTGAAAATCACAAATCCTAGATTGTTTGACTATAAGTGGAGAATTTATATTGAAACACCGGCAACCGCCACAAGCAACTTATCCATGAAAAAAGGAAATGACCCGAGCAGCTTTTAGTTCTAAACATCTTCCCAAGCCAGCTAATTTGCAGAAAAAGTGCTCATTTTTGAGAAAAATCTCCTCTGCTTGGAAAACATCCATGAAAAAAGGAAATTTTTCTTCCTTTTTTCATGGATGATTTTAGCTTAAATATCAGAAACCTGCATCCTGCATAGCTCCAATTTACCAATACGAGTTCCTCCCGCCATTCACTTACCACCCACTTCCCCCGCCCCTTAACTCCGCCGCTTTTCTATCTTTGCGCTGCCTTCCCTGACCAGCTTCATAACCACCACCATGTCTACCACAACTACCATCATCTCCCCCAGCGCGGAGGAGCTACTCGACCTGTACAAGAACAAGCGCCCGGAGATTGTCTTCGAGTGGCAGGATGCCGAGACCGAGGCGAGGGGCTGGGTGGTCATCAACTCCCTGCGCGGCGGCGCGGCGGGCGGCGGCACCCGCATGCGCCAGGGCCTTACGCGTGAGGAAGTCATCTCTCTGGCCAAAGTGATGGAGATCAAATTTTCCGTCTGCGGACCTGCCATCGGCGGCGCTAAATCGGGGATCGACTTCGACCCCGCCGACCCCCGCCGCGCGGGCGTCCTCCAGCGCTGGTACCGTGCCGTGTTCCCCTTGCTGAAAAACTACTACGGTACCGGCGGCGACCTGAACGTGGACGAACTGAAGGATGTCATCCCCATCACCGAAGAGCTGGGCCTCTGGCACCCGCAGGAGGGCATCGTGAACGGCCACCTGAACAGCAGTAAGGGCGAAAACGTCCGTATAATCGGCCAGTTGCGCTACGGTTGTTCCAAGATCGTGGAAGACCCCGCTTACGCCCCCACCGCCGGCCCCCGCTACGCGGTGGCCGACCTGATTACGGGCTACGGCGTGGCTGAATCGGTACTGCATTACTATGACCTGTTCGAACAGAGCGACGTAGTAGGCAAGCGGGTAATCGTACAGGGCTGGGGTAACGTGGCTGCGGCTGCCGGCTACTACCTGGCCCGAGCCGGAGCCAAAATAGTGGGTATCATCGACCGGCAGAGCGGGCTGCTGAATTCGGAAGGCTACTCGGCCGCCGAGGTATCGGACCTACTGACGGGGCGGGCGGGCAACCAACTGCGCTCGGAAGAAATGCTGCCCTTTGCAGAAGTCAATGAACGAATGTGGGGGATGGGAGCGGAAATATTCATCCCCGGTGCCGCCTCCAAACTGGTCACCCGCCCCCAGGTGGATGCCATGATCGGTGCCGGACTTGAAGTGATCTCCTGTGGGGCCAACGTACCCTTTGTGGACGATGAGGTCTTCTTCGGACCCACCGCCCGCTATGCCGACCGGCACGCGACCGTGATCCCCGATTTTATTGCCAACTGCGGCATGGCCCGCGTTTTTGCCTACCTGATGCAACCCGGCGCGGAACTAACCGACGAGGCCATCTTCGGCGACGTATCCCAAACCATCCGCACCGCCCTGGAGCAACTACGCGATGCCGAACCCGGCAACCGGGAGCTGTCGGCGCGGGGGCTGAAGCAGGCACTGAGTCTACTGGTGTAAACCATTCTTATCTTCCCTGACCATGAATCGTTATTTCGTCACCGGTATCGGAACCGACGTGGGCAAAACCGTGGCCGCCGCTATCCTCACCCGTGCGTTGGGTGCCGCCTACTGGAAACCCGTGCAGGCCGGCGATCTGGATCGTACCGATACCCACAAGGTAAGCGAATGGGCCGCCCTGACTCCCGACCGTATTCACCCCGAGCGGTACCGGCTTAACACCCCGGCCTCGCCCCACTACGCCGCCGCCCGCGACGGCGTAACGATCCAGTTAGCGGATTTTGAATTACCCACCGGTAAAGGCCCACTGGTAGTAGAAGGTGCGGGCGGCCTGCACGTCCCCCTCAACGACCACGATCTCGTCATCGACCTGATTGCCCACTTGGGGCTGCCGGTGGTGCTGGTCTGCCGTAACTATTTGGGCAGTATCAATCACAGCCTGCTGAGTTTCGAGGCCCTGCAGAGCCGCTCGATCCCGGTAGCGGGGTTGATTTTTAACGGCCCCGAGGTGCCAGCCACCGAGTCGATCATCCAGTCTCGGAGCGGGCTGCCGGTCCTGTTCCGTATTCCTGAGCTGGAAAGAGTGGACGCGGAGCAGGTTACGCTGATGGCGGAGAAACTTGCCGGCACGCCGGAGATGCTTAGTGCGAAGGATCGACTTACGGCCGAGATACACCGGGGGAGCTAATCTTTTCTTCCCTCAGGAAAAATGCCGAATCATGCGGATCTCTTCCTCCGTCAGGTGGCGGTAGTAGCCGCGGGGAAGGTCTTTTTTTGTGAGACCGGCGAGGTAGGCGCGGTCCAGCTTTTCGACGGTGTAACCGAGGGAGAGAAAAATACGCCGCACCACCCGGTTGCGGCCGATGGTGATTTCGAGCGTAACCGATTTCTTATTTACGTCATTGGAATAGTTGGCCCAATTGACGGGGGCGGGGCCGTCTTCAAGTTCCACGCCGGCGCGTATCTTGTCTAGGTCGGCACGGGTAACGTTTTTGTCCAGGGTGGCCTTGTATACCTTGGCTACTTTGTGCTTGGGGTGCAAGAGGCGCTTCCCGGTATCGCCGTCGTTAGTAAGCAGGAGCAGGCCGGTCGTGTCACGGTCGAGGCGGCCGACGGGGAAGATGCGTTCCTTGATGTCTTCCTTTAACAGGTCCATGACGGTTTTACGGCCCCGGTCGTCGCTGGTGGTGGTGATGACGCCTGCGGGTTTATTCAGTAGCAGGTAGACGAACCGCTCGCTGGGCTGGATTTCCTTTCCCTGATAGGTCACCTTGTCTCCGTCCACAATCTGGTAGCCGGGATTGACCTCCACCTGGCCGTTTACGCTCACCTTGCCGGTTTTAACCAGTTCGGCTGCTTCGCGCCGGGAAGCGATGCCGCTGTGCGAGACGTACTTGTTGAGACGCATACCGATGATATCGGCTTCGGGTCGTTCGCGGCCGGGGGGCGGGGCGGAGTTGCGGGCGCGGGAGCGGGTGAATTTACGGGCCATGGCAGGGTGCGGTTAGCAGAAACAAAAAAGGACTGTGGGTTTAACGTATCGGCGGGTAGAATGGGTTTTGAGCAGATGATTTTTGAGCAGGATCGCTACACAATTACAGCGACGGCGCAGCTGATCCTTGTTATCTCCTTCCGTCGTTGTCCCCCTTGCGTGAGGTGCCTGGAAGGGGGCACGTGAAGGGTTGGGGCTTGCCCCTGCCCGTAACGAGGCAGTGCGGTAGCACCGAGCGAACAGCGAGCCTGGAAGGCACCGGCCCCGACCGCCAGGGAGGGGACACGCCCGAAACCGCCCCACGCAACTATCCTACCTTGGTACGTGTTGCTCAACCCACGCGAAATTAATTTGCGCCGGCCACCGCCCTGATCCGTCGATTGGCCGTTTGGTTTCCGTTACTGCGGTTACCGTTCTAACCCATTCCCGCATGCTCGTAGATCGTTCCCAGTCTCCCCCTATCCGTGTGCCGGGCGAATTGCGGGTGCCCGCGCCCCAGCGGCGGTGGCAGTTGCGCAACGGAATTCCGGTGGTCTCGGTGGGCGGGGCCAAGCAGCCGCTTATCCGGCTGGAGATGATCTTCCGTGCCGGTACGCCCTATGAGCGCAAACGGCTGGTGGCCCGCGCTACGAATAGCCTGATGACCGAGGGTGCCTCGGGGCGCAGCTCGGCCGAGATCAGTGAGGCGTTTGATTTTTACGGGGCGTCGCTGAGCCGCTCCTATCAGTTTGACTCGGGCAACCTGATCGTGTACTGCCTGAAGCGGCACCTGCGCGAGCTGCTGCCCCTGTTGGCCGAAGTAGTGGCCGTGCCCGATTTTCCGGAGTTTGAGATCCGCTCACACGCACGCCGCGCACGGCAAAGTCTGCGCGAGAAGTTGAGCCAGAGCGATATCCTGGCCTACCGCGAGTTGACCGAGTGCGTGTTCGGACCCGATCATCCTTACGGATACAACAGTTTCCCGAAGGATTACGCCGGTCTGCGCCGGGACGATATTGTGGAACACCATCACCGCTGCTACCATGCCGGTAACGCGATGATCGTCATTGCCGGGCAGGTGGATGCCGAGGTAGAACGCGCCGTGGACGATTGCCTGGGCGACCTGCCCGCCCAACCCGCCGTGCCGGAACCCGCCCCCCAAGCGCACGCCTTGCGACCTGATTTTCGGCAAACCGTGCGGCCGGGGGCCAGCCAGACCTCCCTGCGCATGGGGAGTTTGTTTGCCCGCCGCGATCACCCGGATTACCCCGGCCTGTATGTGCTCAATAATATTCTGGGCGGCTATTTCGGTAGCCGGCTGGTGCGCAATATCCGCGAGGAGAAGGGTTATACCTACGATATTTATTCCTCGCTGGACTGTATGCGTTTCGGCGGCTACTCCTACATCAGTGCCGATCTGAACAACAAATCATTGCCCGATGCGCGTCGGCAGATTCATTTTGAAATGGAGCGCTTGCAAAATGACCTGATCAGCCCCGGTGAGCGCGAACTGGCTACCAATTATCTGATGGGCCAATTACTGAGTGAACTGGACGGCTCCTTTAATATTTCCGACCTATTCCGTACGGAGTGCATGGAAAACGTGGCTCCCGACTACTTTCAGCGGTTGATCGATGCCGTCCGCTACACCAGCCCGACGGAGTTGCGCGATCTGGCGCAGCGCTATTTGAGTCCCGGCCAATTCTGGGAAGTGGTGGTGGGTGGTGCGGAGGTGGGGGTTGAATGATTGAATGACTGAATGATTGAATGATTGAATTTGACTGAATGATTGAATGAGCTATATATACCGTAAAGACGCAACATCTTGCGTCTCCGAATGGCGAACCGCCATCCGGCCTCGATAGACTAATTTTGATCAATCGCTTTGCGCTTGAGAGAAGTGCCGCAGTAATGACCGAATATTCGGGGCATGAAATGGGGTTGGGATAAACTACTTCATCAGTTCATTCGCACGTGCGAGGGCGGCGGGGGTGCCTACGTCGATCCACTGATCGTGGGAATGATCGTGGGCGAGGAGGGTTTGGCCGGTGGCGGCGGTTTTGAGAAAGGTGTCGATGATGGAAAATTTGTGGGGGGCACCGGGAAGAAAATCGAATATTCGGGGAGCGCAGGCGTAGATACCGCTGAGGGCTAGTTTTTTCAGGCCGTCGGCTTCCAAACCGGGAGGGCGGATTTGCCCGGTGCGGGTATTCGTCCAGCCGCATAGCTGATTTTGCTCATTGAAGAGCAGGTAGCGGGATGTTTCGCGGCGGCGGACGGCCAGGGTCACCAGGGCATGAGACTGCCGGTGGACGGTGAGGAAGGCGGCTAGATCAAGCGATGTGACGATGTCGACGTTATGGACGATGAACGGCTCATCGGGCCGGAGCAGGTACCGTGCTTTCATCAGGCCGCCGCCGGTTTCGAGTAATTCTTCGCGTTCATCGGAGATGAATATATCCATACCGAAATCAGTGGCGCTCAAGTAGTCTTCGATCTGATCGGCAAAGTAATGCACATTTACCACTGCCCGGGTGCAACCCGCGGCGGCCAGCCGCCGTAGACAGTGGCCGAGCAGGGGCGTGCCGCCCACGGGTACCAGTGCTTTTGGCCGGTTATCGGTGTACGGACGAAGGCGAGTGCCGAGGCCGGCGGCGAAAATGAGGGCTTGCATGGGGAGTGATTTCAGCTAAATAACAAAGATAAGTCGGGGTGCGCAGCGAAGCCGCACCGGCAGCCGTTCTCTTGGTGGTCAATTAGCCTTCTGGTGGGTTGACCGGGGGGGCAATAAAGCGATAATGGGGCGTCATATTCAGGACAAAAGTTCGGAAGGATGCGCTAAAGTCGTTGTCCGCGCTTATCTTTGGCTGCTATGGATATCGCCTTAAACATCGCCGGTAGCGAAGAAGAGTTCATCCGCGCCCTGGTGCGGGGGGACCGGGCCGCCCAGCGCGACCTGTACGAGCGTTACTACAGCCCCCTGCAAGTCGTTTGCCTGCGTTATACCAGTAACGAAGACGAAGCGACGGACGTTTTGCATGAGTGCTTTTTGAAGATCTACCGCAAGATCGGTAAATACCAGTCCGGCACCAGTTTGCTGGCCTGGATGCGCCGAATTGCCGTGAATACCGCCATCGACCACTACCGCCGCAACACGCGGCGGCGGACGGAAGACCTAGAAACCGCCTACCAGGTGTGTAGCTCGGACCCGGACGCCATCAGTCAGTATTCGGAAACGGAAATACTGAAGGCGGTTCAAGCCCTGTCGCCTACCTACCGTGCGGTGTTCAACCTCTACGTGATCGAGGGCTTCAGCCACCGGGAGATTGGTGAAAAACTCGGCATTACGGAGAGTACTTCGCGCTCGAACCTGGTGAAAGCGCGGGGAAAATTACAGCAATTACTGAAAGGATACGCACGCAACTAAATGGATCGATTAACCAACCGGCAACAGTGGGACAAAGCGGTGGCCGAGCGGCTGGCCGCCCTGCGCCCGGCCTACCGGCCGGATAGCTGGGATGCGCTGTCCGCCAAACTGGACGATGTTGCGGCCGACCGGGTTTTTGCCGAAAAGATCGGTGCCCTGGCTCCCGTAGCCGACCCCGCCGGGTGGGAACGACTGTCCGCTCAATTGGATGCCCGGGCGGTGGACCAAACCGTGGCCGAAAAACTGGGCACCCTGGCCCCCGCCGCCGATTTGGCCGGTTGGGAACGATTGTCCGCCCGCATGGATGCCGAGGCCGACCGGGCAATTGCCGATAAACTGGCCCGCGTTTCCGTACCGAACGCTCCTGCCTCCGGCTGGGCCGTGCTGGCCGATCGGCTGGAACTGGTTGCTACCCGCATCGACTGCCTGACGGCCATCAAGTTTGCCGAGGTTTGTCTGGCTTTTGCCGCTCTGTTGCTTCTCTGGCAGTTTTATCCCGCCCCGGCCGACTCGTGTTACGCCACGGCCCAGTTTGCGGCCAATCTGCCCGAACTTCCCGCCGGAGAAGTTCCAATTTTCCAAAACCTTCAATCTACCGACCCGGCCGAAAACTCGGTTACTTCTCGCCTGCCCAGTACTGCTTCCGGGGGTTTGACTACCCCCTCCACCGAAAACCGACTGAACCGACGGATAGACCGGCAGGCGTCCGAACTTCTTCCCCTGAGCAAGCCCACACCGCTTGCTCTGCCTTCCTTTGAATTGCCGATTTATCAGCAGACGCTACCGCCCTCCCCGACCATTTTACCCTATGAATTCAGAATCGATGTACCGGGCATGAGTACGGGTGAGTTGAAGATCAGCGGACCGGCCCGGCCCAGAATCTCGTTTAGTCTGGCGGCTTCTCCCTTCGATCTGGTACAAATCATCACGCCCGCTTTTGAGTTCGATGATTCGGCTCCTGCGGAGGAAGCCATTTTCCCGCAACCCACCGTGGTTGACGAGCCTTCCGGTCGCAGTGACGGCCGCCGCTATTTTCCCCGTGATGTGCGCTATACGCGTGGCTGGTCGTTAGCCGGCAATATTAACGTGACTCATAAAAAGCACGCCCTGCAAACCGGGCTACACTACAGCAACCGCTCCTACGTGCCGACCCTGTTGTACGTTATGGAAGAAACGGACAACCCCAATCAAACTTTCGTGCGGATCAACCGCAAGGCGGGTTATAGCCGATTGACCTATAACAATCTGGGGCTGGCCCTGAATTATCAGTATACCCTGCACGATGGCGACAAGTGGCGCATTTACGGATTGGCCGGGGCGGTGCTCAACATTAGCGTAAAAAGTACTTTCTACCGTCACGACGGCACCCAGGAAGCGTTTGACCGCTTGCGCCAAACGGCCGGCGGACGCACCAATAGCTCTATCGACTTACGGGAGCTATTCAGCCCCGATCCGGGATGGTTTCAGGGCGGTTCGCTGTTCGACAATGCTTCGCTATCCACCCAGCTCGGTATGGGTGTAGAGCGGGCACTTAGTAAGGACGGTAAGTTTTCGCTCTTTACACAGCCGACGTTCAACCGCGCCGTTTATTATCGGCAGGGTGCCGGTATGGGTCCCTTTGCCGACCGTATTCATAGCGTACAGCTATGGGTAGGCGTGAGGAAGGGGCTGTAGGGGAGGCTTCGGCCCCATACCTTACCTGCGGTGATCGTCGCAAGCTCCTCGGAGTTTGTGCTTTGGTAGAAGCCTGTCCGCGCAAAAAACCGTCAGCCACTCTATAAGCTTAAGCCTTAGGGTAACTCACAGGTCTCGCAACACCAGTTCCTGGGTGGCGAGGGAGATGAGGATCAGCTCCTCGCGATCATCCAGATCGTCGGGCATGAATTCAAGAGCCTTGGAACTGATTCCTTTAATAGTACTGGTCTCGCGCTCTTTGAGGGAACCCACTTCGCGGTTACCTACGCGAATGGGCAACAGATTCTGATCGGCCTTGGTGGCCAGGCGAGCGATCTCTTTGCCGGACTGGGCACCATACAATACTTTGCCGTCGATCGTACCCACGTCCTTGCCGTCGATGGAAAGGGTAGTCTTGTCATTCACCGTCCAATACACGTATTCGTGCTCGGCGGTGCGGGCATAAAGAAGAGAGTTTTCGCCCTTACCCATGTAGCGTTTGAAGGCGTAGGCGACGATGGGTTCCTGGAAGATCGTGGTAAAGATGCCCTTATTTGTTTTCCCCACGCCGGTTTTCTGAACCCGTTTTTCCTGACCGAGGCTGAAAAGCTCCAGCTCGTTGCGATCAAGTTTTACCAGGGGGGTGGTGACCAGTTGATCGACTTCGGTGCGGAGTTTGGCCAGTTCGGCTCCGCGTTTTGCCGAGGAGGGAAGCTTGTTTTTTCCGATCATGTTCAGGAGCAGAATAAATCCGATCACGAAAGCAGTGGCCAGTGCCAAGAGTACGTACATGGGGAAGAATCAGGAGAAAAAATAGGAAGAAAATAGATCGAGCCGGTGGGGGCGGCTAGGTTAAATTAACCCAGGTAAGACCGCAGGTGATGTTTGCCCTGCGTACGGCGCAGGCGGCGGATGGCCCGTTCCTTAATCTGGCGGACCCGCTCGCGAGTGAGGTCGAACAGGTCACCGATCTCCTCCAGACTGAGAGCGGTTTTGCCGTCCAGCCCGAAGAAAGCGGCCAGTACCTGGCGTTCGCGGGGGGCCAACAGTGCCAGACCGGTTTGTACTTCGTCGCGCAGGCTTTGGTCCATCAAATTCAGATCGGGGTTCAGTTCTCCGTCTCCGGCGGTCATGTCGAGCATGGTGGCATCCGAATCTTCGCTGTTGAGCGGGGCATCGAAGGATACGTGGCGCTTGCGGCCCTGTAGGGTGGCAGTGATGTCTTTGACGGAGACCCCCAGTAATTCGGCTAATTCTTCCGGTTTCGGCTCGCGCTCGAACTCCTGTACGAACGAGAGGTAGGCCCGGTTGACCTTGTTGTGGGACATCGCCTTGTTGTTCGGCATCCGCACGATCCGGCTGTATTCCAGAATGGCCTGGAGGATCGACTGGCGAATCCACCACACGGCGTAAGAGATGAACTTGAAGCCGCGGGTTTCATCAAAACGGTGGGCGGCCTTGATGAGACCTACGTTACCCTCATTGATCAGGTCCGGCAGGCTGAGGCCCTGATTCTGGTACTGCTTGGCCACCGACACAACGAAGCGGAGGTTGGCCCGCGTCAGCTTATTGAGAGCCGTATCGTCGCCCTCCCTGATCCGGCGGGCCAGATCGGCCTCCTCGTCGGGGGTGAGGAGGCTGATGCTGCCGATATCACTCAAATATTTATCCAGCGCGAGACTTTCGCGGGAGGTAATCTTATTCGAGATCTTTAACTGGCGCATCGGGGAGGTAGTGATTTATGTCTTATAAGGACGTCCTAAATTAGCTAAAAGTTCCGACAAAAAAGGTCTACTGGTCGAAAAAAAGTCCACTATAGTCCGATTTCAATCTTTCCGCCGTTGATCTTGACCTGCAGGCGATCAAAGTCTTCCAGCCAGGAACTGAACTGCTCGCCCAGTAGTTCGCGGCGCCAGCCGTCGCCCAGCATGAGTTGCCGGACTTCGGGGTCGTCCTTCATTTTGCGGATGGCGTTGCGTGGCATCACCAGTTGGTGACTGATGTTTTCTTCCTGCGAGCGGTACTTCATCAGGAGGTACAGTAGCTCCATAAGCATATCCTCGCGCTCGGTTTCGGAGACGTGGCGGGGTATTTTTTTCAGCACGGCGCGTTCTTCCTCCGTGGCGGGATCCTCATAGAGGCGGACGAACAGGTCTGCATACCGCTTGACCGTATTGCCGGGGATGCGGCGGTTTTCCGTGAGGGCGTCGCGGCCGGAGCGGACTGATTTTACGATCTGCGAGATCACTTTAGTGGGGAGGATCATCTCCTTGCTGTAATTCTTTTCCTCGGCGCGGCTACGGCGCCATTCCAGCAGGCGGATAAGGAAAACCTGCTCGCGGCTCTTCAGGTTCTGGATCAACTTGCTGTTGAGGGCCTCGTGGTAGGGGCTGCGCAGGTAGTAGTCCTCGCTGGTCCAGATGGCGCACTCTTCCAGTGCCCAGTCGGTGCGGTTGACGGCCTCCAGTTTTTTCATCAAGGACTGATAGAGGTCGTAGAGCGGGGTGACGTCTTCCAGGGCATACTTCAATTGCTTGGTGCGGAAGGGGCGCTGCTCCCAGTCGGTGACGGCATAGCCCTTGCCCAAACGTACACCCAGTTCGGCTTCTACCAACTTACTGAAAGAGGTTGGATAACGGTAGCCGACGAACCCGCCGGAGACCTGGGTATCGAATACGTTTTGGGGCACCGTACCGTAAAGGCTGTAGAGAAGGCGGTAGTCATTGTCACCGGCGTGGGTGATTTTGCGCACCCTGGGGTCTTCGATCAAGGCGAGTAGGGGGTCGATATCCGGCAGGCGCAGGGGATCGAGCAGGTAGATTCCCTGATTCGCAGGCCACCTGGATGAGACAGAGCAGGGTTTGGTAACGTTTTTCGCCGATAAACTCGGTATCGAATGCCAGCCAGGTGAGGCCACGGGTGGCCCGTTCGAATTCCTCCAGGGATTTGGTGTCGTCAACGAGGGTGTAGTCAATATCCATTCAGTCGTGTGATGTTCCGTAAAAGAGAGTCTATACAACGCGGCAAGGCTGATTTCGGCCTAAAGTACGCCATTTTCGCGGGGAGGCAACTGGTTATCACTTACCCGGGCCGATGTTGGCGGCATAATCGAGCAGGGATTTATCGTCGGCGGACTGCATTCCGGCGGGGGTATCCAGCAGGCGGCCGTTGCGCAGATCGATGAGGTAGAGGGTGCCGTCGGAGAGCTGGACTTTGGCAAAATTCTTGCCCAGTTGTTTGGCGGCACCGGGGCGCAGATTGACGGCACTGGGGAAGAGCATATCGGGCCGGAAACTACCTTCGTTCATATCGTAGGTGGGTACGCAGAGATAGGAGGTGCCGTCTTGCCGGTGGTCGAGGATAAAGAGGCGGAGCGGTGCTTCCTCACCCAGGGCGGGGCCGGTGGCCAGTGGTTGCAGTTGGTCCAGTTTGCCGTTTTCGATGCGGTAGATGAAGGAACCGGCCTCCTGCGCATAGCCGATGAGGAATTGCTCCAAGGCCTCCAGGTGAACGATGCGGCCGAAGTCGGGTCCGGTTGCGCGGCCCAGTTTTCCGAAATCGGGGGTTACGGGCGGGAGGGCCGCGCGTTTGTCGATATCGAAACCGATCACGGTTCGGTCGCCCCGAATACCGGCTACCCGGGTAAAGCGAATGTACTGCAGGTTGGCGAGGTAGTAAGGATAATCGTCGCTGCCGTCAACGGGTAATAATTCGTGGGCGATGCGCCTGCAGGTCTGGCGGTCGTAAAGATCGACGAAACGGTGGGCGGTAGTGACCTCATCGGGGTAGGCGGCGATGGTAAGCAGGTAGGGCGGGAATTTGTCGAAGCTATTACCGGGCAGCACCTCGCCCTCGGGTGTCGCAGGTCTGTAGGGAGGCGCGGCTGGCGTAGGTCTGGGGCGCGGCCGTGACGGCGACGGTGTCGGCGGCAGCGGCAGAGTCCCGTTCGGTATTTTCGTTGCCGGGATCGCAGGCGCAGAGGAAGAGGAGCAGTAGCAGGGCGGCGGCCGGCAGGTTAGCGGGGCGTAGTGGCATGGTGGTTAAAATTTCGGGACGGTGATAAAATTTGGTGGGGGATTCTTCCGATCGCTTTCCCCCCCGGCCCCCCGAAGGAGGGAGAATTTGTTTGTATTGTTCAGTCATTGCCTGCGGGACTTCTCTCAATCACAAAGCGATTTTTCGAGGTCAATCATTCAGTCATTCAGTCATTCAATCATTCAGTCATTACCCCCCCCACGTGAGGGGTGGGAAGGGCGACGACCGCAGGGAGGCGGTGCGGAGCACGGAGCGACAGCGAACCCCTGGACGGCCCGACCGCGACGCGGTAGCGGCGGGGGCACGCCCGAAGAACGCCCCGACCCTACAGCCGCTTGCGCACCAGCAGGTAGACCAGCGGGCCGATGATGGGTAGGAAAAGAAAGAGAAAGACGATGGTGGAACTTTTTCCTGCGCGGGTGCGCTCGGCGATGTCGCGCTTGGCGATGCCGAGCAGGGGAACGTAGATGATGCCGACCAGCACGAGCAAGCCGATGATGATGAGGTAGTCTTGCATAAGAATTAAACCGGCGGCGGGGCGGCTTGTTGTAGCGGGCAAACCTACGCACGCATGACCCACCTGAAAGCCGGTGACCCGGCCCCCGATTTTAGCGGCACCACGGATGCCGACCAAACCGTGAGCCTGGCGGACTTTGCCGGCAAGAAACTGGTGCTCTTTTTCTATCCCAAGGACGATACGCCCGGCTGCACGGCCGAGGCCTGCAACCTGCGCGATAACTATGCCGAGCTGACCGGCCGGGGCTATGCGCTGCTGGGCGTGAGTCCGGATAAGGTGGCCAAGCACCAAAAATTCAAAGCCAAATACGACCTGCCCTTCGCGCTGCTGGCCGACGAGGAGCACCAAACGATGGACGCTTACGGCGTGTGGGGCGAGAAGCAGTTTATGGGCAAGACCTACGACGGCGTACACCGCACCACCTTCGTGATTGACGCGGAGGGCCGGATCGATCAGGTGATTGAGAAGGTAAAGACCAAGGACCACGCCGCGCAGGTGCTGGGCGGGTGATGCAGTATCTGCTGGAGGGGGTGCAGTACGGTCTGGTGCTGGCCGTGCTGGTGGGGCCGCTGGTGGTGCTGCTGGTGCAGACCGGCGTGGAGTACGGTACCCGCGTGGGTCTGGCGGCGGGTGCGGGTATCTGGCTGAGCGATCTGCTGTTCATCGGGGTCTGCCACTATGGTCTGGCGGGCGTGGAGGCGTGGCTGGCGCACCCGCTGTTTACGCCCGTGGTAGGCGGCCTGGGCACGCTGGTGCTGGTGGGCACGGGCCTGCTGAGTCTGCTGACCCCGCCGCCCGACCTGGATGCCGACCTGCGGATGAGCCGCCGCCGCGCGGCGGCGCAGGCGTTCGGGCGGGGGTTTGCCTACAATACGTTCAATCCGTTTACCGTGTTTTTTTGGGTCACCGCAGCCACCACGCTGGTGCTGGCCCGCCGCCTGACGGATGGGCAGGCCGGACTGCTGTATGCGGGTATATTGGGCACGGTGGTGGTGACCGACGCCCTGAAGGTGCTACTGGCCCGGCGGCTGCGCCGCCGCCTGACCCCGGCGCGGCTGCGCCTGGTGCGCCGCGTGGCGGGGGTGCTGCTGATGGGGTGCGGGCTGGTGCTGGCGGTGAGGGTGGTGCTGGGGTGACGCTGCTTTACTGCGGTAGCCCCCCCGGCTTCAGTGGCCGCCGGAGCGGCGGCTTAAATAACCGCAGACTATCCCGGTACAAACTATCCCGAAACAAACTATCCACCAGCAAACTATCCCGGTAGAGCGAATCGCGCAGCAGCGTATCGAACAGAATCTCGTAAGGGAAGAGCGGCCGCAGCGGCAACTCAGCCGACAGACTGCGGCGGGGCGGGTCGCCCGGCCGCACGGGGCGGGGCGGCCGCCCCGCCAACTCGCGGATGCGCCGCGCACGCACCTGCAACAGGGAGTCGGCCCGCAGTGCGGCGGCGGCCGTCACTTTCTCGCGGCAATCGGCCACGAACCGTACCCGAAACGCCTCGATGCGGTCCAGCACGTTCTCCTGCACAATGCGCTCGTCCTCCTCGCCGTCCAGGGTCGGGTCGTCCAGACAAGACGTGAGGGCGAGGGATAAGAGCAGCAACAGCATGAAATGGCGGCGGGCGGACAGCATGGCGGGGTAAGATTGGGGACGAAAAGTTGATCCGGTTCGTAAGCTATTCAGGGCGGGCATCACTGCGGCCGGGGGATGCGGGCACGCAGGCGGGCCTCCTCTTCCAGCCGTTCCTGCACAATGCTGTCGGTCACCAGGGTCACGCTCTCCTCGAAATCGGCCACGCACAGGCTGTCCATCCGCAGGCGCAGGTCCTTGATCTGTCCGGCGGCCAGGGTATCGATCCGGCGGCGTTGCTCGTTCGTCAGGCGGATGGTCACTTTCTCCTCCCGCCCGTCGCAGGCCGCCAGCGTCAACACCACCAGCAGGCCCAGGGCCCATTGCGTAAATCCATTCATGGCGCAAAATTAACCAAGACTTTTTCCACCGGACCAAACAAAGACCTAAAATTGTGCGCTTTCTTTAGACAACGCCCCTCACCTTTCCGCTTCTCCTCCCAAATTCCACGTCTCATGTCCTTCACCACTACACCCGATTTGCTCCTGCTGCTCTTCCTCGCCCTCATCGCCCTTTACGGCGGCTGGCACCAGATCAAAAGCGACATCGGCCCCTGGCTCAGCAGCCGGCGCGGTACCGATCGGTAGTCGTTTATTTCCCTCGTATTTTGGGCGTGCCCCTGCCGCTAGCGCGGCACGGTCGGCGTCTTCCAGGCTCGCTGTTCGCTCGGTGCTGCGCACTTCCGGCTGCGCCGTCACCTTCCAGGTGCCTCACGCGGGGCAGGCGCGTTGCGCCTGAAACTTTACCTGCGGTGATCGTCGGCAAACTCCTCGGAGTTAGCAATTTAGACCGGCCTACTCATACAATCTTCCACCCCAGACGGCGGCTCGGATGGAAACGGGTAATTGCCTGAACCCGTGGAAAATTATCTACCTTTTTTATAACGATCCGGCCGGATTCAGTTCAAGCGCAATCTTTTCTAACATTGTATTTCCGCCGACCGAATACCACCCCACCCCCTCGCACAAACCCACGCCATTCAGGTTGGTAGAATAGTGCGGCCGCCCGCCGTACTGACTACTAACCCCGATGGATAAAAACGAACTCCTCCAGAATGGCTTGCTTGAGCAATACGTGCTGGGTCTGACCGACCCGCAGGTAACCCGGCAGATCGATGTCATGATGGAGCAACACCGGGAAGTATCCGATCAGGTGGCGTCTCTGCGCGGGCGGCTACACAATTATTCCGAAGCCAACCGTATTCCGCCGCCGGAAGGCAATCCGCGTGAGTTGCGTTCCGCCGACGATTTTTATGCCCTCGATGTAGAGATGGTCGACCGGATCACCGATCAGAACCAGCGGTTGCACCGCTGGCGGTGGGTTTCCTACCTGCTTTTGTTCGGGTTAGCCGTCGGGTTGGGTTACGGCTTCCTCAAATACCGCTCCGCCCACCGGGAAACCGCCGCCGAGCAAGCCCGGTATGCCCAGGAGATGCGCGCGGCTGAGCAGGAGAGGCTACGTCTTCAAAGCAGCACCTTCTTACCCCTCACCAACGAACACGAGGCCCACACCATCGCCCTCAGCGGAGATACGCTCTACGCTATCTTCACGCCCAACCACCGCCGTATCCTGTTCAACACAACAGATTTGGGCACACTGCCCAGCGGCCACCACTACCGCGTCTGGCTGGCCCCCAAAGTCGATCCCTCGCCCAGGGATTTCTCCCTCGGCCTGGAGTTGAAAGACCCGAATGAATTGCGGTTGCAGGTCAGCGATCTGCCCCCCGGCACCAAGGTGATCGTCATTGACGAGGCGGCGGGTGATGCGGCCATGGGGCCGGAGTTGGCGCGGATCGTGCTTTAGTCATGCAGGATAAAGATATTGCCGGCCGGGAAGCTCTTGGCGTTCATGAAATCAGTATAGCGGTTTTTTTGTTCGCGAAAATGCGTTTTCACGCTACACGGGCAAACATCCCGCATCCTACATCTTACATCACACCTCCTACATCCCTTCCTCCAGCGTCCGCTCCGCCAGCGCGCCGCAGGCGCGCACCACTTCGCCGAGGCCGGCAAACCGCTTATCTTGCGTATGCCCCTGCCGGTAGCGGGCGTAAATTTGCTGGCAAATTACCCCTACCTTAAACAGGCCGTAGACGTAGAAGAAGCTGAACTCCGCCGTGTCCACGCCCGTCTGTGTGGTGTAGCGGTCCAACAGTTCGCGGCGGGTCAGGTTACCGGGCAGCCAACTGAGGTTGAAGGGGCGCAGCGCGGGCGGATCGCCCGCTTCCGACCAGTAAGCCAGCGTGGTGCCCAGGTCCATGCGCGGGTCGCCCAGGGTGGCCATTTCCCAATCCAGTAGGGCCAGGATATGGGTGGGTTCGGCGGGGTCCAGCAACAGGTTATCGTACTTAAAATCGTTGTGCAGCAGGGCCGGACGGTCCAATTCAGCGGGCAGGTTAGCGGCCAGCCAAACGGCGGCGCGTTCCATGGCGGGCAGGTCATGGGTGCGGGCACGTTCATAGCGGCGGCTCCACCCCCCGATCTGGCGCTCGATGTAGCCGGCGGGGCGGCCCAGGTCGCGCAGGCCCTCGGCATCGGTATCCACGGCGTGCAACTCGGCCAGCGTATCGACGGCGGCGATGGAAAGACGGCGAAAATCCGCGGGCGCAAACCGCTCGGCTACCGGGGCGCCGGGCCGCAACACCAAACCGGCCACTCGCTGCATCACATAAAAGGGTGCCCCGATCACCGCCGCTTCGCCGCAGTACAAGTAGGCATCCGGCGCGCCGGAATAGCGGCCTTCCAGAGCTTTTAATATGCCGTACTCCCGTTCCATGTTGTGGGCCGTGCCGCCGGCGGCCACGCCGGGGGGCGGGCGTCGCAGCACATAGGAGTGCGCACCGAGTCCGATCTCGTAGGTCAGGTTAGAGTAGCCGCCGGGATATTTTTCGATCGTCAACTCAGCCGCGGCCGCGCCGGGCAGCCGTTGCTCGCGCAGGTATTCGTGTAGGGACTGGATGACGGCGGAATCAAAATGGGTTACGGGCACGGAAGAGAATAGTTGGCGATACCGTGAAGGTACAAAATCCGGCCAACCGGAAAACATCCCAAACGTTTTGTACCTTGCTAAGGAACTCGTTCTTAACCCCTAACCCTTCTCCCGTGCGCCACGTCACCTACCTGTTCGCCACCCTCCTACTCGGCATTTTTTCTTCCCTCCCCGCCCAGGTTACCGTACTCGACGGCGACTGGCAGGGCACCATCACCGTCGGCGGCCTCGATTCCCCCACCGAATACCCGATCGAACTGTACCTGGTGCGCGAGGGCAGCCGCGTCACCGGCCGCAGCTACATCACCATCGCCCCCGGCCAAACCATCATCATGGACCTCGCCGGCTACCTGTATCAGGATTTTTCCATTCTCCTCCACGAGGTCGGCAGGGCCGGCAATTCCAGCCCCGATCTCATCTCCAAACTCCCTCGCAAGTACCAGATCCGGTGGCACCGCCGCGCCACCGGCTCCGGCCTGGAAGGGTTCTGGCAAGAGATCATGGAGGATGATCCGTTCAATGAAAATAGGGATTTAGGTCGCCTCAAATTGGCGCGGCGGGTAACGGGGGCATGATGGGCGTGCCCCGGCCTACGGCCGGGTCGGCGTTAGCGGCGGGGGCACGCCCAGAATAACGTACGCCCACCCCCAACAAAAAAAGCCCCCACCAAAGGTGAAGGCTTTTTGTATAAAGTAGCGCGAGGGTGACTTGAACACCCGACCTCAGGATTATGAATCCTGCGCTCTAACCAGCTGAGCTACCGCGCCGAAGACGGGCCTTGCGGCCCTACTGCTCCGAAGAGCGGGCGCAAAGTTACGTACTTGTTTCCAGTCTTGCAAGGTGTGGACCTGATTTGGCCGCGAAAAACGAACGCCGGCGCAGAGGGCAAAAGTTTCCGGGGCGGGGGAACATCAATCGTATGTGGATTTTTACAATTGGAGCGAACGAACTACCTTTGGGGACTTATGCTGACCTTGCTACGAAAACGACTACTTTCACTCCTTATACCGGTGCTGCTGACTGCGGCGGGCGGGCTGTGTGCCCAAGCCGACGGTGCGCCCACCACGGAGGCGCAGCTGAGTGCTGCCCTGGCGGCGGCTGACGGTGCGGCGGAGAAGGCGGCCCTGAATTACCAGTTTGCCGAATACCTGCTGAAAAAAGGCGGGAAGAGCAATGCCGAACTGGCCGATAAGTATGCCGAAGCGGCCTACCGGTCTTCGACCAACGAGGCGATGCGGGCCGGATCGGCCTACCTGGTTTCCCGCACCTATGACGAGCAGCGCAACGACGGTAAACAGGACTCGTGGTTGAATACGACCATCCGCCACGCGATGGCGGCCAATGATGCCGACCTGATCATCCGGGCGTCTACGGAGCGAAGTAAAATGGCCACGCGCGACCGGAATTACCGCCGCGCCTACGAGATCAATCAGGAGGCTTTTACGTATTTTTCGCAGTCTGGCAACAGCCTGACGGAGTTGCGGGCGCAGTCGGAGATTGAGCGGGCGCAGCTGGAGCGCAAGCGGAGAAAGCTGCAGGAAGACCTGGAAAAGTTGAGCACCGAGGCCGAGATACTGCGCGAGGAAACCGACATTCTGGACGAGGAAAATGCCCGTCTGGAAACCACCGCCCGCACCCGTACCCGGCAGTTGGAGGAGAGTGCCGCCCAGTTGGCCACGGTGGCCGAGGAGAAGGAGCGGATCGAGCAGGAGCGGCAGCAGAGCGAGGTGCGCGTGAAGTCGTTGAGCCGTAAGGCACTGGAGCAAGAAGCCGTGGTGCAGGAGGCCGAAGCCAAATTGGCCCAGCAAGAGCTGGCCGTGGCGGAGGCCGATATGCGCACCATGCAGGCCGAAATGAAGGAGCAGCAAACGGCCAGCCTGCGCAATTACGGTCTGGCGGCCATTGCGATTCTGGCCCTGCTGGTTTTCCTTTTCTACCTGCGCTTTCGGACCAAGAAAAAAGCCGCCAAACAGCTGGAGGCCAGTAACCTGACCCTGGCCGACGAGCGCCGCCGCTCGGATGAGTTGCTACTCAATATACTGCCCGCCCCCATTGCCACGGAGCTGAAGGAAAACGGCATGGCCAAGACCCGCAGCTTTCCGGAAGTGACCGTGCTGTTTAGCGATTTTGTCAATTTTACCCGCATCGCCGAGCAGCTCGGCCCCGAGGAGCTGGTGCGCCAACTGGACCACTGTTTTCAGGCCTTTGACGACATTATGGGGCAATACGAGGATGTGGAAAAAATCAAGACCATCGGCGATGCCTACATGGCCGCCGGCGGCCTGAACGAGCGCCGCAGCGTGCCCCACAACATGGTGCGCGCCGCGCTGGAGATGCAGCAGTTTCTGCTGGAAGAAGGCGAGCGTCGCCGCCGCCTGGGCCTGCCGTTTTTCGAGGCCCGCATCGGCCTGCACACCGGCCCCGTGGTGGCCGGCGTGGTGGGCAAGCGCAAATTTGCCTACGACATCTGGGGCGATACCGTCAACCTGGCCTCCCGCGTGGAAAGCCAGTCGGAACCTAACCGGGTAAACGTCTCCGAAACCACTTACGGCCTGATCAAATACCAATTCGAGTGTACCTACCGGGGTAAGGTGGAGGCCAAAAACAAGGGCCGCGTGGATATGTATTTTGTGGAGCGGGAACTGATGGCGGCGGCGGTGTGAGAAATGAAGGACGTCCGATCTACGTTTTTAGAGCGTGTCTAAAGTAGGAGAGGCACGCCCCCCCTCACAGCTTCACAATCTTTACCTCCACCCGCTGATTTTTCCGGTTCGCCTCCGGCGAAGTACCCGACGCAATGCGACGGCTTTTCCCGTAGCCCTGATAATAAAGCCGGGTATTGCTGATACCTCGTCTGGTCAGGTAGGCCACCACCGCCTTGGCGCGGTCGGTAGAAAGCTCCTTGGCAAACGTATCGCTGGCCAGCGTACTGGCGTGACCGCCGATTTCCACCACCACCTCGGGGTTAGCGCGCAGGAAATTGAGGATTTCCTCCAGTGCCTCGCGGCTCTCGGGCGTGATCTCTGAGTTATTGGCACTGAACGTGATGTTCTCCACCTGGAAAACCTCGCCCGCCGCAATACGGCCGCGGGTATTACCGATTTTCACCGTCTTTTCCGCCGGGGTGGATGGGGTACGGGGCGGCGTGCTCACCGGTGGGCGGGGCGTGACGGGATTAATGACTACCGGCTCGCCCGGCGGTTCGGGCACCACGGGTGCCTCGCCGGGTTCTTTACTGCAGTCCATCGGCACCATCGCCGAAGCGTCGTCGATCAGCAGGTTGCCGTTGTAGGGAAACAGGGTGGGCGTGTTGAAAAAAGCCTCCAGCACAATGTGGGTGTACGCCTGATCGGCCTTCAGTTTGAAGCGGTACTCGATCCAGCGGTACTCGGTGATCACCCGCGACTCGGCCACCATTACCGCCTTGTCACAGGGGTCGTTGCCCAGCCAGACGCGCAGTTTGGCGGGAGTCACGTAATTAGCCGGTTGGCCGGTTTTCTGGCTCAGGCTCATATAAATCTCCGACCGCGCCAGGTATAGGCGAAAATCGTAGCAGGTGCCGGGTTCCACGGCCTGGCTCAGCGGCTGCCCCACCGACTCCCAGGTGTCATTATCCCGCACCACCATGCCCAAGTAGGTATTACCATCGTGGGCGGCCTTGGAAACGCGGAAATTATTGAGTGGGTCGGGCTGAATGTCGGGGGCCGATTCATTCGGAAAACCGCAATCTCGCCAGCCGCTGGGGGCCTTCCCGATGCGGGGCAGGTCCTCAAAAGACGGGTTAGTGAGGTAGACCACGCCCGGCTCGTTACGCGACGACGTCTGGGCCGCGAGGGAGGGAATGGTGCAGGAAAGAATCAGAAAGAGGCCGAATAAACGGTAGGCGAACATACGCAAAGGCGTTTTCTCAAAAGTTGGCGCGGGGAATAGCCACCGGCGGTAAGAGCAAATCAATCACGTCGAGGCAAAACCGGCAAAGCCGGGTTATAATCGACGCGAAACGGGATGACCGCTATGCACATAACGCCCAAAACGGGGGAATATGTTTTATCGTGCCCTCAGACCTTGCTTACCCGCCAAATGCATTCAGACCGGTCACATCGTGTCCGGTAATCAGCAGGTGAATATCGTGCGTGCCCTCATAGGTCAGCACCGTTTCCAGGTTCATCATGTGGCGCATCACCGGATATTCATTCGTGATGCCCATGCCACCGTGGATCTGGCGCGCCTCGCGCGCTATTTCCAGGGCCATGTTCACGTTGTTGCGCTTGGCCATGCTGATCTGCGCCGGCGTGGCCGCGCCTTTGTTGGCCAACGTGCCCAGGCGCCAGGCCAGCAGCTGGGCCTTGGTGATCTCGGTAATCATCTCGGCCAGTTTCTTCTGCGTCAGCTGAAATCCGCCGATCGGACGGCCGAACTGCTCGCGCTCCATGCTGTAACGCAGGGCCGAGTCGTAGCAGTCCAGTGCCGCGCCGATCGCGCCCCAACTGATGCCGTAACGCGCCTTGCTCAGGCAGCTCAGCGGACCGCGCAGGCCGCGAATGTCGGGAAACACGTTCTCCTTCGGCACACGCACGTCCTCAAACACCAGTTCGCCGGTAATGCTGGCGCGCAGGCTCCACTTACCGTGAATCTCGGGCGCGCTAAAACCCTGGGCGTCGGCGTCTACCACCATGCCGCGAATTTTGCCTTCCTCGTCCTTGGCCCACACCACGGCCAGATCGGCCACGGGCGAGTTGGTGATCCACATCTTCGCGCCGTTCAGGATGTAGCAATCCCCGTCGTCCTTAATATTGGTCATCATCCCCGCCGGGTTCGAGCCGTGGTCCGGCTCCGTCAGGCCGAAACAGCCGATGAACTCACCCGTTGCCAGTTTGGGCAAGTATTTGCGCTTGGTTGCCTCGGTGGCGTACTTAAAAATAGGGTACATCACCAGGCTTCCCTGCACCGATGCCATCGACCGCACGCCGCTATCGCCGCGCTCCAGTTCCTGCATAATAATGCCGTAAGCCATTTCATCCATGCCGCCGCCGCCGTACTCCGCAGGAATACTGGGACCGTAGGCACCAATCTCGCCCAGCCCCTTGAACAGTTGCTTGGGGCACTCGCCGCGCATCGCATAATCCTCAATGATGGGGCTTACTTCCGATTTTACCCAGTCCCGCACGGCCGAACGTGCCAGCCGGTGATCGTCCTCCAGCAGGTCGTCCACCAGGTAATAATCGTGAAATTGAAAGCGGTCTTCGCGCTGTGTCGTCGGTGCCGCAGGCGGTGTGGTGGTAAGGGTGGAGGCCATGATCGTACGGTTTTATTTTCCGGGCAAAGATAGCGCATCCCACCCGTATCCTATTAATGCGTGGGTGGCGCGGATGGTTCTTTTTATGGTAGGGTGACAATGGGGCAAGGATTGAAGGCATCGTGTGGTGAAACCCCCTTTGGGGGCAGGGGGAATAAAAGGATTGAAGGCATCGTGTGGTGGAACCCCCTTCGGGGCAGGGGGAGTACAAGAATTGAAAGTACCGTGTACCGGAACCCCCTTCGAGAGCAGGGGGAGTACAAAATTTATCCTCTGGGCGTGCCCCGGCCTGGCGGCCGGGTCGGTGCCTTCCAGGCGCGGCTGTCGCCTTGGCCCTGCGGGCTGCCGCTGTGCGGACACCTTGCAGGCACCTCACGCTACTAACGGCAGAAAAGAGGTGCCTCCGTAGATTTGACTAACTTTACTACTCATTTTTGCGTTTTACCTGCAAAACCGGGCCAAAAATGATCATCAGCTTCCGTTTTAGCAACTTTCGTTCCATTCACGAACCGGTCGAGCTATCCTTTGAAGCCTCCCGTTCGGAGGATTTGGAAGAATACTACGTGGTGAGACCCACCCCCAAACTGCGCTTGTTAAAAATGGCGGCCATCTACGGAGCTAACGCTTCGGGTAAATCGAATGTGGTGGATGCACTGGATTTTCTGCGGCTGCTGGTACTTAATAGGGCAAACGCATCAAATTATAAGTTGAGAAGTTGATCGAGGTAGTCCGTGTTCATGGATGCCCTGAATCGTCTCTTTTTCTGACTTAATTTGGCGTTATCCTTCTTTATGCGGTGGAGTGCCATCTTGCGCATTGTGCTGAGGTTGAGAGGAGCATTTCCCATTCTGGCTCTGCTGGAATCCTCGTCAAAAGTTACATCCAAATGCCAATGAAGCTGATTCTCAATACTCCAGTGGCTTCGAATCATTTTATTAAGTTGGGCAGCGGTTTTGTTAGCGTGACTGGTTATATAATACCTTGTGTTTGTTGTAGTTATTTCACCAATTTCTCTACTGGCGGTAATTTTTACCAGCTGCTCAATACTGGACCACTTTTCCTTTAAGTCGGGACTTAACCATGCCTTGCCATTTATGACCTCACATTTTCTCGTCTCGAAGCGACCATGATCGTATTCCCATTGCGAATCTTCAGATTCGCAAGCGCAATGATCGAATCCTTCTTGTACCTCTTCAAGCAGGTCTTTTTGGTTCCCTTTGACCGCCAAGACGTAGTCGGCCTCAGCCGAAATTATTTGCTCGGCCACCTCTTTTTGGCACCCGATTGCATCAATGCTGACCGTCGTGCCCTGCAATTCGAGTTCATCGAGAAGGATGGGAATGGCCGTGATTTCGTTGCTTTTATCCATCACTTTGGTCTGCCCGATGCACAATCCCTGATCGCAAACCCAAGCATTCAAAATATACAAGCCACTATTTCCTTTTGATTTGGGAGAAACGCCTTTTATTTTTTTACCATCGATAGCAATCAGACGCTCTTTAAGATGATTTAATAGTTTTTTCCCATCTTCGTTTAAACCTTCTTGAAGACATTGAGGGTCAACGAGTTGAAATACCCTGTTGAACGTATCATGAGATGGTGTTGAATCGCCCAAATCAATGTATTTCTTCAACCAAAGTTTTCCCCCGTTCGCAAAAAAACTGATGCAATCGTTTATGACCGTTTCGCCTTTACCGAGCAACAAACGAACTCTACTTTTGAACTCAATTTCGTCCATCAGGGTACCCGCTACGATTACGCGGTGACACTCAATCCCGCCTTTATCGTTAGCGAAACCCTGCATTTTTACCAGCCCAACAAGGCCCTGGTCTTTTCCCGCACTACCGACCCCGAAAATCAGCTGTCTACCATCGAGACGGGCAGCAAGATCAAACTAGCCGCCGATGATCGGAAGGTACTGGAAGCTAGTGTGCTGTGGAATAATACGGTACTGGGTGGCTTCCTGAAGGTGAACGTGGAGTTTGAGGAGTTGAGGGAAGTGGGAAGTTGGTTTTTTCAGAACATTACAGCAGTGATTAACCCGAAGTTAGATTTGCATCCCTTTATAGCGAGAGAAGTAGAAAGGGGGAGTATAGATAAGAATAAGTTGCTCGATCTGCTAAAAAAAGCAGACTTTGAATATCGATCGATATGCAAGTTCGAAGTTAAAGAAACAATTCTTAGACAATCAAAGAAGTAGACAAGTATCCTTCTGAAAAGTTCAACCGATAAGGGAATTTTTAATCCCAAGAACAGGATTCGCTTACTGGTGTAATCACAAAGTAAAATATTTATCTTTTCAACATACCGTTCTGATTAATGGAATTCAAAAAACATATGATCTTAACTATGCCCGGCAGTCATTCGGAACCCAACGCTATTTTGCCTTTTCCGGATTACTGATTTATCTTCTTGAATCACCAAAAATCAGTTATTATCGACGAAATTGAATCCTCCCTCCACCCCGATCTTCTTAAACACTTCCTGCTCCTATTTCTGCGCAACAGCAAAGAATCCCAACTTATCTTCACCACCCACCAGCGCGAGTTCATGCGGGAGACGGATATGCTGCGCAACGACATCTTCCACTTCACCGAAAAAAGACCGGACGGCAGCACCGATCTATTCGCTTTTACCGATTTCGATTCATCCGTGATCCGCAACGGCAGTTCCCTTTATAATGCTTATAAGATCGGTAAACTTGGTGCCACCCCGGACCTTCAAGACACCTATATCCCCGTTGATTAATGGCCCGTAGAAAATTATCACCCCGTCGGAAAACCGCTCAGATTTGTTCCATCGTCGTTGACGGAGAAACCGAGAGTTGGTACTTGGAAGCATTGAGTAAAGCAGAAGGTATCAAGCAACTGAAGATCAAACCGGACCTACCAAAGAAAAAGCGGCTTGATGATTTGTATAAATACGTGGCGCAGCAAGCTACTGATTACGACAAAGTAATTTGGATCATTGATATGGATACCACAATTGCCGAAAGCAAAGTGGCTAATACCCTAAAGGAAACGATGCAGAAGTTTCAGCGCAAAAGAAAGAGTCTGGAAGCTCAAGGTATCTCCGTAATTATTAATACGCCCTGTCTGGAAAAATGACTCCTACTCCATTTTGAGTCATCAATCCGCTATTACCCGGCGGGAGCACCGCTGATCGTTTATCTGAAAGCAAATTATTTGGAAGATTACGAAAAGACGGCACGCTACTACCGCCACCCGGAAAACAGTCTCTACCAGAAATTGAAACCTTATCTAAAAACCGCTATCGCTAATAGCCGTGCTCTCGGTGATTTTGATCCGCAAAACCCCGAAGCAGCCGCCTGCGAAATGTATAAACTCTTCGATTACCTGAAAATTACCGAGTAACTCTCAAATTCTTATCCGTTACTATTTCTACCCGCAACTAAACTACTACCTACTAATCCCTTACTCCCAAAACCACCCACTACTCCCCCCCTCCTCCACAAAACTTCCCCTGCTCGATAAACTCCTCGCTCCAGATGAAACGCTGGTAGGCGGCGGTATCGAGACCGGGGCGGTAGAGAAGTTCGAGGCCGCGGCGGCCCAGCAGGCGGTAGGCAACCTCGGCTTGGCAGACGCCCTGCTCGGGGTTAACGTCGGGCAGGCGCTCGGCGTGGGATTGGCCGACGAGTTCGATCCACTGATCGCGGGTCTGGGGGGCGGGGCTGTCCCAGTCGATAATGAAAATGGCGGGGTCTTGCTGTGAGTAGCGGAGGCGAAAACCGCTGTTGCGAACCAACGGCAGGATCAGCGAGCGATCCACCGCCTGCGACTTGTGGTACAGTGCCGGTAAAGCTTTCCCCGCCCTGGGTTACGAATTCGTAGGTGAGTCATGCCTTCCGCGTCCTCGGCAATGGCGACCGCCGCCACCGCACCGGCACCGGCCCGGAGTCGGCCGCGCGAGTACTTCCTCGTCGAGGGGGATTTTGATGATACCGGTGGATAGGAGGACGGCCAGGGTGACGATCATGCCGACGAAACTAGCCGCCAGCAGGGCGGTGAGCCGCCAGTGCTTTTTTTCCAGCTTTTCGCGGGCGGTATTCAGGGCCGTGGGGGCTACCTTATCCAGCAAACACTGGTAGGAAAAAACGTTGTTTCCGTGCGGTTGAAGTTGAACCTCGCACAGTTCATCGTCGAGGTAGAAGCTATAGGTCTTGGCGTCGAAGACCTTGAAATCGAGCTGGATGATGCGGTTGTTGCAGTAGAGCACTACGTGCCGGGTCCGATCGCCGTGGAAAAGGCCGATCTGGTAAAAGTTTCCCGTATTGGAGCGGAGGTTCCAGCTAACTTGCGCCATACTATCGAGATAATGCGATGAGTGGCAAAAAGATACGGCGGTAGGGCGAATTAGCCGCAGGAGCGACCAAATTTTAACGCTTAGAGCGTGTCTAAAATTTTTAAGAACTGAGGATCAATGATTTAAGGTTCTGGCTAAATAAAAACTTGCGCGCATAGCGGGTTACGTAAGTCAGTTTTTATGACGCCAGGTTCTTAAATGCTTGGTTCTCAGGAAGTAAAAATTTAGACACGCTCTTACTACCGGTCTTCCGTCAGGTCGATTAGCTTGCGTTTTAGCTCGAAGTTCTTGCCCAGGTAGACTTTACGCACCATCTCGTCGGCGGCCAGTTCCTCAGCCGTGCCGGCCTTGAGGATGTCGCCCTCGAACATGAGGTAGGCGCGGTCGGTGATGGAGAGGGTTTCCTGCACGTTGTGATCGGTGATGAGGATACCGATATTCTTGGTCTTCAGTTTGGCCACGATGTACTGGATGTCTTCCACCGCAATGGGGTCGATACCGGCGAAGGGTTCGTCGAGCAGGATGAAGTTGGGGTTGGTGGCCAGGGCGCGGGCAATCTCGGTGCGCCGCCGCTCGCCGCCGGAGAGGGTATCGCCCTTGCTCTTGCGAACTTTGTCTAAGCGAAATTCCTGGATGAGGGATTCAAGGCGGTCCCTTTGGTCGGATTTATTCAGGTCGGTCAGTTCCAGTACGGCGGCGATATTATCTTCCACGCTCAGCTTGCGGAATACCGACGGCTCCTGGGGCAGGTAACCAATACCGCGCCGGGCGCGCTGGTACATGGCCAGGCTGGTAATGTCCTGGTCGTCGAGGTAAACGGCCCCCTCCTGCGGGCGTACGAAGCCGACCACCATATAAAAGGTAGTGGTCTTGCCCGCGCCATTAGGACCCAGCAGCCCCACAATCTCTCCCTGGTTCACTTCTAGGCTCACGCCCTTGACCACGGTGCGGCGGCCGTATTTTTTTACCAGGTTTTCGCTTCGTAACTGCATCGGTTCGGGAGATTGAGCGGTAAAGGTCGGGCTTTTCGCGCAGATGAATGCCTAAGGGAAGGTTAGGGGCGGGCAAAAAAATGCCCGGCTCCTCTCCCCCTTGGACCAGGGATGGGAGCCGGGCGAACGCGAGTGAGCAGCCCGCAGGGCCGAGCGAACAGCGAGCGGCGGACACGCCCGGCCGCCCGCTCCCGTCAGGGGCGGGCGGGGGCCCACGATGAGACGAACCCTACCACCGGTCCTGGATAAAGGCCAGTGCTTTCTTGTTCGCGTCCTCACGCGCCTTGGCGTTGTAGTTAGGGTTGGAGGGGTTGGCGAACGCGTGATCGGCGGCGTAGGTCTCGGTGGTCAGTTTCTTGCCGGTAGCCTTGGCCAGTTTGATGAAGTTATCCTTCACTTCCTCGTTGATCCAGTTATCCTTTGCGGCGAATATGGCTAGCACGGGGGCCTGCAGGGGGGCCAGCGCGGCGGCGTCGGTGACGGGCATTCCGTAAAACATCACGCAGGATTCGGCGCGCTTGCCGGCGGCCAGGGCGGTACGCAACGACCAGCCGCCGCCGAAGCACCAACCGATGGTGGCAACCTGCGCATCGGCTCCGGCGCGGGCCAGACCGGCCTCGATGATGGCCTTCAGGCGGGCGTCGTCGGCACTCTGCATATATTTCTTGGCGGTCTCGGGGTCGGCGGCCACTTTGCCGTCGTACATGTCGAGGGCGATGACGTTGACGTTGTCCAGGTCACCGTGCAGGCGGTCGGATTCGCGCTTGACGTAGTCGTTCAATCCCCAGTACTCCTGAATGACGAAGAGGTATTTTTTGCTGCTTGCGTCGGCAGCGGGCAGAAAATAGGCATTGGCGGCTTGGCCGCCGGCCGCCGGCAGTTCGATCATGCTGCCCCGGGGCGTGAATTCCATGTTCTCGGGCGAGTCGTGAGCATCGGCGAATTCGGGGTCGTCGGCGTGGTCGGCCATGGCATCCGTGCCGGCACTTTCGCCGTTCGCGGCATCGGTATCACCCCCGCAGGCGGTAAGGAAAACCAGGAAAAAGAGAGCGGAACCCAGCAGGCTGAGAATAGACTTGGTCATGTAATGTGAGTTTGAGACGGAAAGCGGCGGCGGATCGAACAAACATTGCTCGCCCGCTGCTACTAGCCTGAATAGTGCGTAAATATCGTCAACCGCACGTTTGTTGAGTCGGAGCGATTAATTTTGCGGCTCACTACCTATCTTCTTTCCGGTTGCGGCTCCGCCGCGATCTTCAGTCACGCTACTTTACTTATGGATATCAAGCAAGTACTCGGTCTCGTTTTTACCCTCATCGGTGCCGTGGGCATGGCGGTGGGCGTCATTTCCGTCTTCAACGGCGGCACCGCTTTCGGGCAGAACGCCTGGGGCGTGGCGATCATCGGTGTGGTGTTTTTCCTGGCGGGCATGGGGTTGCTGCGGAGTGTGCGTAGCTGAGTTTCGACACGTACTTTACCTGCGGCGATTGTCGCAGGCTCCCTGGAGTTGGCAGGCGTACCGCGCCCGCCGGTAATTTACCTGCGGCAATCATCGCATGCTTTCGGAGTTCGGTCTATGTATACGCTTACTTTTATCAACCATCTCGGCTAGCCTCGCCAACGCATAGCGCCTCAACCGCAAAAACCCCTATTCCCTTTCCTTATCCTCTTCCAATACGCCCAGATAGCCGCCATCCAGATTATAGAGGTTTTCAAATCCTTCCTCGGCCATCAGTTCACAGGCACGACCGCTACGGCGGCCGCTACGGCAGTAGACGAGGTAGGTTTTATCCCTGGGTAACTTGGCGATTCGCTCCGCGAAATCGGGGGCTTTATAATCAATTTCGATGGCACCGGGCAAGATGCCTTCGGCCGTTTCGGCGGGGGTGCGTACGTCCAGTATGACGACATCCTCGTTGCGGGGATAGTCGAAAAAGCGGGCGGATGAGATGTTTTCGTAGCCGATCGGCTCTCCGGCGGGCGGGCCGTCGGGGGAGGAATCGGTTTTGGCGTTGGTATCCGTCCCGCAGGACGGTAGAGCGAAAAGGCCGGCGAACAGGAGGAAGATGAGGGCAGTAGGATTTTTCATCAGGGCGTTAGTTTATGGATTGATCGTAGAACGCACAAAACGTTCGGGTAGTCGAGCTTCCGCAAATGATGGCTGAGGAGTTGCACTCCGCTGAGAAGCCGTGCTCTTACCGCACGATATTCAATAGGTGGCATATCCTCCGGAAAAGCGGCTGTTATAATGCAACCGGCCGACCGGGAAGCAAGTCCCCGATCGGCCGGTAAGAGCGTTAAAATCGAAAGGTTTAGTTGCGGAAATCGTCGGTAGCCATGGGGATGACCACGCGGTTTTCGCGCAGGCTGGTGCCCACGGGCTGGGTTTCGCCCAAGCCGATCTGGCTCAGGCGGCCGGTGTCCACGCCCTTGCGCACCAGGTAATCGTAAGCGGCCTGCGAGCGACGCTCCGAAAGGGCCTGATTGTAGGCATCCGAAGCGCGGCGGTCGGCGTGGCCTTCCAGGCGCACGGTAAAGGCGGGATCGGCCTGGAGGAAGGTAACCACCTGGTCCAGGATGCTCATGTCCACCTGGCTCAGATCGTCCACATCGGTGGGGAAGTAAAGGCGCGAGATCGTAACCATGCCGGTGGCGGGGTCGTAGCTGATGTCCTTCAGGTCGGTCGTCAGCGAGGTCAGGCGATTATCGCGGTCGGTGCGAGATTCGCCCCGGGGCGCATCGGGGCAACCATTATTGGCCATCGTTCCGGCCTCGTTGGGGCACTTATCGTCCTTATCGGCAATGCCGTCATTGTCGCTATCGGGGCAGCCGCGCACGGGGCCGCTCTGGGTGGGGCACTCATCGTCCTTGTCGGCAAAACCATCGCCGTCGCCGTCGGGGCAGCCGCCCACGGTACCGGCCTCATTGGGGCAGGGATCGTCCTTATCGGCAATGCCGTCACCGTCGCTATCGGGGCAACCGTTCAGGGTGCCGGCCTGGTTGGGACACTCGTCGTTTTTGTCGGCAAAACCGTCGCCGTCGCTATCGGGGCAACCGGCCAGATTGGCCTCGCCGGCCTGATCGGGGCACTGGTCATCGCGGTCGGCAATGCCGTCACCGTCGCGGTCGGGGCAACCCTGGGTGTTCTCGGGGCCTGCTTCATTGGGGCAGGCATCCACGTCGTCCTTAATACCGTCTTTGTCGGCATCGTTGCTTTTGCCAAAACCGGTAGAAAACTGGAGGCCGGTAAACACATAGGTATCGTCTTTATCGGGGTTGCCGGCGCGGCTGATGCCGTCCAGGTAATCGGAAGCGATGGGACGGAAGCCGATATCCAGCGCAATGCTCGATTTTGGTGAGATATTGAATCGTAGTCCGCCGCCCAGGGGAAAGGTGAGCTTGCGGGTATCGAAGTCGGCCGCCTGGTCAAGGGCGATGTTGGCATTGGTCATGCCGTTGAAATCAACGTCGGGTTTCGACCAGATGGCGTAGCCGATACCTCCGTAAAGGTAGGGCGAAATTTTGGGGCGGCGCGCACCGAAAGGGGAAAACTCCAGCACCAGGCCGGGCTCGAAAATTTCGGTTTCGGCCTTGAAGCCGCGGGCCGCCTGGGCGGCGTCCTCGCTCTTGCTGTCATCGCCTTCCAGCCTGCCGTAAAGGGCGTGCAGGCGCAGGGCCAGTACACCGCCGATACGGCGGCGCACCATGATGCCGCCCGCCAGACTGGGCTGATTGAGGAAAATAATATCGTTCTCGATCAATTCGCCCCCCATGGAGGACGTTCCGATCTGGAGGCCGATCTCCCAGGGGGAGCCTTCGGACTGGCCGAAGAGGCCGAGGCAGGCGGCCAGAAAAAGTGCGGTGAGTAAATACTTAAGCATGCTGCTGAATTAATGATTAGGATAATTGGGGTTTTCCGCCGCAGGGGCAGGGCCATACAGTTGTAGAAGTCGGACGACGCGCACGGTGTTCGCAACGCCGTGTCGCGACCGTGATGTTAGGGGAGGCGGGTTTACGGTTGTACGGTAAAAAGGTTGGGGTTTAGGGGTTCTTTTTTGGGCGTGTCCGGGGCTGCCGCCCCGGCCGGGCTGTCCGGCACTCTCTCCCGGCAGCCCCGGCGGGGCTGCCGTCCGTTCAAACAACACCTCCCATCCCTCACGCAAGGGGGAGAAAGAAGCCGCAGGCCGACCGTTGCCGGTCGGTTTGCGGCCTCTCCCTCAGCGGACTACGTTAAATGCTTGTTAGGGACGGCAAAAGCCGGCGCAGGGGTGTACTTTTGCGCTTCTTTCCCGCGTTGGAAGAAAACCGCTTTTATCTTTCTTACGGGGAGAGATGAGGCGGTTACTCGGGTTTTTTTGAACTTACTTACTTTATCCAGAAGGTTACGCCGGTGCGTGGTCGTGCGTGGCACGGGACGCGGTGGGCAACGTTGCCTCGGTCGCCTTTAATCCCGCGACGAAACATATCCTATGCTGCATTCCATTACTCCGCTCCCCTCCCTCGGAAAGTTGTTGCTGTCGGCCGTTCTGCTTTTCTGCTCGGCCGGTTTTCTGCACGCGCAGAAACCCCAGCTCATTATCGCCGACGGCAAAAAAAGTCCTTCCTCCCTACAGAAGATGCCCTGCACCAACGATGCCGGCACCGTGGCGGGCTTCGGCCCCTTCATGGGCATGAGCAGCGATTTTGCCGTGCCCGATATTTTCCTCTGTCGGGGCGACCAAATCTTCATCAACCACGCCGGCGACGAGGTGCTGACCGGCGATCCGCAGCCCGGCACGCCCGCCGGCATCGGTTACGGTTTTTTCAGTTCACCGCCCACCGTCAGCGGCCCCACCCTGAACGACATCGTGACCGGCAACAATGTACTTATGGGCACCCAGACCCCGCCCCTGGGAATGTTCATCGCTACCGGCGGCTCGCTGGGCGGCGACGACACCTTTTTGAACGACGGCAGCCTGCAGGCTTTCTTCACCACCAGCGGTCAGCCCGACCCGATCACGATCTGGTTTGCGCCCATGACCTTCGATGCGCTGGAGATGCCCGTGCCCCTGGCCGCCTACGAGGAAATGACCGGCGAGAATGTCATCGGCCCCTGCGTGAACCTGCGCACCGATGAGGCTTTCTCCGTCACCTACCTCAACTCCATCGAAGCCATCGACCAGTCGAACGGCATGGACTGTTTCGGCTCCTTCCGCGCCCGCGGTGGATTGCCCGAACTGGACGGAAGCGACTATACCATCAGCATCGAGCTGGTGAGTAACCCGAGCGTGACCGGCAGCATCATAACCGGCTCCACCACGCACGACGACGTGGTGCAGTACACCGTCAACCAACCCGGAGATTATCGCGTCACGATTGAAGACGGCAAGAGTTGTGAATTTACCTTCGTGCAGACCCTGGCTACCTGCGATGCGGTATCGTTCAATTTTCCTTTCCTGAACGCCCTGCCCGGAACCACCGTGTGCGTGCCGATCACGGTAGAGGATTTTGTCAGCGTGTCTTCCTTTTCCTTCACCATGGAGTACGACCCGGCGGTACTTAATTACCAGAGTACTCAGGGGGTCAGCGGCGGGCTTGCTCCCGGCGGGCTTTCCTTCGGATAACCCAATGGCGGTTCCATCCCTTTCGGTAGTCTATCGGTCATTTACTCTTCTCCGGTGGCCATGGGGTCGACCATCCCGAACGGAAACACGCTGTTTGAAATTTGCTTTTTGGTAACGGGTACGCTGGGTGATTTCAGCCCACTGGCATTTACCGAGAGCGAGGCCGATTTCGACGTAACTATCGAAACGCCCGGCGGCGGTACCGCCGATTCCGGCTTCGCTTTCAACGATGGGCAGGTCAATATTTCCAATCAGCCTTTCTTCGTCTCGCTGGTGGGAGATACCGTGAGCTGCCCCGGCGCGGCCGACGGATCCATCAGCATCACCCTCTCGCAGGGGCAACCTGACTATACCGTTACCTACCGGCGGATTTCTCCGAATTTTGGCAGCCTGCTCGGTCCTTTCACCTACACCGACGCCACCATCTCCGATGTGTACACCGACCCCGATCTGATTGCCGGTTTCTACCGGGTCAATATCACTGACGGCGCGGGCAACATGGTGGTGGATACGGTACAAGTATCCTCCGGGCCGGCCGTGGGCTTGTCTATAATCGACCGCCTGCCCTCCTGTTTTGGCGAGACGGACGGCTCCATCCGCATTGCGGTGAATCTGGACGGCGTACCGGTGATCGACCCGGTCGGTCAGGGCTACCTGTTCAACTGGAGTGTGCCAACGCCCGTGAATATCGACTCCATCACCGGTCTGGCCGGCGGGGTTTCTTACTCGGTTACGGTCACCTCGCCGCTGGGGTGTTCGGTCAATGCCACCATACCGCTGGGTAACCCGGCACGGCTGAACGTACTGCCCATGAACCCGGTCGACGGGGTTACGGATGCCACTTGCTCGGGTTCCGGCGACGGTTCCATTCAAGTTCTGGCGGGCGGCGGAACTCCCTTTGCCGGCGGACAGTACGACTTCACCTTTGCCGACGGCAGCACCATCCGGGGTACGCAGGCCAACCTGGATAACCTGGACCCCGGCGACTACCTGGTGACCATCACCGATGCGCGGGGCTGTACGGCTCAGGCCACTTTCCCCGTGAGTGCCGATAAACTGTTAATCATCAATGCCGTGGTTACGGATATTACGTGCAACGGCCTGAACAACGGCGAGGTGTTTGCTACCGCCACCGCCATTTTCAACACGCCAGTGGGTTCACCCACCGAACCCTACACGTTCCAGTGGAGTGCCAACGCCCCCGCGCCCACCAGCACCGGTAACACCACCGAGATTACCGGTCTGATGCCGGGACTTTACTTTCTCACCGCCACCGATGTGGAAGGATGTGAAGTAGTGGACAGTTTTCAGATCAACGAGCCGCCCGCTTTGGTAGTCGATGCTCCCATTCTGACCAACGAAACCTGTATTACTGGCAATGACGGTACCGCCACGCTGGTAGTTTCCGGCGGCACCCCGCCTTACACCTATGACTGGAGCCACGACGCCATGCTGACGGACAGCATCGCCACCGGTCTCTCGGCCATGATGGGTTATATGGTGACGGTGACCGATGCCAATGGATGCGAGGACATCACCACTTTCGATATCCTGGCCCCGATTCCGCCGCAGATCACCTCACTGGCGGACGATTTCGTGAGCTGCCCCGATGCCACGGACGGCCAACTCAGCGTGACCGTTGTGCCCGGCGGCTCGCCCATCGCCAGCATCCAGTGGAGCACGGGCGGTCTGGGCGGACCCACCAATACCACTATTTCCAATCTCAATCCGGGCACCTACTTCGTTACCATCACCGATCAGGGTCAGTGCACGACCATCGACTCCGCGCAGGTACTTTCGCCCGGCTCCGTGGTCCTGGACAGCACCAACCTGGTGCTACCCACCTGCCCGGGTGACGGCAACGGCCGCATTGCGCTCTTCGTTTCCGGCGGCACGGCTCCCTACACCTTTACCTGGAGTACGGACCCCAATAACCCCGGCACCCTGAACCCCTTGACTAATTTGACGGCCGGAACCTATACGGTTACCATTACGGACGCCAACAACTGTACGCCCACCGTGGAAACCATCGTGCTGCCGGACCCGGCTAGTATTGTGGGAACGTTCACCGACCTGCAGGCCGTGAGTTGCCCCAATGACAACCTCTGCGACGGTCAGGCGACCATCGGGGCCGTATTCAGTGACGGCACGGCGGGTACGTTCAACTTCACATTTTCCTCGGGCGAAAGTGTCCTCGGAGCCACCATGGCAAATGCTACCCAGTTGTGCCGCGGGGCATTCGATGTGACGATTACCGATGGCGTTTGCGGGGTGATCGTGACCGACACCATCGCCAGTCCGGAAGATATTGTTATCCAGCCCGCCGTTGATCCCGTAACCTGTAACGGCGATGCCGATGGTAGCGTGAGCCTGACCGTCACCGGCGGCACCCCCGGCTATAATTTCTCGTGGGTGGATATTATGGAAACCACGCCGATGGTGGACGACCTGCCTGCCGGTACCTATACCGTTATCGTGACCGACGCCAACGGTTGCTCCCGCACCCAGGGTATCGAACTGACCGAACCCGACCCGTTGGTGCTGGAACTGGACATCGTGCAGTCTACCCCGTCGGTAAGTTGTGCCGGTGATACGGACGGCGTTCTGGCGGTCTTTGTTAATACCTCCGGCACCAATCCGCTTCCCGCCATGCCCTATGTCTTCAGTGGCGGCGTGGGCGACGGAGCGACCGGCATCGCCACGGGCCTCAGCCCCGGCACCTACGGCGTGACCGTAACCGACGTAAAGGGCTGCATGGACGATCTGACCTATACCATTGACGAGCCGACGCCCATTGTGTTTACGGTGCTACCGATCGAGGAGCCGCTCTGTTTCGGGGAATCGACGTTGGTTAACATCGATACGGCCTTCGGCGGGCGGGCCGACAACTTTGCCGACTTCACCTTCAGCGTGAACAATGACGGGTTCCGGATTCCGGTGACCTCACCGGGGCGGACGTTTGCCGGGACGACCATTGTAACCGTTTTCGACACGGTAGGCTGTTCGGCAACGGCGGACTTTTCGGTCAACCAACCGCCGCAGATTACCATCGACCTGGTTGACGAGATCACCATTGAACTGGGCGACAGCCTGACGCAGCTCAATCCGATCGTCAATCCGGTGGGCGATATCTACGATTACCTATGGACTCCGGCTGATTTCCTGAGCAGTGACTCGGTACGTGCTCCCTTCATCTTTCCTTTTGACAACCGGCAATACACCCTGCAGGTAACGAACGCCAATGGCTGTACCGCTTTCGACGAGATTTTCGTGCGGGTGGATGCCAACCGTAATGTCTACATCCCCAATGCTTTCTCGCCCAACCGCGACGGCCGCAACGAGGATTTTCGCGTGTTTGTGTGTCGCGGCGTGGTGGGCGTGGCTCGGGTGCAGATCTATGACCGCTGGGGCGGCCAGGTCTTTTACGCCGATCAGTTACCACCAAACTGCCTGGACGGCATCCAACTGTGGGACGGTATGCGTAATGGCAAGCCGGTAAATACCGGCGTCTACGTTTACTCTATCGAAGTCGTTTTCCTCGACGGGCAAGTACTGACCTACCGGGGGGATGTGACGGTGGTGAGGTAGTGTGATTAGTGTAGGCTATCCAGTTTATCAAACTTGAACCAGCACGGGTTTTGCACTCGCTTCCTAAATCAAAAAGCCCCGCAAGCACTGTGCTTGCGGGGCTTTTTGGTTTAGGAAGCGATCGGATAATTTAGATACCCAGCGTTCCACCGGCCACGGCGGCGGCACCGGATACCAGGATGGTAGCCACCGACCACCAGGCGGCGGCAATGGCGGTCTTGCGGGCGTGCTCGGCCTGAATGGCGGCGCGGCGCTCTACCTGATTGAGGGTGGCAAGGGCCTTGTCTTCGATCTCCTGAATTTTGTGCTCTACCTCGTGCTTGGCCTCCTCCACGCGGTCAGCGATATGATGAATATCGTCGCGGTTGATCTTGCTGTTATTGGTCAGGACCGAGATTAGGGTATCACGGTCATAGCTACCGAGACGGTTCTTGACGATATCGAGACTTTCGTTGGGGTTGTTGATGGCCCGCATCACATCGTGCTTGAGCGAATCGTAGTTGAGGCGGGGATCATCGGTGCCGTCGATGAAACCGGCTACCGAACCCTCGATCCGTTGCAGTACTTGTTGGGGCAATGATTTGCCGTCGCCGTCAGAAGTACCGCCGACTTTCTCTTTGATCTGGTTGATCACGTTCTCTACCTTATCGGCATACTGATCGATCTGTGATTTCTCCAGCGAGGTATTCTTACTGATAGCCTCCACAATGGTAGCGCGATCCAGGTGTTGGACATAGTTTCCGGCCTCCTTCAGCTTTCCCTGCGGATCGTTCATCAACTGTTGAAACTGTTGCTGGATTTTCTCCTGATCCATGTTCTCGGGTGTCGCCTTGTTGAGCCAGTCCTGCACCTTGGTTTTGTACTCCTGGGCCTTTTGTTGAGCTTGCTCCTTGGTCTGGTTGGCCTGCTTTTCGGCTTGATCGACTGCCTGTTTACCTTGCTGCTTCGCCTCGTTTTGCTTGTTTTCGTCGGTCAGTTGACTCATCAAATCTTTGATTTGAGTGATTTTGTCTTTATTCTGACCGCCGCTGCCCTTCTCGTCAATCACTTTGTTGATAATGCCTTGAATAGCGGTCCAGGTAGCGGGATTGCCACCACCGCCACTATTTCCGCTGTTTTCCTTGACGATTTTCTGGATGTCCTTCTTAATGGTATTGTAATCCGGCACATCCTTTTCTACGCGGTCCAGAAAGTGATCGACCGTATCATTGATGGAACCGGTATCGAAATTGCTGGTCAGTTCCTTGCGTATCTTTTCGATGGTATGATCGGCCACGTTTTCGATCTGGCCGGCGGGCGAGGGGGCGAACATGGAAGCGATCGACTGGCCGGTGGCCTTTAGACCCGAAACGGCGGTGCTGATGAGGCCGCCCACGGCGGTGCTGATGGCTTTGCCTTCCAGATAAAAGATAAAGAGGAAGAACAAGGACCAGATACAGAGGGAGAGTGTAATGGCAATTTCGGGCGTGACGACGTGCGTCAGGTGCAGGGCCAGTAACGTGGCGACAAAGAGCGAGATAGCTACCGTAATCATATTCCACACCCCGAGGGCGGAGGAAATGATGACCCCGTAATTGTGGCTCTCTTTATCGTCATCATGGTCATCCTTATTCCGGTCGGAGCGATCGGGATACTTGGTATGGACATAAGCCTCCTTGGCATTGGGTACCGCCGATACACCGATGGCTACCGATAACGCGGTGAGCAAGAACTGGATACCGGCAGCGATGATGACCCCGGCAATAATGGTGATGAAGTAGTTGGGCGTGGCCACAATGTCCGTTACTAGTGGACCATCCTGGGCGTATAGGCCGAAGGTTGTACAGAGTAGTAGAAGACAGGTGAATAATAATCTCATTTGGGTGTTTTTTTTCTGAATGAACAGAAAATTATGCCGTGGTGTTCGTTGAAATGTCCGCATATTGACCTTTACGACTGCTTTGTCCGGTAAAATGTGAATGATATGCAACTTTGACCGATGCACTAATGGTATCCGCTGAGGGTTGAAGAAAAGACCTGGATCAAACTTGCCCGGTTTGGCCCATGATATGGCGGGAGAAATGCGTGAGGTGCCTGGACGGGCCGATCCCGCCCCACGGCGGGAGAGGAGACCCGTAGCGTAAGCGGAGGGGCCGAGCGAACAGCGAGCCGGGAAGGGACCGACCCCGACCCCGGGGAGGGGGCACGCCCAAATAATAGAAACCCCGTAACAAGTAACTGTTACTTACCATGTACACCAATGGACCGTCTAATCAGCGTGCCGGCGGTGTTTTATACACCCTTTGACCTCTGACAAATGAATACTGACTATTTTTTCGGCGGATTAAATAATCTTCCCGAAAGCATCCTGAGTACCCTCATTATTTATGTGGTAGTAATGCTGTATACCCGTTTTTTCGGTCTGAAGAGTTTTAGCAAGATGAACAGCGCGGATTTTGCCAAGACCATCTGCATCGGTGCGCTCATTGCGTCTACGGTGACTACCGAAGAGCCGTCGTTGGCCGTGGGCGCGATTCTGATCGGCTGCTTTTTCGGCATCAGCTACCTGGTTTCGTATCATTCGCAAACGCTACGAAAATCTGGGGCATAAGCTGGACAACCGCCCAGTGCTGCTGATGTGCAACGGTAAAATTTTGCGCGATAACCTGTCCTCCACCAATGTATCCGAGGGAGAACTGAAAGCCAAACTACGCGAAGCAAACGTGACCCGCCTGAGCGACGTGCACGCCGTGGTGCTGGAAACCACCGGCAACGTGAGCGTGGTGCACGGACCGACCGACCTGACGACCATCGACTTTTTGCTAGAGGATTTGGAATGGGGGTGATCTTTTCCAGCCTGCATCCATTTGATGCTTACCTTGCGGCCCCTTAACCACCGCCACCCATGGACCTCAATATTTCCGGCCTGCTCCTTCCCCCTGACTTCGGCGAAACTCCCGAAGCAATTCTCCAACGACTGGGCTGGACGGCTGCTTTCGTGCGGGAAGTGAGCCTGAAAAAAGCAATTGCCGGCTGGGACGAAGAGGTCACCTATGCTGATTTTGTCCGTGGCGAGGCGGGTACCCTGGTATTGGTCAACGAATTGGACGAATTGCCGACAACCGTATTTAACGACGGTACCGGATTCAGTTTCAGCCTCTCCGAAACGGCTAATATCCACCTGTTCACGCACTACGCGGCCGGTGCCAAGCAACGCGAACGGATGACGAGCGAAAACGCCGTGCTGCTGGACCGCGGCACCCCCCTGCCGCTGGAGTTGGCGGCGGGCGGCGCAAAGGAAACGATACTGGCAGAACTAGCCGCCCTGCTGGGCCGCCCCCTGCGCGAACTGGACCCCATGACGCGCTGCCTGCGCTACCGCCTGGACTGAGCCGTCGCACTTTGTCTATACCGCCGCCGTTGTTGCTCATAAAACACCATGAGTTACGATTACTTTTTTAAAGACCTGGACCGGGTGCCGGAAACGCTGATCGGCGTTTTTCTCATCTACATCGTCATCATCCTTTATACCCGCATCTTCGGGTTAAAGAGTTTTAGCAAAATGACGAGTTACGATTTTGCCAAAACGATTGCCATCGGTAGTCTGATCGCCTCTTCCGTTATTGCCGGCACGCCCTCCTTTGTGTTGGGAGCGGTGGCCATCGGTGGATTGTATTTTTTCAATTACCTGTTTTCCTGGCTACGGTTGCGTAGCGACCGGCTGGAGCAGTTGCTGGATAACAGTCCCGTTTACCTGATCAAGGATGGGGAAATTTTGTACGGCAACCTCAATTCCACTAAAGTTACCGAAGGAGAATTGATCGCAAAACTGCGAGAGGCCAATGTTCTACGCATGAGCCAGGTGAAAGCCGTGGTGCTGGAAACCACGGGTGACGTGAGTGTGCTACACAGTGCCGATGGTACGCAGGTGGAAGATTTTTTGGTGAAGGACGTGCGCAGAGAACCTACGCGATCGTATTGATCGGTGGGGGCAACCGATTCATGCCGGGATAACAACGTGAATACGCCGCCTAACCCAACCATTTAAGACCGAGCCTTTTTGCAAATCCCTGAATGCCCGCCTCCGCTTCCTGCGGCGGCGGGCATTTTTATATCAGTCCGACACCAAAAAGAATCCCTCGCTACCCTGCCGCTGGTAGAGCGGCATGAGCAAGTAGCCCGCCACGGGCACGTGCACGTCTCCCCAGTTGTCCCGCGCCACGGGTTGGCCCGCCCTGACGGGCGAGAAATTCTCATAGCCGGGGTGCATCACGAAACCGTCCGTCGGTTCGATGCGGTGGACGTAACGCAGACGCGTTTCGCGGGGCACACCGGCGGTGGCGGGCAGGAGGGAGGCCGCATAATCGGACGGCAGGGCGGCGGCATCCAGGCAATCGAGGGACCGGAGCAGGGTAAGGACGGCGGCCAGCAAACGGTCGGGGGCGGTGGGGTCGGCGTGGGGGCCGGTCTCGAAGGTGAGGGCGCGGACGGCGCGGGTGGGTGGAAAAACCGCATTCCGCAAAATAACTCGTTAAACCTGCCCGCGTTTGCCGGGTAGTCATCGTTCTGTACTTGCTCAAATGTAAGGATTATAAACTTTGGTAAAATTTATAGCGGCAGGGGCCGGATGATACCGGTTAATGTTCTACATTTGGGTCTCCTTCAGCCTTACACCTCCGACCTATATCGGTCATGTACACTCCTTGTTTTAAAAACATACCAATGCTAACACGCAGATTGGCACACTGGATACTCGTCTTCGGACTAGTAGCCGGGCTATCCCTTACGGCCTACGGCCAGCAACTTAATTTTACCATTTCGGGCACTGTTCTCGACGATTCGAGCACCCCGCTCATCGGCGTTACCATTTTCGTACCTAGCCTGGGGGCCGGCACGCTGACCGACTTGGACGGCCGCTACGAACTTAAAGCATCCGGTACCGCCGGGGCTTACCGCGCTGAGTTCAGCTACGTCGGCTACACCAACGAAACCCGTAGTTTCGACTTATCCGGAAACGATGCCACCTACAGGTTCGATGTTACCCTGGGTGGGGATGCGCTGAACCTGGACGAGGTGGTAGTAACCGGTTCTAGCACCACTAGCAGCCGTCGCCAATTGGGCAACGCGGTAAATTCCATCCGTTCGGATCGCCTCAACAATGCCGCCCCCACTTCCGTGAGCGGTGCTCTACAGGGCAAAATTGCCGGTGCCCAGATTACTCAGAACTCGGGTGATCCAGCGGGCGGGTTCAGCATTCGCCTGCGGGGTGCAAGTACGCTTTCGGGTAGTTCGGAGCCGCTCTACGTTATCGACGGTGTGATCATATCCAACAGCACCGCTAACGTAACCAACTCTAACGTGAGTGCCGGCGCGGCCGATATCGGTACCAATCGACTGGTCGATATCAACCCCAACGACATTGAGCGACTGGAGACGATCAACGGTGCCGCCGCTGCGGCAATTTACGGATCGCGTGCCTCTAACGGTGTAGTACTCATCACCACCAAGCGCGGATCCAGTGGTAAGCCCAAGTTTACCTATTCCAGTAGTTTCAATGTGAACGAACTGCGCAAGCGGGTACCGTTCACAACGTTCGGCAAGCAATTCGGTAGCGTAGAACAACGGCTTTATACCATCGCCGGGGCGGATCCCGTAACGGGAGGTTTAACCGTGGGATCCAATTTTTCTACCGATCTAGTTGACGTATTGTTGCGGGCGGTCAATTTCGGTACGGTACCGATTCCTCGCACTTACACGCTGACTTTGCGAAGCAACTTCTAAGGCATTCTCTTCTAAATTATCGTTTTCCGGTGGCTCGTTCCATTGGAAAGACGTTCAAAATATATGTCATGAAAACCATTTTTTTAACCGGCAGCTTTCTAATGCTGCTTTGCCTACTAACATTCTCATTGCCCTCGTGTGAGAAGGAATTTACCAATCCCGGTGCCGTTACCGAATCCCAGGTGCTTACCTCGGCCGATGGGTTGGTCGCACTTGGAGTAGGTATTCAACGACGGTATTCCATCGGACGCCAAAGTCCGGTTTATAACCGATCCACTGCCGCCGGATTCACTACCGGAGAGCTGCGGCTCATTAACCCCGGTAACGTTTCGGAAAACGATCTTAGTCTTGGTTACGAAGATCTGGATCCAGACAACGCGGTTGTCAACAACCTGTGGTCACAGTCTTTGCTCGTTCGTAACGAGGCACAAACGCTGCTCGATAATCTCGACAACGTTCCTTCTGCTACTACCCGAGCCGGCCTGCAGGCTTACGCAACCATCTTCTACGCGTTGGCAAACGAGACGCTCTTCCTTTTTTTCGAACAAGCTCCCGTAATGACGGCACCCGATGCCGAGTTCTCCGACCGTAGTGCCCTGCTTCAGGCCAATCTGATGCTACTTGACGAAGCCGATCGTGCGCTGGCCGCTAACCCGCCTACGGCCGGTTTTCTCAGTCGCATTCCCTCCGGGATCGACCTGGGCAATACGATTAAGGCCCTCCAGGCCCGGCATAACCTCTTCCTCGGCAACTATCCGGCGGCCATCGCCGCCGCTAATGCCGTAGACGAGGACGCTACTTCCGTACTACAATTCGACGATGTGACACCCAACCCTATCGCCTTCGTCTCCATTACAACCGATAACGTCTACCAACCCCTCAACCTAACTCTGGGCCTACCCGACGGCTTGCGCCCCGATACGGATGACTGTGAATACGCCGCCTAACCCAACCGTTTAAGACCGAGCCTTTTTGCAAATCCCTGAATGCCCGCCTCCGCTTCCTGCGGCGGCGGGCATTTTTATATCAGTCCGATACCAAAAAGAACCCTTCGCTACCCTGCCGCTGGTAGAGCGGCATGAGCAAGTAGCCCGCCACGGGCACATGCACGTCTCCCCAATTGTCCCGCGCCACGGGTTGGCCCGCCCTGACGGGCGAGAAATTCTCATAGCCGGGGTGCATCTCGAAACCGTCCGTCGGTTCGATGCGGTGGACGTAACGCAGACGCGTTTCGCGGGGCACACCGGCGGTGGCGGGCAGGAGGGAGGCCGCATAATCGGACGGCAGGGCGGCGGCATCCAGGCAATCGAGGGACCGGAGCAGGGTAAGGACGGCGGCCAGCAAACGGTCGGGGGCGGTGGGGTCGGCGTGGGGGCCGGTCTCGAAGGTGAGGGCGCGGACGGCGCGGGTGCCGAAGCGGCCGGGACGAAAGTAGTTGAGCGTGGTGCCCCGCAGACCGTGCGTGAGGCCCCGGATGAGCGGCAGGCCCGTGGCCCGGGCAATGCCCAGGTTGGCGGGTGACTCGTCGCAGAGCCAGAAGCAGCCGCCGGAAGCCGTGGTGGTGTGCAGGTCGATGAAAATGATCTGGGTCGGGTCGGTAGCGGCCACGGTTTCGTGAACGATCTTCAGGATGTCGAGTAGTTCTTCCGCCTCGGAGGGCTGCTCGGCGGAGTGGGTTTGCCACTCGTCGATGTGTTCGTCGAACCAGAGGCGGTTGAGATCCTGGTCGATATAGCGTACTCCCCGGGCCAGAGCGGCGGTATTTCCGCGCAGGGCCAGCAGGCTGAGGTGGGGCGGCAGGGCGGCACGAAGCTCGGGGGCGTGGGCGAGGCGGTCGGCCAATTCCTGCAGGGCCGCCACACCGGCCAGTTCGTTTCCGTGTACGCCGCCCAGCAAGATAACCAGCGGGCCGCCGCTGACCGTGGCCCGGTGGGAGCCGATGATGCGGGGAAGGAGAAAATCTGTCATAAGCGGCGGCGAAGATACGAAGGAGACGATAAGCCCGCCGGCGGAGGAATACCTCGGGGCCGGGGTTTTCGCTCAGGGGCAAGACCTGCCCTACCGCAACCCTGATCCCCACAACCGTGTTCCCGTTGCGACCAAACATCCGTCCGTGTGGACCTAAGCAACATCACCAACTCCCTGCGCCGCCGCATGAGCGGAGGGCGTCGCCCGACCGCCGGTGACCCCGTGCCGCCTACCGACGACGACCTGGGCCTAGGTGACAAGGTGGCCAACCAACCGGGTGTGAGGCTGATTAATCAGAGCGGGCAATTTAATGTGGAGCGGCGCGGCGGGCGCGATTTTTCAATCTATCAACATTTACTAGAGGTAGGCTGGTTGTCGTTTTTACTTCTCACGCTGGCTATATTTATCCTGTTTAATACTCTTTTCGCCCTGGGGTTCGTACTGATCGGGACGGATCACCTGACCAATTTGGCGGATAATTCGGACGGTCTGGAAAAATTTATCGAGGCTTTTTTCTTTAGCGTCCAGACCTTTACCACCGTCGGCTACGGTGCCGTTAGCCCGATTGGTTTTGCGGCTAATTTACTCGCTTCCTTCATTGCCCTATTCGGTCTTATTAGCGCGGCACTGGCCACGGGACTGTTTTTCGCCCGCTTTTCCCGGCCCCGCGCGCGCATCAAATTCAGCCGCTTGGCCCTCATTGCGCCCTACCACGACACCGGCCTCAAAAGTCTCCAGTTCCGTATCGCCAACCTGCGCGACAACCAACTCATCAACGTACACGCCACCATCGTGATGACGTGGCTGGAGGGAGAAGGCGACCGCCTGAAACGCCGCTTCGCCCCCCTGGAACTCGAACGATCCATGGTAGCACTCTTTCCGCTAAATTGGACGGTCGTCCACGTCATCAAAGAAGATAGTCCACTGAGCGACTGGACCTGGCAGCAAATGTGCCTGTTGAAGTCAGAACTACTGGTAATGGTAGAGGGCTATGACGAAACCTTTGCGCAAAACGTCCACGCCAACTTCAGCTATACCTGCGATGAAATTCACTGGAACGCCCGTTTCGCGCCCATGTATGCCACCGAAGGAGACGGCACCGTCCTGCACCTCGACCGTATCCACGACTACATCGACCTGGAAGAAGAAGAGTGAGCCGAATTGTCGTATTTTGGCCGTTCACGTCCAAAACGCCCCCGTTTTTTGAAGAAGCTAGAACGCCGCCTCACCCTCACCTCCGTCGTCGCCATCAGTATCGGCGGGATGCTGGGCAGCGGGCTTTTCGTTTTGCCCGGTCTGGCGGCCGCCAAGACCGGTCCCAGCGTTTGGCTGGCCTACTTGCTGGCGGGCTTGTGCGTACTACCGGCCGCGCTATCCAAAGCCGAACTGGCCACGGCCATGCCTACTTCGGGGGGCACCTATATTTACATCGAACGCACCTTCGGCCCCATCATAGGCACTATTTCCGGCCTGGGGTTGTGGCTTTCCCTGCTACTCAAAAGCTCCTTCGCGCTGGTCGGTTTCGGTGCCTACTTGCTGGTGTTGGCCGATGTACCCCTCGTGCCGGCGGCCCTGTTTTTTTTGATTTTGATCGTGCTCATTAATATCATGGGCGTCAAAAAAGTGGGCAAGGTGCAGGTCTACGTGGTTAGTGCCAGCATTATCGGTCTGGCCGTGTTACTGGTGATGGGCGGCATCGATTTTAAGCCCGACAACTTGCAACCTTTCCTTACCGGAGATACCGGCGGTCTTATCACGGCCACGGCCTTTGTCTTTGTTTCCTATGCCGGTGTTACCAAGGTAGCCGCCATTGCCGAAGAGGTAAAAAATCCCGACCGCAACCTGCCCATCGCCATGATGCTGGCCCTGGGCATCGTCACCGTTCTATACGCCGCCGGAGCCTTCATGCTGGTGGTGCACGTACCGGTAAGCGAACTGGTCAACGACATCCACCCCATTTTTACCCTCGCCGACACGCTGGGCGGCAAAACCCTCGGTATTATCGTAGCGGTGCTGGGGGTGGTTACGCTCAGCAGCATGGCCAACTCGGGCGTACTGGCAGCCTCCCGCTTCCCCTTTGCCATGGGCCGCGACCGGCTGGTGCCGCCCCTTTTTCAGCGCATCCACCCGCGCTACCTTACGCCGGCCACAGCCATCATCGCTACGGGCCTGCTCATGGCACTGGTCATCATTTTTCTGGACGTGGAAAAGATTGCCAAACTGGCCAGTGCGTTCAAGGTCACTATGTTCATTGCCGTCAACGCCTGCCTCATCGTACTGCGCGAGACCGGCGTGGGCTGGTACCAACCGCGCTACCGCTCGCCCCTTTATCCGTGGATGCAAATATTCGGCATCGTCACCGGTTTGATCCTGCTGGTCTATCTGGGCACTTTCGGACTGTTCGGCATCGTCGGCATGTCCATGCTGGGCCTCCTGGTTTACTACGGCTACGGCCGCAAGCGCACCAGCCGTCGCGGCGTGTTGCGGGTATACGGCCACCGGCCGGCCGCCTACCTGCTGTACGGGCGCGAGCGTAGTGCCACGCGCCGTGCCGCGTTGGAAGGCAAAGTTCCCTTCTCCCAAATACAGAATCGCGCCACCGATCTGGACGGCAGCCTGATCGATAATGCCGGCACGGCCGTTACACTCTTCGGCAAAGAACGATCTCCGGAAATGCTGGTGGAAATGGGGGCCGCACTGGCCGGGCTGGACAGCAAGGTACAAGTCGTCCACCTCCAGGAAGTACCCGACCAGACTACCCTGGACGATCTGCTGATCGACGAACCGATCGTTATCAGCCTCAACCGCCGCATTCGGCACATGGCCGACGTACGCAAGGTGGACGTCGATTTCGACGCCGCCGTCACGCACGACCTCGTGCGCACGGTGCAGGAAATCAGTGCCCAGACCCACTGCCGCTGGCTGGTGGCGGGATGGTCGGGCCGCGCCGGGGGCGGTATTCTGGTGCGCAACCCACTGGGATGGTTGCTCACGCACCTCGACTCCAATTTTGCGCTGTTCAAAGATAAGGGTGTGCGGTACATCAACCGGATCCTGATCGCCCTGCGCCCCGGCCGCGAGGACGCCAATTACCTGCTGGCCGCCGATAGCATCGCCACTTTCTACCGCGCCGAGATCACCCTGCTGCGCGTGGCCCGCCCCACGGACGATCTGGCCGCCATCCGCGCCGCCTCCCAGCCCCTGTTGGATGCCTGCACCGCCCCGGCGACCCTGCTGTTGGAGACCCACCCCGAACCGGTAGATCGGGTCATCGAACTATCGGCCGCCTACGATCTACTCATCATCGGCACGCCGGAAAAAGAGAACTGGCTCTCCGTCCTCATGGGCGACACCCAGAACCGGATCGCGGAGCGGTCACCCTGCTCGGTGTTGCGACTGACGGTGCATTAAATCCATAACCGACCGCAATTTCCAGCCCTGTCCATCGGCCGTATGATGGTAGCACTACCTGCTCAGGAACACCGCCTTCTGCGCAATTCATCCTCATAAGATTCCTTACCTTCGCGCCTCAAAACGTAGTCATGGCCCAGGAATTATTCGATCGCGTAGCCGCGCTGCTCACGGAAATCAAACAAGCCGCCCCCGCCACGGAGGAGGAGATGGAGCAATTTCGCATCCGCTACCTGGGCAGTAAAAACAGCATCAAGCCACTATTTAGCGAAATCCGCAACATACCCAACGAGCGGAAAAAGGAATACGGCCAGGCCGTAAATGAAGTCAAGCAGGCCGCCGAGGCAAAATTGGAGGAAGCCAAAAACAGTGTGGCCCGCACCGAAGAATCCAGTGCCGCCGCCGGACTGGACCTCACCGCGCCCGGCACGCCCCTGCAACTGGGCAGCCGCCACCCCGTGTCGATTACCATGCAGCGTATCGTCGATATTTTCGCGCGCATCGGCTTCAGCGTGGCCGAAGGCCCCGAGGTGGAAGATGACTGGCACAACTTCACCGCCATGAACACCCCGCAGGACCACCCCGCCCGCGACATGATGGACACCTACTACATTGCCGACGACCTGCCCGCCGGCCCCAATGGCACCAAAATGCTGCTGCGCACCCACACCAGCAGCGTACAGGCGCGCACCATGAAGAGCGAAAACCCGCCCATTCGCATCATCGCCCCCGGCCGCGTTTACCGCAACGAAACCATCTCCGCCCGCTCGCACGCACAATTCCACCAGGTCGAGGGCCTCTATATTGCCGAAACCGTCAGCTTCGCCGATCTCAAGCAGGTCATGCTCTATTTCGCACGGGAGATGTACGGTGCCGAGACCGAAATCCGGATGCGCCCCAGTTACTTCCCCTTCACCGAACCCAGCGCGGAGGTAGACGTCAGCTGCTTCATCTGCGGCGGCTCGGGCTGCAACATCTGCAAGTACACCGGCTGGGTCGAGATCCTCGGCTGCGGCATGGTAGACCCCGCCGTCCTTACCGAGTGCGGCCTCGACCCCGAGCGCTACACCGGCTACGCCTTCGGCATGGGCATCGAGCGCCAGGCCATGATGCTATACAACATCCAGGACATCCGCCTGCTCTTCGAAAACGACGTGCGGTTTTTACGGCAGTTCAAATCGGTGGTGTAGAGCGTGTCTAAAATTTTAAGAACTCGGAATCAATGATTCGCTTCGCGGCTTCTTCATGGTGCGCGCATAGCGGGTTACGTAAGTCAGTTTTTACGACGCCAGGTTTTTAACTGATTGGTTATCAGGAAGTAAAAATTTAGACACGCTCTTAGCTTTCTCATAGGTATGTTTTCTGGACGTGCCCGCTCGGCTATCGCCTCCCGGTCGGTCCCCTACGGGCTTCGCTGTTCGCTCGGTGCTGCACACGCTACTCCGGGCGGGGCAAGCCCCTGCCCTACGTCGCCCCTACGGGCACCTCACGCGAGTGGGGGCTAATTTTATTGGCAAAATGGTAAAGTCGCTATTTTATTTGATTTCTATGCACATATAGCTTATATTTGATGCCAGTTATCTCTTTCCAACCATTTGCCAATCACCATTATCCATGAAAAATCTGCTTACCCTGCTCCTTTTAATGATGGCAACCTACGCCTTCGCTCAGTACGGCCGGGAAGAAATTATCGCTCCAGCATCAGAACCGCGACTGGTTATGGATTTAAACAGGAGTTCTACCCCTCAGGAAGTTGTAATTTCCCATTTGCCTAGTGGGATTTATTACGTTTGCTTACATTCGGGTAAAGAGCAGTTCACAAAAAAATTAGTCGTTCTAGAATAACGAAACTCTACCGTGTACTCCATCTTCCCTCAACTCCCCTAAAACCCTCCCCTAATGAAACTTCCCTCCCTTTACCTCTTCTTCCTCCTCCTCACTACTACCCTCCTCCTGACCCTTGCCTGTGAAAAGGAAAAAGTAGAAGAAACCGTCGATCTCTTCCAGCAGTCCCAGGAGCACGTCATCAAAGCCGACGGCTACGGTTGTGGCGAGCTACGAAAAATCGACTTCCTCCAGGGTGGCGAATCCATCAATGAATTACTGGTGGTTGATGGAGTGATCTATTATACCAACTTCGATGAAGAACTCAAAGCCTACTCCATTCCGCTGAACCAAACCCGGTTGATAGCTGAGGAAATTGTCGTCAGATCGATGGAATTACAGTTCGAAGACATCTACTTCTGTACCTTTTCCGGCATATATTCACTTAGGATCAACGACTTTACCTCTTTCACCCAACGGTCTACCCACACCTGCTGGGCGATGGATGTATATGGAGAGGGCGAGATTGCTTTTGTGGGCTACGGTTCGGGAGTTGGCCAATCTGCCGTTAATTTTCACACGATTAACCAGATAAACGAGGAAGGGGAGGGAATTCCTTTAACCGAAGTGGTAGAGGACGAACTCAGTAAACTCGGTGTGCTGGATAATGGAGCGATTATGGCCTTTAATATTGGTAACTCTGATAAGCTATACCGGTTTGATCATCAGGGTAATGTAACCAATGTATTCACTAAAGATAATTCTCCGTTGGGAGAAGGACATTTTGATGCCAGCATTTGGATCGAAACAATCGGGAATCGTTTTTTTGCCGTATCAAAAAACGGCTTAGGATTTCCCAAGATAATAGAGTGGAACGACGATTTAATGGAATGGAATAATTACCTGCCTGAAGAATTGGAAGATGAGGCATATCAATCACAGCGATGGAAGGCATCGGACATTTCTGCTCCAAAGTATAGTGATATTGATCTAGACGGAAATATCTTGTACATATCGACGATTCTCTCCGGCTGCCGGGGCATGCAACGTATGCACCTCACCCCGGGCCTGCCGCTCACGCTCGATGACATCGACATCATCCGAGACAGTACCCTGCAAATCGGCCACTGCCTGCAGGGCGTGCAAGTGGACGAGGTGAATAACACCAAATACATCTTCAGCCAGAGGCAACTGGTGCTGCTGGAGGATTGCAATTAAGGAAGAATACTGAAATAAGGGGGCTACAATGTCCGCCCCGGCCCCTACCGAATCAGCGTCACGCTACCCGAATCGAAGCGTTCCTCCCCCTCGCACATGAAGCGTACGCGCCACAGGAAGGTGCCGGGGTTGACCATCTCCCCCTCGAAAGTGCCGTCCCAGCGGCCGAAGGCATCGGCGGTGGAGAAAACACGACCGCCCCAGCGGGAAAAAATTTCCAGCGAAATCAGTTCGGGGACGGCATAGGGATTACTAATGCCGAAGGTTTCGTTGACTGCGGGGCCGTCGCCGTTGGGCGTAAAGGCGCGGGGCAAATAAACGGCATCGCAGGCGAGGGTGGCGGGGTCGATAACCTGGAAACGGATGCTATCCACCGCCACGCAGCTACTCTCGGCATCGGTGATCCGCACCCGGAAGGTCTGCGGACCCGCCATCACGGGCATAATGGTCGGGTTCTGCTCGTCGGGAGACATTACCCCGGCGGCGGGGGACCAATTGTAAGCCACGCCGCAACTGGAATTCACCACGATGTCTACCGATTCGCCGAGAAAAATGCGGGTATCCGGCGTCAATATTTGGTCGGGCCGCTGAAATACCCCGTCTACCTCTTCCTGCGCCAAAGCGCGGTTGTATACCCGAAAATCCTCGATCAGGCCCACGAAGGCCGTCTCATTAGTAGTCAGGCAATTACTGCTACCGATCAGCAAATCGCCCGTATTGGCGATATTAACCCGCGAGGTGGTACCCTGGTTACCCGCCAACAGACCGTTTACGTACAGCAGTACCCGGCGGTTTTCGCGCACCAGCCCCAGGTGTTGCCAGCACTGCTCGTTGCGCAGCGGCGCATTGATGTTGACCACCTGGTTTCCCTCCCGCAAGTAGGCCGAAACCGTGCGTGTGGCCGGTGAATAGCGAATGTAGAAATACTGCTCCAATCCGCAGGCGGTATCCCGCTTGCTCACCAGATACTGTATCCCGTTCTGGCCGATGGGCTTGAAGTAAAAGGCCACCGTAAAATCCTCGGTATCGAACTCGCGGTTGACGTTGTTGCTGTTCCCGCCGGGAATGCGGACGAAGTCGTTGCCCCCGTCCAGCCGCAGGGCACTGCCATCCACGCCGCAGGCAAATTCCGGCAGGCCGGAAGGAACCCCCGTATTGGCGGAGTTGCCGGTGAAATCACCGTAGTTGCCATCGAAATGGTATTCGGCCACCAAACCCACGCGGGTCTGGGCGGCGAGGAAGGTGCTCAAAAAAAGGAGGGACGAGAGAACGAGTAGGGTACGCTGCATGGGAATGAAAATAGGACGGAAAGGGAAAATGTATAGGTAGTGAGAATCAACGGTCGGGCTACCGCGTGAGGTGCCCGGAAGGCCGACCCCCTGGAAAATATGGACAGGTTTAGCACCTCCTTTCCGGGGGGAGGGTGCGGAGCACGGAGCGACAGCGAACCCTGGAGGGGACCGGCCCCGGCCCGCCAGGGACGGGGACACGCCCAAACCAACACCTTAACGGAGAAAGCCGCCGAAAGACTATCCCGCCGGCCCTAATTCTCGTCGGGCGCGCGGCGGACCATGGTCAGAATGGTGGCGACGGCGACCGTTTCGCCCGTCTCGTCGGTCGTTTCCACGTACCACTTGACGATGCCCTTGTAGTAGTCTTCGTCCTCGCGTTTTTGCTGCGTCACTTTTTCCTGTACCGTCAGTTGCACACCGATGGTCATGCCGGGGTAGACGGGTTTGGTGAAGCGGCAGGTTTCGAGGCCGTAGTTGAGCAGCACCGGCCCCTTGCGCGGCTCCACGAACAGGCCGGCGGCCTTGCTCAGGATGTAGTAGCCGTGCGCCACGCGCCGCTCGAAGGGCGTTCCTTCCAGCGAAGTCTCGTCCACGTGAGCGTAAAAACGGTCGCCGGTCAGGTTGGCGAAGTTGACGATGTCGGCTTCGGTAACGGTGTGGCGGGCGGTGGTCAGGGTCTGGCCGATTTCCAGTTCCTCGAAGGGCAGGCGGAAGGGATGGACGGCCGATTCGGGCCGCGCCCCACCGGGCAGGTAGCGCTGCCCCACGCGGCTGAGCATGGTGGGGTGGCCCTGCACGGCGCAGCTCTGCAGGTAGTGGTGGATGCCGCGCATGCCGCCCATTTCCTGGCCGCCGCCGGCCCGGCCGGGGCCGCCGTGATTGAGCAGCGGCAGGGGGCTGCCGTGGCCCGTGCTTTCGGGCGCGCTGGCGCGGTTGAGCAGCAGCATTCGGCCATTGTAAGCCCCGATTTCCATCACGGCCCGGCGGGCGGTATCGTCGCTGCCGGTGCAAACGGTGGTGACCAGCGAGCCGCGGCCGCGGCGCACCAGTTCCCATGCCTGGTCCAGATCGGAGTAGGGCAGCAGCGTGGCCACGGGGCCGAAGGCTTCTACCTCGTGGGGTTGCGAACAGCCCAGCGGGTCGTCGGCCCGCAGCAGCAGTGGGCTGAGGAAAGCTCCTTTTTGGTAATCGGCTTCCAGCACCTCGGCCGTGTCGGGGCTGCCGTAGACCAGTTCGGCCGCCGTTTGCAGTTCGCGCAGTTGCTCGCGCACGCGGTCGCGCTGGGTCTGGCCCACCAGCGCGCCCATGTGCACGCCCTCGGCCGTGGGCGCGCCCACGCGGGTGCGGCCCAGCGCGCGGCCCAGCTCTATTTGCACGTCCTCTACCAGCCGCTCGGGCACGATGACCCGGCGGATGGCGGTACATTTCTGGCCTGCCTTGCCGATCATCTCGCGCTTTACCTCCTTGATGAACAGGTCAAATTCCTCGGTTCCCGGCTCGGCGTCGGGGGCCAGCACGGCGGCGTTCAGGCTGTCGGCCTCCATGTTGAAGGGCACGCTCTCGGCAATGAGGTGCGGCAGGGCCTTCAGCTTTTGGCCGGTGGCGGCCGAACCGGTAAAGGTCACCACGTCCTGGCTCATGGTAGCTTCCAATACGCCCCGGCCGCTGCCCTGCACCAGTTGCAGTGCGCCGGCGGGCAAGATGCCGCTGCCCACGATGTCGCGCACCATCGCTTCGGTCAGAAAACTGGTTACTTCCGAGGGTTTGACCACGGCCGGCATCCCGGCCAGCAGGTTGACGCTGATCTTTTCCAGCATCCCCCAAATGGGAAAGTTAAAGGCGTTGATGTGCACCGCCACGCCCTGACGCGGCACGCTGATGTGCTGCCCCACGAAGGTGCCTTCCTTGGATATTTTAGCCACGTCGCCCTCCACGTAAAACGGTTGGTCGCCCAGCTGCCGCCGCAGGCTGGCATAGGCGAACAGGGTGCCGATGCCGCCCTCGATGTCTACCCAACTGTCGCGTTTGGTGGCCCCGGTACGGTAGGAGAGGGCGTAGTAGTCCTTGCGCCGGTCGTGCAGGAAAAGGGCCAGTTTTTTCAGCATCAGGCCGCGCTCCTGGAACGTCATGCGGCGCAGCACGGGTCCGGCCGTGCTGCGGGCGTAGGCGAGGATATCGCCGAAATCGAGTCCTTCGGTCGAGCAGTGGCCGATCAGTTCGCCGGTTACGGCGTCGGTTTGTGCCAAGTGGTTGCCGGTGGGGTCTTGCCACTGGCCGAGTACGTAATTTTGGAGCAGTTGGGGCATGAGGGACTTGCTTTAGTGGTGGACCGGGACAACAAAAATAAGGGGCCAAAAGATTATTTACGGCGGCAACCGCCTATATTTGGGGATTATCGACCGACTGCTTCCACTTAGACACGCTCAATCGCCTCACCATGTTACAGGACCCCCGCTGGAGTTGGGCCACCTACTCGCGCCGCGAGCGGCTCGGGTTGCTCGTGCTGGCCGTTCTGATGGTAGCGGTTTTCCTGTCGCGCCCGCTCTGGCGAGCGACCATGCCGGCGGGTGAACCCGACCCGGACTTCCGTGCGCGTGCCGCGCAACTGGCCGAGGCCCGCACGGACGCCCGTGCGGGCAAGTCCTATAGTAAGGGCTACGGCAAAGGTAGCGGCGGCAAAGAAAACAGCACGGCCGAGTCCTTTCCCTTCAACCCCAATACCGTTACCCAGAGCGAACTGGTGCGCCTCGGCTTGTCGGAGCGCGGGGCCGCCGGGTGGGTCAAGTACCGCAAGGCCGGCGGACGCTTTGATCGGCCCGATCAACTGGCGCGTTTTCGCAATATTCCCGACCGTCACCGCGAGCGGCTGATGAGTCTGGCCACCTTCGATTCGCCCGGGCGGTCCGGCGGCGGGTCGGGTTCTTATGCCAATGATACTCCCGTCGAGTCTTTCCCCTACGATCCCAATACCGTTACCGCCGCCGAACTGGTTCGCCTCGGTTTATCGGAGCGCGGGGCGGCCGGGTGGGTCAAGTACCGCAAGGCCGGGGGGCGATTCGACCGACCCGACCAACTGGCGCGTTTTCGCAATATCCCCGACCGTCACCGCGAGCGGCTGCTGGGGCTGGCCACTTATTCGCAAGCGGCCCCGGGCGATGGAGACAGCTCGGCCATAGCTGCCGCGCCGCGCACCTATGATTCGTACCCCGCTCGCCCCGCCGACCCGGATTTTGTCATCGACATCAATTCCGCCTCGGCCGCCGAGTGGCAGCAACTGCGCGGCATCGGCCCCTACTGGGCGGGCCGTTTCGTCAAATTCCGGGAGTCGATGGGCGGCTTCGTCAGCACCGATCAAATTGGTGAAATCTACGGTCTCCCGGATTCCGTTTTTCAGAAGATCGCGGGGCAACTCGCCATCGAATCGCCCATCCCGTCGCCGCTCCCGATCAACGCCGCCACCATCGACGAGCTGCGGGCACACCCCTACATCAGCCGCAAACTGGCCCGAGTACTGGTTGCCTACCGCGAGGAACACGGCCCTTACACCGGCCCGGAGGACATGAGCCAAATTCGTATGCTTTCAGCGAATAAGCTGGCAAAATTGATGCCTTACTTGAGTTTCGAGCAGTAGGTTTTTTGGGCGTGTCCCATTCGGCTCGGGCCGAAATGGGCCGGTCCCTTGCAGGCGCGGCTAACGCCTTGGCCCTGCGGGCTTCCTCCTTCGTCGTCACCTTCCAGGCACCTCACGCGGGGGGTATCAAAGCCGTCATTTTGAACGAATTAACGTTAATTGGTTCAACTAACTAAATGAATTAACGTTAATTCGTTCAAAATAGCCGCTATGGATCTTATTCCGCGATTGGTAGAGAGTCAGGTGAAGAAATACTTTCGACCCAATAAAGCGGTAGTGATTCTCGGTCCTCGCCGCGTGGGGAAAACGGTGCTAATCAAGAAGATACTAGCCAAAACCACGGAACCCTACCTACTTCTGAACGGAGAGGACGTTGCTACGCGCGAATTATTTATCCGGCACAGCAAAATAGCGTTAAAATCCCTACTGAAAGGCAAACGATTCCTGATCATCGACGAGGCCCAAAAAATTCCTTCCATCGGTGCTGCATTAAAGCTGATGATCGATGAAATCCCCGGGCTAAAAGTACTTATCACGGGTTCCTCGGCATTCGACGTGGAAAACTATACCGGCGAACCGCTCACGGGCCGCAAGACGACCTTCAAACTTTTCGGTATTTCAGAAGGAGAACTGAGTGTACGGGAATCGGCAATCGACCGGCAGGATACGCTCGCCGGCCGCCTGATCTTCGGCAACTACCCGGAACTACTACAGCTGGAAACCCCGGAGGAAAAAACCCTCTACCTGCGGGAACTCGTCAACTCTTACTTACTAAAGGATATCCTCACCTTCGAAACCATCCGTAACTCGGATAAGATCCTGGATCTGTTGCGGCTGGTTGCTTTCCAGGTTGGTAGCGAGGTCAAGGTGAACGAACTGGCCAACTCCCTGCAGTTGAGTAGAAACACGGTTGATAAATACCTCGATTTATTGACTAAGGTTTTCATCATTTGTAAGGTGAGCGGCTTCAGCCGTAACCTGCGCAAAGAGGTTAACAGAAGTAACAAATACTACTTTCTCGATAACGGTATCCGAAATTTTCTGGTCGGCAACCTCAATCCCGTCACGCTGAGAAACGATAAGGGGATGCTCTGGGAAAATTATCTCGTCAGTGAACGCATCAAGCAACAGAACTACGATAATGTACTCGTCTACAATTACTTTTGGCGCACCTACGATCAACAAGAGATCGATTGGGTGGAAGACCGGGGCGGAAAGCTATACGGCTACGAGTTCAAGTGGAATGCTAACAAGCAACCTAAAGCTCCCGCCGGTTGGAGCAAAAATTATCCCGCCGCTGAATATCAGGTCGTTAACCCGCTAAATTACCGGGACTGGCTACTGAATTAGCCGTCAATAACCCGGTCTACCTCCGCCCCCGCCTGCTCGTACTCACCAGCCCGAGGTCCACCACCAGAGCCACCACCATACCCACGATGGGGATGGTTGACCAATCCCCGCCGAAATAGGTCATCACCACCGCATACCAGAGTAAGGTAACCGGCAAAAAAATAAAGCCGAGCAATGGGATGATGATGCCGTCGAATGAATTAGAAAACCAGTCGGTCAGAAAGTAAAGCACCAGGATGATGATGCGGGGAAAGAAGAGTGCAACGGCCAGGAGCAGGAAGGGCATATGGAAGTGATTTGGAGCTAAAACTCCGTTTTTACAGCGGGGTTCGGTGGGGTTGGAGTGGTGTAGCAGGACAACTGTAGCGGCAAGCCTATCTTTACGCTCCCATCCACCTCATTCCAGTCTTGCCCCCTACCACCCCCACCTCCTTTCCCGCCAAAGTCCTGCTCTTCGGCGAACACACGGTACTACGCGGCTCCCGCGCCCTGGCCCTGCCCTTTCCCGCGTTGGCGGCCGAATGGAGGGATACCGCCGAACCGCCCGACCCCCGCTTGCAAGATTTTTCCCGCTACCTGCAGCAAGCCTTCCCGCCCCGCACCTTCGACCTGGATCGGCTGAACCGCGACCTTACCTCCGGCCGCCGACTGTATTCCAATATTCCGGAGGGTTACGGGATGGGCAGTTCGGGGGCGGTTTGCGTGGCCGTGCTGGAAGATTACGCCTCGCCCGCAACCCTGGATCGAATCAACCGCCCATTCCTGGCCCGCATGGAAAGTTTTTTTCACGGCACTAGCTCCGGCACCGATCCCTACATTATCTCCCGGCGCCGGCCCGTGCTCCTGCAACCGGATTCGCCGCCCGAAATCGTCCACCTACCGTCGGGCACGCTGGATCGTTTTTTCCTGCTCGATACCGGCATCAGCCGCTCCACCACGCCCTACGTAAATCGACTGCTGGAACGCTTCGACCGCGACCCCGCATTTGCCCGACAACTGCAAGAAGAGTGGTCCGCGCCAACCGACCGCGCCATTACCGCCCTCCTGGCCGATAATTTCTTGGAGGCGAGCCGGGAATTCCGAAATATCTCCGCTTTTCAGTTGTCTGAACTGCCCGATTATATCCCGGCGGCCTTCCACTCTATTTGGGTAGGCGAACACTACTGCCTGAAAATATGCGGTGCCGGCGGCGGCGGTTTTCTCCTCGGTTGGACGGAGAATTGGCAAGAGGCACAACGCGAGTTGGCCGGGCAACGCCTGCTGCGCTGGTAATTATGTTTCCCCCAAACGCGTTCGAATCAGCCCAAAGCAGCCCCATCCAATCAGGCAGCCCAGCAGGCCGCCGCAAATCACATCGAGCGGAAAGTGAACCCCCACATACACCTGCGCATACCCGATACTAGCCGCCCACAGCAAAAGCAGGTAGCGCCACCGACCGGCAAAACCCGCCATCCCCAGCACAAGTAGCACCGCAATGGCAAAATGGTTGGTAGCGTGGCTCGACGTAAAACTGTAGCCGCCGCCACAGGCAATCAGCACGTTGGCGGGCTGTTCCAGCGCGGGATTACGGCAGGGGCGCAGGCGTTCCACGCTCGGTTTAATAATAGAGCTGCTCACCTGATCCGCCACCCCCACGCACAATCCGGCGGCCAGAAAAAGCCAAACGGCCCGTCGCCGCAACCGGTACACGATCAGGCACGCCAGTACTACATAGAGCGGAATCCAGGTGGTTTTGGTACGCCATAGCGGGGCCGACTCGTCCAGCCACGCGGCGGTCCACACACCGTTAATAAGGTGAAACAGGTAGTAATCCAGTTGCAATAATGCTTCCATCCAAGAAGTAGTGAGCCGCGAAGGTAGCTGCTTCGGCCCAAAAGTATGTTGTTCGTCTCGGGTATCCCCCGTTGCCGCTCCGCGCATTTCCTACCTTTGCGTCGGCTCACCAAAACACCCCGTCATGTCCCTCATCAAATCCATCTCCGGCTTTCGCGGCACCATCGGCGGCGCGGCCGGTGACAACCTGACCCCGGAAGATATCGTCCAGAGTGTGGCCGCCTACGGCACCTGGCTGCTCCAGAGCGGTGCACCCGCCCGCGTGGTCATCGGCCGCGATGCCCGCCCCAGCGGAGACGTGGTGACCCGGCTCACCTCCGCCACGCTGCAAATGCTCGGCATTACGGTGATCGACCTGGGCCTGGCCACCACCCCCACCGTGGAAATGGCGGTCACTAAACTGGAGGCCGGCGGCGGCATCATCCTCTCGGCCAGCCACAACCCCGTCCACTGGAATGCCCTGAAATTGCTGAACCACAAGGGAGAATTTATTTCCGCCGCCGACGGCGAGTCCCTGCTCCAACTACTGGCCGACGGGGGCGTAACCTACGCCGAGGTAAGCGATCTGGGCGACTACCAAACCTACGCCGGTGCCCTCCAGGACCACATCCAGGCCGTGCTGGACCATCCGCTGGTGAACGTGGCGGCCGTTAAAAAAGCCGGGTTCAAGGTAGTCGTCGATCCGGTCAATTCCGTCGGTGCAATCGCCCTGCCGGCCCTGCTCGAAGCGTTGGGTTGCGGTTATACCCTCCTGCACGGCGAGATGCACGGCCGTTTCGCCCACGAGGCCGAGCCGCTGCCCCATAACCTAACCGACCTGATCGCCGCCATGTCCACCGGCGACGCTGACCTGGGCGTAGCCGTCGATCCCGACGTGGACCGCCTGGCCCTGGTCGGCCCCGGCGGCCGGTGGATCGGCGAGGAATACACACTGGTGACGGTGGCCGACTACGTGCTCCGCCACACCCCCGGCCCCGTGGTATCCAACCTGAGTAGCACCCGCGCCCTGGCCGATCTGGCGGAAACCTACGGACAACCCCACCACGCCGCCGCCGTGGGCGAGGTAAATGTAGTAGCTAAAATGAAAGAAGTGAATGCCGTGATCGGCGGCGAGGGCAACGGCGGCATCATCGACCCGAAATTGCACTACGGCCGTGATTCCCTCATCGGGCTGGCCCTGGTACTCAGCCACCTCGCCACGCAGGATAAAAACATCAACCAACTCCGCGACGGCTATCCGCCCTACGAGATGGTCAAAGACAAGATCGATCTCACGCCCGGCCTCGCCGTCGACGAGCGCATCGACGCCCTGGAACGCCACTTCACCTCGGCTACCCCCAACCGCACCGACGGGCTAAAACTGGACTTCGCCGACGGTTGGGTTCACCTGCGCAAATCCAATACCGAACCCATCGTGCGGGTCTACGCCGAGGCGGCTACCGCCGCCCGCGCCCGGGAACTGGCCGGCGAGGTGAAGGATTATTTTCTGCGTTAATACGCCCCATAGAATCGCCGCAGGAACCACTCCAGGCTGAGGAAAAACAGCAGCAAAAAGAAGAGCCACTTCAGGTTGATCAGCGAGCGGGTGGTGGCGGTTTGGTACTGCACCGGTTTCACGGTTCCCCGCGCTTCCAGCCGCCCGGGAATGGAGGCTAATTCGGCGCGGGTCAGGAATTCGCCGCCGTAGCGGCCGGTAATCTGGCGCAGCAGGTTGTGATCGGCCGTGGTCACGTAGCCCTCGATCTCCACGGCACTCACGCTAAAGCGGCCGTCGTAGGTCAGGGTTTCGGTGCCGGTATTGGTGCCGGCGCGGTAGCGGTAGTTGCCCACCGGCAGCAGGCCCGCGTTGAGGGTGTAGGCTCGGCTGGTGCGGTTAAAGGTAAAATCGTATTCCTTGCCCTCCTCATCCGTGATTACGACGGTCGCGTCCGGCTCGTTCACCAGTTCGTAATTCTCATTGTAGAGTTCGGCGTCCAGTTGGATGGCCTCGTTCTCGTCAAAGATATTCTTCTCCTGCGCCACCCGGAACCGGCGCTTGTCCTCCTTCACGCTCAGGTACTGCGTCAGTTGGCTCACCAGCTCGTTAAAGCGCTGGTGGTCTTCGTGTTCCAGGTAATCGGCCAGCCGCCACTGCCACAGGCCGGTGCCCGCCAGCACGCCGGTGCGAATGCCGTCGCTCTCGCCCAGGATCAGCAGGGGATACTCGGTATCTACCCGCCCGATCCGCTGTGAGAACAGCACCGAGCCGCCCGCCCCGGCGGTAAACTCACCGAAGGGAGCCTGTAAAGGTGGTAATTTAGGCAGAAAGCTGCGCAATTCGTCGCTCAGGTTAAACAGGCGAAAGGCCGGCGACAGCCGGGCCTGCACGTCATTATTGCCCGCGCCGCCGGCGCGGATGGTCAGCAGGTTCTGCCGTTCGTTCAGTTTTCGAATGTCGGTCTGCTCCCCCACGATGTAGAGCAGCGGCTTACGCTGCTCCCGCAGCTGCTGCAACAGGCTGGCAATGGGGTTGGCGGCACTAGGCAACTGGTGCAGGACCACCAGGTCGTAATCGCGAGGGTTGCCGGAAAAACTTGCGGCATAGGCCACGTCCACCTCATTGTTTTCCCCCTCGTTCAGGGCCTGGCGCAGGGCACCCAAATCGGGGTGGGGCGCGTGGCCCAGCACCAGTATTTTCTTGCGGGCGTCTAGTACGTCCACAAAAATATCGCGGCGGTTATTGGCCGTGCTTTCCTCCTGGCCGATGCCGGAAACGGCGATGCGGTAGCGTTGCACGCCCGAGCGGTCGGCGGGCAGCACGAACTCGCGGGTGGTGAAAAAATCATTGTCCTCGATGCGGATATTTTCGCGGGCCAGTTCGCGGGAATCACCACCGTCCACGCGGCTCACGGTCAGGGTGGTATTGGCCCCGGCGGCGTTGCGCGCGCCCAGGTCCACCTGGATGGAAAATTCGTCGTTGAGGTAGGCGATCTTGTTGTTGAACACCCGCCGGATGGCGAGGTCGCGGCGCAACGTGGTATCGCCCAGTCCCACCGTGAAAACGGGCGCATTGAGCTGGTTGGACGCATAGACCGGGTTGGTACCGGCATTGTAAATACCGTCGGACGCGAGGATAAAGGCCCCCAGGTTCTGGTTGCCGTACTGGTCGGCCACCTGGCTGATGACATCGCTCAGGTTGGTGCGTTTTTCACCGAAATTCAGTGCACCGTCCTGCGCCACACGGTCGCCGAAGGTATATTCCACCACCTCGTATTTTTCGCCCAGCGCGGCCAGCATCGCCTCATAATCACGGCGGTAGGCGGTGGTATCGGACCCCAGCGCGGTGCCCACGGATTCACTCACATCCTGCGCCACCACCACCACGGGCGGTTGCACGCGCTCTTCCACATAACGCAGCAGCGGACCCAGCAGCAGCGCGGCGATACCGGCCACGGCCAGGGTGCGCAACAGGCCCAGCAGCCACGGCAGACGCGGCGCGTTCTCGCGGAAAGTCCGGTCACGGTAGTACAGCACCAGGGCCGTCAACAGTCCCGCCGCCAGGCAGAGTAACAGCATCCAGGCGGGGTATTCAAAACTTAGCATCGTGAAAATTCAGTTCAGTAAGGTAGCGCGTGTTTTCTGGGGCCATCCCTGCGCCTGAGGCGGCTTAGGGTCGCTGCGTCCGCGGCTCGGCATTCGCCTCGGCCCTGCGGGCCCCGCCCCTGACGGGTCGGTCCGCTCCCATCGCTTGTCCGGGTACAGCAAAACTCCAAGCACCACCGGCATCCTTACTCATTCACAAACTTGTACCCCACCCCGCGCACGGACAAAAAGTGCGTCGGGTTTTTCGGGTCCTCCTCAAAGTATTTACGAAAGGAGAGGATGAAGTTGTCGATGGTCCGGGTGCTGGGATACACGTCGTAACCCCACACCGACTGCAATATTTGCCGGCGGCTCACCACCTCTCCCTTGCGGTCGATGAGTAGCTTGAGCAGCATGGCTTCTTTTTTGGTCAGCGTGAAGTCACCCTGGTTGCCGGTGGCCTCATAGGTGGCGAAGTTAACGCTATTCCGGCCAAACTCGTAATGGTCGGGCTGTACCTCGGGCGAGTCGCTGGTCCGCTCGATGAGGCGGTTGATGCGCAACAGCAGTTCCTCGAATACGAATGGCTTGGTCAGGTAGTCGTCCGCGCCGCGCTTCAGCCCGGCAATCCGGTCCTGGGCGGCGTCCTTGGCGGTAAGGAAGATGGCGGGTGTCTTGCGGTCGGTCAGCCGTACCTGTTCCAGGATCTGGAAGCCGTCGATCTCGGGCAGCATCACGTCCAGCAACAGCAGGTCGAAGTGCTGCTCGCGGATGTGCTTGAGGGCCAGGCGGCCATTGGCGGCGGTCACGACCTCGAAGTTTTCGAGTTCGAGGTTCAGTTTGACCGTCTCGCGGATGTTTTCTTCGTCTTCGACCAGGAGGATTCTTAGCATGCTTTTTGGGCTTCGCCCGTATTTTGGTATGACGCTGTGCGTCTGGTATGTTGGTATTTTAGTACAAGCCTACGCGTTGGCTTCGCCGGTACTTTGGTAGGCAGGCGTTGCCTGCTGGTGATTACCTGCGGTGATCGTCGCAAGCTCCTCGGAGTTTAGTGCGTTGGTATAAGCCTGCGCGCTCCTTGAATTGAAGTTTTTTTTTGCAACAGCCCAGAATGGTTTGCTATACCGAAATCCGTCAGGGTTTTAGCCCTGAAAGAGCGACATTTATCAGCCCAGGGCGTAAGGGCAACAGCGCACCACGCGCAGCCGCCGCGTCCCCCGCCGGCGTTGTTTCGCAACTCCGGCGGGGGACGCGGCGGGGATTTAGAGTGGCCTATCAATCCCAGGGCTTTGGCGGCAAAACCGCCTGGACGTGAAATGACCAGGATGAGAGATAGGGGTGAACCTCCTCATCCAGACACTATATTTTTACGACATCACCCCTCTCCCCCGCGGCGGAAGGGGTTAATGGGACCCTTTCGATTGACCGGGCCGGGGGTGGGGGAACCCGTCGCGAGCGCAAATCCCCGCCACATCACCCCCGGACAAGCGATGGGAGTGGGCCGACCGGCAGGGAGGAGACGCGCTAGCGGCCGCAGCGAAGCGGAGCCACGGACGCAGCGACCCTGAGCCGGTTGAGGCGAGGGGATGGCCCCAAATAGTGCAAAAAACTACCCCGATCTTTATCCGGGCAAGAGTAAGAATACTAAGTGCAAACACCGGGAAAAGTTGCCGCCGGCCATCAGTTTTGACACCCGCCCGACCCGGCTAGCGGTGGCACTTGAAATAATCGAACGGTTCCAGGCAAGTTTTGCAGCGGTACATGGCCTTGCAGGCCGTGGAACCGAATTCGGCCAGCAGTTCCGTGTCTTCGGAGGAGCAGCGGGGGCAGGGCACGGTGAGGTCGCCGTCGGTAAAGAGGGCGTGCTTATCGACGGTCTGCTCGCGGGGCGCGGCGATGCCGTATTCCTGGAGTCGTTGACGGCCCCGGTCGGTGAGCCAGTCGGTGGTCCAGGCGGGGTGGAGGACCAGTTTGACGCGCACGGGCGAGATGCCGGCTTCCTGGAGGACGGCTTTGATGTTGACGCCAATCATGTCCATGGCCGGGCAGCCGGTGTAGGTGGGCGTGATGCGGACCTCGGGAATGCCGTCGGGGGTGTCCAGGCTGACGCCGCGCACGATGCCCAGATCGAGCACGCTGAGCACGGGGATCTCGGGGTCGCAGACCGCGTCGAGCAGTTCGTAAATTCTTTCTTCGGTAAGGGTGATCGACTCCATAGGTACGTATAAAGGTGCCGCGACCCTTGGGCTGCGGCACCTTTATAACGCCACCGGGGGGCAGTGGTTGACCGGCCGGTTACTGGACGGTGAGGACCTGGCCGATGCTAATGGTATTGTCCGTAAGACCGTTGAGCCGCTTGAGTTGCTCGACCGAGAGGTTGTAGCGGCGGCTGATGGAGTAGAGCGTGTCGCCGGCCACCACGTTGTAGGTACGGCCGGAGGCGGCGGGCGGCGTGGTGGGTTGCGTGGGCGGGTTGGTAACGGGCGGCACGTAGGGCGAGGTGGGCGGCGTATACGGATCGGTGGCGGGCGGCGTAACGGGCGTGGTAGGCGGCGTATACGGATCGGTGGTGGGCGGCGTGGTGGGGCGGGTGCCGCCGCCGAAATCGGTATTGTTGTCGATACCCGGGTTGGTGGGCCGAACGGGCGGCGTGTACGGATCGGTGGTGCCGGGGTTGACGGTGCCCGGGGTGACGGTGCTGCCGGGGTTGTTTACGCCCGGACGGGGAGTGGTGGGGTTAGGATTGGTGGGCCGCGTGGGACGGATGGGATCGGAATTATCGATGTCCAGATTGCCGTCGGGGCGGGTGGGCACGGTTGGTTCGGTGGAGGTTTCGGAGGCCAGTTTGGGACGGTCCTGCTTGCCGCCGCGCAGTTTGATGCGGGTGCCGGCGGCGGGTTCACCGCCGTCTTCCATGCGGTTACGGCGGCGGAGTTTTTCCAGCTTCACACCATACTTCTGCGCCAGCTGGAACATCGTCTGGCCCGGCAGCACGAGGTGGTATTTTTCCTTGCCCCGGTAGCTGTTGCGCTTGGGCTGAATGAAAATTCGCTCGCCGGCCGCGATGGGCTGGTTGGGGGCATTGATGGACTCATTGTAGTCGATCAGGCGGCGGATGGACACATCCACGCGGCGGGCCACGTCGTCGAGCGTGGTGGTTTGACCCGGTACGAAGTAGGTGACGTCGTTGGTTTTCAGGATGCCGGAGAGGATACCCTCGTTGATGTCGTCAAAGATATTGTCGTCGATATTGCCGCCGGGAGGCCGGGTATGTGGGTCGTCCGCCGCCGGGTGAGGGAGTGATGACGATGGGGCCTTCGACACCGGGATTTTCGATATCGATGGGGATAAAGTTGTCGTACTGGTAGAGTTTGTACCGGTCGATAAGGCTGATGAGCAGGGCGGGGTAGCGCGGGTTGGTAGCGTAACCGGCGCGGCGGAGGCCCTCGGCCCAGGCGCGGTAGTCGCGGGGATCGAGGCGAAACAGGAACCCGTAGCGGAAGGCCTTATTCGGGTCGCGGAGAAACTCGCTATGGGCCACGAAACTGGCATCGGCGTTGGGATAACTACGGAAGCAGGATTTGATGAGTTCGCCGTTGGCGTCGTAATCATCGTCCTCACGATACATGGTTTCGCCCAGCCAGTTACTGCCGCACTTGATGCCGAAGTGGTTCTTGGCGCGGCGGGCCAGTTCGCTGGTGCCGGCTCCGCTTTCCAGCAGGCCCTGGGCCAATTTGATGCTGGCGGGTACGCCCGAGCGTTCCATCTCGCGGATGGCGATATCGCGGAAGCGGGCGATGTAGGCTTCGTAGTCAGGATTGACTTCCCGGGCGGCGCGTACGGCTTGGCCCCAATCGTAGCATGGGTCCTTAGCGGAAAGGGTAGCAAAACAGGCGCAAAAGGCCAGGATAATGAGGATCGGTTTCATAAATCGGCGATTATAAGGAAGTCGGGCAATCGGTGAATATAAGGATGTAAGGTAAGGAGAGGAGCCGAATCGAAGAACGGACACGCACGTTGCGGCCGTAAAAGTAGTAAGCTAACGGCCCCAAAGATGTAATTCTGCTAATTGGCGAAGGTAAATTATGCTTCCCTTAACCGCCGCGTTTCCGAACACGGTGTTGACGGGTGGGGTTGTTAGCGAAATGCTACCACCGTTGGTAGATTTTACCCCACCAAAGCAATGCAATTACTCAGCCGGTTTTCATTTCTCCTGATCGCCGTTGCGGCACCTCTCCTCTCCTTCGCTCAGGATGGCGGTCTGGACATCGACATCGACCTGACGGAAGACAAGTGGTACGAAAATTACTACTTCTGGTTGGGTGTAGCGGCCGTGATCATCATCGTGGCCCTGATTACCCGCCGTAAGAAGTAGGCAGAAGCGGCGGGGCGGGGGGATTACCAACCTTCGGACGAAAAACCGGTTCTTTGCAATCCAATTAACCCCGCTCCGCCATGTTCCGTTCTTTCTTCCGTTGGATCGCTCCCGCCCTTTTTTGCCTCCTCGCCCTCGGGTGGGCGGCTTGTACTTCCGACACGGATGCGGACAACGGTAGCACCACTACCGAACCCGTAACCCGTACCCCCGTGAAAGTGCCCTCCTTCAACCGCGATTCCGCCTACGCGTTCGTGGAACGCCAGGTAGCCTTCGGCCCCCGGGTGGTTAATACGCCCGCGCACGCCGCCACGCGCCGGTATTTGGTGGAGCAACTGAAATCCTTCGGCCTGGAGGTCACCGAGCAGAACTTCACGGCCACCGCCTATACGGGTGAAAAACTCAATTCCACCAATATCATCGCCCGCTATAAGCCGGCTGCCGCCCGCCGGGTCATGCTATTCGCCCACTGGGACAGCCGCCCCTTTGCCGATAGCCCCCTGAACGAAGGCGACAAAACCGCCCCCGTGCTGGGTGCCGATGACGGTGCCTCCGGCGTCGGCGTACTGCTGGAGATTGCCCGTCTGCTGCAGGACAACCCCCTCGATCGCGGTATCGACATCGTCCTCCTCGACGCCGAAGATTACGGCGATTCCGGCGGCGACCCCGAAACCTATGCCCTGGGTGCCCAGTATTTTGCCCGCAACCTACCCGCCGGTCCCCGGCCCGAGTACGGCATCCTGCTGGATATGGTGGGTGCCAAAAACGCCCGTTTCCCCGTGGAAGCCTACAGTATGCAGTTTGCCCCCGAAGTGGTCCGCTCCGTCTGGGGCCTGGCCGATCAAATGGGGTTGGGCAATTATTTCGTGCCGGAAAACGGCGGTGCCATCACCGACGATCACTATTTCATCAATACCATCGCCGGCATCCCCACCATCGATATCATTAATCGTACTAATAATACGGAAACCGGCTTCGGTGCCCACTGGCACACCGACGGCGACGATATGAGCGTGATCGACAGCCGCACACTACGTGCCGTGGGCCAGGTGGTACTGGCAGTCATCTACCGCGATCTGGTGATGTAGCGGCTGCGCCGCAACATATGTTATCAGCGTTTGCAGCACCCCCTACCAACTCCAAGGAGCTTGCGGCGATCACCGCAGTAAAAGCACGGGTCGCAGCCCCAACAATTTTTTGTCAAAAAATTGTCATAGCGCGGGAACTCTTTTTTCCGGGTCCTTGTTCGTGCAGGGTAAAACGGGTGAAAAGCCGGCTTCCCCGGCTTGTCGCCTCATTGTTTCACCCCAAAGCTACCCGAACCATGGTACCAACTAATGACTCGATATTCGAACGAGAAATGTATCCGCTCTTCAACGACGTGTACAATTTCGCGCTGCGCCTCACCGGTGCCGTCGCCGATGCCGAAGACCTCGTACAGGAGACCTTTATCCGGGCATACCGCAGTATCGGTAGCTACACGATAGGGACCAACGCCCGCGCCTGGTTGTTTCGGATCGCCAGAAACCAGTTCATCAACGACTACCGGAAGCGCAGCCGCGCTCCCTACCAGATCGAACTGGAAGACCGCACCGCCGGCACCATTGTCGACACCTCGGTTAACGCCGTGATCGCCGATTGCCCCGACCTGCGCGACCCCGAACTATTCGTCCGCGATCTGTCGGACGAGATGACGGACGCGCTGCGGTCGCTTTCGGACGACTTCCGCCTCGTCTTCCTGCTGATCGACTTGTTCGACTACAGCTACGAGGAAGTGGCCGACGATCTGGGGTGGAACATCAATACCGTGCGGACGCGCCTGCGTCGTGCCCGGGGAAAGTTGGCCGAAAAACTGGCCGACTACGCCCTGGAGAACGGTGTCAACAACATTCGATTTAACGACTAATTATTCACGGTTGCCGCCCGAAACTGCTGTTTCGGGTGGCCCGTTTTGTCTTTACTTGTTCTTTCGTTGCCACCCCACCCTCGCTAAGCTAACCGAACCGAATAGTTTCACCCGTCTCCACGCTACCCGGCGGGTCCCGATTTAACCACCTTTACTGCAACGTCAGATCGCCAAGGCACCACAAACGGGCCACCGACCACGCAAACCGCTTTTACCATGATTACTTTGCTCCCACTCCCCTTCGCTCTTACGGCTCTGCAGGCCCCGGTTTCCGGCTGCCTGTCCATCAGCTGTGGGAAACAGGTGGGGTGCCCGCAGAGTGAACCATGTGCTAAAAGCGGTAACCCGGACGGCCAAAATTCACTTAGCCATGCGAGATTCTCGTGCCACAGCCAAGCTCATCAGTAACCTGACCGCCCGCGTCAACCCCGTTAATTTCATTAGCGAAGGAGGCCATTTTGTCAGCACCACCGAACAGGAACAACTCCTGGAACGACTAAAGGAAGAACCGGGCGAAGTGCTCGGTCTGGAAAAAGAAGTTGCCTTCAAGGCCTTCGTCAAGAAAAATATCAGCCGAGAGCAAGCCTCGCCCCGCTTACTCAGCGCCATCAAAGCGCGCATCCGCCTGGAAGAAGAAGCGAAGTAGTAGACCGGTGGGTCATCCCTCAGCCGCCCCTAGCCGTTACAGGGGTCCATCCACCAAACTCCGCTAGTCCACGCATGGACAAACGTACCCTATTCCTGCGCCACGTGGCGCAAACCAGCGATTTTCCGCTCGGCATCGAAGTTGCCGTAGCTCGGGGTTGCTACCTCTACGACACGGCCGGCAAGGCCTACCTCGATCTCATTGCCGGCATCGGCGTGTCCAGCCTCGGCCACTGCCACCCCGCCGTCATGGGGGCCGTCCAGACCCAGGCGGCCACCTATATGCACACCCTCGTTTACGGCGAGTACATCCTCAGCCCCCAGGTAGAACTGGCCCGCCTGCTGGCCGACAACCTGCCCGACCCGCTCGAAAGCGTTTACTTCGTCAACTCCGGCACCGAAGCCACCGAAGGGGCCATGAAACTGGCCAAACGCGCCACCGGCCGCACGCAGTTCGTGTCCGCCACCCGCAGCTACCACGGCAGCACCCAGGGCGCGGCCTCCCTCATGTGGCCCAAGGATTTTACCCGCGCCTACCACCCGCTGCTGCCCGGCATCCGCCACCTCGATTTCAACTGCCACCAGTGCCTCGGCCGCATCACCCACCAGACGGCGGCCGTCATTCTGGAAACCGTCCAGGCCGAGTGGGGCATCCGCCCGCCCGCCGGCAATTGGCTGCGCGCCGTACGCGAGCGCTGCACGGAGGTCGGTGCCCTCCTCATCCTCGACGAGATCCAGGCCGGCTACGGCCGCACCGGCACCCTCTGGGCCTTCGAGCAGTATGACGTCGTGCCCGATATCCTCCTCCTCGCCAAGGGCATGGGCGGCGGCATGCCCATCGGGGCCTTCATCGCCTCGCGCGACCTCATGCGCCACCTCTCCCGCGACCCCATCCTGGGCCACATCACCACCTTCGGCGGCCACCCCGTCAACTGCGCCGCCGGGCTGGCCACCCTCCAGACCATCCTCTCCGACCGGCTCATCGACCAGGTTCCCGCCAAGGCGGCCCTCTTTCGCCGCCTGCTCGTCCACCCCCGCATCCTCGATCTACGCTCCGCAGGCCTCTGGTTCGGCCTCGAACTACTCGACTTCGACCAGGTCCAGGCCGTCATCGCCCACTGCCTCCAGCGCGGCCTCATCACCGACTGGTTCCTGTTCAACAACCGCACCATCCGCATCGCCCCGCCGCTCACCATCACCGAGGCGGAGATCGAATCGGCCTGCGAAATTCTGCTGGAAGGACTGGATTTACTGGATTGATCCAGGAGTATTCGTTGGGCGTGCCCCCGGCCTTCGGGGCCGGGGTCGGTCCCCTCCCAGCTCGCTGTTCGCTCGGCCCTGCGGGCTGCGGCACCGCGGCACCGCCCTGTCCGGGCACCTCACGCATCAAGCGGCACCTACTAAATCGAAGCCACTGTTAGCTAATTTGTGATGAATACTTTCTTATTGCTAATGAAGATTTAGTAGTCAGGACAAGCTACTCATACCCCCGCAACGGTTCCAACCCAATCTCCCGTCGCCACTCATTCACCAAAGCGGGGTTCACCAGTTCAGCCCTGGTAGAAGTGCCATCCTCTAAAACATTAAACTGTGTGCCGTAACGCTGCGGCTGTTTCTTTACCACGGATAAGCGGTCTGCCAGCATGGCGTAATAGGCCCAATCGGCCTTGCCGGCCCGGGCACTTTTATAGAGTAGGGGGAGGTATTGTTGCATGGCCGTGGTATCCTCCGCGTGGATCAGGATGAGGGCCGGGGTTTTTGCCGCCCGGTCGCCCACTACGGCCTCGTCCGGCCAGCCGTACTTATCCAGCCACTTGCACATGACCGGCAGGTGCCGTTTATCTCGTTCCGCGATCATTTCCGGACTTAGTTCTTCGTACACGACGTCCCATTTCACCTGCCCGGAATCGAGGGGGAAATGGTAAACACCAAAATTTTCGATGTAGCGACCGAGGGTCCGGTACTGCTGATCCGCGGCAAACAGAGAATCCAGCGTATGCCTGCCGCCGCCAATTTTACGGTATAAATCGTCCAGGCGGTTGTCGTAAATTTTTCGGACAGGCGGCTGCTCCGTAAAACCTCGCAGGCGGGGATCGTACCGGGCCAAATGAATATTCTTTTCCGGCACCAGCGATAGCCAGAGTGAAAATAGCTTAATTGCTTCTCCTTGCTCTTTGGCCCAGACCGCCTCCAGTAGCCTGCGATAGACGAGCGTCTCCGGTTCCATGTTAACGAAATTGATATCAACCCGGCGGTTTTGCTTGCGCCCTTCTTCGTTGTCATTACTGTCCCGGGGCCGATCGGCTCCGGCCGGATATTTCAAGAAGCGTAGCTCGGAAATACCGTATTTCGCCCGCAGGTAGTCACACACCGCAGCTATCCGGCGGGCGGCCAGATCGTGATGATCGCTGCCCGTATTATCGGTGTGGCCGCTCATGGTAAAGGTGGCCCTGGGTTGCTCCAGCATATTGCTCGCAAACAAATCCAGTTTAGCTTGCTCGTCCACGGTCAGTTCATCCTCATTGGTTGAAAAGAGAACGATGGCATTTGACACGATACCGGATGCGGCCAACTCGGGCGGCGTTTTACAAAAAACCCTGGCCCAGGGAGTATCCCGCCGGTCTACCTCCCGGAGAACTAGATTGTCAAGAAAAAAGTGATTGCCGAGGTTATACCGCCCGTGCGTCGGCGGACCTGCGGCTGTATGGAATACCCCGAAGACCACGAAACTCAGATCGCAGGTCGGACGAAAGTACCACGTCTGCGACTGCCAGCTGTCGTATACGATAGTATCGAGGGGAAACGCTCCTCCATCCAACAACATATTGGCTTGTAGCGAAACTTGCTCGTTGTATAAAGACATCCCGATGTGCCTGGTGTAGTCGGGATCGTCCGGTTGCTGGATAAAATAATCCATCGTCAGCGCGTAGGTCTTGCCCATCACCAGCGGCTGCGCTAACTGCTGTCCCAAGTAGCTGCTACAGCCGGGCCGTTTCATCCAGGGCGCGTTACAATTCGGACCATAGCCAAGCTCAATCACATTACAGCCGTTCCGAAAAGGCAGGGCACCGTCCAGACACCAGTGGCTGGTGGTATCGACTTTTTCGTTGACGTAATTGCAGGTACAACTGGAGAGTTCTCCCGCTGTCATTTCCCAACCCGGAAACTCGTAACGGAAGGCAGAAGCGTGGTCGTATTCATATACTTTTTGAGGTTCAACCTGTTTTTTCGTTTCGAAATCACCGTTTGAGATCAGGTTTTGGCAACAAATCAGGAGCGGCGTCAAAATGCACGGTGCTATTAGCAGGGTTTTCGCGGTCATTGGCTTGGAGGCTTCAGGGTGTGCTTACACCCGCGCGGATGGCGAGGGGCCGGCCGGCGCGGGCGTATACGATACGGTGGAGTAAAAATAGCCTACCGTAATTCATCTCGGATGTAAGCGTTTCTCCATGGTAATACCGTATATGAAAAAGGCTACACCGTTACCTGAACAATACATGATTTATGGGGGTACGCTAGACCGAAAAAAGTCCTGCGAGTCTACGTATTACTTCCTGAAAAGGTAGGTGTACTACTTACCTACGCCGCCCCGTGCGTGAGGTGCCTGGAAGGTGAGGGTGAAACCCGCAGCCCGCAGGGCCAAGGCGACAGCCGCGCCTGAAAGGCACCGACCCCGGCCCAAGCCGGGGGCACGCCCCCCAACTTTCGTAACTTTGCATCAAACACCATCCATGCCGTACCGCGCTCTGTTGCTGACCCTGCTCATCTTGCTCCTTGCCCTGCCGTTGGCCTGCCAACGCGACTACGGGATCGACTCTACGCTGAAGCTGGACTGGGAAGACTACGACCCGCCCGGTTCGTTGGTGGTGGAAGAGCACATTCCCGCCCGCGCCGCTTATCCGTTCGTGGATATTCACAGCCACCACTGGCGGATGGCCGAGCAGGACCTGGACGAGCTGATCCGCGAAATGGACAGCCTGAATATGCGCGTGGTGGTGAACCTGAGCGGGCGCGGCGGGCAGGCCCTGCGGGCGATGGTGGAGCACGTGAACGAGGAGGGCTACGGCAACCGGATCGCGTTTTTTACCAACATCGAGTTTCGGGGCATCGACGCCGATGACTGGCTGGAGAACACACTGAAGCAACTGGAATACGACCACTCCATCGGTGCGGTGGGGCTGAAGATTTATAAGTCGCAGGGCATGAGCAACCTGGATGCGGCCGGCAACCGGATTCGGGTAAACGACCCGCGGCTGGACCCCGTTTGGGCCAAAGCCGGCGAACTGGGGATGCCGGTGCTGATCCACTCCGCCGATCCGCCCCAGTTCTGGCAGCCGCACGACGCGGATAACGAGCGATGGCTGGAACTGAAACTGCGCCCTAACCGCAAACGCGAGGCTGACGATCCCGCCCCCTTTGCAACCATTATGGGCGAAGCGCACGATATTTACCGCCGCCATGCGGGCACTACCTTTATTGCCGCGCACATGGCCTGGAGTGCTAACGATCTGGCGAGATTGGGCCGTCTGCTGGACGATATACCGAACCTGAACGTGGAGATCGGGGCGGTGATCGCCGAACTGGGCCGCCAACCTCGTGCCGTGAACGCTTTTCTGGCGAAGTACGGCGACCGCGTACTGTTCGGCAAGGACAGTTACCAGCCCGCCGAATACGAAACCTATTTCCGAGTGCTGGAAACGGCTGACGAGTATTTTCCCTATTACAAGCGCTACCACGCCTTCTGGCGGATGTACGGCCTGGACCTGCCCGAGGACGTGCTGCGCAAGGTCTACTACGAAAACGCCCTGCGGCTGGTGCCCGGCCTGCGGGCCAAATACGAAGCCGCCGCCGAATGATTGAAACGACCCAGGCACGGTTCCGAAGGGGATTGCTGGTGCGCCCGCGCCCCTACACCCGCAGCGACCTGCGGCGCGACCTGACGGCCGGCCTCACGGTGGGGATGCTCTGCGTGCCGCAGAGCATGGCGTATGCGTTGCTGGCGGGGCTGCCGCCGGTCTACGGCCTGTATGCCGCGCTGATTCCGCTGGTCCTTTACGCCATTTTCGGTAGCAGCCCGCACGTTTCCATCGGTCCCGACGGCCCTGGCCGCATTGCTGTGCCTGAACGGCCTGACGGAGATGGGACTGGTGCCGCAGACGGATACTTTCATTACCTATGCCGTACTGCTGGCCTTCGTGGCGGGAGTATTTCAGTTTTTACTGGGACTATTCCGGCTGGGGGCACTGGTCAGTTTTCTGAGCCGACCGGTTATCAGCGGGTTCACCTCGGCGGCGGCGATTTTGATCGTGATGTCGCAGATGAAATACCTGTTCGGAATTCCCGTGGCCCGGGGGGAGTATTTTCATAATGATAGCTGGAACCTGCTGCTGGCCCTGCCGCAGATGGGCTGGCGGACCCCGCTCATCAGTGCCGTTTGCCTGGCCCTACTGGCGGCACTGAAAAAATGGCGCCCTAACTGGCCGGCCAGCCTCTACGTGATCCTGATTTCATTGCCGGCTGCCTGGTTGCTGGGGCTGGACGAGGTGGGCGTGCAGGTGGTAGGACACATCCCCAGCGGACTGCCCAAACTGCTGGTGCCCGCCTGGGATACGAACCTGATTAAGGCCCTGCTGCCGGCGGCGGGCATTATTGCGCTGATCAGTACGGTGGAGACGCTGGCCATCGGCAAAACCTTTGAGGCCAAGCACGAATATTACCGGGTGCAGGCCAACCGCGAACTGATTGCCCTGGGCCTGACCAAAATGGTGGGGGCCGTGTTTCAGGGCTTCCCCACGTCGGCCAGTTTCAGTCGCTCGGCGGTAGCCGAGGCGGGGGGGGCGCGGTCGGGTTTCGTGAGTCTGTTTGCGGCGGGCGTTATTCTGGTGGCACTGCTGCTGCTGACCGGGATATTCTATTACCTGCCCCTGCCCGCGCTGGCGGCGGTTATCATCATGTCGGTCCGCAACTTGTTCGATGCCAAAGAGATGGTGCGCCTCTGGAAATTCGACCGTGCGGAGTTTGCCACGCTGATGGCGACGCTGTTGATCACGGTTTTCGGCGGTTTGCAATTCGGCATCGGGGCGGGCTTGCTGCTTTCGCTGGCTATCATCATCCTGCGCAACGCCCGGCCGCACATTGCCGAACTGGGCCGCCTGCCCGGTACCAGCTATTACCGCAACATCGACCGCTTCGTCGATCTGGAGGTGCCGGCCGATACGCTGGTGTTACGCTTCGACTCGGAACTCAACTTTGCCAATGCCGAATATTTCCGCGACGCCGTGGAGGCCCGCATCAAGGGGCGGGGCAAGGAACTGCGGCTGATCGTGCTGGATTGTAGTTCCATCCACTCACTGGATAGCACGGGTGCCTTCGTGCTGGAACGCCTGATCGGTAAGGTGCAGGCGGGCGGCATCGCTTTTTACCTGAGCGGGGCTATCGGCCCGGTCCGGGATAATCTGTTTCGGACGGGTCTGATGGAGCAGATCGGGGCCGATCATCAATTTTTGGATATTCCCGAGGCGATCCGGTATTTCCACGACGATCCGTTGCGGCGGGATTGGTCGGCCCCGGCGGTGCAGACGAATCATCGGAACCAGTGATTGACCTTCGATAAATCGCTTCGCGACTTGGAAAAGTACCGTAAGGAGTATTTGGATGGGCTAGGATTTACGGGAGCGTGGGGATGTCTGATATTTATTAGTTGACTTGACCGGATGCGGCCGGCTCTTAACCCGAATATGGCTGACGAGCCAATCAGCTATTCGATATCAGTAGTGAATTACTAAATATCTTCCTCCCCCCCCTTCGCGGGGTCCGGGGGGCAACCATAACCCGTTTCACCGGTCACTGCTGCGTACTAAATATCCGAAAAGGGGCGGCTTGCTACCAATGTACGGGGCGCAGCCCCTACTTTTGCAGCCTAAATTATTACCCTACCATGTTTACCGAAAACTCAACCGCCGAACAGCGCCGCAAATACTGGCTCTACTTCGGCATCTCGCTGGTCATCTTTATTCTGATGCTCATTTTCATGAACGAATGGTTCTGGGTGTCCATGCCGTTCATGCTCACCTTCTTCGTGCTGGCATTGGGCGAGGTGTGAGGAATTAACCCACCTGAATTTGTCTGGCGGCGGCCTCGTCCATGAACCAGTATAGTTCGCCCTCCGTGGGGCGGATGTGCGCGGCCGGGTACTTGAGGTAGCCGGGCTGCTGATTGTGGATCATGCTCAGACGGTCCGCCTTGGCGGCACCGCCCACCAGGAAAGCTATTTCCGCGGCGGCATTGATGAGCGCACCGGTAAACGTTACCCGCAACTGCCCGCTGTCGGGGTGTTTGGCTACGGCCGTAATATCTTCGTGCGTCAGCAGGTTCAGGCTATCGGGGAAGATGGACGCCGTATGGCCGTCATCGCCCATGCCCAGCATGATGAGATCGAAAACCGGCGGCTCGTCGGTATTGGCCGGGACTATCCGGCGGATGACGGCCGCATAATCCTCCGCAGCAGCATCGGGGGCGAGGTTGGTGCGGACGGCGTGGATGTTATCCGCCGGCACCTCCAGTTTGTCGAACAGCAATTCCTTGGTCACGCCGTAGTTGCTCTCCGGATCGGTGTGGGGCACCAACCGCTCATCGCCCCAGAACCACTGCACCTTGCTCCAGTCCACGCGATCGCGGTAGGCGGCGGAAGCGAGCAGGCCGAAAAGTTTTTTCGGAGTGCTGCCGCCGGAGAGGGCGAGGTAGAACGTATCGCCTTTTTTTCCGGCGATTCGTTCGATCAGGTGTTCGGCAAAATCGGCGGCCAAGGTGTCGCCGTCATTAGCTACGCGGAGGTTGCTCATTGCGGATAGTATTTGCCCCGCAAACGCGGCCGTCCGTCCGCTTGTTTGCGGGTGACTCCCGGGCGGAGACTAATTTGTGCGGCGGTTGTTGCGCACGGGACCGGGGTTGATGATTTCCTGGCGGAAAGGCAATACGGCCTCACCGTCGGGCAGGGGCATTACTAACTGTACGTCGGAGATAAAATCAGCGCGGGGGAAAACCAGTTTGCCCACGATCCGCTCGCCGGGCCGCAAGGAAGTACGGCGCAGGGCGTGGTCCAGCCAAAAAAGGCGGTCGTAGGTGGGCGGCACGTTACCGGAATAGGGTGGAGCGTAATAGTTGACGGTCCGATTGTCATCCGGTATCAATAGAATGGCGGCAGTAGTAGCTACATCCAAACTTACGTTTGCTACCGTGGCAATGGCATTGGCATTATCGGCAGCAACGGCCCCGGCCTGATTAAAATCCGCTACACCGACGGCAACGGTAGCCCCTATGGCAAGAAGGCCCATGGCCAGGTTGGCATTTTTCTGCTTTGCCACGTTGATCGACTGCTCCACGTCCATCCCCAGCCGCTGCACTTCGGGGTCGATGGCGCGGATGCGGTTATCCTCACCGGTCCGCAAGTAGAAATCGGCGGGGTCCAGATCGTAGGCTTCGGTGGTGGAAATGTTTTCCAGCTCGATGTGGAAGATCAGGAAATCGGGTTCGGCATCGTAAAATCCGGCCTCGGCGGTCATCTCACCGATTGTCTGACCGATTATTTGGATGCCGTAGAAGTAGCGCGATGTCAGGTCGGCACGCTCGGCCTGCGGCTCCACCCGGACGATGGACTGGGGCGTGGCGCAGGAGACGAACAAAAGCAGCAAAGCGAAGCAGGGTAGCGTTGTTTTCATGACGAAGGGTTTTGAAATCCAAAAATAGGGTCGGCGGTTGATATAAGGTGTTACGATCAAGTTAAAGGTGGGTGGTTGGTCGGTCTTTCTTCTAAAAATCTATGCTGCGGGGGCAATAATCCCCGAGATTCACAGTCGGGGCCGAAAAATTTAACGTTTTGCAACTCACCCTTTTAGTATCCCGGCGTTTAAATATACGTCAGAATCGGTGGTAAGAGGGAGTCCAATTTTACCGCCGCCATTTCGTTATGCTTACGATTCGGCCCGTTTTTTTCGGTTTCCTTCTCCGAAGGTTTGCACAATTTAATCCTATGAAATATTTCCTGTTGTTTTTGTTATCTGCATCGCTCACCGGCCTCCAGGCTCAGACAGCGGGGCTTGACAACATCTCCCGCGCTCTGGGTGCCGGTGACGTGGCGTCCCTTTCCAGTCACTTCGATACCGAAGTAGAGCTATCGTTGCTCGATAAGGAAGACGTTTTTCCGAAAGACAAGGCCGCAGCCCAGCTCAAAACCTTTTTCGGCACTTACCCGCCCCGCAATTTCAACCAGATGTACCAGGGTACTTCCCAGGGCAGCGACGCCGAATACTGCATCGGCAACCTGGCTACCGGCAACGGCGTCTTCCGCGTGTACATCTACCTGCGCAAGGCCGCCGGCAAACTTATCATCCAGGAAATGCGCTTCGACCGCGAGTAAATTCGCTTCGGTCGTCATTTAAAATGCCGCCCCCGCTTCCATTTGCGAAGCAGGGGCGGCCTTGTTTTTGTGGGGCGTGCCCACCGCCTTCGGGGCGGTGGTCGGTGCCCTGCGGGGTTCGCTGATCGCTCCGTGCTTCGCACCCGTCTTCGGGTCCGGGGCCAAGCCCCCCGAACCCTCCGTCGGCCCTCCGGGCACCTCACGCTTACGGCACCGGCCGCTGATCGCCTCACTCTCCGTATTCCGAGCGGGTCAGGCCGAAGCGCAGCAGGTCCTGCAGAGTGCCGGTGCTGGACCGGAAGGAATCCCGCAGATCGCCCTCGCGCCGAAAACCGATACGGCGGGCCACGCGCTGTGAGGGGTAATTGTCTTGCAGGGTATGCAGGTAGATTTTAGCCATTTCCAGGTCGCGGAAGGCGAAACCGATTACGCGTGCCAGCACCTCGGTCATGATTCCCCGGCGGGTGAACCGGCGGTCGAGGAAGTAACTCACTTCGGCCTTGGGGGTGTGCCAGTCCAGGTTGAAGATGCGGATGTAACCGATCAGTTCCGGCTCCGCACTGCGCCAGATTCCAAAGGCGTAGCCTTCCTGCAACAGCCATTCCGCCAACTGCGTACGTACCAGTGCCTCGGTAGATTCCAGATCGGAAACGAGATCGAAAAGGCCGGGGAAGTGGTCGGCTAAATAATCCCGGTTTTCCGAGACGAGTTTGTAGAACTGTTTCCCCTCATTCTCCCGAAAGCGGCGGACAACGGTACGCTGGGTGATCAGGGCGGTATCGAGGGAGAAGAGGCGGGCTTGCATGGGTGGGCGGTTGCGGAAAGGCGAAGGTAGGTACAATAGCAGGGCCGACTGAATTATTGATTGACGGGCACGGGTATGGGTGGCCGCTTATCCATCCGGCTTCCGCTTTTCCCGGCCCTGCCGGACCAGGGATGGGAACCGGCGGCGCGGCAGCGACGAACCCGCAGGGCCAACCGACAGGGCGCGGTGGAACAGCCCGGCCGGACCCGCCCGCGGCGGGGCCGGGGGCCCATCAATACCTTACCGACCTACTTATTTATGTCCTGCGGGTCGACGGGGTTGGTGAGGGTGGTCGTCGTGTTTTCCGGTATTTCAAGATTGAAACGCGCGGCCCGCTTCTTCCAGTTTTCGCGGGCCAGTAGCTGCATGTCTACTTCGCTATCCATTTCGTCCACGATTTCCATGCCGAGCAGTGTTTCGATAGCGTCTTCCATCGTGACGAGACCCTCCATTGCTCCGAAATTGTCGACCACGAGGGCTATTTGCTCTTGTTTTTCCAGCAGCCGATCCACCAGGGTGTGCAGGGGCGTGTGCTCGTTGACGTGCATGATCTCGCGGCACAGGGTTTCGATACTTTCCTCACCCCGCCCGTCGATGAGGGCCTGCATGACCTGGGTTTTGAGAACGTAACCGTCCATCTGGTCGCGGTTGACCCGGAAAACGGGGTAACGGCTGAAGGGCAGTTTGCCGTATTCCTCATAGAAAGACCGGATGGTCAGGTCCATTTTCGCGGCGCGGACCACCGTGCGCGGGGTCATGACATGTTCTACTTCCACGGTCTCGAATTGCATCAGGTTGCGCAAAATTCGGCCCTCGTTTTCCTTTAGCACCCCGCTTTCTTCCCCGATATCGGCCATGGCGGTAAAATCGGCGCGGCTGAAAATACTACCCTCCGTTTTGCCCTTCAGGCGGCTGGTGATGAAGGCACTCATCCAGACCAGGGGCGTGAGGATGAGCGTGAGAATGTGCAGGCTGCGCACCGTGAAGGGGGCCAGTTGCCGCCAGTAAGTGGCCCCCAGGGTTTTGGGGATAATTTCGGAAAGGACGAGGATGGCCAGCGTCATCACGAACCCGATTACGGCCTCCGCACCGAAGGGCATCTGGTAACCGAACCAGACCAGGTTGTCGCTGCCGTAGACCGCATCGGCCGTGGCACCCACCCCCAGCGCACCCAGGGTGTGGGCGATGGTATTGAGCGACAGGATGGCCGAGAGCGGCCGGTCGATGTCGGCCTTGAACTCCTGCAGCAGATCGCCCGTGCGGGTGCCTTCGCGCTGTTTGGTGTGCACGTAAGACGGGGGAATACTGAGCAGCACGGCTTCCCAGATGGAGCAGAAAAAGGAAAAGCCGATGGCGATGACCGCAAAAAGGAAAAGCAACATCAGGAGGAGGATAGGTGAAAGAAAAAGGGGTGGTGCCGCAAGCTACGACACTACCCCTTCCCTAAAGCGATTAACCGCCGATTGTTCTAAACCCTACTCGATGTAGAGCCGCTGGAAGGGAATGATGACCTCGCCGGCCGTGAGTCCGTTAAGGGCACGCAGTTGATCGGTGTTCATGTTGTAGCGGCGCGAGATGGCGTAGAGGCTTTCGCCCTCCTGCACCACGTGCACGCGGCGGTTCTGTGCGGGCAGACTGCTGCCGCCGCTGCCGTAGGTGATGGGCACGTCGCCGGTGTAGGCTCCGGGCGGCGTGTAGGTCTCGTTGTACTGGTAGTTGCGGGCGGGGTTATAGTTCTGCACCGAGGGGTCGGCCGGGCCGTTGCCGCGCGGGCGCATGACCGGGGGCGTGCTGGGCGCGGGCGTGGGCGAGTAGTCGTATGCCTCGGGCACCACGGCCCCGCTACCGAAGGAGGTGTTGTTGTTGATGGTCGTTCCCCGCGATTGATTGACCGGTGCACCGGAAGCGGGGGGCGTGTAACTGCCGCCGTATTCCTGCGGCTGCGTGGGGTAACTGCCGTACTGTTGCGGCTGCGCGGGGTAGCTGTTGTTGTTGTACTGTTGCGGCTGGGCGGGGTAGCTGCCGTTGCCATACTCCTGCGGCTGCGCTGGGTAGCTGTTGTACTGCTGCTGAAGGGGTTGGGCGGGGTAGCTGTTACCGTACTCCTGTGGCTGGGCGGGGTAAGACTGGGGTGCGGCGGGCTGCCGGTAGGTCTGCGGCTGCACGTAGCCCGTGGAATAGTTTTGCGGACCCACCGTGCCGTAGGGCGCGGGTGCGGCCTGGGCGGGGCAGTTACAATCGCTGGTTTTCAGGCGCTGGTTAACCTTGATCACCTCCCGCGAACCAAGCTGGTTGATCTCCCGAAATTTTGCCTCCGTATAGCCGTACTTCAGGGCCACGCCGGCCACCGTCTCACCGGCGGTCACGATGTGCATCTGCTCGTTGGGGTTAGGGGCGGCAGCGGCGGCACCCTGGTTGCCGACACCGGCGGACGGGTAGGTAGCCGCCGGAGTGCCGGCCGGAACACTTGCCGCCGTGGATCCGCGCGAAGCCATGCCCACCTGCGGCGGCGTTACCCGCAGCGATTGGCCCACGCGCAGCGTGGTGGACGCCATATTGTTCCATTCCTTCAACTGGTCTACCGTAATGTCGTAGCGGCGCGAGATACCGTAGAGGGTCTCGCCCTTGGCCACTTCGTGGACCCCCTCGGGCGGGGTGGCGGCACCACCGGTCGAGTTTCCTGCGGAAGCGGCCGCCGGAGCGGGAGCGGGCGGCGCGGGTGCGGCCGTGGCGGGCGAACCGGAACCCAGCATCTGTGCACCCGGCGGCAGCAGCATGTCCTGAGCCGTAACGGAAGGCTGCTGGTAAACCGGTTGCCCGATGGCAATACCCTCATTGCCGTACGTGACCGGACCGCCCACCGTGGTGGTGGTAGCCGCGTAGGGGGTGGCACCGGGGTTGCAGTTGGCGCGGAGCCAACCGGCCGCGGGTTGTCCGTTCACCAGACGGATGGTGAGCAGGCTGGTACCGGTGGCCGAGTTGTTGGAGCCGTTGCGCTCTTCTACTATTCCCAGTTCGGGGGCCAGTTTGAACTCCATGATCGGGTAAGCCGACTGGGGCGCAATCTGCCGAAACAGGTAGTTACCCGTACAGCCGTTTTCCTCGCGGCCCTCGAAGTAGACCTTCGCGCCGGGATTGTCGTAAGCCAGGTTCTCGCCGATCACGCCGTTTTCCGTATCGAAACGGAACCGGTACTTGGGAGAGTCATAAGTAATGAACGGCCCCTGCTGCGTGGAGTAAGCCGCCGAAATAACCGGCACCACCCGGTAGGAACGGCCCTCGGGCCGCAGCAGGAATACCTCGTCGATGTTAGCATTGATCCGCTGACCCAGGGCGGCGTCGAAGCCGCCGGTGGCGCAAGTCAGGTAGTTGGGCGGCAGATAGTTCTGCTCGATATCGCTCTCCACGCCGGTTTCCAGCACCAGTTTTTCACCGGGGCGCAGGTTGACGTGGTACATATAATAACCGGCGCGGCCGTCCTGCCGTTGCTGGTCGTATTCGATCCGGTCCATGCAACTCGCATCGAAGAGCACGAAAATCCGCTCGGCCCGCAGGGCGGTGAAAGCGCAACTCACCAGGAAGAGCGCAAGGAGGGTGGCAAGGGTGTTTTTCATGGAAAACAGTTTTGGGGAACCAGCCGCCGTCACTTGCGGGCTGATCGGTCGCTCGATGGTTATACCGCGACAAAAAAGAGAAGGGCCGATCCGGTAGCTCGCCGCACGGGTGTTCGGGCACGGCGCGGGCGAGGCTACGGGCGGATGGGCCGATTTACGTATGCCATTTTTGTCAAAACGTCAGGCGGGGGCGATATGTTGCTAATCGATCTTCCGCCTAATTCATCATCCCCTCCAGCAGCCAGTCGGCCAGCAACTGCCGGTTGCGGGCCAGGATGATCCGTTGCTGATCGGCGGCATTGCGGATGTTGGCCAATTCCACGTACACGCCGGGTGCCTTTACCTCGCGCAGCATATGCAGGTCGCGGGCGGAAACATTGCCGTGGTAGCTGCCGTCGGCGCGGTGCTGCTTGTAGCGGCGCTGCATGGCCTGCTGCATTTTTTCGGCGCGTTGCTTACCCACCTCGCTACTGCCATGGTGGTAAAAGAACAGATCGATCCGCTCGCGGCGGTTCCGGCTGTCCACGTGGATGGCTACCATCAATTGTTCCGTCACCCCGTGGGATTTATTGGTCTCGTAAAGGGTGTTGATGATATTCGACCGCTGAAACAGTCGCGCCTTCTGGCCCCGGTACATACTGATGTCGCCCCACAGTTTTTCGTCGTTGTCGCAGTCCAGGTATTTTCCCTCGCGGATGCCGTCATCGTTGTCGCGGTTGATCATGTAGGCGGTGGCCCCGTGGGCAATCAGGTTGCGGCACAGCCGCAGGGCCACGTCGTAGGCGTACTCGTCCTCGCAGAGGGTGTAGTCTCCGGTCTTGGTCATGGCGCCGGGGTCGGGTCCGCCGTGGCCGGCCACGATGTAGTAGACCTTGCCGCTCAGTTTAGTGTCGATCAGGGGCACGTAGGCGTGCTGCTCGCCGAAGATGGCGAAGCGCCGCTTGCCGGTGGTAGTTTTAGGTTGCCGCAGGGCAATGGCATTTTCGCCGTCCTTACTGGCGTTGGCGGCATCGCTGCCTGCCCTGGGGGCGTCCGCCACGGGCGTGGAAGCGGCGGGCGCGGGAATGTCGAGGTTCTCGGTCGGGCAGTTCAGCAGGTGGAAGGGCAACCAGAGGATCTTGTCCTTGCGGAAATCTTCGATTCGCACGCCCTCGGCTGTCAGGCGTTCGTTGTACTTCTGGATGCTTACGGCTGTGTCCCAGTCGTTATTGCCGATGGTGGAGCGGATGCTCTTGCCATTGTAGGTGTACACCTTGATGGGCAACTGATAGGTGCGCCCGATCCGCAGGCTGCTATTTTTCTTCAGGTCGTTGAGGCGGTAAAACTCGGCAAAATTGCAGGAGAAGCCGTCCAGTTGGTAACGCCGCAACAGGGAATAAATGCCGTCGCCCGGCTGGGCCTCCACCGTCAGGGCAAACGGTTCGGGCGCGGGGGGGGCGGCACCGGCCGGGGAAAAAACGAGCAACAAAAGAGCAGACAAGTAGAAGTAGGGCATACAGGCGGACGGGATGAACACGCAAATTTACGAAACCGGAAACGGTTCCATATTTTAACGAAAGGGAGTATCTTTACATTATCGCTAGAACATTCCGGGTGGTTCGTTCCGTTCCACGAATGTGCGGTTCACATTTGTAGCGGCTACCATCATACGGACCGCCCCGGCTACTCCCCTACTCATAAACAACTTGCAAAGAATAACGTGCTCGTTTCGGCGGCCACGCTGCTTCATCATTTTTCAAAACCAACCCAAAGAACCCATGCGGAACTTTACCCTTCTCTTATTTTGCTGCCTCTTCTCGGCCGGCCTGTTCGCCCAGGCGAACGTTGCCGTCCAGGTCAGCTCCAACGTATTTACGCCCGAAGACATCACGATCTCCATCGGTGATACCGTCACCTGGACCAACGTCCAGGGCTTCCATAACGTCAACGGCACCCTGGCCACCTTCCCCGGCAACCCCGATGGTTTCGGCAACAGTACCGCCGGTGCCGGCTGGGTCTACCAGTACGTCTTCACCGAAGCCGGCACCTATGACTACCAGTGCGACCCCCACGTCACCCTCGGCATGGTGGGCACCGTTACCGTACAGTCAGCGGCGGTAGTGGCCAACATCGCCATCACCGAAATTATGTACAACCCGCCCGAAAGCGGTGCCGACAGCCTCGAATTTCTGGAAATCACCAACCTCGATGCCACCGCCACCGACCTGACCGGCGTGGTCTTCACTAACGGCATCGATTTCACCTTTCCCGCCTACACCCTGCCCGCCAACGGCATCGTCATCCTGGCCGTCGATAGCTCGGCTTTCGTGGATACCTACGGTTATACCGGCGACGTGTTCCAGTGGACCGGCGGCGCCCTCAGCAACGGCGGCGAAACCATCGAAATCTCCACCTCCGACAGCCTCAACGTTATCGACGTAGTCACTTTCGACGACGCGGCCCCCTGGCCCCTCGGCACCGACGGCGAGGGTGCGTCCATCGTTCTCTGCGATATCACTTCCGATAACGACGATCCCGCCAACTGGGATTTTGCCCGCACCTCGGCCGGGTTCTCCATCGCCGGTACTCGAAGTATTCGCCAATCCCGGCCTTCAGGCCAGCTGCCCCGCCGCCGGCACCACCGCTTCGTTCACCACCAACCAGATCACGGTCGACGAGTCTGCCGGCACCGTCACCGTCCGCGTCGCTATCGACAATGTGGACGGCACGGCCGGTACCATCACCCTGATCACTAATGTAGCAAGTACGGCTACCGCAGGAAGCGATTATACCATCGGTTCGACCATGCAGGACTACTCCGCCACGGTGGGTGCCGATACCCTGGTCTTCACCATCAACATCATCGACGACGCCGACGACGAAAACGACGAGACCATCGGTCTTTCCTTCACGGGTGCCCCCACGGCCCCCGGTCAGGGCACGCTCACCATCACCATCGAGGATAACGACGGCATCACCTCCGTCGTCGAGATCGACGATATCGACGACGTCAATGCCGACGGCGTCGGCACCTCCCTCGGCCAGGATGTGTCCGTCACCGGCACGGTTTACGGCATCAACCTGCGCCCCCAGGGCCTCCAGTTTACCCTCATCAGCGACGACAACAACGGCATCGGCGTATTCAGCGACGGCGATAATTTCGGCTACACTCTCACCGAAGGCGACGAGGTCTCCGTCACCGGCACCGTCGGCCAATTCAACGGCCTGCTCCAGATCGAAGCGACCGATGTCTCCCTCCAGTCCATGGGCAATACGCTATTCGCCCCCACCCAGGTGGATGATCTGGGCGAGGATACCGAGAGCCAACTCGTGGTGGTAGAAGGAGTATTTACCGACCTGAGCGGTAACGACGGAGGGGGATCCGGCGACAACCTCACCTTCCAGACCACGGCCGGCAACACCATCACCATCCGCATCGACTCGGACGTGACCGACATCTTCGGCATCGAAATGTTCGACCTCCTCGGCGGCAACTACCGCATCACCGGCATCGGCGGCCAGTTCGACAACAGCTCACCCTTCCTCGACGGCTACCAGCTCCTCCCCCGAACTGCGGCCGATATCGACTTCATCTCCGGCACCGACGAACCCGCCTGGGCCGCCCAACTCACCCTCGCGCCCAACCCCGTCCGCGCCGTCCTCACCGTCGATCTGCCCGTCACCGCCGAGCGCATCCGCCTTTACGACGCCGGCGGCCGTCGCCTCATCGACCAGCCCGTTAACACCACCGCCCCCCGCCTCGACCTGGGCCGCTTCACCCCCGGCACCTACTTCCTCGAAGTCTGGAGCGGCGGCGAGCGCGTCGTGCGCCCCATTTACAAGTACTAGATTTTAGCACTTATTTTTCCCGGCCCGGAACGGAGGTTAACGCCTCGGTTCCGGGCTTTTTCGTGGGCGTGCAAGCGTGTTTTGCGGGCGTGCCCCCTCCCTGACGGTCGGCGTCGGTCCCTTCCAGGCGCGGCTGCCGCCTCGGCCCTGCGGGCTGCTCCCTCTGGTCGCCCCTTCCAGGCACCTCACGCAAGGAAAGAATAAGGAACGACCTCGATATATCGTTTGGCGATCCTAAGAAACGCAGCAAATAACAATGAGGTAGTAAAAGATTACTGGGATAAAAACTTGATAAGGTTCAGACAAAATCCATCCTGTCGTGCGAATTTCCGGCTTTGAGCAGGGTTAACAGATGACACCCTGAAAACACCCTCCCTCCCCCATCCTCAAAACAGAGCCGTTACCTGCGCCCGGCCCACGTGCACCGTTTTCGCCTCTCCCGTCTGCCGGCCCTCATACGTGAGATTGACCTGGAGGTACTTACCCAATTGGCGCGTCGCGCTCAGGTTCCAGAGGTAGTTGCGGCCGGGTTGCAGGCCGTTGAGTAGCGCAAAACCCACGGGCGAGCCGGCCCGGCCATCCAGTTCAATGTCGACGTACTCGATGCGGGCAGTGAGCCAGCGGCGGAAGTTGGCTTCCACTTTCGCCTCGCGGCGCAGGCTGTTCTCGCCCAGGCCCTCGGCCAGCACGTTTTCCTCGCGGGCCAGGGCCACGCTAACATCCAGCCGGATGTCCTCGCCGGGTTGCCAGTCCAGTTTGGGTTCCAGGCGCCAGAAGTCGATCTCGAAATCCTTGGCATCGAAAAATTCTGAATCGGCCGATCGTTGGCCGGTGCTGCTTTCCAGCCGGGTACTCAGGGCGGGGTTGGGCCGGTAGCGCAGGCTCAGTTTCCACTCCTGTCGCCGGTTGGCTTCATAGCCGGTCGTGAGAACATTACGGCGGCGCTGGTCGCTCTGTTCCAATTGCAGGTCATACTTGGTATTGGTGCGGTTGAAAAACAGCGCGTGGCGCGTGCCCGCACTCAGTGATACCAGGGTAGTATCGCTGATGGCCAGTTGCAGGGGGTTCCACGCCTGTACCGATTCCGCCTCGCGGGTTTTACGGTTGATGTTGACGCTACTCTGGAGGTTAAAGCGGCGGACCAGTTTTTTTAGTTGCCCCACCTCACCCCGCCATACCCGCCCCGGATCGAACTGGACACTCTGGTTTAGCTGGGCATTGTCGGTGCGGATAAAATCATCGGTAAAAACGCTCACCCGTACGTAATCGGCAATGTCGGGAAAGGGAGATAGTTCCATCTCGTTCGGCTGGATCCGACCGTCATTATTATACAGGCTATCCTGCCAGATGTACTGGCCCTGCCCCGCCCCCACGAACAAATAGGTGAACTGTACCCGGGGTTCCTGCCCGCTGCCTAGCAGGTAGGAAGTTTGGGTTCTCAGCAGTCCTTGCGCAATTTGGGCGGTCACGTCCACCCGGCCCAGAAAGGTTTCGCCGCCCGTTTCGGTGGTTAGTTCCCGGTCTTGTACCAGCAGCGAGCGGTAGGTAAAATTACCCCCGATCCGCAGATCGGGCGTGGGTTGGTAACTTGCTTCGGTGATGACTTCGTTGGCCAGCGTACCGTCATTAAACAATTGACCCTGGGGCGAAAAATCCTGCCGCCTGCGCACGTCTATCCCCAACGTGAAGGGGCCTTCGTCCGGGCTGTGAATACCCGCTCCGTAGCGTTGAAAGTAAAAGCTGCTCGCCAGCAGCGTATCGGCCGGACCGAAGCGTTCGCTGCGCTCCGCCTCGCCGGTCAGGCTTACGCGCCAGTTGCCGAATTTCGGCAGTTCCTTGCTGATAATGGCACGCGGTTTGATTAGTCTGCCCCGGCCGTTCTCCTCGCGGCTGTCCAGGTAGCTGCCTTCGGCCAGTAGCTGCCAGCCCGCGCGGTCGAGTGCCAGGCGTCCTGACTGGCGTTGACCCAGATAGCTCGCTCCCCGCCGGAAGTAGTCGAAATTATAGGTCAGGCTTCCCCAGTCCGGGCGGGACAACTCCACGCCCGCGCCGCCCAGGCTTTCCTCCCGGCGTTCGGTGCTCAGGTTGATACCCAGGGCGTTAGCCAGGTTCCAGTCGCGCAGGAATTCGGGGGAGCGGTAGGGGGCAAGGGTCTGGAAGGTCCGTTCCACGTACTCGAAGTAGGCGGTGGGGCGCAGCGTCCAAGCGGTGCTATCGGATTTACCGATGCGGAACGAGCGATCGGCGTCGATGCGACCGGCCAGGCCGCCGTCGTCATCGCTGTCGATGCGGCTGAAGCGGTTGCGATCCAAATTAGAGGAAGCGATCTCGGCCCGGATGCCGCCCCGGCTCTCGCCGAAGTCATAGCCGCCCCCGGCCGTAAGGATACGCAGTTGCTCGGGCGGCACCAGCCGTACGGCGGGTGCGTAGCGGCCCTGCGGCTGACAGGTGAGCGGGTCGGGGGCCACGTAGCGATACACCCGCTCGTTGGCGGTCAGGTCGTTAGCGAGTTCATAATCGCCGCCGCCGGCACCGAGATCGCTAAATACGGCCACGTAGCGGCCGGTCAGCGGGTTGGTGTCGTAAACCAGCACACGGCGTATTTCCGTGCTACCGGTACAATCTACCAGGGTATCTACCAGTGCGTAGGTGGCCCGCTGTTCGGCGGGGCCGGTCAGGGTGTCGATGGAAGAAACCAGTGCGCCGCCGGGCTGGTCGCCCAGTTCGCTCAACACCTGCCGCTGGGCGGGGCTGAGGTCCAGATCGCCGGTAGCGTTCTTGCTGTCCTGCTGGCTAAGCAGGTTGACTGAAGCCGACCAGCGGCCGCTCGTGAAGGTGGCATCGGTGGCATAAAGCGAACGCAGGTAGCGTTGGTCGGCATACTCGTACTCGGCCACGATACGGGAGTCCTTAGTAATCAGGCGGCGCGGCGTAAAGGTGAGTTCGCCCTGATTGTAGTCGATCGTGTAGTCGGCATCCTGCCCCCGTTGCAATAGTTGGCCGTCGAGGAAAATTCGTTCCGTACCCGCCAGCACGATCAGGAACCGCTGGTTGCCGTCGCCGGTCAGGCGGTAGGGTCCCTGGTTTCCCTCGCCCGGCACGATGGGCTGGCGGGCAAACTGCCCGCGGCTGACGGCCACGCTCCCCCGGCCGTTGATAGTGCCGTTTTCACTCACTTTCTGCCGCGTCTGGAAAGTAGCCCCCTCCAGTTTTTTGTTGAAGCGCAGGAAGTAGCTGCCGGGAACTTCCCGTAATTCGTAGTCGCCGGCAATCAGTCGGTTATTATCCTTTTCGAGTTGGATGAAGATCTTGTCGAACTCCCGCAATTGCTGCGTATTCCCCTCGGCCTGGATCGGGAGGTTATCATCCGTAATCGCCGCCGTAACGAGGATGCCGTCGCCTATCTCCCCGTTCATCTGGAGGTTGAAACTGGAGTTGAGGACCAAGTCCTGCCGGTTACCGAAGGAAAGCCCCCGGCTGAATGCTCCGCTATACCGCACCTTTCCGTCATCGGCAAAGGGAGTTCCGTTTCCGCCGCCGATATCGTAGGAGCCGATCAGGATTCCGGCCTCGTTGCGTTGCAGGCGGTTGGTATCCAGCAGGTAGGCGACCTCGTCCAGCGCGAAAGAAAGCACCCGGTACTGGAGGCGTACGCTGTCGGTAGCGGGTAGTTCCCGCCAGGAGAGAAAGCGGCCGTCCAGCCGGTAAGTCTCACGTCCCAGCACCCGCCCCCGCCCGTCCTGTATGCGCAGCGAGGCGGGTACCACGCTCAGCGTGTCGATCAATTGTCCCACGGTCACCACGGCCACGGTTTTATCCCGCAGGCTGGAAGCGGCATCCGATGGCCGTTGCCCCAGGATACAGCCAACCGGCAACAGCAAAACCAGCAGTAGTAACAGCCGAAGTCTATCGGGTAGTTGGGGGTTCCCGCCTTGTCGCTCCTGCCGCATTTATTGCTTCCACCGGTGTGGCCACCGGCCGCCGTCGGCTAAAAAACGCGGCCCGCCGGGTGGTGTTGTGTCCGTTGGCGACGGTAAGAAGCAGGGGGGCAGACAGGGAAACACAAATAGTCCAGTTCACGCCTTCGCTGAAATTCTCGCGGCGGCGGGCGGAACAGGAGACCCGGGTTAGAAAAATTTTTTCAACCAGGGGGCGGCTCGAGTCGCGCAAGTTCTTCCCACGCTACGCGCGCGGTCTCCTCCGCATCTGTCTGGTCGCCGTGGATGCAGAAGGTGCCGGCGCGTAAGTCATGCCGATTGCCGTGCCGGTCCGTGACGTGACCGCTAACCAGTTCGCGGATGCGTTGCCGGACCGCTGCGGCTCCGTGCAATAACGCACCTTCCTCCGAGCGGGGAACCAGACTACGCCCGTCGTTCCGGTAGGCCCGGTCGATGAATGCTTCGGGCAGAAAAGCCAGCCCGGCCGCCGCCGCCGCTCGTTCCAGGCAGCTATCCGGCGGGCCGAGGAGGGTGGGGATGCCCAGATCGGCCGTGGCGCGGGCCACGACGCGGGCCGCGACGGGTTCAGCGGCGGCAGCGTGGTAGAGGGCACCGTGGGGTTTGAGGTGGTGCAAGCACCCACCCCGGGCAGCGAGCAGGCCCGCGAGGGCGGCCGCCTGATATTTGACCAGGGCATACAACTCGTCTGGGGGAACCTGCATGGGCCGCCGCCCGAAACCGGCCAGATCGGGGTAGGAAGGGTGTGCTCCGATCCGCTTGCCCAGTTTCAGGGCCGCCTCAATGGTCCGCTCGATGGTCAGGGGGTCGCCGCCGTGGTAACCGCAGGCCAGGTTGACGAGGTGCACGTAAGGTAGCACCGCCGCGTCGTTGCCGATGCGGAAGCGGCCGTAGGATTCACCGATGTCGCAGTTGAGGAGCAAGGATTTAGGGAATGAAGGATTAGCGGTGCTAGTTAAACTCGTTCATCGTATGCGCCAGGCCGATGGCGGCAAAACTGAGGGCGGCGTCGCCGGCCTTTTTAAGTAATTCGGGGAGGGCTTTTTCTTCCTCGGCCGACCATTCTCCGAGGACGTAATCGACCTGTTTGCCGGTGCTGAACTCACTGCCGATACCGAAACGGTAGCGGGCGTAATTGTTGCCGCCCGTCATCTGGTCGATGTCCTTGAGGCCGTTGTGGCCGGCATCGCTGCCCTTGCCGCGCAGGCGGTTTTTGCCGAAGGGCAGGTGGAGGTCGTCGAGGATGACAAGGATACGATCTTTGTCGATCTTTTCTTTCTGCATCCAGTAGCGGACCGATTTACCGCTCAGGTTCATGAACGTGCTGGGTTTGATGAGCACCAGGTGGCGGCCCCGGTGCTTGATGCGGGCCACATCGGCCAGATTATCGGATTTCCATTCGGCGTCGTTGGCGGCGGCCAGGTGCTCCACCACCCGGAAACCGACGTTGTGGCGGGTATCGGCGTACTTGGCACCAGGGTTGCCGAGGCCGATGATGAGGTATTTCATGCTGTCAGGGATTTCGGGTGCAAAAGTAGCGGGTTCTCCCGGACTGCCGAAGAGGCGAGCGATAAATTGACGGATCGGCATGAGACGGGGATGTTTGAGGGGTGGTTTTTGATTCAGGATGTTATCTCGTAGGAGCTGGGAATAGCTGATTTGCGCGGGGGGAGGGAGGGGGGGGTGCTGGTGAATCTCCGACAGGGGGCAAGCCCTGTCCTTATGGATGCCGGGAGGTTATTTAGGCCGGGCGAGGGGGGGGATTGTCCCCCCGGGGGGGGGGGAGAGATGCGTGAGGTGCCTGGACGGGCCGACGCAGGGGTGGGGCTTGCCCCTGCCCGGAAGAAGGAGACCCGGAGCGGAGCGGAGGGGCCGAGCGAACAGCGAGCCGGTAAGGGACCGGCCGGGAGGCGTTAGCCGAGCGGACACGCCCGAAGAAGCCATGACCGACGAACCTCCTCACTTCACTCCGTTAAAAAGGCCGCGCCGAATACACCCGCGCTGTCGCCTAGTTTGGGGCGCAGGATGGGAGTTTCCACGCGGGGGTTGAAGATAAAGTCTTCGATGCGGCGGACGCCTTCGGTATAAAGGAGGTCGATGTTGCCGAGGCCGCCGCCGAGGATGATGGCGTCGGGATCGAGGATATTGATGAGGTTGGCGAGTCCTTTGCCGAAATAGTGGAGCAGTCGTTCGACGGTATCGTCGGCGATCTCGTCGGTACCGGCGGCGTGGCGTTTGAGGATGGTTTGCAGCGGCAGTTCGGTGCCGGAATGCTCGTGGTAATAGTGCTGAAGGCTGGGGCCGGAGAGGATGCGTTCCACGCAGCCGGTTTTGCCGCAGTAGCAGGGGCCGCCGCTGTGGTCGAGGAAAGAGTGGCCCCACTCGCCGCCGATGCCCTGGGGGCCGTTCCAGGGTTTACCGTCGATGACGAGGCCGCCGCCGACGCCGGTGCCCATGATGATGCCGAAGATCAGTTTGGCCTGCGGTACTTGCTCGCGTACGCTGCCCAGGCGCGCCTCGGCCACCGCAAAGCAGTTGGCGTCGTTGGCGGTGGGTACTTCCAGTCCGAGCCGTTTTGCCACGTCGGCTACGAAAGGCCGGCCGTTGATGATGGTGGTATTGCTGTTTTTGTGCAGGCCCGTGGGTGGGTCCACGGTGCCGGGGGTACCCAGGCCGATGCGGGTGGGGGTGAGGCCGGTGGCCTGTTGCAGTTCTTCCACCAGCACGCCGACGCGAGATACCATATGCTCATAGCCGCCCGCCGCTTCGGTGGGGATGCGGTGGCGGTGCACCACGCTATAGTCGTCTGCATTGAGGATGATGCCCTCTATTTTCGTTCCACCCAAATCAATGCCCCAGAGGTGCTTGGCCATGCCCGTTGTTTTGGGGTAAGGTAGGAAATTCACGCAAAATCAGCGCATCAGCGTCACGCTGCCCGATCTGATCGTGCTAAACGGCAGCCCGTCCGCCCCAAAACCCGCGTAGGCCAGCTCCCAGAGGTAGGCACCGGCCGGTACGTTGCGGCCGCGTGCGCGGCCGTTCCACGCCAGGTCGGGTTCGTCGGAGACGAAGAGTTGTCCGCCCCAGCGGTCGTAAACTGTCAGGCGGTAGGCGGTGTGATCGAGGATGAAAGCGGTGAATGTGTCGTTTATGCCGTCGTCATTGGGGCTGAATGCCGTAGGGACATACACGCGGGTGGGGCAGATTTCGGCCACGGTCACGCTGTCTGCACCGGGGCAGCCGGTGGCGTCGGTAACGGTTAACCGATAGGTGCCGCCGCTAGTGAGGGGGTAGGTGGCGGTGGTGCGGCCATCTTGCCACTGGTAGCCGGCGAAAGTGCCGGCTTGCAGGGTGGGGCCGTCCGTTTCGCGGGGGCAAAAGAAGGTATCGCGGCCCAGGTCGGGGCGGGGCGGTTCGTTGATCTCTATGCGGGTGACGGCGGGGAAAGTGGCACATCCGGTGATGATGCCGATGGCGGTGTAGTCACCCGTTTGCGGGGGTTGCACACCGAACAGGCGCGGATTTTGCTCCTCGCTGAAAAATCCGGCCGGACCCCGCCACTCGTAGCTTGCGCCGGGCAGGTCGGTGGCGGATAAGCGAACAGTATCACCCGCGCAAACGGTAACATCCGGGCCGACACTGACGGCCTGGCGCAGCGTGATGAGGAGGTCGCGGTTGTTGGTATCGATGGTACCGAGACACTCGTCTTCGATGATGAGTTGGATGGGATAACTGCCCAACGCCGGGTAAGCCCGCTCAAAGGAGGGTTCGGTGCGGATACTGCCATCCTCCAGCGTCCACTGAAAGTTGTAGCGGAGGGTATCCAGGCCGGTATCGAAAACGATGGTGTCGCCCAGGCAGCCGCCCGCGGGGATGGGGTTGGCGTTAATGGACCGAAAAGAGGCACCGCCGCCGTAGGCATAACTCTCCGCGATGCCGTAACCGTAAACGGTGGCGATGACCCCGCAGCCGCCCCCGCCCGAGATGGTGTGCGACCCCGCCCCGACGCGGATGCCCGCGTGGAAAAACTCGCCGCCCGGCCCCACCGTGCCCTGTACAATATCCTGGTTGGCGAGAGCCTGGCCGTCGAGGGTGATGAAGTCGAAATCGACGGTCCGGCCGATGAGGTTGATGTAATTTTCGGTGATGGCAAACAGGCCGGAGTTGAAGACGGTGACGGTGTCGCGGGTTTGTTCCACGCTGTTGAGGAGTAACATGGAGGGGTCGCCGATGGGATGGCCGGAACAGGATTGGCCCACGAGATACTGGGCGACCAACACGGGGCGGTTAGCGGAAACATAGGTAGCCTGGCTGCGCTGGTATTCCGCAAACTGTCCCGCACTGAGGGTGTAGTTCAGAGTGGCCTCGGCTCCGGTCACGGTCACGGCCGTGCCGTTTTCTGCGGCGATGATGCGGAATACGTCGAAATCGTTTCCCCGGCTCGGCACGGTCACGAATTGCTTCCCCCAGGTGTCTACGGGGTACATTTGCTCGACCAGGTTATCACGCGGACCGCAGCTCACGGGGACTTCGGTCCAACTGTTGCCGGCAAATACGGCAATGGGCCGGTCGGCCGTGATGCGGCTGCCGGTCAGGTCTCCGGCGGCGGTGGCGGCCTGTAGTTGGTAGGTTTGTCCTCGGTCCAGCACGACGGTGATGGGCAGGCCGGCGGCCTGCCCGCTGAGGGTGGCTGCGGCGGGGACAATGGTAACGGTGGTAGCGTTTTGCGTGGCGACTACGGCCAGCTCGGAGGAATAGGTGAGTTCCTGGATGGTGACGCCCTGATAGGCCAGCGCGTAATAGTCGGTACCCAGCGTGTTGGTGGGCAGCACCAGGGAGGCTTCCGAGCGGTTGGCGAAGTACTGGTGCATGTACAGTGAGATGGGAGATGTACTGGTGACGTGGACCCCGGCGGGGCGCACCTGGCCGGAGCCAAGGGTCTCGGACCCGGCGGGTAGTTCCACTTGCGTAATGGCACTCGCCCCCACGGAAAAATCTACGCTGAACCCCAGCTGCGGGATAGTGATGATGCCGGTGGTGGGTTCGCGGGCCGTAATGAGGGCAACGCGCTGGTTGTTTACGTCGCGGTGTTCCAAAAAGGTCAGCCAAAAATCGGTGCCCTCGCTGGATTGGGCGGTCAAAGTTGTGCCGAGGCAGCAGAGAAGGGTAAGAAAGACGAGTTTTTGCGGCATGGAGCGGAAGCATTGGGAGGGTGAAGGTAGGGGTTTCCCCGACGCCTCCGAGGAACCCTTTCGCACGGCGAAATGGATGCCTCGCAGGAGCTGCTCATAAAGCACTGATCGACTCCTTCTCCGCATCATATTTTTTCGGCAACCGGCCGAAACAACGTTCAATGGAGGTGTGAGCCTCTTACTCCTTACCTTTGCCCCATGAGTTCCAAATATGAACAACGGGGCGTCTCCGCCACCAAATCGGAAGTACACGAGGCGATCAAGGACCTGGACCAGGGCCTCTACCCCCGCGCCTTTTGCAAAATACTGCCCGACGTGGTGGCCGGCCACCCCGACTACTGCAATGTTATGCACGCCGATACGGCCGGCACCAAAACCAGCCTCGCCTACCTCTACTGGCGCGAAACGGGCGACCTGAGCGTCTGGGAGGGAATCGTGCAGGACAGCCTGGTGATGAACCTCGACGACATGGGCTGCGTGGGCTGCGTGAAGGACATTATGGTGTCCAGCACCATCGGCCGGAATGCTAATGTGATCCCCGGCGAGGTACTGACCGTACTCATCCAGGCCGCCAAAAAGTTTGCCGATCGCATGGCCGCCCACGGCGTAAACCTGCACCTGACCGGCGGCGAGACCGCCGATGTGGGTGACGTCGTCCGCACGGTCGATGTAGGCTTCACCACCTTTGCCCGCCTGGCCCGCAAGGATTTGATCGTGAACGACATTCGGCCCGGACAGGTGATCGTCGGCTTGGCAAGTTACGGCCGAGCCGCCTACGAAGACACCTACAACGGCGGCATGGGCAGCAACGGCCTGACCAGCGCACGGCACGATATCTTCCACTCCAGCTACGCCGAAAAGTACCCCGAGAGTTTTAACCCCGCCCTGGATCGGTCCGTCGTCTACACCGGCAGCCGCCGTCTGACCGACCCGATCACCGTTGACGGCGAGGAAACCACCGTTGGCAAACTGGTCCTCTCCCCCACGCGCACCTACCTACCCGTCCTCAAGCGCCTGCTCGACGAGTTGCCGGGTCGCATCAACGGCATCATCCACTGCACCGGCGGCGGCCAGAGCAAGGTGGTCAAGTTCATCGGCAATGTCCGGGTGGTTAAGGACAACCTACTTCCCGTACCGCCGCTATTCGAGCTGATCCGCACGGAAAGCAAGACCGATTGGCGCGAGATGTACCAGGTCTTCAACATGGGCCACCGCCTGGAAGTCTACCTCGACGAGGCCGACGCCCAGCACGTGATCGACCTGGCCGCCGAATTCAATATTCACGCCCAACTCATCGGCCGCGTCGAGGCGGCAGACCGGCCGGAGGTGGCGGTGCACACGCCGGGCGGGGTGGAAAATTACAAAGATTAGCTGCCCTGTTTCTCCAAATCGCAAAGCGATTTTTTCGAGGTCAGTCCTTCGAGGCCGGATGGCGGTTCGCCATTCGGAGACGCAAGATGTTGCGTCTTTACGGCATATATGGCTCATTACCTGCGCTGCTTCTCTCAATCGCAAAGCAATTTTTCGAGGTCAGTCCTTCAATCCTTCAATTCCTCAATCCTTCATTCCTTAACCACCCCTTCCACCTCCTCCACCGATTTCGGGATACCATCCCCCAGCACCCGGTGCCCGTCTTCGGTAATCAGCACATTATCTTCTATCCGGACCCCCCCGAAATCGCGGTAGGCGGCCAGGGCATCGTAGTTGATAAACTCCCGGTGGCGGCCTTCGGCCTGCCACTGGTCCATAAGGGCGGGGATGAAGTAGCAGCCGGGTTCTACCGTGATCACGTTACCGGCAGCCAGGCGGCGGCCCAGGCGGAGGGATTTGGTGCCGAACTGATCGGAGCGGGAGATTTCCTCATCGTAGCCCACGCGGTCCTCGCCCAGGTCCTCCATGTCGTGCACGTCCATGCCGATGTGGTGTCCCAACCCGTGAGGAAAGAATAGCGCGTGCGCACCGGCCGCCACGGCGTCTTCGGTGTTGCCGCGCATCAGGCCCAGATCGCGCAGGCTCTCGGCCATCAGGTGGGCGGCGCGCAGGTGCACGTCGCGGTAGGCAATCTCGGGTTGCAGGATACCGATACAATCGTTCTCGGCGCGCAGAACCAGCTCGTAAATGTCCCGCTGGCGCGGCGTAAATTTGGCGGCCACCGGAAAAGTGCGGGTAATATCGCCCGCATAACCCGAATCGGTCTGGGCACCGGCGTCGATCAGCATCAGGTCGCCGCGCTTCAGCTTATTCCCGTGGTAATGATTGTGCAATATCTGGCCGTTCACCGTCACAATGGCGGGGTAGGCCAGCCGCCCCCCGGCCCCGATGGCAATGCCCTCCACCAGTCCGGCCGTAGCGGCCTCCAACTCACCTGGTTTGGCGGCCCGCATGGCGGCGCGGTGCATCACGCCCGAGACAATCACCGCCCGCTCCATCTCCCTCACCTCGTCCGCGCTCTTCACGGACCGCTGCGCGATCACGGCGCGGATCAGTGTTTCAGACACCCCCGCACCCACGGCGGCGGGGTCCACGCCCAGCCACCCGGCCAGCAGCAACGTACGCTCGGCCCGGTAGGGCGGCAGGTAATGGACGGCACGGCCGGCCGCTTTGGCTTTGGCCAGCGCGGCCCCCAACTCGGCCGGGCTGCCCGTGTGTTCTATTCCCGTCCGGTCGGCCAATTCTCGCACCGACGGCTGCGCGCCCATCCAGACAACGTAATCCAGGCTCAGATCGGTGCCGTAAAGTGTGGTAGTGCCCGCCTCACAGTCGATCAGCAGGTGAAAATCCGGTCGGTTCGGCCCTCCGTAATAACGAAAGCTACTATCCTGCCGAAATGGATAAGTGTTATCGGCATAATTCATCGGTGCCTCGGCATTGCCGGGCAACAAAATAAGACCGGAAGGGAGGGCGGAAATCAGGGCGGCGCGGCGGTGCAGCATGGGGCGGGGTCGGTTGAGTTACTTAATTAGTATTGATCGAAGAATTTCGCAAGAAAGCAAATATAACCCACAGCGGCATTCTACCACACGCGCAGCAGGGCGTGATTTCCAATCGCGCAGTGGTGCGTGACCTCCGGTCGCGCGATGGGGTGTGACCTCCGGTCGCGCGATTTTGGCTTTCGACCTCAGGTCGAAGGAAAACCACCATCTTCAGGGCGTGCCCCCTCGGCTAACGCCTCACGGTCGGTCCCTTCCCGGCGCGCCTACCGGCTTGGCCCTGCGGGCTTCCTCCCTGCGGTCGTCACCGTCCAGGCACCTCACGCGGGGGGGGGGGACAAGGATTGAGGGATGGAAGGATGGAAGGAATGAAGGGACAAGGAATGATTGATTGACTGACCTCGAAGAATCGCTTTGCGATTGAGAGAAGCACCGCAGGTAATGACTGAATAAATGATTAGCCGCGCTGCTTCTCTCAATCATAAATAATCTTTCGAGGTGAGGAATTGAAGGACACGGCTTACGGCTAAGGGTTACGATCCCCGGATCGCGGAGGCTCGCAGCACCACCCGGATCCTCATGGGCGTCCTAAAAAAACTTTCCAGGTGTGGGGACTGGGGACCTTATTGTAAGGGCCGCGCAACAATGCCCTTGCGTGAGGGCGACTCAATAGGTCAAATTTACGCCTAACCGAAGTCTTTTACCTACCAAAACCCGCTAGGGTGTTAGCCCTGAAAGGGCGGCATTTATCAGCCCAGGGCTTACGCCCTGAGTAAGTAAATGCCGCCCTTTCAGGGCTTTGGCGGCGAAGCCGCCTGAGATTCACCTTCAGAATCGAATGGACTTGCTACGAAATCATTGCATCAAAGACCCCACAAAGTCAACACCCTACCCTTCAGAGCTAAGGTCCCCTGCGTGAGGTGCCTGGAGGGCCGACGCAGGGGAGGGGCTTGCCCCTGCCCGGAGGAAGGGTGCGAAGCACGGAGCGAACAGCGAACCCCGGAAGGGACCGGCCGGCCCGTTAGGGACGGACACGCCCCCTGCCAATTACAAAAAAACGGCGCCCCTCCCCTGCGGAAAAGACGCCGTTAGACAACAGTAAATCCAATTGATCAGCGAACCAGCAGACGGATGACCCGGCTATCCACGCCATCGACCAGGCGAACGAGGTAGACGGCGGACGGGAGTGGGCCGAGATCGAAACGGGCCTCGTCGGCGGGGGTGTCCCAGCTGCGGAGGAGGCGGCCGTTGATGCCGTAAAGTTCGATACGTTCCAGGGCGTTGGCGGCGGGGCCGACCTGCGAGAGGAAAAATACATCCTTGGCCGGATTGGGGTAGATGGACCAGCCGCCGAGGATGGTTTCCTCCGTGACCGATACGGGCGACTCGCCGACCGTGATGACGTACTGATCGTACTGCGGGTTGAGTTCCATTTGCAGGTCCTCGAAGAAGGGGACGGTGGGTGCGCCGCCGAAACTGAGGATGGTCTGCGTGCCGTTGCCGGCCAGAACATTGAACTCCAGACTGAACAGCACGGTGCTATCGGGCAGGGTACGGGCACCGTCGGTGGCGTACCAGACCCAGGGCAGGCGGCCGGCGGCGGCACTGGCGAAACTGAAGTTCTGCGCCCCGAGGTCGAGGTCGGTGTTCAGGTTGTTGAGTTGGACAAACTCCAGCGCGGCGGGATCCCAACTCATGCTGAGTTGGGCGGCAATCATATCGGTAAAGGCACGAGCCGTGACATCGACGGTGAAGACCGTTCCGGGCGTGGGTACTTCCAGGGTCTGGAAAGCGAAGGTCAGGTCGTCGTTGCCGCGCTCTTCGGCTACGGGCGTGTCTAGGAGGTTTTGCGGGTCGTTACTGTTGTTGACGTCGCCCATCTTGACACCGACAAAGTCCTGCGTGATGGAGGAAGTCTGCAATGAATTGAGCACGGCCGTTTCGGGGAAGGCCGTAGCCGTCGGCTGATCGGGGTCGGGGAAGGTATGCCCGGCTACCACGAAGCGCCAGCTATCCACGTCGGAGAAGGTAGCCACGTCGCCCAGGATGAGTTGACGGATGCGGCTGAGATCACCGGAGTTGATGGTATTGGGCGGCCGGACGTCGGCGGCGATCCGCTTATAGGGGCCGCTGAGCAGGGTTTGGCTGAGGATGTGATCGCTGATACGGGTGAGGTCGCCGGCATTAACGCCGTTGAGGTAGTTGATGTCCTTGACCGGCCGCACGATGTAATTCTGATCGGCATCCAGATCGGTGAAGGCGTAGTTACCACCGGCATCGGTGGTGGTCATCTCCAGGAACGAGCCGTTCCGGTCGAGGAACACCTCTACCTGACCGATGCCGTCTCCGTCTTCGGTGCGGATGTTGCCCTCGATATCGATGAGGCGGCAGATGTTGACGCTTCCCGCCAGCAAGAGGGGAACGACTTCGTCGCCGTTACCTTTTTCCGCATACACGGGCGTGGGTGAACCGGTGAACACGATGGGCGTCTCGCCGGCCGGCAGGTCGGCAAGTTGGACGCTGACCGTCATGAAGACGAAGTCGTCCGGCAGGTTCTCGCCTTCGTTATCGGCCCACACCACGGTGGCACTACCCGGCCCGGCCAGAAAGCCGGTGGGCGTGACGATCTCGGGGGGCAGCATGCCGAAGTCGAACCCTACGATGGAACCATAGGTGAGGTCGGCCATCTCGATGCTGAACTGGAAGTTGAGGATGTCGTTGAAATTGCGGACATAGACCGGGATTTGCACGATCTGCCCGGCGGGGGCGCAAACGTCATCGTCGAGGTCGAAGGTGAGGTCGTTGTCGGGGTCGGGCACCACGATGTCGGTACAGGTTTGCTCGTTTCCACAATCATTGGCGGCCGTAAGGCAAACGGTGGTGGTGCTGCCGGGTGTGAGGGTAACCGGAGCGGGGTCCTGATCGGTACTGGTACTGACGCCGCCGAAGTTCCAGAGGTAGGTATTGTCGCTGCCGCCGGGGGTGGTATTCTGAACCGTGAGAATATTCTCCGTCAGACTGGAGGTGAAAGACGGTTGGGGTTCTTCGCACAGAACACAGGCGATAAAGGTGATGCAGCAGATGTGATAGACGCCGTTGGCGTCATAGTAGCGGACGCTGATGAAGCGATCGTTGCATTCTTCATCGAATTGAATAACCACGTTATCAATGTCCGTCGCTAAAATCGCACCGGTTGCGTCGTTCACCCACACGATGTTGGTGGCAGGTCCGGCCGGTTCGAAGAAGAGGGTATAAAATTCATTTCCTCCCAATATTGTGATAATGATATCACCGCACTCATAAGGATCGCAGTAGAAGTAAGTCGGGCAGCAGATGCGCAGCACGCCGTTCTCGTCCTTGTACCGCACCGTGATCTGCCGCGTGCGGCAGTCGCCGTCGAACGGCAGGCTGACACTCAGCACGTCGGTAGCGATAACCGCGCCGGTCTCGTCGTTGATCCAGACAATGTCGGTCACCGTGCCGTTGGGCGTAAAGGTGAAATCGAAGCTGGTGGTGCCCACGTTATAGTCGATTGCCACGGCGTCGCAGTCCGAGGGGTCGCAGAGGTAAAAAGCCAGGCAGCAAATGCGGTACACGCCCTCCGCGTCGCGGTAGCGGACGCTGACGAAACGGTTAGTACACTCTCCGTCGGCCTCGATGATGAGGGCCACGATGTCCGTGCCCAGAACATCGCCGGTAACGTCGTCCACCCACACCACGTCGGTGGCATCGGCGGGCGCGTTCCAGAAGATGTTGTAGGCATTGTTGGCAAAATCGTAGGTCAGGTCGATCTCGTCGCAGGCGTAGGGATCGCAGTAGGAATAAAGCGGGCAGCAGATGCGCAGCACGCCGTTCTCGTCCTTGTACCGCACCGTGATCTGCCGCGTGCGGCAGTCGCCGTCGAAGGGCAGGCTGACACTCAGCACGTCGGTAGCGATAATCGCGCCGGTCTCGTCGTTGATCCAGACAATGTCGGTCACCGTGCCGTTGGGCGTAAAGGTGAAATCGAAACTGGTGGTGCCCACGTTATAGTCGATCGCCACGGCGTCGCAGTCCGAGGGGTCGCAGAGGTAAAAGGCCAGGCAGCAAATGCGGTACACGCCCTCCGCGTCGCGGTAGCGGACGCTGACGAAACGGTTAGTACACTCTCCGTCGGCCTCGATGATGAGGGCCACGATGTCCGTGCCCAGAACATCGCCGGTAACGTCGTCCACCCACACCACGTCGGTGGCATCGGCGGGGGCGTTCCAGAAGATGTTGTAGGCATTGTTGGCAAAATCGTAGGTCAGGTCGATCTCGTCGCAGGCGTAGGGATCGCAGTAGGAATAAAGCGGGCAGCAGATGCGCAGCACGCCGTTCTCGTCCTTGTACCGCACCGTGATCTGCCGCGTGCGGCAGTCGCCGTCGAAGGGCAGGCTGACACTCAGCACGTCGGTAGCGATAATCGCGCCGGTCTCGTCGTTGATCCAGACAATGTCGGTCACCGTGCCGTTGGGCGTAAAGGTGAAATCGAAACTGGTGGTGCCCACGTTATAGTCGATTGCCACGGCGTCGCAGTCCGAGGGGTCGCAGAGGTAAAAGGCCAGGCAGCAAATGCGGTACACGCCCTCCGCGTCGCGGTAGCGGACGCTGACGAAACGGTTAGTACACTCTCCGTCGGCCTCGATGATGAGGGCCACGATGTCCGTGCCCAGAACATCGCCGGTAACGTCGTCCACCCACACCACGTCGGTGGCATCGGCGGGGGCGTTCCAGAAGATGTTGTAGGCATTGTTGGCAAAATCGTAGGTCAGGTCGATCTCGTCGCAGGCGTAGGGATCGCAGAGGAAAAGGTCTTCACTTATCACGCGCCAACAGTTGGAAGACGTGTCGAAGTAGCGGGCGAAAACCGTCACTACCTCACACTCGTCGGTCAGATCGATGAAAGCATTATTGCCCGTGCCCAGTTCCGTCGGCTCCGTTGCCCCGTCGGGGAAATAGTACCAACTCGTTTGGCTTACCCCCGCGCCCGAGAGCGACAAGTCAAAACCGTTTTCACCGGCATTGTAGCTGAAGTCGACCACGTAGGGTTCCACGATCACATTAATGCAAAAGGTTTCGCAGCAGTAATTAACGCAGCCGTTATCGTCCAGTACGGGGTAGCAGATTTGATACTCGTCGCTTTGCTCGGGCGTGAACTCGATTTCCAGTGTCTCGGGACCATTCAAATTAATGGTCATAACGGCACTGAGGCCCAGGTCTTCCGCCGACTGGCCGTTGATCACCCAGTCCGCGACAGGATTTAAGTCGGCATCGATGAAATCTCCGTTATCCGTAGCGAAGTAGTAATTAAACTGATCGACGGCATAAAACTCCAGGTCTCCGCAATCCTCGCTAAACACGGGATCGTCGCACTCGTCTTCCACGCAGAACTCAAAGGTATGGCAGCAGATGCGGAACACTCCATTCGGGTCGAAATAGCGCACGCTGATATTACGGGTGCGGCATTCGCCATCGAAGGGCAGGGTTACCGTAATACCGTTACCGAGCGGTTGATTAGTATCGTCATCATACCATACGATCGGACCCGGCCCGAATAGTACGGCTGCCCCCAGAAAGTAGCTGTTGTCATCTTCGTTGTAGGTATCCGTGATGTCCGCACAATCGTAAGGATCACAGAAGAAAAACCGCAGGCAGCAGATGCGCCGGACACCATTGCCGTCGCGGTAGCGAACGGTGATGGTGCGGGTGCGGCACTCGTTGTCGAAGTTGAGCGTGAGCTGGTTACTCGTTTCCGAGAAGTTGGTCAGCGCATCGTCGTCGCGCCACTGGATGAAGCCCGCGCCGGGGTCGTTCAGCGTAATGATCCAGTCGTTGGTCGAGCTATTGAAAATACCGCTGACCTCGTCGCACTGAAAGGGATCGCAAAGGAAAAACTCCTCGCTGACGGTCCGCCAGCACTGCGTGGTGATGTCGAAGAAACGGGCGTAAATAGTGCGTATTTCGCACGTATTCGGCGCAAACAAAAACGCATTAAATCCGCTACCGAAGTCGGTGGGTTCCGTCTCTCCGTCCTCGAAGTAAAACCAGGAGGGCTGAGTGACGCCGTCGCCGCTGATCTCGAAGTCAAAGCCGCCGTCCGTGAAAGAGAAGTCCAGGGTGTAGGGTTCGATGAGCGTATTGTCGCAAATAACCTGGCAACAATAATTCACGCAGCCTTCCTCATTCAGAAAAGGCGCACAAACCTCATAGCTGCCTCCATTTACCCCCGACAAGTCGATGAAGAGTTGGTTGGCTGATACATCCCAACTGAGACCCGTCTCGGAAACGGGAAGGCCGTTGATTTGCCACTCAAAGGTGGTAGTGAACGCAGCGTCGGTTGAGGTAAACACATAATTACCCGAGGGTTGGGTGTACCAACTGAGGTCGTCGCAGGCAATGTTGTAGCCGATCAGGTCGCAGGGCGGCGGCTCACAGGTCATCCCCACCGTAAAGGTGCCCTCACTGCCAAATTTGCCGTCGATCACCATCACGTAATTTTCGCCCGCTTCCAGTGCCACGGTAAACGTTTCGGTCAAGCCCGGCCCCTGGCCGGATGAACTCACCAGGCAGTTCGTATACGCTCCACAAAGGTCATTTACGAATATGTCATCAAGAAGTCCATCTCCCCCCGTGAACAGGAAAGCATCCAGCTCCAATTCCGAAGTATTCGGCGTCACGGTGAAGGTGTATAAGCCGTTTTCATAAATATTGACGTGGAAAAACTTTTCCGGTCCGGTCAAACCGGTATTCGCTGAGTTGGAAGTGGTTCCCACGCTACCGCAGTAGTTGGATACCCCATTGCTCACCCCCTGTGACAAAACGTTATTCGCCGAGACAATCATGCCACAGCCCAGGGTATCCCAGGGCGCGAAAAACCCGAAATCACACACAAAGCCGGTGGCACAGTTCAGGGTCAGTTCGTATTCACCCACGTCGTCCGAAGTCCGGCCGTCCACTACCAGGTAGTAGGTGCCGGGAGGTAGATTGTCGATATAGATGTTTTCAAAATTGGTCCCGTCGGCCTCCAGGGTGTTTTGGCTGTTGAACACACACGTCAGCGGGCCGGTCCCGGCATCCAGCGGGCACTCCGCGAACACGAAAAGATTTAGATCAATGCCATTTGACAACAAGGTGGCCGTAAAGTCCCGGCCGGGGATGGCCTCGAAACGGTAGACCTGGTCCGGCCCGTCGTGCTCCGATCCGGCGTTTGCACAGCCGTAGTTACCGGAATCGAGTGAATTGTCCGCCTCGAAATTATTGCGGAATAAGGTAAACCCATCAGTACAGTTTATCTCCTCCGACTCATCGCAACCCACGGCCGGAAATGCACAGCCGTCGCCTTCCACCAGCTGCAGCATCAGGTACTGACCGCCGCCGGGCTGGCCGCCGGTGCCTGCCAGATAAAAATTATCCTCCGCGCCGCGGGCCAGATCACAAAGTCTGGTTTCAAAATTAGATTCCGCGTAAATAAATCTGTTTTCCGAACTCCCCGCCACTGGATCGTAAATATCCAGATACTGATTATTTGTGCCATTCAAGTTGTTCAACTCCGCCAGCACCATCCAGCCGTTCGGGCTACACGCGGACGGCACCAGGGCCACGGGTGCTTCGTAGCTTTGACCAAATACGGGTAGCCCGCCGGGAAGCGCAATTGCCGTCGTTGCCGTTTCCCCGATTACATCCACCTCGGCCACCCAGTAGGGCCGGAGACTGCCGTTGATACGGGCTACATTCAGCGGGCCGGTATTTCCCGTATCCGCTAAACAATACGTGGCACCAAGAATACCCACCCGGCCGTCCGGGCTTACCTCCGCATCAATATACTGATCATACGTGACCCCGCCGATCACAAAAACAAAATCCAGTTCGAAATTGCTGTTGCGGCGTTCGAGAAACAAATCGCCGGAGAAATAGGATTGAAAGACCAAACAGCCCTCTTCCGAAAAGGGAGTAACTGAAGAAAGGATGGAGTAAAAACCCGAACCGTTATCAAACAGATCGAGAACCTGACTTCCCAAATTGGTTTCAAACGTACCCACCGGTGCCAAGGCCGCATTTAGCCGCCGCACCCAGCCCGTGCCTAAAGCGTTGGGGGGATAGGTGATCCCGCCCACGATCAACGAATTATTCGGGCCGGTGGCAATGGCATTAACCTGGATCGGGTTACCACTGGGGTCTTCCAACTGCACCAGACCCTCCAGGTTGCCATCCAGATCATAGCGATACAGCCACGCCTGCCGGTCGAAGTCCCCAAAAACGTCAATATTTAGGGTCAGGTAAATGGAACCGTTCACTTCCACGGCATCCGTATAAGCGTCGCCGCTTAGCTCATTACCGTCATCAATCGACCAGAGCAGATTACCATCCGCGTCGATTTTCCAGGCATAGGCCTGCTGGTCTTGAAACTGGTTCAGCCCGCTGCCCAGCAACAGCATCCCGCCGTCAGACAGGTACACGGCCTTATCGGCTTTC
>CAVPZP010000037.1:0-301991 GCA_963710215.1 Lewinellaceae bacterium | reverse complement strand
CATGAATAGTGTGGGTTTTTTGAAATAAGTGGTAAGCGAAACAGGGATTAGCTGCGCGTCGGTAGCATAACTGACCGCCGTCGTTAATGTTCCGGTAACGGTCGGTTTGCCGGACTTGTGGGATGGCAAGGATTCAGGTTCCCGGACCTGGAAGGTTGTATCGAAGTCCCATGCCGCTCACGGCGGTGATGGATACCTCCGCGATCCGGGGATCGTGACCCTTTGTTTCGCGATCCGAGGATCGTGGCCCGCAACATGAGCGTGAGGTGCCTGGAGGGTTTAGTGCGTTAGCACCGAGCGAACAGCGAAGCCCGGAAGGGACCGACCGCCGGCCGTTAGGCCGGCGGGCACGCCCGAAATAAGAAAACGCAGCACCGACCGAAGCCGATACTGCGTTTGCACTAGATCATGCCGGGACCGATCTACTTACGCTTGAGGGCGCGTTTGGCGGCGGCCACTACGTCGTCGATGCCGAGGCCGTATTTTTCGAGTAGTTGCATGGCCGTGCCCGACTCGCCGAAGGTATCGTCGGTGCCCACGAATTCCTGGGGCGTGGGATGGTTGGCGGACAGCACCTCGGCAATGGCACCGCCCAGGCCGCCGTAGCGGTTGTGTTCCTCGCAGGTGACCACGGCACCGGTTTTTTTGGCTGAAGCGATGACGGCTTCCTCGTCCAGCGGCTTGATGGTGTGGATGTTGATGAGGTCGACGCTGATGCCTTCTTTTGCCAGTTTGCGGGCGGCCTCCACGGACTGCCAGACCATGTGGCCGGTGGCAAAAATGGTGACATCGCTACCCTCGTTGAGGTGGAGGGCTTTGCCGATGACGAACTCCTGGTCTTCGGGGATGAAGATGGGCCAGCCGGGGCGGCCGAAGCGCAGGTATACCGGACCCTGGTGCTCGGCGATGGCGACCACGGCGGCCTTGGTCTGGTTAAAATCGGCGGGGTTGATGACCGTCATGCCGGGCAGCATCCGCATCATGCCGATGTCTTCGAGGATCTGGTGAGTGGCCCCGTCTTCGCCCAGGGTGAGACCGGCGTGGCTGGCGCAGATCTTGACGTTTTTGTCGGAGTAGGCGATCGACTGGCGGATCTGATCGTAAACCCGGCCGGTGGCGAAATTGGCAAAGGTGGTGACCATGGGGATTTTACCCGCCGTGGCCAGACCGGCGGCTACGCCCATCATGTTAGCTTCGGAGATGCCGCACTGCACGAACCGGTCGGGGTGGGCATCGATGAAATCATCGGCCTTCATGGACCCGCGCAGGTCGGCGGTGAGCATAATGATGTTGTCGTGCTTTTCGCCGGCGGCGGCGATACCGGCACCGAAACCCTCGCGGGTGGCGCGCTTGCCGGTGGATTGAAGTTTATCGAGGGAAAGCATGGATGAGGTTCTTGTAAGGTGGAAGGTTGGTGCGAGGCAGGTAGTTGTCCGGCTCGGCACCTGATGAGTAACTCCCGTTACGGGGGAGGGGCCGGAAGGGTCTAAATACCTTCGGCGGGGAAGTCACCGAGGGTTTCTTCCAGCTGCGACAGGGCATCATCGGCCTGCTCCTTGCTGGGGGCCGAGCCGTGCCACTTGTGGCTGCCTTCCATGAAGTTGACGCCCTTGCCCATGACCGTCTCCATGACGATGCAGACCGGTTTGGGGCCGCGATCTTTGGCGGCGGCGTGGAGGGTTTTAACTACTTCTTCCATGTTGTTGCCGTCCATGTGGCGGACATCCCAGCCGAAGGCGGTCCATTTGGCCCCCATGTCACCCAGGGCCATGACTTTTTCGGTGGGTCCATCGATCTGCTGGTGGTTGCGGTCGATGATAACCACGAGGTTATTGAGGTTACGGTCGGGGCCGAACAGTGCGGCTTCCCAGATCTGGCCTTCCTGCTGCTCGCCGTCGCCGGTGAGGACGAACACGGTGCGGTCGTCGCCGTCCATCTTTTTAGCGGTGGCCATGCCGGCCGCCACGGAGATGCCCTGGCCCAGCGAGCCGCTGGCGACCCGAATACCGGGCAGGTGTTCGTGGGTGGTGGGGTGCCCCTGCAGGCGGGAATCCAGTTCGCGGAAGGTTTTGAGTTCCTCGGTGGGGAAGTAACCCGCGTGGGCCAGGGTGCTGTACCAGACGGGTGAGATGTGGCCGTTGGAGAGGAAGAATACGTCTTCACCGTGGGCCTCCATATTAAAAGCGGTGTCGTGCTTCATCACGTCGAAATAGAGCGCGACGAGCAGGTCAGCGCAACCGAGTGCGCCGCCGGGGTGGCCGGACTGGCAGAGGTAAACCTGCCGGATGATGTCGCGCCGGACCTGAGAGGCGATGCGTTTTAGTTCCTTAATATCCGCCATAGTGAGTGGGTGATTTTTTTGCTGGTAGAAGGGTGTACGGACCGGCGAGCGATCTTAGACTATACCCGCCCCGGGTGCTTTTGTTTGCCGAGGGGCGGAAAATAGCGACCCGGTGGGGTGGAGTGAGGAAATACAAAAGTAAAAGGGCAGGCACGGAACGAGTTCCGGCCTACCCTCAGGTTTTTTTGATCACGGATGACCAAGCGGATATTACTCCTGAACCATTTCGGTCAGTTTCTTACCGGGCTTGAACTTCACGACGTTCTTGGCGGCAATCTGGATGGTTTTTCCCGTCTGGGGGTTACGGCCTTCACGAGCGGAACGCTCCGAGATGGAGAAGGTACCGAAACCGACCAACTGGACGTTTTCTTTTTCGCTCAGGGCACTGCTGATGGTGTCGAGTACGGTGTTCAGCGCGCTTTCTGCTTGGGCCTTAGTCAGGTCGGCTTCGTCCTGGATTTTGGCAATAAGATCTCCTTTGTTCATCGGTAGATTTGGTTTTGATGATAAAATTGTAGCGGCAAGGTAGCCGCAACAACAACGTTAGCAACTTTACGGGGTGATTTGTTGCGTTGCGGACCGAAAAACGCTAAAAAGGTAGCAAATCCGGGCACTTTATGCCCTCTGCCCCCCGTTATCCCGGTCTCCAACGCAAACGGTATGAAACGTCTTCTTGTTTACTGCGGCCTCGCATTGGTGCTGGCCCTCGCCCCTTCCTGTAACCGCGGCACCGGCTGCCCGGCGGCTGATAACGTGCAAACAAAGGTGGATAAAAAGGGTAAACCCAAGGGGAAAGCGCGTACGCAGTTGTTTGACAAGAAGACGCGCCGCAAGCAGGGGTAGGTCTCTTCGGCCAACCGATTGCCTGAATCTGTGCTGCAATGTCAAGCTATCAGCTTTCTGATGTTCCCAATCGACCTCCCCCATTTCTTGTACACCTCCAGCGGTTGGGGGTAGTCCAGGCCGGTCAGGTCCGTGACTTCGTCTTCCCGAGCCAACCAGGGCGCGTGAAAATAGGGCGCGGGCAGGGCTTTCAGTTCCGGCAGCCAGGTCAGGATATACGTTGCCCGCCTTGTCGTACTTCAGCGATTGGTGGACGGGGTTGGTGTAGTAGATTTCCGTGGCCTGGGTATTCCAATTCAGCCAGTTACTGCTCACGTCGTAGTCCAGCAGGTGCGACTCGAACCAGGCGGCTCCCCAGCGCCAGTCGATCTTGTAGTCGCGGGTCAGGAAACTGGCGGCATTGACGCGCCCCCGGTTGGAGGTGAAGCCGGTAGCCGTAAGTTGGCGCAAGTGGGCGTCCAGAAAGGGTACGCCCGTGCGGCCGGCGCACCAGCGATCAAACAGTTCGCGGTCTTCGCTCCATTCCACTTCCCGGTCTTTGATGCCGCCGGCGGCGAATACTTTGTCGCCGAAGCGCAGGTGAGTGTAGGCGAAATAGTCGCGCCACACCACCTCGAAGATCAGCCACCACGTACCGTTCTTCTTCTTGGTTTCCGCCTCGTACTCCTTAATGGTGTGGTATACGGTGCGTGGCGAAAGGCACCCCACTGCCATCCAGGCCGAAAACTTACTGCTGTAATCCATGCCGTGCGAGCGGCTACGGGTGCGCTTGTAACCCTGGGCCAGGTGGGTCTCGTAGGTGTAGTAGCGCAGGCGCGCCAGGGCGGCGGTTTCGCCCCCGGGCACGAAGGGCTGGTAGTCGGGTCGTTCCTCTTTTTGCGTATAACCGACCTGGCTCGGCGTGGGCAATTCTCCCCACTCTACGTCATCCGGCACACTTATTCGATCGGGCGTTGGTACCAGCGGCCGCACCTCCGTTTTTTTGGTCACGTTGATCCGAAAGGTCTTGGACGTCAGCGGTATCTCCGCGGCGGTGTAGGGGATATCGTCGCGGTGGTAGAGCGTGCGGCCCCAGATGAGTTCCAGCGGCACGGCAAGCGGCTCCAGGGCGGCGGTTACGGACTGTTCCACTCCCACTTCTTCCGAGGCTATTTCCTCCTGCGCATAAACTTTTACTACGCCGTACCGCTGCACCAGGCGGGGAATAACTTCCTCTGGTTCGCCCATCATGATTATCAGGTTTCCGCCCCGCTCCCGGTAAAGGTCGCGCAGGTGCCGCAGGCAGTCGATCAGGAAGTAGAACCGTTTGATGTCCGCTTTGCGAAAGCCGAGGTCCAGCATCCGAAAGTGGCGCGGATCGAAGCAGTAGACGGGCAGCACCAGATCGTGATCGGCGCGGGCGGCCGCCAGCGTGGGGTTGTCGTGGAGACGGAGGTCGTTGCGGTGCCAGTAGAGGGCGAGAGAGGGCATTTAGTGGAGCAGTTTGTTGAAGTTGATTTACTCGTAATAAGCTATTCGTCGATGATTACTTCCATCTGCGGCCCGAGTAACTTGATGTTATCAATACCCAATTCGCGGAGCACCGTGGCATTGTAGCGTTCTAGCTTCCCCAGGTCGGCACCTAGCTTGGTCTCGTAGAAATAACGTTGCCGTAATTCCTCGATACTCCGGGCGGTCGAAAGGTAAATTTCCTCCACCGCCGCATAGTCGAGCTTATTCCGCCGGTCCAAGCGCTTCATCATCTCCCGGCGCTCGATCTCGCACAGGTCGAAAAAGATGCTCAGGAAACAGTCCGTGTATTCATGGCGCTCCCGGTGATGGTAAGTCTGCCCGATGTCCAGGATGGTGGTGGAAAAGCAATGCAGGCTGTCACTCACTTCGTTCACGTCCAGAAAGATTTGGACGCCGATCATCACGTCGTCCTTCCGTGCGCTTAGTGCCGGATTCACCTCCCTGGAATTGTCTGATTGTTCTTCCTCCGTGCTAAAGCGCATCCGCACGTCAGGGGTCCAGCGCACATTGTTATCCTCGAAGAACGCGTAGTCACCCAGGAAAACATCCTCAAAATTAAGCACCAATCCGTTTTCCTCGAAGTAAGCCAGTTGCCGCTCCCGCTCGGTGGTCAGCTCCAGCCCCTGCGGTTGTGCCCAAAACACCGCATTGTAGGGCAGGAAAGATATTTTGCGGTAGTCGCTATACGGCCCCTCATACTTGAAGTAAGGAAGTTTAAACGCTCCCTCGTAATCGTAGCAATGAATCAATCCGGTCGTACGAAAAGGTGTTTTCACCCACTGCCCCACGTCCCGGTCGTGGTAGAGGTTCAGGTCATAGTCCATCTCAAGGTGGCTCAAAAGCGGGCCGTTTTTGGCCTGAATGTAGGTATAGGTCAGTTCGATATTAAAATCCCGTAACTGTGATTCCGGTAGGATGGGGACGAAGGGGTGCCGGCTCAGGTTCTCCTGACGCAGTTCCACCCGCACGGGGTTAAAGTTCTCCGCATCCACCCAAATTTCCGCGCCGAAAAAATTGACCGTATCCCGGCGCGGCAGGCAAAACACCCGCACCAGCCCGTCGTCGGCAGCCGAAGGAAGTTCCCGCAGCATGTATTCCCGGTACAACTCTTTGCGGCCTAATTGCAAGGGCGTGGCCGGAAACTGCGGGCTATTCCGCGCCAGATCCAGCAAACTCAGGGCGCGGGTGGTGTTCAGATTCACGTAGTTCAATTCCCCCACGGCGGCCAGGCCCACGCGGCCGTTCTTCAGGTCCAGGCGGTCCACGCCCGCCGCCCGCACGGTGGCGTTATAGTAGCACTGCACCAGTTCCACCGGCTGCCCGTCCGAGTTGGTGCTGACCTCAAAGTAAGTCTTGGCCTCCGCCTGCTTGGCCCGGCGCAGCACCTGGCCGCACTTGCGCAGCAAGTTATATAGGTAAGGGTCTTCGGCCTTCACCAGCAGTTCCGGCAACTCGAATTGCTGGGGCTGGAGGCGAATGACTGTCCCATTAGCTAGGTCGCGCACGGCGATCCGCCGCAACTCGTACCCCAGATAGCTGATGTAAAGCGTATCCCCGGCCTCCGACTCGATGACGAAAGCCCCTTCCTCATTGGTCAGGGTGCCCCGGCTGGTGCCGGTCACGGCCACCTGCACATAAGCTAGGGCCTGGTCGGTGGCGGCGTCCAGCACGCGGCCGCGGGTAGTCGCCTGGGCCGATAGACCCGACCAGAAGACCAGTAGTAATAAGGAGATGGTCCATTTCATTTTCCTAAGATAGGAGTTGGCGGGCCGGCCTGCAACCCGTCGGGTGACTTACTCGCCGGTTGGACTTTCGGCCGACTACTTTTCCGGAGTTACTTTATCACTTTTTTTTGCCGCGGTTTTCTTCTTCTTCGGTCCGCTCCGCCGCGAGCCGTGCTTGTCGTATACCCGTTGGGCTTCCTCCTTGGTTGCGGGTAGCTTTTTGATGGCCCAGATTTTATCGCGCATCGCGCGCGAGCTCTCCCACCAGTCCACCGTTTGGCCGGGGTAGTCGCCCAGCGGTTCCCGGCGGTGTTCCTGGATCTGTTTAGCAGCAAATTCCCGCAGTTCGGGCACCCATTCTTTGATAAAAACCGCCTCTGGGTCTTGGTCGATGATCTGCTTGTGGGGGCTGTACATCCGCACCGTATTGATGCCCACCACCGAGGCCTGCATTTGCAGTTGGCTCAGGTGGATACCGGGCTCATAGTCGGTGTACATGCGCGCCATCGGGAAAGTCGAGGCTCTTCCAGTGCAAGTGCAGGGTGTGGCAGGCGATGGAAGTCAGCATGGCCCGCATCCGGAAATTGACGAACCCGCTGCCTAGCAAACACCTGATACAGGCATCCACCAGTGGAAAGCCGGTGTGGCCGGTTTTCCAGGCTTCGTAATCGACCGGGTCGTCCTTATACTCCAGGGTTTCATAAGCCTTGTTCAGCGGCTCGAATTCGATTTGCGGTTCCGTTTCCAGCCGCTGAATAAAGTGGTCCCGCCAGTGCAGGCGCGACTGGAAGGCCGTTAGCGACGACCGCCAGCGGCCGGCATCCTCCGCCTCCGACTGTTTCAGTTCTTCCTTTCGCGCCAGTGCCGCCTGGTAGGCCCGCCTGCCCGTCAGCGTTCCCCAGGCCAGGTGTACCGACAGCCGAGACCCCGCCTCGAAGGCCGTCAGGGGCGAACTGATGCCGCCCCGGTACTCCAGCCCCCGTTCGTATAAAAAGCTGCGCAGGGTTTCTTCGGCATCCGTCTCGCTCACCGGCTGCACGTGTTCGCGCTGCCCCTCGCTCAGTTCGTAGGCGGTATCCGCTAGCGTGAATGGCGCGTCGGACCGCTCATCCAGCGCACACCACACTTCTGGGCGCACCAGTCGGGCCAGGTCGGCATTCATCGGCACGGGCAGCAGGGGGGCGAGGGTAAATTTCTTCCACAGCAGGTGCCGCTTATCGCGGTCACCAAAGGCCCGGAACACACCAGTCTGCCGCTCCTCGGTCCAGGTCACCCCCCGCTCGCGGCACCAGGCTCGGACCACCTCGTCGCGCTGGTACGTCCAGTTCACCCCCACCTCCTCGTGGCTGTACAGGTGCGTAAACGGCAGGGCGTCGTGCATTCGCTCCAACGTCTCGCGCGCGCCACCGCGCAGCACCAGCACGTCCGCTCCGGCGTGATGCGCCAGCCGGCGGCGCAGGTCGGCCAGTGCCCCCGTTACCGCGTGCACGTGAAAGGCCGAGGTCTGCGGCGCGGTCAGCCACGCTTCTTCTACCACATACAGCACGCACACCCGCTCGTGCGCGGCCAGCGCGGCACTCAGGGCGGGGTTGTCGGCCAGTCGGAAATCGCGCTTCAGCCAGTAAACGGCGGGGGAGGAATGCATAAGGGAATAATTTTTCGGGGGAATAAAAGACACGACCAACTTACCCCCTCCCCCGCTCCAGGGCATACCGGCAGCGGTCGCTCACCACGCACTTCTCACACCGTGGGCTGGAGTAGGTGCAAATCTGCTGCCCGTGCTTGAACAGCAGTTTGTGAAAATTCAGCAACGCGTCCGCCGTGCGGGGCAGCATCTCCAGCAGCGCGCCGTGGGCCTTGGCCTGCGTCATCTTCATCGGTATCAGGCCGTAGCGTGTACTCACCCGGTGCACGTGCGTATCCACCGGCAGCACCGGCTGGCGCAGGCTAAATAGCAGCACAAAGGTGGAAGTCTTGAACCCTACCCCCGGCAGGGCCATCAGCAGTTCCTGGGCTTCTTCCACCGGCATATCCGCCAAAAATTGCAGGTCAAATTTACCGTAGGTCGCATGGATGTGATTCAGGATCTCCTTAATGCGCGGGGCCTTGATCTCCGGCCAGCGGCTGGTCACGATGCAGGCCTCAATGCCCTCCACCGGGGCGGCGGCCACACCCGCCCAGTCCCCGTAAGTGGCCAGCAATTTATCGAACGCCTTGCGCTCGTCCGCATAGTTGGTCCGCTGGCTCAGGATGGTGGCCACCAGTTGGTCCATCGCGCTCTTGGTGCTGTAGCGGGTCTGCCGGCCATACTCGCCCTCCAGGTTGGTCAACAGATAATCAAGGTGTTCCTGATGCGCGGGGGCGGGGGTGGACATGGGATGAGGGATTTACCTCATTTTACGGATGAAGGGCGGGCAGTGTTCGGTGGGGCAAGCGTTAGTGGAGAAACACTTTTATTTTGGGCATGTCCCCGGCCGCCGGCCGGGGTCGGCGTCTTGCGGGCTTCGTTGTTCGCTCGGTGCTGCGCACGCTTCCTCCGGGCGGGGGGCAAGGCCCCGGCCCTACGTCGCCCCTCCAGGTGCCTCATGCGGGAGGGCTGGGAAAAATGATAATTCGGAATCATTATCTGACCAGCTCAAAAAAATTAGTAAATCGTTTATTGCATCTCACTATTATTCGATGTGGTCGGTTGCGTATCCCGAATTACCGCGTGGCCAAGCTACGTGGTTCACCACGCTCACTTGTGTTAACAGCAATATTAGACGCCGTTATTACATGGAGATTAGCTTAGAAAATCAGCAATTTAGACATATGCAAAATAAATATTTGATTGACTTTTACTATTTTTCAATTTGCTCGTCAAATTTTGAATTGTCTACAGGTGCAGATGAGCCATTGTTCCAAATTATATTTTAAATTATCTATGACTTCTTTTATCTTTACAACAACGTCATATTATACTAAGGTTTTAGTACATAATACTTGTTATGTCGGACACCGATTACGCCTATTTACATTAATCTGACTATCAACAAATTAAAGATTGAGTTACCATTTCAAGTATATAACTTCACTTTCACGTATACTAATTATCCTCATAACCCATTGACTGTCATCAACGCAACAAGCCTAATGCATAAATTTACATGACGGTGTATCAGGGCGCAAACCAATTTGTCGCAGAGAGAAATCTGCATATGATACAGAAGTGAGCGTTACCGCCCTATTCGCCCAACTTAAAACCATGTGGGACCGATTTTTCAGGAATTTGGTGCGACAATCTGGTTTGCGTCCTATCAGATATAGGGATGAAATGTAACTACATTAAAAACTTCTTTTTATGCCGGAATACGAGCAATCGCTGATGCTTCAAAAATTTTAACTGACTTTAGAGCGCGTGTCTAAATTTTTACCTCCTGATAACCAAGCACTTAAAAACCTGGCGTCATAAAAACTGACTTACATAACCCGCTATGCGTGCACCACGAAGTAGCCGCGAAGCGAATTTTTTATCTAGCCGGAACCTCAACTACGAAGTAGCCGCGAAGCGAATCATTGATCCTCAGTTCTTAAAATTTTAGACACGCTCTTACAGATTAGACTTGCTACCTCGATCACCGATCACAATCAGTCCTAATAATCTGACAATCAAAAAATTAAAGGCTGAATCACAAATTTGAGTATACAAATTTCACCTTCATGTGTACCAATAACCTTCATAATCTATTGATTGTTAGCAGCGTATCGAGCATAAATTATTAACATACATCCTTTTACATATACGTTAATTTGTAAATTGACATAGCTGCCCTCTTTTTTGGGAGGGCCCACCCTCGCCGCCACCGCCGACCGCCCTTCTTTTCCAGTCACCCACGGGCATGAAGCCTCCGGGCAACCGGAAGGACGGTCGCAATAGAATGCGTATGTTTCAGACGCTGTAGCCAGTTCTGACCCGGCCCTGGCAAGCCCGATCAGTACGATGTAAATTCAGCAGGAAAAGATAACGATCCATGCGTCATCAAGTGTTGGCACAAAGATAGGCAGGATAGACGAATAAAAGCGAATAAAACAAACTTTATTTTTAAAAAAAGTTAAATAAAAAATTTTGTTTGTTATTATGGCTTATTTATCTCCTTTCCTCTTTTAGAACAATTTGTATCACTTCCTCGTGGGCTAACCTGCAGGGGCTTGCAGGACAATGGTTCTAAGTCGCCGGTGGAAACTTGTAAACTGCGAAATGTTTTTCCTAACGAAGATTGGAGCGGAAAAACAAGATTTGGGGAAAACAGCATCAGCGGATTAATTCATTATCTCTCACTCCCCTATTTTGCCACCACTACCGGTTCCATAGCAGCTTTTATTCGGCCCACCAACTGTTGTTTGTGAGCGGCATCCAGACTATTGACATTACCAAAATTGCTGTACTGATTACGAATTTTAGTGAGGGTCAGGCGGGCGGCAGCACCGATATCGCTATCATCGTGCTCCTGCATGGTGCTAATGAGCCGCTCTACCATCATCCGCTGGATATTACGCTGGTAGACCGATTTATCATTGCTTTTGAATACTCTTTGGTAGAGGACATCCATCATTTCCACCAGCCCGAGTTGCTTGTCTCCTTCCAGAGCTGTACCGTCAATGACCCGCTGGAGGCGGTCTTTGTCAAAAATAACCCGCAGGGCATAAGACTGCAGGGCACCGACTTTTTCCTCGGCTCCTTCCGGCCCAATGCGGCGCAGGATACTCTGGTCGATCAGCCAAGTCGGAGTAGTCAGCACGTTATCGCCAATCCAGTTAAGGGCGGCAACCTGCTCGGTTTTGGGTACGGTGGTATAGATCACGTCGTCTTCATCCGAACTGCGCATCCACTCCCGCACGCCGCCAACGTTGGCGGCAACGTGGCCGGTGTAGCGGCGTAACTGGCCGATAACCTGTCCGTAGAGTTCTTCCAAGTCAGAAAAATCTTCACCCTCACGGGCTGTCCATTTCTGTAATTGAGGCAAAATTCGCTTGAGGTTAGCCAAGCCTAGACTGCCGGCCGTCACGGCATTGTCACCAATGTCCTCGGTCTGTGCGCTGGGATCATAACCGTTGCCGCGCTGGCGGCCGTAGCGGTAAATGGGATCGCTCGCTTTTTCCTTGATCAGCTTATTCAGGATCGGCCGCTCGGCTTCGGCGGTAGCTACTTTGGGCATCGGCTTATAGCCGTAGGCAATGGACCAGTAATCGTAAGGGCCGATCTTGGGCATTAGGCCGGCCCCCTTGTCCTCGGGTTGGGCCACATAATTAAAGCGGGCATAATCCATGATCGAAGGGGCCACGCCGTTGCGCTGGACAAAGCCCGGCGAGCGGAGGCTGTCGATGGAATAGGCGGGGCTGCTACCCATATTGTGCGGCAGACCGAGGGTGTGGCCGACCTCGTGGGCCGAGACGAACCGGATCAGTTCGCCCATCACATCGTCCTTGAAGCGCGAGGTTTGCGCATCGGGATTAACGGCGGCCGTCTGGATAAGGTACCAATTGCGGAGCAGGTTCATCACGTTGTGGTACCAGAGGATGTCGCTTTCCAGAATTTCACCAGTGCGGGGATCGTGAACGTGCGGCCCCTGGGCATTTTGAATGTCGGTAGTAATGTAGCGGATGACGCTGTAGCGCACGTCTTCCGGACTCCAATCGGGGTCTTCCTCGGGCGTGGGGGCGTCTTTGGCCATGATGGCGTTGCGCAGGCCGATGGCCTCAAATGCCTTTTGCCAGTCATCTACTCCTTGCTTGATGTAGGGTGCCCACTTGGTGGGGGTTCCGGGGTCGATATAGTAAATAATGGATTTCTTCACGTCCACCAATTCGCCACGCTCCCAGGCGGCCATGTCTACCGGTTCCAGGCGCCAGCGGGTGATGAAACGGCGTTTGTCGGCCCGCTGGGCGTCGGCACTGTAGTTGGTCTGTTCCAGGCTAAAGTAGCCCACACGGGCATCGAAGTAGCGGGGTCGCATCGGGTCGGCGGGCAGGAGGATAAAACTCTGGTTCATCTCCAGCGAAAGACTGTTGGTCAACTGATTATTGGGCAATGAATCGCCGCTATAAGTGAGGATGTGACGGATCTCCACATTCTGCGGGAAGGCCTTGGTGGATGTGATCAGGCTACGGCTCTTGTCCAGTCCCTTGATCTTAAAGTTCTTTCGCTCATCCTCCCTCAGGGCACCGATCATCGCAATGTCGGTAGTGAACAGGCTACTCACGTCAAAGACCACCGAGCTGCTATCCGGGCCATAGGTCATGATGTCGTAGTTGCCGATGACCGGCTCGAAATTGTTATTGCGCAGGCTGCGGTAAACGGGGTCGCTCTCATCAGCCACGCTGTTGTAGCTCACCAAACGCAGGAGCACCTGATTGTCCAACCGTTGCCAGCGGATCACCTGCTGGGGGCGGGATTTCATGCCCGCGCCCCCGAAGTTCAGTCCCTTAACGTGGCCGGAAATGCGGCTGACGACCAGAATTTCGTCATCTAACAATGCAACGGGTAGCTCGAAAAGCAGCTTACCGTCGGGCTGGCGGTGAATGGTAAAAAGACCCTGTTGTGTTTCGGTCTCTTTGGTAATGACGTCGTCGTACTTCTTCTCTTTTTTCTTTTTGTCCTTGTCCTTGTCGCCGTCCTCATCGCCGGTCTGGGCGGCAACGGTAGTAATGGAAAGGATCAGCAAAAGCAGGAAAGAAAACCAGCGAGTGGTCGAGGGGGGAAATTGGAACATACGATTGGTTGGATTCATCGACGAAATGTACAAATTTTCGGCTGGTAAGGTTGTGACGGCTTATTGCAAGACGATCCTCCGGGTGATTACTTCTCGTCCACCGCTCACTCGCAGTAAATAAGTGCCACGCGGTAAAATGCTCACATCCAGCGGCTCGGTAGAACTGCCGATTATCCGACTGCTCACCCGCTTGCCCGTCAGGTCAAACAGTTCGACGCGGGCATCCGTCAAATCAGCCGGCAAATCCAGGTATAGCTTCCCTCCCGCCGGCTGCGGCCACACGCGGATGGCAGAGGCTGCTGATTTGCCGGCAATGGATAAAATGCTGGAATAGGAGAAAGCCCCGTCCAGATCGACCTGACGCAAGCGGTACTGAAGACTTGCGGCGGGTGCGGCCCGGTCGAGGTAGGCATAGTCGGCTCCGGTAGCCGAATTGGCGGCGGGCAGGCGGATGCGCACGTCCCAGTTGCGGCCGTTGTCGGAACTACACTCGATCTGAAAGTAGCCCGCACCGGTCTCGGTGGCGGTGGCCCAAATGAGTTGTACGCCCTCAGTTTGGCGAGTTCCGGCCCAGGCGCGATAAGTGACGGGCAGGGCAATGTCGGTGGTGTAGACGTAAAAATTGCCGTTGTTATCGTCGCGGTTGATGGTGCGGTAATCGGCATCGCCGCCGTCGGCGAGGGGCGTGGCGTTTACCCCGTCACCGGAGGTAAAGACGTAGTAGGTAATGGTGGTGCCGCTGGGCTGGGCTGGGATTTCGCCGCTGAAGAAGAAACCGGCGGCGGCGTCATCCATGGGCACCACAGTAGACGTGGTGAAATCGTTGGTCGTGTAGCGGAGATAGACGCCCTGTCCGGATGAAATAACATCATTTAGCGTTGCCCCCACTAATACTGTAGCCGTAGAACTGATCATTCCACTTCCATTAGGCTCCGGCTGTTGTTCGACAGCAAATATCGACCGCACCGGCCCCTGAATCTCGAAGTAAATGAACTCATTGGTGACGTCTGGCGTCGGTGTTTTGAAGACGTAGTTCCACGTGATGTCGGGCACGTTGATGTAGAAGGCACCGTTACTACAGGTACCCATGTTCTGGTAATCAAAATTTCTCCGGCCAGTCAGGTTAAAATCATTACAATCGAACGGCCCGAACTCCGTGTTATCGCCGTTCCAACTGCGCACCAGCCGGAAGTAGCGATCGCCCGTGGCCGGGGCCTGGACGGTGAGAATGCGGGTCATTTCCGCACTGCTGCTAAAGGACAAGATGTCGGCCGGGTTGTTCCAACCGGGAGCGAAGCCGGTCCCGATCAGGCCGTTCTGGGTGTAGCTGGTAGCGGCCAGCAGACAAAAAGTAAACAGGTAGAAGTAGCGTTGCATAAGATCGAATTTGCCTCCGAATTACGGAGCGAGTGAGTGGGAGAAGCAAGAAGAATTTTGGGGAAAGCTCAAAGATAATTCCTTAAATATAAGCAAGTCAAGTAAATTAGCGTCCGCTTAACTCTGACCTATCATGCAACGAATCACGACGCTCCTCTGGCTACTCCTTTTTATAAGCACCACCGCCGGCGCGCAGGATTTTATGATGCAGGGCTGGTACTGGGACTACACCAAACCCAACTGCAACAATGCCCCGGCCGGCACGCCGGCCTGGGCCACTCGCCTGGCCGGCCAGGCCGGTGCCCTGGGCCAGGCGGGCTTTACGCACGTCTGGCTGCCGCCGCTGGCGCGCGCCAGTTTCGGCAGTTGCAGTAACGGCTACGACCCCAAGGACCTCTACGACCTGGGCGAGTACGGCCTCGGCCCCACTGGCGTCGGCACCCGCGCCCAGGTGGACGCAATGATCGACGCACTGGCCGCTAACGGCATCAATTCCGTAGCCGACGTGGTCTATAACCACCGCGACGGCGGTGCCCCCGAGGACAACCCCGCCGTGAAAGCTTATATCGAGACTCATTTCACAACTGGTAAGGCACCGTTCCCCAGCGACCGTTTTCGCTACCGCCTGCCCCTCGGCGGCACCTACGGCGCGGGGAGCTATTACATCAAGATCAGTTCCAAAACGCAGAGCTACGGTCCGTTTACTTATAAATTCTACGCCACGGTAGCGGGGATGAGCCGCCCCTTCCAGGGCAGCATCAACGAAAATGAACCCAATGGCGGCGGCGACTGCGGACAGCCCTTCAATACCGTATTACTGGACCAGGATATGTTGGCTACCCTCTATGAATATAGCGGTTGTTACACCGACGAGTTTCGTCTGGATATCTCGGCCGCCGATTTTCAGGCGGGCGGCGACGATCTGCTCATCTCGCTGACCAACCCCGGCGGCGGTTATTCCGACCACCGTATCTACGGCATTTACTACCAACCCGTTAGCGGTGCGGGATTCAACATCGACCTCAACAATCTGAAGGTACAGACCTACACCGATTTTACCGGTTTGCCCAGCGGTCAGGGCGGCATGAACTTTGAAAACTTCCGGCCTAATAGTACTAATACAGCTACTACGACCATGAGCGGGGACTACGACAGCCCGCTCTTTTTCTACGATGTGGTACAGGAAAACCCCAGCACCCTGAGTGCCTACGCCGACTGGACGGAGTGGCTCTTCACCAGTGTCGGCGTAACCGGCCTGCGGATGGATGCAGTGAAGCACTTCCCACCTTTTTTCGTCGCTCAGATTCTGGATGAGCTGCATAATCGCGGCATCACGCCCGACATGGTGGTGGGCGAGGTCTTTGACGGCGACCCTAGCGTTCTGGCAGGGTGGGTCAACGAGGTCAATGCCAACATCACCAACTCGCAGGCCCTCGTGCGGGTGTTTGATTTCAGCCTCCGCAACGGTCTTAAGGAAGCCTGCGACAACGGCGGTTACGATGCCCGCACCCTGTTCAATGCCTCACTGGCCGCCGCTACCAATCTGGAGGGCTTCAGTGCCGTGACCTTTGTGAACAACCATGATTTTCGCGGCCCCGGCGAGCCGATCCAGAATAACGCCCTGCTGGCCTATGCTTACATCCTGACCAATAACGACATCGGTATCCCAACCGTTTTTTACCCCGATTTTTTTGGAACCGGTATTCCCCATGCGCCGGTCAATAGTTTGCAGGCACCTATTAGTCAGTTAATGCAATTGCACCGCGACCACATTTTCGGTTCTCCCACCATAGAGTACCTTAACCGTTTCGGTACTACCCGCGGAGCGGATTACCAGTTCGGCGGCCCGAACCAGGGTGTTATCTTCCAGATGCAGGGCGGGGTGGGATCGGAAGCGGTGATCGTGGCCATCAATTTCGGCTACGGTACGCTCAAAGTCGATCACGAAATCGCCCTGAGCAGTCAGGTCAACCCCGGTACTGTTTTTACCGACCAGACGGGACGTGCTTTTCAGCCCACTGTATCTGTCAGTAACTCCAATCGCCTGCTCATCGACGTACCGGCCCGTAATTATGCCGTTTACACTATCAGTACACCCAATAACACCGTTCTACCCGCCGAACTGACTGATTTTACTGCCCGCCTCCGTCCCGCCGATCAATCCGTGGATATCTCCTGGAAGACCGGGCAGGAAGAGAGCGTCAGTCACTTCGAGTTGGAAGTATCTTCCGACGGCGGCCGGATATTTACACTGCTGCACCGTACGGCTGCCGCTAATCAGCCCGCTACTTACGCTTACCACGATCGCACGCCCTGGCCCACCGGCAAAAGCCGCCGCCTCTACCGCCTCCGGACAGTTGACCTGGACGGCTCGAAGGAAACCGGCCTGCTTCGTTCGGTCGAGTCCATAACCTCGATCAAGGAGGCCGCCTATCCCAATCCGACGGACGGCCCCTTGTTTTTACCCGGCCACCCGGATATTGGGTGGCAATTATATCGTACCGACGGACAGCGGGTGAGTGTCCGGTCGCAGGCCGGACCTATGTGCACCACACTGGATCTGAGCGGTCTGCCGGCGGGCCTGTACTGGCTGCGGACGGACGATGGGCGGGTAGCAGGCATTACCGTGAGGTAGGTTGGTGATTCTCAGGGTATCGGCACATCCCTGGGACGGCCGGTGACGTTTATACTAAACAATCGGCTTCCGCCGTACTTAGGATAACATCAGGCCCACCAAAACGATTCCGTTCATGACTCACCTTAAACTGCTCCTCTCCCTACTTGTCGCTTGTTTTGGTACCGGCCTGACTGCTCAGACGCTTACTATCTCAGATGAATTACCCCTGCGCTCCGATACCGAGTACCGACTGCTGGGTAAGCTGGGTGGTCAGACCCTACTGCTACAGGATCGAAGTAATAAGCAGATCGTGACCAGCTACGACCGGAGGATGCAGCAGACCTGGGAGAAGGACCTGGAACTGATGGGGCGCAGTACCAAGATCGTCGATGTGATCAGCGACGAGCGATTTTTTAACCTGATCTACACCTTTCGGGATAAGAGCCACACCTTTTTGCGGGTGGACCGCTATGACCCCGCCGCCAACCTGCGCGACAGCGCGACCGTGTTTGATATGGGCTATACGTTCGCCACGCCGGAGTGGAAGATGGAGCGCAGCGAGGACCGCACTAAGGTTCTTGTTTATGCCGAAAAGGATAACAATAAGATCGACGCTTACGCCATCGATCTGAACGGTCTGGAGTTGCTTTACCACTATGAGTTGCAGCCCGACGATTTCTACTTCGGCGAAAGCTTTTTGCAGGCCCTGATCGATAATAAGGGCAATATGCACGTTGCGCTGGAACGTGACAATTTCCAAAGTCGCCGCAAAGAACACACCTATGAATTGTACACTTATACGGCAAAAGGTCAGCAGGTGATCAAGAACGACATTCCGCTCGGAGACAGCCTCACCTACGATGTCTTTTTTCGCTTTGACAACGTAAATGACCGATTGGTGGCCGGCGGCCTCTATTCCAACAAGGACCTGATCCGCGCTACCGGCTATTTTTTCCTGGCCTTCCAAAGCGGCAGCCCCGATTCTTACCTCATTAATTTCATTCCCTTCTCCCAGGATCTGGTGGAAGGCGTGGAGGGCAAAAAGCTACGCAACAACAAAGGCATCGACGAGATCAGCATCCGCGACGGCGTCCTGCGCCGCGATGGCGGCCTGGTGCTCATTACCGAGCGCAATCGTCAGGCCGAGCGACGCACTACCACCACCGGTAACCGATTGCTTTATGATACCGGTGGCCGTGTACTAGTAGATTATCATTACGACGAACTCGTCATCCTCGCCGTTAACCCCGACGGTACGCCGCACTGGACCAATATCCTCCACAAAAAGCAGTACTCCCAAGACGACCAGGGGGCCTTCTCCTCCTTCTTCCTGCTACGCGGCCCGCGTGCGCTACGCTTTCTATTTAACGACGAGATCCGCTACGAAAACACCGTCTCCGAATACGTCATTAACGGCCTCGGTCAGTACGATCGCAACAGCCTGTTCAACACCCGCAACCTCGATCTGCGCCTTCGCTTTCGTGACGGCCTTCAGGTAGCAGCCAATGAGATCATCGTGCCCAGCGAGCGGAAAAATCGCTTACGACTGGTTGCCATGACTTATTGATTTCAGGAGGAAATCAGTCCATTACCTCCTCCAGGTATTCCATGAATTGTCTGGCCCGCTGCGCGGCCGTGTGCTCGGCCAGTACCCGCTCGCGAGCGCGCTCGCCCAGGCGGCGGCGGTCGGCGGCTTCGGTCTGGTAGAGGATGTCCAGTACGCCGTTGCAATCGTCTACCGCATAGATTTCCCGGTTGGGTTCGAAGAAAGATTCCAGTCCATCCCACCGATCGGATAAAATGGGCACCCCGCAGGCGGCGGCGGCGAACAGGCGGGAAGTAGGGCTGTAACCTACCTCACGGCGGTTCGCATTCGTGATAAATAAGGTGGCTCCCTGCCGATTATAAAAGTCCACATGGTTGGTCACCGGCAGGTGATCTACGTGGGTTACGTTAGTCGGCCAGGTGTGCGTATCATCATAGCCGTCGCCGGCCAGCGCAAAATGACGGTTGGGGGTCCAGCGGGCGGGTTCCAGAAATAATTCTGCCAGTCGTTCGGTCCGGTCAGATTTGTAGTTCCCCAAAAACCCGAGGTCATATTTGATGTCGGCATCCGTCCGATAATAATAGTAGGGGTCGATACTGGCAAACAGCGGCCGCGCCAGCGGCGCGCCGTAATTGGTTTCCATCAGGGTCAGGCGCGGCCCACCGGAGGTGGAAAGGTAGAGATCGAAATCACGCAGGCTTTCGCTGCTCAGGCACTTTTCGTAGGATTCTTCGCCGAGGTCACCGTTTAGGTGATGTAAGGTGTAAGATAAGTCCAGATCATAATATACCCGCCTTCCCTTGGCTTCGGCCACCACCCAATCGGCCACGCGGCGTGCATTGTGTACTCCGCTACCTAATAGTACCACGTCCGCACTTTCCACGGCGGCCCGGTAATCGCGCAGCATCTGGTCGGTCGTTTCGTAGCTCCATACCTCGCAGTAGGGGCTGCGCAACATATCCAGGGGCGGTGCCCCGGCCGACGGCCGGTGTTCTAGAAAAGTCGTGCGGTGGCCCATCCGCGATAACTCCCGAATCAGCGAACGGTATACCTCGGCATTGCGGTCTCCCACGCTGGAAAGCAGCGAGCGACCGATAATGAGAAAGTCGAGTGCACGAAAATTTGCGGTCATAAATGAGTAAGACAAACGGGTTGCTGGCCACAAATGTACTCAATCAAAGCCAATGCAATCACTTACCGCCGTGTAAGTACCGTGTTGGCCCCCCCCCGATTGCCGTAATGACTTTGCAAACAAAATATTCTAGATCGCCCTTCAGCCGCCAACCGGGTGCAGGCCATACCTGCCGGGCGGCTACCGTCCAATAGCCTGCCGCGTCACTCTTCCCGCTACCAAATCGGCTTCTTCCCCGGAATAGACCCGCAGGGCCTCGGCCAGACAATCCATGGCCGCCTCCAGATCGGTTTCGTTCAGGACGTAAGCGATCCGGGCTTCATCCATGCCCAGGCCCGGGGTGGCGTAAAAGCCCTGACCGGGGGAGAGCATCACGGTGGCCCCCCGGTAACTGAAATCTTCCAGTAGCCAGCGGCAGAAGTGTTCGGTGTCCGTTACGGGCAGGCGTACGAAGCAGTAGAAGGCCCCACCGGGCCGGTAACTGTACACACCGGGCATCTGCTGCAAGCGGCGAAATACCGTGTCGCGCCGCCGCTCGTATTCTTCCTTTACGCCCTCCAGGTAGGCGGCATCGTCGTCCAGCATTAGTTCGGCCAGTTGCTGGCCCAGACCGGGAGGGCTGAGGCGCAGTTTGGCGTAACGGTCCACCCCGTCCAGGATGGCCTGATTGCGGCTGACCAGTGCTCCTACCCGCGCCCCGCACGAGCTGTAACGCTTGGAGACGGAGTCGATCACCACCACATGGTCCTCCAATCCGGCCAGGTGCAGGGCGGAGAAGAACGTATCGCTGGAGTAGTTAAACTCGCGGTAAACCTCGTCCACGCACAGGAACAGGTCGTTCTTTTTTACGATCGCGGCCAGTTCTTCCAACTTCTCGCGGGTATAGCAACAGCCGGTAGGGTTATTGGGGTTGGTGAGGAAAATGGCGCGGGTGCGCGGCGTTATCTTGCGGGCAAACTCGCGGGGGTGCGGCAGACTGAAGCCGTCCTCAATCCGGCCGGTGATACTCACCACCCGTACGTCGGCAATATGGGCAAAGCCATTGTAATTGGCGTAAAACGGCTCGGGAATAATGACTTCGTCGCCCTGGTCCAAACACGCGAGCATGAAAAACAGGATGGCCTCCGAACCGCCGGTGGTCACCAGTATCTGCTCGGGTGTGAGGTCGATGCCGAAACGGCGGAAGTAACCCGTCAGCGCGCGCCGGTAACTAGGCAGGCCCTCGGAGGGGCTGTAAGCCAGAATGTCCCACTCCTGCGCCCGGAATCGCTCTACCGCGCTCGGGGGCGTGAGAATGTCCGGCTGCCCGATGTTGAGGTGATACACATGCGTACCGCGCTCCTTGGCCGCATCGGCTGCGGGAATGAGCTTGCGGAAAGGCGATAACGGAACGGTCAGCGAGCGGCGGGATACTTGCGGCATGGCGGCAGGAAATAAATGAAGAAGGTTTCGACCGGGGGCGGGTTATTCCAACAGTCCGGTTTTGCGGCGCAAAAGTAATTGTTTTACGCTTGCCGGAAGGGCATTTTATCAAAAGGGGCCCCGACGCCCACGTCGGGTGCATCAAAAGGGGCCCCGACGCCCACGTCGGGTGCGCGGATGCGCCATTGCGTCCCGAGTGCGTACTTACGGCACGCTCCGCGACCGGAGATAGCGCGAGCCAAGTTCGCGCGACTGGAGGTCACACCTCTCGCGCACCGGAGGTCACACACCACCCCACGACCGGAGGTCACGTACGCACCTTATTCATCCCGAATATTCAGTCATTCACCTCGAAAGATCATTTATGATCGAGAGAAGCAGCGCAGCTAATCATTCAGTCATTCAATCATTCAGTCATTCAGTCATTCAATCATTAATCACCCCCCGACCCCAACCGGCAGGGAGGGGGGACGCCCGAATGACCTACTGCAAGATGATCTTCAGGCAGTTGCCCCCCGCTACTACCCCCAGCCCACCCTCGACGTTGGTGAAGACGTTGACCGGCTCGGCGAAGGGGTTTTCGTCTACCAGGGAACCCTGGAAGCGGGTGTCGAGGTAGCGGAAGTAGGCCGGCTCTATGGTGCAGATGCGGAGGATGTTGCGCGACTCGTTGCGGAAGCCGAATTCCTTAAAGATCAGTCGGTTGCCCTGCCGGTCGGTGCCGCGCAGGTAGTCTATTAGATCGCGTTGGCGGGAGGTGACGGTACCGGTGGAGTCGAGGTCTTCAATATCGTGGTAGATGAGGTAATGATCTTCCTCGCCGGGCAGGTTAGCGATGGTGGTCTGGACAATGGTCTCGGGAAAATCGTTTTCCTCCGACTCGTAGATGTCCAGGGCGATGGTACCGGGCGAGGGGGCGGCATCGGGAATGCGCAGGGAACCGGTGGCGAGCAAACCGTTCCAGCGGGCCTCGATCTGATAAACGGTGCCGGGAGTGAGCGTAAAATCTTCCGCCGGAACGGCATAGCCGGCCACTCCTCTGCACTGGAAGTAGGGCAGGGTGATGGAATCCTGCGGGCCGAAAAACATTACCTCGGCATCGGTAACGCGACCGTTGAGGGGTGCATCAGCCGACGGGAGACCGGTGGCCGGCTCGTTGAGCCGAACGTCGACGATGATGAGCGGATCCTGGGGGGTGAGCAGGGCGTGGAGGACGAGTTTATGCTCGAAGGGGATCTGGTAGGCATCGCTTTCCTGGTTGAAAAATTCCGCCGAGCAGGAGGCTAAACCGCCGGCCAGTAACAGGTAGAGCAGGATGTGGCGCATGGGTCTTAGAAATTGAAGTTGTAGGAAAGAGAGGGCACCACCGGGAAAAGGCTGACCTGGCGGATGGTACGCCCCTGGGCGCGGTCGCGTTCGGAGCGCAAGTAAAAGGTGTTGGCGCGCGCGTAGGCGTTGTAGACGCCGAACTCCCAGTAAGCTTCGCCCCACCGGGGGGTCCGTTTCCACTGCAGGGCGAGGTCGAGACGGTGCAGGGCGGGCAGGCGGAAGGCGTTGCGGTCGCTGTACTGGTAAGCGGTATTGCCGATGAACTGGTAGCCGGGGGATGCGCTATATTGGTAAATGCCGAGGGGCAGGGTGGTGGGCACGCCGCTGCCGTAGGTCCAGGCGAGGGACAGCAGTAGGTTGCGCCGTAGCTGGTAGGTGCCGAACAGGTTGACGTCGTGGCGGCGGTCCTGGTTGGCGGGGAAATAGGCGGAATTATTAACGTCGGCCAGGCGGTGCTCCACGCGGGCGAGGGTGTAGGCGAGGCGCGTTTTGAGGCGGTTGCGGCGGTAATCGACCAGCACTTCCAGCCCGTAGGCGCGGCCGTCGCCGGTAGTGACATTGTCGGCCACGTCCACCTCCTGCGTGCGAGGATTGTCTTCGGCCAGATCGAGCAACAGAAAGCTGGCCCCGTTGCGGTAGCCGATTACGTTTTGCAGCCGCCGGTAATAAACCTCCGTGCCCACCGACCAGCCGGATTCGGGCCAGTCTTGCGCCAGGCCGAGGGAAAATTGTCGGGAACTCTGGGGCGGAATCCGGCGGGAGGCGGCTACCCAGAGGTCGGTGGGCAGGCCGGGGCCGGAGTTGGAGAGCAGGTGCAAATACTGCCGGTTAAAGGCATAACCGGCCCGCAGGGCGGTGTTGGTGCGCAGCTGGTACTGGACCGACAGGCGGGGTTCCAGGCTGAGGTAGGCGTCGGCCGAGTCGGGCAGGAAGGCCGCGCCGCGCAGGCCGTAGTTGATGGTGAGGCGGCTGGAGGGCGTAAATTCGTCTTCGAGGTAGAGACCGAATTCGGGCGCGGGCACGGCTGCGGGCGGTTTGATTCCCGACGAGTCGACCGAATTGCCGCGCAGGGCCAGGGCGGAAGTGGTGAACTCGTGGCGGGTGGCCTCCAGGCCCACCCGGATGGTGTGCGCGGGCAGCGGGTGCCAATCGATGGCGGCGCGCAGGCCCACGTCCTGGATGCCGCTGACGTAGCGCAGCACGTAGCTGGAATCGCGGGCGTATTCCTGGTTTTCGATGGTGAAATCGAAGTCACTGTAAATGGCCGTCACGTTCAGGAACGCCCGCGCACCCAGCACCCGGTTCCAGCGGGCGGTGAGGGTGCGGTTGCCCCAGTTGAAACCGTCGGTTTCCTCGGCTCCGCCGAAGGAGGTGTTGGTATTGGAAAACTCGTCGCGCCCGGCGTAGGCGCTTACGAACAGCCGGTTTTTGGCGTTGAGGTCGTAGTTGACTTTAGCCGAACCATCGTAGAAATAGAGGCTGGTTTGGTTTTCGTTGCCCTGCAGGGGGCGCAGCAGCAGATCGGCGAAGGTGCGGCGGCCGGAGACCAGGACGCTAGCGCGTTTATCCTTGAACAGCGGTGCCTCCAGGGTGAGCCGCCCGGCCAGCAGACCGATGCCGCCGCTGCCGTGAAAACCGTCGCGGCTGCCCTCGCGCATCCGAACATCGACCACCGACGCGGTGCGGCCGCCGTAGCGGGCGGGAAAACCGCCCTTGTACAGGTCGATACCCTGCAGGGCGTCGACATTGAATACCGATAAAAAGCCAAACAGGTGAAAGGCGTTGTAAACCGGCGCGCCGTCCAGCAGGATCAGGTTCTGATCCGGCGACCCGCCGCGTACGTAAAGTCCGCCGAATCCTTCGCGGGGGTTGGAGACGCCCGGTAATAACTGGAGGGATTTGAACGCGTCTTTCTCACCCAGCAAAACCGGTATCTCCTTTATAGTGGCAACGGAGAGCCGTTCCATGCCAATGTTTTTGCTGCGCCCCGCCAATTCCGAGTTGGCAGTTACGCGCACTTCTCCCAGCAACTCGGCGGCGGGCAGCAACTGTGGGTTGTAAACCAGCGTAAATGCGGCGTCCCAGATCAGCGTATCGCCCTGGTAGCCCAAATAGCTGAAAATTACCCGTTGCGGGCCGCCGGCATCTTTGATGCTCAACGAATAAAAGCCGTACTCATTAGTAACGGCCCCTAAATCCAGCGCGGGCAGGTAGACATTTACCCCGGGTAGTAAGGCACCGGTTCCGCTTTCGGAAATCGTGCCACTGAGGGTCATAAGTTGCCCCCGCAGGTGCGGGGACAATGTCATTAATGTCAGTAGAATTAACAGCGCGAGGTTTTTCATCGGCGGGAAGGAGGGGGGACTTAGCGGCGTTGTGCCGTAATTTCTTTGAGCAGGTAGGGGCGGCCGTCGATCTGGAAGGGTACGGCGGCGGGGGCGGTGCCCGTCATCAGCAGCAAGTCGCCGTTCAGGTCATAGGTATAGCTGCCCTGAAGGGCCTGGTAATCCACCCGTTCGGTAATACCGGCGGGGTTCTCGGCGGGGTTTAGGGTCAGTATGTCGTCGTTGCTGCCATTACCGCGCACTACCTGGTAGCGCAGGGTATAAGTGGTGCCGCCGTCGGTTACGCGCAGGTCACAGTTGCCACCCTGGCGGTTGTTGGTGAGGTCGCAGTCATTGAAAGACATCGTCAGGCTGGGGAACACCAGCACGGTGTCGATGCCGCGATCGTTTTGGAGGGAGATGGAGGTGAGGGAATAATCACCACTCAGTTCGTTGAGCAGGGCTTTTTCTTTGTTGCAGGCCATGATGGTGAGGAGGCCGCAGCAGAGGAGGAAAAAGGTTGTTTTCATGGAAGAGTTGGAATTAAAAAGAGTTTGGAAGTGGGGTTGAATTTATATATTGTATAATTCAAATCAATGCAGAAACACCAGGTTTCACATCTCCGGAAAAGTTATACGGAGGTGTCGGAAAAATTCCCTTCGGGCGTGCCCCCTCCCTCGGGTCGGGGTCGGCACCTTGCGGGGTTCGCTGTTCGCTCCGTGCTACGCACCAGGCCCTCCAGGCGCCTCACGCGGCAGCTCGCAGTTGCTGACAAGCGGCAGCGGTTATACTAGTAAAAAACTGTTCAGAAAGGCTTATCCAGTAGACGCTGCAAAGATGTGCGTCTGTAGAATCCTGGGCAAACCAGTTACACCCGGTTTCTTACCCGCAGATTATTTTCTAACGGTTGAGGAGTTATACTCCGATGAACACGCAGATTCTAACGGTTGTACTCCGATGAACACGCAGATTATTTTCTAACGGTTGAGGAGTTGTACTCCGATGAACACGCCTTACTTGGGTCGGAGCAAAGCTCCTTATCGGAGTATAACTCCTCAACCGTTTAATATAGGTATACGCCCACCCCTACCAAAATCAGGTTATAACTATACTTATCCTCAATTTTACCGAGCGGATAATTGGAATCAAATCCCACGCTGAGGCGTAACGTCCGCAAAATTGAGAATGCCAGGTCCCCGCCGTAGTGTAGGTAGTTAGTGCCGGAGCGGGTGTAGGGAACCGCGTCTCCGCAAGTGCAGTAATCGCCGCGAGCATAACCCATGCGGAATACGAGGTCGTGTTTGGAGCGGTGGATCAGGTCATAGTCCAGCGCGAGAATACCTACCTGATTGCGGTTTTTCTCATCCAGGCGGGTGTCGGTGCTGAATATGGTATTGTATTTCAGGTTCAGGGCAAAACGGTCGTTCAGTTCATAGCGGGCATAAATTTGGATGTCCCGCTCCCGATAGGTGGTTTCCAACCGTTCCACGGAGTCCGTTAAGCCGGAGTAGGCGATTCCGATGGCCAATCGGCGGCTTAACTCTTCGGAGTCTCGCTGCCCCGTCAGCACCGCCGTGTAGCAGCAGATGAGGAGGGCAGCCGTTATCAGCACTCTCATAACTTAAAAATGATACTTGCCGTATACACCATTCCTCCGGTGCGGTAACCGTAGCGGGCTTTGCCGTACTGGAGATCGGCGCGGACCCAGAGGGAAGAGAAGATCCGCAGTCCCATGCCGCCGCCCACCCGGTATTCGGGGTTCATGCCGCTAGTTAATTTGCGCGGTATGCCATGCCTGAGCAGTTCAAAATCCTGGGCCAGGAACTTTGCCGTCACGAAGTACTCCAGGTTGCGGAGTGCCCACTCGTCTTTGAGGGGAAGCAATTCGTTGACCAGCAAACGGCTATCCAGGCCGTAACCCCAGCCGTTTTCGATCTCGAAACCCTTACCCTTACCGAAAAGAAACTGTAGGCGGCCCGCTACTTCCAGGTAATCGGTAACTTTACCACCGGCCAGTAAACTCGGGCGATAGACGGAAAAGTTAGGAAAACCCGGTACATCGTCCCGGCTTTTGGCAATAAGGAAGGCCGGTTCCAGACCGACGAAGAATTTCTCGCTCGCCTGCGCACTTAGGCTGATAGCGTACAGGAAAAGGAAAGAAAAAATGACAGCTGCTTTCATGGGGTTTTAGGGGTATTTTAGTACGTGCACGAAGCAATGCCGTGAGTAAGATGTTTAACTTCAAGACGGGTCCAACATTGTATCAGGCGGAAAATTTAGCACTTCCCGGAAGTAGCCCGGTTGAATGGTCGCCCCCGTGCGCGAAGTACCAAGCAAAGATGCAACTGCAATGGTATCTTTTGCTAGGACAATTATACATCGCTTCTTACCCGCAGATTTTTTCCTGTAACGTATTTGTATTTCACAAGAGATTGGATTGCCAACCCCTTGCAGCAAATTCACGTTTGGAAAGGTAAGAGCGTGCCTGCCCCTTCCCTATTTGCAAACTGTTTGTCCCTGACCATTTTAGCAATTGGGTCTCAGCTCACCAACACCGCCCCCCATGAAAGACCTCCAGGAACTCGTCTCTGTCATCAACCGCAACAAGACCAAATCCATCTCTATCCTGGAACCGGGGCGGGAGGGAAATACCAAACTACACCAACTGTATCAGTTGCTGGAAAGAGGCAAAGAGGTCACTGACGAATCAGCTTTTGCCCACCTCTACCCGGGCCAATCGAAAAAGGCCGCCTACTATAAACTCAAGCACGAACTGCGCGAGCGGCTGTATAACACCGCCTTTTTCGTGGATACCAAGCAGGCCAAGTTTAGCAGCCGCAAGCAAGCCTTGCTGGAGTGCCATAACCTGCTCAGTCTGGGAACGATCATGAATAACCTGCAGGCGCGAGAAAACGCCCTGTTGCTGTTCGAGCAGGTGCTCGCCATCGGGATGGAATGGGACTTTACGGCGGAAAAAACGATCGTTATCACCAAACTGCTCAACCTGTACGTGCTGAGTGGTGACACGAAAGAGATCAACCGTCTGACGGCCCTGCAGGTGCCGCTGATCCGGTTATACCAGAAAGAGACGCTGGCCTCCCTGTACTGGACCCGGGTGAGTATGCACTACGTGCGGGAGCATTCGCTGAGGCAGGATTTGTCGGGGCAAATCAGTGAGTATCTGAACGACCTGGAGCAAATGCCGGCCGAGGAAACTTCCCTGGTTTTGCTCACCACGGAAGCCATGCTGCGTATGGCCCGGCCGATGAGCGAAAACGACTTTGCCGCCGCCGCCCGGATTGCCGAGGAGCAATTGGAAAAACTTAAAAATTATCGGGTAGTGGACGGGCTGGGGGTGTTCTCGCTGTCCATCAACCTGCTGGCCTGTTACATTGCCCTGCGGGACCTCCAGGCGGGCCGGGCCGTAGCCGATGCCCTGGAGGAGTACTTGGAAGAAAATACCTACAACTGGTATAAGGTGGTGGAGATGCGGGTGCTGCTCAACTTACACCTCGGCGATTACCGGCGGGCCGCCGAATTGCTGTACGATGCCACCGGACGCCCTTCGTTTGAGTTGTTGCCCGAGTTGAGTAGAGAAACGTGGCAGGTCTATAAGGCTCATATCTACATCATCCAACGATCCGGAAAGCTGGAAAACTTTCCGCTAACGGAGCATGCTCCCTTTCGCCTGCAACGCTACCTGAACGAGGTGCCTACCCTGGCCAAAGATAAGCGGGGAATGAACGTCCCGATCCTGATCTCGCAGATTATGATACTATTGCAAACGGGCCATCTGGAAGAATTGGACAGTCGTTTCGAGGCCCTTAAAAAATACCGGACCCGCTACCTGGAAAAACAGCGCGATCGCCGGGCGTGGCTATTTATCGATATGTTGCTGAGGCTGCCGGCTGCCGGTTTTCGGCGCAAGGAGGTAACCAAATGCACGGCCGGATTACTAAATGACCTCGTAGCAGCTCCGCTGAGTTTGGTGGGGCAGCCGTATGATCGGGAGGTGCTCCCGTATGAATTGTCTTGGGAGTTGGTGGTGGGGTATTTGAAGTAATGGACGTGAGGGGTCCCCGACGCCCGTAGTGAGGGGTCCCGACGCCCACGTCGGGCGCGCGGATGCGCAATTGCATCCCACAAACGTACCCGCCGTACACCTCGCGACCGGAGGTGGCGCGAGGCCAAAACCGCGAGACCGGAGGTCACACACCATTTAGCAGAAGGGGGTCCCGACGCCCACGTCGGGTGCGCGGATGCGCAATTGCATCCCACAAACGTAACCCGCCGTACACCTCGCGACCGGAGGTAGCGCGAGGCCAAAACCGCGAGACCGGAGGTCACGCACCAAACGCGAGACCGGAGGTCACGCACCATTCAGCAAAAGGGGGTCCCGACGCCCACGTCGGGTGCGCGGATGCGCAACTGCATCCCACAAACGTTCCCGCCGTACACCTCGCGACCGGAGGTAGCGCGAGGCCAAAACCGCGAGACCGGAGGTCACGCACCAAACGCGAGACCGGAGGTCACGCACCATTCAGCAAAAGGGGGTCCCCGACGCCCACGTCGGGCGCGCGGATGCGCAATTGCATCCCACACACGTACCCGCCGTACACCTCGCGACCGGAGGTAGCGCGAGGCCAAAACCGCGAGACCGGAGGTCACGCACCAAACGCGAGACCGGAGGTCACGCACCATTCAGCAAAAGGGGGTCCCCGACGCCCACGTCGGGTGCGCGGATGCGCAATTGCATCCCACACACGTACCCGCCGTACACCTCGCGACCGGAGGTAGCGCGAGGCCAAAACCGCGAGACCGGAGGTCACGCACCAAACGCGAGACCGGAGGTCACGCACCATTCAGCAGAAGGGGGTCCCCGACGCCCACGTCGGGTGCGCGGATGCGCAACTGCATCCCACAAACGTTCCCGCCGTACACCTCGCGACCGGAGGTAGCGCGAGGCCAAAACCGCGAGACCGGAGGTTACGCACCAAACGCGAGACCGGAGGTCACGCACCATTCAGCAGAAGGGGGGTCCGACGCCCACGTCGGGTGCGCGGATGCGCAACTGCATCCCACACACGTACCCGCCGTACACCTCGCGACCGGAGGTAGCGCGAGGCCAAAACCGCGAGACTGGAGGTCACGCACCAAACGCGAGACCGGAGGTCACGCACCATTCAGCAAAAGGGGGTCCCCGACGCCCACGTCGGGCGCGCGGATGCGCAATTGCATCCCACACACGTACCCGCCGTACACCTCGCGACCGGAGGTAGCGCGAGGCCAAAACCGCGAGACCGGAGGTCACGCACGCAACTCATTCATTCCAATCCCTCACCTCGAAAGATCGCTTTGCAATCAAGAGAAGCAGCGCAGCTAATCCTTCAATCCTCCATTCCTTCAATCCTCCATTCCCTCAATCCCTCAATCCTTGTTCCCCCCTTCAATCCCTCAATCCTTGTTCCCCCCCCGCCGCGTGAGGGATGGGAGGTGTTGTCTGAACGGAGCGAAGCGGAGAGAGTGCCGGACAGCCCGCCCCCGACCGGCAGGGAGGGGACACGCCCAAAAAAATAACCTAAATACACGGGATAACCGACCAACGCGAAACATCTGGGACAGCTCGGCTATTCTTTGCTTTCAGTGCTACGGCAAAGCGCACCTGTTCAATCCTTCACCTCGAAAGATCACTTTGCGATCAGGAGAAGCAGCGCAGCTAATCATTTAATCCTCCAGCCATTCAATCCTTACTCACCCCCGCCCACGACTGGTTTGAAAAACGCGGCTGGACGGCCTTCGATTTCCAGACGGAAGCCTGGGAGGCGTACCTGGCGGGCCGGAACGGGCTGGTGAACGCACCCACCGGTAGCGGTAAGACCTACAGCCTGGTGCTGCCCATTTTGCTGGCCTACCGGCAGGAAGTGGAGGCTGGCGGCGGGCGGGCCGTGCGGGGGCTGCGGGCGGTGTGGATCACGCCCATCCGGGCACTGTCGCGCGAGATTCAGCAGGCGGCGCAGACGGCGGCCGACGAGCTGGGGCTGGACTTTCGGGTGGCCATCCGGACGGGTGATACGAGCACCAGTGAGCGGCGCAAGCAACTGGATAAGGGGCCGGAGCTGCTGATAACGACGCCGGAGAGCCTGCACATGATATCTGGCCAACAAGGCCTACCCCGATTTTTTCAGCCGCCTGGAATGCGTGGTGGCCGACGAGTGGCACGAGCTGATCGGTACCAAGCGGGGCGTGCTGGTGGAGCTGGCGCTGTCGCGCCTGCGCGGGCTGCGGCCCGAGCTGCTGACCTGGGGAATTTCGGCCACCATCGGCAACCTGAGCGAGGCGGCCGAGGTGCTGCTGGGCGTAAATGGTGCCGGCGATTATACCCTGATTCGGGCCGATATCGTGAAGCGAATCCGCACCGATACGCTGCTGCCCGATGAGATCGAGACCTTCCCGTGGGCGGGGCATTTGGGCATCAAGATGCTGGAAAAAGTGCTACCCATTGTGCGCGAGGGCCGATCTACGCTGATTTTTACCAACACACGCGCGCAGTGCGAGATCTGGTACCAGCGGCTGCTGGCCGCCGACGACGACCTGGCGGGCCTGATTGCGATGCACCACGGCAGCATTAGCCGCGAGCTGCGCGACTGGGTAGAGGCGGCCCTGCACGACGGAACACTAAAGGCCGTGGTGTGCACCAGCAGCCTGGACCTGGGCGTGGATTTCCGGCCGGTGGAGAACATCGTGCAGGTGGGATCGCCGAAGGGCGTGGCGCGTTTTTTGCAGCGCGCGGGCCGTAGCGGGCACCAGCCGGGGGCGGAGAGCGTGATCCATTTCGTGCCCACCAATACGCTGGAACTGATCGAGGCCAGCGCGCTGCGGCGCGCTGCGGCCGCCAATGACGTGGAGAGCCGCCTGCCCTACGTGCGCTGCTTCGACCTGCTGGTGCAGTACCTGGTTACGCTGGCCGTTTCGGTGGGCTTTCGGCCGCTGGAAACTTTAGGCGAATTGCGGGCCACGCACTGTTTCCAGAGCCTGAGCGACGAGGAGTGGGGCTGGGCGCTGGATTTTATCACCATCGGCGGCCGTTCGCTGGGGGCTTACGATGAGTTTCATAAAGTGACGGTCAACGAGGACGGGCTATACGTGGTGAAGAGCAAGCAAATAGCCACCATGCACCGCTTCGGGATCGGGGCCATTGTGAATAGCCCGCAATTGATGATCAAGTACCAGTCGGGCGGCTACGTGGGGAATATCGAGGAATCGTTCATTTCCAAGCTGCAACCGGGCGAGACGTTCTGGTTTGCGGGCAAGAGCCTGGAGTTTATCCGCCTGAAGGGCATGGAGGCGCAGGTGCGGCGCAGCCGGTCAAAGAAGGGGAAGATTCCCACCTGGGCGGGCGGGCGGATGTCGTTTTCCAACCAGATGTCGCACTACCTGCGCGATGCCATCGACCGTTTGAGCCGTGAGGAGTACGGCATGGAAGACCGCGAACTGGCCGCGCTGGAGCCGCTGCGCGCCATCCAGGTCAAACGCTCGGCCCTGCCGCTGGCCGGACAGTTTTTGATCGAATATTTCCAGGACCGCGACGGTTATCACCTGCTGATGTACCCACTGGAGGGCCGCGCCGTGCACGAGGGGCTGTCGGCCCTGATCGCCCACCGCATCAGTCAGTTGCAACGCATCACGTTTACGATTGCCATCAATGATTACGGCTTCGAGTTGCTGAGCGACCAGCCGATACCCGTGGAAATGGCACTGGGCAGTGATATTTTTAATACCACTTACCTGACCCAGGACATCGACGCCAGCGTAAATGCCTCGCAAATGGCCCGACGACATTTTCGGGATATCGCCTCCATTGCCGGGCTGATTTTCAAGGGCTATCCCGGACGCAATAAAAAAGCCAAGCACCTGCAATCGAGCAGTCAACTTTTTTTTGATGTATTCAGCGATTACGATCCCGACAACCTGCTGCTGCGCCAGGCGTATGAGGAGGTAATGGTTTTTCAACTGGAAGAGGCGCGCCTGCGCGCCGCGTTGAATCGCATTAATCGTCAGGAAATCCTGTTCATGGAACCCGGCAAGGCCACGCCCCTGAGTTTCCCCCTCATCGTGAGCCGCCTGCGCGAAAGACTAAGCTCGGAAAAGCTGGAGGACCGGATCAGGCGGATGAAAGTGGCGTTGGTAAAGGATTAGGTTACCTCACCGACGCGCCCGGGGCGGGGATGAGCGATAGGACTATTCCCGCTTTCCCCGTATCTTTACCCCCAGCCGCCTTTCCCCGCGCCCCGCCTACCGTTCCCAAAAGCTAAATCAATCCCGTGCGCCACACCATACTCCTCCTCCTGCTCCTGACGGCGGGAACTTCCCTCGCCGCCCAGGCCGATTCGCTGGAGCTGCGCCTCGACCGCCGCGCCGTCGCCACGGGCGACGAGCAGGACTTCTTCCTCACCGTCGCCCGCTTCGATACGGTCGTCTCCATCCAGTTTTCGTTAGCGTGGGACACGGCGGTGGCGCAATTCGTCTCCTTCAATACCGAGGCCCTGCCCTTTCTGGCCGTCGGCGATCAGGACGCCGCCGCCGGGGTGCTGCGCATCAGCTGGTTCAACCAGACCAACACGTCCACTACCCTACCCGATAGCACCGCCGTCCTGCGCATCCGCCTGCGGGCCGTGGGCGAGCCGGGGCAGCAGACCGCACTGTCGTTTACCGATAGCCCACTGGCCATCCAGCTCTTTCGGCAGGGCGACGAACCCAACACGTTCCAGCCGCTGGCCGCGCTACTGCGCCCGGGCCAACTACGCATCCCCGCGCCGTTCAGCAACACCGTAGCCACACAGAACGAAACCTGCGCCGGGGCCGCCGACGGGGCCGTCAGCCTGAGCACCACCGCCGATACTACCGTGTTTACGTTCACCTGGACCGACGAAAACGGCACCGTTTACCCCGGCACCATGCCCGCCGGCCTGCCGGCCGGCACCTATACATTAGTCGTGACCGACGCTGACGGTAACGAGGTTTTTACTACCACCACCGTCGTAGACGGGGCCGCGGAGCCGCTGATTATCGACACGCTCGGCATTACCACCAACGGCTGCACGGCCGCTGCCGCTAGCACCCTCAGCGTGCAGGCGGCGGGCGGGCGCGGGCCTTATACCTACGCGCTGGCGGGCCAGACTTCGCCCGGCGGCACCTTCACCAACCTGGCTGCGGGCGACTACGAATTAAATATTACCGACGCCCTCGGCTGCGTCATTCAGCAGACCGTTTCCGTCGCCGGGGGCGGGGCATTCACCGTCACCCTGCCCGCCCAGCCGCAGCCGCTCTGCCCCGGGGCCGTACTGGAGGTCACGGCCGAGACCGACGCCGATCAGCCCACTTTCGCCTGGTCCACCGGTGCCGCCACCCCCACCGTCATCCTCACCGGCGGCGGCCTTTATACCCTCACCGTCACCGACGTGGCGGGCTGCCAGGTAACCGATTCGATCACCGTCACCGACGGCAGCCAACTGGACCCGCAGCTACTCAGCGACGAGCTTTCCGTCTGCCCCGGCGACACCCTCGCCCTCGAAGTCGGCGGCGGGCAAACCTACCGCTGGCTCAACAACCGCCCCACCCTTAGCAGCCCCGACGCGGCGGCCACGCTCGCTTTCCCCCTCGAAGATGTCGTCTATCAGGTAGAGATCGCCACCGACTGCGCCGCCGACACGCTGGCCATTCCCGTTTTCGTCTTCAGTGTCACGGCCACCGCCGGGCCGGATACGTGCATCGGCCCCGGCATCCCCTTTCAGTTCCAGGCGCGGGGCGGCATCTTCTACGAGTGGCAGCCTTCCGACCCGCCCGTCAGCGATCCCATCATCCCCAACCCCACCGTGGAAGTGGCCCGGTCTACCGATTTTATCGTCGAGATCCGCGACGTCAACCAGTGCACCACCCGCGACACCGTCACCGTAGCCGTGGCCGACGACCCGGCGAGTTTCGTGCCCGCCATCAACCTCATCACGCCCAACGACGACCGTATCAACGACGTACTCGAATTCGGCCCCATCGCCAAGTACGGGGCCAACTCGCTCACCGTCTATAGCCGCTGGGGCGAGGTGGTCTACAATAAGGTCAATTACCAAAACGACGACGAGCGTTTCGACGGCACCCGCAACGGCGAACTCCTCCCCGCCGGCACCTATTATTACGTCCTCAGTTTCCCCGCCGGCGACATCAAACAGGCCCTGCTCATCGTCCGCCAAAGCGAGTAGCCAACTGCTCCGTTCATCCCACTAACTGATATTTTATGCGGTATCTCGACACATTTTTCACTTGGTTCCTGGTCGTTTTTTCGGGCGTGCCCCCGCCCCTCCGCTTCGCTCCGGCCCGGGGTCGGTCCCTTCCCGGCTCGCTAACCGCTCGGTGCTACGCACTGCCCGCTAACGCGCGCCCCGTCCAGGCACCTCACGCGGCGGGAAGGATTAAACCAAAGGTCGAGGACCTCCAGGTCCGAGCCGGGGCAAGTGACACGAGCCAATCAAGACTCAAGTATCAACTACCAACTGTCATTTTCGCCGCCCGACGCGGTCGTCGGGATCCAAAAGATATTCCCCCCCCGCCCCCCCGAAAGGGAGAGATGAAATTCCGACTAATAACTACCCTCTTTCTCCTCCCCTTCTTTTCCCTCCTCTCCGCCCAGCAACTACCCGCCCCCAGCACCCTCGGCGATGACCTGTTTGTATGGAACCCCGCCGCCACGGCACCCGAACGCTACGGCGAGGTAAACGCCCGCCACCGCCAGGAATGGTTGGGCTTTTCCGATAACCCGACCACCATTACCCTTTCCGGCCAGTCCAAGATTCCGCGCCAGTCAGTCGGTATCGGGGGGCTATTGCAGGTCGACCGCACGGCGGCCCTGCGGCGCAATACCGTTGCGCTAACCTATGCCTACCACATCGGGGCCAGCCGCCGTCAGCGCCGCTCACGCCGGCCCCGCGACCGCGATCACGGCCAACTTTCCATCGGCGTGTTGGTAGGGGCCGAACAACTATTCGTGGATTTTACCGATTCCCGCACCACCACCGCTAACGACCCGCTGACGCCATTAAATGAAAACAACCAACTGGCCCCCAAACTCGGTTTCGGCATCGAATACCGCACACGCCCCGGCGGTCCCGAGCGCGGCAGTTATGCCTATTTGGGCGCGGCGGCCAACCAGTTGCTGACCAACGAAGTAGCACTGGATATGCAAGCCGAGGGTGGTCCGTCCATCCGCAACGTGCGTCACTTCAACGGCTACCTGGGTTACCGGGCCGTAGGCGAGTCGTTTACTTTCGATCCCCGCATCTGGGTGGCCACGGCGGCCAACGCGGCTTCCTGGGCGCAATTCACCGTTACCGCCGAGCGAACGGGCAAATACTGGGGCGGTCTTAGCTACGGATTCAACCAGACGGCCTCCCTCCAACTCGGCTACGTACTGGCTGATCTGGGTCCGGGTGAGTTGCGGCTGGGGGTTCAGGGCACCTTTAACCTGGGCCAGGCCGCCGGTGCGCGGGGGTTGGGCTATGCGGCAAATGTGGCGTATCGGTTTGGGCAGTAAGGTAGGTTACGGCATATCCGGCTTGGTCAGTCGCCGGCTATTCCGTCGCCTTCCTCCCCCACCGCAGTACCAGCGGGAAACTAATCTTGAATATTTCGCTCTTTCCGTAGGGCCGCAAACATGCTTCCATCACTTCCCCTACCGGGTCACTTCCCGGAAATGCGAGTTGGTATTTCTTTACACTCGACCAAGTGTTCAGGTAGCCGAGTAGATCGGCTGACTTCCAGTTTAAATCAGTTTCGAAGGAATGCGCGGTCTCCATACCCGCAAATGGTAGCGGAATATCGGCATAGCCGACGTCGATATGACGGCGTTCGTTGCTCCAGTATTGACCCAGTTTGTCGTCGTAAAGCTCCAAAATCTTCTCATCCGGGACAGCATCAGTATGGAGCAGGCGATAACACCATACCGCCAGCACTCCGCCCGGCCGTAATACCCGCATCACTTCTTTATTAAAAGCCGCAAAATCGAACCAGTGTAACGCCTGACCAACCACGATCAGGTCGATAGACCGATCGGCAAAGTCAGTTTGCTCCGCTCGCTGTTGCGAGTAACTAATATTTGGTAAGTGGCAGGCTTGCGCCAATTGAGCAGAACTGATGTCAGTCGCAAGGATTGAGTTAAAGTGCGGAGCAAGTGCCCGGGCCGCCTGTCCGTTTCCCGTGGCGCAATCCCAACAAACCTCACGGCCGGTCGTCTGGTCCAGCAGATAGCGATACATCTCATCGGGATAATGAGGACGGAACTTCCGATAATCATTGGAGGCCGTAGAAAACTTGTCGATGACTTTTTTCATGGTAGCGTACTATTCTCGGTCCCCTTTTGAAAAGTGAGCGAGCGTTAAAACCCGTGACAGCCGAGAGAAATTTGTTCTTTTTGTTGACGGTCCAAAATAAAAATGGATAAAGGGGTTTACTTTCAGGCGTGGTGGTATTTCGCTATACTCATCCTTCATTACTTCCATCCCTCATTCCTTCATTCCTTGACCGCCTCCCGGTACCTGCGCAAAATACGCTTGGCCAAACTGGCCTTGTGCGTTTCATCCGTACCGTCGTAGATGCGGGCCGCCCGTTCCTCCCGGTAGAACCAGGAGATGATCGTATCGTCCGTTACGCCCAGCGCGCCGTGCGCCTGCAAAGCACGGTCGATCACCCGGTGCAGCATGTTAGACCCCAAAAATTTGATCGCCGATATCTGATCACGCGCCGCCTTGTTGCCCTCGGTCTGCATGGCGTGGGCCGTGTGCAGTACCATGTAGCGGCAGGAGTCGATTTCCGCCCGCGAATCGGCGATCCACTGCTGGACCATCTGGAAATCTCCGATGGTGCGGCCGTCTGCCAGTTCGCGGGTGGCGGCGCGGCGGCACATCAGCTCGAAACAGCGTTCGGCGATCCCGATCCAGCGCATGCAGTGGTGAATCCGGCCGGGGCCGAGGCGCTCCTGCGCCAACCGGAATCCCGCGCCGGCGGGGCCGAGCAGGTTGGCGGCCGGCACGCGCACGTCGGTAAAGGTCACCTCGGCGTGCGAGAGCCAGCCGGAGCCGGCGTGGCCCATGATGGAAATATTACGTACTCGCTCATAACCGGGCGTATCGGTCGGCACCACGATCATGCTGGCCCTGCCGTAGCGGCCCGCGCTCTCGGGTTCCGAGTTGGCCATCACGATGGCAAAAGCCGCCCCGTCGGCGGCGGTGGTGAACCACTTACGGCCGTTGATCACATAGTCATCTCCCTCGCGGCGGGCGGTGGTGCCCATGCGGGTGGGGTTGGATCCGGCCAGCGCGGGTTCGGTCATTGCGAAACAGGAACGTACTTCGCCGTCCAGCAGGGGCTGGAAATAGCGGTCATGTAAATCGGGAGTGAGGTAGGCATCCAGCAGTTCGACGTTACCGGCATCGGGGGCCTGGCAGTTGCAGAGGAAATGCCCGAAAGGCGTCCGCCCCAGCAATTCTCCGATCTGGGCCACCTCCGTCAGGTCCAGGCCCGGGCCGCCGTGTTCGGGACTCAGGTAGAGGTTCCAGGCCCCGATCTCCCGAATATCCTCCCGCTTGGAACGGAGAATGGGGGCGACGTCCTCGAAGGGCATTTGGAGCCACTCCGCTTCGTGGGGGTAAATCTCCGCATCCAGGTAATCGGACAGGCGTGATTGGAGGGCGGTTTGGCGGTCGGTGGCGAAGAGGTTGGGCAAGGGGAGGTTATTATGGAGATAAGAGATCAACGGCAAACTTAAACCGTGAGTACATAAACACTACCGGTAAGATACTAAGCAAAGTGGATGCTCACTTTCAGTTTGTTCAAATTCTTTTTGGGCAGGCTACCGATCCGCTGTAACCGGGCGACTAGAATACCTGGATGAACGGAATATCGGCGAGCGAGATCAAGATAGATACCCTCATACTCACGGTGGGAGGCAACCTGGAAGAACCGAAGCAATTCTTCCACTAGATCGGTTCCTTTGGCACTGGATAGAATACCCAGTTTGCGCATCTCCCGCAGGGGGAATTTGCCGGCCTAGTCGATTTGATCATTAAGAGCTTCCCGTTGGTCGATTGATAGTTTCTCTTCTTGGTAGATGCGTTCCAGTTCCAGCCAAAAGCCCGATGGAATACCCAGTACGGATGACAGCTTTCCGGCCATAGCGGGTGTTAAAATTACTTGCCCCCTGATGAGCTGGTTTAACTTATTTTTCGGATACCCTATCCGTTGCGCTAATTCCGCCTGCGACATACCGACTGATTCGATTGTCTCCAGGATGGTGTCGCCGGGGCAAGTGAGAAGTTGTTTTACGTGTGCTATGGCTTCCATGATTTCTCTGTTACTGCTCTAACCTTAGTGATAATTCACTACCTCGACGATACATACCGCGCTAACTGCATCCATGTCCAGCCCCCCATCTTCCATTAGTGGTATCGGATCGTGGTCGATGATGAGGCAAAATCTGTCCTTTCCAGTCAATTTCACGGCCCACCGGCCGGCGCGATCTCCGCTAAGTGGATGCAGATGGGCACCAGGTAGCTTACTGATAATCGTGAGCGTAGTGGCGGAGCGAAGTTCGTTGAGTCGCTGTCTGATCTTTTTTCCGAGCGGGAAACCAAATTCTTTCACCAACCGCTTGTCAACGGTTAGCATCTTTTCAATTCGACGGATTTTTGAACGAAATTTTCAAGCGCGGAGTTTATTCTATTGACCCTGAAGGTAAATAAAATTATTTTTATATGGGTGAACACTCTTTAGAGCGCGCTAAGCTCCAACTTCCGCGTGAGGCATCTGGAGGGGGAGGGCCGTGAATTATTTTTCTGGATGAATCAACCTTTCCCCGGCCCGAAGTGCGTAGCACCAAGCCGACAGGCGCGCCCGCAAGACGCCGACGCCGCCCCGCGGGGCGGGGGCACGCCCCCTTACTTCATACCTCCGCCCCGAGCCAGACTTTGCACCCCTCCGAACAGTTTTTACAGATCTCGATCTGATCGCGGCCGCGCAGGAGTTGCCGGCGGAAATCCTGGTAAGCGGGGCCGTGCCAGACCTGCTTGAAGGACTGCGTTTTGAGGTCGCCCAGGCGGTGGTCCACGTCTTTGTCGAAGCAGCAGGGGGCCACCAGGCCGTCCCAGGTGATGACGCAGGAATGCCAGAGTTTCCAGCAGTGATCGACCAGCGCGTGCTTGAGGGCGTAGGTGCCGTCGGCCAGGCGGCGGTAGCGCGAATGGCGCTGATTTAGGGGCATCAACGGGTGGCCGTTGCGGTAGTCGTAGAGCTGGGCGGTCTTGTACTTGACCTCGTCGATGCCGATGTCGGCGGCTAGTTGGCGGACGTCCTCGATCTGGTGCTCGTTGGGGGCCACCACGAGGAACTGGAAGATGAGGTGGGGCGTGGCCGAGCCGAGTTCGCGCTTCCACTTGACCACGTTGCGTGCGCCCTGGAGAACGGTAGCGAGCCGGCCCTCCTTGCGGTACTGCTCGTAGACCTCCTGCGTGGTGCCGTCGACGGAGATGATGAGGCGGTCCAGCCCGCTTTCTACCGTGCGGCGGGCGTTGGCGTCGTTAAGGAAGTGACCGTTGGTGGACGTAATGGTGTAGAGCTTGCGCCGGCGGGCGTGGGCCACCATGTCCAGAAAAGCGGGGTTGATGTAGGGTTCGCCCTGGAAATAGAAGATGAGGTAGAGCAGGTCGGGGGCCAGTTCGTCCACGGTGCGGCGGAAAAAACCGGCCTTCAGGTTGCCGGTCTCGCGGGTAAAGGAGCGCAGGCCGCTGGGGCACTCCGGGCAGCGGAGGTTGCAGGCGGTGGTGGGCTCGAAGGAAATGGTAAACGGATTGCCCCACTGCACCGGCCGCCGCAGCAGGCGCGTGACAAAGTAGCTGACCGTAACCAGCAGCGCGTTGCCCACCCGGCGCGGCGTCAGTTTGCGCAAAAAGTTGAACGCGTCCTTGTGGTATAGCTTAGAATTCAAACCGCAGGCGTAGGTTGATCCGCCGGCTGGTGAGCCGGTTCGGGATGGCGTACTGCTGCCGGAAAACCGTCTTGATCCAGGTGTTGCCCGCCTGGTTTTCTACCTGCATCAGGTTAAAAACTTCCAGGCTGAGCCAACTGGCGCGGGTCCAGCGCATGGGGTGGGTGCGGGGGTTGCGGGTGGTGAGGCGGTCGAACAGGTTGTAGCTGAAGCCGATGTCGATGCGGTGGTAGGTATCGAAGCGGTAGGGGTTGCGGAACACGCGGTTGTTGTCCAGCACACCGAAGGGCAAGCCGCCGCCCACGGTCAGGTTGACGTGCGTGCGCAGGTTTTTGCTGCGCGGCAGGTAGTCCTGAAAGAAGACGCTGAGCTGGAAAAGCTGGTCGGTGGGCCGGGGCACGTAGTCCACCGCAATGCTGTCCGGGCTGCCCAGCTCGCGCTTGAAGTGCTGCACGTCGGTAATGTTTTCGCGCACGCTCAGGATGCTCAGGTTGATCCAGCTTTCGGCCCCCGGCACGAACTCGCCGTTGAGGCGCAGGTCCAGTCCGGCGGCGTAGCCGACGGCATCGTTCTCGCCCGAGTAGCGGATGCGCACGTTCTCGATCTCGTAGCTCACCAGGTCCCACAACTCTTTGTAGTAGGCCTCACCGATAAAGCGGAATTTCTTGGGGTTGCGCTTGCCGTAGTAAAAGTCCCAGGTCATGCCGGCCACGGCGTGGAACGATTTCTGGGCCTTCAGGTCGGTATTCACGGTGCCGTCGAAGCGGCGCATTTCGCGGTAAAAGGGCGGCTGCGCGTACAAACCGGCCGCCAGTTTGTAGCTGATGTCCTTACTGCTGCGCAGGGGCTTGTAGAGCAGTTGCACGCGCGGACTCACGATCAGTTCTTCGTTCAAATCCCAGTAACTCGCCCGCACCCCGGCCGAGAGCCGTAGTTCGGCACGGTCGTCGCGCCGCCACGTCCAGGTATCCTGAAAGGACGCCGTCAGGCGGTTGCTCTCCAGCGCGTTGGTGGTTTTCAGCACCCGCAGCAGTTCCACGGCGTCGGGGTTGAACGGCAGGCTGAAACCCGCCGAATCCAGCCGTTCCCATTCGTTGATCTGGTCGTAGATGCGTTCGTGCTGCGCCTTGGCACTCCACTGCAAAAAGTGGGTAGAGGTAGCCGTTTCGCTGCCGCCGGCCAGTTCCAGACCGCCCTTTATCTCGGCGTTGTAGACCTGAATATCCAGGAAGTTACGCACGAAGTTCTGCTGCACGCCGCTGCCCAATTCGGAAAGCACTTCCCCAAATTCGCTGCTGCCGATGTCCGTTTCGATCTGACGGAGGGAGTATGCCCCGGCAATGTCGATCCGCTCGTTCTCATCCGAGCGAAAGGCGGAAGTCAGAAACTTCAGGAAGAAGGGATTAGCGCGTTTTTCCGGCAAGTAGGTCAGCGACAGGCCGCCCATCTGCGTGGTAAAATCGTCGGCTTCGCCGCCCTCGAACACACTGCGCAGTTGCAGCGCAAAGTTGATCAGGCCGAAGGCCGTGGACCGCTCGGTGGGCGTAAAATTGTAGACCGCCCGGTTGTAATTTCCCAGCAGACCCAACTGCAACTCGCGGCTGATGTCGTAAGTGATGTAGGCCTGAAAATCGGAAAAGTTGGGCAGGTACTCGCCCTTGGTATCCAGGGTGCCCAGAATGTAGCGGGTCGTTTTATAGCGCGCGCCCAGCAGGTAGCGGATGCGCCTAAAATTGTCCTTACCCACCCGCAGGCTACCCTCCAGGTGGCCGCTCGCGCCCAGCAAACTGCCCTCCACCGAGCCGCGCAGGCTGTCCGGCCGCTTGTACTTGATGTCCAGCACCGACGATAATTTATCGCCGTAGCGCGCCTCGAACCCACCCGAACTGAAGGACAGCGACTGGATCAGGTTGATGTTCGCAAACGTCAGTCCTTCCTGCTGCCCCGCCCGGATCAGCTGCGGCCGGTAGATCTCGAAGTCGTTGACGTACACCAGGTTCTCGTCGTAGTTTCCACCGCGCACGTTATACTGGCTGGTCAGTTCGCCGCCCGAACCCGAACTCACGCCCAGCGCAATGTGCGGCAAAATGCTCTCCAGGTTACCCGTCGTGGAGGGCAGCAGCCGGATGGCGTCCGTCCCCTCGCGGATCATGCCGCCCTCCTCTATTTTCGATTCGCGCACCACCACCTTCACGCCGCTGTCGGCGGGGGCCAGTTCCACGTCGATCTGCTTGGCGCCGCCGGCCGGCAGCACGGCCACGTTCAGCCGCGCCTCCTTATACCCAATCCGGCTAAACACCAGCACAAAGGCCTCCCCCGCCGGCACCGTAATACGGTAACGCCCGTTATCCGACGTCTCCACCGCCGTCGTTTGCCCCTGCACATACACGGTCGCCACCTCCACGGGCCGCTCGTTCAGCGCATCGGTCACCCGCCCGCTAATGGTCGCGGTTTCTACCTGCGCGGTCAGCAACAGGGCGGGCAGCAGGGCCGCCAAAGTCAGGAAGAAACGAGGGGCAGAGCGTAATTTTTCGGGCATGGGCACAAAGGTAAACTTAGTCCCGAGAAAACCGTGACCGCCCGCCGTCTGGTATGACCCCCCACGATCTTAATCTCCCTAAAGGTATTTGGGGGACGTTTTCGGGCGTGCCCCCGCGGCTATCGCCGCGCGGTCGGTCCCTTCCAGGCTCGCTGTTCGCTCGGCCCCTCCGCTGCGCTCCGGGTCTCCTTCTTCCGGGCAGGGGCAAGCCCTGCCCCTACATCGGCCCTTCCAGGCACCTCACGCAAGTCGTGGCAAGTGATGGATTGTTTGATTTCATCTTCTTTTTAAACAAAATCCACTCTCCCCTGGGCTGCCCGTCAAAATTTCCTACCTTTAACCCTGACCCATCTATTGCAACCCTTCCCTATGGCCGATCTAAGCGCGAACGAAAACCTTCTTGCCTTTGCCGGAGAAACCCGGTACGCGACTATCCTGGCCGATCCACCCTGGCAGTTTCAAAACCGCACCGGCAAAGTAGCACCGGAACACAAACGGCTGAATCGTTATCCAACCATGCCGCTACAGGATATTATGGATATGCCGGTAGCCGATGTCGCCGCAGAGCGGGCTCACTTATATATGTGGGTTCCTAATGCCCTGCTGCCGGACGGCCTAAAAGTGCTGGATGCCTGGGGATTCTCCTACAAATCTAACCTCATCTGGTACAAGATTAGAAAGGATGGGGGCCCCGACCGACGAGGCGTCGGATTTTACTTTCGCAACGTTACCGAAATTTTGCTCTTCGGCGTAAGGGGCAAAAACATCAGAACCCTCCAGCCGGGGCGCTCGCAGGAAAACATCATTTCTTCGCGCAAACGAGAACATAGCCGTAAACCGGATCAGCAATACCAAATTATCGAATCCTGTAGTTGGGGACCCCGTCTGGAATTATTTTCCCGGGGTAAAATGGAAGGCTGGGATTGCTGGGGTAACCAAGCCGATGAGGAATATACGCCCGACTGGGATACTTACCGCAACCATTCGCAGTCCGAGCAAGACTCCAAGCAGATTCGGCTGTCTATCTAATGTCCGTGAGAGAATTACTATATGTTTCAAAAATTGATTGACCTCGATTTTGATGTTAAGACCATTCAGCACGCCAGGGCAATCATGGAATCAGAGTTTCCAGATGCTTTGGCTGAATTAGAGCAAGTGCTGTTACCGATCCAAATTCCTATTCAAGAATTGGTTTTTGGCGGTGGCGGAAAAACGAAGGTGGTCAAACGAATCGAAGATCGGTTCAATGAACTCAACTGGTCGAAGCATAATTTTAACCTGAAGAAATTAGTCGACGGCATTGCCACGCAGGCCATGTCTCACGAGATTGATCACGTCAAGCGTTATCCCAATGGAGTTCTCGCCCTCGAAATAGAGTGGAATAACAAGGATCCTTTCTTTGATCGCGACCTCCAAAACTTTCGCCAGTTGCATGCCGACGGCGCAATTTCCCTGGGGATCATCATTACGCGAGGATCTTCCCTCCAAGATGGAATTAAGGACAAGATTATAAGCTTCGCTCAAGAGAATGCGCTGGTAGACCTAAATTCTTTAAGTTATTACTACACACCTACTCCGAGTCAAAGAAGAGCCATTCAAAAAACTCATGATGCGGGCACCCCTTTCGCTGATGCATGGGCCAACAACTTCGTCTCATCGAAATTCGGCCAATCAACCACGCATTGGAATAAGTTGATCGATCGAGTAGATCGGGGTGTGGGTAACCCATGCCCGTTGGTACTTATTGGATTACCGATCAATATAATAACCGAATAGTCATAATACCCTTATACTTTTTGATTTGAATTCAGTGGAACGTTTTCTACCTCTCGCTAAAAATATACGGTAAGCCCTATAGAGGCGCAACCGGTCAGCAAGGAGTGTAGCCCCTTGCTACGAGTCTATACCTTGCACCCCCGATTAGTCTGCTACGCTCCTACAATCCTAATCCTCCGTTCCGTTGTATAAATCAGTAAGCTTCCGGAACGCTCCTTTGACCTTCCCTCCGTCACTTCTCACGAGCATTGCAACACTAACCTTCGTCAACACCTTGTTACAAATGACCGACCAAGGGGTGCTGGATTGCTCATTTTGCCAAAATTTCACATTTATTTAACACAATTTTCTAACAATGCTTGCAGGAGCGGAAAAAATAGAGTTTATTTGCCATAGCGAAGCACACAACTTAATTGTGCATCGGTCACTACGAATTAGTTTTCATTTGGTTTTTTGGGGTTATTGAGAGGCAACTACGGTTGGCCTCTTTTTTTATGCCCGCTGCGAACCCGGCTGCCCTAAATTGAGTTCGCCCTTGCTGCTACCGTTCCCGGTGGTGAATGCATGAGGCACCTGGAGGGCGGGGGCGTTTAGCAACGCAGGATAGATAAGTGACCGAAATTGCGTGAGGGATTTTGTTCTCAGTCGGGACGTGGGTTGCCGTTCCTGACGGGCTAAGTAAAGTGTTCCACAACGAAAAACGAGGACAAAATACCCGCACAAAACGGTCAATTATTTAGCCGGAGATGCTTAGAGCGTGTCTAAAATTTTTAAGAACTGAGGATCAATGATTCGCTTCGCGGCTACTTCGTGGTTAAGGTTCGGCTAGATAAAAAATTCGCTTCGCGGCTACTTCGTGGTACGCGCATAGCGGGTTACGTAAGTCAGTTTTTATGACGCCAGGTTCTTAAATGCTTGGTTATCAGGAAGTGAAAATTTAGACACGCTCTCAGCCGCCGGTGCGAAGCACGGAGCGATAGCGAACCCCGCAAGACGCCGACCCCGGCGGTAGCCGGCGGGTACGCCCAAAACACTCTAGGCAAACCACTTCCCCAACCGCCTACCGGCAGAACTATGCGCGTAATCCCTACGTTGGGAAACACAGCTCCGCCGCGCCGGTGGTGCCATGATGCGAGCAAACCATGGAGAACGGAACGGTAGTAAAATCAACGGGTAGCTGGTACAACGTACAACTGGACGGTCGCGAGGAATTGCTCTCGTGCCGGATCGCGGGCCGGTTCCGGCAAGACGACCTGCAACTGACCAACCCCATTGCCGTGGGCGACCGGGTGCGGGTGGAAGTGAGTGAGACCGAAGATGAGGAAACGGGTGCCATCCGGGGCATCGAGCCGCGCCGTAATTACGTGGTGCGCCAAAGCCCGCGCCGCAAACACGACCTGCACCTGCTGGCGGCCAACATCGATCAGGCCATGCTGGTAGTCACCATCGTGGAACCGATGCTGAAGCAAGGGTTCATCGACCGCTTCCTGCTCATGACCGAACCCTTCGAGATCCCTACCCTGCTGGTGTTCAACAAGGTGGACCTTTACGGCGAAGACGATCTGGCCGTCCTGCACGGTATCGGATTGCTGTACGAGCGGATCGGTTATCACGTCCTGCCCGTTTCCGCCGTGACCGGCGAAGGAACCGATGCCCTGCGCGAAGCCCTGACCGGCAAAATCACCATGTTGAGCGGCCAGAGCGGCGTGGGTAAATCGACGTTGGTAAATGCCATCCAACCCGAGCTGGACCTGCGCACCGGCGAATTGTCCGACTATACCGGCAAGGGCCAGCACACCACCACCTTTGCCGAAATGCACCCCCTGACCTTCGGCGGGCAGCTGATCGATACCCCCGGCATCAAGAGCCTGTCGTTCAACTACCTGAAACCGCAGGATGTGGCGCACAATTTCCGCGAAATCTTCGCACTCTCCCACGAATGCCGCTTCGGCGGCAGCTGCCTGCACCGCAACGAACCCGGCTGCGAGGTGAAAGAGAGCGTAGCCGCCGGCGACGGGCGGGTGTTCGAGCTACGCTACCAAAATTACCTGCAACTGTTGGAGGAAGTAGAGGACCAGAATTACTGGGAGCGGAAAAAGGTTTAATTACTCCCCCCTACCCTGTTGTCATTCGTCCAGTTCATTAATCTCCCCAGCTTTCCCGGTCCAGGTTACGGAAGTTAATTGCCTCGGCCAGGTGTTCGATGCAGATACGCGGGCTGGCCGCCAGATCGGCCGAGGTACGGGCCACTTTTAAGATACGATCATAGGCGCGGGCACTGAGCTGGAGTTTTTCCATCGCCAGTTTGATGAGGTTGGTCCCCGCCTGGTCGATCTGGCAGATTTCGCGCACCATGCGGCTGGGCATCTGGGCATTGGCGTGGATGTCGGAGAAATCCTTATAGCGTTCAATTTGGATCTGCCGCGCCCTGACCACCCGTTCGGCGATGATCTCGCTGGTTTCGGCCTGCGTGTTGCGGGCCGCCAATTCTTCCAGCGGCACGGGCGTGACCTCGACGTGCAAATCCATTCGATCCAGTAAGGGACCGCTGATTTTGTTGAGGTAGCGCTTAACCATGCCGCCGCCGCAGACGCACTCTTTTTCGGGATGATTAAAGTAGCCGCAGGGGCAGGGGTTCATGCTGGCGATGAGCATGAAGGAAGAGGGGTAATCCACCGACATGCGGGCACGGCTGATGGTGATGCGGCGTTCTTCCATCGGCTGGCGCATCACTTCCAGTACCGACCGCTTGAACTCCGGTAGTTCATCCAGAAACAAGACGCCGTTGTGGGCCAGGCTGATCTCGCCCGGCATGGGGAAGGAGCCGCCACCGACCAGAGCCACGTCGCTGATGGTATGGTGGGGCGAGCGGAAGGGCCGGGTGGTGATGAGGGAAGCACTTTTGTCCAGCGTTCCGGCTACGGAGTGAATCTTGGTAGTTTCCAGGGCTTCGTGCAGGTTGAGGGGCGGCATGATGGTGGGCAGGCGGCGGGCCAACATGGTCTTACCCGCACCCGGCGGGCCGATCAGGATCACGTTGTGCCCCCCGGCGGCGGCGATGGTAAGGGCGCGCTTGATGTTCTCCTGCCCGCGCACGTCGCTAAAATCAACGTCGTACTTATTTCGCTGCTGGAAAAACTCATCGCGCGTATCCACGTGTACGGGCCGGTGATCGCACCGCTCTTCCAGTACTTCGATCGCTTCGGTGAGGGTCTCCACACCGTAGACGTCCACTCCATCCACAATGGCGGCCTCACGAGCGTTAGCGGCGGGCAGAATCAGTTTCTTGAACCCCTCACGTACCGCCTGGATGGCAATCGGCAGGGCACCGCGGATGGGGCGCACCTCGCCGCTCAGGGACAGTTCGCCCATGATGAGGTATTGCTCCAGGTGGTGGGCCGTCAACTGATCGCTACCCACCAGCCAGGCCAGCGTGATGGGCAGGTCGTAGGAAGCTCCTTCCTTGGGCACATCGGCCGGGGCGAGGTTGATGACGGTCTTGAGGCGTTTGGTGACCAGATTGCTGTTCTTGACGGCGGCTTCCATCCGAAAACTCCCCTCGCGGATCGCTTTATCCGGTAGCCCGACGATGTGGAACCAGGGATTATTCTCCAGGGCCTGGCCGCCGGTGTTGACTTCGATGGTGATGGTGCGGGCATCGACACCCTGGACCGCACTAGCGTAAGTTTTAACTAACATTTCCGTTTAATTTGAGGGCGGGACGCTGATATCCCACTTGTAAAACATTTTGTTTTTATTGCTCTACAAATTAAACATAATTGTTGTAATGAAGAAATTTTTCTACATATTCTCACTTTCTTTCTGCCTCGCCGCCTGCGGCGGGCCGCCCGTGTCCGGTGGTTTGGAACCCACTACCACCGACCCGAGCCTGCTCAATGCCCGCTGGGAATTAGTAACTATCAATGGCGAGAACTTTGATCTGGCCGGTACCACTCCCCCCTACCTGGACCTGAATCTGGAAACCGGTCACGCCTCCGGTTTCGGCGGTTGCAATGAGTTCGACGGCACCCTCGTCCTCAAGGCCGAGAACATCATTATCGGTTCCGTGGCGGCTACCAACAAGCAGTGCGCCGCCTATCCGCTGGAGCGCAAGTTCATCCTCGCCATCTCAGGGCGGGAGCATAAGTATACCTATCCGGCGGCGGGGGAACTGCTGTTGAAGTCGATTCAGAGCGAGTTGGAATTCACGCGGGTGGGGGGAGAGGAATAGTCGTTAGCCCGCCATTGCAATGGTCACCATGCTGATCTTGATACCCGGCACCTCCACTAGCGGCTGCGCACACGATTCCAGCGTGGCACCGGTAGTGAGCACATCATCGACCAACAGGACGTGTTTGTCGGTCAGGTCGTGTGTGCCCAGCAGAAAGGCGTTACTCACGTTGGCCAGCCGTTCGGCCTTGCCCTTGCGGGTTTGCGATTCCCGGTAATCCGCGCGGCGCAGGCCGTGGGGGTATTGCGGCACGCCGAGGGCTTCGGCCAGGCCGGCCCCGAAGCGTTCGGCCTGATTGTAACCGCGAATGTGCAGTTTCTTAGGATGCAAAGGTACCGGAATGACGGCGTCCACGGGCGGCCAGTCGGCGGCGGCGAGCCGTTTGCCCAGCAAATTACCGAAATAAGTGCCGATCTCGGGTTTGTGGTAGTACTTCAGGTGGTGGATCAGTTGTTGCACCCGGCTATCGGAGGAGTAGTAATATAAGGACGCGCCCCGTTCCAGCCGCACGCGGCCCAGAAAGCGGTCCGTAAACGTATTTTCCACCTGTGCCACCTGTCCGGTATCCGGCAACGCGTGGGCGCAGGGCAGGCAAAGGTAGTCGCCCATCACCGGTTCGGCGGCGGAGCAACACAGGCAGATGCGGGGATAAACCAGGCCGGAAATGAGGCGGAAAGGGCGCAGCAGCCATTCACCCAGAATCGATCCAGTGACGGCACCCACTAGTCCAGGTAGATTATCTTGCGCAGAAATTTGAAGCCCGCCGTAACCTCGAAGGTCAGGTTGCGAATATTGCGCTCCGGGATGGAGGTAGTGCCGCTGGTAAAGGGATCGATCACATTGTCGATGCGCGGCTGCATATACTGCAGGCTAAAATCCGGGTTGATCGTAAATTCCAGGATACCCGCAATCTTTTCATTCAGCGGAAACTCGAATCCGCCGCCCGCAATGACGCCGTAATTGATGCGCCGCAAAAACTGATTATCCTCGATGGGATAGAATAGCCGGAATTGGGAGTTGACGTTATTGTACTCGTCCAGATTGGTACTGACCGTATAATCCAGCCGCACACCCAGCAAGTAATAAATATTGGCAACCGGCGTAAACGCAATGGTTTGCTTGCCCCCGATGCTCAGACTCAGGTTGTTAAACTCGAAGGATTCCGCCGGTGCGCGGAAGATATTGCCCGAGATTGGATTCAAGACGTTACGTTGCACGATCCGGCTGCCCTTAACGTGGTAGCCCAGTTGCGCAAATAGGGCAAACCGCCCTTCCTCCGGCAGCGTCTCGATGAACGCGATACCGTGGTAGCTGAACAGCGCCTCGCGCTGGAAATTATTCCACTGCTGCTGCCCGATGGTCAGCCCGCCCTTGACGCCGAACAAATAACCGCCGTACTCATCGCCGTTCTCGTCAACGCGTTGCGCGGTGAGTAACAGGGGCAGGAAAAGAAAGAGGAGCAGGAGACGCATGGCGGTAAATGTTAGTGGCTAAGGTAGTGCTTTTTTGAGGTTCGTTCGCAGCGAGAAGTTTTCGGCAACATCAGACCTACCATCCTCGCTCGGGCAATTGACGTGCTGCCCACGAAGTTTATCCCAATAACCGGCTACGAATCCGCCAAACCCGTAGCTTTACGACCCGATCAAACTTTCCCCCACCATGAGATTTATTCGCCGCCTGTTATTTATCCTCGTCGGATTTGTCCTCGTCCTATTTCTCGGACTAGCCCTGATCCTCAATCTCTTCTCCGATTCCATCGGAAAGCGGGTGGTGGCGGGCGTTAACGACCAATTAAAAACGGAACTCCGGGTGGGTAGTTTCGATATCGGGCTGCTCAAAAGTTTCCCGCGTGCGGCGGTCAATTTGAAGGACATCACGCTCTACGGTACGGATGAGATACCCCTACTGGAGGCCCGCGAACTTTCCTTGCGCGTGGGCTTGTTCAGCCTGCTCAGCAAGGCCGTCGTGATCGAATCGGCCGTAGTAAGCAAGGGCGCCGCCACCATCCGTATCGACAAAAACGGCCGCACCAACTACGACATCATGAAACCGGCCGGGGCCGGCGCAACGGAAGACGGCAGCGGCGACGGACCGCAGTTCGACCTGCGCTCCGCCCAACTCGACGACATCGAACTGATCTACCAGGATATGCAGTCCAAGCAGGAGGCGAGCCTGCTGGTGGACGGGGCTAATTTCTCCGGCCAGTTTTCCAGCACCGTCTATGATTTGGAATCGGATGCCCGCATCATCATCGCCTTCGTCGATCTGGAAGACAATCGCTACCTCGCCGGTCGCAACCTCAGCTACACCGCCGATCTGAAGATAGATTCCGAGCGCGAGAACTACGAAATCCGCGACCTCGCCGTAAGCCTCGGCGAACTCACCGTTCACGCGGCCGGCACGGCCAAGAACGGACCCAACGGTATGGACCTTAACCTCCAACTCAACAGCGACGAGGGGCAGTTAGCCGACGTGCTCAGCCTGTTGCCCGAAGGAACGCTCGCCCTTCCCCCCGGCATGGAAACCAGGGGCAATTTCTCCCTCCAGGGGGCCGTGCAGGGCAACTACTCCGGCCGCCAACAACCGCGTATCGACGTCACCGTCAGCCTCACCGACGGTCGCCTCTCGGCCCCCCGAATGGACGGCAGCGTCAGAGACCTCGCCTTCCAAATTCGCTACACCAACGGCGATCGCCGCTCGGCCGCTACCTCCGTCATCGAGGTCGAAAACCTCCGCGCCGACCTCGACCGTCGGCCCTTCGAGATGCGCTTCCGGTTGGAAAACACCGACGACCCCCGCATCGACCTGAGTGCCGACGGTGCCCTGCCCATCAGCATCCTGCAGGCTTTCCTGCCGCAGGAAGAAGGCAGCGACTACCTGAAAAAGGGAGACGGCCGGATCGACATTTCCCAATTCCGCCTACGCGGCCGCGTGGAAGACATGCTGGTGCCCAACGGCATGCGCCGCGTGGAAAGCAGCGGTGCCCTGGTCTTTAACGGTGCATCCCTGCGGGTCAATGGAGAGCAGGTGACCGTCGACCGGGGGAAACTCCTCATTCGCGACAATGCCCTGACCGTGGAGAACTTACTCTTCGAGGCACCGGGAACGGAACTTACCTTCAGCGGCTCGGCCGAAAACGTTATCCCGGTGCTGCTCGCCGATTCGCTCAATAGCAAGGATGTTCAACTCCGTTTCCAGGCCAATCTGCGGGCAAAAAAGCTGGATATCGACCAACTCGTGGCACTCAGTGGGCCGTCATCGTCCGAAGAGGAAGAAGCCGCCGCTACCGGCAAATCAGACTCGCTGGACATCGCGCAGGTGGAACAACGGGAGCGGATCACCGATTTTCTGGACGGCACCTTCAAGGCCGTCATTGACGAATTTAACTACGGCAAAATCGAAGGCGAGGAGTTTAACGGTCAACTCACCTTCCGCCCGCGCGAGCTGCTCATTCAGGGCAACACCATCGCCATGGACGGTAAATTTAAGATCGACGGCACCTTTTTCTTCCGTAAAGAACCCTACCTGGAAGCCCGTCTTACCGCCAGTGACGTAGACGCCAACCAGTTTTTCGAGCAGAGCAGCAACTTCGATCAGGACGTGCTCGTGGCCGACAATGTCAGCGGTCGCATGGACGCGCGGCTCTTTATCCAGGCTTACTTCGACGAGGCCGGCAACTTCGATTTCAACAAATTCCGTACCCTCGCCGCCCTCGGGCTGCGCGATGGCGAACTAAAGGATTTCGAGATGCTCAAGGCGTTCAGCACCTTCGTCAAACTCCGCGACCTGGAGCGTATCCGCTTCACTAACCTCGAAAATTTCTTCGAGATCCGGCAGCAGCGCATCATTATCCCCGTCATGTTCATCCAGTCCAACGCCCTGAACATGACCATGAGCGGCGTCCACACCTTCGAGCAACGCATGGACTATAACATAAAGGTCAATGCCGGCCAGGTCATCGCCGATCGCCTCAAGGGCTACGACCCCAACCTGCGCCCCCGGCCCGCCAAACAGCGCGGTTTTTTCAACCTCTACTACACCATCAAGGGCGACCTCGACAATTATATTATCGACAGCGACAAGCGCGAGGTTCGCCGCGATTTCGAGGAAAGCGAGCGGGAAAAGATCCGCATCCGCACGGAACTGGAACGCGCCTTCAATACCGTCATCGAACTGGTGGAAGAACCCCTCGATTGGCGCGACAACAAGGAAGTGGAGCGCGAACCCGGCAGCGAGGATTACCTGGATTTCGACCTCCCGGGCGGCGGTAATTGAGTGCTGCCTTGGAGATTGGGGAGTTAGCCCATAAAATTACTTACAGCTTGACATAAAGTCACCTGGAGTTTTTTTGCCGAGCGCGATGTAAATAAGTACTAACGACTACGTACTAATGTACTAATTCGGGCGTGTCCGTCCCTGAACGGGCCGGCCGGTCCCTTCCCGGCTCGCAAGTCTGCTCGGCCCCTCCGCTACGCTCCGGGTCTCCTTCCTGCGGGTAGGGGGCAAGCCCTCCCCTACGTCGGCCCGTCCAGGCACCTCACGCGAAAGAACTACAAACCCGCAACCTTTTAGCGGCAGATCGGGGATTCAATTACGCCCCCTTCTTCACGTAATCCAGCGTTAGCTGGACCAATTCGTCGATGCCGTCGGACCACGGCATGATTACCGGCACACCCAGATCGGCGGCATACTCCGTACGCAGGCGCTGGAGTTTATCGGCGGGTACTTTGCTTTCGGTCAGACAAACGGCAATCACCTCGGAGCCGTACATCCGAATCAAACCGACTTCGGCGGCAAGGGAACCCATTTTGACGCTGGTGCCTTTATAAACTTCGTGACTCGGATCGTGCTGGAGAATAACGCCGCGCGCGCCGCCCGACAACAACATCTCACTGCCGCAGGGGCCGGTGGGGTTACGCAGGGCCGACTGACCTTCCAACAGGATCAAATCGGGTTCCGCCTCCTCGGCACATTCCAGAATGGCGCGTTCGATCTCGCCGCTGACGAAGTCATTGACGGTGGAATCGAGGATAAACCCGTAGGGTGAACCCTGCATCCAGCCGGTCTGGCCGGTGTAGATCATCTCGGTTTTGAGACCGGCCTTGCGGCAGCCGTCGCGTAGCCAGCGAGTGGTGGTTCTTTTACCCACGGCGCAATCGCTACCGAGTACGGCGATGCGGGGAATCTTGAGATCGAGAATCTTGCCACTCCAGAATTTGAGTTCCTTCCGGTGGCGGGGTTTACGGATATCGATCAGTTGACCGCCTCCGGCCTCGGCGGCGGCGATGAATTCATCATCTTCGCTCAGGAAGGTATGCAGGCCGTTGACCAGATTCATCCCCTCGCCGGCCGCTTGCAGCAGGGTGGCCCGGAACTCGGCGGGCAGGCTTCCGCCGGACAAGGCCACGCCCACGCAACAGTATTCCGCACGCTCAGCGGCCGGGGTGGCGGCCAGGTAAGCATCCAGATCGGCGTAAACGGGAATGCCGACCGAGCGGCCGTCGAGTACGTCACCGGCGTCGCGGCCGGCGGTCTCGGGACCGTCAATAATGGCCTTGACCACAAACCGCTCGCTACCCCGGATCAGGCCGTGGGCGGATTTGGCGTTTTCGGAATCGAGCAGTCCCTGCGTAATTACGATGGCGGGTGCGGGAGTGAGGGTAGGCATGATGGTGGTAGATAAGGGGCCGGGCGACCGGGTGGTGAGGTAATGACAACTGTTCTGAAACGTGTCAAATGGATGATCGAAAACTCCGTCACTGAAATAGTGGGCCAAAGATGGGTATAAGCACGCGATCCGGGAAGAAAGGACTAAAAAAATAATACTCGTCAGGGGTAGTAGTACGATTTAGCTACGGGAAATCAATGGAAGCATGGTAGCAATACGGTCCGGTAATCTGCGTGAGGTGCCTGGACGGTGACGACGCAGGGGGAGGGGCTTGCCCCCGCCCGGAAGGAGGCAGCCCGCAGGGCCGACCGACAGGGAGCCGGTAAGGGACCGACCCCGGCCCTCAGCCGGGGGCACGCCCAAAAAAAGCGCCCCCTCCCGCGTGATACGGAAGGAGGCGATCCCTTTGCCCCAAAAGGACGGATTTCTACTAACGCTGCTTGGCCAGCAGGTCACGAATCTGGACCAGCACGTCCTTTTCCGACGGGCCGGGATCGGGGGCGGGGGCTTCCTCCTTGATCGTCATGCGGTTGTACGTACGTACGACCATGAATATGACGAACGCGATGATCAGGAAATTGATGATCGTTTGTACGAATGCCCCCCATTTGACGGCGACGGCTTCGGTAATCACGCTACCGTCCGCAGCCAGTTCGGCATCACTTAGGATAAGGGCCAAATCGCTAAAGTCGACTCCTCCGAGTAGCAGCCCGATCGGGGGCAGGATGATGTCGTTGGTGAAGGAGGTGACTACCGCGCCGAACGCGCCGGCGATGATGACTGCGACCGCCAGTTCAAGCACGTTGCCGCGCATGATGAATGCCTTGAATTCTTTTAGCATTGGATTGGGTATTTGTAGTTGTCACTGCTGAGATGACGTGAAATAGCGGGGCTAAACTAGTTATTTTTTTAGCACGTTTAGCCACGGTTTTTCTAATCCAGGCTAATTTTCATGATCTCAAAAGCCACCTCGCCGTTCGGCGTACTCACTTTGGCGATCTCACCCACCGCTTTCCCGAGTAGCCCCTTGCCCATGGGTGAAGTGACTGAAATCTTGCGAGCAGCTAGATCGGCTTCGGTCTCGCTCACCAGTTGGTAGGTGATCTCCTTACCCATTTTGACATTCTTGATCGTTACTTTGCTCAGCACGGTCACCTTGGAGGCGTCCAGTTGGCTTTGATCCAGGATACGGGCATTCATCATGACCTTTTCCATTTCGTTGATCTTCATTTCCAGCATGCCCTGGGCATCTTTGGCAGCGTCGTATTCAGCATTTTCGGAGAGGTCTCCCTTTTCACGGGCCTCGGCAATGGCAGCAGCCACTTCCGAGCGACCGTTGGTCTTAAGATCCTCCAACTCGGCACGAAGTTTATCGTAACCTTCCTTGGAGAGGTAGTGGGTTTGGGACATAATGGGTTGTATTTAAGCAAAAAACACCCCCCTCGCCGGTAGGTCCGACGAAGACGGTTTCGCTGTGTTGTGATCAGATAGTAGCTGCGGCAGTGCCGGATTAGCTACGGTAAACATTGGTGCGATTCGACCTATGGATTGGTCCCGGACCGCTTGCGGGCCGCGCAAACAGAGGAAACGTACGACCGTGGAAAATCGTTCTTCCTTATTTGCCAGGGACGGGATGCCATAAACAAGAACGTTTCTTCCCGGGACGGGAAGAAACGTTCTCGAATGAATCGTGATTACAAATTTACGATTTTCCGGTGGATCGTGCAAGAACCGGTACTAGAAACTAAAAGTCAGGCCAATGTTATGAGTACCGTTGAAAATCCGCGTATTACGAAAACCATAATTGATCATCAGGCCCGTACCTTTTTCCTTACCCTTACCCAGAGGCACGAGTACACCGGCACCGGCACTGAGGCCGTCATAGAGTGGGACTTCGGTCAGTTCATCCTGTGAAATGTCCGAACGGTAGCCGCCGCGCAGCGTAAAGCGTTCGCGGAAGCTATACTCCAACGCACCTCCCAATTGATCGCGGGAAAACGAGTTGGCGGTAAAGTTACCGATCAGGGTAACGCGGTGATCGGCAACTCCTTCATTAACCTCACCGACCAGAATATCATAACTGGCACCGATATTGAGCATCGACGGCATCTCGAAGCCGGCCGCACGCTGGTTGTAGGTAATATCGTAACGGCCGCTTGGTGCATCGGCAGCGGTAGACAAGCCTTGGCCGCCAAATTTCATGCGCGACCCTACGTTGCGTAGCGAAATGCCGAATTTAAATTCGTTGTTCTCGCCGGTATAGTACTGAACACCGGCATCGAGTGCGAAGCCGAATGCACTGATATCACTGGTCGATTCGGTAACGCCCCGCAACAGCAGGCCGACGGAAACCTTGTTCTCAAATTCATGGGCGAAGCTGAAACCGATGTTGACGTAGCTCAGGTCCAGCGTGGCGCCCGTACCTTCCGGCTGGTCGGTTACGGTGACGGGGATATCACCGAAATCGATGCTCATGATACTCAGTCCGATGGCACTTCCCTTACCGATCCGGCTGGTAAAGCCGAGGGCCTGTAATCCGAGATCGGTACCGCTCAGGTAATCGGCGTAGCCGATAGATACCTGGGTACGGTTAATGCGAACGATCCCGGCGGGGTTGATGCGCATGGCTTCCACGCCGGAGGCCATGGACGTGTTGAGTGTGTGCAAACCCGCCGAGGCAGCCCAGGGATTCATCAGCAACTGGGCGGCACCGGCTTCGCCCTGGCGGTCCGGGTTTCCGGCCCAGGCCGAAACGGCGACCAACAAAAAAACAAGTGTGTAAAGAATTTTACGCATAGCGTTAAAATTGTGGGGATAACGGTTATCACCGATTTTTCACCCCCGATTAAACGGGGCGGGACGATCGCCGTGGATCGTCCCGCCCCGGAAAAGTTTGTTTACAGGCCGGAAGGATCGAACTCGCGGTTGACACCGAACCACTTCAGGGTACGGGAACCGAGACCGGGCACCTCGACGTGAATCAGGTAAACACCGCTGGCAATCGGGATGAAGCGGTAGTTCTTGAGGTCCCATTCCAAATCCGGGTTGATCTGACGCGCTTCTTTGGCGCGGTTGTTCCCGCGCAGCATGGCCGGCGATTCGTCGCGGTCGTATTTGCGGATGAACTTACCGTCCAGTGAGTAAATCGTAACCGTCGCCTGCGAAGGCAGGTTGGTGATCTTGACGATGTTCTCGAACTGGTTGCTTTCGTAACTGGAAAACCCGTAGTAAGGGTTAGGTACGATGTTGATCTGGTTCAGCGCGTTGTCGATCTCGGCCTGGGCCAGTTCTTCCGACATCTTGCCGTCGATCTTGAAGCGGTAGGTAGGATAGCCGTTGAAGCCACCCGCTCCTTCCGCAACGCCAAATTGGCTGTTCACGCGCAACTTGAGCGTCAAGTCATTCGGGATGATACCTTCCGCATAAGACCGCAGTTCAGCACCGGGCAGCAGGAGCGGGAAGCCCGCCCAGGTGATGGTACGAATGGCGTTAGTCTTACGGGTAGGCTGGCTGGACTCTTGCAGACGTCCTTCCAGGCGCGTACCACCGTCGTAGGGCTGATTCGTGACGTAAAAGAAGTGCTGCGCACCGGCCACGAAGTTGTAAATGGTATTAGGAATACCATCCAGGGGCGTAAAGATCGTACCGGAGGGGTTCCAGATCATGTCGTTACCGTTACCGGGCAGCGCGATGGTATTGCCATTACCCGTGCTTACCGTTTCTCCGGTATAGGTCGAGTTCTCGCCGAAGAAGATCTCCAGGCGCTGACCCGTTTCTACGTCGTAGGCATAGCCGGGGAACCAGCCCATACCCGTGGTCTCACCGGCGGGGGCGTCGGCGTCTACTTCGGGCAGACCGTCCGCGCCGGCATTCCGGGTAACGGAAGGCGCATCACGAGTATCGAACTGGTCGGCCAAATCGGGCTGCACCAATGGCGGCACGAGATCCTGGTAGAATTTGTTGGCCGTTTCGATGACCGGGCAACGGCTCCAGAGTTCCTTGTTGGAAGTAAAGACAACATTGATGCTGTTCAGGTCGGACAACTCCAGGTTACGGGTAGCAACGGCGTTAAAGCTGTTGATCCAGACCGGCGATATGAACGGCACCCCGCTCTCCTTATCGTTCCAATCCATTAGCTTGTAAGGGTAAGGGATCAAATCCTGGGTATAGCGCTGGCGGGGATCGAGTTCCTCGAAGCGTTCCATCTCGCCGTTATCGACGTAGTCGAAAACCTCCCGATCGAGCGCAAAATTACCGGAGTTGATCCGTGCCTCGGGGCTGATAATGGCCAGCCAGGGATCGGCCGCAGGATCGGCGTATTCGATGGCGGCACCGATGTAGCCGTTATCACCCTGGGGGTTCGCACCTGGAACGGGTGGGTTACCGATGATGAGCGAGAAGCCGAATTCAGGGATGATCTGCTCGTTGAGCTGGTCAATGCCACGATCCGATACAATGGCCGGAATGTTGGGGTCGGTCAGGCTTCGCAGTACCCAGGTAGCGGTATCGGTTAGTTCCTGATCGTCCGTATCTACGTCCACGAAAGTTACTTCGTACTCCCCGTTGACCACACCCAGCGGATCATAGATCAGTACGTCGAGGGGGCCGGAACCGGCATCATAGGTGATCTCGCCTTTGTAGGTCTCTCCGGCAGCTATACTGGCGTCGATCGCGTCCGTAGACTCATCGTTAATATTCAGGAAGTTCCCGTTGTTACCCTTACCCTCTATGCGGGTGATGATAGCCCCGTCGCCGTAGCGGGCGTTGAGGTTCTGGTAAACGATCGGGCGGGGAATGACGGTGTAGTAAGCATTATCCTCATCACCAACATTCTGGGTACTCTGAATATAGGGCTTACGCTGACCGCCCAGTTCCGGGGCGCGGGGGTCGAACTCCTGGTAGTTGTTATAGCCGTAGGCAATCGCCACGAAGTAATAACGCTTATGGTTGATCAGGCGGGTATCGTCCGATCCGAAAGCATCTTCGGTGATGCGGACCGTATGACGGATACCATTATTATTTCCATCCGCCCGTTGGACCGGGAAGAAAACGGGTTCCGTACCGGGCACCTCGCCCGCATCGGGGCTAAGAGCGCGCCAGTCGAAAATGGAAGTTATTTCGTTGACCAAATCGTATTTGGCAATCAGACGAACCTTTTCGGGGTCGTCCACGTCGGCCAGTGACACATCGGGGCTGGCCAATTGATAAAGCATATAGCCCTCAAAACGGTATAGGCCGTCGACTGAGTCGGGGATACCGAGACCGGGTTCCTCATAAGCCTCGAAGGCATTGTTGCTGGTCACATCATCGTTGGTAAATACCGCGATGATTTCCTGGTCCAGTTCGATCCAGTCCACCGTGGGCGCATCGGGTCCCTGGGGCAGTTCAAAGCAATTATCGAACAAATCCTGGGCGATATCGTCGGCTTCCTGCAGACGGTTCAGGCTGGGACAAGGGTAAACCTGCTCACCTACCCATACCACACCGACGATCAACTCGTTGATCCGGCCGGGTTCAAGGGTAAAGGGACCGGAAGCCTGGAGCGTACGACGGTCACCGAAACCGAGACCTTCCGTACACATCGACCAACCGTCGGGGTCGTTGGGCGCGCCGTTAAAAGCATAGCGTGACGTATCGGAGGTACCCTCATCGTAGCCGTCACCGGTAGTTTCGAGGGGGCGGCCGTCGCGCCAGATTCCGCGCAGCAGGCGGTAATATTCGTCAGCGGTGTTAGGATCGGTGGTTCCCGGTGGTACAGGGCCAATACCGGCATTATTCATATAGATGAATGAACTCATGCCGAGTTCGTTGTCGAACTCATCGAGTGGTCCGCGAAAATAGTCTACGCCCAAAATCGGCACCTCATCACAGTAGGTCGTCACGCCCTGGTCGCAGGTACAACCGTTGGTTCCATCCAGCGGATCTTCATTATAGACGAAAGCCAAATCGCGCGTAGTATCACAGCCTACGTAATCATCCGTATAGCAACCGAGATCGGGGTCCACCCACATGGCAAAATAGGTATCCACAATGTCCTCCGTGGCGCGGTTGATCAGTTTGAAACGCTGGAAACTCATGTTGTTAATGTCATCGGCCGTCTGGAAAGAAAAGGCTTGCACCTGGATTTCCATACCGATCTGGTTGTCCAGGTTCGATTGGCGGTGAATGTTACCCGCATCGTTATATATCCAAAAAATCATTTGGTCGGGAAATTGCGGCTCTTCCGAGCAGCCCCGGATTTCAATGATCGGGAAGTCTCCCTCCGTGGGATCATAACCGGGGTTACCACCTTCTTCCCAGTAGCCCGCCAGTGCGCCATTGGCGGAAGACGGCAGGTCGAAACCATGAATATCAAAAAAGTAAGGGTTATCGGAACCCGGCCAGCCCAGAATATCCTCGGGGATGTCATTGGGGTCCAGCGACGTTTGACCGTTAGCCAGGGCTTCCTGGAATTGTGCCCGAAACTGACGAATATTTTGTCCGCTTACCTCAAAAAACTTGTCCCAGCGGGCACAAGTATCCTTACTGGTCGTGCCGTTGGCAGTTAGGGGGCCGGGATAATAATCAAATTCTCCACTGGAACGGCCATAATCCTGCGCCGCTACTTTGAGTTCGCCACCGGGCGAACGACCACCCAACCAGACCGCACCGGCAAAAATGGACGATACCTCATCCACGCCGGGAGGCGGCTTGGGCACTACGTAACGGCCGTCGTTACCATCCCACCAGATGTCACCTCCGGTCGTTAAACGGGCACGTACATTATTGATGTCCTGGTCGACTTGCGCAACGGCATTGTCGCAATTATTACGAAAATTGACGGTCTGAGTCGGATTCGGATGTGGTGGCGCAGCCGAACGCGTGGGGTCGATGTGCGCCTGCAGGTCGAACGCGCCGACCAGGCAGAGCAGCAGAGTAAAAGAGTAGAGGAAGAAATTACGCATTATAGTAAGGGCTTTTCGTACGAAAAGATGGGGTGCAAAACTGGGGAGCGGTCAAGTTTAGAAATTGATCACCGTGCCGAGGTAAATTCGGCGGGGCAGGCTGAAGAAATCAGGGTTGAGTACACGCCACTGGTAAGAGGCCAGGAAAGCTTCTTCACTGCGTGAACTACCTCTGATATTTTCCAGCTGATCACGACCAAAGCGCGAATCAAGGTAACCGGGGTCATCGGGTGAACCGGTAGCGGGGTACACATTGATGGTGTTACGACGGTCCAGCGCATTGCTGACACGAGCATAGACATTCATACCCAAATTGTTCCCGATATTGATTTGCTTGTCAATTCGAAAATTGAGGGTGAAATTAAAGGGTGTACGGGCACCGTTAATGGCGCCTTCGGTTCCCGAACCACCCAACTGGGTAGGCAAGAAAACAGACGTATAAGGACGGCCGGAAACGGCAATCGCCTGCACGTTGATACCGGCATTGGCAAAAATGTCGGGTCCGACGTAGGTCTTCGGTCCACCCAGACGGTAATCCAGGATCAGGTTGATGCGGTGGCGCTCGTCGAAGTTGAGGGGGAATAGCGTTCGCAGGTTACCCCGGTTGGTCAGACCCCGCTGCGAGCTAACATCCGATCCGGTACCGTCCGCAAATTGCAGGGTGTAGTTAGCGTTGACTTGCAGATTAGAAGTCCGGCGCAGATCATACTCCAGGTTGAAACCTTTGATGGTACCGAAATCCTGATTGTCGAAGGTAGTATACTGATTCACTAACGGCACGGGAAAGAACGTCCGTATCTGAATCATGTCGCGCATCTCCTTGTAGTAAGCGGCAATCTTTACGGCCGAGCGGTCCGAAAGTTTCTGGCGGAAACCAACCTCGTAATCTACCGTCCGGGTAGGCCGTAGATTCGGGTTGTTGAAAGGTCTGTTAGGACTACCGGGGCGGTCGACGAAGTAGAAATAGTCGAGTGCCGTGGCCACCGTATTACTGGCCGGGCGCTGTACCAGCACATCGTAGTGCGCAAAGAAGTTGGCGTCATCCGAAATGGGGAAACTAAAAGCGAGCCGGGGCATCACGTTCAACTGTACCTCGTAGTCCTCGAATGAACTCTCAACGGTGAAATTCTCTGATTTGATAAAGTTGGCCGTATTGTGAGCTTCCGGGTTGGCATACTTCGGAAAAACCAGTCCGGTACGAATACCGTCGATTTCCTGCGGCCCGTTGGTGGGGGTACCGTCAGCCTGAAACCAGTTATCGCCATTACGGTAGGCCTGAACCCGTGTGCCGTTATCCTCCGTAGTGTAGACGGCATAGTCGTCACCGATGTTACCGGGCCGCTGCTCATCGGGGAACTGGGCGTGGAAATCATCCGCTCCGATAATATCATATAAAGAGTAGGGGTCTTTCAGCACCTTGGTGTTGGCGTCGTAGCGGTCGATCCGTACACCTACGCGGAAAATAATATCACGAAAGGAAAACTTATCCTGGATGTAAGCGGCCGTATAAATCGGCCGGTCGGGAGCAACGGGTAGGGTACGGTTACCGGTCCGTGGATCACGGGCGGTGAAAAAATCGTCGAACGTACCGTTAAACTCGTTGCCCAGGTAATCGTAACCGTTGTAGTCAAGGAGATTGGCATTCGTCAGTTCTTCGGCCGAGAACATATCCAGGCGGAGTTGGTCGGGACGCAGGCCGTCCACATTGACAAACTCATCGATACCCAGGCCGAGAGATTCACGTACATCCAGGTAAAACTGGCCGCTTTCCTGCGGAATGACCGTAGGGGCAAGCACGGGTGCCATGCCGCTGAAGAATCCGGGCACTTCAATTTGGATGGAATCTATCACCCGGTTACTCGGGTCCACCGAAGGCAGGTGGGTATTGGCACTCTGGCGGGCCAGGGTCCACAGACCGAAGGGTGCTACATTGTAAGAGCGGTTGGTCCGGCCCTCATACATGATACCCAGGCGGATGCTGTGCTTACCGATTTTAGCCGTATTCAGGTCAAAACCCGCATCGGCCATGAAGGTATAAATCTCGCTGTCGGAGTTGAACGCCTGGTTATAAACCGACCCCACGTTGCTGTGCAATCCCCAAGTATTGTTGAAGATATTACGACGGTTGCCGTTAATGGTGTTGAAATCATTGATAGTCAACCCTAACTCTCCCTGATTGATGATGGCAAAGTCCGTTACGCCCGGCAGCAATTCACCTTCATTAAAACCGAAAGTATTGTTGTAGTTCGCCAGTACCGGGTTAGAGGAATTTTCCGAGTTGTAACGGGCCAGTACGGGACGGTAATCCGCCTGCACGGGCAAAAAGGTCTGGAAGGTAGTATCGAATTGAAAATCGAATACCGGAATTTGCCGCACATCAAAGTTGCCCACGTGGCCGTAGGCAAAATAATTATCACCGTGGCGGGGGTCTGCCAGTTCGCGGTTGCGCTTCTCGTAAAGGCCTTGCAGGGTATAGTAAGCATTCGTGATGCCGGTTACTTTGCTTCCACCATCGGCCGTTTTACCGGCACCGCCCAGGCGGTGGCGAATACGGAAATTAACGCGGTACTGATCGTCCTTGATCGTAGGGTTATTGTGTGCATTGAGCAGCAACCAGGTAGTGTTCGTATTCTCACCCGGCGTAAATTGATTGGCAATGTTGTTGTAGGCACCGGTCAGAGTCACGTCCACGGCGTTGCTCAGCCGGGCGTCGATTTTACCCGTCAGGTCGTAACGGGTGTTGTCCTCGAAGGGGCGCGTTTTTAGCACGTCCACGTTTTCGTTGGTCAGAAAGTCAGCCTCCACCAGTGGGTTGCCGTTTACATTCCGTAGCGGGTTGGCCTCCAGGCGGGCCAGTGTTTCGTCGTTCACGCGGTAAAGCGGCACGGCCGAGGGGTCGTCGTCTTCCAGGTAAGTGAAACGGCCCGAAAAGCGGTAGCCGAGTATCGACTGACCCCTTTTGTTCTTGAGAATCGGTCCTGAGAGATTCAGACCGACCAGGTTTTGATTGAAGTCGTCCAGAAAACGTGAGCTTTCCGCTTCCAAACCACCGGCAAATTCACTCGACGGCCCCTTGGTGGTCAACGAAATGATACCACCGGTTACATCACCGTAGCGGGCATCGAGACCACCGGTGATTACCTGCAGCTGCTCGATCTCCGATTCGGGGATCAGGTTACCGTTTACGCGGACACCGTCGATGTAATAGTTGGTCGCGTTCGAACGCGAGCCGCGTACAGTAAGCGCCCCACCCTCGTCGGCCGAACCCAAACCCGCCGTGGTAGCGGCCAGTGCATTAATATTCCGCGTCGGCAAGTTGCGAATTTCCTCACTCGTGATGGTATTACTCGTTTCAGTTTGGTCTTTCTCAAAGAGCGGCTCTTTATAAGCCACTACCACCACGTCCTCCAGAGTAATACCTCCCGAATTGGAAATCTCTAAATTAACAAAATTTGTTTTACCCGCCGCCACTACAACGTCTTCTACCCGCTTGGTGGGATAGCCGGTATAGCTGATTTCGATCGAGTAGTTACCGGGGTCTAGGCTGCCGAAGCTGTAGTTGCCTTCGACGTCGGTGTTCACGCCCTGCTTAAAAGCACCGTTTTGGTACAAGGAGACGGAACCGAACAGGATCGGCTCCTTGGTATCTTCGTCGGTGATCTTGCCTTCCAGCGAGGTTTGCGCGAAGATCGCGCCGGTCACTAAAAGCAGGGAAAAAGTAAGGAGTAGTATTCTTTTCATTCGTTGGCTATTATACGGGACCGAACCGGCGTGAGGGAGAAAAACTCCCGCGACGGTGGGTCTCAGACCTGGTGAGTGCTACAAAGGTGCAAAAACAATCCGTTGCCGGAGGGGGCAAGGCGGTCTTTGTCGGCGAATTGTCAGCCGGCATCCGCATTTTGGTAGGCCGTCCGACAAATTCATGCCCGACCCACCGGCATACGGCGGGTCTCCGGGTGGCGAAAGTAGTCATTTTCGTCTTAGTTGCTTTAGTCTTGCCCCAAATTTATTGCGGTCTTTCCATTTCGTGCCCAATCTTCCATTTAGCTAAGACGACATTCCGGTTTGGCAGGGGAGTCTGTCTTTTAGCACAATACCGCTTACCTTCGCCGCTCAATCTAACTGCTTATGCGCTTTCGCTACACCTTATATAGCCTCCTTTTTTCGCTCGCCGTTTTACTCGGTTCCTGCAGCACGCCCGCCGCGCCGGAACTGCCGCCGCTCACCGTCTCGGCCGCCGTCCGTTACCTGGAAGACCAGAGCAGCCTGCGCGGCACCCTCATTGCGGGCACCAACGACAGCATGGGCGGCATGGGCGGCATTCAGTTCCCTTCGGCGGGCAAGCTTTCCTTCGTCGGCTCGGGCATGCAGGCCACTCTTCTGCCCGGCCCCGGCACTCGCTACCGCACTGAGTTGCGCAGCCCCTACCCCACCGATCTGCGCTTCACCTTCCCGCGCACCACCACCGCCCCCGGTCCGGACGCGCCCGATCCGTTTACCCTCGAACTGCGCATGTCGCCCCCTAATGTACGGGGCCTCCCCACCACCCTCAGCCTGGAAAAAGGCATCACCGTGGCCGTTCAGGACGCCCCCCTGGCGGCCGGCGAAAGCATCCTGCTCTTCTTCTCCCCCACCGACGGGCCGGACCGCCAACCGCGCAAAGTGCTCATCCCCGGCCCCACCAACGGCAACCGTTTTCGGGTGCCCACGCCCGCCCTGGGTGCCCTCCTGCCCGGCCGCTACGACCTCTACCTGGTTAAGGAACAGCGCGTTAAACGCGACACGCTCAACCTGCGCCTCGCCACGCTGGTCGAGTTCTATTCGCGCACCATCAGTGTGGAGGTGACGGATTGACCGATCCGATTTATCACCGGAGCATACGCGTGAGGCATACGGAGGGGCGACGTAGGGGTAGGGCTTGCCCCTACCCGTAGAAGAGTGCATAGCACCGAGCGAACAGCGAAGCCCGCAGTACGCCGACCCGACCGGCAGGGAGGGGCACGCCCGCCTTTTTAGTAGGTAGATTGTAGCAGGTAGTACGCTCGGCACGTGCCCGCCGGTGGCTAATCGTCCGGGTTCCCGTCGCAATGGGGGAGGTTAAGTTAAGCGGGCGATTCAGTCGTTATGTGCGGTGCTTCTTTTAATCGCGAAGCGATTTTCGAGGTCGTTCACTCGATTATTCAATCATAAAATTGTGTACACCGACCGGAGGTCGGCGGGCCAAACGTTCGCGCGACCGGAGGTCACACCCCCTCCGCGCGACCGGAGGTCACACCCCCTTCGCGTGACCGGAGGTCACACCCCCCTCGCGCGACCGGAGGTCACACCCCCTCCGCGCGACCACCCCTTACTATTTTTACCCTCTACCTACTACCTACTCTCTTGGGCGTGTCGCCTCGGCTATCGCCTCGCCGCCGGTCCCTTTCCGGCTCGCTGCCGCTCGGCCCCTCCGCTTACGCTCCGGGTCTCCTTCCTGCGGTCGGCCCGTCCAGGCACCTCACGCAGTGCCCGCGCTAAAGTATTTCCTCTTCCTTGATCACTTCTTCCACGCCTTCGTCGCGGCCCAGCCGCTCCAGCACGAAGACGATGGCCAGGCCGCAAATCAGGGCAATGACCACGGCCGCCACATAGGGTTCGCCCTGCGTGTAATCAGCCGCCCAGACCGGTGCGGTTTGCACGGGCACCACCTCGCCCGCGCTGTCGATGCGGGTGGAGACGATCCGCCGCCAGGGCCAGAGTTGTGGCAGCGAGCCGAGCATAAAACCCGTCAGCACCGCGAAGGTGGGGTTCGGAAACCGGCGAAACGTCCACGTCAGCAGGCGGCTGAAAAGGGCCAGGCCCGTCAGGCAGCCCAGGCCGAAAAAGAAAACGGTGCCCGCATAGGCCGTGTCGCCCGATAGCAGACCCCGCAGGGCGGGCAGTACCACCGTATACATGCCCAGTAACAGCAGGATGAAACTGCCCGATATGCCCGGCAGTATGAGTGCCGAGATGGCCACGGCCCCCGCCAGGAATACGATGACGGGAGAGGTGGACCCCTCCAGCACCGGAGATATGGTGAGCAGGTAGGCTCCGCCCAATCCGAGTAACAGCAACACTACTTCCTGCCACCGCCACCGGTCGATCTGCCGACCGATGTAGATGGCCGAGGCGATGATGAGGCCGAAAAAGAAGGCCCAGACCACGGGCGGGTAACGCTCCAGCAGGCCGGTAATGGTGAAGGTGGCAATGACCACCCCGGCCACCATGCCGCTGAGAAGGGTGAGCAAGAAAGCCCCGTTGACCGCCCGCCACGCACCGCCGAGGCCGTCTTTGCGCCAGGCCGCGATCGGCTCCGGACTCAGGATGCCCCGGATGCTGAGTAGCAGTTCCTCGTAGATACCGGTAATGAAAGCGATGGTTCCTCCGCTCACGCCGGGAATGATCTCGGCAATGCCCATTGCCATGCCTTTCAGGGCCAGGGTCAGTTGTTTTTTCATGGCGGCGAAGATAAGCCATGTGATCCAGTGCGCGGATGCCATCGACGAAAACGGGCGGACCGGCGCGTGGCCGATCCGCCCGTATCGGTTAGATATTCCCGGTGGTTACGGTATTAACGCAGTAGCGTCACCTCCCCGGTTTTTTCTACCATCTGCCCGTTCTGGTTGAACATGGCGCGGTAGAGGTAAACGTCGGCCGGTTGGGCCGTTCCGTCGCGCTCGCCCGTCCAGACTTCTAGGGGGTCGTTGGTCTCGAAGACTTTCTGGCCCCAACGGTTGTAGACGATGAGTGAGAAATCACGGACGTTGCCGTTGTAGAAGATCCGAAAGGCGTCGTTGCGACCGTCGCCGTTGGGCGTGAATACCTCGGGAACGGCACTTTCAACCGGCTCTACTACCAGGAAGAAAGAGGCTGCGGCAGGGCAACCGCCGGGTTCGCTGGTCACGTCCAGGTTGTACGTTAGCTGAGTGACACCGGTGATGGGGGCCGTTACATCAATCGTTTCACCTACGCCGGTAGTGGGGTCACCATTACCTGACCACTCGAAGGTATAGTCAAAACCTTCTTCGGGTAGACCGAAACCGGTGAAACTGACCATGTCGCCCGCAAAGATCGTATCACCTAATCCTAATGCATTACCCGTAGCGGTAAAAGCACGGATGCCGGCCTCGATTGGATCGAACACCTCGATGGTCACCTCGTCACTGCTGGAAAAACAACCCGCGTCATCCACGAAGGTGACCTGATAGGTACGGGTAAAGTTAGCATCTGCTTCGGAAATCTCAAGGTCGGGACCGTCGCTGGTAACGAAGTCGTAGCTCCAGGTAAAGGTACCGGGCGTGCCGGCGGGGTCCACCGTAGCACTGAGCGTGAAGCCCTCATTCTGGCAGACCGAGAAGTCGGCCGGGGCAGTTACCGTGTATTCACCAATTACGTTAAGAACGAAAGTGGTCTCGATCGCGTCGCAGTTGGGGGTGGTAGCTACCACGGTATAGGTGGTGGTAGTGGTAGGCGTCACCGTGGGGGCGGCGTCGGTGCTGGTAAAACCGTCCGTACCCGTCCACTGGTAGGTGGTGGCGGCGGTTGGTGCCAGGTTGAGCGTCAGCGACTCGCCCAGGCAAATCGTAGTGACTTGCGGCAGTTGCAGGCTGGGAGACTCGAAGACCGTTACCGTAGTGCTACGGGTCAGGGTCTCACAGTCGTTATAGCTGTAGGTCAATTGTACGTTGTACACGCCCGGCACCGACATCAGTTCCACCGTCTGGTTGAATCCGGTAATGATGCCGTTCACCGTCCAGGTAAATTGTTCCATCACACCGGCGGCGGCATTGGTCTGCGCGGAAAGCGAAACGGGATCACCGCTACACAGTTCCGTGGGGCCGTTGATCGACAGGTCGATCGGACCGGCTACCGTTACCAGCACGTCACGGGTGACGACTCCGCAGGAGTTGGTGGCCGTAAAGGTGTAAGTTGTCGTTGTCTGGGGTGTTAGTACCACCTTCGGATCGGTAGAATTGATTCCCCCTCCCGTTACGGAATAGGTAACCCCCGGCTCACGATCGGTGAGTAATAGTACTATGCTTTCCCCGAAGCAGACAACCGAATTGTCGGCAATGACCGGCATGGGTTGTTGACGAACCGCAACCGTCCGCTGGATGGGGAAGCTACAATCACTGCCCTCCACTTCGAGGGTGATCATGTAGGTCGTCGACGTGGTGGGCGAAGCCACGGGGTCGAAGCAGTCGGTGCAGGATAGCCCGTCTCCCGGTTCCCAGGTGATGCTGCCTTCCGTAGTGGAATCGGCCCACATAAAGTCATATTGGAAGCTCTCACCCGCGCAGATGCTGGTATCCTGGGGCGTCAGGGTGTACTCGGGCGGCGTCAGGACATTGATCGTCCGGCGGATGGTGTCGAAGCAGGCGCCGCTGGTCGTTACCCGGATGTACTCGGACGTGTCCTGGGCATTGAAGATCATGTTATATAAGGAGTCGGGCGTTTGTTGGCCCAGGGCACTCAGCCAGGAGTGGTCGATGTCCGGGAAGTCACCCACGTCGTAGATGGGAGAAGTGATGGTCACTTCCTCGCCCTGGCAGTAGGGGTCTTTCTCAGGGTCGAAGGTGAAGCTCAGATCCTGGGGCAATGAATCCACCTTCACCAAAATCTGATCCGACTGGAAGCAGTTATTCACCGTATAAGTTGCCGTGTAGAGAATAGTACTCTGCGGGTCCAGGCTGAGGGTGGGGCCGGTGGTCACGCCGTCGGTTACAAAAACCGAGGGCGACCAGTTGATCGGTGAACCGCCGGCGGGCAGGGCAACGGCATTAAGAATGGTCGTCTGGCCCAGGCAAAGCTCCAGGGTATCGCCTCCGGTGATGTTGATTCGCGAGGGGATGATCGAAACCATCACCGACTGCGTATCCGCGCAGGCACCGTTGGCCGTGCTGGAGATCAGTTGGTAGGTCGTATTTTGCTCCGGCCGGGCAATGGTCTCGGGATCGGTGGCATCGTCCAGGAAGATATCCGGCGTCCACTGATAATTCGTATTACCGTCGTCAAAACCAAACTGAACGGCCAACTGAATCGGGTAAGATTCGCAGAGGATCGTATCGGCGATCACTTCGGGGATATTGAGGAAATCGGCATCCACGAAGATGCTGTCCGTAGAGGTGCAACCTTCCTGTTCGGCGGTCACGAAGAAGAGTCCATCTCCGAAGGGGTCGATGGCTACGCTGTCCGCCATTGGGCTGCCGACGATGTTGAACGCGGGCGACCAGGTAATCGTAGCGTCCTCGTTCAGGTTATTTTCCTGGAACAGGAACACCTGGTCGTCACGGCAGATGGCCAGCGAGTCCCCGTTGAGGATATTGACCATCGGGTCCACCAATTGCAGGAAGATCGAGGCGGTATCGGAGCAAGGGCCGAGGGTACCGATGACGGTGACTAACTGTGATTCGGTAGGTGTGGCAAATGTAGGTGATGCCAACGGATCGGAAAAGATATCGGCCGGCTGCCAGAAGAAATTCTGGGCACCGACGGCATTCAGGGTAGCACCCGATCCGATGCAGTAGAAGGCAGTGTCAGCCAAACCGTTGATGTTCACCTGCAGCTGGTCGCGTAGTTCTACTTCCAAGGTACTGATCGTCGTTTCGCCGCAACCAAAGTCGATGCTCAAGGAGATAATAATGGTCTCAGTACCTTCTTCCAGCAGATCGGAAAGAATACTGATGGGGAAAGTAAATAGATCCTCACCCACTCCAAAAGTTACCGAAGATGGCAAGTCTACTACGTAGTCTTCACCCTGGGTAGCCGTACCGGTTATGGTAATGTTGTAGGTGGCTTCTACTTCTGCCGGCTCCAACAACCTGATTTCCAGAATATCGGACCCTTCATCCGTACAGTCTTCGACAAAATAGTCGATGCCGTTTTGAAAGTTAATGGCCAGCTCCGGTGCCCCGCCGCGCAGATCGGAGATGAACACGCCGGAATCGTAAGCACTGTCACCCCGGTCGGCCACAGCTAATTTGAGGTGATAGGTCTGGCAGGGGGTAACGTCAGCCCGTGCAGTAAGGCTTTTCTTTACGCCGAGAAAATCAGAAGTGAGACCGTCAAACTGGACACTCTGTCCGAGTTCATTATTCCGATAAAACTGATAGTTATCTTCCTGATTTACAGAATTGATTTCTACCTGAGTCATCTCAGGAATTGGCAATACGGCTATGTTTTGTTGATTATTCAGTTGAGGAACACCAACGATACCGGGGCCGCTGATGAAAAAAGCAAAGATATCGTTGAACTGATCTACAAACTCAGGATATTCTTCCGATCCGAAAATATACTCAAAAACCAGTTCATCCGTATTCGCGAAAACGTCTAGCTCGACAACACAAGCATTATTAGATACCTGAAAATCATCGGGGTCATTCAGTTCTGAGAGGGCATCCAAGTCTAAATCTCCGTCTGCTCCATTGTCACTATTTCCAATTCCTGAACCCGAATTGTTCGGCCCGACTACATTAGCCGCAAACCCGGACGATAATACAATACCGCCATCTAAGCCCAAATCGGAATTCATGCCGTTGAAGGTACCGTAAGCACCATTTGGACAATTGATCTCCAAATTAGATACCACCGTCTGGGGGCCGGCGAGGGCGTTAGCCATTTCCAAGTCGGAAACCTGATCCTCTATTTCCACCAAGGCTGGTGTTTGGCAGGGGGTTGTAGAGCATTCCCAAGAGGCGGCAAAACCCTCCAGGTTAACACTAGCATTGGATTGAAACCTGACGGTCATGCATCCACTGGATGCGGTAGCTACAAAACAGACCGCGCCGCCACCACTAATATTTTCGGGTGTGAATCCTCCACCGCCGATAACGGCAATAGGTGTGCTGGTAATGTCCGGCCCATCATAAATGGTGAGGATATCTGAAGTGCCGAATTCAGTGTATTCAATATTATAAAAGTCAAAGGAAAGCGTAATACACGCATTCGGCGTATTGGGGCAAATCTGGAACGTAAAATCCTCATTGTTACCATAATTACCCTCCTCGCCGCCGCTATCGAAAAGCGTGCCCTCGCAGGCGACCGAGCCGCCCTGGTCGATGGTATTGAAGGGCGGGGCCTGCTCCACGCAGACATTGAACGTACCCGCGTTGGGCGAGCCGGTGGCCGAGTAATCGTTCACCCGCAAAAAGTAGGTAATGCCGGGCGTCAGGCCCATCACGGGAATCTGCACTTCCGTCTCGCCCGGGTCGGCCGAGGCACAGAGAAGTTCGGCCAGGCCGTCTAATCCGCACTCGCCCCGGTAAAGGGTCACCTGGGGGTTGAGGATGGAGGTGCTGCCCATGCCGTCCGTTCCACCGGTAATGGAGATGAGGTAATCGACAATCGTATCGGAGGCGACGAAGGAAAACCAGACGTCGCGCTGCGTGGTGCCGCCGTTGAAGCAAGTGGGGCTGTTGAGCGAGCCGATGTTGCTGGCGGTCGCGGCCACATTGGTGTAGAATGTTCCGGGGTCGCAGTTGGGGGCGGTACCCAGCTCAATGGCGGTAGAACACTCGTCATTAGCGGGTTGGGCCAGCAGCCCAAGGGCGAAAAGGGAACAAAAGATCAGGGTAAGACTGTACTTCATAATGCCTGTTGCGGGACTTGGATAAATTATCCGACCAAAGTACGCAATTTGCTCGTTACCGAACACCATGAAGCATGAATTTTCCTTCTCGCGTCCGTTGTACGACGCTTGTAGATGGGTGGTTGTTGGAGCGGATAAATTGCGGCAGCGCTAGCGTGGAGGCCACGGTTTTGGCTGGAACGTGGTTCTCGACCTCCGGTCGAGGTATGGTTCTCGACCTCCGGTCGAGGGGGTTTGGCTACCGACCTCTGGTCGGCTGTAACTTCCGACCGGAGGTCGGCAGCCAAATTCGCGTGACCGGAGGTCACGCACCAACGCGAGACCGGAGGTCACGCACCAACGCGCGATCAAAACACGCAGCGATTCCCGCTCACCCCGCGTGAGGTGCTTGGAGGGTGATCCGCGTAGCGGGCAGTGCGCAGCACGGAGCGATAGCGAACCCCGGAAGGCACCGACCCCGCCCCGGGCGGGGGCACGCCCGAAATAAAGCCCCGGCGCAGCCCAAACACACAAGCAGCTACTGAACCCCGAGGAACCTTGCGACGATTACCGCAGCTCAAGTACGGGCGCAGTTCTAATCCTTCTTCTTATAATCGCCCTGCTTCCAGCTATCGAAAAATTGCTTCCACGCAATGGGGCTGAAAATATTCATGGGCGGCCGCTGACCGATGTAGTAGGTCTGCCGCGCCTGCTGGCGGAGGTAATAATTGGCGTTTTCGCCGCCGTCGGAAACGAGGGTTTCGCGCAGGCGGGTCAGTTCGGAAGCGTCGAGGTTGCGGGCCGCGCGCGATTGCAGCTCGGGGGTGACGTCCATGGCCAGGAACTCCAGCTTAAAATGGTCGCGGCTGGGCCAGGGGAAAACCACGGTGGTGGGCAGGTTGATGGCGTCGGGCGTCATCAGTTGCACCAGGCTGTACTTGTTGTCCCGGAGCGTATCGGGGATGGTGTACTGGATCGTTTTGTAGCCCAGCGCACTGAACTCGATCACGTCACCCTTGCGGGCGACGATGCTGAAAAAGCCGTCGAAATTGGTGTAGGTACCGCGCCGGTCGCTCTTGATGAGCAGGTTGGCGTAGGGAATGGGCACCAGTTCGCGCGAAGTGCCGTCGAGCACCATGCCGGAAAACTGCACCAGGCTGTCCTGGATGGTGGGCGTGGCACCGTTGCGCTGGGCACTCAGGGGCGCGGCGGCCGCCAGGGTGAGCAGAAGGACAAAAACGGGTAAGAAAAAACGCATGGCAAACGGGTTTAGCGGAAACAGCACGAAGATAGGCACTTTTGGCAAGTACTCCTTATAGACGCCCAAGCGGCGCACTTGGTTTGTCGGGCACGGGCGGGGGCGGGGTTTTCCGGCTATTTTAACGCTCCGCTTACGCGCCAACGTATGCGCAACGACCGCTTACCGCCCGTCGGCTACCAGTTCCGCGACGGGCCGGGCGGGCCGCAATAATCGGCCGGGAGAAAGCTTTATAGCGGAGGTTAATTTATATACAATCCCGTCTTCCCATGCCACGTCCCCTTCTCCTTATAGTAGCCTGCCTTTTGTCCGCCGCCCCCATCCTCTCCGCCCAGGCGGTGGGCTGCGAGCGCGGCAACTGCGAAAACGGCCAGGGCGAACTGGTCTTTGCCGACGGCGGCCGTTTCATCGGCACTTTCGCCAACAGTCAGTTTACCGAAGGCATCCTCTACCTGCCCGACGGCGGCAAGTGCATCGGCCACTTCGAGCAGGGCCTGCAGGAGGGCAAGGGCCGCCGCTATTTTTCCAACGGCGACGAGTACTTCGGTAATTTCCGGCGCGGCGAGTTCGCCGGCACCGGCACACTGACTTACGCCAACGGTAATGTGTACGCCGGCGAGTGGGCCGCGAGCCAGAGCACCGGCCAGGGTAAAATGACCTATGCCAACGGCGATGTGTACGAAGGCGTTTTCGCCTCCGGCCAACTCAACGGCGTAGGCACCATGCGCTACCAGGACGGCGACCGCTACGTGGGCCAGTGGCGCGCCAACCAGCGGCACGGCAGCGGCAAACAGGTGTTCGGCGACGGCGGCGAGATCAGCGGCGAGTGGATCGACGACCAGTTCCAGGCCGACTGGAACGGCATGGGTTTTGTGGGCGACACCAGCTGCCTGGCCGTCTGCGGCCCCGGCAAACCCTGTCCGCAGCAGGGTCCCGGCCGCCTGGCCTATCCCCACGGACAGGTATTTCTCGGTGAGTTCAAAGACGGCCAACCCGGCGGGCAGGGCACCGCCTACTACACCAACGGCAGCAAGTACCGGGGCGAATACCACGACCACCAGCCGCACGGTCTCGGCATCATGCACTACCAGGACGGCCAGGTGGAGGGCGGCATCTGGCACCGCGGCCGCATGCAACACCGTCTGTTTACCGCCAACGGCCGACCCGCCGCCGGCATCACCGTAGACCGCGACCCGGCCGTCAAGATCTGGGCGGTCATCGTGGGCGCGGCCCGCTACCTGCATATGCCCTCCCTGCGCTATACCGACGACGACGCCTACCAGGTTTTCGCCTTCCTCAAAAGCCCCGAGGGCGGTGCCCTGCCCGACCGTCAACTACGCCTGCTTGTCGACGAGGACGCCACGCACCGCAACATCATCATGGCCATGCGCGAGACCTTTCTGCGAGCCGACGAGAACGACGTGGTCCTCTTCTACTTCAGCGGTCACGGCCTGCAGGGCGCCTTCCTGCCCGTTGATTACGACGGCTTCGAGAACCGCCTCGAACACTCCGAGATCCGTGATGCCCTGCTGGCCACTCGCGCCAAAAACAAACTGGTGCTGGCCGACGCCTGTCACAGCGGCAGCCTCCTGGCCTCGCGCGCGCCCATCCACGAGACCCTCCTCAAATACTACCAGGCCCTCGCCGATAGCCGCGGCGGCACGGCATTGCTCCTGTCCAGCAAGGGCGAGGAATACAGCCTCGAAGACGGCGGCCTGCGCTCGGGCATTTTCAGCCACTTCCTCATCCGCGGCATGAAGGGCGAAGCCGACGCCGATAACAACCGCATCATCACCATCGACGAGCTGTTTTCCTACGTGCACCAGCAGGTCCGCCGCTACACCGGCAACATCCAGACCCCCACCCTCACCGGGGATTTCGACCCCGATATGCCCGTCGGGGTGGTAAGAAATTAAGGGTGTTGGGCGTGTCCGGCCCCGCTTGGGCGGGGGCCGGTCGGTCCCCTGCGGGCTTCGCTGTTCGCTCGGCACTGCGTGCGCTACCGCCCCTGCGGGCACCTCACGCGGGTTATGAAAGAAATCGCGTTCTACCAAGAAACCATCTAGCTCACCGACGGTTTATCAAATTATAGCTTTAATTTTAAAGCCGTGATTTGAATATTAATGCCATTTTATGAAACGGCTTCCCTACCCCATCCACAGCCCCGACGTAACGGTGTCCGAACTTCGCTCCCCTCCCCCATCCGGGTGGATCAACGCCGCGCGGCGGGCATTAGGTCTCACCTTGAACGGTGTAGGCCGCCTGATCGGGGGCAAATCCGCTCAGAGCATCAAGGATGCCGAAAATCGTGAACTGGACGGCACTATCTCCCTGGCCCGCCTCCGCGAAATCGGCGAAGCCATGAACATGGACCTCGTCTATGGTTTCGTCCCCCGCGGCGGCTCCGTGGATGAACTCTTGCTCAATCGAGCACGCAAAAAGGCCTGTGAGCTACTGACCCGCAGCCGGCACCACATGGTACTGGAAGGTCAGACCAATCATGTTTATGAGTTGGAAGAGGAAATTGAAGTGATGGCCCAGGGATTATTGACGGAAGATCCTCATGTATTGTGGACTTAAAAAGGCTTCGCCAAAACCTACGAACCCCTACCTTCAGAAGGAGAGTAGGGGTTTGTAGGTTCTAAGAGCGTGTCTAAATTTTTACTTCCTGAGAACCAAGCATTTGAGAACCTGACATCGTAAAAACTGACTTACGTAACCCGCTATGCGCGTAATTTTTTGTTTAGTCAGAACCTTAACCACGAAGTAGCCGCGAAGCGAATCATTGATCCTCAGTTCTTAAAAATTTTAGACACGCTCTAAGATTAAATCTAGCCGGCCCTGCCGGCAAAGCCCTGAAAGGGCGAGATAGACTAACCCAAGGTGAAACCCTGGGACGGGGAGGCTGCTCTAGATCCCCGCCGCGCCCCACCCTACGGCGTCCGAATCACCGTACTCTCCCCGATCCAGCAACCGACGCGGTAGGTATCGCCCTCCTTCAGGCCGCGCTGGAAGATCGCCTCCCGGTCCGGCATATACTGCGCGTAGCGGCCGATCATCTTGTTGGCCTCGGCGGCGGCGGAGCCGTCGACGGCCTTGGCGCGGTTCCACATATCGATGGCGGGCCACACCACCACCTGGCTATCGAAGCCCCGGCCGGGGCCGCAAAGCGGACCGGAACTGGCATATAACCGGCCAATCAGTAAATAAGGCTCTCCCCAACCCGAGCGGGCCGAGGCCGCCTGGCGGGCGTAGTCACGCGCGCGGGAGAAATTTTTGAGGTGGGAATAGTAGATCTTGGAGACCATGAGGAGGTAAGTACCCTTCTTCTCGGCCGTGTCGGTGCTGTCCGCCAGGTTTTTGAAACTCTCGATGGCGGCGGAGTAGCGGCCGTTACGCAAATGATCGTAGGCCACGGCTACGGGACCGCTACCGGTTCCTTCCGTGCGGCAATTGTCGTTGCCGGCGGCGGCCACGGCGGTCAGTTCGGGCGAGGTTTCACCGCAGCCGCCCCACTTCAGGCGACTGTAAACGGTGCGGATCACGTCGCAATCCTTCGGCTCGGCCTGAAAATCGGGGTAGTAGTTTTCGATGTAGTAAGAGCAAGCGTAAAAATCCGGTACGGTCTCGAAGTAGCTGAGGCGCTGCGGTGCGTAGGCGGCAATGGTAGCCCACTGTTCCTTTTCTACCGGCCCCTCGGCGGTGGCGGATTCTTCCTTTACCGTTTCCAGCAGTGCTTTGGCATATTTCTCGGCCTGGGGTTGGGTGATGGCACTGGTGTCGTAAAGCTCGACCAGCAGCGCGGAGAATGGATTGACGATAAAGTAGGGAGCTACGCCGTCATTCTTATCCACGGCAGCAGCAAAAAGGTTGAAGATTTTCAGGCGGTCCGGCGCACGCTCGGGATACTTGTAGTAGAGATCGAACGCTTTGCGGCCGTCGGCAAAACCTGCCTCGGCGGGGTAGCACTCAGTGAGTTGGTCGTAGATATTGAAGATCGTGTCGATGTAAGCCGTTCGGCGGGCCGGGGTCACGCCGGGCTGTGCGATCAGGTGCTCGTAGATGCGAATACCGTCGCTGTACACGCTGTTGCGCTGACCGTCGGCGGCGGGGGAAACGGCGTATACCTGCCGCCAGAGGGGAATGGCCTTGTCGAACTGGTTGAGCTTGATGAAGTCCCGGTAGAGCACGTAGTTGGTCTCCATCTGGTCGGGGTTGGGCGCATCCCGAAACTTGGGGCAGGGACTCAGCGGCACCGCCGGTTTGGTGGGCTGGGCGGGCTGGGTATTTGGGGCGGGCGTGGTGCCGGCCAGTTCCATACCCGCCTTGGGCGTACAGGCCGCGAGGAAGGCAAGTGTTGCCAAAAGGAGCAATAAGGAAACGGAAAGACGAAACGATTTGGACATAGGTAGATAGACTAGGAGTGATATAGGACAACTATCGGTAAAAGTAGGGAAAACGTGCGTTTGTTTGCTCAACTGCCTTCGATAGACCGGGCAAAGCGGTACATCATGTTCAATCGTGACTAGTTTACCCGTCGGACGATCAATTGATAGCAGCCTCCCTCGACTATTCCATCCCCAACCACGCCCTGCGCCGCTCCGCTACCCGCTTCTTGACGTCCACCTGCCACACCAGTTTAAAACTCGGATCGGCGGCGGCGGTGAACCGGCCTTCCTGCTCGATCCCGTTCTGCCGGTAGCGCATAGCATACTGCTTGCCGATTCGTAAATCGCCGATTAACGTATCGAAAGCATCCCGGTCCGTCACTTCTTTCCCGTCGATACTGAGAATAATATCCTCGCTCTCCAGACCGGCCGCGTAGAGCGGGTTATTCCGGTAGACCGTACCCACCACGCGCAGGCCGTCTTCCGAATTTCGGGTACGGAGGCCGAAAAAACCGACCGAGTCCGGCCGCTCCACTTCCCAACCGATGCCGTAATCGGCAAAAAGCATTTTTAGATCGGGCAGTTGACTGTCGTAGACATACTGCTCGAAGTAGCGGGCGGCGGCGGTGGAATCGCCGATCGTTTCGGCCAGTGCCCGCTGGATGTCGGGGATTTCGTAGGGAACTTCCGTTTTACCGTAATCCGTCCACATCCGCTGCATCAGCCGATCCAGGGTCGTACTGTGATCGCGCCGCAGTAGCAGGTCCAGACCCAGGCCTACGGTGGCTCCGTAAGGGTAGTAGCTTACGAAGGTGTTGGCAAAGTTATTCGGGTCGATGCTGGTGGCCGCATCCACGAAGGGCGCGCACCGGCTCATCTCGATGGGGTTGCGGTGCTCCCGCCCCGGCCGGAGCAGTACATAGTTGAGTTGGCCGGTCAGGTTATCCACGTAATCCTCCGGCGTCAGTACCCCGGCACGGACCAGGCTCAGGTCATCGTAGTAGCTGGTAAATCCTTCGGCAAACCACAGTTCTCCGCTCTGGTTAGCGCGGTCGAAATCGAAGGGTTCCAGCGAGGCGGGACGAATGCGCTCCACGTTCCAGCAGTGAAAAAACTCGTGGGCTACCGTGCCGATCAGTCCCTCGGCCGCCTCGGCCAGCGTGCTGGAGCTGGAACAAACGGTGCTGTTGCGGTGCTCCATCCCGTCGCCGCTCACGTAAGGGTTGTAAGCACAGAGGAAGGTATAGCGGCCGTAGTCAAAGGCCGGCAGCTCCCCATAGACCCGCCGCTCCTGCTCGACGATGCTTTTTGTCCAGTCGGCAAACGAGTCTAGCTGCCCTTCGGTATCGGGGCAGAGGAAAGCCATCTCGATGGTGTCCGTGCGGCCGGCACCCGGCACCGTCCAGGAGCGGTAGCGGATGTCTCCTACCATCGTGGGGCTATCGTAAAAGTAGTAGTAATCCGGTGCCCGGAAGCGACGCGGCCCTACGCGTTGCAGCTGGGTAGCCACTTTCCAGTTGGGCCGCTGGTTAGCGGGCAGGACCAGTTCGATGGGCCGTCCGCTCATGCCCCGTCCGTAGGCAAAGGTGGCGGGCATGTTGAGGTGCAGTTTGCGGTTGTCTACCTTGGCGTAGGTGCCGTCAGCCCGATTGGCGAAAAGCGTGTAGCGAAAGCGTGCCGCGCCGCCGTGGTTACTCACGGTCCATTCATTTACGCCCGTCCGCGCGGCTTCGATCTCCTTGCCCTGTCGGTCGTACGCCTTCACGCTGTACACGTTCTTGGCAAAATTATGCTCCGCGTACCGCCCCGGCGAGGCCGTCGGCATCACCACCACCAGCGGCGCGGGCCCCAGGGCCGAAAAGTCGATCTGGATACCCAATTCGTGGTGGTTGATATCCGCCAAGTCCAGGGTATAGGTAATGGGCGTTTGGGCGAGGAGGACGGAGGCTAGCGTGGTTAGCAGGGCAACAAGAAGCAGGCGCATTGGCGGAGGGGGCATTGATACGGGCGTAAAGATACGTATCGCCGGGAGACGGGGGCAATCCCTCCCTCCTTACCAGCGTGAGGCACCTGGAGGGTGACGACGTAGGGGTAGGGCTTGCCCCTACCCGGAAGGAGGAAGTGCGCAGCACCAAGGCGACAGCCGCGCCCGAAAGACGCCGACCCCATGCCCGGCAGGGCTGGGGGCACGCCCAAATACTGCTGAACAACCCTTAATACACCACCACCCGCCAGCTTCTGCGCACCAGGCCGGACTCGCCGCGCAGCGTGGCCGTGCATACGTAGGTGCCGGTGATGATGCCGCGCGGCAGGTTGAACCGCCAGGTGCCGGGCAGCACGTTCAGCTCGCTGGTATCGGGTAGCGGGCGGCCCAGCATATCGGACCAGGTGACGGACAAACGGCCGGCGGCCAAAGTGGTGACGGGCAGTGCGGCGGCCGAGCGGGGCAGGGCCAAACCGGGCGCATCGTCGTTCAGTTGCAGCACGGACGGGGCGGCGGGGGCGGCCGGCTCATCGTCCAGGGCGGTGATGCAGACGGTAGGGGCCAGGCCGGAGCAATAGGCGCGGCGGGCCAGGTCGCAGTCCAGCACGAAGGGGTTAGGCTGGTCGCTCTGGCGGGCGGCGATGGCCCAGGTGCGTTCCAGTTCCCGCTGGTCGGCGGGGTCGGCCTGGTGCCAGTTGCAGAGGTCGGTGGCCATGGCGGGGAAGAAGGCCGGGTCGGCCGCGTCGGCCTCGGGGCGGTAGATGGTGTAGAAGTAAAAAACGGCCCGCGCGATGTTACCCTTGAATTCCTCGCGCGGCTCGAAAGCGACGCCGCTACGCAGCTCGCTGTACAGATCGCGCACGGCGGTGGGGGGCGTATTGCTCGTGTTATCGGCCAGGTAATACCAGCGCGTGGTCTGGTTGTCGGGCACTTCGGCAAAGGGCAGGTTGCCCCGGTCGCTGTTCACGTTTTCGCGGGTGGGGAAAAGGTGGTGCATATCCGATTCGGCATTGCCGTCGGCCGCGCCCTTACCGCGGGGGTAGGAATGCTCGGTATTGATACCCTGGTCGAAAGCATCCTCGGTCACGTCCAGGCCGGGGGTCAGTTTGATGCCGTAGCCGGTATACACGCAGTAAAGCGAGTCGTTGCGCCGGTCGATCTTGTCGTACAGGGTGTCCCGCGCCGTGGAATAGGGCAGCACCGTTTGGGGCCGGAATTGCTGGCGCAGGGCGGTATTGAGTTCTTCGCCGGAAAGGTCGGGGAAGATGGATTGCTGGGCGCTGAGGGTAGCGGCGGAGAGAAGGAGGAAGAGTAGAATTCTGGTCACGGATGGTTTTTTGGCGGTGGAGCCGCGTACATTAGTTATTGGTGCGTGACCTCCGGTCGCGCGGATTTGGCTTCCGACCTCCGGTCGGCTGCAAATATCGACCGGAGGCCGAAGCCAAAATCCCGCGACCGGAGGTCGAAAACCAATCAGCGAAGCTGCTTTTAATCCAGCTTGAGGACATTCAGAAACGCACTCTGCGGCACCTCCACCTTGCCGAACTGGCGCATCTTGCGCTTACCCGCTTTCTGCTTTTCCAGCAGTTTGCGCTTGCGGCTGATGTCACCGCCGTAGCACTTGGCCGTTACGTCCTTGCGCATGGCCGAGATGGTCTCGCGGGCCACGATCTTGGCACCGATGGCGGCCTGGATGGCGATTACGAACTGCTGACGGGGCAGTAGCTCTTTGAGCTTGCTGCACACCTGCCGGCCGAAGGCCTGCGCCTTGGTGCGGTGCACCAGTGCGCTCAGGGCATCCACGTTCTCGCCGTTCAGTTTGATGTCCAGTTTTACCAGGTCGCTCTCGCGGTAATCCAGGGGCTGGTAGTCGAAACTGGCGTAGCCGCGGCTGATCGACTTGAGGCGGTCGTAGAAATCGAAAACGATCTCGGCCAGCGGCAGGTCGAACTGGAGTTCCACGCGGTCGGGGCTGAGGTAGTGTTGCTTTTTCAGAATCCCGCGCTTATCGATGCACAGGTTCATGATGGCCCCGATGTATTCGGTGCCGGTAATGATCTGGGCCGAGATATAGGGTTCCTCCACGCTCTTCACGTAGTTGGTCTCGGGCAGGTCGGCGGGGTTGCGCACCACCATCATGTCGCCCTTGTTGGGGTACACATGGTAGCTCACGTTGGGGATGGTCGTAATCACATCCATATTGAACTCGCGGAAGAGGCGTTCCTGTACGATCTCCAGGTGCAGCATCCCCAGGAAGCCGCAGCGGAAGCCGAAGCCCAGCGCGGCCGAGGTTTCGGTCTCGAACACCAGCGAGGCGTCGTTCAGTTGCAGTTTTTCCAGGCTGTCGCGCAGCGGCTCGAAATCGTCATTGTCCAACGGGAAAATACCGGCAAATACCATCGGCTTCACTTCCTCGAAACCGGACAGTTGCTTGCCGGGGTTCTTGGCCAGTGTCACCGTATCGCCCACCTTGATCTCGGAAGACACCTTGATGCCCGTCACGATGTAGCCCACGTCACCGCAACCGATCAGGGGGTTGGGCTTCATTTCCAGCTCCATCGCGCCCACCTCATCGGCACCGTATTCACCCTCGGTAGCCACGAATTTGATCAGGTCGCCCTTCGCCAGCGTACCGTTCATCACCCGCACGTAAGCGATCACGCCGCGGAAGGGATTGAACACGCTGTCAAAGATCAGGGCCTGCAGCGGGGCCTCGGAGTCGCCGCTCGGCGCGGGCACCCGGTCCACCACGGCGGCCAGGATTTCGGGCACGCCGATGCCGGTTTTGCCGCTGGCCAGAATAATGTCACTCCGCTCACAGCCTAGCAGGTCGATCATCTGATCGGCCATCTCGTCCACCATCGCGGTCTCCATGTCCACCTTGTTCAGCACCGGAATGATCTCCAGATCGTGCTCCAGGGCCAGAAACAGGTTCGAGATCGTCTGCGCCTGAATTCCCTGCGTGGCATCCACCAGCAGCAGCGCGCCCTCGCAGGCGGCAATCGACCGCGACACCTCGTAGCTAAAGTCCACGTGGCCCGGCGTATCGATCATGTTAAAGGTGTACAGTTTACCGTCCGTATGCGGGTAATGCATCTGAATGGCGTGGCTCTTGATCGTGATGCCGCGCTCGCGTTCCAGGTCCATATCGTCCAGCAACTGGTCCTTCCGGTCGCGCTCGGAAACGGACTGGGTATGATCCAGCAGCCGGTCCGACAGCGTGGATTTACCGTGGTCGATGTGGGCAATGACACAAAAATTTCTGATCTGCTTCATAAGGACTGCAAAGGTACGATAATGAGCGGTTGGGCAAGCGGCGGATAGGAGGAAACGTCTTCCCGCAGCATACCGGTCGGCCTAATAGGACAAGTGAATGGCCCGCTGGTTCACCGGCCGGGGTCGTAGTTTACCGTACCAATGATTGAATGACTGAGTGATTGAATGATTGAATGCCGTTTATTTTCTATTGAAAATAATCAGGTAAAAGGGCTTGCCCTTGCCGGAGGTGCGCAGTACCTCGCCCACGCAACCGGGGGTGGCGCGAGCCAAATCTGCGCGACCGGGTGGCGCACGCCATGTATTCCTCACGCGGGGATCAATGATTGAATGACTGAGTGATTGAATGCCGTTTATTTTCTATTGAAAATAATCAGGTGAAAGGGCTTGCCCTTGCCGGATGTGTGCAGTACCTCGCCCACGCAACCGGGGGTGGCACGAGCCAAATCTGCGCGACCGGAGGTCGAACGCCATGTATTCCTCACGCGGGGATCAATGATTGAATGACTGAGTGATTGAATGATTGAATGCCGTTTATTTTCTATTGAAAATAATCGTGCAAAAGGGCTTGCCCCTGCCGGAGGTGCGCAGTACCTCGCCCACGCAACCGGGGGTGGCGCGAGCCAAATCTGCGCGACCGGATGGCGGTTCGCCATTCGGAGACGCAAGATGTTGCGTCTTTACGGTATATATGGCTCATTACCCGCGGTGCTTCTCTCAGTCGCAAAGCGATTCTTCGAGGTCACTCAGTCATTCAATCATTCAATCATTAGTTAAGTACCTTTGCCCCTCGCAAAAAACGACCCGACATGAAAGTTGCCGTAGTGGGCGCCACCGGACTGGTAGGCTCCGTGATGTTCAAGGTGCTGGAAGAGCACGATTTCCCCATCACCGAATTGCTGCCGGTGGCCAGTGCCCGCTCGGTGGGCAAGCTGATCAACTATCGCGGTAAGGACCACGCCGTCATCAGCATGGAAGACGCCGTGGCCGCCCGGCCCGACGTGGCGATCTTCAGTGCCGGCGGCAGTACCTCGCTGGAGTGGGCACCCCGCTTTGCGGAAGTAGGTACCGTGGTCATTGACAATTCCTCCGCCTGGCGAATGGACCCCGATAAGAAACTGGTCGTCCCCGAAGTAAATATCGACCAGGTAACGGCGACCGACAAGATCATCGCCAACCCCAATTGCAGTACCATTCAGATGGTGCTGGCCCTTAGCCCGCTGCACCGCGAGTTCGGCATCAAGCGGCTGGTTATTTCCACCTACCAGTCGTTCACCGGCACCGGCGTGCAGGCCGTGAAGCAGTACAAACTGGAGGCCAAGGGTTTTGAACCCAAGCCCGAAGAACGCGCCTACCACTACCCCATCTTCGGCAATTGCATCCCCGCCTGCGATGTTTTCCTGGAAAATGATTACACCAAAGAGGAGATGAAACTGGTCCACGAAACCCGCAAGATCCTGGGCGACCAGAGCATTGCCATCACCGCCACGGCCGTGCGCGTGCCCGTCTCCGGAGGCCACAGCGAGGCCGTCAATATCGAGTTCAAAAATCCCTTCACCATCGAGCGGGTCCGCGAGCTACTGGCCGCCACCCCCGGCCTGGTCGTACTGGACGACCCCGCCAACAACAAGTACCCCATGCCCCTGCTGGCCAAGGACAAAGACGAGGTATTCGTCGGCCGCATCCGCCGCGATGAGTCGATTGAAAACGGCCTCAATATCTGGGTCGTGGCCGATAACCTGCGCAAGGGTGCCGCCACCAACGCGGTGCAGATTGCCGAGGCAATGCTGGCGAAGGGGTTGCTAAACTAAGGCCCGCGATCCCCGGGTTGCGCAGAATAGCGGGTCGCGATCCCCAGATCGCGGAGGTTTAAACTTCGCCCGGAGCGGCGTTCATCTTTCTAAACCCTCCAGGTCTGGAGACCGGGACCCTAACATCGAATCCGGGAACCGTAACCCTGCTGTTTTCAGTACTCCACCCCGCGCCGCCGCAGTTCCTCCGCCAACTGCCCCGGGTCCAAAAACCGGATGCTATCCAACCCGGCGGCGCGGGCGGCGGCTACGTTGCGTTCGCTATCGTCAATGAAAACGCAGCGGTCGAACGACTGGAGGTCGTAGGTGTCGTGGAGGAGTTGGTAGATCTCGGGCCAGGGTTTTTTGAGTTTGACCTCGCCGGAAACCATGATGTCCTCGAACAGTTGGAGGAAATCGAAGGATTCGCGGGCCCAGGGGAATAACTCGGCCGACCAATTGGTGAGGGCTAGCAGGCGGTAGTTGCCGGTGGCGTGGAGGCGGCGCAGGATAGCCACCGTGCCGGGAATGGGGCCGGAAAAGCTTTCGGTCCAGCGGTCGTAATAGAGGCGGATCTCGCGTTCGAACTCGGGGTGGCGGGCAACGAGTTCGGCGGTACCCTCGGCCACCGGGCGGCCGGCATCCTGGGCCTCGTTCCAGTCGAGGGTGGCGATGTGGGTCATGAAGTGTTCTACCTCGGCCTCGGTGGCGAAGACTTTGCGGTACAGCAGGCGGGGGTTCCAGCCGACGAGCACGTTTCCGATATCGAAGATGATGGTATGGGGAGCCACGGTCAGAATTGGATTAATTGGAAGGAATGAAATGCGTGAGGTGCCTGGACGGTGACGACGCAGGCGCAGGGTTTGCCCCTGCCCGGAGGAAGGAAGCCCGCAGGGCCAAGGCGATAGCCGCGCCGGAAAGGGACCGACGGCGAGGCGTTAGCCGAGGCGGCACGCCCACCATTTAACAGGTCGAAGGCAGTCGGTAGTAAATAGTAGCAATTTTGTACAATCGGTAGGTACGACTACTGTTCGTTTTTACGCGAAACCGTGAGTCGAAACGATAAAAGAACGGTTATTCCACTTGTTTCCACTCCGCTAGCTGAAATTGGCGTTTCAAAACCGGTAGCATTTGACCTCCCGCCCGCGCGCCCGGCCGCCTCTGCCGGTCCGGCCGCGCTTGCTATTGCGGGCGGTGCCGAGGGAGTGAAATTTGAGGCCGATATAAAAATCCGCGCCGGCCCAGCGATTGCGCGGTAACAGGGTGCCGAAAAGCCGGTCGGTGCCGAGGGTGAGGGGGCCGATGCGCAGGGCGGTGCCGACCTGGATGCGCTGCCACTGTTCGATGGTGACGGGAAAAGCGAGGCCGCCCCACCAGTGCTGGAGCCGGGGCACGACGGCCAGCCGGTGCGGTGAGCCGAGGCGGGCGGCCGTGCGGGAGACGGGCACGGGGCCGCTGTAGATGGTGCTGAGATGGACGAGGCCGGTGAAGGCATAATCGAACTGAAGGGAGAGGCGCGTGGGCAGGCCGAGCGTAAAATCGCGGGCGACGAGGGAGGCGGTGGAATCGCCGTAAACGTCGGTACTAAAGCGGGCGATGGTGCGGTTGAGGCGAAATTCACCCTCCGGCTGCTCGTAGTTATCGGTGCTGACGAGGGTACGGTCGGCGGTGGCGAAACGGTCTTGCCGGCTGCTCTGATCGAGGTGCAGTAGGCCGATGTCGAGCAGGCTGAGGCCGAGGGTGGCACGGTAGCCGTCGTTGTTATCCGGCAAAAAGGCGTACTGCACGCCCAGGTCGATACCGAAACCGTTGCCTTTGGCCCGGAGTTGATAATCTTCCTCCGTGGACCAGTCGTTGCTAACCGCCGTTTCGATGGCGAAGCCGCTGCCGCCGATGGTGGTATTATCAACTTTGGTAAAGGGAAATTCCGTTTCGCCGATGAAGTAACCCGCCTCGAAGGGAACGAGGTAGCGCAGGTTGGCCCCCACGCTCCAGTCGCCGGCGGCGGCCTCGATGCGGTGCGATGCGTGGATGCCGATCTCGGCCCAGGCGGCTCCGCCGCCCCGGCCGAGATCGGCGGGGAAAGTGGTGCCGAAGGCACGGCCGTCGTAGGGCGTGAAACTGAACTCGCCGTCTACGCCGAAGCCGCTGATCTCGGTGCGGAAGCGAGTGAAGGCCCCCAGGCGTAGGTTTTCTCCGACAGCGACCGAGAAGGCGGGGCCGAGCACGTCGGCCGACACGAAGAAGTGGCGGCGGCGGCTGCCGGAGAAAAAGCCGTAGCCGATGAGCGTTTCCCCGGCCGGCACATCGGCCTGACCGACCAGTTCTTCCTCCTCGAAGGATATGCGGTCGGGGTCGGTACGCAGCAGTTGGGCGGCGGAGATGTCGGTGAGGTAGGCGTAGTTGTTGCTGCCGCCCAAGCTGAAATGAACCAGGTTGACATCCAGCCCGTAGGGCGTGCGGACCCCGGCGGCGGGCTGGAGGAAGGTGCCATTGATGCCCGCGTGCGGGTCGGGCAGGTAACCGAGTTGGGCCTGGGCCGGGAGCAAAAACGGAAGCAGCAGGCAGCAGTAAAAAAAGAAACGGGAGTGCATAAGGAGGCTTGCCCCGCTGCCGGGGATGCGCGGCGGGGAGTATTTAGATCGGGGAGCTTGGCAGGCGGGATGACTGCTGAAACGGCGACGGGGCGGGGTAGATTGGCCGGAGGTAGATAAAAAAATTTTACCCGTATTCTGCCCGTTGTCCGGCGGCCGTTATTCCGGTTTACGGATTTCATAGACCTCCGTCCCCTGGTAGGTACCCACCAGGCGACCTAGATCGTCCTGCACGCCGGGCCGTTCGGAGATGATCTCGGGGCGGTTAATCACTACGTAATCCGCCCACTCGGCGTAGGGGGCCAGATCACCCAGGGTGCCGTTCATGAAATCGGTTTCGCCCTGCCGTTTGGTGAGGTAAAGGGAGATATTAGGCGTGAAATCGGGTATGGAGATAATTTTAGCGTCCGCCGGTACACCCATAGCAGTCAGTGCCTCGTCGATGCCGAACAGTTGGGCGGATTGGGGCCCGGTGTGGATTTCGGGAAAACGCTTTGCCAAACTGCCGGCTGCGTACACGAATCCATAAATAATCAGTGCGGCTATTCCGGAGTACGCAATCCATTTTCTTAAGGGCGAGGGAATTAAGTCGAGATATGCTCGCATCCAGGCAATCGTCACAAACGCCATGGGTAGAAACATGGGAATGAGGTAGTAATCGTGCAGGTCAAAGGCCCCGTAGAACAGAAAATAGTAAGCTACTCCGCCGATCAGTAGCAGGATGGTAGCTATCCCGAACGGGTCGCGGTAAGTACGGGGATTGAACAGCAGGGTACCGGCCATGATAATAATGACCCACCAAAGGGGCCGCCCCATCACCTCCTTAAAAAAGTAGGCCGTCAGCATTCGGTCGATCCACGCCACGCGCTCGGCATTTTCGTTCCAGTAGGGCAGAATGCCTTGCAAATTGGCAAAGTAGTGGTATTGCTGACTATAAGCCTCTACGTAATTGACCCAAGTGTACACGCACAAGCCGAAGAACAGCAGGCAGGATCCATAGAGTACCGCTCTGCCACTGGAAAATGGCAGGGGATAGCTCTTACGGTAGAACAGGTGCGTGAAGAACAGCGTGCCGATCATGGCTACGAAGTGGATGCCTTCGGACGGCCGGATCAAGGTAGCCAAAGCCGCTACCAAGGTGGTGAGCAGTAACCAGCCCGCCCCACCCGACTGGATAAACCGCCAGAAGAGATACCACGCCACGAGCATGAGAGCCACCCCCGGCCCCACGGGCAACGAAGTATAGCTGTAGAACAAGATAATCGGCGATGCGGCATACAATAGCGGCGGACCCAGGGCCAGCCAGTCGTCCTGCAACAGACGGCGACAGAGCAAGTAAAAACACCAAAGCCCACCCATGAAGATGAGCAAGTGAAAACCGCGTAGCCACGCCTCGCTAAACCCAAACCAGCGGGCGGGCTGGGCCGCCAGCCAGTAGGTGATGGGCAGTTCGCTGGCCGCGTGGCCCTCGATTGCTTTGAGGGTCATGGTCTGCGGCTCCCATAGCGGCGTACCATACTTATAAAAGTTGAAGAATTGCGCCGCCGAGTCGCTCTGCCGCCACGAGTGCCGGCTGATGGGCGGCGAATCGATGTAGCGTGGCACCTGCCCCAACCACAGGAGCACAAAAAGCAGCACCCAGAAGGTAAGTTTAGGGAGCAAGGAGGAAGTACGCATGGGCAAGGCAACGCTGGTTGGCCGGCAAAGGTAGCAAGACTGAACGGAGAAAGTCACCCACGGAGTTTAAACGTCCCGCCCCACCGGCCCCTCCCCTTCCAGCCGCCAACCAAACTCGCCACGCAGTTCTTCGCCGGGTTCCAGACTCGCCAGGCCGTCGCCGTTGTTAAAGGCATCGATGTTGCAGGTCATCGGCTCCACGGCCAGGGCGTTGCGGTCGGGCGGGGTAAAGAGTTGCAGGTAGCCGTAGGGCGGCAGTTGCTGGCGGTAGTGCAGGCGGCCGCGTTCGCCCTGCAGTCGCAGAGCTATTTCGCCGCCGGAAGCCGCAGCCGGCACAAACCCATTGTCCAGCACATCGGAACCGACTTTGCGGCCCGCGCCCGCGTAGCGGTCGTGGGCGTAGCGGCGGCCGGTGGGAATCATGGCGTCGTCCACACCGATCATTTCCAGCGGCGGCAGGGCCAGGTGATAATCATCCGCTTTCGGCCCCAGGCTGAGGTAAGGGTGATAGCCCAAACCAAACGGGATGGCCGCCGCGCCGGTGTTGCGGGCCGTGAGGGTAACGGTCAGGCCGGCGGTATCGTCCAGGGCATAGGTCACCTCGATGCGGAACGGCCAGGGATAGTAAGCCCGGTCACCGGCATAATCGTAGGCCAGGGTCAGGTGAGCGGAAGTTTCCCGCAGTTGTTGATCGGTAACCGTAAATTCTTGCCCGCCGCCCAGGCCGTGCAGGGCGTTGCGGCGGGGCGTATCGTTAAGCGGAAACCGGTACGTTTCTCCCTGCCACTCATAAGTGCCGCCCGCCAGCCGGTTCGGGAAAGGAAACAGGATGCGGCCGCGTGCCCAGCGGTCGGCGGTCAGGTCAGCGGGGCTGTCGTAGGACAGGATGGTCTCGCGGCCGTCCAGCACACAACTAATCTGCACGGCTCCGTAGCCGGGCACTACCTCGATGGAGTGACGGCTGACCTCGCTGTAAATAAGGTGTTTATCGTAGGGGCCAAAGGCTTGCTGCGTGGCGTGGTACATGGTAAGAAGCGGTTAAAGGGCGAAATGGCACAACGTCAAAAGCGGGCCGGGCGTTTATAGGTTCATCTAATTCCCGCGCCGGGATAACTAATCCGGGTTAATTCAACTTTTCCGTTTACCTACTATTCCCCTGGTCATCGCCCCCTACTTCACCTTCCTCGCCGACCCCGACCCCACCCACTGCGCCCGCCGCTTGCTGGGCTGCGAACTGGTGAGCGAAATCGGCGGTTCGTTTACCTCCGGCATCATCACCGAAACGGAAGCTTACTGGGCACCCGACGACCGGGCCAGCCATGCCTTCGGCAACCGCCGCACAAACCGCACGGAGGTTTTTTTCGCCGCGCCCGGCACGGCCTACGTTTACCTCTGCTATGGTATTCATGAGTTGTTCAACGTCATCACCGGACCCATAGACACGCCCCACGCCGTGCTCATCCGTGCCCTGCAACCCCGGCGGGGCCAGGCAGCCATGCTGCAACGGCGCGGGCTGGCGGCCGTAAAACCACAATTAACCAGCGGCCCCGGCGTTCTATCGCGGGCACTGGGCATCACCCGTGACCACAACGGAATCGACCTGCTCGACCCCGCTTCACCGCTGCAACTACTCCCCCCGCCGGCCGCACCGATCGACCCGGCCGCCATCGTCGCCACGCCCCGCATCGGCATCAATTCCGCCGGGCCGCCCTGGGTCGATAAACCGTGGCGGTATTACCTTAGCGGCACGGCCTACGTTTCCCGGCTTCCGAAAAAATCCCGCTCCTCCCAGTTATAATACTCTTCATGCGACTACTCCTCCTCGTTTTCTGCGGTTTACTACTCCTCCCCGCCGGCCGCGCCCAGCGGCTGACCGACTATGAGAACTACGACCTGACCTACGTCGACAACATCCGCTCCGTGCGGCTGCACGTAGACGGTTTCCCGGCCTCTTACCCCTATATCGTCCTCAACAGCGGGGCGCAGCTGCGGCTCTCCTTCGACGACCAGAGTAACGACGTGCGCCGCTATACCTACCGCATCGTCCACTGCGACCGCGACTGGCAGCCCAGCAATCTCGGGCCGCTGGAATACATCGACGGCTTCGAGGAAGATGTGATCGATGAGTTCAACTTCAGTTTTCGCACCCTTTCCAACTACATCCATTACGATCTGCTGCTCCCGAACAACAATATGCGGATCACCAAATCGGGCAACTACCTGCTCATCATCACCGACGAAGAAGGCGACGACATCACTGCCATCACGCGCCGGTTCATGGTTGTGGACACCCAGACCGGCATCAGCGGCATCGTTACCCGCCCCACGCAGGTAGACAAGATCAGGACCCACCAGGAAGTCGATTTCTCTATCAATACCGAGCAACTCAACCTCAAAGCGCCGTTGCAAGAAGTATCGGCCTCCGTACTACAAAACGGCCGCTGGGACAACGCCATCACCAACCTGCCACCCAATTTCATCCGCTCCCAAACCCTGGAGTTCGACTACCAGGGCCGTATCATGTTCCAGGGCGGCAACGAGTTTCGCAACCTCGACCTGCGCTCCATCCAGGCCCCCGTCACCGAGGTCCTGGCCATCGAACAATACGAAGACCGCTACGGCATTGCCCTCGGCAAGGATCTTACCCGCAACCAGGCCGCCTACCTCTTTTACCCCGATCTGAACGGCGACTACGTCAACCTCCGCTACGACCGCCCCGTGCTCAACCTCGGCGACGTTGCCCTCCAGGCCGCCTACGGCCGTCTCGCCCTCGATTACACCGGCGACTACATCGACGTGCTCTTCAACTTCGCCACCGGCGGCCCCCTCGACGGCCGGGATGTTTATCTTTTCGGGTCCTTCACCGAGTGGCAGCTCAAGCCCGAGTTTCGCCTGATCTACAACCCCGCCACCAGCAGCTACGTCGGCAAGGCCTTCATCAAACAGGGCTTCTACAACTACTATTACGTCACCGCCCCCTACTCCGCCGCCAAGGCCCGCATCCTGCGCAAACCCGGCACGGATATCGACCTCTCCCAGACCGAGGGCAACTTCGACGATACCGAAAACGATTACCTCGTTCTCGTCTACTACCGCCCCTTCGGCACCCGCTACGATCAGCTGATCGGGGCCACGAAGTTAAACTCGGTTTTCCGGGACCGGTGAGCAAGGAATGAAGGAAGGAAGGTACGGAGCGTAACCGAGAGCTTACCATCTACCATTACTATCAAACTACCATCACTACCCCGGGCGTGTCCGTCCCTTTACGGGCCGGCCGGTCCCTTCCGGGCTTCGCTGTTCGCTCGGTGCTAACGCACTGCCCGCTTCGCGGATCACCCTCCAGGCACCTCACGCATCCACCGCACTCCAGTTGCTAATCCAAGCCTTTCAACTTTACTGTCGGCCACCGTGTCGGCCGGGCGCGAATAATTGCGTCCCTACCTGCTTATCTTTGCCCCATGACAGCTACCCACCGCACCCTGCCGCCTCAACTTCACCCATTTTTACTCCTCTTCCCCCTCGGTTTGCTCCTGGCCTTTAGTGCCTGCGACCTCCAGGAAGATTTTGTGCGGGGCAACGGCGTCCAACTCGGTTTCTCCACCGACACGCTGAGTTTCGATACGGTTTTCGTGGCGCGGGGATCGGCCACCCGCTCGTTCCGGGTCTACAACCGCTCCGATCAGCCGATCAAGATCGACCGCATTTACGTGGCGGGCACTACCGGTGTCACCTTCAACATCAACGTCGACGGCAGCCAGGGTCCCATCGTGGAGGACGCCGTGATCTGGGACAACGACAGTATTCATGTATTCGTGGAGGTAACCGTAGACCCCACCGCCCCCACCGATCAAAGTCCTTTCGTGATCGAGGATCGGCTGATCTTCGAGACGGGCGACAACAGTAAATCCGTTCAGCTGCTAGCCAACGGGCAGAATGCCATCTACCTCAACGATTTCAACCGCGCCGTTCCGGTAGAGTTGGTCTGTAACGGCGGCGAGGTCCGCTGGACCAAGGACCTGCCCTACGTCATTTACGGCGAGATATTTATTCCCTGCCCGCTGGTCATGGAGGCGGGTACGCGGGTGTATATCCACGGCGGCATTGCGCGAAACGAGGTATTCGGGGTGTTCAACGACGGCATCCTCTACACCCTGCCCGGCGGCAGCATCCGCGCCGAGGGTACGCTGGAAGAACCCGTCATTATTCAGACGGACCGGCTGGAAGAGAGCTTTCAGGAGCAGCCGGGGCAGTATTTCGGCATCATCCTCGGGCCGGAGAGCCGGGGCAATACCTTTAACCACACCAAACTCTTCCACGGCATCTACGGTATCCTGGCCGATTCCCTTTCCGAGGTGAGCATCACCAATACCGAGATCGCCTATGTGGCCACCTCGGCCGTGGGGGCGCGGCGGGCTACCGTGCGGTTGGATAATTCCCTCATCCACGATGTGTTCAGCAACGCCGTCCAGTTTACCCAGGGCGGCACGCTGGAGATGAACCACACCACCGTGGCCAGCTACGGCGTGGATGCCTCGGCCCTCGCCCTGCAAAACTTCCAGTGCTACGACGCCGACTGCGTCATCAACGTGGCTTTTCCCATCACGGCAAGAATCCGCAATAGCCTCCTGGTCGGCTCCCGCCGTGATGAGATCATCCTGGTGGATGGCTTCGAGCGCATGGAACCCACCTTTTTCGACGTCCAGATCAGCAATTCCGTAGTGGAGGTAAGCGACCTCATTGACGGCATGAATACCCAGTACGCCGATTTTTTCACCACCATCTGCTCGGGTTGCTACGACCTACAGACCAACGATCCGCTCTTCCTCTCCGTCCAGGAAGACAATTACGGCCTGGACACCCTCTCCGTCGCAAAGGATCTCGGTCAACCCCTCCCCGGTCTGGAGTTGGACCTCATCGGCACCCCGCGCGATGCGCTGCCGGACGCCGGTGCGCTGGAGCGCAGGGAATAGCTGATTTTTACACTCGCGGCCGGCCCTTTGCCCCGAAGCTACCCGCAAACCGCCGTTCCGGCCGCTGCCGGCGGCGTTCCTCATCGGGCAGGGCGGCAAATTCGGCGCACTCGTCCGAGCAGCAGTTATGGTAGCGGGCCGCGCAGGCGGGGCACTGCACCAGTAGCAAGTGGCAGGCGTCGTTGGCGCAGTTTACGTGAGTGTCGCAGGTGGTGCCGCACTGGTGGCAGTTAGCTACCACGTCTTCCGAAATCCGTTCGCCCATCCGCTCGTCAAAAACGAAGTTTTTGCCTACGTAGTGGTTTTCCAGCCCCTGCTCCGCACACTGGCGGGCGTATTCGATAATGCCGCCGTCGATCATTTTGACCTGCGAGAAACCCCGGTGCAGGTAGTAGGCACTAGCCTTTTCACAGCGGATTCCGCCGGTACAGTACATGACAATGGGGCGGTCACGGTCGTCTTTCAGCATTTCCTCTACCACCGGCAGGGCATCGCGAAAGGTGTCCACCGGCGGGCGGATGGCGTTTTTAAAGTAGCCGACCTCGCTCTCGTAATGGTTGCGCATATCCACGACCAAGGTTTCGGGGCGGGCCAGTAATTCATTGGTGACGGCGGGCATCCAGGTGCTCGCCGCGTTTGGTCACGTCGAAGGTGGCGTCGTCCAGCCCGTCCGCCACGATTTTCGGTCGCAGGCGGACAATTAGTTTGAGGAAAGACTTACCGTCGTCCTCGCGGGCAATGTTGAGCCGCATCCCATCCATAAAGGGCACGGCATAGAGTGCTGCGCGGAACTCGTCCAGTTGGTCGGTGGGCACGGAGATCTGGCCGTTGAGTCCCTCATGGGCAATGTACACCCGCCCCAGCACGCCCAGTGTAGACCAGGCGCGAAAGCACTCGTCCCGAAATTCCTGCGGATCGGCGATCTGGTGGTAACGGTAAAAGGAGAGGGTGGTCCGGGGCCGGTTCTCGGCGGCCAGCCGGGCCGTTAGTTCTTCGCGCGACCGGAGGTTGCGGAGTTGTTCTTTACGTGGCATATGCGGGTTCGCTTTAGCAAGTTGCAGGCTTGCGGGCGGGGGCAAAGGTACTTAACTAATGATTTAATGACTGACCTCGAAGAATCGCTTTGCGATTAAGAGAAGCAGCGCAGCTAATGATTGAATGACTGAATGACTGAGTGATTGACCTCGAAAAATCGCTTTGCGATTGAGAGAAGCAGCGCAGCTAATGATTGACTGACCTCGAAGAATCGCTTTGCGATTAAAAGAAGCAGCGCAGCTAATGATTGACTGACCTCGAAGAATCGCTTTGCGATTGAGAGAAGCAGCGCAGCTAATGATTGAATAGACTTGCTGCATCGGACACCGATCACGCCCACTTACAACAATCCGGTTGTCAATAAATTGAGAGCTAAGTAACCGTACCTAATTTATTTGACATATTTGAAAGTCAAAATGCTGATGAAATAGCGAAACAGTACTTTCTGTGAATGTCAAAAAGATACGTGCCCCTACTTAGCTAAATAGAAACATTTTTGATGAATTTGTTTGTTTCGTACATTTTTACTACTTTTACATTATCGAAGGTTAGCCTTCGTCTACTGCGCTGATACTTGGCAGCAAAAAAATGGGGGTGATTCCCGGTCGGATCAGGGCCGCTTCACTCGAACTCAACAAGACTGGATCGTTCAATGCTCATCGCGAGCGATCCTCCTGGGGGTAGACCAACGGCCGCGATGAGGGCTGTCTACCCGAATCTACACCATAGTTTTATCGACCGTTCGCTTTTGGCGCAACCGGTTGCACTCGCCCCGGCGAGCTGCACCAGGCCAGCCGGCGTCTTTTGGCAGACGGTCCACGATTAACAGGCTTTTTGCGGCCCTTCGGCCCCGCAAGAAAGGCCACCGGTTTGCCCGGTGCGCACGAAGCGGGGGCGGGGAAGCCGGCGGTGGCGGCCTGGGTGGGTCCCTCCCACAAGGGGACCTTGAATTATTTTCTCAAATTTGAGAAAAATTATTCCTGTTTTCCGCGAATAGTCCCGCTTTCTCCAGTAAGCCAGGCACAGATCAACGCCGGTGGTTATGCTGCTCACGAGAGTCGTATTACCGGGCCTATAAATTCAGAATCCGGTAATTGATCTTTATACGCTCCCTTGGGTGAGGCGAAGATCAATGTCGTTGGTGATTGTGCTCATAAGAACTAGTCCGCTCGTCTTTTAGATCCGAAAGTTGGAGGTTGATCTTTGCACGCTTTTTATGGCATTGCCACTAAAGTTTCCAAGGTTGCCGGCCGCTCGGGCGGGGCTACATAATACGCCCCCGGACAAGCGCTGCGCAGCGGCGGCCGACCGGCGGGAGGCCGGCCCGCAGGGCCGAGCGGATAGCGAGCCGCGCAGCACAGCGACCCCCCGCCCCCGAGGGCGGGGGGATGGCCCCAAAAAACAGCCGTCACCCAACTATGGGATGACGGCTGACAAACAAAATAAACACATAGGTATTAGGCGTCCGGTTGTAGATTAGCGGACAATCAATAGTTTACGGTGGTACTCGTTGTTGGCGACGACCAGATAGGTGCCCGCTGGTAGGCCGTTGGTGGGTAAATCTACCCGGCGTTGCCAATCGAAGGTATAGCTTCCCATTACTTGCCCGTAAAGGGAGTAGACCTCGACGGTGCGGATGCCCTTGCCGGTAATTTCTTCTAACTGGTAGACTTGGTTGGGATTGAGCGTGAGTAAACGGTACTGAGGAGCCTGTTCAACCGGGCTAACGAAGGGCTGCGTGGGTAGCTCGGCGGTGCTTGGTAGTTCACCGACCGGAAGGGAAAAGGTGGGTTGCTCCTCGGAAGACCGACCGTTTAACTCTTCCATATACTCATCTGCAACTACGGTTTCTCCCGCTGTCTCCGCCTGCTGGGTAGCGACGCCCCGCAGTTGCGGTAGTGCACTGAACTCGAAATAATCCACGTTGACCGCGCTGTTGAAATCAAGGCGCAGGGTCTGTGGACCGCTGTTGGTGAACGTGACCTGGGTGGTGTACGGCTGATAGTTGTTCCAGGGCCCCGGTTGGGGGGATTGGACCACGCCGACCGAACCGATGGGCAGGTAGGTACCCGCCGTTTTTTCGGAGAAAGTGATGGTAGTGACCCCACCCGGACCGCTAACGATGCCCTTGGCCGCCGCTACGAACAGGTTGTAAGTGCCTGCGGCGGGCACGTCGATCAGGTATTCCACGAACTCATTGTTGTTGATGTAACTGATGGCCCGGAAGGAGTTGGCCGCAATGGTGACCGTATAAGGTGACTGCGGCTGACCGGCATACCAGGGTTCGGGGTGACTGAACGTGTTGGACTCGATGCGGCCGATGACGTTTTGTGCCACGTCGATCTCGAAAGTCGTGGTTACGGCGGGGTTTACTCCGTCGTCGGCGGTGACCCGGGCCTGGTAGGCGCGGCCGTCCTGCGGCTGGGTGTTCCAGGTGAGTTGGTAGAGATTGCCACCGGTGTTGACGAAGCTGTACGCACTGGGCGAAACCGCGGCCCCGGGCAGAAAGGGCAGGTTGGTACCCAACACGCTGATGTCGTAGATGACGAGCGTAACATTGGGAGTTGCCTCATCCGTTACCTGAATTTGGGTGGAGATCGTTCCTCCGGCAGCGGATTGCCGGTCGCTGATCGCAGCGATAACGGGCGGCAGGTTGACGCCCGCAATTTGACTAAATGTAGCCGTGATGGTGGCATCGGCCTGCACATTGGTGAAAGCATAGCTGTAGACTGGGCCGACGGACGAGCCATTGACCTGCACGTCAGCTACTTCGTAGCCGGCGTCAGGGGTGATCGCGTAAGACTGACCCTCACCCGCCGCTACCGATGTAGTGCCGACCGGGCTAATGGTACCGTTGCTACCCGCCAGGGCGGTAAGATCATAGGTGACCAGAGTAAGTGCACTGAACTCGAAATAATCCACGTTGACCGCGCTGTTGAAATCAAGGCGCAGGGTCTGTGGACCGCTGTTGGTGAACGTGACCTGGGTGGTGTACGGCTGATAGTTGTTCCAGGGCCCCGGTTGGGGGGATTGGACCACGCCGACCGAACCGATGGGCAGGTAGGTACCCGCCGTTTTTTCGGAGAAAGTGATGGTAGTGACCCCACCCGGACCGCTAACGATGCCCTTGGCCGCCGCTACGAACAGGTTGTAAGTGCCTGCGGCGGGCACGTCGATCAGGTATTCCACGAACTCATTGTTGTTGATGTAACTGATGGCCCGGAAGGAGTTGGCCGCAATGGTGACCGTATAAGGTGACTGCGGCTGACCGGCATACCAGGGTTCGGGGTGACTGAACGTGTTGGACTCGATGCGGCCGATGACGTTTTGTGCCACGTCGATCTCGAAAGTCGTGGTTACGGCGGGGTTTACTCCGTCGTCGGCGGTGACCCGGGCCTGGTAGGCGCGGCCGTCCTGCGGCTGGGTGTTCCAGGTGAGTTGGTAGAGATTGCCGCCGGTGTTGACGAAGCTGTACGCACTGGGCGAAACCGCGGCCCCGGGCAGAAAGGGCAGGTTGGTACCCAACACGCTGATGTCGTAGATGACGAGCGTAACATTGGGAGTTGCCTCATCCGTTACCTGAATTTGGGTGGAGATCGTTCCTCCGGCAGCGGATTGCCGGTCGCTGATCGCAGCGATAACGGGCGGCAGGTTGACTGCCACGATTGGGGAGAACGTAGCCGTGATAGTGGCATCCGATTGGATATTGGTAAAGGTGTAAGCGGTTATCGCACCAACGGAGGTACCGTTCACCAGCACATCGGCAACCTGGTGGCCGGGGTCGGCCGTGATGGCATATGTCTGGTTGCCACCCGCCGCGACACTGACGATACCCGCCGGGCTGATGGAGCCGTCGGCCCCCGCCGTGGCGGTGATACTATAAAACCCGCTGGAAATCAGCTGGATTTGCCGGGTGCTGTTTGCTCCGTAAGTTACGGTCAGGGACGCCGATGTATTGCTCGTGCCTGTGTACTGAACTTGTAGTTGATGAGTGCTGCCGGTTTTGAGAAACCCACTTGCCAGATCGCCCGCGACGATTTGGAAATCGGTCGCGTTCGTTCCCGTGATGGTGAATCCACGGAGGGGAATGCCGACGTTGCCCGCCGTGTGGGATAAGGTGATGGTCTGGGTGACGCCCGCAGTGAAAGGGACCTGAGCGGGAGTAGACAACACCCCCGCAATACTGGTTGCTCCCTGCGGGTTGTCGGTGCCGTAAAATTCCATCTTCTTGATGCTCCCACCGCCCTGCTGGGGTGATCCGGCAGCCACGTGAATACCGCCCCCCGAAACAATGGCCTGGGTTCCGTGACGTTTCTGGATCAGGTCATCTTCCGTAGACCAGGTCTGGGTCGTTGGATCGTAGGATTCAGTGACGGACTGCGCATCGTTGATGTTATTGCCGCTAAGGTCCTTCCCGATCTCGCCGCCAATTACGAACAGCTTGTTGTTGAAGGCAGCTGCGCTAGCGGAAGCCCGGGGCGTAGGCAGGTTTTGGGCAGCGGGTAGACTAGACCAACTAGCGGTAGCAAAATCGTACACATCTACCTCGGCAATTAGCGGAGCGAATGTTCCGCCCGGGCCGCCGCTCAGGCGGCCGCCGGCTACATAGAGTTTGTTGTCGATGATATCCACGTGAAAGTGATCCCGCTGACGCGGAGCGTCGGTTAGTACCGTCCAGCTACCATCGGCGGGGTCGTATACGTCAAACCAGTTAACGTAGCCGCCGTTGTGCCCGATGGTATTACCGCCGACGACGTAAAACTTGTCATTGTGCAACGCAAGACCCGCCGAGCCGCGGCGGCGAGCGGCGGGAATGGCCGGCCCCTGGATCCATTCGTCGTTGGCCGGATCATAAGACCAGATGAATTCGGCCGGCATCTCATTGGGAAACGAGTTGTTCTGAAAAGCGGCAATCACCCAGATCAGGCCGTCGTATTCTACCGCCTGAAAGTGGTTGAATGCCTTGGGTGCGTCAGCACGGCCCTGGCTCCAGGTTTTACTTTGGTAATCGTATACATCCAGGGTGCTACTATTTTCGCGGCCGCCGAACAAAAAGAAATTATCTCCTGCCTGCACGAAGGAACATTCGTGACGATCGGTGTAATTTTCGTCATCGGTTTGGTCGGTCCACAGGGTGACGGGAATTTGTGGATTGGTGGTTACCGTCCAACCAAAGGTGGTGACCTGTGCGGCACTACCTGGTTTAGTTACCGTAACGCTAGTGGTGTACACACCGTCGTTGGACGGGCCGCCGGCTGCGGTGCCGGGCGCAATGGTGCCGAAAATTTGCCCGTTTGTCGGCTCAATTGTCACGCCCTGCGGCTGACCGCTGATGGCGTAAGTGAAGTTTTTCTGAGGGTCTCCGCCGGCGGCGGAGACGGTCAGATTGGTCACGAAATCTCCCTCCACATTGATTCGATCGAGTAGCGGTGCCACTACCACCGGGGGTACCACGACAACCGGGGTGCCCAGAATTTCAATGGCATTAATCAGCGGGTTCTCGATCGGCCCGTGCAAAAACTTGATGTTCAGCGTGCCGTCACTTACCGTTACCTGATGCTGTAACATACCTCCTACCAGGTGTCCGAATACAGCGATGATATCAAAGTCGGTCTCCACTACCGACTCCTCGATATCAATACTGAATAACCGGGTACCTACCGTGCTGGCACCCTGCCATCCGTTAGCCAGGTAAAGGTTTACCGTATAGTCGCCGTCGGCCAGCGGGATGAAATACTCCATCACCGGATTGAGGATGTCGTCCCAGCGCTCCTGCAAGAAAATCGCTTCGTAGGTGGCGTCGTCCACGTAGGCAGGTATGCTAGCATGACGTTGGGCGGCGGAAACGGCCTGGCTGTAGGTATTGTTACCGTCCGAAATCACCGAAAAGCTCGGTCCCGGATTTAGATTACTGTTTGCCTCCCAGTTCGGACCGCCATCGGTAGCCGTCACTTCGGCACCACCGGCATTGATCCGCACCAGCGGCACCTGATCGGTCGCTACCGTGGTGGTCAGGGGCACCAAAATAGGAGTGTTTGCGCCCGAGTGCACGATTTCCAGCGTGGCCGTTTTTACTCCCGGGTCGCTATCGGCCGTAAAGACCACCGGCAAGATCAGCGTACTACTTACCCCCACGCTCAGCGGGGTGCCGGTGCCGGTAGTGAACAGGGCGGCGTCCGGTCCGGTAACGGTCAGCGAAGTGATTGTAATCGGCCCATCCGTAGGGCTACCCTGATTTATTGCACCCAGATTAAGCGAAAGCGGCGGGGCATCGGTCGGCACCACCCCGAAATCCAGCGGCGTCGGGCCTACTACCAGTTGCCCCGACTGGTTTTCCTCCACGGAGAAAAAATCCCAACTCGCACCAAACTCAGGTCCCGTTCCCCGCGAGGTGGCGATCAGCCCAATGGCCAATCCCCGGCTATCCGCGGCGTCCAAAAAGCAGGCGGGTAGGGTCAGCGCACTACCCAGTTGGGTGACCGTAGCCCCGCCATCCAGCGATACAAAAGAGCCGGCTGTATTCGCCCCCGGGTCTACGGAAATAAATATCTCCACCCCCGCCGCGGCGGTAATATCCGGCACGTCATAGCTGACACACGAGATCACGCCTTGCTCTTCCAGGCATACATCCATGCCGTAGGCGGCATCCGTATCACTGGTACCGGTACTGAAGACCACTTTCAGGTAATTATCCTGGTCACCGGTGCCGATGTAGACGCCCTGCGACTGGAAACTGACCGGAATAGAGGCATTGCCGCCGACTAAGAAAAAAGGAGACTCTACCTCCGACCGGAACGTGAACGGAATGGAGTTGGCATCCACGTTGATGCCCAGTTGAAAGGCATTTTCCTGGTTGTTGCCCGCCCCGGCGGCATCGCCGGACGACACCAGGTCGAAGGCCATCTTACCCGCTGCTCCGCCGGCCGAGATATTGGCCTCGTCAAATTGGTTCAGGTAGTCGGTGGTACCATTCATCATCAGTCCCGAAAACCCAAGCCCGAAGAAAAAGGTGCCGGGGTCATTGTTAAAAAACGAGTAGTTAATCGGCAAATTGGTACCCAATCCGTTGGCGGCATCAATGGCAAAGGCGTCATTCACGTCCAGTATCCCGTCATTGTCATCATCGGCGTCTAGTAAATCAGACAGGTTATCGTTGTCATTATCCCGGGGCTTGCTGCCCGCCGAACAGGGGTTGGTGCCGTTGGCCACCTCATCGTCATTGGTATACAGGTCGCCGTCGCTGTCATCGGTACCCACGTAATCGGCATCACCGGGTTGCGGGCAGTTGCCGTAGTCCGACGGCTCGAAAACCGTTACGCTACTTTCACCGTAGGTCGCCGTCCATACCGTACCGGGGAAAACGTCATGGTCACCCTGCGCCACCACATCCAGCGGGGTATTGCCAAAACCCTGAAACAGCACAGTTTTCAGACTCGCGCTGGTATTGTTAGCGGCAATTTTATAGCGGTTGATCTGACCATTAAACGAGGCCGTCAGAATATCCCCCTGTAGGTTCCCGCCAAAGTTAGAGGCCGTATACTCGGTTAGGCCGTTGGTGGAAGAGTTGACCAGGTCAATGATGTTTACCTTACTCGGCTGCGCATTGTCTGCCAGGTACTCTCCTTCCGCCGGCCGGTCCGGGAAATCTGCCAGGGTGTAGCTCTGCTGAAAATAGCCCGCCACCCCGCCCAGCAAACTGCTCAGGGTATAAGAAGCATCCAACTGCCACGACCCACTCGCGTCACTGTACACCACAATCCCCGCACGCCCGGGAAACGCCTGAATCGCCTTCGGGTGGCCGCCATAGTAGGCACCGTCGGCATCTCCCAGCATCCCCACATAGTGCAGGCCGTCACCGTGGGTGCTGCTCTGGCTTTCGTTAAATTCGTTGGTGATGTAGTCGCCCGCGCCGTAATCAAACACCACGCCGCCCTGGCCCTGCACTCCTTTATAGGTGCCATCACTATTCCGGATCACGGGCTTACCGCCCCAGCCGCCGTTCGGTCCATTATCACCGGTAAACACCCGGCCGTCTTCGGTGATCAGCACATCATAGGCATTGCGGTAACCGTAAGATAGCACGTGTACCGGGCCGTTCGGCTCGGCAAAAGCCTGATTCAGGCTATTGTTGCCGCCAAAGGGGTCACCCAGGTCAATGGTCGCATTATACATCGGGTGACCGGCGGGGTAGGGAAAAGCGGCATGGGTATTGTTAATGTCGGGCCGGGTCGGGTCATTCAGGGTCGGCAGATCGTAGATGTATTTAGTGTTCGAGCGTGGGTCCGTATAAATGGTCATGCCATTCAATTGCCCCAGATCGATCCGCAGCAGTACACCCGACAGGAAGTATTCCGGTGTACCGGCAAAGTTGTTACTCGGCGCCCCCTTATTCGTGTGGCCGCCCGACTGCACCAGCAACGTATTGCCCACCAGAGCCATGCCATTGGTCGAGTGGTTTTCCTCGCAGCGGGGCAGTCCGCGCACCAGATCCACCTTTTCCCAGGCCGATCCGTTCCAGGTCAGGCGCGTCAGCACGCCGGAGTTCGTATCCAGATTGGTATCATTTCCCGACCCGCCGCCGCCGATCCGCCAGTCGCTTGAGGTGGCGTACAAGATCGGATTCGCCGCCGTTCCGGCCGTCAGCAGCCCGGTCACCTGGCGCACATTGGTGCCGTTGGCCACCCCGTCATCGTTGTGGTTGGGAGTGTTATTCTTTACCAGCGTTATCTGCTCGGTCGCCGTCACCGTATAGGTTCCCGAACCGGGCGCGGCGTTGTCCCGCTCCACCGTATAGGCATAGACTACCCCGTTCTGCTGAGAAACATACAGCCGCCCGTCCGGGCCGAATTGTAGCGAGGTCGGGTTGTTCAGGTTATCCCCCTGTAGGCCCGATGAGTTGAACGAGATCGGTTGCGCATGCGCACTCACACTTATTATCAAGACCAACAATAGCAGTAATAATAAGTGCAGTATTTTTCTCGGCATCGGGGCGTGCCCCCGTCCCTTGCGGGTCGGGGTCGGTCCCTTCCAGGCTTCGCTGTTCGCTCGGTGCTGCGCACTGCGCCGCATAAATGCGGCACCCCTTCCAGGCACCTCACGCGGGCACAATGGATCGGATGATTTAGCTAATTGATTGGCAATCAAATTACGGCCCGGCTGGGCATAGGTGTGGCTAACGGGGTTAGTTGCGTTCATTAGAGATAGTATTGTCGAGGGATGAAATAGGGCCGGGTCCGATCTCGCTAAAGCTGGGACCTTCCAGTAAAAGTTAATGGGGTGAACCTGCCGGTATTCGATTGCCGACAGCAAAATATTTAGGTGTATCAGCAGATTGTAAATCAATCGATCAGGCATGAAACACTCACCTCGCAGCGGGGAATGCAAGTAGATAACGACCGGCTGCTACGCCGCTTCGATCATTTTTTGAATCAACTACCGATCCTGAAAATAACTGGGTATAATGGGTGGTAATTAACCCCCCACTAGCGATACATTTAGCACGTATTATTCAACTGTTTTAGCCGGAACGATCATACAATCCGGCATTAGTGGCCAATGACCATCCCGCAAGCTCTGTTATTACCAGGTCGTGTTGTCGTATGCTCCATGCATCGCCCGAGAAAAACCTTATGCAGCTCACAAGATTTCCACGCCTCGCCTGAAACAGCAACATCCGGCAACTTAGAATAATTAGACTTACACACTGTCCCGCTGAGTAAGAGCAATACGATTGAGCGAATATTCCCATTTTTAGAGAAAATTCGATCTGCCGCCGGGGGGGGGGGAACAAATGGATAATTAGTCACAGTAACCACATCAAAGATAAGCAATAATGCTGGAATGTTTACTTCTCAGCACAGCTATCTCGGTCTATACAAGAGACCTTTTCCTTCATTGCAAGTTAAATTATCATTCCGCTCAGCTGGTTGTGCCGATCAATTTCCGGTAATCCGCTTTGTATGTTCAGCTGGACGAATCACCACATAGCGGCTAATAATAGCCTGTAGATCAACGCAATGCCCCCCGTTAATTTCTTGTCAGTTGCCCCATCACTACCCCATAAATCATTAGAGTTGATCCTGATTTATGTTGTCACGCCACCCATCCTGGGTATTCTATCCCGATTCAGCACCTTGGAACCCCATAAACATGGGGCTGACCATCAATGTTAGTATTCAAATATCAAAATATGTAACAAAGTATCATTTTCATTCATTACAGCATTTGCCTTTAATCCGTGACACCTTATTCACCCTTTTCACCTTCCATATTCCGCTTAGCACCACTCTACCGGCAGCAGCTAATCGTAAGAAAAAATGCCCTTAAAAAAAATTTATTTTTTTCGCTACCAGCCCCAATTAAGCCGTTTCCCCGCAGCTTTTCGGCATACTCCCCGCGTGAGGTGCCTGGACGGGGCCCCGCAAATTTGCGGGGAAGCCCGCAGGGCCAAGGCGATAGCCGCGCCGGTAAGGGACCGACCGCACCCGCGTTAGCGGTGCGGGCACGCCCCCCCTCCTTCCACTTCCTTCCCTCGCTCCTCCCCCCCCCCAGCCCAATCCGTATGGGCAGGACTTGCCCCTGCCGAGCTGCCAACAGCAGCTCACAAGCAGCTCACAAGCAGCTCACAAGCAGCTCCCCCCCCAGCCCAATCCGTATGGGCAGGGCTTGCCCCTGCCGAGCTGCCAACAGCAGCTCCCCCGCAGCTCCCCCGCAGCTCCCTCGCTCCTCCCCCCCCCCAGCCCAATCCGTATGGGCAGGACTTGCCCCTGCCGAGCTGCCAACAGCAGCTCACCCGCAGTTCCCCCGCAGCTCCCTCGCTCCTCCCCCCCCAGCCCAATCCGTATGGGCAGGGCTTGCCCCTGCCGAGCTGCCAACAGCAGCTCACAAGCAGTACTCATCGTCTTCATCCAAGTCGTTTTGTAACACAGTAATAACGTGCTAGCCGCCCCCCCCCCGGGGGACTAGACCGCAAGCCCGGGTGAAAAAGTGTACACATGGGCTGGGTACCACAGCACCCGCGGCAACGCCGCCCACTAGAGTACCGGCGGCGGTGTAGCCGCCGCAATCAACTCCATATTCTCCGCAATGTGTCCCTTTGAACCCGAGCCGAACAACACCGACTCGATGCGCGGAAACCGCCCCACGTACTCAAATGCCTCCTTCGGCCGTAGCGCACCCGCCGCCAGTACCTGCATGGCAATGGGCCGGAAGGTGCGCTCTCGTAAATACTGCTCGTTGCGCTCGATACCACCCGACATCCGAAAGCCGGTCTTGTTGATCGAGGCGCAGATGATGGGATTAGTGATGCCCACCGACTCCAGCGCATCCAGCAGATCGGGCATATTCATGGTGATGTAGCCGGGTTCGGCATCGTACTTTTTGCGAATGTAGGCGTCGTAATCGCGGAACACCTCGTACATCTTCAGGCCCAGAATCAGGTCTACCAGCACGTTCTGGATGAAGATCACCGGGGTATTGATGCCGGTAAACATTTTCATTTCCGCGTCGATCAGGATCTGCATCAACTTGCTGTAATTGCCGCTCATTACAGCCATGCCGCCCTTGGCAAAGGTGCCGAAAACATTGCCGGGCACGTACTGGTTGATGGTGCCCATGATGCCCAGTTCCGTCACCGCGTTGGCGTACTTGTGGGCGTAGGGCATACAAGGGAATACGTTGAAATCGCGGTAGCGGGCGGGGTCCGAGCGCAGGTGATCGCAGATGGCGGCGATCCGGTCGTGGGTGGTGCACATGAAGGTGTTGACCCCCAGGTCGATGGCCTGATCGAGTACGCGGATGATGGACCGGTCGTCTTTGAAGCGCATCGCCTGCGCCCGCGATTTCTCGTCCGAGGCGTGGTTGACGCCGAAAAATTGGTTGTCGCCGAACAGGACGCGGTCCAGTTTGACGGAAGTAGTGGTGTTAATTGGCATGGGTGGTGATCATTTCGATGACCTTATCGGTGTAAAGTCCTTGTTCAAAAGTATTGATGGTGCCGCCGCGCTTCTCCCGCACGTTGGCAACGAAGTACTCGATCTGCGCGCTGTACTCCTCGCCCCGCAGGTAAAACCCGACGGGTATGGCCAGATCGGTGATCCACTTAATAGTCCAGCCCGCGTCCAGCCCCTCGGCGGCATTGGGTTCCTGCAAATAGATTTTCAGTTCGGTGGCATCGCAGACAATCTTGCCCTTTTTGCCCTGTACGGTCAGCGAGGTAGACATTTTGCGGTAGGTCTCGTCACTCCAGTTCACCAGCAGGGTGCCGCTCACCTGGTTGTCCAGGGTGAGCAGGGCATAGACGGCGTCTTCCACGGTTTTGGAATAGATATTTTTCAAAAAAGCCCCGTTCACCGCTACCGGGCGGCCGATGGTTTCCTGGATAAGGTTGAGCACGTGTGAGGCGTAGTCGTACAGGCAGCCGCCGCCCTCGTTGGGTTTCGATCGCCAGGTGCCGCCCTTTTCCTTTGTCACCACGGGGCCGTAGGCCTCGCCGTTGAAGTGGACCAACTCGCCGATTACGCCCGCCTGCAACAACCGACCGAACTCCCGGAACGTACCGATAAAGTGGTTGTGGTAGCCCAATTGATTGACCAGCCCGCGCCGCTCGGCCAATTCCACCAGGGCTTGCCCCTCGTGGGTGGCCAGGCTGAAGGGTTTTTCACAAAACACGTGTACGTCCGCCTCCAGGGCATCCTTTACCATGGCGTAGTGCAGCTTGGTAGGTGTGGCCACCACCACCAAATCCAGGTTCTCGCGGGCCAGCATTTTGCGGTGGTCGCTGTAGGTGGTGGCGGGGCTGTATTTTTTAAAGGCGTTGGTTACGATGGGCGAAGTATCGCACACGGCCGCCAGGTCTACGTCGGGTTGGGCACCCACGATGGCCGCATGGGAAATACCCATTTTTCCGAGGCCGATGATTCCTGCTCTTAGCATGGGGAAAGGGAGTTGATGGTGTTTAAAATTAATTGAAAAGAGGCGTCGCCCAAGCGTAGCACACTCGGGTCGCCCGGGCTGTCCGCCGCCGATTGCAGCAATGCCGCCAGTCCATCATAAGTGATGCCGGGGTCTACCCGCAACAACCCCTTCTCGACCAGGTATTCGTCTACCGCCAGCAGATCGGCTTGATAGATGGACAGAACCGGGACGCCCAGCACTGCCAGTTCACGGGTCATGGAGCCGCCGGCACCGATGAAAAGCAGACAGCCCGCCACGATATCGCTCAGTTTAAGCGGTCCGTCCGGCACCGTGATCGCACCAAATTTTTCCTGTCGGTAGTATTCGCGTTGGTTTTGGTCACGCGGCAGCACGATCACCTCGTAGGTTTCGGACAAGCGCAGCAGTGTTTCGTCAAAAAAATTGAGCGGACCGTCGTAGTACTGGGCCGACCAAGGTTCGGGCCGGAAATACACCTGGTGCTTGGGGGCGTCCATGGCCGTCGCCAGCTCGGGTTGCTGCGAGAGGTAAATGGCTTCCTTCACCCCCGGATAAAATGAGAGCCGTCCGTTGGCGAGGTAAGACTTTTGGGTGGCCGCATTACCCCGCAGCGGCTCGGGCAGCACCACCCGCGAGGCAAAGCGAAAGCCGAAATAATTACCCTGCGCGTGCTCGTTGTCGTTGGTATACAGGCTGGGTATGCGCAACAATTTTGCCACCAGCGGCAGGTAAAAACTACTCTGCCCGGCCGCTACCTCGGGGCGGTGATTTCGTACGAACCGAAAAAGGGCTAGCAGGCGCTTACCAAACTGTATTTTTTTGTCCAGCCCCCCCTGCCCTACCCGGCCGCCCACCACATGATGGGCCAGGCCATGTTGCCGCAGCAGGGCCACGGTGTTGCCGGAGTCGCGGCAGGTCAGCAGCATTTCGTGCCCCGCCCGTTCCCACTGCCGAATAAACGGCACAAAGAAGGGCACCTGGGGGGTGTTAATAAAGTCAAGCCAGATTTTCATAGGGTCGGGTTTTAGTCAGTTCGGGTGCGGCCGGGGCCTGTTCGGCAACCGCCGCTTGTGCGGCCACAATGGCCGCCACGATCCGGTCGGCCGTGCCGCCGTCCCACAGCTCCGGTGAGACGGGCTGGTTGCCCTGTGCCAGGGTGGTAGCAAATTCTTCCCGGATACGGGCAATGTCGTTCCCCACCAGCACGCTCGCTCCGCCGTGCTCGCGCAGGGTGATGGGGCGTTCGGTGTTCCAGCGCAGGGTCAGGCAGGGGGTGCCCAGTACGCAGCATTCCTCCTGCAGGCCGCCGGAATCGGTCAGCATTATTTTGGCCCCCATGTTCAGCCGCAGCATGTCGTGATAGCCGATGGGTTCCAGCAGCACCAGGCGGGGGTGATGTAGCACCCGCTCCCACAGACCGAAAGTCTGCAGCTGTTTGCGAGTGCGGGGGTGGATCGGCCATACGATCGGCAGTTCGGCCGTCGCCTCGTCCAGCAAAAATTCCATCAGTGCGGTCAGGATATTTTCCCGGTCCACATTCGAGGGTCGGTGCATCGTCATTAGGCCGTAGTCACCGTCGGTCAGGTCCAGCGGCTTGGCCGGCTGACCGGCCACGCCGTTGGCCGTCAAAATATCGGCTATTCGTAGTCCGGCGGCCTCCTTGCGGTTGTTCTCCAGGGTATCGATCATGATGTTGCCCACAAACCCGATCCGCTCGGCCGGCACACCCTCGTCGGCCAGGTGCTTGCTCGCAATCCGGTCGGGGGTCAGCAGCAAATCCGAAAGGCGATCGGTTACCAGGCGGTTGATCTCCTCCGGCATCCGGATATCACCCGACCGCAGGCCGGCCTCAATGTGGGCCACACGCTTATGTAGTCGCTTGGCAATAACCGAGCACGCCAGCGTGGCATTTACGTCGCCTACCACCACTACCCAGTCGGGGTCGTACTCCACCACCACCGGCTCAAAGGCCATCATGGTCTGCCCCAGCTGCACGCCGTGGCTACCCGACCCTACCTGCAAATTCACGTCCGGCGCGGGTATTCCCAGCGAGTCGAAGAAAGAGGCCGACATCCGCTCGTCGTAGTGCTGGCCGGTGTGCACCAGCACGTGCTCGATCGGTTCGGCCGGCCCCGCCGCATTATAGCGGTCGACGGCCTGGATGAAGGGGGCGATTTTCATAAAGTTGGGGCGAGCCCCCACAACTGACATTATACGCATGCGGCAGTGGTTTTAATTTTTGGTTCGGTCTCCCGTAGCTCCAGCCAGAAACTGGTACTCAGGAGCAGAAATAGTTGTTTTTCACGGTTATAGCCCGCCTGGTGCTGCTCAATGATGGCGGCTACCGCGCCCAGGTCAAAGGTTTCGGCAAAGGCCGTTCCGGGCCGTAGCAGCAAATCGCGTAGCATGCCCGCCTCCTCGCGGAACCACCGCTGGGTAGGCGAGGCAAACCCACGCTTTTTGCGGTTCACCACGGCGGCGGGCAACAGTTGTTGGACATAGCGCTTGTGCACTAGTTTGCCGCCCAGCAAATTAAGACGGGCCGCCGCCGGCAGCGATTCAATGTAGCGCACCAGCTCCAGGTCCAGCAGCGGTACCCGGCATTCCAACGAGAAGTTCATCGTTATCTTATCGGTATAGGTCAGCAAGTCGTCCGCCAGATTCAGGCGGGTATCCAGAGCCATCATCCGCTCTACGCTCCGGTCCTTGGCCGAACAGTTCAGCACCCGGTAAAAATAGTTGACCCGCTCGCCGCTGCGCGTATCCGTTAAGCCGGTCAGTTCCTCGATCTCCGCCGGACTGAACACCTGGTAGACATTCAAAAACCGTTGCACCTCGTCGGTTATTCCCATTGCCCCCGCCCCGCGCAGCAGGGTCTCGTTACGCACCCCCAGTTTTGCGGGCGCGGCCGCCAGCATGCCGCGCAGGAAATCCGGCACGTAGTGTTGCATCAGTTCGGCCTTGTAACGGGTATAGCCGCCCAGCGGCTCGTCGGCCCCCTGTCCCGTCAGCACCACTTTCACATGCCGTGCGGCCAGTTCTGCCAGGAAGTACATCGGCAGGATGGAAGTAGTGGCCAGCGGCTCCTCCACAATTCGGATGCACTCGCGCATGGTGCCCAGAAAGTCAATGAAGTTGATCCGCTTCACGTGGTGTTCCATGCCCAGCAGGGCAGCCGTCTGTGCGGCATCGGCAATCTCATCCTCCTGGTGCTCACCCGCAAAACCAATGGTAAATGCTTTCAGCGGCCGGTCCGTGCGTCGGCCCGCCAGGGCGGCCACCGCCGCCGAATCCACGCCGCCGCTCAGTAGCACGCCCACCTCCACATCGGCCAGCAGTTGGCGGTCTACCGCAGCGGTCAGCAACTCGCCATAGCGGGTCACGGCCCCCCGGCGGGGCCGGGGGTGGGTCTGCGGTAATGGGGCCAGGTAAGCGTGGTGTTCGGCCGTCAAATCCGCTGCCCCCAGATCAATATCCAGGTAGTGGCCGGGGCGGATTTTTTCCGTGCCCCGGTCCAGCGTATCCGGGGCGGGGTTGTAACGCAGACGTAGCAGAGTGGCCAATGCCTCCTTATTCAGTTCGGCCGCACCGGTCAAGTGGCGGATGGGCCGCAATTCGGAGGAAAAAACCAGGCTTTCCGCCTCCCGCCGGTAGTAAAGGGGTTTCACGCCAAACGGGTCGCGGGCCAGGTACAGCCTTCCCTCCTCGCGGTCCAGGAAGGCAAAGGCAAAAATGCCGTTAAAATCGGCCACGCCCGCCATGCCGTATTCCATCAGGTAATACAGCATGGTCTCCGTATCGGAGTGGCCCCGGTATGCAATGGTCGTGGGCAGCTTGGCACGCAAATCCTGGTGGTTGTACAACTCACCGTTATAGATCAAGCTGTAACGCCCGTCCTCGCTCACCATCGGTTGGTGGCCGGCCGCCGACAGGTCCACAATGGCCAGTCTTCGCTGGCCCAATTGCACCAGGTGCCGGCCAACCGTAATGGTTTCTTCTCCGCCGTTGTCAGGGCCGCGGTGCCGCAATAAATCAAGTGACGCCGGGCCGAAGGGGCGGTTGATTGTTCCGAGTATTCCACACATCTGGGTTAGTATTTTGGGCTGTCGGGGGAAACAGCCGTTAGGGATTGATATTTAATTGTTTAGTGGTGTGTAATTAGGTCTCTTTGGCTCTTTCGTCAAAAGTTCAGGGCGTGTCCCCGGCCAGGGGCCGGGGTCGGTCCCTTCCAGGCTCGCTGTCCGCTCGGTGCTGCGCACTCCGCCGGCGGTCGGGGGCTTGCCCCGGCCCTGCGGCGGCCCTTCCAGGCACCTCACGCGAGTTGCCCAAACGGTTAAATTTCAGTAGTGCTCCCGCCCTGCGCCACCCGATCCGGCCGTTCAGCACCAGCCACTGCCGCAGGTTGGGCAGGGTGTAGACCGGTCCGAATTCAGTAATGCTTTCCAGCTCGGTGGCCGGGTCGGCCAGTTTGCGCAGGGCTTCGTGCAGCATATACTCACTCTCACGCAAGGCGCGTTCAGTCAGCCGGCCCACGGTATCGCTCGGCCTGATCGTAACGGTCCGTTCCACAATCGGCGTCCCGTCATCCAGGCCCGGAGAGAGCAGCTGCACGGTTACGCCCATCTCCCGCTCACCGTGGTACAGCTCCCACAGCGCGGGGGGCATTCCCCGGTAGCGGCGCATATTGCCGTGGTGATAGGACACTACCCCCCGGGGCGTGGCGTCCAGGATCCGCTTGCGCACAATCCCGAAGCCGCCCAGCAGCACCAGCGCATCCAGCTTCTTGCTCCTGACCAGTTCGGCGGCGGCGGCCCCGTTGGGTAATTCGGTCGTGGCGCACTCGATCCCGTGCTCGCGGCAGAAACCCTCCGTACTCACCGCTGCCTCAGGGCGCGCTAGCAGACGACGCAGGGCCATCACCAGTACGTAGCCGCCCCGCCCCCGGCGCAGGTTTTTGCGCAGCTTGGTCCCCATCCCAGCGGGCGGGCGGTTGTCTACCAGCGCAAACGTTACCCTAAAATCCGGATCGGCCAGCACGGGCAGCATCGTCCGGACGCGGAAACCTTCCAGGGTAGGGGCGGCAAGTATTCCAATGTTCATAGGGAAGCCATTTCAGCGGTGACCGCAGTGGGGGCGATGGTTTGCTTATTGCCGGAGCGTCTGCTTTTCAGCCAGTGCCACAGGCCGCTCGCCTTTACGGCCAGTTCGTTCACATCCTCGGTATCGTTTACGTCCATCCGCTTCAGGCGCAGGGGGTCGGTATGGGAGGTGTTATAGCCGTATTTTACGGTGATGCCATAGCGGTAACCGGCCTGGCGCGCCAGCAGCAGGGTGCGCTCGTCGTAATCGCCGTTGGGGTAAGAGATGGTGGTGATCGGCAGTTGGTGATCGCGCTCCAATTGTAGTTTGCACCCGGTCAGTTGGCGTGCTATTTCTCCGTCATCGCAGGTAGGCAGGCAGGGGTGATCCAGGGTGTGCGCCTGAAAGTCCACGCAGGGCGACATCTCCGCTACCTGCGCATGGCTAAGGGCTTGTGGCCGGTCATACTCGCGGGCGGGGCTAAACCCTTGTTCGGCCAGCACATCCAGCCGCTCGGTGTTGGGCAGGCACTTCATGGCCTCCACGGCGGGGCCGGCCGCTACGTGCTTGAACCAGAAGTGGCGGTTGGTACCCACCAGTTCCGAGCAAAGGAAGATCGTGACCGGTACGCCCAGCTGCCTGAACTGGTCCAGTAACTGGTAGTTGCCCACGTGGCCGTCATCGAAGGTAAGCACCATCGTCCAGCGCGGCAAACGGCGCAGTAGCCCCCCCGCGTGGGCGCGGATAAACTCCGGCAACCCAATCAGGTGATAACGCTTGCTCAGGTAGTCTAACGAATACCGCATGGCCCGGGGCGTAGGGTCGTGAAATAATAGTATGGTAACCCCGCGCCGTTGTACGGCCGCCCGGAACACGGCGTTGATACCTGACCAGCGCAACAGGAAAAATAGTAGCTTCTTCATACGGCTTGTTTGGCAAGTTGATTTCGGTCCAGCAGATTGAGGACTTCCCGATCCAGGGCATAGTCAAATTTTCGGGCAAAGAGATGACGGGCGGATTCGTGTCCTAATTCGTCAATATCGAGCGCGGTAAAAATGGCGGGGCCGGATGCAGTAGGGTCACGCGTCCAGTTGGTATAAGTAATTTGGGGTCGGATGTTATCCGGCGTGCCCCCCCGCAGTTCCACTACGATCGCCTGGAAAAATGTTTCTTCCGCCAGCAGGGTATCCCGGTGGTAGTCCAGGTAGTCCGGATGATCGGCAACAAACTGCAGTACTTCGCTAACTGTCTCCGTAGACAAGGCCCACCAGTGTTCGCCACCGTAAGGAGCAAGGTAAGCCGGGAAAACCCGCCGTTTCAGCAGCCGAGTGAGCAGGCGGTATTTTTTACGCAGCACCAGCTTTGCGATCGCCTTAAAACTGTTCAGTTGCCAGAAATCAGTACTAAACAGATAAGGAATCAGCACAAAATCCTCCCGCCGGTGCGATAAGTTGTACTTGTAGTGAGTAAGCCGTTTGGTTCCGCCATCGCTCCACTGGGCATTGGGGATGGGTAATATTTCCATGAAGTCCTCTCCCTGATTTTCGGCCAGGAAGTTCTTGATCGACCGGTTGTTGCGCAGGGGATAATCCTGACCGCTAAGCAACACACAGTGCCCCGGCCCCCTATCAAATTTCGTAGCCGCACGCAGCATGGCCAGAGCGGCCCGCACCAGACCAATGTCGCCCCAGGACGTGGGGTGACGGTCTGCGTCGGGGATGAAAAACACGTTGCTCGGCAAGGGTAAAAACATGGTTTGAAACTGCGGCAAAGAAATACGGGCGTCGATATGAATGAAGAACCGGGTTTGCGTGGATTGAAGCCGATCGACCAGGCGGGCAACCTGGCGCGGCTCTTTGTGAGCCAGGATGAGGTAATTGATAACCATTGGGGAAGGTGTTGAAAGTGAAGTATAGGATGTAGGTGAGAACCTACTAAGGGGTTATCGATCTGGGCGGCGATGCCGCCCGTACTTTACCTGCGGTGATCGTCGCAAGCTTCTTGAAGTCGGTACTTTGACAGGACGCTGCGCGTCTGGAATTTTTGACTACCTACGGTGATCGTCGGCAGGCTCCTTGGAGTTCAGCCCACGCATATGCTCCCCCCCGCAGGACTGCGACCTGACCTGCCCAAGGAGGAGGTTTTGACCAGTGGACACACATCACGCATATTCAGTCATTACCTACGGTGCTTCTCCTAATTGCAAAGCGACTCTTCGAGGTCATTCCTTTATCCTCCCCCCTCCGGGGGGGCCGGAGGGGGGGGAGTCGCGTGAGGTGCCTGGACGGGGCCGACCGGAGGAAGGAAGTGCGCAGCACCGAGCGAAAAGCGAGCCGGTAAGGGACCGACCGCGTTCGCGTTAGCGACGGGGGCACGCCCCAAAAACCTATGGTACCGCAAAATTTCGTTCCCTCACCTTCAAGCCGTAAAGTGCGGCCCAGCGGCGGGCGATAGATTGCTGATCGTAGATGCCCCGGGCCAGAAAGGCCGCCCGGACGGCCGTTCGCTGGAAGCCGAAGGTTTGGACCACGCGGTCGGCCAATTCTGTAGCCGTGCGGCCGGCGGTGACGTGGCAGTGCGGGATGCCGGTGAGCATTTCGCGCACGTCGCCCACGTCCACCGCAACTACGGGCAGGCCGCAGCTGAGGGCTTCTTTGACCGACTGCGGAGACCCTTCGCTGATGGAGGTCATGAGCAGGCAATCGGCCCGCTGGAAGAGGTCGCGTACGCCCGCCCGGCTCAGTTTTTCCAGGCACGCATACTCGATGCGGAGGCCCGTGGCCCTGCGTACTAAATGGATGGTCTGCTCGAAAAGCGGAAAGTTTTTCACCTCCACGGCGGGGGGGCCGGGGAAGACAAGCAGTTTATCCTCGGGGGTGGTCAAGGGAGTGGGTCCGGGGCGGAAAAAGTCGGTATTCACCCCGCAGGGCAGGCGTTCGTAGCGGTTGGTATGGGCACTAACCACCTTTTCCATGGCGGCACTGAGGGTGAAGACCCGATCTACCAACGGCAACAGTCTTTTAGTGAGGGCTACCTGGGTGGTTTTGCCCTGTTCGGCCAGGATATCGGCCCCGTGCAGGGAGAGAAAAACCGGGCAGGGCGGGGTGTAAAGCAAGCGCCACAAACCCGCCAGCCCATAGTGAATGTGGACCAGGTCATAACCGTTTTTACGGATCATGCGGGGCACCTCAAGAAGTGATCGCAGGTAGGCCCGCGCGCCCCGGCGGCGGCTGTCGATGTAGTAAACATCGTGCTCGAAGGCGGCCGCTTCCGTTAGCCCGTCGATCTGTTCTTTGACAAAAACACCGTAGACGGGATGGTCGGGGCCGGGGTACATATTGGTGACGTAAAGTACGCGCATGGTGAGTGGGTGTTTAGGGATTTAGGGTTTCTGCTAGTGCCGCCGGTTGGGGACGGGGGGCGGTGCGGAGTAAGTAAGGTACTAGGCGGTGATCGACGATGTTGCGGTAAGTATACCGCAGAGCCTCTTGCTGGATGGCGGTACCGCTGAAACCATGCCGATGGTGGTACAACTGGTGGAGTCCGGCCGCGAAAGCGGCGGGGTCGTCCTGGATGAGTACGCCGTTTTCGGGCGTGATCACGCTATGCTGCCCGGAAGTGGCGGTGCCGATGACGGGCAGGCCCGCCAGCAGGTATTCGTAGGTTTTGGTGACGGGCTGGTGATCGAAATAAGGCGTGATGGGTACGTAGGAAACCCCGATATTGGCAGCCTGGAAATAGGCGGTTAGTTGTTCGCGCTGCACGTAACCGGTAAAGGTGACCGCGCCGGCCATATCCGCCTCCGCCACGGTTTCCCGCAGCCGTTGTTCTTCGGCCGGGGTGCCGGAACCGATCAGAGTAAAATGGCACGAAAAATCGGGATCCATCTCCGCGCGAAATAAGCCGAAGCCCCGCACCGCCTCTTCCATCCGCCGGCTGCTGAAGGTGCCGACGTAGAGCAGCTGAAAGGCCCGGTAATCGCGCGGAACCAGGGGCGTAACGCTTGCGCCCAGGGGCAACACATTAAAATGGTCGAAGCCGAACCGGCGGCCCAGCCCTTCGGAAATAAAGGACCGGTTGCGGAAAGTGCGCATTTCCAGGCTCAACAGTCGGTCGAATAGCCACCGCCGCACGGCTGACCCACCAACGTTGCCGGTGCGCACATCGCAGATCAGCCGCCGCTGCTCGGCCCACCCGTGAACCAGCGATACGCCCGGAAAGTAAAACAGCAAGGATTGATCGAATTCGCCCACCAATTCCAGCAACTCGCGCAGGAACCGTAAATTACGCGCCGCCACGTTCCCCTCCCGACTGGAATAGATCACCCGCACCCCCGGCACTTCCACCCGGGGGCGGCCGTAGTCCCAGCAGAAGTAGGTGACCGCCGCGTGCCGCGTTAGTTCCCGCGCATAGGCGTAGGGGTCGACATGATAGCCGAACTGGTCGCGGGTGACGAGGAGAAGAGATTGTTTCATGGGAATAGCGGAATTAGGTAAAGGGGCAAGGGGGGGGATGAATCAAAACTTGTTGTAGCGAATACCGCAGCGGGCGGCCAGTTTCAGTAGCTCCAGTGGGCGGGCTAACTTAAAGTGCCGCGCTGCCTGAAAAAGGTAGTAGAGAAAAACCGCCGGCCCGCCCCGCGAGGCTTTTTTGGCGGCGAAGTAAAACCGCTCGGCCAGCACCTGCCGGAAAGCGGCGGGTGCTACCAGATCCACTTGTTTGTTGGCCGCCTGCAAGCGGAGCAGCCAGGTCAGGCAACGGGTCAGGTCCGGCTTGCCGTTGAGCAAGTTTTCGGAGTTGATGAGGTAGTGGGTACGCAGGTTCTCTTCTGAGGACTCGATACCCAGCCGGGTCAGCACCCGTTTATAAACTTGCTTGAGCATACCGTACATCCGCTCGTCGGTCTCGGCATAAGATTTCATGATGCTGGATTCCGAAGCCCGGTAGCGGTAGAGGACCTCTGATAGGTTCGCCACCGAAAACTGCCACGAGCAGCGCAGCACAAAGTCAAAATCCTCCCCTACGGCCAACTTCTCGCTGTACGCCAGGCCTTCACCGTACACCAGGTCTTTGCGCAGCATCACAGTGGCATTGGGCAGGGCCGGCATAAAAAGCAACATACCCCGCAGGTAGTCGGAATCGGTGGCCACCCGGCTCACTACTTCCTTTTGCCCGCCGCCAAACCGCACGATGCCGGTGCCGCAGGCCCCGATGTGGGGGTGGGCATCCAGCCAGGCCACCTGCTTTTCCAGGCGGGTGGGCAGGCTGACGTCATCACAGTCGCACCAGGCGAGGTAGTTGCCCCGGGCTTCGCGCAGGCCCACGTTGCGGGTGAAGGCCACACCCCAGTTGCCGGGGTTGCGCAGCAGACGGATACGCGGATCGGTATAGCTCTCGATGATCTCCAGCGAGTTATCCGTAGAGCCGTCGTCGATCACCAGCAACTCAAAATTGCGAAAGGTCTGATTCAGAATGCTGTCGATTGCCTCCCGCAAGTAGGCCGCTCCGTTGTAGACGGGCATCACCACGCTCACCGGCGGGGAGGTGGCGGGAGTAATCGGTTGGGGATCCGGCTGGGTGGGAGGTTGAATTAGGGTTAGCATGGTGTTAGGATTCAGGTAAGTAGATTTTTTCCGTCTCGCCGTTCGGTCGGGTGATTCGGTGCGTACGCGACCACACCACCTGATACAGGTAGAGGGCCGACACGGTGGCAATGACGTAGTGGTGGTGATAGACGGTAAACCAGGTCAGGCTGGTAAAGAGCAGGTACCAGAGGTAGTACTTGAGGTACTGAAACTGGGGCGGTAACGGAATGGTGAAACTCTTGATCCAGATCAGGACGAACGCCAGCACGGCGAAAATGCCGAACTGGGCATACACCCCGATGATACCCACATCCGACAAAAAGTAGCCCCGGTTCAGGCCCAGTTGCTCCACGAAGCGGCCGTAACCGGACAGCCCCCAGTCGGCCACGCCGTTACCCAGTACGCGGCTGGGGAAATCGGGCGAGAAGTCAAAGAGAAAATACTGACCGGCCGCTACGCGAATATAGTCCGACCCGAGACTGACGTCTCTTTCACCGGCTTCCAAAATGCCGTCGATCTGAGGGATACCGGCATTCAAAACCACCATTAGCAGGGTCAGGGTGCCCGCTGCGGTCACCACCCGTTGCAGCCAGTGCTGGGTGCGGGTGAGGTGTAGCAGGTAAAGTAAAAACATACCGGCAATAAACTGCCGGGTAACTTGTAAGATAGGAATAAGCAAACCCAGGCCCGCCAGCACGGCCCAGAGGACTCGCCCTTTGGCACCGCTGGTTAACTTATTGAGGGCCATCAGGGACGTAAGGATGAAAACCCCCGCGCCGGGAAAGATGATTCGGACGACCCCCCGGTCGATAGTGAATTCATCTCCCCACAGCGATTTACCGAACAGTACGGTAGGGGCCTGCGACAATTGGAAAAAATAGAGTGCGATGTATACTAACCCAAAAAACATCACTATCCGTTCCGCCGTCGCAATACGAAGTTTAAGGCGTAGAAATACAAAAAAGAAGATCCAGGTCATAAAGGGCAGCGCTTGAAAAACAGAGTCTTTGATCCCCTGCCCCCAAGCCAGATAAGCCATGGCCGCAGAAACCAGAATTGACAGCAACACTAACCGGACCGGCAGCGCAAAGCCGCCCCGCTCGCGGATCAGTCTCGGCAGTGCCACCACAAAACCCGCCGCCACCACCAGGTAGCTGCCGTAGAGCAGTAGTTTCTCGGGGAGAAAGGTGGCGTCGAAAAATTTGAGCGAAAGTAGAATCGCCAGCACCACCCCGATAAATTGGAGGAGTTGTCTCATGGTGCTACCGTTTTTGAGTAGGTTCGCATAAAATAGCAGCCCGCACCGCCCGTCACCACGGCCGCCAGAGCCACTTTGGTGCCCAGCGCGGCCGCACCGGTCAGCCGATCGGCCCCTAGTGAGATGCCGAACAGGGCCGCCGATAATACCCACATCATTCCGGCACCCTGCACCCTGATCCGCAGCGTGGTGCGGAAAACGTACCAGAGATAAAACTGAAACAGGGCAAAGCTGAGCGCATAGGCCGCCGCCAGACCCACCGCCCCGTAGGTGCTACCGAAAAACAGCAGGGGCGTAGCCACCAGCGAATTGACAATAGCCAACCGCAGGATCTTCTTTTCATTATCGGTGGCACCCAGGATCGTACCCACGCAACTGTCGATGGAGGTTAGGTAGAGGTACCAGATCTGGAGCTGGCACACCAGCACGGCCGGCAGATATTCCGGCTTGAAGAGCAGGCTCACCAGATCGCGCACGAAGAGCGTGAAACCGAAGCAGAGTACCAACCCGATGAGCATGAAGTAACGAAACCCATGCCCCACCAAACGGGTTAGCCGCTTGCGGTCCGTGACCCACAGCGCGGAAATGTTGGGGAAAACCGCCACCAGCGCCACGTCCAGCACCAATGATATCGGGCCGATCAGTTTCTGGGCCAGGTTGAAGTAACCCAATTCGTCTTCCGTCGAGTTGACATCCAGAAAGTTGTTGGCCAGGCGGGTAAAGGGCAGCATTACCAGCAACACCAGGAAGTAGGGCCAACTCTCCTGTAGTAGCCCCCGCGAGGAAGCCCAGAAGTGGTGCACCCGCCCCCGTAACAGCCGGTAGTGCACCAAGTAGCCGTACAGGATGCCCCCCTTCACGGCGTGCAGGCCCAGGTAGATGGCAAACAGCCAGGTCGGGTTCATGTACTCGATCGGCAGCGTAAACACCGCCGCCAGCCACAGTATGCTGTGCACAATGCTCACTACCGCCGGCGGCAGCATCCGTTCGTGGCCCAAAAAGGCATTCTCGAACAGGTTGGAAAAACAGTTGACCAGCGAGAAAGCAAATACCAGCCCCAACTGACTCACACTCAGGCTGCCGAAGGCCGCATTGTAGCCGATGTATATCCCCGCAAGCACCAGTAGGGCCAGTGCCCGTAGCAAAATGCCGTTGTAGACCAGATCGTTGGTCTCGTTCTTGTCCCGCGCAATCCGGCGGATAACGATATTCCGAATTCCCAAATCCCCCACCGAGATCAGCAACAAGCCCTGCGCCGTCAGAAAGGTAAACAGGCCGTACTCCGCCGGTACCAGCAGGGCCGTTACTTTCAGTACGGTCACAAAACTGATCACCTGGGCCAGCCCGCTACCTACCGTTAAGTAGGAGAAGTTCTTGAATATCTTACTATTCAACAGGCCCGTGGCCGCCGGTGTCGTTGGGGGCTTGGTCATGGTTATTCTACGGTCACGGATTTTGCCAGGTTACGGGGTTGGTCTACGTTACAGCCGCGCATCAGGGCCACGTGATAGGCCAGCAGCTGCAGCGGTATCACGGACAGCAACGGCGTCAGCGGCTCGGCCGTCTCCGGAATCTCGATCACGTGGTCCGCCAGTTCGCTCAGCAGTGTGTCTCCCTCGGTTACAATGGCAATTACCAGGCCGCGGCGGGCCTTCACCTCCTGCACATTGCTCACTATCTTATCGTAGGCACTTTTGTTGGTGGCAATCACCACTACCGGCATATTCTCGTCAATCAGGGCAATGGGGCCGTGCTTCATCTCGGCCGCCGGATATCCCTCGGCGTGCACGTAGCTAATTTCCTTCAACTTCAGGGCACCTTCCAACGCAATGGGAAAGTTGTAGCCCCGGCCCAGGTAGAGGGCATTGTTTTTGTCCTTAATCTCGCCGGCAATGTAGCGCACGTGGTCGTTGACCCGCAACACCTCCTCTATCTTCTTGGGTATCCGCGCCAGCTCGTTCAGGTATTCGTGAAATTCTTCCGGTGTTATCGCCCCGGTCCGGTGCGCCAGGTGCAGGGCCATCAGGGTCAGCAGCGTCACCTGGCCGGTAAAGGCCTTGGTGCTAGCCACCCCTATCTCGGGGCCGGCGTGAATGTACGACCCCGCGTCCGTCAGCCGGGCAATGGAAGAGCCTACCACGTTCACGATACCGTATATCAGGGCACCGTTCTCCTTCGCCATTTCCAGCGCGGCCAGGGTATCGGCCGTCTCACCCGACTGCGAGATGGCGATCACCACGTCCTCGCGGCCCAGCATGGCGTTGCGGTAGCGCAACTCCGAGGCGTACTCCACCTCCACCGGTATCTTGGCAATCTCCTCAAACAGATACTCCCCGATCAGACCGGCGTGCCAGCTGGTACCGCAGGCCGCAATCACGAAGCGCTTGGCCCGCAGTATCCGGTGGGCACAGGCCTCGATCCCCCGCAGGCGGATGTAGCCCTCAATGGGGTTCATGCGGCCGCGCATACAGTCCGCCACCGTCACCGCCTGTTCATGGATCTCCTTCAGCATGAACGAGTCGTAGCCGCCCTTCTCAATCCGCTCGATCTTCATGTCAATCGTGTGGATGGTCGGCGTCTGCACCTGGTTATCAATGTCTGTAATCTCATAACCGTCTCGGTCAATCACCGCCAGTTCATTGTCATTCAAGTAAATCACCCGGTCGGTATACTCCACGATCGGGGTAGAATCGGAGGCCAGAAAATACTCGTCCTCTCCCACCCCGATCACCAGCGGACTGGCCTTGCGGGCCGCCACCAGGCGGTGCGGGGCGCGATTGTCCATCACCACTATCGCATAGGCACCCACCACGCGGGTCAGGGCAATCCGCACGGCCTCGGCCAGGTCCAACTCATCCTTTTCCTGTATCTCCTCCATGAGATGCACCAGCACCTCGGTGTCCGTATCGCTCACAAATTCATGCCCCTCCCGCATCAGGGCTTCCTTCAGCAGGCCGTAATTTTCAATTATACCGTTATGGATGATCGTCAGCCGCCCATTACCCGACGCGTGCGGGTGGGCATTCACATCATTCGGCTCGCCGTGCGTGGCCCAGCGGGTATGCCCCATCCCGGTCGTCGCCGATTTATCCACCCCCGCCGTACTCAGAATCAGGTCCAACACCTTGCCCTTGGTCTTATACACCGCCGTGCTGCCGTTACACAATGCCACGCCCGCGCTGTCGTAACCCCGGTATTCCAGGCGTTGCAGCCCCTTCATTAAAATTGGATAAGCGGGCCGATTGCCCAAATAAGCGACGATTCCACACATGGTTATGGTTGTTTTAGGTTAAAAATCCTCCGCCTGCTTGTAGGGGGAGTCCAATGGGTGTTCAGTTTCTTATTTCTTTCATGTGGTTTCTCTTTACTCTGGGCGTGCCCCCGGCTATCGCCGGGGTCGGTCCCTTCCGGGCTTCGGCGTTCGCCTCGGTGCTGCGCACTCGTCTACGGGCCGGGGCAAGCCCTGCCCTTACGCCGCCCCTCCAGGCACCTCACGCGTATGACCAGGAGCGAGGTAGTAAGGATTGAAAACTTTCCTACGGCTTACTCTCTCCGTGTGCCGGTAATCAGTTATCTGCCGGTTCCTTCCCCCCTTTGGGGGCCGGGAGACCTACGGATCAATCATTCAGTCATTGGTCACCACCTCTCTTAGCCCTCTATTTTGCGGAACCAAGCAGAGGTCTCAGAGAAGTGGTGGCTACGTGTAGTAATCCGCCTTTGTCGTCCGCAGCCCGTTCAGCACCAGCAGCGGATTTACCAGGCGATCTTCCATAAACAGGTCGTTGGTCCTTCGCACCGATTGTATCTTGGTGGCCTCCGCCCGTACTACGTACAGGGTGGCGGTCACGTAAGCGTTGAGCAGGACGGCGTCCGAAAGGATACCGACCGGAGGCGCGTCCAAGACGATAATATCGTATTGTTCGCGTAGGTAAATAAACAGGTTTGCCAGGGCAGCCTGATTGGAGATCAGGTCTCCGGGGTTATCCCCTGGGCTACCGGCGGGTATGTAGTGCAGGTTCGTAACGCGGTCTACGGGGTGTACCAGCTCTTCCAGTTCCAGCTCTCCACTCAGGTAATCACTCAGCCCCCGGCCGTTCTTGCCGCCCACGTAGTTGGCCACCGTGGCATTATAAAAATCAAAATCCACCACCACCGCACGTTTGCGGGCCAGCGCAAAACTGGCTGCCAGGTTAGTGGAGATAAAGGATTTGCCCTCTTCTTTACCGCCCGAGGTCACCAGGAAACAATTGCTCCCCCGCGGGTAGCTGTACTGTAGATTGTTGCGCAGCGACCGGAAACGGTCCGATACCTCAGAGCGCGCCGCCGGCAACACCTTTAGTTTATCCTTGCCCGGAGCACGGTTGACAATGCCCACCACCGTATGATTGGGGGCCGCTCTTTTCAGGTCTTCTACCGTTTCCACATTACGGGGCAACAACTCTTCCTTTACTACCGAAAAACTGAATGGTAGCCCGATACCCATCACGAGGCAAAAGAAATACCACACCTTCTTATTCGGACTCACGGGGTAGTTGCCCGCATGCGGCCGGTCGATGATCTGGGCCGAGGTAGTATTACTGACATAGGCCAGGGCGGTCTCTTCTTTCTTCTGGAGCAAGTAGACGTATAGGTTTTCGATGATCCCCTGCTGGCGCGACTGGTCCAGTAGCGCCCTTTCTTTGGTGGGTACGCTCTGCAGGCGGCCCAGCGAGCGGTCGTACTGCGAGGCAATCAGGTCCTTGCGCTGATCCAGGTCATGCTCCAGATTAGCCAGGGCGGAGGTAATGGAACCGCGCAGGCTTTCGATCTTTTGGTTGATGGACACCACCATCGGGTTGGCCGGCTGGCCGGTGATCAACAATTCCTTCCGGTCCAGAATGAGGCTGTTGTACAGTTTCACCATTTCGGGCAACTGCCCGCTGTTGAACACAGCCGAGTTGATGGGAATCAGTTGGTCCTTCCCCGCACTGCCGTTGAGGGCTTGCTCCATAGAGCGAATAATGGATAGCTGCAAGTTGAGGTCTTCCTTCTCACGGCCCAGTTGATCTACGTTTCTGAGTACCAGATCCAGGTCGGAAGTAGACTGGTCGGCAATCTGGTTGCGTAGTTTGTAGCGTTCCAGGTTAGCCTCCACGGCATCCAGTTGTGAACTGACTTCCGCCAGACGGTCGTCGATAAAGCCGAGGGTTTCCAGGGCGACTTCGTTATTCCGTTCCCTTTTCATCCGGTCATAGTTGACCATCAGGCGCGACAATACCGCCACGCCCCGCTCGGGGATGGCATCCTCCAGTTTAAGCTCGATGGTAGTTGAGTTCAGGCTGGTGAAAGCAGCTTCCAGCCGGGCCTGATAAGATTCAGTAACCTCGCGGGGGTCTTCAAACGAGATAAACAGGCGGTTCTCCTCGGGGTCGGGCAGTGCGCCGTTGAGTTTAAAACGGAAGATGCCGTACTTATTCTGAAAGGTGGAATCGAAGGCATAGTTCCCCAGCAGGCTGTCGCCGGTGTATAAGCTGAAGGTGGCATAGTCTTGGGGTTCTACCCGGAAATCCGCCAGTATATCACCCTCACCGGTAAGGGTAGCAAAGGAATCCACCAGGATGGGAAAATCCTGGTAATAGGCTTCCCGGTGCATGAACGATTCGGTGCGGTACCCGACGCTCAGTTCCAGGTCATGCACCACGCTATTCATTAGTTCGAAGGAAGTCAGTTGCTGGATTTCGTTGTGGACATTCTGGTAAGCGTTATTGAAATCGCGGCCGCGCCGGATCATGTCTTCGGTGTAGGTCTGGCTCTTGTCTTCCAGAATGGCGATCAGGCCGGTCACCTCGTAGCGGGGTTGCAGGGTGCGCAGGTAGACATAGGCCAGGCCCAGTAATATGACTACGCAGCCGACGTACAGGTACCACCGCTTGAAAACGAAGCGGTAGAGCATGGCACCGTAGTCGATCTCGTTCAGGGTGGTAGCACTACCGCCGGAGGGTTCGAGCAGGATTCCGCGAAAATTTTGCTGGCTATCGGTCATAGTGGGTTAGTTGAGCGGCCGTAGTTGGGGGAGGTTCGGCTTGGGAAGAGAGAAGCGTACGCACGGGGGGAGCGTTTGGGAGGCGAATGGTTTAGTTGCTGGCAAGAATACTGATGATGACGGCAATGACCGTAGCCGCCGCCGTGATGATGGGAATGGTCTTGGAGGTTTGGTCATTAATGGCACCGGTCTTTGCGCGGATCGGTTCCACGTAGATGAGATCGTTTTGCTTGAGGTAGAAGTAGTCGGAGCGAAAGACGTCGGCTGATAGCAGGTCGATCCGCTCATAGCTGCGCACCCCCTCGACTTCCCTGACCAGCAGGATGTTTTGCCGGTTGGCATAATCGGTTAGTCCTCCGGCCCGGGCAATGGCTTCGGGCAGCGTGATGCGCTCGTTGAATACATTAAAGGAGCCTTCGCTTGTCACCTCGCCGCTGACGGTGATCTTAAAGTTGATCAGGCGCACCACTACCACGGGGTTCTTCAGGTAAATATCCAGGCGGCGGGCAATCAGTTCTTTTACCTCCCCGATTTTTAGCCCCTTTACGGATATATCCCCCAATTCCGGAAAGGAGATGGTACCGTCCTGCCCCACCAGGTAGCCGTCTAGCTGGATGGCATCGGTGTCGAAGATATTGCCCTGGTTTTCGCGGACTACATTAAATGGAGCTACGGTTTTCTCGTCGGGGCTGAACACCTGGATGCTGAGCACATCATTGGCCTGGATCTGGATATCGGGTTGGTTAGCAATCGGCTGCGTGTCGGTGGCCGGGTAATTTTCCTGGTAATTGATCAGTTTCCGGTGCGGTATGCAAGACGAAACCAGCATCACGGCCAGTAGGCTAATGAGAAATTGTTTCATAACGGGTAGTTTAGTAGGGGGGGGTTAGTTTGGGTAGAGGCGTGATCGTGGTTAAGAAAAGACCAGGTGTATGTTCATCAAAGGTGTCGGGTAGCAATGCGTGAGGTGCCTGGAGGGGCGGCGTAGGGGCAGGGCTTGCCCCGGCCCGTAGACGAGTGCGCAGCACCGAGGCGAACGCCGAAGCCCGGAAGGGACCGACCCCGGCGATAGCCGGGGGCACGCCCCCCTGAACCGGTGCAGTGCCTACGCTAAAAAGCGTTTTCGTCCTTTTTAAAGACGCCGAATACCGTGAGGATAATTATTTTCAGGTCCCACCAAAAGGTCCAGTTTTCGATGTAGTCTACATCATGTTCCACGCGCTTTTGCATCTTGTAAAGCTCCTCGGTGGGGCCGCGCCAGCCGCGTATTTGGGCGGCACCCGTAATGCCGGGTTTGACCTCGTGGCGGATGGGAAAATCTTCGATCAGCGCCGAATATTCGGCCGTGTGTTTGAGCATGTGGGGGCGGGGGCCCACCACGGTCATGTCACCTTTGAGTACGTTGATAAACTGAGGCAGTTCGTCCAGGCTGGTGCGGCGCAGGAAGGCCCCCACGCGGGTGATGCGCATGTCGCCCTTAATTGCCTGAGTGGTGTCGGAGTCCGTGTTTTGCGTCATGGACCTGAACTTGAGGCAGGTAAAAGGCATAGTCCAATAACCCGACCGCTGCTGGCAAAAAAGGACCGGCCCCCGAGATTCCAGTTTGATGAGCAGGGCGATGAGCGGCCCGAGCCACGACAGTATAAAGATGAGCACCAGCGCAGAAAACACGATGTCGAAAGTGCGCTTGACCAGTTTGTAGTTGATCCGGCTCAGGGGTTTACCCTGGGGCTTGATGATAGAAATGGTGCTCAGTTTCTGGACCTGTATGCCGCGCTCGAAGAAACCGTTCGTGTGGGGTACGACCTCAAAATCAACGAACTGATTGCGGCACTGGGTAACCAGTTTGCGGATTTCCTCTGCCGACAGATTGCTATCGAGGTAGATGACCTTGTGGACATGGCTGCCGTAGGTGCGCAGGAAACCGAGGATGTTGTGGTAGGGTCCCAGCCATTCGATCTCCTGATCGGGGTTGGGTGAAAATTGGCCCATGAAGGCCACGTTTTCCCCGTAAGTGAGGGTGAAATCCCGTCGTAATTTTTCCACTTCGTAGCTGCTTCCCCCAATGGTGATGTAGGACAGCGTGCCGGTGTGGAATTTAGCCCACCGACGAATGAGCAGGTGGGAAAATCCGGTTGTCAGGGTGAACCCCACAAAAGCGGTGACTAGGAAATGGACCTGAAATTTCTGGTACAGCAACGGATAATAAAGCATACTGACTACGCCGAAAAAGAGTAGCGATGCGTGGAAAAAATCCCTTACTTTCAACTCAAGGTTAAGGCCTGAATTCAGGCGGTACACGTTCGAGTTGATTGCCACCACCGCCCAGAGAAAACCGATTGCAAGGCAGGAAGTAGTGATCACGCCCCAGTGAACGGCCGCAAAACGGCCCAGGGCGTCTTGCCACCAGATGGCAAATAACAAACTAGTAAGCAGCATTGCTACATCCAGCAAGAGGGTGTGAAAACACAGCCTTTCAGCACTGTTTTTTCGTTTTACGCCGCTGGAATGCAGTCGGTCAAACGATAGGCCGGGACGGATCGGACTAGGAAGACGTAGGGATAATGTATTATAAGCTTTCATCTAACGTGGGTTTAGGGAAATGACTTTCGGGCAAAAAAACATCATAGACAAGATCGTGACAACCTTTTCAGATCAAAGGCAAACTTTTTTAATCACGGTGATTTTACAAATTCATTTGGAACATAGGCTGGGTGAAAAAATAGTGTTGACCGGTTTCAAATGGACCGGCCCTATCAGCCGTTTCAGAATAACGACTGATGCGGCAATTCCAGATTTGCAGGGTGACGACATTTCTTCGCCTTGAATACGTTCCTCCGCCGCTTTACAGGCAGTGGAATGCTCTATCCCGTTGAGTTGACTGTCAGTTAGTTATAGACAGCCATAGCGGTTTAGCCTCAGCCGGAACTGAGTTATTCTGAAGAAAATAGCGGCAGCAAATTATCAGGTGGCGGAGCGGTTGTCCAACACAGATAGCTTGTCTACAAATAGAAAGCAAAAGGGGGGGAGGGGGGTAAAAGTAGTTAGATGAAAGCGTGCTTTAATGGCCGCTCGTACGGTCCGGCATTTCATGTGAAAACAAAGGTAACCTAGATCAGGTAGTCACAAATTTCAATCAATGGTCGTTTTTATCTATGTGTCTAATCTCATTGGGACTGCAATATGGGGCTTTTCCCTGATATGTACAACCACATGGGAGCCACATCACCTAAATTCTTGTTGAAACATAACGATAATTTCACTTTTTTGACAAAAAATGAAACAGTTCACTTATGGCACAAATAACATTATCCTGAAATATCATACATTATTACTATCTGTTACAAAGTAGGCTGTCCAGTTTATTAGGCTTGAACCAGTGTAGGTTTTGCACTCGTTTCTTGGAGACCTCTCCCCCGGCCCGGCTAATCGAAAGGGTCCCGTTCGCTTCGCGGCTACTTCGTGGTAACCCTTTTCGCCGCGGAGGAGAGGGGTAACGGGAAGTTGGCATACCGTTAAAGCTGTAGTGGGAAAACTAAATGGATTGGACAGCCTATGTAACAAAGTACAAATCTATCGCCACTGTCCGGCCGTAGTGGCAATCACGCCCCAACCGAATCAGTTAAGGATCACGCAACTCAAGGAAACAATACGCTGGCAAAGTGGCGAGGGGGACAAAATTTATAGTTCTGATTAGTTGCCATAGTCGGCTAATACTAATGATTGTATGGCCGCTCCGCCACAGATCGAGTAATTAAAAAAGGCCCCGCCGGAGTGACGGGGCCTTTAGAAGAACAGTTTTCTCAGCCGTTACCGACCGATCAACATCGATTTACTTGCCCGCTCGGTAGCGGTGCGTAGTTCGTAACGGTAAAGTCCGGGAGCCAGGTTCTCGTTCTCCCACTCAACGGCGTGCTCACCGGCAGAGAGATTGAGGTCACGGGTCCAGACGGGACGGCCCAGCAGATCGTAGACGGTAAGCGTTATCGGTCCGGCTGCGGGCAGGGCGAAGCCGATACGCGTACTGTTGGTGAACGGGTTGGGTTGGTTTTGATCCAGTCGTAAATAGCTAACCGCTTCTCCGGCAGTAATTCCACCGGTCCACTGCAAGCGGGGCTGAACGGGTTCTCCGTCAGCGGTATAAGCTTCCGTGGGGAAACCGGTAGCGTCGATCATCAGTAGTTCCTGCCAATCGGCAATTGCCCGACGGGCGCGGAAGCGAAGTTGTAGCACGCCGGCTTCGTTAGCGGCTCGCAGGTCGGTTCCATTACCCGATGGATCGAACCAGGCCAGACGAACCAAACCGGAAGTAGCCCGTGCGGTATTGAACTGAATGCCCGGCAGACTACCGTCAATGGATACCAATTCAAGCTGATCCGAGGGGAAAGCCAATTGGAACTGGAAACTGGCCAAATCGGCAAAATCACCGGCCCGGAGATCGACGGTCACTTCCTCACCTTCGGACACCGCTTGGTTAGCGGCCGTGAAGGGAAGGGTGCGCAGGTTGCGCTCCTCGCTTTCTTGTTGCCAGAAAAGCGTGGGGTTGGCTTGTCCGAGAATATCTCCGACTTTAACGCCGGTAAACGACGTGGTCATGTTATCGGTCACCATCAATTCTGCCTCGCTGATGTAGGGGAATACGGAGTTGATGGTGAAATTGCTTCCAAAATCATTGCTCTCGTGCACGAACACCCAGCTGGGGCAGGTGCCGAAATCAGGATCGGTGCCCAGCAGTACCCGTTGGATCAGGTATAGATCGAGCGTAGTGAACGTATTGCTGCAGTTAGCATCGCCGGCAATCACTTGGTAGGGTGAAGTGATTTGCGGCGTCGGCAGACCGAGCAGGTAACGCTGTCCGAGGTAGAGGCCGAAGGTAGACAGGCCGTTGGCCGCTTCGTCATTCTTATGGGCAGAGACGTGGTACATCTGTCCGCCGATCACGGGGCCGAATTGTCCCTGACCCGCGCCGTTGGTCACTACCATCTCGCCGCCCAGCCCGCCGGCTGCGTTCAGTTCGACCTCGGTTCCTTCCACGCCTGCGCCCCAGTAGGTCTGGACCATGGCGTCGAGTTCCACAATCGACTCACTACCGACAACCACACTACCCGCGAGCAGGCTATGTGCCATGGCCGTGGGCGTTCCACCCATCGAGGAACTGATCTCCACCGAAACGGGGAAGTTGATCAGGTAGATATTAGAACTGCTAGCCGGTGCACCCGTCAGGCGAACTTTCAGGTAGAAGAGCAGTAACGGCTGTCCGTTAGTCGGCATTCCACCGGCCACGTTGTGTACGTAGCTGAACGTTCTGGTTGCTACATTATACTGAGGCAGGATGGCACCGGCAGCTACGCCTTCGATATTAGCTACCGAGGGGTTGCTGAGGGTAAAGCTACCCGCCACGCTGGTCAGATTATCCGCATTAAGCAGGTAGACCGGCACGTTGACCACACTATTCTGGGCACCCGTTGCTTCACCGATATCCAGGATCAATCCGTCATTAGTTTCAATAACGATCTGTTCGCAGTAGGTTTGGGTTCCACAAGCGGGAGTACTGACCGTCAGGCAAACCTGGTAAGTACCGTCCTCAAAATAAGTATGGAGTGGGTTATTACTGGTCGAAATAGCACCGTCACCGAAGTCCCAGGTATAGGAACCCGCGGTAGACTGATTGGTGAAAAGCACCGTCCGGTCGTCGATAGTGGTAGTAAAGAAGGCCGTCGGTCCGGTAGTCGTTCCGGTCACCGTCACCGTCATGCTACCCTGGCAGCCGCCGGCGTCCTGCACTCCAAAAGTGTAAGTACCCGCTTGCAGGCCGCTGATGTTGGCGGTTGCCGTAGCGGAAGTAAGGTTGCCATTCGTCGGTCCGGCGTAGTTAATGATAAATGGTGCTTGACCGCCGCCTACGGTAAGGGCTACCGAAGAGGTAGTGCCGCAACCCGGGGGCGTGACCTGAGCGGTGATAGCCAATCCGGCGGTTTCTACCGTGATCGTGGTAGTTAACGTACGGCTACATCCCTGTGCGTCCGTTACCGTTACGCTGTAATTACCAGCCGGCAAATCGCCTACGGTAAAGGTCGTCTCACTGATAATCGTGCTACCCAATTGGCCGTCATCATCCGAATAGGTAATTTGGTAGGGTGCTTGACCGCCGTTGATCGTAGTGGTAAACTGACCGTTCGATCCGCAGCCGCCGTTAGTAGACTGCAATTGAACGAGCAGTGCCGCCACGGATTGCTGCACGGTTATGTTCTGTACGTTGGTGCAGCCCATCTCGTTGGTCACGGTTATCACGTAGGTGCCCGGTGCCAGATCTGCAAGGCTGAAGGAAGTACCTTCAACCGTTACGCTACTGGTACTCGGTCCGGTGTAGCTGATGGTGTATTCACCCATCATACCGGTAATGGTGCCGTTGATCGTGCTGCCGTTACACCCGCCCTGTGTGCCGTAGCCGACCAGGAAACCCATGCCTTCGAGGCTGAAATTTTCGGTTTGCGTACAGCCATCGCCGCTGGTTACCGAAACCGTGTAGGTGCCGGTAAGCAGATCGCTGAAGGTCATGCTCGCCGGAGCATCCTCGTTGATGGTAAACGTCTGCGTGGTACCGCCCGTCCGGGTCAGGTTGATTTGGAAGGGAGGATTACCGGCCGAAAGTTCGATAACGATGCTACCCATGCTACACGTGCCGTCCACGATGCTGAGATCGAAAAGTTGAACCGGTGAGGTATAGATAGTGATCGTCTCCATGTCCATGCAACCGTTGGCATCGGTCACCTTGATCTTGTAATCACAGGGTGGAAGATTAGCGACATCGAAGCCGATGTCCATCGTGACCATGGTAGAATCAAACGGATTCTCCGGGCAGAGAGACGTGATCTGTACCGTGTAGGGAGGAGTACCGCCTTCAATATCGTTCCAGATCTGATTGTACTGTCCACAGTCATTCAGGATGACGGCACTGAACAGTTCCAGATCGGAAACGGTGTTTTCGATCACTGCCGTGTCGGTTTCCATACAGCCGTTGCCGCCCATTACCGTAATGACATAAGTACCGCTGGGCAGGTTGCTTATCGTATAAGTTGTACTGGAAGTAGTAATCATGCCACTGACGGGACCGCTCCAGGTAATCTTATACTGGGGTACACCCATCAGGATATCCACCCGAATGCTGCCCAGTTCGTTACACGCTCCGTTCATGGGCGTCAGATCGAAATTGTCTACCGGTTGATCGAAGATCATTACGGTATCCATATCCATGCAACCGTTGGCATCGGTTACTTTGATCTTGTACTTGCACTCCGGCAGATCGAACAGCTCGAAGAATATATCGCTGGTTACAAAGGTCGTATCTTGCTCCGGTTGATCATCGCAGAGTGTGATGACTTCAATCGTGAAGGGCGGCGTGCCGCCTTCGATATCGTTCCAGACCTGATTGAACTGGTTGCAGTTGTTATTGATGACCGCGCTGATGATATCGATGCCGCCGCCCGAGCCTGCCGTCAGTACTACCGTTTCGGTTTCGGTACAGCCGTTGCCGGTCTGTACAGTGATGGTATAGGTACCGGCGGGCAGATTTGGAATGGTAAAGGTCGTCCCGTTCAGGGCAACCGTACCGGATGTCGGACCGGACCAGGTGATCATATAGGTCGGCATACCGGAAATGATGTCGATGCGAATCGACCCTGACTGCGTACAATCGCCGGGTTGCGGCGTAGGCGTGAAGAGGTTGACATTGCCATTCATGATCATGATGGTGTCCATGTCCATGCAGCCGTTGTTATCGGTCACTTTCACTTTATACTTGCATTCGGGCAAGTCGAAAAACTCAAATCCTCGCTCCGAAGTGAGCACCGTGGTTACTACCGTGGAGGGCGTATCGCACAACCGAATAAGTTCGATCGTGAAAGGCGGCGTGCCCCCCTCGATGTCGTTCCAGATTTGGTTGTAAACGCCGCACTCATCGGTAATCAGGGCACTAATCAGTTCAAGGTCACCCTCGACGAGCGTTACCGTCACCGTTTCTACTTCAGTACAGCCCTGAGCATCCGTTACGGTAATGGTATAGGTTCCACCCGCCAGGTTATTAATAAAGTAAAGCGGGCCGTTGGTCGTAAAGCTGCCCGAACTCGGACCGGAGTAGGTCACGGTGTAGGGTGCCATACCTCCGGTAAACTGGAGGCTGATCTGACCCAGCTCCCCGCAGGCACCTCCCACGCCGCTACCCGTGAACAGGTCTACCGGGGCCGGAAATACCATTACGGTATCCATGTCCATGCAGCCGTTGGCGTCAGTCACTTTGATTTTGTACTTGCACTCGGGTAGGTCGAATAGCTCAAAGAAATCATCGGACAGCGTAAACGTAGTGTCCTGTTCGGACTGGTCGTCGCAGAGCGTAATTACTTCAATGGTGTAGGGGGGCGTACCGCCCTCGACATCGTTCCATATCTGATTGTACTGGCCGCATTCATTGACAATCAGCGCACTGATGATCTCGATGCCGCCATTGTTCGTCTGTACCGTCACCGTCTCGGTTTCCATGCAACCCATACCGTTCGTTACCTTGATGGCATAAGTGCCGGCGGGAGCGTTGGCGATCTGATAAGTGGGACTGTTTTGCGTGAGCGTACCGGAAATGGGTCCGGTATATGTGATCGTATAGGGGGGATTCCCGCTAAATACGGTCACGTCGATCGAACCGTTACCACCGCATTCGCCATCAGTTGCAATGGCGGTGAAAATATTGTTCGGGAAGATCTCGACCGTTTGCATGGCCATGCAGCCGTTGGCATCCGTTACGATGATCTTGTAGACGCAGGGGATGGGATTGAACACCTCGAAGCCGTTGGTCGAAGTCATGAAGGCCATTTCCATCACGCTATCGCACAGGCGGAGTACTTCCACCATGAACGGCCCCTGGCCACCCTCGATGTCCACCCAGATTTGATCTACCATGCCGCAATCACCCGCTACGGGTGAGAGAATGACATCAAGATCGCCACTGTTATTGAGGGTAACGGTCACTTCATCCGTACAACCTTCGTCCGTTACAATGGAGATGGTGTAAATCCCGCTGGGCAGATTCGGAATGTAGTGATAGGTATTGGCGAGGTTGATGTCGCCGTTCACCGGTCCGGTCCAGGAAATATAGTAGGGACCGTCCTCCACGCTAATGTCGAGGATTATTCCTCCCAGTCCGCTACACGTGCCGGCATCCGGCGTAGCCGTCAGGATACTGACCGCTTCGGTAGCAATGATAAAGGAAGAAGTAGCGGTGCAACCACCCGCGCCGGTCACGCTGATCGTATAGTTACAATTCGCTAACCCGACGAGGTTGAAAACATCATTGAGGCTGGTGCCGGTTAGCACCGGTGTGCCGCAAGTATTGCTGACCGTATACGAGTAAGGCGGCTCTCCGTGAGCAACGGTCGTCCGTACACCATTATCCTGACCGCAATCATTAGTCAGAAGCTGTGTTGTCAGCGATAAACCGGACAGCTGCTGAACGGTAAACTCTTGCTGGGCCATACAGCCCGCGCCATCCTGAATATTGAAGGTATAGCTGCCCGCACTCAGGTAGATTACCGTTGTCGTGCTATTACCCACGCTGATGGTATTGGTCTGCGGCCCGGAATAACTAACCACGTATGGTCCCTGGCCGCCGGTGAAATTCAGCACAACCGGGTTCCCCTGGCTATTGCAATTACCATCCAGATTGGGGTTCTGAGATACGGTCAAGTGATAGTCCGGAATTACCCACCGTAATGGTTTCGGTATCCGAACATCCGCTACCGTCCGAAACGGCAAAGTTGTAAGTTCCAGCGGGAAGGTTAGCAACGAAAGAGTTGGGGTTATTCGTCGAATAGGTATTACTTACCGGTCCCGTATAGCTCACCGTGTAGGGAGCCTGTCCGCCATTGGCGTATACCGTCGCGCTACCCGTACCGCCACAGGCCGCAGACTGCGGGGTGACGGCTACTTGTAGATTGCCGCCGTTAACCACTACGGTTTGCGTCAGGGTACAGCCGTTGGCATCCGTTAATTGCAAGCTATAACCGCCGGGAGGCACGTTGTTGATGTTGAAATTAGCGGAATTCATCGTCTGCGTGAAGCTAGCCGTTCCCGACAGCACGAGTTGGAAGGGCGGTACCCCACTCACTTGCCGCACCAGAATTTTGCCCAGACCACCACAGGTGGCACTCTGGGTAAGCAAGTTATAAGTCAATCCGCCGCCGCCGGTCGGGGGAAGCGTGACTACCTGAGAAGTCGAGCAGCCGAAACCGTCTGTAACGATAATGGTATAGGTGCCGGCTGAGAGGCTGTTAACGTTAAAGACCGTGGAATAAGTAGTGATCGTACTCTGCGGATAACCGCCAATCGAAATCGTATAGGGGCCGGTAGCTCCACTAATTACACCGCCAATACTGCCGCTACTGCCACAGGAGGGCGCGTTGGCCGTCAAATTCAGCCCGATCGAACCGGCCGAAGTAACCGTAAACGTGGCGTCAATGACACACATATTCACATCACAGGCGTGAATATTATACGTACCGGCGGGTAGGCCGCTCAGGTTAAAAATTCCGCTGGCCGAAGTAATCGAAGCACTGCCCGGACCGCTTATGTTAGCCAGGTAAGGTCCCGTACCACCGGATATCTTGAAACTGTAGGTACCGGAATACTGACCGCAACTCGTGGGCTGGCTACTTAGCTGCGTAAAGTTTAAGTTACAAGTATTACTACAATTAACGGTCAGGCTGTAGGGCGAAACCGCTCCATTATAGCCATCCACTACTACATAATAGGTGCCGGGAGGTAAGGTCCGCGTGATCGTCTCCGCAGCCGTACCCGCATTCTGACTGAAAGCCAGACACTGCGATGCATCGCAGGCCGAGAGCAAGAAAAGCTCCAGGTTAGCCGAAAGGCCGGCCAGTGAAATCGTTACCGGACCGGTTTCGGTAGTAGTGAAGGCGTGTACGACCTCGGGTCCGTTGTTCTCCACGTTATACTGGCCGCCGCAATTATACAGCGATACGTCGTCATTACCGCCCAGGGTCGTACCGATATAGGGTTGACCGCAGGTCAGGCTCACGGCGTCACTGCAATCCAGGAAACCGCAACTCACCTCCAGGCGATACTGCCCACCCGCACCGGGATTGGGCTGATCGACTACGATATAGTAGGTGCCGATCGGGGCATCCTCAAACAGAATGCCTTCGTTATTGGTCAGCGTATTGCTGGTCCGGCTGGAACCGATGCAGCTGTACTGGTTACAGGAGCCGCTGATCAGGAACAGGTCCATGTTCAGGCCGGGTGTCATGATCTCCAGACCGATTTGAATATCACCGGCCGTGGTTTTTTCGAATACGTATACCCGGTCCGGCCCCAACATGGGGTTATTCGGACAACAGGAATAAGTCGTCAAATTGTTCCCCGCACCGACGGTAGTTTCATTCGGCAAATAATCACCACAGCCAATGGGCGTAGCATTATCGCAGAGCGAACTGGTGCCGCCGCAGGGGCCGGTCGTGTAATTTTGTACGCCGGCGGCATCGGCCTGGCAAGGGTTGGTATAAGTTACGCCGTTACAACCGCAAACCGGCTGGTAGACCGCGCCGCAAATGGCATCGGTATCAATATCATTCGGGTCCACACACACATTATCACAGCCCCCAACGGTATAAACCATTACACCGGCCGCCTCGGCGGTACAAGCATTGGGGTAGGTCAGTCCGTTGCAACCACAAACGGGTACGCCGCCGGATGGACAGTTCAATTCAATAACTCCGGTACCCAAATTAACCGTGGTGCCATTAGCATTCATCACTTGGGTCGGCGAATAACAGTTGTTGTCGGCAGCCGGGCAAGCACCCGACCAATAAATCGTAACACCGGCCGCTTCGGCCGCACAAGCATTGGGATAATTAACGCCGTTAGATCCGCAAACGGGTGCAGATGGTAATCCAGCACAACCGGAACCGCTGTTCATCTGAGCCGGATTCATGCCCGGACTGTAACAAACGCCGATGGTATAAATAGTTACACCCGCCGCTTCGGCATAGCAGCTATTCATATAGGTGATGCTGTTAATGCCGCAAACGGGAGAGATCGCGCCCGGGCAACTGGCATTGTTGATCAGTGTAGTCGCCGTGCCCTGCACGGGGTAGCGGTTCAAGTCTTTGTCCACTAATAGGACGCTATCGATATGGACCGTCAGGCCCGCCAAATCAGCAAGTACTTTACCCGGACGCAACGGAATGGACAGGCGACCCAAACTGCCGCCGCCCACGGGGGCATTCGTACCATTGATTCGGCTAACACCGATCTCCGCTCGTTTGGCAATCGTATCGTTGGCAATAAGAGAAATCGTCCGTACTCCCAGTGGACTTATGAAATTAGCCGTATCGGGTTTAATTTCCCACTCATGAGTCAGGGCCGAACCGTCGGAATACGACAAATAGAAACTCAACCCGTAAAAGTAATTGACCGTATCGGCGGCGGTATTACCTAGCCTGATATCCGCTAACACCACTATTTGGCCGTTAGATAACTGGGAATAACCGGCTGGTTCCAGCTTAAACAGCGGACCTACGGTTGACGTATCGGGGTTGATGTAGCCATCGGGTGACGGGTTGCTGCGCCAGCGCCGGCCGAGGCGCGCTTTCAAAAATTCCAATTCAGTGCTGCTGATCACACCGTCACCGCTTATATCGGCATAAGCGTGATTGATCGCGCCGATAAAATCGGCGGACCACGGTGTACCCATGGGCACGGCATTAAAATCCGTGCTTCCCTCGCGGGCCGGCCCCGTATGGCCGAAGATGGATGCCATGTAGAGCATATCTACTACGCCGACCCGACCGTTGTTGTTTACGTCTCCCGGCCAAATAACCGCCCCTTGGGCAGTCATCGCTCCGGTAAGGAAAAAACAGGAAATTAAAACCGCCCAGAGGCGTAGAGGTGTAGTCTTTAAGATCATAGACATTGGGATTATAACAATACAAAACAAGATAATACTGTCACGCCTGAATACAAGCGCGAAATCATCACCGGGGTTCAACCGCCGATCAAACTTCTTCCGTTTATACCGCCACTTCGGAACTTGAAACGGCAGCAAGAATAAAAGCAGACAAGCGAGTCGGGTCATCAGAGACCGGGGAAACAAAGGAAGGGGAAATAGTCACGCTTTGACGAAAAGCGTCAGGGAACTTTCAGTACACTTGAAAGTAAAGCTAAGGTAGTGTTTTTCTCTAACTTGAGACCTTAATTTTACCGCTTTCCTGAAGAATTGGTCCGTTCCCCAACTCTCCGGGTACGGATTAGCCACTTACCCTTACGCTGAACACCCTTGGATTGGTTTTCATCCGGAGTTCCTTAACTTGGGGCCGGACCAATCTCAGTACGACCATGCAACGTAGAAAATTCATCCATCAATCTTCCCGTGCCCTTGTCGGCGTCGGCCTATTCGGCTGGAGTTCTTGCGGCCCTTCCAACGTGACCGAGCAAGAGGAGGACCGAATCAACGAATGAAGCCGCTTCAGTGGAAACTCCGCTCTGGTTTGACGTCAGCCTCGCCCAATGGTCACTTCACCGGGCATTTGAGGCGGGAAGTATCGACCCGCTCGATTTTGCTCGAACCGCCCGCGAAGACTATGGCATTGAAGGGGTGGAGTACGTCAGCAAGTTTTACGCAACCAACGTAAAAACAGCCAAATATGTACAACAAATGAAGCAGCGCGCGGCCGATCACGAGGTTCGCTCCTTGCTCATCATGATCGATAACGAAGGCAATCTGGGAGATGCCGATCCTGCCGCCCGTGCCAAAACGATTGACAACCATAAAGTCTGGGTGGATGCCGCTCACGAACTCGGTTGTCACAGCATCCGGGTAAATGCCGCCGGCGAAGGTAGCCGGGAAAAAGTAGCCGCCGCCGCTACCGAGGGTCTCTACCGCCTGAGCGAATACGCCGCCCAGGCAAGCCTCAATGTCATCGTGGAAAACCACGGCGGCTATTCATCGGACGGCAAGTGGCTCAGCAGCGTTATCGCTGCGGTAAAACTCAAAAACTGCGGCACCCTGCCCGATTTCGGCAATTTTTGCATCGAAAAATCCGCCGATCGCTGCGTCGAAGAATACGACCGCTATCAGGGTGTACACGAACTAATGCCCTATGCCAAGGCCGTCAGTGCCAAAACCTACGATTTTGACGATAACGGCCTGGAAACGGAAATCGACTACAAAAAAATGCTCGGCATCGTGAAAGAAGCTGGATACAGCCAGTGGGTCGGTATCGAATACGAGGGCGAAAAAATGTCCGAACCGGAAGGCATTCGCGCTACGTTGGCCCTGTTAAATAGTGAGGGAAAGAAGGTGTAGGAATGAGTTTTAGGGGTCCCCGCCCGGCCCCAGCGGCGGGCTATCGCCCGCCGCTGGGGCCGGGCGGCCGGGCGTGTCCGCAGCGCGCCTGTCGGCTTGGCCCTACGGGCTGCCGCCCCGGAGAAGTCGGTCACAGGAATAAATTTTTCCCAGGGGCGGCCCGGCTCCCATCCCTGGCCCTTCGCCTCCACGGCAATTTACGCCACCCACCACCAGTGAACCACGCAACGGGCCGGCTTTCATACCCGCTTAGCACCCCGCTCATGAATAATCTTGCCGCCGCCCAACAGTGGGTAGACGACTTCGTCATCCGCCTGGGCCTCTGCCCCTTCGCCGCCCCCGTGCGCCGGGCCGGACAGGTCCGCTTCGTCACCGTTCCCGCCACCGACGAGGACGGGGTCTACCGGGCCTTCCTCGCCGAGGCCGCTCACCTCCTGGACACCCCCGCCGAGGAAATAGCCACCACCATCCTGATCTGCACCCACGCCCTCACCGATTTCGACGATTACTGGGAATTTACCGGGGCTTGTGAATCCGCCCTGGCCGAAGCCGGTCTGGCCGGCACCCTCCAACTGGCCACCTTTCACCCCCATTATGTGTTCGCCGACACAGAACCCGATGACCCCGCCAACCGGACCAACCGCTCTCCCCTCCCCCTGCTGCAACTACTGCGCGAAGCAGGTATCACCGCCGCCCTGGCCTCCTACCCCGGAAAGCCGGAAGATATTCCGGAGCGGAATAAGGCACTACTGAGGAAAATGGCTGAAGAATGATAAATTCCTTCGCGTGAGGTGCCTGGACGGGGCGCAGCGTTAGCGGAGCAGCCCGCAGGGCCGAGCGAACAGCGAGCCGGTAAGGGACCGGCCGGGGCGGCAGCCCCGGACACGCCCAAAACCCACACCTTATATATACTACCACTCCGAGCGCTTGCGAAAATACTTGCGGGCCACTACCAGGAGGCCGAAACTTTCGGTGCCGTATTTGCCCGTGACGGCGTGATGCTGGCCGTGGGCGCGGAGGATGGCGCGGCTGTAACGGCTGTCGAGTTGGCGAAACCAGCTGAAGCGGCGATGAATATAGACGTCGTGGATGAGGAAGTAGACCGCGCCGTAAATGGAGATGCCGATGCCGACGAAGGTGAGCCAAAACCAGCCGGGATACGATAGGCCGACCATGTAGGACAGGGCACTGGGAACGGCAAAAACGACGAAGAACAGGTCGTTCTTTTCAAAGAATCCGCTCTTCTGATGGTGCGGCCGGTGGTGATCTTCGTGCCATGACCAGAGCCAACCGTGCATGAGCCAACGATGCGCGGCCCAGGCAACGAATTCCATGCCGGCGAAGGTGAGCAAAACGATGGCGATGTAGAGCAGCGTGGTGAGCATGGTTAAGTTGAGGGTGAGACAAAAAAGCGACGGGGTCCGGCTTCCGAAGAAGCACGGACCCCGTCGGCAGTGGGTTAACGATCAGGAATGAACTTAGTTTTCCTTCAGCTTTTGCTTGATCTCGATGATCTCGTAACCTTCGATCACGTCACCCGGGCGGATGTCGTTGAAGTTTTTAATGCTAATACCGCACTCCATGCCGGCGCGGACTTCCTTGACGTCGTCCTTGAAGCGGCGCAGGCCGGCGAGTTCGCCGATCTGGCCTTCCTTGATCGGGAAGACCACGATACCGTCGCGCACCAGGCGGATGGGCGTGGAACGGGCAATCTTACCTTCGTCCACGTAGCAACCGGCAATGGTACCGATCTTGGATATCTTGAATACCTCACGAACTTCGACCTGGGCAACGGGGCGCTCTTCCTTAATGGTGTCGAGCATGCCTTCGATGGCCATCTTGATCTCTTCGATCGCTTCGTAGATGATCGAGTAGGTCTTGATCTCCACGCCTTCGCGCTCGGCCAGTTTGCGGGCCATGGCACTGGGCCGGACCTGGAAACCGAGGATGAGCGCATCGGAAGCCGAAGCGAGCAGTACGTCCGATTCGATGATCTGGCCGACGGCCTTGTGGATCACCTTTACCTGGACGGTTTCCTGCGACAGCTTGATGAGCGAGTCGGAAAGTGCCTCGACGGAACCGTCGAAGTCACCCTTGACGATGAGGTTGAGTTCCTTGAAGTTACCGAGTGCCAGACGGCGGCCGATCTCGTCGAGACTGATCCGGCGGTTGGCGCGGTTGGCTTGTTCGCGGTTGATCTGAGCGCGGCGGCCGGCCAATTGGCGGGCTTCCTGTTCGCTTTCCATCACCTTGATGGCCTCACCGGCCTGCGGTGCGCCATCCAATCCGAGAATCAGGACGGGCATGGCGGGGGTTGCTTCCTTGACGCGCTTGTTGTGTTCGTCGAACATCGCTTTAACGCGGCCCGAACTCTCACCGGCGACGATCACGTCGCCGACGCGAAGGGTACCCGTTTGGATGAGTGACTTGGCGACGTAGCCGCGGCCTTTTTCCAGCGAGGCCTCCAGTACGGCACCCACGGCGGGGCGGCTGGGGTTGGCCTTAAGTTCCAGTAGTTCGGCTTCGAGCACTACTTTTTCCAGCAGGTCATCGACACCGGAACCCTTGAGCGCGGAAATATCCTGCGACTGGTACTTTCCTCCCCAGTCTTCGACCAAGTAATTCATGGAGGCCAGTTCCTGTTTGATGCGTTCGGGGTTGGCTCCCTCCTTATCTATCTTGTTGATGGCAAATACCATCGGCACCCCGGCGGCCTCAGCGTGGCTGATGGCTTCCTTGGTCTGCGGCATGATGTTGTCATCGGCCGCGATGATGATGATGGCAATGTCGGTAACCTTGGCACCCCGCGCACGCATGGCCGTAAAGGCGGCGTGACCCGGTGTATCGAGGAAAGTGATCTCGTGACCGTCCGCCATTTTTACCTCGTAGGCACCGATGTGCTGCGTGATACCACCGGCCTCGCCCTCGGTCACCTGCGTTTTGCGGATGTAATCGAGTAGCGATGTTTTACCGTGGTCGACGTGACCCATTACGGTGACGATCGGCGCACGCGAGCGCAGGTCTTCGGGGTTATCGAGGTAGACTTCCTCTTCCTCGACGTCCTCTTCGGCGTTGATGAACTCGACCTCGTGGTCGAATTCGGTAGCGACGAGTTCGATGATTTCGGCGTCGAGACGCTGGTTGATCGACACGATCACCCCGGCGTTCATACAGGCCATGATGACCTCACCCACGCCTACGTCCATCAGGCCGGCCAGTTCGGATACCGATACGAATTCGGTAACCTGTAGCTTGTCGGTCTGGGTGGAAGCATCGCGTTCTTCCTGGCGTTCGCGCAAGCGTTCGCGGTTATCCCGACGTTGACGCTGACGGCGCTTCTTGCCCGTACCTCCCTGGAGGCGGGCCATGGTGGCCTTGATTTTTTCTTCGATCTCCTTGGCGGAGACTTCTTTCGGTTCGTCGCGCCGTCCACCGCCCGTGCGGCCGGTGTTCGGACGACCACCGCCGGTACTGCCGGGGCGGCCGCCGCCGGGGCGGTCGGTGAGAACCTTTTTACGTTTGCGGCGCCGCTTGTTCGGATCGGAATCCGTGGTAGTGGACTTGGTCCGCTTGGGTTCGGTCTTCAGTTCGATCTTACCCATGATCTTCAGACCGCGCAGTTCAGGGGTCTTGGTGCGGATGGTATCCCCATCGGCGGGCGGCGTAGCCGCCGGTGCGGCGGGTGTTGCCTCCTTGCCGGCGGGGGCCGCATCGGTTGCCGGTTGGGCGGCGGGCTTAGCCGGCTCGACTTTGGCGGCGGGAGCGGGAACGGTTTCCTTTTCCTTGGCGGGCGCGGCGGTTTCCGGTTGCTTTACCGGCTCTGCTTTTGCGGCGGGAGCCGGGGCGGGCTTTTCCGGAGCGGGTGCGGGTTTTTTGGCCGGCTCGGCGGGTTTCTGTTCCGCTGCGGCGGGCTTGGGCGCGGGCGGCGGCGGGGGAGTGCTTCCTCCACTGCCCCGACCGTTGCGGCGGGAGCGACGGCGCTCGTCGAGGTTGATCTTACCCAGCACCTTAAGGCCGGGCGCGGTACGCGTTCCGGGTTCGTTGGGAGTAGCTTCGGCCTGAGCGGGGGCGGATTCCACGGGTTTGGGAGCAGCCGGCGGGGCGGGAGTAGGCTTGGGCGGCGCGGCTACGGAAGCGGGGGTATCATCGCGGCGGGGCGAGGCACCCGGGCGGGTACCGAATTCCAGTTGATCGGCTTTCTCTTTGATCGAGGCCGAGCGGCTGAACTCTTCGCGCAGCACGTCCTGCATTTCCGGCGTCACTTTGGCGATCGGCTTATTGTCGATCTCGTACCCCTTGGACGTGAGAAAGTCTACGATACTTGCGGTACCGACGTTGAGTTCTTTCGCTACTTTTACTAACCTTTTATTCATTCGAATCTTTTAGCGCGCTCATTGGGGCGGCGCGCTATCCGCCCGGAAGTTTTGCACAACAAATCACCCACGAGGATGAGCTTCCCACTTAAATAAGGCCTCATCAAAAAATGCCCCCGGCCCACGAAAAAACACCGAAGGATTCGCCCGTTTTCCAAAAGCAACACAAAGATAAAGGATTCCCCGGCGAAAAGCACGGGATTTGACCGAAAAAGGCAAGTCTTGCCTTCGGAACGGCCCCGACCGCTACCGATTTTGTTCGGCCTTTTCAGGGTGCATCAGTGCGGGACCGATCTTGTAAACACGGCAGTATTCAGATTGTTTCCCGGCTTACCCATTAAGGTTGTGATCGTTCGGTTCGTGATTCTTCGTATCTTTGCGCCCTGATTCCCCATCCCTTTCTATTGCTTTCCCCCCAAAAACAGAACCGAGAACCGATGTCCGATAACCGCCAAATGACTGCCCCGACTACCTACAAACGCATTGAGACCGTCCTGGTCTCCCAGCCCAAGCCGGAGCGTAGTCCTTATTATTCCCTGGAAGAAAAGTACGGACTAAAAATCGACTGGCGCCCCTTCATCGAGGTGAAGGGCCTGCCGGAGAAACTGTTCCGTAAGCAACGCATCCAGCCCGATAAGTTTACCGCCATCATTTTTACGTCCAAGCAGGCCATCGACCACTTTTTCCGCATCTGCAAAGATATGCGGACCGAGATGCCGCAGGACACTAAGTACTTTTGCCTGACCGAGGCAGTGGCTAATTATCTACAGCACTTTATCATCTACCGCAAGCGCAAGGTGTTTGCCGGTAAGCGGGTGATTGCCGACCTGGCCGCCCCCCTGAAGAAGCATAAGAAAGAGAGTTTCCTGCTGCCGTGTAATAGTCAGGGTTCTAAATTCGTCGCGGCCTACCTGGATGAGCATGGTTTTAACTGGAAGCCCGCCATCATGTACTCCACCGTGGCGGCCGACCTGAACGATTTGGAGAACGTCACTTATGATGTGCTCGTTTTTTTTAGCCCCACCGGCATCGAATCGCTTTACGAGAACTTCCCTACTTTTCAGCAGCGCGACACCCGCCTGGCGGCATTCGGGGCCAAGACGCTGGAAGCCGTGGAAAAATATGGGCTGGTAGCCGACATCGTTCCCTCGCCCCCGGAAACACCCTCGATGACGATGGCACTGGAGAAATACCTTAAAATTTCTAATAAATAGCCGCAACTCTTTACACTTTTTCAGCCCAGCCACCACTCATGAAGACCACCCCGCTTACCGACTTGCACCGTGAACTCGGTGCCCGCATGACCGATTTTGCCGGTTACGAAATGCCCCTGACCTACTCGGGGCTGAAAGAGGAACACCGGAGCGTGCGCGAACGGGCCGGATTGTTCGATGTTTCGCACATGGGAGAGTTCATCGTGCGGGGGCCGCAGGCCCTGGACCTGATTCAGTACGTGACGAGCAACGACGCGAGCAAACTGGCCGTGGGTCAGGCGCAGTACAGCTGTTTCCCTACCCCGGACGGCGGCATTGTAGACGATCTGATCGTCTACCGCCTGCCGGATAATCCCGGCATGAGTACGGAATCCGGATCGGTGTATATGCTGGTGGTCAATGCCGGCAATATGTTGAAGGACTGGAACTGGCTGGAGGCCCACAACACCTTCGATGCCGAACTGATCGACATCAGTGACCAGACGGCTCTGTTGGCTTTTCAGGGGCCGCTGGCCGCCGAAATACTGCAAACCCTGACGGAAGAAAAATTGGACGCCATTCCCTATTACCATTGCCGCCGCAATACGGTAGCGGGCGTGCCGAACGTACTCATCTCGGCCACCGGCTACACCGGTTCGGGTGGTTTTGAGCTGTACCTGGCTAATAAAGATGCCGCTACGCTCTGGGGCGCCATTATGCGGGCGGGTGCGGTGCACAATGTATTGCCTACCGGCCTGGGCGCGCGTGATACCCTGCGCCTGGAGATGGGTTTCGCCCTCTACGGTAACGATATTGACGAGACTACCAGCCCCCTGGAAGCCGGGCTGGCCTGGATTACCAAGTTGGAAAAGGGTGATTTTATCGGCCGCGATTTTCTGGTAGCGCAAAAAGAGGCCGGTCTCAAACGCCGCCTGGTGATCTTTACGGTAGAGGGCCGGAGGGCACCGCGCCACGGCTTCCCCCTGCTGGCCGGCGAAGGAGGCACCGCCGTGGGGCGGGTCACCTCGGGCACCCACTCCCCCACCCTGGACCGCGCCATCGGCATGGGGTACGTGCCGTGGGAATTGCGATCACCGGATAGCGAAGTGTTCGTGGATTTCGGTCGCAAGAGTGCGCCGGGCCGGGTGGTGAAGGGGTTCAGGACGGTGTGATACCGGGTAAGGGAAATACACCGGATAGCTCCCGTAGCGTGAGGCGACCGGAGGGCTTTGGTGCGTTAGCACGGAGCGATAGCGAACCCCGCAGGGTGCCGACCGGGAGGCGACAGCCGAGCGGGCACGCCCAAAAACTCAATGAAATAATGGCCGGCCACTACCCGATATCACTCCGGTAATCGGTTAACTCTTGCTATATTGGCCGCTTTCCAAGCCAACCCACCCGATGCGTAATTACCCGTACATCCGCCTCCTCGCCCTGCCGGGGCTGATCTTTCTGTGCCTGCAGCTATCCGCCCAGCGGCCCGAGTGGCGCGAACGCTTTGCGCTGCCCGCCAACGCCGGTCCGATCCAGAGCCCCGCCCAGTTTTTAGGCTACGAGCCGGGCGACCGCTTTACCGTGTACGCCGACGTGGTTGCCTACTTCGAGTACCTGGCCGCGCAGGCACCCGACCGCTGCGAACTGGTGGAATACGGCCGCACCTACGAGGACCGGCCGCTGCTGCGCCTGGCCGTAACCAGCCCCGGGAACCGTGCCGACCTGGACAACATCCGCACCCGGCAACTGGAACTGGTGGAGAGGGCCGCTACTTTTTCGGCCGAGGAACGCGGGCGCAGGACGACCGCGCAGCCGGTGGTGACCTCGTTCAGCTACAACATCCACGGCAACGAGGCCAGTAGCACCGAAGCCGCCATGCAGGTGGCCTATACTCTGCTGACCGACCCGAGCGCGGAGGTGCGCGAGACGCTGGCCAATTCCGTGGTATTGCTGTTCATCTGCATCAACCCCGACGGGCGCGACCGCTACGTGTACTGGTATAACGGCATGATGCGCGAAACCGGCGGCGAGGAGCCGCGCGACCTGGAGCACTATGCGCCCTGGCCGAACGGACGGACGAACCACTACTGGTTTGACCTGAACCGGGACTGGGTGTGGGGCGTGCACCCCGAGAGCCGGGGCCACACGGCCGAGTACCAGCGGTGGATGCCGCAGGTGCACGTGGACTACCACGAGCAGGGCTACGACGCCAACTATTTTACGGTGCCGGGCACCACGCCGCGCAATCCGCTGATTCCGTCCAGCTACGACATGTGGGCCGACACCTTCGGGCGGGCCAACATTGCCGAGTTCAACAAGTACGGCCTGAGCTACTTCACGCGCGACCGTTTTGATTTTTACTACCCCAGTTACGGGTCCAGCTACCCCAATATTATGGGCGGTATCGGGATGCTGACCGAGCAGGGCGGCATCGGCGCGGGCCGCGCCGTGGAGACCAACGACGGCTACGTGCTGAGCCTGCGGCAGCGGATCTTCGACCATTACACGACTAGTCTGGCGACGGCGCGGGCGGCGGCGCGCAATCGGGCGGCCCTGCTGGGGTACAGCATGGACGCGTGGACGCCGGCCAAAACACAGACCGTGAGCGGCCGCGCCGCCTACCTGGTGGCGGCCGAAGCGGGCGGCTACGGCACCGATTTTGTGCGGATGCTGCTGCTGAACGGCGTGCGCGTGGAGGAAACTACGGAAGCGGTGAGCGTGGCTCCGGACCTGGACTACCGTACCGGCCGCGCCGGAGCGCGGCGCGAGTTCCCCGCCGGGAGCTACCTGATTCGCACCGACCAGCCGCGCCACCTGTTCGTGACCAACCTGCTGGAGCGCAACGTGGCCATTGACGACAGCGTGATGTACGACATGGCCACCTGGTCGGCCCCGCTGGCCTACAACCTGGATGCGTACGCCCTGGCGCGCGTGCCGCCCGTGCGCACCCGCCCGGTGACGGAAGTGGACATGCCGGGAAAACTGGCCGAGATAATGGACGTGCCTACTTATGCCTACCTGATCGACTGGCGGCAGCGGAATGCTCCGCGTGCCCTGGCCGAACTGTGGCGGCGCGGCTACCGCGTGCGCGCGGCGCGCGCGCCCTTCACGAGCGGCGGGCGGGAGTACTCGGCGGGTAGCCTGATTGTGCTGCGGGGCCGTAACCTGGAACGCGGCGATAGCCTGAGGGCCGACATGCGCGCGGTGGCGGACCTGGCCGGCGTGACCGTGATTGCTGCGCCGACCGGCCGCCTGACCGCCGGCGATGACCTGGCCAGCACCCGCAACGTGCCCGTGAAACAGCCCCGCGTGGCGATGCTGGTAGAGCCGCCCTTCGATACGTATACCAGCGGGCAGGTGTACTTCCTCTTCGACCGGGAGACCCGCCTGCCGGTGGAACGAATCCGGGCCTCGGTGCTGGAGCAAACGTCGCTACCCAAATTCGGTCACCGCTACGGCTATGCGGACCTGAACGACTACGACGTGCTGATCTTGCCGGACGGCGGCGAGCGGTTGAAAGAACTATTCGGCAAGGCGCAGCGCAGCCAGCTGATGGCCTGGGTGCGCGGCGGCGGCACCATTGTGGCGCTGGAGGAAGCGGCCCACCTGTTCACCAAGAAAAATGGCACGACGAGTATCGAGCTGACCGGCCCGGATGACGTGCCCGACTCGCTGACGGCGCATTTGGCCTATGCCGACCGCGAGCAATTTTACGGGCAGCGACGCATTCCCGGCTCGGCCCTACGCGCGCCGGTAGACGTGACCCACCCTCTGGCTTTCGGCGTGAAGCCGGAGGTGTTCACCCTCAAATTCGGCGCACGCGGACTCCAGCCCGGCGGTGACCTCCAGAGCGTGGGCACCTACCACCCCGCCGCCGACGAGTTGCTGACGGCCGGCTACGCCTCGCGCGAGAACCTGGATTCGCTGGCCGGAAAAACCTGGGCGGGCGTGTACCCCCTGGGCGAGGGCCGAGTAGTGTTGCTGCTGGACAATCCGCACTACCGAATGTTCTGGCGCGGACCGAGCCGGATGATGCAGAATGCGGTGATGCTGGTGCCGGGTTTTTGATGGAGCAATATTTGCTCTCATGTGGCAAAATATTACGCACAAATCCTACCTGATTTGGGTTCGGCGAAGGGTGAAGTCAACATACTGATCGGTAGTAACGTGCTGGATCAAGAGTGACCCTTATCTAACTTACTTTTTCCATGAAGCGTAGAATTATCCACCGGGTCAATCACCGCTACAATAAATTTCGCACCAGTAAATCGCCCCAGTTTAACCTCGTGCTGGGGTTTCTTATTTATATGTTGGTCGGATTCTTATTACTCAGCCTACCCATTTTCCACAAACTTCCGGTGTCTTTTCTGGACAACCTGTTCATTGCCGCGTCGGCTATTTCCACTACCGGACTGGTCACCGTTAGCGTATCCGATTCCTATAACCTGGGTGGGCAATTAGTAGTGGCGGCACTGATCCAACTGGGCGGTATCGGCTATATGACCCTCACTACCTACTACCTGCTGTTTACCACCAAGACTATCTCACACTGGCACCGCCGACTGATGGGCACGGAATTTGCCCTGCCCAAAGACATCGAGATCCAGGATTTTTTGCGCAGCGTCGTTCTGTTCACCCTGGTGATGGAAATACTGGGAGCCATTTTCTTTTTTATCGGCTTCGCCGATGCGGGCATGGCATTCGGAGAGCGGCTCTGGTCCAGTATTTTTCACAGCATATCGGCCTTCTGTACCGCCGGTTTCGGCCTGGACAACAACAGTTTCGTCCTCTACCAGAACGATGTGCTGATAAATACCGTCATTTCCGTGCTGGCCATTGCCGGGTCGCTGGGTTTCATTGTCATCACCGACTTATACTACCGCCTATCCGGTCGTTCCAAATCGCTCACTTTTACCACCCGCATGATCGTAACGGGTTTTTTGCTCTTGCTCGGTTTCGGCACTTTACTGGTACGGTTTACCGAGCCGACCATCTACACCTCGGGTGAGAGTATGTGGCTCAAGTCTTTTTTCCAGGCCATGACGGCCATGACCACCGTCGGTTTCAACACCATCGATACGGGGGCACTTTCACTACCCATTCTGATGGCGGTCATTTTTCTTATGTATATCGGCGCATCGCCCTCCGGCACGGCGGGCGGCATGAAAATCACCACCCTCACGGCCATGGTCGCCATCCTGTCCAGCCGCCTCAAGGGCAAGGCCAGGGTATCTTTTCTGGGTCGCCGCATCCCCGGCGAGCGGCTGTTCGTTGCCACCTCCATTTTCATCCTCTATACCAGCCTCATCTTCCTGGCCACCACGGCTCTTACCTACAGCGAGGCCCAACCGCTGGACAAACTCTTGTTCGAGGTCGCATCCGCCCTCGGCACGGTCGGTCTCAGTACGGGCATCACGGGCAGTCTTTCCGTGGTGGGCAAGGTCATTTTCATTCTCCTCATGTTCGTGGGGCGGGTAGGTGTGCTCACGTTCGGCTTTGCGCTCTTGGAACGAAAGCAACGTAAAGAGAGTAAGGTGGTGATTCTGGAGGATGACCTGGCTATTTAGCATCTCCGGCCCATATTTACCCGTACCTTGACCCCTACAAACCAAAACCACCACTTCTAATGGACTTATCTTCCCTCCTCACCCAAACCCTCTCCGAAGGCACCATCGACCAACTGAGTAACCAGTTGGGAACCGACCGCCAGACCACCGCCAAGGCGGCGGCCGCCGGCGTGAGTGCCCTGATGGGTGCCATGGCCCGCAATGCCTCCACGCCCGACGGTGCCCAGGCCCTGGCCGGCGCACTGGAACGCGACCACGACGGCAGCGTAGTGGACAACCTCGGCTCCTTGCTGGGCGGCGGCGGTGCCCTCAGCGGCATGCTGGGCGGTCTGTTGGGTAACATGATGGGCGGCGGCGCCCCCGCACCGCAGGCACCACAGCCCAAGGCACTGGACGGTGCCGGCATCCTGGGCCACATTCTGGGCGGCCAGCAGGGCGGCGTGATCGATGCCATCAGCAAAATGAGCGGCCTCAGTCAGGGCAAGACCGGGCAGTTACTCCTCACCCTGGCCCCCATCATCATGGGCATGCTGGGCAAGCAAAAACGGTCCAACAACCTGGATTCCGGCGGGCTGTCCGACTTGCTCACAAACATGATGAGCGGCAGCACCGCCCAGCAGCGGCAGTCGCCATCCAACCCCGCGCTGGACATGGCCACCCGCTTCCTGGATAAGGACGGTGACGGCTCCGCCCTCGACGACATTGCCGGCATCGGCAGTCAGATTTTGGGTGGTTTTTTCAAGCGCTAAGCCCTCCAATCAACGATTCAGACCAACCATCAGGACCGGCCCGCGTTAAGCGGGGTCGGTCCTTTTCATTTCAATCCACCACTTTTCATGCCCACCCTCTTCCACCTTTCCACCTGCTCCACCTGCCGGCGCATCATCTCCGAACTGGGCGAGCGGCCCGATTTGGTGCTACAAGACATTAAAACCCGGCCCCTCAGCGCCGAGCAACTCGCTGCCATGCGGGAACGAGCGGATAGCTACGAGAGCCTGTTTACCCGCCGTTCGCGCCAATTCCGCGCCCGGGGCCTGCACGAACGGGAGCTGAGCGAGGACGAATACCGCCGCCTGATCCTGGAGGAATACACCTTCCTCAAGCGGCCGGTCTTACTGACGGACGAGGCCGTTTTTGCCGGCAACGCCAAGGCAACGGTGGCGGCAATGCGGGAGGCGTTGGATAAATAGCGTGGTGGAAAGCCGGCTGTGATTTCAACCCGGATTCGGGTTCGGCCGTTGCTCGTTTGATTTTATTCGGGCGTGCCCCCGCCTGCCGGCGGGGTCGGGCTATCCGGCACTCTCTCCATTTTACCACGCAAGATTTTGCGTGGTTACATTTCGTTCAAACAACGCCTCCTATCCCTCACGCGGGGGGGGGGGAGGAGTAATGATTGAATGACTGACTGATTGAATGACTGACTGATTGACCTCGATAAATCGCTTTGCGATTTGGAGAAGCAGCGCAGCTAATGATTGATTGAGCTATATATACTGTAAAGACGCAACATCTTGCGTCTCCGAATGGCGAACAGCCATCCGGCCTCGATTGACTGACCTCGAAAAATCGCTTTGCGATTTGGAGAAGCACCGCAGATAATGAGCCATCCATACCGTAAAGACGCAACATCTTGCGTCTCCGAATGGCGAACCGCCATCCGGCCTCGATTGACTGACCTCGATAAACCGCTTTGCGATTTGGAGAAGCACCGCAGATAATGAGCCATCCATACCGTAAAGACGCAATATCTTGCGTCTCCGAATGGCGAACCGCCATCCGGCCTCCACCAAGGTGCACAACACCTCCTTATATTTCCCTACCATGAAGGACACCGTCTCCACTTATTTCCGCTCCCTGCAAGACGATATTTGTGCCCGACTGAGTGCGGCCGATGGGGGTCAGTTCCGCGAGGATGCGTGGGAGCGGCCCGGCGGCGGCGGCGGGCGGGCGCGGGTCATGGAGGGTAACCATATCGAGAAGGGCGGCGTCAATTTCAGTGCCGTGCACGGCACCCTGCCGCCGGCGGCGGCCCGCAGCCTGGAGCTGGGGGATGGCGCGGCCGAATTTTATGCCACCGGCGTGAGCATCGTGCTGCACCCACGCAACCCGCATGTACCCATCATTCACATGAACGTGCGCTATTTCGAGCTGGCGGGCGGCCGCTACTGGTTCGGCGGCGGTATCGACCTGACCCCACACTACATCGTGCCCGAGCAAGCGGCCTGGTTTCACCGGCAGCTAAAAGATGCCTGCGACGCCACCGACCCCGCCTACTACCCGCGCTTCAAAGATTGGGCCGATGACTATTTTTTCATTCCCCACCGCGATGAGACCCGCGGCGTGGGCGGCATCTTCTTCGACCGCCTGCACCCGGATGCGGAGGGCCGTTCGCGCGAAGACCTGTTCGCGCTGGTGCGCCGCGTAGGCGAGACTTTTGCCCCCGCCTACCTGCACCTGCTGGAACAAAACAAGGACCGCCCCGCCACCCCGGCCGAGTATGCGTGGCAAAAACTGCGGCGGGGCCGCTACGTGGAGTTCAACCTGGTCTGGGACCGGGGCACCAAGTTCGGCCTCACCACCGACGGCCGCACGGAGTCCATCCTGATGAGCCTGCCGCCCCTCGCCGGTTGGACCTATGATTACCAGCCCACTCCCGGCAGCCGGGAGGAGGAAACGCTGGGTATGCTGCGCAAGGGCGTGGATTGGGTAACAAGGGGTTGAAACAACTCCCCTCCCCACCAAATTTCCAAGCTCCCGGTTAGGAAATACCGCGCCCCCGTATTACCTTTGCGGCCTGATGGGCGGCGCTAATCCAGCTCCCTTTAAATCCCCCAGGGTGGAAACGCAGCAAGGGTAGGAGGTCGTAGCGGATTGTGTGCTTGCCCATCTTCTTATTTTGCCCCATTTCACCGCCGTAGAATTATTCCGGCGGGCCGCGGCAAACTCCCTACCTCATTTACTGTTGATCGAATTGCGTGCCGCCCCGGCACGTGCAACCCGGCATTTGCGGTACACCCCCACCCCGTGGCCGCGCCACAAACCCATCCAAGCATATGAAGTTCTTCATCGATACGGCCAACCTTGACCAAATCCGCGAGGCCAACGAACTCGGTATCCTCGACGGCGTGACCACCAACCCCAGCCTGATGGCGAAGGAAAATATCTCCGGCGATAAAATGGTCCGCGACCACTACGCCAAGATCGCCGATATCGTGGACGGTGACGTGAGTGCGGAGGTGATTACCACTAATTTTAAGGAAATGGTGGAAGAGGCGAAAATCCTCTCTAAAATTGCCGATAATATCGTAGTGAAGATCCCGATGATCCGCGAGGGAGTGAAGGCCATCAACTGGTGTACCCAGAATGGTATCCGTACCAACTGTACGCTGGTATTCAGTGCCGCCCAGGCCATTCTTGCCGCCAAGGCCGGTGCCACCTATGTATCGCCCTTCATCGGCCGGATCGACGATATTAACTGGCACGGCATGCAGCTCATTGAGGAGATTGCCGAGATATATGCCATCCAGAGCTACGACACCGAGATCCTCGCGGCCAGTATCCGTAATTCCCGCCACATCGTGGAGGCCGCCCGCGCCGGTGCCGACATCGTGACCTGCGGCCTGTCCGCCTACGAGGGCCTGTTCAACCACCCACTTACCGATATCGGGCTGGAAAAATTTCTTGCCGACCACAAGAAAGCGGCCGATGCGGCCAAAGTGAAGTAATTTAGAGCGTACCGGGCAGCCCATTATCTACCGGGTTGCTTTACTGCGGATGCTATCCCCCGAGCGGGCGGAGCGACCATGGGTCGTTTCGCCCGCTTTTTTGTGGTACCGCTTAGGAATAGACTTTTTGCTTACCAAACAAATAGCTAGTAAGGGATAATTTTCTGATTATAAGTTATAATTGATTTACACACCATATTCTACGCCATGATTGAATAAAAACAGAACGCAGGGGCATTTAAGTGGCAAAACAAACACATTTTGTGAAATAATTCGCCTTTTTGTAAAACGGTCTGCCCGAGGGTCTCCGTAAGTAGTTGGGTAGGTCCATGCTTCGGCAGCGGACCTACCACCGACTTCTTTTTCCCTTTAAACCAAACCAATTATGCAAAAGCCCGCAACGGCGACGGCCTACGTAAAGGCCGATCGCAATCCTAACAGCCGGCGGAATTTCCTCCGCTACTCCGGCCTCGGCCTCGGAGCCGCCGGACTCCTCATGGCCGGATGCGACGATGACGACGGCCCCAGTGCCGGCGGCCGCGTCAATCTCGGCTCCGGTGATCTCGGCATCCTTAACTTTGCCTACGCGTTGGAGCAGCTCGAAGCCGCTTTCTATGCCCAGGTCCTCACCGGCAGCTACTATGCCAGTGCCAATGCCGACGAACGCCAGATTCTGGCCGACCTGGAGGCTCACGAACGCGCCCACCGCGACTTCTTCAAGGCCGCCATCTCCACTGTCGGCACACCCATTCCCGATCTGGAGGTCGACTTCTCCATGATTAACTTCAACGACCGCACCAGCGTCCTTTCAACGGCCCAGACCTTTGAAGACCTCGGCGTTTCCGCCTATAACGGTGCCGGACAGTTCCTCCAGAACGCTGACTACCTGCTCATCGCCGGTAAGATCGTCTCGGTAGAAGCACGCCACGCCGCCGCCATCCGTAGCATCGCCGCACCGGGCAATCCCCGCGCCTTCGCCGATGCGTCCATCGTCGACACTAACGGACTGGACAAAGCCCGGATGCCCGCCGAAGTACTCTCCATGGCATCCGCCTTCATCGTAACCGAAATCGACGCCAGCAACCTGCCCGGCTAGAACCAACCCCTTTTCTTCATTTCTCCGCCGATCCGTCCCGGTTTGAATTACCGCACGATTACCGGAGAAGAAAACTTCAAGACCAATGAATCTTCTTGCTCTTTTCAATCAATTCGAGGGGCTGGCCGATCAGGAAAACCTGACGCGCACCTCTTCCCGCCGGGAGGCATTCTCCTCCATCGGCAAAATTATGGGTAAAACGGCTGCTATCGGCCTGCCCCTGGGTGCCGCCCTTTTGGCCCCTACCCCCGTACGCGCCCAGGGCGGCGGCACCAGCGTAGTTGACGTACTCAACTTTGCCCTGCTGCTGGAATACCTGGAAGCCGAGTACTACGTGACCGGTTTGAGTAGTAACAACTTGCTTTCGGGTGACATCCGCCAAAAGATTATCCTGATCTCGCAGCACGAGACCAGCCACGTCGAGTTGCTCAAGTCAGCCATCAGTTCTTCGGGTGGTACGCCCATCACTTCGCCGACCTTTGATTTTACGGCCGGCGGCACGTTCAATGACGTATTCAGCAATATGCAGACCTTCCTCGCCGTAGCCCAGGCTTTCGAGGATACGGGTGTACGCGCCTACAAAGGTCAGGCCGCTAACCTGATGTCGTCGGATAGTGCTTTGACGACCGCGCTGCAAATCCACTCGGTGGAAGCGCGCCACGCTTCCGAGATCCGCCGTATTCGCGGGTCGAAGGGCTGGATCACGAATGCCACCAACACCAGTGCTCCGGCAGCCGACGCAGTGTATGCGGGTGAGGACAACATCATCCAACTGGGCGTAGACGCCGCCGCCCTGACCACCGTCAGCCGCGACCGCGTTACGGAAGCCTATGACGAACCGCTCACCATGGCAGAGGTCAATGCCATTGCCGGACTGTTTATCGTCTAGCATTTGATTACTAAACCAGCCAGTTTGCTGTTTGGACATTAGTTAAGAGCGTGTCTAAATTTTTACTTCCTGAGAACCAAGCATTTAAGAACCTGGCGTCACAAAAACTAACTTGCGTAACCCGCTATGCGCGTGATTTTTTGTCTAGCTAGAACCTTTAATCATTGATACTCAGTTCTTAAAAATTTTAGACACGCTCTAAGCTCCCTAGCCGCTCGGTTAGGGGGCTTTTTTTGTGGGTTGTTTTTGGGGCCACCCCGGCTTGGGCCGGGGCCGGGTCGTCCGCCGGCTCCGCTTCGCTCCGGCCCCTTCGGGTCGCCTCCCCGGCGGTCGGCCCGGCTACCACCCCTTGTCCAGTTATAATTGCGGTAAATTTATATTCGGGCCGCTACCGTTGCGGGGGGCAACCGCGTCGGCTTTGCCGTCGTTGTTAAGCCGCGCTTAAATGCTCCGCCACCCCGCCCGGACCGTTCCGTTTTCGTACCTTTGAGCACCGCCAGTATACCGTCCCTCACCTACCGCCATGTCCAACTTCGTCGTATCCGCCCGTAAGTACCGCCCCGTCCGCTTTGATGAAGTAGTGGGGCAACTGCACGTATCGGACACGCTCAAGAACGCCCTGCGCACCGATCACCTGGCCCACGCCTTCCTTTTCTGCGGTCCCCGGGGCGTCGGAAAAACCACCTGTGCGCGGATTTTGGCCAAGGTCCTCAACTGTACTGACCGCACCGATGACTTCGAACCGTGCAACGAGTGCTCCAGTTGCACCAGCTTCAACGTCAACGCCAGCCTGAATATCACCGAATTGGATGCGGCCTCCAACAACTCGGTCGATCACATTCGGGCACTCATCGAGCAGGTGCGTTTTCAGCCCCAGCAGGGTAAGTATAAGGTGTTCATCATCGACGAGGTGCACATGCTCTCGCAGGCAGCTTTCAATGCTTTTTTGAAGACGCTGGAAGAGCCGCCCGCTTACGCCATCTTCATCCTGGCCACGACGGAGAAGCACAAGATCATCCCGACCATCCTGTCGCGCTGCCAGATATTCGACTTCAAGCGCATCCAGGTAGCGGCCGTGGTGGATCACCTGCAAAAGATCTGCGAGGAGGAAGGCATCGAGGCCGAACCCGATGCCCTGCACATTATCGGCCAGAAGGCCGACGGTGCGCTGCGCGATGCCCTTTCGATCTTCGACCGCATCGTTTCCTTCAGCGGCAAAACAATCCGCTACGAGGATGTGATCGTCAATCTCAACGTACTCGACTACGATTTTTACTTCCGCACCGTCGATGCCCTGCTTACCGAAGACCGGGCGCAAACCCTGCTGGTGCTGGACGAAGTGTTGCGCAAGGGTTTCGAGCCGGAACTTTACATGAACGGCCTGGCCGAGCACCTGCGCAACCTGCTGGTCTGCCGTGACCCCGCCACCCTCGACTTACTGGAAGTGGGAGAACGCCTCCAAACCCGTTATGCCGACCAGGCGCGATTAGCCCCCGAGCGTTTTCTGCTCACGGCCCTCAACCTCTGTAACGACTGCGATATCAATTATAAATTGGCGCGCAATAAGCGGCTGCACGTTGAGATGAGCTTGCTGAAAATGGCCGGCATCCTGCGTGCCTACCAACTGAGCGAAGCGCAGCTGGCGGGGCGAGAAAAAAAAACGCCTGATCCCAGTGCCGTAGCACTTCACCCCGCTACCGCAGTGGCACCGGCACCTCACCCGGCCACACAACCCGCTACGGCCCAAAGAAATAGCGCAACGGTTCCGGCTACGGCCTACCTTACTTCCACCCCCCTGGCGGTAGTGGCCGAACCCCGCACGGACGAGGAGGTTAGCCCCTCCGATCCGGCTACCGTTGCCGCCGATCCAATAGTCGTTGCCGTTGCAGCACCGGCAAAAGTGACCAAAGTTGCGCCCCCGCCCGCGCACCGCATGAAATCGGTAAGCGAAGCCGATCTGCTGGCCGAGATCGCGGCCACCAGGGCCGACCGCAAGCCCGCCGACGAGCCGATTAAGCAGGAGCGGCTGCTGGAAATATGGCAGCAGCAAATTGCAACGGCCGACCGGCCCAGCCTGAGCATGATGATGAAGCAGGCCGTGCCGGAAGCGGACGGCATCTCTCGCATCCGCCTGCGCGTACCCTCCGGCCGTACCGAGGCCACCATCCGCCAGGAAACCTCCCTGATCGAACGAATCAAAAAAGAACTGAAACGCCCCCGCCTGGAAATCATCTACAAACTGGACGAAAGTCTCCGCCCGCAGGAAGAAACCAAAGTGGTACAGGGTCCGATGAGTGCCCGCGATCGCTACCTCGCCCTGCGAGAAACTAACCCCGTTATTGACGAGTTGCGTAAGCGGTTTGACTTGCGGCCGGATGAGTGATGATTACCTTTGCGTCTCTTCACCCAAGCCTACTGGAACCCCATGACCGACCCCCGCTACCTGTCCGCTGCCGCTACCGACCTGCGCGGCCGGATCGAACTGACCGGTTCGAAGAGTATTGCCAACCGCGCCCTGATCATTCAGGCCCTTACGCCGGGCGGCTTCCCCCTGCACCGCCTGGCGGCGGCCGACGACACGCAGCGGTTGCAAGAATTACTGCGATCAGATGAAGAAGTACTGGACGCCGGGCCGGCCGGGACTACCTTCCGTTTTCTGACGGCCTACCTGTGCCGCCGCCCGGGCACGCAGGTGCTGACCGGTACCGAGCGGATGAAACAGCGGCCCATCGGTATCCTGGTGGATGCCCTGCGTGAATTGGGGGCCGAGATCGAATATGTGGAAAAGGAGGGCTTCCCTCCCCTGCGGATCGGTGAATCCGCGCTGGCGAAGACGAACGAGTTGAGCATCAGCGCGGGCACCAGCAGCCAGTTTATTTCGGCCCTGTTGCTCATTGCGCCAACCCTGCCAATCGGCTTGCGCCTGACCCTGACGGGTGAGCTGGTGAGCCGCCCCTACATTCAGATGACGCTGAATCTGTTGGCTCACTTCGGGGCGACATCGACCTGGGAGGGGGAGACTATCGTGGTACCGACCCAACCCTACCGGAGCCGGGAGTTTACGGTGGAGGCCGACTGGTCGGCAGCCAGCTACTACTATTCACTGGCGGCCCTGAGTGATACGGCAGATCTGCAACTGGACGGCCTGTTTGCCGATAGCGTGCAGGGAGATAGCGTGGTGCAAGAAATCTACCGTGGTTTCGGGGTGAACACGGAGTTCAACGCTACCGGCCTGCGCCTCACCAAAGCCGCCGACGCGCCGGTGCCCGCCTTGTTTGATTACAACTTCACCGACTGCCCGGACGTGGCCCAGACCCTGGCCGTTACCTGCGCCGGGCGCGGCGTACAGGCGATCATGACCGGTTTAAAAACGCTGAAAATCAAGGAAACCGATCGCGTAGCCGCCCTGCGCACCGAATTGGCCAAGGTGGGGGTGCACCTGAATAAACTGCCGGCCAAATTCTCGCCCCGCTCCACGGAAGAGCACTTTATGCAGGAGGGACGGGCGGCCTTTAGTGAGGAACCGGTTTTTGCCACCTACGAAGATCACCGCATGGCAATGGCCCTGGCACCACTGGCCCTGCTGGGCCGGATCGGGATTGAAGACCCGATGGTGGTGGTAAAATCCTATCCGGGGTTTTATGATGATCTGGGGAGGTTGGGGATCGCGTGAGGTGCCTGGACAGGCCGACCGGAGGAAGGAGCCCGCAGGGCCAAGGCGTTAGCCGCGCTGGGAAGGGACCGACGCCGACCGAAGGGAGGGGACACGCCCAAAAGAAAAACCGCTACTCACCTCGGGGGAGAGTAACGGTTTTTTCAGTTCATAAACGGACGGTCAATCCCGGTTGCGGGCAGAAGAGCTATTCCTCTTCCGCAGAGGTTGCGGCAGCCCCCTCCTTTACGGCAACGGCGGCACCGGCGACGGCAGCACCGGCAGTAGCATCTTTCTTGGGTTTGGCTTTTTTGGCGGGCTTCGGCTCGGGCGGATTGAGGGCGGCGTCGCGCTCCTTCATTAGCTGGATTTTGTTGAGCAGGAGGGCGGCTTTCATCATGAAATCATCGTGGTACATGGTGTACTCGTTGAAGATCATCATGAGGCGGGCGGCATCGTAGGCGGCCGATTTGGGCACGATCTGGCGGGCGGCGATGGGGTGCAGCCAGTATTCCAGGTTGTTGGAGCGGAGGTAGGAGCGGTCGACGTCGAAATTGCAGACGACGGCGAGTTTGTTGAGGGAGAACAGGTAGTCCGTTTCGCGATTGAGGTCTTTCTGGATGTCGATCACGTTGAGGTACTCGAAGTTGACGCCGGCGCGCTCGCAGAGGAAAACGTCGCGGCGGCCGTCGAAGACGATGAGGTCCTGGAAGCGGTACTTGCGGAAGTTTTTCAGCAGGAAATTCCGGATGTTCATCTTGGTGGGCCGCAGGTTGCGGAAGGCAAAACCGAGGTCGTCTTCCGTCAGGCGGAAATCTTCGTCGAAGGGCCACCGGCGCTGGGTGCGCATATTGATGACTTCCTTGCCGCGGCCGATGGTGTGGCCCAGTTCGTTGGTCTTGGCGTAGACGTTGACCACGTCGACGTTGCAGTTGTTGACCCAGCTCTCGAGGAAAATTTTGTTGGAACCCTGTTCGAAGACTAGCAGGGCGATCTCACTGATGGCGTAGAAATTGGGATATCCGCCGTAAATATTACCGTACTTCAGCTCTAGAAAAGCGATGTTGTTGTTCACGGTCAAAGGTTGTAAAAAAGTCAGGAATAGCTTTCGGGTGGTAGCAAGGCGAAGTGGTTTACGCCATTACTTCCGGCTGCCGGCTAGGTATTTGTCCGGTTCAGCCTGGGAAATGACAAGAACGACCAGCAGATCGAACCCGTCCCTTTCCCGACCCTAAACTTTGTACAGTCAGGTTAATGCAACTTGCCGTAGGGAACACGGCCGGTACATTAGTTACGCAAGGTAGTGAATAATGGGCAACTCAGACAAGCTTGCGCAGCTCAATCTTGAACACACCGGCCCGCCGGCTTATTGTTTGCCGGCCAGATCGGCGATGGTAAAATAGCCGTCGCGGTAGATGGCCCGGCCGTCGGCCAGAATTTCTCCACCGGCCTTCATGTCGGCGATCATGTCCCAGTGGACGGCCGATTGGTTCTTGCCACCCGCCTGGGCATACGACTGGCCGATGGCCATGTGGAAGGTGCCGCCGATCTTCTCGTCGAAGAGGATATTTTTAGTGAAGCGGTCGATGCCGTAATTGGTGCCGATGGCCGCCTCGCCGAACCGGCGGGTGCCGGGGATATCGAAAACCTCGTCCAGTACTTCCTGTCCCTGCTCGGCTTGCCAGCTCACGATCTCGCCCGCTTTTACCTCCAGCGTTACGCCGCGCACCTCGCTGCCGCCCCGGATGGCGGGGTAGTCGAAGTGTACGTGGCCCTCGGCACTATCTTCTTCGGGGCTGGTGTAGACCTCGCCGGAAGGCATATTGGTCTGGCCGTCGGAGTTGATCCAGCGGCGGCCGCGGGTGCGAAAGGTGATGTCGGTGCGGGCATTGCGGTAGGTGAATTCGGTGCAGCTGTTGAGGTGATCGACCACCGATTGCTGGCGGCGGCTCAGTTCGCGCCAGGCGGCGGCGGGGTCGGGCCGGTCCAGTTTGCAGGCGCGGTGGACGAAATCCCGGTATTCGCTCAGTGACAGGCCGGCCTCCTGCGCACTCGCGGCGGTGGGGTACTGGCAGAGGCTGCGGCGCATCTCTCCCGAGCCGGTGCGGGCAAAATAGGTTTGTACGTAGGGCTGCATGGCTTCGCCGCGCCGCTTTTTCTTGTCGGCGGGCAGGTCGTGGTCCTCGCGCAGGTTGAAGGGGGCGCGGATGTAGAGGTAGGTCTCGAATTCTTTCATCGCCGCCTGGTAGAGCGGCGAGGCGAAGTCGAGTTGGTCGCCCCGGGCTTCGGTGTAGAACGTGCGGTCGTGCTCGGCCACGTCCAGTTGGTAGACCACATTGGCACCGCGCTGGAGGCCGGCCCGGTAAATTTCCCGCACCAGTGGCTCGGCCAGGGCGGTGGACTGGAGGTAGAGGCGGTCGCCGGATTTAAGGCTCAGGCAGTAATCGACGAGGAGGCAGGCGTAGTCGCGGTTGATATCGGGAAACATGAGGCGGGATTTAAGCGCGTAAAATAGTCTAAAGCGGAGGATCGGGCAATGTTCCGTTGCGGGGCCGATCTTACGGGCAAGATAACCGTTATTCCCGCCATGCCCCTGCGTAACTATTTCCTTTTTCCCTGCTTGTTTCTCCTGCTCACTTCGGCGGCACTTCCCCTCGGAGCGCAGATCCCCGCCCCGGCCGACGAGCGGCCGCTGGCGGTGGCCACCACCTCCATCCTCGCCGATATGGCCGAGGTCATCGGCGGCGGACTGTCGCGGGTGGAAACGCTGGTGCCCACAGAAGAAAACCCCCACGGCTACCGGCCCACCGCCGCCAATTTGGAGCAACTACGCGGTGCCGACCTGGTCCTGCGCAACGGATTGGGGCTGGATGAATGGCTCGATCCACCGCTGGAAGAGATCGCTCCGGCAACTCCCGTTTTCACGCTTACTACCGGAATCCAGCCGATCACCCCCGGAGCAAACGGCCCGACCCCCGATCCGCATGCGTGGATGACGGCCGCCAACGGCATCACCTACCTGCAAAACGTACTTCGTGCATTAGTCACTATCGATTCCAATAATGCAGACATTTATCAATTCAATCACGATATCTACCTGCGGCAGTTGGAAGAAGTGGAACAAGCGACCAAAAACCGCATCGCCGCCGTACCGGAACAGCAACGCTACCTCGTCCCCGTTCACGGCCTGATCTATTACACCCGGTACTACGGTATCCGCACGGAAGAGGAGCAGGAAAATCTCTCCATCGCAATCGACAGCCTTTACGTAGATGCACTAAGTGATCCCGCCGGCCCCGCCGCCACCTACCTCGATTTGCTGCGGCATAACACCGATCTCGTTATCAGTATCATGGAGAGTAATCCTCCATTCAGGAAAATTTCAGCCGACCGGCCGGGGCACGGGAAGTGTTTACTCGCCGCCCTGATCGTGCTGCTCATCAGTGGATTCATCTACCGCTCCGTACGCCGGAAATGACGGCCCCGCACTCCCCTACCCCAGCACCTCCCGCAAAATCTTGTAGCTCATGATCTCCCGCAGTCCCTCCACATGCAACCGGTAATAACTGATCAGGTCTTCCAGCAGCACGCGCCGCTCGGCGGCGGTAATCGGAAGTTCATGCAGCCGTTCACGCGGGCAGCGCAGCACCAGACTGAGGCGGTGGCTGCGGTCTTCGTCCAGAAAATAAGTGTGGCCCGGCAGGCCGCCGATGAAGGTGCCCTCCCGCAAATCGAACAGCGGCGACTCTTCCGACCACGCGCCTGCGGGCTGGAAGCCCAGGTAAGTGGAAAACCCCAGCAAGTAATGCAGGTGCAGATTGGCGAAGCCTTGTTCCGTTTCGTCCAGAAACTGGAAGGTGTCGAAAAGGAAGCCGAACAGCGCGGGGTTTTCCTCTCGTTCGCTGATGGTCTTGTGGGCGATCTCGGTCATAAACTGGCCGATGGTGGCCCGGTACACCTCAAAGGGCAGGCGGGTATAAATGTGGGCGGGCCGCACTTCCTTCAGGCGGTTGATGTCCCGGTCGCGCCGTTCGTAGGCCACCAGTTCGATCAGCGACATCAGTTGCAGCAGCCCGGCCGAGACCCGGGAGTTGCGGGCGCGCACCCCGTTAATGAGGTACTTGCGCAGGCCGCGTTCCTCGGTAAACACATCCAGGATCAGGCTCGATTCGCGGTGCTTGTGCGAGCGCAGTACGATGCCGCGGGTTTTGAGCAGCATGGGTCAGGAATTAGCCGGCCGGCGGGCATCGTAGACGCGCATCGCCTCTTCCCAGCCCCGGGCGATCAGTTCGGTCGGTAACAGGTTTTCCACCTCCGGCCGGAAACCGTTGGCGGGGATCAGGCCCTGAATACCCTCGAAATAGGCGTAAATCCGCCGGAAATCGGCTTCCTCATCAGTCGGCATAAAGGGCGGAGCGAACTCGACCACTTTATTCCCGAAATCGAAGCGGCACAGCACCAGCGGCACTCCGGCGGTGCGGGCGATCCAGTAGAAGCCGGTTTTTAGTTTCTCCACCCGTTCGCGGGTTCCCTCGGGGGCCAGACAGAGTTTGAAATCCGGGTGGGTTTTAAATACCGCCGCCGTGGCGTCCACGAAATTATTGCTCTTGCTGCGGTCCACCGGCACCCCGCCAAACGACTTGAACATCGCCCCCATCGGCCCGCGAAACAGGCTGTCCTTACCCACGAAGCCGATGTACCGCTCTATCACGGCACGCGATAGCACTCCGAACGGAAAGTCCCGATTGGACGTATGCGGCACCACCGGCACCACCGCCTGGCGCGGCCAGTCGGCACCGGCATGGTCGATCACGCCGAAACCATAGAGGTTACGCAGAAAAAAACGGGCGGTGGCCGGAGACATCATGGTACGAAACGAAACTAGTTAGGTAGGCAATATATGGCTTATGCCTGAGCCGTGGGCGTAAAGCTCATGGGCGGAAACTGCGGCCCGTTATTGTTGTTGCCGTCCGGCTCCTTAATGCTGCCGAACTGCGCCTCGTATTTCTGCACGTTCTCGTGCAGGGCACGCACCAGCCGCTTGGCGTGCTGCGGCGTCAGCACGATCCGCGCCTTCACTTTCGCCTTGGGCGTGTTGGGCAGCAGCCGCACGAAATCAATCACAAACTCGCTATTACTGTGCGCAATCACCGCCAGGTTGCTATAGATACCCTCGGCTATTTCCTCGGTCATCTCAAATTGTACCTGCTGTTGCTGGGGCGGTGTGGGGGTCTTCTTATCTGCCATGGGGCCGGTTATTTTGGTTCCAGTTTACTGGATTATTAGTTGATTATTTCGGGCGTGCCCCCTCCTCACGTCGGGGTCGGTCCCTTCCAGGCTCGCTGTTCGCTCGGCCCTGCGGGCTGCGGGTTATCACCCGCTCCTTCCAGGCACCTCACGCGGCAGCGCGGCCTACTTTTTCTTTTTGGGTGCCGCTTTTTTCTTCTTGGCCGGGGCTTTTTTCTTCGCGGCTTTTTTCTTCACCGCAAACGCGCCGGGCATTTCGCCTTCAATCAGTGCTTTCACTTCTTCCAGCGTCATCTCGGCCGCCTCCTCGGAGGTCAGGCGTTCGCCCTGATCGTTTTTCGGGATCTTGACCGATTTTTTCTTGAACCGGATGAAGGGTCCCCAGCGGCCGTTCTCGATGTCGATTCCGTCGTCCTCCCAGCGCTTCACGTAGCGGTTGGCTTCTTTTTCCTCCTTGGCCTGCACCAGTTCAATGGCCTCGGCGGGCGTCAGGCGGTCGAAGTCATACTTCTTGGAAACATTGGCAAACAGGCCGTTCCACTTCACGAACGGTCCGAAGCGGCCCTTGCCCTTCACAATCGGCTTGTCCTTATAGGTGGCAATGGGTCGGTTGGCATCCTTATACTCGGCAATCAGTTCCAGGGCGCGGGCCTTGCCCACTTCGTAGGGGTCTTCTCCTTTGGGCAGGCTGATAAACTTATCGCCGTAGCGCAGGTAGGGACCGTAGCGGCCGCTGCTCACCACGGTTTCCTCACCTTCCAGCACCCCCAGGTCGCGGGGCAGGCTCAGCCACTTCATGGCGTCTTCCATGGTCACATCGTCCATCTGGAAGCCGCGGGGCAGGTTGCCGTAGCGGGGTTTCTCGTCGGGCAACAACTCATCGGGGGCGCCCAGTTGCACCACGGGGCCGTTGCGGCTCAGGCGGATCAGTACGGTGCGGCCGGTGGCGGGGTCGGTGCCCAGCAGGCGTTCCTTGGTCACGCGGTCGGCCTGCTCGGTGGTTTCCTCCACGGCCTCGTGGAAGGGATTATAAAAGTCCCGCAGCATATCGGTCCACACCAGTTTTCCGTCGGAGACGATGTCGAATTTCTCTTCGATATCGGCCGTAAAACTGTAGTTCATCACCTCGTCGAAGTGCTCGTCGAGGAAGTCGCTCACCGTCGCTCCGATGTCGGAGGCAAAGAGGCGGTTCTTGACCGCGCCGGTGGTCTCGGTTTTTTTGGCGGTTTTGATGTCGCCCTTCTTCAGGGTCAGCACATCGTACTTGCGCTCCTCGCCGTCCCGGCTTTCGCGGGTCACGTAGCCGCGGGCGGGGTCCATGATCTTGGTGATGGTAGGCGCATAAGTGGACGGCCGGCCGATGCCGAGTTCTTCCAGTTTTTTCACCAGGCCGGCTTCCGTGTAGCGGCTGGGCGGGCGGGTGAAGCGTTCGGTGGCGGTCATCTCCCGCAGGGGCAATTGCTGACCCTCATTGAGGGGCGGCAGAATGGTATTGCCGTCTTCCTGATCGTCGTCGTCTTCCTCGTCCTCGCTTTCCAGGTAGACTTTGAGAAAACCGTCGAAGAGCAGCACCTGGCCGCTCGCCTTCAGGGTGGTATCCTGTACGGTAGAGATACCGATGGTGACGGTGGTATTTTCCAGTTCGGCGTCGGCCATCTGGGAGGCGACGGTCCGTTTCCAGATCAGGTCGTAAAGTTTCTTCTCATCGGAATCGCCGCTACTGATGGCGTGCTTCTCGAAGTAGGTGGGGCGGATGGCCTCGTGGGCCTCCTGCGCCCCGGCTGATTTACCCTTATACTTACGGGTCTTGACGTACTTGGCCCCATAAGATTTCTCCACCTCGTCCTTGATCGCGGCCAGGGCCGTATCCGAGAGCGAGACCGAGTCGGTACGCATATAGGTGATGTGACCGGCCTCGTAGAGCCGTTGGGCCACCGACATGGTGCGCTTCACGTTGAAGTACAGTTTCCGGCTGGCCTCTTGCTGAAGGGTGGAGGTGGTAAAGGGCGGCGCGGGCTTGCGCTTGGCCGGCCTCACCTCGATCTTGTCGATGGTAAAGGTGGCATCCACGCACTTTTGTAAAAACTCCCGGGCGGTCTTGTTGTCGTCGAAACGGTTACTTCCCTCGGCCTTCAGGGCTACGGTTTTACCCTGCTCGGTACGGACATCGAAAATGGCGTTGATACGGTAGAAGTTCTGGACCTCGAAATTCTGGATTTCGCGTTCGCGCTCCACCACCAGTTTAACGGTCACCGATTGGACGCGGCCGGCACTGAGGCCGCCCTTGATCTTTTTCCACAGCACCTGCGACAACTCGTAGCCGACCAGGCGGTCCAGCACGCGGCGGGCCTGCTGGGCGTTCACCACGTCCAGGTCTACGGTGCGGGGCTGGGTGATGGCTTTTTTGATGGCCGTGGGGGTGATCTCCCGGAAAACGATCCGCTTGGTCTCGGCGGGTTTCAGGCCCAGTACCTCGCAGAGGTGCCAGCTGATGGCCTCCCCTTCGCGGTCTTCGTCCGTTGCGAGCCAGACCTCGTCTACTTTTTTGACCCAGCTTTTGAGGTCGGCCACCACCTTGCGCTTGTCGGGGGTGACGACGTAGTGGGGGTTAAAGTTGTTGGCTACGTCTACGGCATCGGTCGTTTTTTCCAGATCGCGCACGTGGCCGAAACTTGATTTAACGGTGTAATCTTTTCCGAGTATTTTTTCAATGGTCTTCGCTTTTGCGGGAGACTCTACGATCAATAAATTCTTGGCCATGAAGGGTTTTTTATCCAAATCAGGGAGCAAATATAAGGCAAATTCGAGCGGAGGGGCCGCCGTGGGAGGTTGTGGGTAGTTAGAAGGCTACGAACGCGGTTACCTGGTCGGCTAGTGTTTGCAGGGCTGCGGGGTCGGTAAGCCGCCCTCGGTCATCCAGCAATTTATCGGCCCCGGAAAGGGGAATTTTGTGGGGGTAGAGCACGCCGCCCATGTGCTGGATACTGTCGCCCAGGTGGTCCATACCCCGCAGGTTGCCCGCCCGCCCGCTGGACACGCCGATGAGGGCGATCCGTTTGCCGGCGAAGTTCTCCTTATAACGGTGTACGCTGATGGCGTCGATAAAGGTCTTGAGGATGCCGGGATAACTGCCGTTGTACTCGGGCGTAAAGATGACCATCTTTTCCGCTTCCAGTACGTGCGACTCGTGGAGGGTACGCAGTGCCTCCGGTGTGTGTGCGGGGTCATACATAGTGGTGGCGAAGGCGGCGGGGTCGATGTCCTGCAGGTCGAGCAGTTCCACCGGCTCATCGGTGCGCTCACGCAGCAGTTCCAGGTAAGCCCGCGCAATGGCCAGGGTGCGGCTGCCGGGTCGGTTGGTTCCTGAAATAACGGTGATCATGGGTGGCGAGTGCTGGTAGAGAGAGGTGGTTTACGGTCGGCCGTCCGGGCCGTCCGGTTGGGTGAACAGCTAAGGGCGGGGCAAGTTGCGGGGGGGCTGCGCCCCGTACTTTTGATTAAGGCTTCGCCGCTGGTATTTACCTGCGGTGATCGTCGCAAGCTCCTCGGAGTTTTGTACGTTGGACAAAGCCTGCGTGGGTACCCCCGTGTGCCGGGTATGCCTGCCAGAGTACGCGAGCTGCGGACGCAGCCCGCTGCGTGAGGTGCCTGGAGGGGCGTTAGGGTGCGTTAGCACCGAGCGAACAGCGAAGCCCGGAAGGGACCGGCCCCGAGGCGACAGCCGAGGGGACACGCCCGAAATAGCTAGAAAGAGAGATTTAGCCCGACGAAGACCCCGCCCTCGCCGAGATGGTTGCGGTGATACTGGACGGAGGCGACCATGTCGTAGAAGAAGATGACGTCCAGCCCGAGGCCGGCGCCGGAGAGCCAGCGGTTGGCCAGGCGGTTGTCGATGCGGGTGAAGGGGGAGTTGGCGATGCCCTGGTCGGTCTGGAGGGAGAGGTTGACGCGGATGGGGATGGTGCGAAAATTTTTGAGGGGGACCCAGTTGCCGAGTACGACCTGGGTGCGGAACAGCTCGCGGCGCAGACCGGCGCGGAGGATGAGCATGTCCAGCCCGTCGATGACGTAGAATTGGTAGCCGACCATGCTGCCCTCGCGGCCGAAACCGATGGCGCGGTTGTCGAGGAATGGCTGCCGTTTGCGGATGAGCGAGTATTTGCCCGATGCCCCGGCGAAGAGCGACCACTGCTGCTCCGGGCCGAGCGGCCAGTAGCGGTTGTATTCCAGTTTGGTCCAGAGGCCATTGCGCCCGTAGTCGGAAAGCAGGCCGAGACCGGCTTTGTCGACGATGAAGCGCAGTTGTTCGCCGCGCCAGGGGTAGGCGCGCACGTCGCGGCGGTCGTAATTGAGGATGTAGGTGTAACGGAAGAATTTTTGCCGGTTGCGTCCCCGGCCGTAGAAATTAGGGTTGAGTTGGGCGACGGTATCGTTGATGCTGCCGACCTCGTAGGCGAGAACGGAGGTGTGGGTGGTGAAGATTTTGCGCCGGTAGGACGCCTCGGCCGCCACGCGGGTGCGCCGCCAGACGAAGTCGTCTTCGTCGTTGTAGAAGGCCTGGTCGTCGTTGATGGTCTGGTAATTGACCTCGCGGTTGCGGTTAGTGGACCAGCTGAAACCGAGGCCGATGCTCTGATCTTTGTTGATGTAGGGGAGGCTGTAACCGGCTTGGTAGCTGCGGGTGTAACCGTACTCAAACCCTACTTTGAGTTTGTCGCCGAAGCCGGTGAAGTTGTAATGGCTGAATTTGAGGCCGATGTTAACGCGGTCGATATCGCGATTCTGGTCGGTCCACCAGACGTTAAAATTGCGGTCGGCCAACTCGAAGGTGGGGGTGGGGAAGATGTACCACTGCTCGACGACGCGGATTTCGAAGAAAACCTCGTAGTCGGGGGCGATCCAGTCGAGGTACTTGATCTCGGCCGACATGAACAGGCTGGTGTTGAGGATTTGTTCTTCGGCGCGGGAGACGAGCAGCGGCAGGTCGGCGATGGCGATGCGTTGTCCCTCTTTGAAGGTCAGTTCGCGGCGGATGACGGAGGGGCGGGTTTTTTTGTTGCCGCTGTAGGAGATCGTGCCCACCGTTACGCTATCGGTAGCCGACTGCGCGGAGCAAGGGGCGAGGGGTGCGAGGAGCACGATGGAGTAAGCGAGGAGTAGGAATCGGAGCATGGACGGGATGAGAAACTCTAGTACGTTTGCGGTGGGTGGGATAGTACGTGGGAGCCTGACAAGGAATAAGGGAGTGAAGGAACGGGGGAACTAAGGGCCGCAAATGTCTGTTAAAGTACGCTGATTGTCAACAATATGGGTTAGGTTTACGTCTTATAGCGATGGCTGTTTGGCAAGCTGCCCGACTGCAATCCTTCAACTGTAGTGAATGATGACGGTAGAAGTTTCCGTTTGACGGCTTTTTATGGGCGGTGCGGAATCATCTTTCTGTTTTGGTTAATGATCATTGTGGGTTGGTACGTTGTGCAGTTAGCTTTGATCGAGTTGCAGACTGCCGTTGACGAATTGAGTGTTTCTTGATTATATTGCCGCGGCCTGTTTTGTATGTTTTACCGTATATTTGTCGGCTAAAACATATCCCTCCTTGAAAAATTCAGATCAGACCACTCCTGATAATACCAATCGACCTCGAAAAAGCGGCTCCTTCGTTGATGATCAAAGCAGGGTTCATCTTCGCCTTTCGGTTAATGGCATTTATGTCGCTATCGGTACGGTTATTACCATCACTATTACTCTGGTACTTCTTTATGCTGCACTGACCGAGCGAATTAGTATCGTTGAGGAAAGGGTAGACAATTTCAAAGAAGTAAATACTGCTACGCTGAAAGATTTTGGCAGCCGTCTGGATAAAATGGAAGATCGTTTGTACAATAGCCGCCAGCAACCAAAATAACTGATTATGATTATTACAATTTCACACGGCAACTTGGTGAGAATACTGTTCTTCACTATTTTAGTCTTTTATGCCGTGGTAATCGGCTGCCTGGTTGATTTAAATAGATCGATGGCCGGTTTGGAAGAAGCTACGAAAGAGTTGTATGACAGTGCGGTGCAAACGCGGGCTGAACTGGACCGAGGTGAATTTCATCTGACTGACATGGAAAGGGTGCCAAGTACTTTACCGGAGAGTAAATTGAATGGAGAACCAGAGTTTTACGACAGTCATCGCCTCCGCATTGGTACCGGTAAGATATTATTAAGCGCCTCCCCATCAAAAGACTAAATTTTTCCTTTTTAAAATTATTACCCACCCCGCCCCCGCACCCCCCCTGCGGCGGCGGGGTTTTTCATGCCCGGCCGCACCTATTTTTCTCGCCGCCGCCGCATATATCGCCGGAACGCCCTATCTTGACCGGCCGAACCACTTCCGGTTCCCCTCACCCCGCCTGCCCCGGCCAAGCTAACCCGCCGGGCGGCACCAAAACAATGCAATACCAATGCCTTTGACGGTTTATCAACTCCGCATCGACCTCGAGGATGCGAGTTTACCCATCTGGCGCCGGGTCGTCGTACCCGCCGACATCTCCCTGGCCGACCTGAGCGACGTGATCCAAATGGCCATGGACGGCTGGGACGGTAGCCACCTGCACCAGTTTTCCCGCAAGGGAAAAATCTACGCCCCGCCCTCCGAATACGAAGACCCGGAAACCAGTTACGAAGGTCGCCGCCTCAACCAACTCCTTAAAAAGGACGGCGACGAAATGGTCTACGAATACGACTTCGGCGACGGCTGGCGCCACGCCGTTAAACTGGAAGAAATCAGGGATGCGGACGCCGACAAAACCTACCCCCTCTGCGTGGCCGGCGAAAACGCCTGCCCGCCCGAAGATATCGGCGGCGTGTGGGGTTACCAGGTTTTCCTGGAGGCCCGCGCTAATAAAAAACATCCCCAGCACGAAGAAATGATGGAATGGCTGGACGGCGAAGCCTGGGATCCCCACGCCTTCGACCTGGAGGGCGTGAGCCAATACCTGCAGGAAGCCGAATGGGAGTGGCGCGAGTAAGTTACGTCCGAGACACAAAAACGCGGCGGCCGGATCCGGCCGCCGCGTTTTTTGTGCAACTACTTGACTAATAGCCCCGAACGCGATCAATAATTTAAATCCGTAATACTATTTCCGAACACCCTCCGGCAATACCCGGTTATAATCACATCCCCGCATTAGTTAATTTTATAACCCGAATCGAGATGCAATTCATCACGAACAAAAGCGGCACGAACGGCCGCGACACAAAAATTTATTACCAGGAATACGGACAGGGCAAGCCCGTGGTGTTCATCCACGGCTGGCCCCTCAATTCCGACATGTGGGAGTATCAGCTCGAACCCCTCAGCCGCGAGGGCATGCGCTGCATCGCCTACGACCGCCGCGGGTTCGGCCGCTCTTCCAAGACCACCGATACCTACACCTATGACGCCATGGCCGACGACCTGCATGCGCTACTCGAAGAACTCGACCTGCGCGACGTTACCCTCGTCGGCTTCAGCATGGGCGGCGGCGAAGTGGCCCGCTACCTGGGCAAGCACGGCGACAACCGCATCGCCGGGGCCGTATTCGTCAGCTCCGTCACCCCTTATATGCTCGATACCGACAACCACGACGGCGTGGAATGGAAAGTTTTCCAGGGCATGATCGACGGCATCCGCGAGGACCGGCCCGACTTCATGAGCGATTTCGGCAAGCAATTTTACGGCGTCAGCCTCCTCTCGCACCCCGTCAGCAGCGAACTCCTCGCCTGGACCAAATCACTCGCCCTCCAGGGTTCCGCCAAGGCCACCATCGACTGCGTAACGGCCTTCGCCAAAACCGATTTCCGCCAGGATTTGGCCAAGATCAAAGTCCCCACAATGGTCATCCACGGCACCGGCGACGAGATCGTACCCATCAAAGTGGCCGGCGACCAGACCGCCGATATGGTGGCAAACGCCCGCTACCACAAGTACGACGGCGCACCCCACGCCCTCTTCTACACGCACCGTGAAAAACTGAATGCCGACCTGACGGCCTTCGTCAAGAACAACGTCAGCACCCGTCACGAAGTCGCTGTCAACTAATCGCACCCTGCCACTTCAACAATAATAATAAGACCTCTTTCCTTTTGGAGAGAGGTCTTGTTTATTTGGGCGTGCCCCGGCCTCAACGGCCGCGTCGGTCCCTTCCGGGCTTCGCTATTCGCTCGGTGCTAACGCACTAAACCCTCCAGGCACCTCACGCAGGGGATAGGAATGAAAGATCGCTTTGCGATCAAGAGAAGCAGCGCAGCTAATCCTTGTGTTGCCCCCCCGGCCCCCCGAAGGGGGGTGAAAATATATATAGTACCTTCAATCCTTCACCTCGAAGGATCGCTTTGCGATCAAGAGAAGCAGCGCAGCTAATCCTTGTGTTGCCCCCCCGGCCCCCCGAAGGGGGGTGAAAATATATATAGTACCTTCAATCCTTCACCTCGAAGGATCGCTTCGCGATCAAGAGAAGCAGCGCAGCTAATCCTTCATTCCTTCATTCCTTCACTCCTTAATAACGCCCCCCCCGCCAAACGACAGCTCGCTAAAAACATCGGTTAAATTTCGGCGGATGGAGGCGTGTTTTTGTTTGGGTCATCCTCGTCCCGTAAAAATCAGCTTCCCAAGTGGGCGGTAAAAGTTATTTGCTTGCTTTGACGTAACTTTAACCACCCGCGTTAATGCACTGTTACCGGATTAGCACACCAATTACTTACCGCCATCGCCCGCCCGACCGTCAATCCCCGCCTCCATTTTCAGCCGCCCCGCCGCCCCGGTGCGGCCGCCCTGCTGGCGGGCCTGGACCGGGGCGACCCGGCCGTCCTCAGTCAGGCCATCAGCTGCTGCGAAAGCAGCCTGCCCGCCGACGAGACCGTGAGCCGCGAACTGCTGGGCACCCTCACCGCCCGCCCGCTGCGGAATACCAGTATCCGGGTGGGGATCAGTGGTAGCCCCGGCGTGGGCAAATCAACCTTCGTGGAAGCACTGGGGCTGTACCTGGCCGATGCCGGTCACCGCCTGGCCGTGCTGGCCGTGGACCCCAGCAGCCCCCTCAGCGGCGGCAGTATCCTGGGCGATAAAACGCGGATGGAGGAACTTGGCCGCCGGCCGGAAGTATTTATCCGGCCCAGCCCCAGCAGCGGGCAACTGGGCGGGGTGGGCCGGGCCGGGCGGGAAACGATCCTGCTCTGCGAGGCGGCGGGCTTCGATACCATCCTGGTGGAAACGGTGGGCGTGGGCCAGTCGGAGGTCACGGTAAAATCCATGACGGATGTGTTCCTGCTACTACTCCAGCCCGGCGCGGGCGACGACCTGCAGGGCATCAAGCGCGGTATCGTCGAGATGGCCGACATCCTGGCCGTCAACAAAACCGATGGCGACCTCACCGCCGCCGCCCGCCGCACCGCCGCCGACTACCGGCGCGCCGTTCACCTGCTGCCCGCCGCCCCCAATGGCTGGACGCCCCGGGTCGTCAACATATCCGCCCTCGACCGCACCGGTATCGAAGAGATATGGACACTGGTCGAAAAGTTCCGCACCGATCCCGCTCTCGTGCGTTATGTAAGCGGCCTACGGGTAACCCAACGCGCCCGGTGGCTGCGGGAGATCGTGGAGAGCAACCTGCTGCGCTCCGTCGATCCGCTCCTGAAGAGAAGCGATCCGCCCACCTCTCAAACCAACCTCTACGAAGCGGCCGCCCACCTGCTGGCCGATTTTTACCACCACCAACAACGACTACAACCAACCACTCCAGAGAAATGAAGAATATCACCACTCTTGCCGTCGTCCTCGGCATCATCGCGCTGCTGTTCATCGGCGGCTGCTCCAGCTACAACGGCTTTGTCGATTCCGACGAAAACGTGAGCCAAGCCTGGGCCAATGTGGAAAGTGCCTACCAGCGCCGCTCCGATCTGATCCCCAATCTGGTCAATACCGTCAAGGGTTCGGCCGATTTCGAGCGCGGCACCCTCACCGAAGTGATCGAGGCCCGCGCCAAGGCCACTTCCGTGAATGTGGATGCGGGCAACCTGACCCCCGAGGCCATCGAACAATTCCAGCAGGCACAGGCCGGACTCAGCTCCAGCCTCGGCCGTCTGCTGGTCAGCGTAGAGCGCTACCCCGAACTACGGTCCACGGCTGCTTTCGTAGAGCTGCAAACGCAATTGGAGGGCACCGAAAACAGGATCAAGGTAGAACGTGACCGCTACAACGAGGCCGCGACCGTCTACAACAAAAAGACCCGCCGTTTCCCCGGCACCGTTTTCGCCTCCATTTTCGGTTTCGACCAGCGGCCGCCCTTCAAAGCCGACGAGGGTGCCGCCACCGCGCCCACGGTAGATTTTAATTAAGCCGCCGTGGTAAATTTCTTCTCCTCCGACCAGGAAGCCGCCATCATCGACGCCATCCGGCAGGCGGAACTCGCCACTTCCGGCGAGATTCGCGTACACCTGGAAATGGACGCTAAACGCGGTGCCCTGGTCGAGGCCCAACGCGTGTTCAACAAACTGGGCATGCAGCGTACCAAAGACCGCAACGGCGTCCTCATTCTGCTGGAACCCGACCGCAAGGAATTCGCCGTTATCGGTGATTCTGGCATCAATGAGGTCGTGCCGAAAGATTTCTGGGACGAGTCCCGCAACCTGATGCAGGAACACTTCCGTCGCGGCGACTTCGTGGGCGGCCTGCTGCCCGCCATCGCCCGCATCGGTGCTCAACTGTCCGAATTTTTTCCCTACGACGCCGCTACCGACACCAACGAACTTCCCGACGACATCTCCTACGGTAACCAATGATCCACTTCCCCCGCCTGCTTGCAATTTTCGGTCTACTCCTTCTCGCCGCGGCGGGGCTGAGCGGTCAGAATCCGATACCGCCCAAGAAAGAATTTCTGGTGCAGGACCTGGCCCACATTATGACGGACCAGCAGGCGATCCAGTTGGGGGAAAAACTGAAGCGAGTAGCACTGGAGACCAGTACGCAAATCGTGGTACTCACCGAAGCAAGTTTGAACGGAGAAGATGCCTTCGATCGCTCTATCCGCATCGCGCAGGAATGGGGGATCGGCGGTACGGCCGCTAAGGATAACGGCGTACTCATCTATGTGGCCCGTGACGACCGAGCCATACGTATCCAGACCGGCTACGGCGCGGAAGGTTTTCTGCCCGATGCCATCGCCAAACGAATTATCGATCAGCAAATCACTCCGGCCTTTAAGCAGGGTAACTACTACGAAGGTCTCGACCGCGCCACCGACGCTATCGTCCAGTTCGGTAAGGGCGAGTACACCAACGATGGCGGCGGTAAAGGTAGCGGCGGTTTCCCCGCGCCGGTGGCTATTTTCTTGTTTATATTTATTGCCTACATGATCTATTCGGCCTATCGCCGCCGCAATAACGACGATGACGATGACGACGGCGGCTACTGGCGCGGCGGCAAGTACGATATGGACGACGGCCACCCTCGCCGCCGCAGGCGGCGCGGTGGCGGTTTGGGCGGCATGATCTTTTTCCCCGGCGGCTTCGGCGGCGGAGGAGGAGGCGGCGGAGGTTTCGGTGGTGGTGGCGGCTTCGGCGGCGGCGGTTTCGGCGGCTTCGGCGGTGGCGGCTTCGGCGGCGGTGGTGCCGGCGGGAGCTGGTAGAAAAAACTCAGGTCGAGGATATCCAGGTCCGAGAGGGGCAGCGTAGCCGGCCGCCCTTATGCAAGCCGCTTTGACAGATCACTTCTCGGACGTGGACGTCCTCGACCTGAGCGACGTGTACGAGCGGCGTATACGACCTGAGCGGCGTACACCACGTTTATTCACTCCTTCACTCAATCACTCCTTCACTCATTGACCCTGCTCACCGAGCAGTTCCCGGAAACTCACCCGCTCACTGATCTTTGCGTTCAGGTCAGCTATTTTCACGCGCTCCTGCTCCATCGTATCGCGGTCACGGAGGGTGACGGTATTGTCTTCGAGGGTGTCGAAATCAACGGTAATGCAGAAGGGTGTTCCCACGGCATCCTGGCGGCGGTAGAGCTTGCCGATGGAGCCGGTGTCGTCGTACTGCACATTATGGTCGAAACGCAGGGTGTTGAAAATATCTTTGGCCGCGCTGACAAGGCGTTCGTCGTTGCGTTTGAGGGGCATGATGGCCGCCTTGTAGGGAGCCAGTGCCGGGTGGAGTTGCAGCACGTCGCGGGTGCTCTCCTTACCGTTGCCGCCAATGATGGTCTCGGTGCGCAGGGCATTGCTGAGTACGGCCAGGAACATCCGGTCGGCACCGATGGAGGTCTCGACGACGTAGGGCACGTAGCTTTCGTTGGTTTGCGGATCGAAGAACTGCAGCTTTTTGCCGGACAGCTCCTGGTGGGCACCGAGGTCGAAATCGGTGCGGGAGTGGATGCCCTCCAGTTCCTTGAATCCGAAGGGAAAGTTGTACTGGATGTCCACCGCCGCATCGGCGTAGTGGGCCAGGTTATCGTGGTCGTGAAAACGGAGGTCGTCAGCGGAGTGACCGAGGGCGCGGTGCCAGGCCATACGCTGCTCCTTCCAGTAGGCGTACCAGTCGCCCTGGGTGCCGGGCTGGATGAAGAATTGCATCTCCATCTGCTCGAACTCGCGCATGCGGAAGATGAACTGCCGCGCCACAATTTCATTACGGAACGCTTTGCCAATCTGCGCGATGCCGAAGGGCAACTGCTGCCGCGTGGATTTCTGGACATTGATGAAGTTAACGAAGATACCCTGGGCCGTCTCCGGCCGCAAGTAAAGCTTGCCCTCCTCACCGGCGATGTTGCCTAACTGGGTGGAAAACATGAGGTTGAACTGCCGCACCTCGGTCCAGTTTTTGGAGCCGGTATCGGGTTCGCTAATGTCATTGTCGACGAGGATTTGGCGCAGTTCGTCCATATCGCCGGCGGTCATGGCGGCGGCCAGGCGCTTGGACAAGGCGTCCTTGTCGGTTTGGTAACCGATCACGCGCTCGTTGGTGGCGCGGTACTGGGCCTCGTCGAAATCATCGCCGAAGCGTTTTTGGGCGCGGGCGAGTTCTTTGTTCAGCTTGCCCTCGATCTTGTCAATCGCGTCTTCCACCAGCACGTCGGCGCGGTAGCGCTTTTGGCTGTCCTTGTTATCAACCAGCGGGTCGTTGAACGCATCCACGTGGCCGGAGGCCTTCCAGGTCTTGGGGTGCATGAAAATGGACGCATCCAGGCCCACGATGTTGTCGTGCATCTGCACCATGGACCGCCACCAGTACTGCTTGATGTTGTTTTTTAGCTCCACGCCGTAAGGACCGTAATCATAGGCCGCCGCCAAGCCGTCGTAGATTTCGGAAGACTGGTAAATAAAGCCGTATTCCTTGGCGTGGGCGGTGATGGTCTTGAAGTCGGCGCGCTGGCTCATAACGTAATTTTATTTCTAAGGGCGGCAAAGATAGTACACGCCGGTTCTTAGGGCTACTTTTACGCCATGAACCTGTCTTTCCGGATCGCCCGGCGCTATCTTTTCGCGCGTCGCTCCACCAACGCCATCAATATTATCACCGGCATCGCCACCTTTGGCGTCGCCGTGGGGGCTATGGCACTGGTGCTGGTACTGAGTGTATTCAACGGCTTTGAGGAACTGTTCCTGACCCTGTTCAACAACCTGAACGCGGACGCCCGCATCGAGTCGGTCAGCGGCAAAACCTTTGAACCCAGCCTGGAAACGTTGAATAAACTGGAATCGATTCCGGGCGTGCTGGTACTATCGCGTACCGTAGACGAGATTGCCTTCCTTCAGTACCGCGACAACCAGATCCCCGGCCGGATCAAGGGCGTGGATTCCAACTACGTGCTGCTCAACCGCCTGGATACCATGATCCTGGACGGCCGGTACGAACTGACGCGCAACGGCCGCAACCGATCCATCATCGGCCGCCAACTTCGGATGGGCCTGGGGATCGACGTGACCGACGAGTTCCAGCCGCTCACCATCTATACGGCCCGGCGCAACCAGGGCGGCCCGCTCACCAATCCGCTCGTCTCCCGCCCCACCTACCCCAGCGGCGTCATCCTCACGCAACAGGCCGTCGATCAGCAGTACGTCATCATCGGCATCGAACTGGCGCAGGAACTACTCGATCTGCCCGCCGCCGCCGTCTCCGCGCTGGAGATCAAATTGGCCCCCGGTTTTCTCACCGACCCGGCCGTTTTCCGGTTCATCGAAGAAGTAATGGGGCCGGATTTTCGCGTGACCGACCGTTTCGAGCAGGAAAAAACCCTCCTCCGCCTGATGCGCATCGAGAAATGGATCGGTTTCACCATCGTCGGTTTCATGATGATCCTGATTTCCTTCAATATCGTCGGTGCCCTCTGGATGATCGTATTGGACAAGGAAAAAGACATCAGCATCCTCAAAAGCATGGGCATGACGGATGCCCGCGTGCGCGGTATCTTCTTCCGCGTCGGTTTACTGCTTTGCCTGGTCGGCCTGTTGATCGGCTTCGTACTGGCGATTACGGTGGCCCTGCTTCAGCAAAATTTTCAGCTGCTGGACGCCTACCTGATGGAACTCAAGTGGTACGATTTCCCCGTGGTGGCGGCCGTGGTGCTCACCATCGGCCTGCTTGCTTCCTGGCTGCCCGCCCGCCGCGCTGCCGGGATCAAGGGAGTGGTACGGGAGGAGTAGTGGGTAAAAGGCAGGGGTAGTGAACAATGAGTAGTACAATTACTCCCCCCTTCGGGGGGCCGGGGGGAAATTGCGTGAGGTGCCTGGAGGGCTTGGTGCGCAGCACGGAGCGAACAGCGAACCCCGCAAGGTGCCGACCCCGGCATTAGCCGGGGGCACGCCCAAAAAAATCAGCTGCCGACACGCATTTCCTAACGCACGAAAACAATCTTGCCGATCGCCCCGTCCGGGTTGTCAAAGCGGAAACGCCCGTTGGTGGCCGCAAAGACCAGGTAAACGCCCGAGCGCGCCTCGCGGCCCGTGTAGTCGCGGCCGTCCCAGGTCACCTGCCCGCCCTCGGCCTGGGTCTCGAAAACCAGTTTGCCGCTCACGTCGGTGATCTTGACGGTGGCGTCGCGCGCCAGCCCGCGAATGGCGATGGGGCCGCGGTAATCGGGCGTGACGGGGTTGGGGAAAATTTCCAGTTCTTCTTTATTCACCTCGCCGCCCAGCGTGGCGTCGCCCCGGTAGGAGATGATGCCGTTTTCGGTGCCGAAGTAGACCGTGCCATCCGCCTGGCGGATGGTGATGGCGCGGACGGTGTTGCTCAGGAGCGGGCTGTTGCCTTCGTCGAAGCGAAAGATTTGCTCCCGGCCGTCGGGCGACAGCAGGTAAACGCCACTGTTGGTGCCCACCCACTTGCGGTTGGCCCCGTCCACGGCCAGGGCCAAAATGTCTTCGGTTTCCAGCAGGCGGCCGGTAAATTCGTTGTCCTCCACAATACGGATGGACCCCTGACAAATGTCGTCCAGCGCGCTGCCGCCGCACTCGAAAATCACGATGCCGGCGGCCGTGCCGACCCACACGTCGCCGTCCAGGTCCACCACGATCGAGCGTAGCTCGTTGGTAGGCAGGTTAGAGTTTCCGGTCAGAAAAACCCGGCATTCATCATCCGAAGGGTCCAGCACGTCCGGCCCCGGGTCCAGTACACTAACGCCGCCCACATCCGGCTGGATGCTGTAGAGGGTCCAGATGAAACCGGCCTGGTCGACGGCCACGTCGAATGCCCCGAAAAAATTACAATCACCGCCCAGGGCCGCCGACTGGCCGTCGGGGGTCAGCACGGTTACGGCCTTGCGGTCCATGGCCCGGTGGTTGGCCACGTAAAGATTGCCGGCGGCATCGCTGTCAAAACCGCCCACGCGGGTGCGAAACGGGTCGCCTTCGGCTCGTTGCAGGGTGGTGTTGTTCTCGTCATACAGCGTTAAGCCGTCCGTGGCGGGGTCGTACTCGATAAACCCCTCCAGCCAGGAACCGAAATACAGTTTTCCGGTTACCGGGTTATGGTAGGAGGAAACGATATCCTGCACATCGTCATCGTTTCTCAAGATACCGTCGCGGCCGTAAAACTGGGGTTCGTTGGAGCGGTTGAAGAAATCCCAATCGCCTTGTTTGAAGCGAAAAAATCCCTGGTCATTGAACAGGGGCGAAAGACTGCCGGGGGTGTAGCCGCCCGCCGCTACCCAGAGCGAGGTGCCGTCGTGCGTGAGCGAAAAACTCGCGTCGGTCAGCGGGCCGGTATAAGACAATATGTCGCACTCGGCCGAGCCGGCACCGGGTAAGTAGCGGATGCCCTGCCCCCGGTCGGCCAAAAATATCCGGCCGGTTGCCGGGTCTTCCACAGCATAGGCCGCGTCACCGACACAGTTGCCCCGGATCTCGCGGTCGAAGCCGTTTTCGGTCAATAGCACCAACTGTTGCGACCGGCAGGTCGCTTCCTCATTGATCGGGCAGTCATATCCGGCCAGCAGATAGTTCTGCCCCGCGCTCAGATAGGCCACGTATTCCTGGTTTGCCGGTGCGGTATAGTGCAGACCGGGGTTGCCGTTGTTCCAGCGGTACACATCGCCGCCGCGCAGGGCGTAGTACAGGTCATTGCGCCACACTTGTACGGCCGTCACGGCCACGTCCGGCAGCACACCCTCTTCCGCGCCCAGCAGTTGCCAGTTGCCAAAATCGCTCAGGTTTACGCCCTGGCGCGGCACGCGGTACAGCCCCTCGTCGGTGCCGGCATACAGCTGCCCCTGCAATAAGACCACCCCACGCACGGGCACGGCGGTGAAGGTGGTGAACAGAAAAATTTCCTGCCCCTCCGCCACGTCCAGCGCGGAAACACCGTAGCCGGCCCCCAGATAAACGGTGTTCGTGCCGTCCACGAAAATATCGTTGATGCTGTTGTCGCCGCCGCTAAAATTGAAGTTGTCGATCTGGCGCAGCGTATTGATCCGCCCGTCGGGCCGGTACAGGTCGATCACGCTGTTCTCGTACACGATGATCAGGGTGCCGGTGGGCGGGTGAAATTTTACCAGACGCACGGCGGCCTCGGCCAATCCGTCGGCTTTGGTCAGCCGCCTGATGCTGAGGTCTTCCTTGCTCAGGAAGAAAACGGCCCGCCCGGTCGAGTAAATGATCTCGGTCTCCGATTGGGTCACCGTGCTACCGCGCCGGTAACTCAGCAGGGCCTCCCACTGCCCCAGGGCACGGGGCGTTTGCGCCGGCAGCAGGGCGGGAAGCAGAAAAAACAAGGGCAGCAGAAGCACTAAAACGGGGCGTAGCAGAATGCGCATATAAAAGGAGGAAGTGAGGTAGTAAGATGGTCCGTCGGGCGGCCACGTCAAGCAAACTAGTCAGGGGCCGCCCGTATTGTTCATTAAACCCTTCCGTGGGCGACGAAGTGGCGATTAACTGACGGGGCGTGGGCGGCATCTTTTTTTCAGGGCGTGTCCCCTCGGCTATCGCCTCGGGGCCGGTCCCTTCCCGGCTCGCAGGTCTGCTCGGCCCTGCGGGCTTCCTCCCTGCGGTCGTCTCCGTCCAGGCACCTCACGCAAGTAAGCCGAAGTATTTATTAATCCACCACGTGGGCCACGAACTCGGCGTCGTCGTCAATGATCCATTCATCCTGCCGGCGGAAGGCCAGCGCACAGGGGTGGTCGGTAAAATAGACGGATGCCTGGTAGGTCAGCTCCCCGTCGGGGCTTTCGTTAAAATCGGCCAGCCCCTGGTACACCAGCGGTTGATCGCCGAAGTCGCCGTCGGTGGTGGCTTCGGGCCTGGTGCCGCCGTTGTAAAGGGTAATATTTTCTCCCATGCGCCCGAAGATCGGCTTGCTCACGTAGCGGCGGTCCCTGAACTCGGCGGCGGTGCGGGCGGCGGGCAGGTAGTAGGGCAGCCGGGGCGACAACTCGGCCAGTAGTGCCTTCGATTGCAGCAGCATCGCCCAGGCGGGGTTCAGCACTTTCAGCTTACGGCCCATCACCAATTTGGCCAGGTCTTGCCACAGTTCCGGCTCCTCCACCGCAATCCAGTCCCAGGGGATAAACTTGTACCAGAAATCAAAGCGGTCGAAGTTTTCCGGCCCGCTTTCGTAAAACATTCCCTCGCCGGGGTCGAAAATAAAGTCGGGCAGATCGTGGCGCACCACCTCCTCAAAACCGGCGGGCCGGGCGGCGCGGAAGATTACTTCCAGGTTCAGGCGGTCGTCCGGGTGGCCCAGCCTGGCCAGGGCCAGAAAGGGCTGAAAACCGGAAGACCTGCGGCGGATGGCCGTCAGCCGCTCCTCGATAGCGCGGAACAGGTGCTGGCGCGGCTCGCCGGTTTTATGAGTCAGCAGGGCCTGTAGCATGGCCGTTTCGGGCAGCAGGCTGGCGGTGTCGGCGTTAAACTCGATCAGGCGGATCGGTAGCCCATCCAAACCGCCCGCAAAGTCGAAGCGCCCCAGAAAGTAATCGTCCCACTCGTGCTCCAGCGACCATTCGATCAGCGGCACGCAAGCGGCGGGCACGCCCAGCGTGGTCAGTTTGCCGGCCGCCGCCACGTCTTTGGCCGCGCGGCGCAGGGCCGCAAAGCAGTCCGCCGCCGCCCGCTCCAGCGCATCCGCCTCTCCGGAGGAAAGGTGCAGGATGTCGGGGGCCAGATAATCGGCATTATCGCCCTGGGCGTACCACTCCAGGCCGTCCCGGCGCAGTTGCTTGGGTTTGATCTTATGGGCGGGGGAGAGCTTCATAGGGGTAAAGTTAATAGCGTGAGGCGCCTGGAGGGACGGCGCGTTAGCGACGAGTGCGCAGCACCGAGCGATCAGCGAAGCCCGGAAGGTGCCGACCCCGGCCCGGCAGGGACGGGGGCACGCCCAAAATACACCCTACCCCCAGCCTTCCAGCAACGCCAGCACCGCCGAGCGCTTGCGCGTGGAAACCGGCACCGATTCTCCGTTACGGAGCAGCAGCGAGCCACCGTTCTCGCGCACGTAGCGGTCGATGTAGGCGGGGTTGACGAGGTGCGACTGGTGGACGCGCACGAAACCGTGGTCGCGCAGCATTTCGTCGTAGTATTTGAGGGTCTTGTTGAGAAAGAGCTGCTGCCCTCCCCGAAGATAAATGTGGGTATTGTTCACCTCGGAACGGCAGCGGACAATGTCGGCTACCTCCACGATATCGATGCCCGTCTCGCCCGGCAGGCTGATGCGGGAGGGGAGCTTGTCGGGGCTGTCGAGGGTTTCCTTGAGTAGTTCCAGTTTGCCGGGGGGCGGGGGCAGCACTTGCTTGACTGCGCGGTCCACGGCGTCGCGCAGTTCGTCGGGGTTAACGGGTTTGAGCAGGTAATCCACGGCCGCGAAGCGGAAGGCACGGATGGCGTGCTCGTTGCTGGCCGTAACGAAAATGAGCCGGCTGCGCAGATCGGGAAATATCTCCAGCAGGTCGAAACCGGTACCGTCACCGAGCATGATGTCCAGAAAGAGCAGGTCGGGTTCCTGTTTGCGCAGCAGTTTGGCGGCCGACACCACCCCCTCGGCCCGGCCGATGATCCGGAGGCTGGGGTAAAGTTCTTTGAGGTCACTTTCGAGCAGGCGCATGGCCTGGGGTAAATCGTCGACGAGGATTGCGGTCATAATAGGGTGGCTGCGCCACGTATTTTTGTACTTTGGTAGGCGCGCTACGCGCGCGGTATTTTTGATTCGACTTTAGAAACGGCACTTGAACTACGCCTGGGCTGACTACAAAAGTACAAAAATACCAGCGGCAACGCCGCCTACTAAAGTACGTGGCGCAGCCACCTGCGGTGCTTCTTTCAATCGCAAAGCAATTTATCGAGGTCAGTCATTAATCATTACCTGCGGTGCTTCTCCAAATCGCAAAGCGATTTATCAAGGTCCGTCATTCAATCATTCAGTCATTCAGTCATTAGCTGCGCTGCTTCTCCAAATCGCAAAGCGATTTATCAAGGTCCGTCATTCAATCATTCAGTCATTCAATCAATCATTACTAGTACGCCCATTCCAGCGGCAACACCAAGCGCACCTCCGTGCCGGCCGGCACGCCGTCCTCGTCCTTGAGGTCGCGGTAGACGAGAGATTCGTAGGGTTCGTCGCCGCGCAGCGTCTCCAGGCGCTCGCGGGTAACGTCGATGGCGGCGGAGCGGTGCCCGGGGCGTTCCTTGCGGCGAATCTCACCGGCCTGCTCGCGGCCGATTCCATTGTCGCGCACGTAGACCAGCAGCAGTTCCTCGTCGGCGGGGCGGAAGAAGACCTCTACCTTGCCGTCTTCGCGCTGGTCGCGCAGACCGTGAATAAGGGCGTTTTCCACGAAGGGTTGGATGAGCATGGGCGGCAGGGTTACCTCGTCCATTACCAGTGAGGGATCGACAATGATGTTGAAGGTGAACGGCCGGGCGCGGGAGTATTGTTCCACGGTGAGGTAGTTCTTCAGGCCGGCTACTTCCTCGGCCAGCGTGATGCGGTCTTTGCGGGAGTGATCGAGCGTGGACCGCATGAGGGCCGCAAATTCCGTGATTTGGCGACGGGCCAGTGTTCGGTCTCCCCCCACCACCAGCGACTGGATACTGGTAAGGGCATTAAAAATAAAGTGGGGGTTCATTTGCAGCCGCAGGGCCTGCTGTTCCAGTTCCAGCAGGCGGTTACGGGTTTCCAGTTCCTCGCGCCGCCTTGCTTCACGTGAGCGTAAAGCCCGCAGGCGGATGAAGAAGGTAGTTACGATACCCAGTACCAGTGCCAGCGTGAATAACAGTTGGAACCAGATGCGCCGCCAGATGGGCGTTTGAATGGTGAAGGGCGCGGATAGCTCCGCCGATTCCTGACCCGAACCACGGGCCAGGGCACGTACGCGGAAGACGTATTTCCCGGGTGGCAATTCGGTATAACTCACGTTATTTCGCTCCGTAAAGGGTGCCCAATCGGCGTCCCGCCCTTCCAGTTGCCAGCTGTAGAGGATCGGTTCACTCTCGTTGGGGTCCAGTGCGCGGAAGGAAAAACTGATGTGGTCTTCTTCCGGCGGCAGGGCGAGGTCTTCCTTGATGCCGTAGGGACCGGCAAAGTAATCGCTGTATTCCGTTTCGGCCAAAGACTGGTAGAACAGTTCGATGTCGGCAAAGTACAGGCGGGGCGGGGCCCGCTCGCGCAATTGGGTGGCGGGGCTGTGGCGGGTAAGGCCGCCGAGGGTACCAAACCAGATGTTGCCGGAATAGTCACGCAGGGCGGCATCGCGGCAGGTTTCGATACCGAGAAAACCCTCCGAACGGCCGAAGTAGCGAACGCCCACCACGTTACCTTCGGGGTTGAGTTCAATCCGGTCCACGCCGTTGTTGCTGCCCGCCCAGAGGTAGCCGTCACCGTCGAATTCGAGTTGGTAGAAGTTACTCGAACTCAGGTTTTCCACGGCGGTCACTACGGTTTGTGAGTCCACGCCGCCGCTGATATCGAGCCGCAGAACGCCCTTGCCCGCCGTGGCCAGCCAAATCCGATCGGCACTGTCGCGCCGCATGGAGTGGATGCGCGGCCCGAAGCGATCTTCCCCCGTGGGGTCGGTCAGGTAATTGACCCGCCCCTGGTCGGTGAGGTAAGCCACCCGCCCGCGGCTGGAACCCAGCCAGAGGCGGCCGCCGGGGTCACGGTAAAAGCAGGTGATGCGAAAATCTTCCAATCCTTCTTTGGTCGCAATCCGGCGGGCCGTCCAGGTGGAATCGCGAAAGTTGAGTTCCGCCAGCCCACTGTTGTGAGTGGCGAGGTAAATACGTCCGGTCCGATCCTGTAGCACGCCCCGCACGTAGAGGGAGGGCAGGTTATTGTCGCGGCCCAGCAGGGTGAAGTCATTACCCACGAACACGCCCACTCCCCCACCCTCGGTGGAAGCCCAGACCCGGCGGCGGTTGTCTTCGAACAGGCTCTCTACTTTATAATTCAGTTGACCCCGGTCGGCGGTAATGGGCCGGAAAATACCCCGGCTCAACCGGCCCAGCCCCTGACTGGAAGTAGCGAACCAGATGGTGGAATCCTTGCGCTGGGTGATGCTGTAAATTCGGTTTCCCCTGCCGGGAATGGGATTAGGGTAGTGTACGAAGAAACGCCCCAAATACTTGGCCACGCCTCCGCCCGAGGTCGCTACCCAGCGGTTGCCCCAGCGGTCGTCCACGATATCGCTGATGAAGGGATAGGGCAATCCTTCCGCCTCATTGAGTTGCAGCCAGGTACTTTTTTTGGCATCGTAAATAAAAAGGCCCTGATCCTGGGTGCCGATCCAGAGGGTGCCGTCGGGTCCGGCCAGGCGGGACATGGGCCGACCGTAGGTGCGCAAGGGAACCTCGATGCGGTCCCCAACCAGTGTATCGCCCGGCTGGTAGGTATAGATGCCCGCCGAAAAGGTGAATACCCACAGCCCTGTCCCTCCGCGCGGGTCGGGGGACACGAATTGCACGAAGTTGGCGCCCAGACCGTTGTCGGCATTGAGCCAACGCCATTCCAGGTCCTTGAGGTAAAAAAGGCCCTTGCCGGTAGCTACGTACAGGATGCCGTTTACCAGCGAAAAATCATTGATGGACGCATTGCCCATGCCCGGCGGCAGGTAACGGATCCGGCTCACCTCGCCGGTGTTGAGGTTCAGTTTGCGCAGGCCTTCTTCCAGTCCCAACCAAACGGTGCTATCATTGAGGCTGTAAATGGCCTGAATACCGCTCTGTTGCCAGAGGTTCTTGAAGCCGCCGCGCCGGTCGTAGCGGTCCAGACCGCTATCGGTGGCCACCAGTAACTGACCGGAGGGCAATTCCTGGAGGCGGCGGATGTAGTTGCTCGACAAGCCGTCGCGGACGGTAAAGGTTTTAAATTCCTGCCCCGAAAACCGACTCAGGCCGCCGCCGTCGGTCCCGAACCACAGAAAGCCGAGGGTGTCGGATAGCGCACAAATCACCTGCGACTGCGGCAAACCCTCCATCAGGGAATAGCGCACGAAGTTGTGGCGCTGCGCGTGAGCACAGTACGTAATGGTAAAAATTAATCCGACAAGAAGGAGAGGACGAAAGAATCGGGGCACCTCCAAAGGTAAGGAATTATGAAACGCCCGTCAAAGGTAGCGGGCATTCAATCCGTAAAACGGAGACGATGTAGCAGATCAGTTTGCATCAGGCTCCGATCCCGTTCAGCTTTTCCATATCCTCCGCGCTCAGTTCAATTTCGGCAGCGGCCGTGTTCTCCCGCAGGTGGCCGACGGAGCTAGTACCGGGGATGGGCAAAATATTATCGCTGTGCGCCAGCAGCCAGGCCAGGGCGATTTGGTAAACGGAGGCACCGTGCCGTTTGGCCACCTCTTGCAAGCGGGGGTTTTCTACTGCTCCCGCATCCAGTGGGTACCAGGGGATGAAACCGATACCGCGCTCGCGGGTCCAGGCGACTTCGTCTTCCCACTTGCGGTCGGTCAGGCTGTATTTGTTCTGCACACTCACTACCTCGAAGTGCTGCTGCGCCTGCTCGATTTGCTCGATGTTTACTTCAGAAAGACCGAGGTGACGGATGAAGCCCTGCTGCTGTAGTTCGGCCAGTTTGCCCAGAAACTCATCGGCCGGCACCTCGGGGTCGAAACGGTGCAACTGGTAGAGGTCGATGCGTTCCACTTTTAGCCGTTTCAAACTGCCTTTGAGGGCTTCCTCCAGGTGATCGGGGCGGCCGTTTACCGGCCACTTATTGGGTCCGGTTCGGGTCAGGCCTCCCTTGGTGGCCACCAGCAAACCGTCCGGGTAGGGATGCAGTGCCTCGGCAATCAGTTCTTCGGATACGTTGGGCCCGTAGCTATCGGCGGTGTCGATGAAATTGATGCCCAGTTTCAGGGTTTCTTTCAACACTTTTATCGCTTCGGCCTTATCTTTCGGCGGCCCCCAGATACCCTCGCCGGTCAGGCGCATGGCCCCGTAGCCGAGGCGGTTGATGGGGAGATCGTTGCCCAGGGTAAAGGTGCCGCTCGCGGCGGCGGTAGTGGTTTGCTCAGTGGCCATGGCGTGCTGTTTGAGGTATAACCGGCGGGCGGGGTGAGGGTTTGGTCAGGCGAGAGAATCTGCGGCTAGAGGCGTTGCTCCCAACCATTCGGTTGATGCTTCGCACATCCTTCGTGGGGGCAAGCCCCAACCCTACAACTAATTTTACGGGTTTATTCCATCCATTAATTCTCCATGTAGTCGGCGGCCCAGACGTGGACGTATTTAATCCTTCATTCCTTTCTTTTGCGGCGACTGTCGGTCGCCTGGACGCAAGATGTTGCGTCTCTACATTCAATCCCTCATTCCTTCAATCCTTCACCCCTTGCCCCCTACCCCCGTTTCCCCGCCCATCTACCTGTCCTCCACCTACCGCCGCAATGCGGACGGCAGCTACAACGACGGCTACTCTTACGCCCGCACCGATAACCCCAACCGGCGGCAACTGGAACTTTCCCTCGCCCGCCTGGAAAGCGGGGCGGCGGCCTTCGCCTTCGGCTCCGGCATGGCGGCGGTACACGCCATTTTTCAGGGCCTCCAACCCGGTGACCACGTATTGCTACCGGATGATGCCTACTACAATGTCTACCTGCTGGCGGAGCGAATCTTCCAACGGTGGGGCCTAGAACACAGCCGTGTCGACATGGCCGACCCCGCCTCCGTGCGGGCCGCACTCCGGCCGAATACCAAACTGGTGTGGGCCGAAACCCCCTCTAACCCCCAGTTAAAACTAACCGACATCGCCGCGCTGTCCGAGATTGCCCACGCCGGCGGGGCCGACCTGGCGGTCGACAACACCTGGCCCACCCCGGTACTCACCCGCCCCCTGGAACTGGGGGCCGATATCGTCATGCACTCCACCACCAAATACTTCGGCGGCCACAGCGATCTCCTGGGCGGCTGCGTTATCCTGCGCGAAAAGGGCGAGTGGGCCGAACGCATGGCCGATACCCAGCACCTGGGCGGCGGCATCCCCTCCCCCTTCGACTGTTGGCTGGTGGAGCGCGGCATCCATACCCTCCGTCTGCGTATACTCGCCCAGTGCCGTTCGGCCGAACAACTCGCCCATTTATTGGATGCACACCCGGCCGTCGAGCGGGTCAATTATCCCGGCCTGCCGAGCCATCCGCAGCACGAATTAGCCCGCCGGCAAATGCCCGACGGCTACGGTGGCATGCTGTCCGTGCTGGTTCGCGGGGGCGAGCAGGCCGCTATGTCCGTCGCCAACCGCCTGCGCCTGTTCACCACCGCCACCAGCCTGGGCGGCGTGGAAAGCCTGGTCGAACACCGCAAATCCGTGGAAGGAACCCAGAGCCGAACCCCGGATAATCTGCTGCGCATTTCAGTCGGCATCGAGGACGTACAGGAGTTGATCGAAGATTGGCGACAGGCGTTGGGATGTTTGATGTAGGAGGTGAGATGTATGATGTAGGATTTGGGATGTTTTGCTCGGCAGGACGTGGTTCCCCTCCCGAGCCTGCCGGCTCGACCTCCCCGAAGGGAGAGGTTGCTCAATACGTATTTCCCCCCTTCGGGGGATCAGGGGGGGGGAATTACGCGTAGGCTTAGTACCAAAAGACCAGCGGCAACGCCGCCTCCCAACTCCGAGGAGCTTGCGACGATCACCGCAGGTAAAGTACCGGGCGAAGCCCTATCTTCGCGTCCCTAACCGTCCCCTCCCATGAGCAAGATCCGCACCGACCACTACTATTCCGACTACCTGCAACTGGATGATATCCTCAACGCGCAAACCCTCCAGAGCGAGGAAGCGGGCCTACCCGCACACGACGAGATGCTCTTCATCATCACCCACCAGGCCTACGAACTGTGGTTCAAGCAGATCATCTTCGAACTCGACAGCGTGGCGGCCTTTTTCGGGCGCGGCGCGGTAAACGACCACTCCACCGGCATGGCCATTTCGGTGCATCGCCTGAAGCGGGTCTGCGAGATCTTCCACCTGCTTATCGACCAGATCACGGTGCTGGAAACCATGACCCCACTCGATTTTCTGGATTTTCGCAACATGATCACCCCGGCATCCGGCTTCCAGAGTGCCCAATTTCGGCACATCGAGGCCCTGCTCGGCCTCAAAATGGAAGGACGCCACGGCCGGGATTATTACCTCGAACAGTTCCGCAAGGACGATATCGACGAACTCCAGCAGACAGAAAAACGGCCTACCATTTTACAACTAGTGGAAGACTGGCTGGTCCGCTTCCCCTTTTTCGACACCGCCTACTGGTCGGAATACGCGCCCCTGCAGGGCAAAAACGACTTCTGGCAAGATTACCTCCACCTCTACGGAGAAAGCCTGAGCGAACGCGAAAACCGCGACCAAAAAATGGAACAATTCCGCACCGATTTTCTGGCCGCTGACCGCTCCTCCCAGGTAAATCGCTCTGCCCTCTTCATCATGCTCTTCCGCGATTTTCCCATCCTCCAGCAACCCTTCACCCTGCTGGATACCCTCATCGAGATCGACCAACTCATGGCCACCTGGCGCTACCGTCACATGACCATGGTGCGCCGCATGATCGGCCTGCGCACCGGCACCGGCGGCACCACCGGCAAGGGCTACCTGGCGGGTGCCGCCCGCCAAAATTACGTGTTCGACGAGTTCGCCTCCCTGGCCACCTACCTCATCGAACGGCGACATTTGCCCGCTCTGCCGCTTTATTTGCGCGAGGAACTGAGTTTTATTCGCCGCTAATAAGGCGGCTGTGGTGGGGCCACCTATCGGGTCCCCAATCGGGTTTTTACACTCTTTTACATCCGTTAGTAGCCCTGCGCCGCCCGTTGCCCTACCTTGTTCCGGCAACAAAGCCGCCCGTTCATGTTACTTTTTTCCCTGCTCCTGCTTCTGCACCTGCCGGCACCCACCGGCACCATACCGGTCGCCGCACCGCTTCCCCCCGCCCTCTACCTCAGCACCGACCGGGGAGAAAGCTGGGACGGTTTCTCCGCAGGGCTACCGGAAGACGTTCAGCCCCGCGAAGTACTGGAGCACAACGGCAACCTCTATCTCACCGCCCTGGATTACGGCCTGTTCGTCCTCCCCGCCGGCGACTGTGTCTGGCAACACCGCAACGCCGGCCTGCCACAGGACGATAAATTCGCCTTCTTCCCCACCTCCATCGCCGCTCACGGAAACACGCTCGTACTCGGCACCTTCACCAACGGCATTTACCTTTCCAAAGACGGCGGCGCACACTGGTACCGGCCCGTTTTCAACGTCTCCGACGTGGTCGGCTCCCTCCTCTTCACCGATAATTTGTTACTGGCCGGCACCCACAACGGCATCTGGCAATCCTTTGACCGGGGTGAAAGCTGGCAACTGCTCCGGCCGGACAAAAACGTTCGCACCAACGCCATTGCCCTCCACGGGGGCAAAATCTTCGTGGCCAAACAAAACGGCATGGGCATCCTCACCGGCCCCGCTGTCCACTGGTCCGATCTGGTCTCCCGTTGGGCCGTCATCCAGCTCCTCCGGCAAGGCGATTACCTCTACGCCGTCAGTGCCAAAAACGAAATCTACCGCACCACCGACGGCACCACCTGGGAAGCACCCACCGATTTCGGATCTTGTTTGCCTGCCCATAATCTCGCCGCCGCCCTCTGGAACGGCTACACCGTCCGCCTCCCCGGCAACCTTCCTCCCGGCCTGGTCTGGGAAACGTCGCGCGGCTGGCTGGTCGGCATCGGGGGCGGGTGCTAGCTCATTTTTCGGGCGTGCCCGGGCGGCTACCGCCGCCCGGTCGGGCTATCCGGCACTCTCTCCGCCCCGCCCCGCAAGCCTGCGGTGCGGCACTCCGTTCAAACATCGCCTCCTATCCCTCACGCGGTGAACCGCCACTATGCTGCATCAACCGGACTATCCACGGAATTAAGTACGGCTAGGGGTCCCGACGCCCACGTCGGGTGCGCGCAGGCGCAACTGCATCCCGTACGCGTGCCTGCGGCACGCCCCGCGACCGGAGGTAGCGCGAGCCAAACCCGCGTGACCGGAGGTCACGCACCAACCGGGGTCCCGACGCCCACGTCGGGTGCGCGTAGGCGCAACTGCATCCCGCACGCGTGCCTGCGGCACGCCTCGCGACCGGAGGTAGCGCGAGCCAAAACCGCGTGACCGGAGGTCACGCACCAACCGGGGTCCCGACGCCCACGTCGGGTGCGCGAATGCGCAACTGCATCCCGCACGCATGCCTGCCTGCCTGCGGCACGCCTCGCGACCGGAGGTGGCGCGAGCCAAAACCGCGTGACCGGAGGTCGCGCACCAACCGGGGTCCCGACGCCCACGTCGGGTGCGCGAATGCGCCATTGCATCCCGCACGCATGCCTGCCTACCTGCGGCACGCCTCGCGACCGGAGGTGGCGCGAGCCAAAACCGCGTGACCGGAGGTCGCGCACCAACCGGGGTCCCGACGCCCACGTCGGGTGCGCGCGCAACTGCATCCCGCACCCTGCGCACGTCGGGTGCGCGCAGGCGCACTGCATCCCGCACGCGTGCCTGCGGCACGCCTCGCGACCGGAGGTGGCGCGAGCCAAAACCGCTCGACCGGAGGTCGAACACCACCCGCATGAGAGGCGCGAAACCACCTACTTTGGTCACGCAAATTGCCAATTCAACAGGAAAGCGCTAAGTAAGAAGATTTTATCGGGTAATTATCCAATCTTGCAGGACGAGTACATCCTTCCCTGGCGAAGGGCAACTCTCTCCCCTTCAACAACCACACCATGTTATGAAGATCTTACTCCTCGTATTTCTTTTGGCTTTTGCAGGAATGTCAATACTTACCTCTCAGCAAAATTTGATTCCCAATCCAGATTTTGAGGAATATTATGATTGTGAATTTGGTATGGCCTCTTACTTGAATGATGTTATTCCATTTTGGAAACCTAGGGTTACCACCCCTCGCTATTTTAATACATTTTGTTCTATTCCACCTCATCAGCCGTATAATGGGAATGGATTTATTTATTTATTAACAGTAGATAATGCTAGTGCTGATGATGGTGGTAATCAAATAAGAAATTATGTACAAGTGGAAACACTTCAGCCCTTATTGGAGGGCAAAAACTATTATTTAGAATATTATGTTCAACAAACATATAGTCCGGAAAGTGCCCACTCCCATCATGGTATATTATTTAGCAATCAATTAGTAATCGATGTCACTTTTCCTATTACGCCCCCCTTTTATCCTCTTTTGCTAGAACCCCAATTAGAGATAGATACAATTGTTGAAGCATTTGGTTTTTGGAAAAAAATATCGTTCTGTTATACACCGGATCAAGATTATTCAGTTTTAACTGTTGGTACATTTCAACCCAGAGATTCCATCCAACGTAATACACCTATCCTCTACGGGCTTTACTCCTACGACGCCTTCTACCTCATCGAAATACCCGACACCCTTCAACTCGTCAGCACCCCCACCCGCGACACGATCTGCGCCGGGGAGTGTGTCACGTTTTCCTCCAACCACAGCCGGGTGCCGGGAGACTTTTTGTGGGACCTGCCGGGATCGGACCTCAGCAGTGCCGCAGATTCGGTGGTGACGGTCTGCTACGACCAGCCGGGCACCTATGCCGTGGGCCTGAGTACCGACCACTGCCACGGCACCTACAGCCGCACCTGGCCGGAGGCCGTGGTGGTGCTGCCCCGCCCCAGCCAGACCGGCGGGGCCGCCCAAACTTACCGACTCTTGCGCGGGGAAAGCCTGCCGCTGGAAATCTGCGACAACTCCCTCGACTGGACCGTCAACTGGTCGCCCGCCGCCGGGCTGAGCTGTACGGACTGCCCCGACCCCGTGTACGGCGGCACCGAATCGGTACAACTGACGGCCGTGATCTCGCTGGGCGGGGCCTGCCCCGATACCTGCCGCTACACCATCGAGGTGGTGGACGGCGCGGCGGCCGCCTTCAGCGCGGAAGAGCCGAGCATCTGCGCGGGCGAGTGCTTCCGTTTCCAGAATAACAGCACCGCCGCCACCCGCCCCATCCGTTTCGGCCCGGCCGACGACTTGCGCGAGGTGCCGGCCGGCCGGCCGATGCTCGAATACTGCCCCCCGGAAGCGGGCACTTACGAGCTGCTCTTCATCGTGGGCGGGGAATTAAATTCGGACACGTTTATCATCAGTGGGCTGGTCGCCCGATCCGCCCCGGTCCCCGTGGCCGTGCAACGGGATTTCAGCACCACCGTGGACGATCTTCTCGCCCTCTTCCCCGGTTTCGAGGCGGAAACCTACCGCTGGCAGGTCGCTTTCCGGCAGTCTGGAACTGGACTGCCCCGCCTGCCCCCGCGTCGGCGTGACGCCCTTCGTGAGCGGGACCGTCCAACTCACCGCCGCCAACGGTGCCTGTTCGGACAGCCTGCTCTACCAAATCGAAGTGGCCCGCCAACCGGCCCTGATTTACCTGCCCAATGCGTTCTCCCCCAATGCCGACGGCATCAACGATACCTTCCGCGCCTACGGCCGCTACTTTGAGGCCGCCGACCTCCAGATCTACGACCGCTACGGCGGACTGATGCACCGGTCCAGCGGCCCCGCCGCCGCCTGGGACGGCCGCTCGGGCGGCCGTCCCGTGGTGCCGGGGGTGTACGTGTACGTGCTGCGCTACCGGGATATTTACGGCGAGGAAGGAGTAGAATCGGGGAGCGTGGTGGTGACGGGGGGAAGGAGATGAGTGACGGGGGGAGGGAATGAGTGATGGGGTCCCGACGCTCACGTCGGGTGCGCGCAGGCGCCATTGCATCATGTACGCGTGCCTGCGGCACGCCTCGCGACCGGAGGTAGCGCGAGCCAAATTCGCTCGACCGGAGGTCGAGCACCAACAGGGGTCCCGACGCCCACGTCGGGTGCGCGAATGCGCAATTGCATCCCGCACGCGTGCCTGCGGCACGACCCGCGACCGGAGGTGGCGCGAGCCAAATTCGCTCGACCAGAGGTCGAGCACCAACAGGGGTCCCGACGCCCACGTCGGGTGCGCGAATGCGCAATTGCGCCCCGTATGCGTGCCTGCGGCACGCCCCGCGACCGGAGGTAGCGCGAGCCAAACCCGCTCGACCGGAGGTCAAACACCAACAGGGGTCCCGACGCCCACGTCGGGTGCGCGAATGCGCAATTGCATCCCGCCTGCGTGCCTGCGGCACGCCCCGCGACCGGAGGTGGCGCGAGCCAAAACCGCGTGACCGGAGGTCACGCACCAACGCGCGACCGGAGGTCACGCAGCCAAGGATTCGCGCGACCGGAGGTCACACCCCCTATGCGACCAGAGGTCACACCCTATGCAACCGGAGGTGGCGCACCAGCCGCGCTTACATCAACCAAATTACCCTTCCGCGCATTTCTACCGCATGCCGCCAAACGACCAACGCCTGCGAGTAGGAGACCTGACGTTTACGCCCCTATTGTCCGCCGCCGACCTGCAAGGGCGGGTGGCGGAACTGGGCGCGGAGCTGCGGGAGCAACTGCAACACGGCACCCCCTACTACCTGATCATGCTCAAAGGAGCGTTCATGTTCGGGGCGGACCTGGTGCGGGCCATCGACTTGCGGGGCGAGGTGGGGTTCGTGCGGCTGTCTTCCTATGCCGGTACGCGGACTTCGCGGACGGTGAAAACGCTGCTGGGTCCCGTGGCCGAGGAGATCGAGGGGCGGGACGTGGTGCTGATCGAAGACATTGTGGACAGTGGGCTGACGATGCACACCTTTTTGCCACGACTACACGAATTGCAACCCGCGTCCGTTAGACTGGTAACCCTGCTGGATAAGCCGGAAGCGCGCGAGGTGCCGATAAAAATCGACCTGGCGGGCTTCCAAATCGCTCAAACCTTCGTAGTTGGGTATGGACTGGACTACGACGGATTGGGGCGGGGGCTGCCGGCCATCTATCAATTGGAACCTCCGGGGGAGGTTAATGATTGAATGACTGAATGATTGAATGATTGAATGATTGACCTCGATAAATCGCTTTGCGATTTGGAGAAGCAGCGCAGCTAATGACTGACCTCGAAGAATCGCTTCGCGATTGAGAGAAGCACCGCAGGTAATGATCGACCTTGATAAATCGCTTTGCGATTTGGAGAAGCAGCGCAGCTAATAACTGAATATCGGGCGAGTTATTCAATAGGTAAATGGTTGAGGAGTTATACTCCGATGCACTCGTAACCGGTGGTCGGAGCATAGCTCCGCTTCGGAGTGTAAATCTTCACCTCGAAAAATCATTTATGATCGAGAGAAGCAGCGCAGCTAATCCCTCACCTCGAAAGATCATTTATGATCGAGAGAAGCAGCGCAGCTAATCCTTCATTCCTTGTCCCCCGCGTGAGGTGCCTGGAGGGTTTAGTGCGCAGCACCGAGCGAACAGCGAAGCCCGCAAGGGACCGACCGCCGCGCGACGGCGCGGGGGGCACGCCCGAAAAAGACTAGATTTAACCACCCGACAGCCTATTAACGAGTACATTATTTTCTCCGAACAGAAACGAACTTTGCTATGGCCGACCAGTCATTTTGGTACCTTGAGAATATTGACCTGATGGGGGTGTTTTGCCCCCAAAAAGTGGATGGCGAGCAGATGGAGGCGAAGGAGAAGGGCCACTTTAAGTCGGGCACCTATGTGTATTTGCCCGATGAGCCGGCCAAGAATGTCTACCTGATCAGCAAGGGGCGGATCAAGATCGGCACCTATGGCGAGGAAGGGCGCGAGATCACCAAGGCGATCCTGGGTCCCGGCGAGGTGTTTGGCGAGATGGCCCTGATCGGGATTGACGAGCGGCGCGATTTTGCCTATGCACTGGAAGACACGGCGGTATGTGTGCTGGAAAGTACCGATATGACGGGGATGCTGCGGGAGCGCAACGACCTGCAAATGTTTATCATGCGCCTGATCGGTAAGCGGACGCTGGCCCTGGAGCGGCGGCTGGAGAGTCTGGTGTTTAAGAAAAGCCGGACCCGCATCGTGGAGTTCCTGTACGAGTTGGCCGAGGAAAAAGGCCGCCCGGTGGGCTACGAGCGGGAGGTGAAAAATATGCTGACGCACAAAGAAGTGGCGGACCTGACGGCCACCTCACGCCAGTCGGTCAACTCCGTTATGAATGAGCTTCGAACGCGGAATATCATCAGTTTTAACCGCCGCCGGTTGCTGGTGCGTGACATGGATAAGCTGAAGGAAGAGATCGAGTCGGAAGCGGGGATCAGTAAGTAAGCGCCGAGGGTGCTTACGTATTTTGTTAGGCGGCTGCGCCGCTGGTATTTTAGTATTCAGCCTACGCGTACCCGGAGCTGCGCCCGTATTCTACCTGCTATGATTGTCGGCAAGCTCCTCGGAGTTCAGCCTAAGTGTGTACATTTTCCCACCTCACGAGAACAACCCGTGTACTTACACTAAATTTTCCTATGTTTGGCCCCGTGGGAATTATCTCGTTCCCCGCCACACCAAACCACCATTCGATATGACCAAACAACGCATCGGCATGATCCTCTGGGGCCTCGTCGGCCTCGCCCTCCTCGCCAGCGGCGGCGCCAAAATATTCCAGGTGCAGGCCCTGGTAGACGCCCTGGGGGCCAAAACCATCTGGGTCGGCCTCATCGAATGGGCCTGCGTGGCCGCCATGTTCATCCCCGCCACGCGGCGGCTCGGCTTCTTCCTCATGGCCAGCTACCTGGGCGGCATCATCGCCATCGAGTGGATCGTGGAGGGCGAAATCCCCATCCCCGGCATCGTGCTCAACACCCTGCTCTACGTCGGCATCGGCCTCTACGCCCCCGCCATGATGGGGTATCTGTTGGGCGGCGACCGCACGGTTGCCTGAGCTTTCGCCGGCCCCCTAAAATTAACGATGCCCCGTAGCTGCTGCTGCGGGGCATCGTTGCTTTATGGGCCGATATTTTGGGCGTGCCGCCTCGGCTAACGCCTCACCGTCGGTCCCTTCCCGGCTCGCTGTTCGCTCGGTGCTGCGCACCACGGCCCTACGGGGCCGCGCCGTCCAGGCACCTCACGCTTAATTGAGGAATGCTCCTCAAAAAGGCATCTCGCCCCCCGTGGCACCGATCACCTCACCCGTCATATAGCTCGACTCCTGCGAGGCGAGGAGTACGTAGACCGGAGATAGTTCCACCGGCTGGCCGGGACGCTTGAATAAGGTACTGCTACCGAATTTTTTGATCTTCTCCTGCGGCTGACCGCCGGAGGGTTGCAGCGGCGTCCAGAACGGGCCGGGAGCCACGGCGTTCACGCGGATTCCCTTTTCGATTACCTGAGCGGCCAAGGCCTTGGTGAAACTGACGATGCAGGCCTTGGTCTGGGCGTAATCCAGTAGGCCCGGCGAGGGATCGAACGACTGGATGGAAGCCGTATTGATGATCGTCGAACCGGGGTCCATATGCGGCAGGGCGGCCTTGGTGATCCAGAACAGGGCGTAGACATTCACCTTGAAGGTATTGTCAAACTGCTCGGTCGTCAGCTCGTCGATCGTTTTCTGGAAGGTCTGCCGCCCGGCGTTATTCACCAGAATATCCAGACCGCCCAGTTGGTCCACGGCGTCGTTGACCAGTTTTTTACAAAAATTCTCATCGGCAATATCTCCGGGCAGGGCCACGGCCTTTCGGCCCTCGTCCTCGATCAACTGAATGACCTGGCGGGCGTTGGTTTCTTCCTCCGGCAGATAACTGATCGCCACATCCGCCCCCTCGCGGGCGTAGGCGATGGCCGCCGCCCGCCCGATACCGGAATCGCCACCGGTAATCAGGGCCTTGCGCCCCTCCAACCGGCCGTGGCCCACATAACTCTGCTCGCCGTGGTCGGGCTTGGGATCCATTTCGGTGGTGCTGCCGGGGCGGGGCATCGGCTGCTTGTCAAAGGGCGGCTGCGGGTACTGGGTGCGGGGGTCCTGCTTTTTGTAAAGGGATTCGCTGCTGAGCGTATTCATGGGTTTTTCATTTCGTGTGCTTTTGAAACACATTTTTTCGAGCACGTGTTGGGTGCGCCGTTCACGAAATAACGACCGGGCCGGCGGATTGAACAAAACTTTTGCTAACTTGCTATGGAGCAAAAGGATAGAGTCCTTCTATGCTGACTTGCCGTTAATCACCGTTAAATCCCCCACCCATGCATTCCCTTGTCATCGGAGCTACCGGCCGTACCGGTCAAGAATTCGTTCAGCAGGCCCTGGCCGCCGGTCAGCGGGTGTCCGCTTTTGTCCGCTCTCCCGAAAAAATGGAAATCAGGCACCAAAACCTCACCGTCATCCCCGGCGACGGACTGGACCAGGCCGCCGTAACCAAGGCCGTAGCCGCCGGCCCTTATGATGCGGTGGTCATTCTGGTGGGCGGCAGCCTGAAGAATGACGGTACCAACCAAAACATCACCGATAACGTGATCGACGCCCTCAAAAAACAGGGCAATACCACCCGTCTCTGGATCCTCAGTGCCGCCGGCACCGGCGACAGCTACGAGCAACAGGGGTGGTTCGGCAAATTTTTGGCCAAGACCCTACTCAAAGGCCCCTTTGCAGACCACGAAGCACAGGAACGAGAAGTAAAAGCCAGCGGTCTGCCCTACACCATCGTCCGGCCCGTGGGCCTCACCAACGGCAAGGCCTCGGGCGGCAAATACGCGGCCCTGGAACGGGGCAAAGCCCCGTCCAGCCGCATCCCCCGCGCCGATGTCGCGGAATATATGATAAAGCACCTGACGGACCCGCAGCTGGTCAGGAAGGCGGTGGTGCTGGCGGCGAAGTAGCTCAGGGCTTTCGCCCAGAATAGTAAGAGTAATAGTAGGTAGTCCGCTCAACACGAGCCGTCACTACCTACTACCTCACTACCCACTAACTCCCTCATTCTTTCACAAACCGCAGCGTGAACCGCTCCCCGTTCTCCCGGCGGCCGGTAAGGTAATACAGCCCGCCCGGCAAACCCTGCACGGGGATGCTGAGGCGCGACGCAATTACGCGGCTATCCAGCGGTACCCGGCGCACGAATTGGCCCAGTGCATTTGTAATGGAGAGCTTCCACGCCCCGGGATACTGATCGAGGGCGGTGAGGAAGAGGTCCGAACCGGCGGGGTTGGGCTGGAGGCCCAAAGCGGGAAAACCGGCCGCGCCGTCGCGCACGTCCAGTACGTCGAGGCATTCGTAAGTGAGGGTAAATCCGTCGCGCGTGATGCTACCGTTGGTGGTGAAGCGGAAAGCCATGCGCGGATTGGGCACTTCCACCGCCTGGGGCAGCTCCTCGCCGGTATACTCGCGGAAAACAACGTACTCGTCCGAGGTGCCGTCCGGTACGAGAATTTGCAGGTAATCGCGGTTATTCTGGAGGTTGAACTCGGAAAATTCTACCTGGTAGCCGACGGCACCGTCCACCTCTACACGCAGGAGCGAGTTCAGGTCATTGGAGTACTTGTCATCCGGCCCGCCGTCATCGTACACGGTGCGGTTGCAACGCTGACTGAGCACATCCAGCGCATTGTCCAGCGTGATGGTGGAGCAGAATTCGGCGTCGAAATCATAAACGAGTCCATCGGGAATAAAGAGCGTATCGCAGCCCACGCGGTTACAGACGATCAGGTTGAGGTCATATGCTCCCGGCGCGGGCAGGTTGAAACGGGGGGTACGCAGATAGCTGACGAACTCACCGTCCACGCGCCACTCCCAATTGGTGGGATCATTGCTGCTCAGGTCGGTTTGCGCGGTCAGGCCGTCGCAAATGGTGTCGATGGTACCGATGGCGGCCACGGGGGGTTCCTGGTAGGTGCATTCCCAGCGCATCAGGAAACCGGGGGCAATAAAGGTATCGAGGTTGGTAAAGGTGACGAAAAGGCGGCTGCCGTTGACCGTAATCTCACCGCTAGGTGGGTTGACGGCCGTGAACACGCCTACGGTTGCGGGGTCTCCGCCGTCCTGGCTGCTGCGCACGGTTACTGAAGCACCGGTTGCCAGATCGAACTCGTCGAAGTTGAGCAGGAAACCATTACCGCTTCCCGTGATCTGGGCGGTAGAGGTGAACTCCCGGCCGTAATCGCCGGTGGCACCGGGGTCGTAGAGTCGTCCCAGGCAGCTCTCCTGCCGCACCACCTGATCGGGGATCAGCGTGAGCGAGTCGCCGCAAACGGCGGCCGGCACGTAGGTGAGGAAGCTGTCGCGTACCAGCGTGTCGCAGCCCAGGGGGTTGCAGACTTCCAGACCGATGGTATATTCCCCGGCCTCGCTTACTTCCAGTAGCGGGTTGGTGGCCAGCGAGAAAGGCTGTCCATTCACGCTCCAGCGGTAGCGGGTAGGCAGGCCGCTGCTGCGATCGGCCAATTGGAAGAAGGGATAGCAGCCGCCGCCGCTGCTCAGTACGAAATCAGCTACCGGCACTTCGAATGCCTGGCACTCCCATTTTAGCTCAAACCCAATCCCCCGCCCGGAAAGGCTGGTCTCGAATTCGATCCGCACCCGGCTGCCGAGTACGGTGAACTTTTCGTTGAAAAATCCACCCGAATAACGGCGGACCATTTCAAAACCGGCTCCGTTGTCCACGAAGATCCGCATCCGGTCGGGCGCGTCGCGCAGTTCCAGATAGGTGAGGTCCAGTACGTAGCCCGCCGAATTAGGTGCGGCCAGTTCGATGGAACCCTCGAAACCGTTTTCGTAGAGGCTGTCGCGGTTGTCAATAAATTCATCATCGTAGAGCGTACCGGCGCAGGCGTCGGAGAAGAGGTCCTGACCGTTGATCAGGAAGGTGGTGTCGCAACCGGTAGAATCCGGCTGGTAAATCACGATATCTTCCGCCAGGGCGGAAAAAGTGCCGCCGTCGCAGAAGGTGCCGGATACGGATACGTCGTAAACGCCGAGTGAATCGTAGGATTTATCCGGTTGCAGGCGGTCGGAAGTGGTGCCGTCGCCGAAGTCCCAGAGGATGGAACCGATGTTCCGCCGGCCGTAGGTAAACTGGATGGTGTCCGTAGGACCGCACAGTAGCCGACGGTTCACTTCGATCATCCGCTGCTCGGGTTCGGTGAGCAGGCCCACGGAAATCCAGGCTTCCTCCACGGCCATGGCCTCGGTAGAGCAGAAGCCGAATAACTCATTGGCCACTACCAGGCTGGCGTCGGCCGCAAAAGCATACTCGCTGGTGGGGTTGAGGTAGAAAACAAAGGTCTCGAAAGCGATCTGGTACGCCTTGTCAAAACCGATGCCGGGCACGTCGAACTCGTAATCGTTGTCGTTGGTGCCCGCCTGCCCTTCCACCAGACGGTAAAACCACAGGTTGGCGATGGAACTGCCGGAGTGGACCTCCAGATTCGGCTGCCAGAACTGCCCGCCGTAGGTATCGGGCATATTGCGTTGCTTGGGGTCGGCCATGTTGCGGAAGAAGTCGCCGATGCTGGATGACTCGTCGGCAATAAGCCAGTCGATACTGTCGGGGTTCGCCTGATTCTCCACGGCCATGCCGGTAATATCGGAAAAGGCTTCATTCAGGCCTCCGGGTTCGTTGAGGTAGATCAGGCCGCTGGAAAACTCGGTCAGTCCGTGGGCCATCTCGTGCGCCACGATGTCGATGTAGGTAAGCGGCAGATTAAAATCACCGTTGGGTGAGCCGTCGCCGAAAGCAATGAAGGTACCGTTCCAGAAGGCATTGGTTACCGGCAGGTGAACGCGGGCGTTGATCGGAAAGCCCTCGTTATCGTAGCTGTTGCGGTTGAAACTGTCGCGCCAGAACTCGTACGTGAAAGTAGCTCCCCAGTGCACGTCGGTGGCCACCTCGTCGAAACTGGCATTGAAATTATCCCAGAAGTTATCCTCGTCGAAAAAGTCGCCATCGTCCGTATCGTCATTAACGGTGTGGATGAGCACGCCGCGCGTGGAGTCCCGCAGGATGTAGAGTTGTGAGCTATCCACTAGCGTGGTGGATACGGGCCGGGTGCCGCTGTAGCGCGTCACGGCCGTGCCTTCGGGCAGAGCGGCGGGGGCGAAGGCCGTCGGGCTGGTTTCCGAGCAGTCGTCGGATTCGGCTTCCTCCGTGTGGCTTCCGTTGCTGCACAGGCGGTTTTCGGTAAAGATCAGCCGGCCGTCGGCCGCATCCACGTACAGGCGGTAGAGGCCGTGGGGGCGGGTGGTGTGCAGGTCGACCGAGTAGGCCAGCTGCCAGTTTTCGGAGGACCAGTCGAAGGCGTTGGGCACGATGGTCCATTTCGTTTTACCCACCAGTGCAGTGGGGTTGCCCAGGATCTGGCGGGCGGCTTGCTGTAGTTCCGGGGCCGTCATCTTGCGAGCGGGCAAGGTGATCAGACCGGGTACGGGCAGGCGGCGGGGCGCGGCCACCTGGCTGCCGCCGGTGCGGCGTTCGTGTGTGGTCAGGTGCAGGCCCTTGAGGGGGTAGCCCAGGTAGTTGATTTGGTAGCGCCGGTGGTTCAGGCCGTTACGGTCGCGCTGCTCGTCTAGCGGTTCGAGGGTGAAGCGATTATCCACGTCGGTGGTCCAGGCTTGCAGCGCGGCGGCGGGAGCGGCTTCGCTCTGCTTGATTTCGCTGGTGTAACGGTTAGTTGTTTTCTGGCCGTTGAGTGCGAAGGGAGCCAGCAGGATGGCCAGTAAAATAACCAGGGTAAAAGGCATGGGGCGCATAAGGGGGAATTTTGTGCCCATCAAGGTACGGCCGGAACCCTTGCCGTCCAACTATTTCTTTCCAAACCAATTTTATTGACCGGCCGGAGACACGCGTAAGTCTTGTTGGCAGGCAACCGATGGTGTATCCGGACCGAAACCGTAATTCACTCTCAACTTCCATTCGCCGCCAAACCCTACTTTTGCGCCACCAATTCCCTTCCCGCCATGCGTTACCTCCTTCTCTTGACTCTACTGCTTGCCACCCTCGCCGCCTGCGAAACCACGCCCCCTACCGACGAGCCGATCGTATATAAGGTGCGCGGCGAAACGATGGGTACCTATTACCAGGTCAGTTATACCGGTGAGGAAATCAGAAAATTACAACAGTCCCTCGACAGCCTCTTGGTGGCCTTTAATGAGGAGGTTAGCACCTACGTACCCGAAAGCACCGTCTCCCGCTTCAACCGATCCGAGGAGGGACTGGACGTGAGCGGCTCGCCCAGTTTCCTGAGTAACTACCAGCTGGCGCGCGACCTGAGCCAACGCTCCGGCGGTGCCCTGCAACCCACCATTATGCCGCTGGTCAACTACTGGGGCTTCGGCTACACCGAGAAGCGGGCGGTGGAAGAGGTCGACAGCCTGCGCGTAGATTCGCTCATGGCCCTGGTGGGCATGGATAAACTCACCCTCGACAGCAGCGGTTTTCTGCGCAAGTCCCTGCCCGGCGTTCAACTCGATTTCAGTGCCACGGCCAAGGGTGACGGCGTGGACCTGCTAGCGGCTTACCTGACCAGGCGCGGCCTGCGTAATTATCTCGTCGATATCGGCGGCGAACTGAGCGCACGGGGCCGCCGCTCTACCGCCATGCCGTGGCTGGTGGGCATCAGTACGCCCGACCCGAGTGCCGCCGCCACCGCCTACGAACTGGCCCTGCCGCTGGAAGACGAGGCCATCGCCACTTCGGGCAACTACCGCAACTTTTACGAAAACAAGCAGGGCGGCTACGGCCACACCATCAACCCCCGCACCGGCTACCCGGAGCGCAACACGCTGCTGAGTGCCACCGTCTTCGCCCCCGATTGTGCCACGGCCGACGGTTTTGCCACGGCCTGCATGGTCCTCGGCCCCGATCTCGCGCTCGACCTCATCGAATCCCAGACGGATATCGAGGCTTACCTCCTCCTCACCGGTGAAAACGATGAGCTGATTGCCCGCTACACCAGTGGCATGGAAGTCCGCCTGCGCTGGGATGAGGAGGATTAAATTCTGGCCGAATAGTGAATCCGCAACCAATAAATCCTTATTCTTGTTGAAGCAAACAGCAGCAACAACCTAACCATGGCCATCCAAATTCAACAAACTGACGAAGGCTACCTCATTGGGGTGCCTTCTTCTATCGGGCTATCCCGGATTCAATCGCTGATCGATCGACTGGAATTTTTTGAAGCACTTGCAAACAGCCAAGCTTCCGAGGAAGATGTTCGTCAACTTTCAAAGTTGGTGAAATCCAATTGGTCTCCTGTCATGAAAAAAAGACTTGCTGAATTGGATGAATTCGAAGACCTTTTTGAATAATGGATATTTAAATAGAATAAACGTCCAATAGACATAAATCAGGATTAAAACGGCGACCCATACGCCTCCCTCGCCAAAAACACCGAATCCGTCAGCGTACCTAAAAAGGTAACCAGGTCCGCCTTATCCTGCTCACTCAGGTGGAGGGGACGCACATTGGGGCTGACATTTTCCGCATACGCACCGCCGGTATTGTAGTGGTCGATCACCTCCTCCAGAGTGGAGAAACGGCCGTCGTGCATATAGGGCGCGGTCACGGCCACGTTGCGCAGGCTGGGCGTGCGGAACAAACCGTTCTGCCACGCGTGGCCGGTAATTGCCCCCCGGCCCTTATCGGCAAAATCACCCAGCGAACGGGCCGTATCCAGGCCGTTATTAAAGAACTCCTGGTTGGTAAAGTGGGGGGCATTGTGGCAGTGGCCGCACTCGGCATCGGGCAGGTTCTCATCGGCATCGAAGAAGATGGCCCAACCGCGGAGTTCGGCGGGCGTAAACTCGGCCTCACCGCGCTGCACCCGGTCATATTTACTGTCGGAGCTGATGAGCGAGCGCTGAAACTGCGCCAGTGCGCGGCCCACGTGGTCGGGCGAGATTTCCTGCGGCCCGGCCAGCTGGAGCGCCTCCGTCAGCCGCTTGCCGTAATCGGGGTGGCGGCGTAGCCGCTGGATGATGGTGGGCCAGTCGCCGCCCATCTCGTCGGGCGCGGCCACGGGGTGTAGGGCCTGGGTTTCCAGATCGTCGGAGCGGCCGTCCCAGAACAGCGTTTGGTGCAGGTAGCCCACGTTGGTCAGGCTGGGTGCCGACCGCCGCCCCCGCCGCCCGCCGATACCGGTGCTGGTGGCCCCGCCGTCGGTGAAAGCCAGTTCGGGCCGGTGGCAACTCTGGCAGGAAATGGTGCTATCGGCCGAGAGAATGGGATCGTAGAACAGCCGTCGCCCCAGCTCCACCCCCGCCGCCGTGGAGGGGTTGGCGGCGGGGTAGAGGAGCCTGGCAAACTCGGCCGGCTCGTCGATCTGGAAATCGGCCGCCTGCGGCTCCTTACCGGGCCGGCAACTCAGGTAGGTAAGCAGGAGATAAGCGGCCAGCAGGCCCGTAACGGCAAAACCCCACCGCCCGATTGCCCGGGGGGCAGCACTGGACGGTGGGGTTGGCTGAATCATGAAGTAACGGTTGGAAAAACGGTCAAGGGGTAACCGCGTGAGTTGCCTGGACGGTGGGCGGCTTGCCGACCGGTGCGCAGCACCGACCGACAGGGAGCCGGTAAGGGACCGACCGGGGCGTTAGCCCCGGGCACGCCCGAAAACCCTACTGACTTACCCGTACCAGACTGGTTTGCAAGTTCTGCCACAAATACTGCAGCACCTCCTGATTACTACCGTGCACCACCTGAATAGTGGTATCGGCAATGTTTAGGTAATCGTTTGCGGAGCGCGCCATCACCTTTTCGAGGTCTACCTGAAATTCGGCCACGGCCGGCGTACTGCCGGATACGGTGAGGGGCGACTCTGACGTGACCGTCACGTAATAATCATTACGGCCCATGTGGTAGGTGAGTTTATCGTCAAACAGGCCGTCGTTGTCCACCTGCGCATTGCCCTCAATCTTGGCAAAAACATACATGCCGGCGGGGCCCCAGTATTCATTCTCGTTCAGGGCAAAATCAGCGGCAAATTCACTGGGCGGCCGGGCATTCAGTTCCGGCTTCACACCCAAACCGAAACGCACGGCACGGTACGTACCCACGGGCACATTGGTAAATGGCAGATTGACTCCGGCGCGGGCAAGCGTGATGTCAAACTGGTCGCGAAAGCGTACCAACTCGACCTCCGAAAGCAAGTGATCGGCAGTTGTGTTCTCACCTAACAGTGTCACGTCGGACAGGTAAAACTGGAAAATTTGAAATTTCACTTCGGCGTCGCCGGGATAATCGTAGGCGACGGATTGGGTTTGAAAGGGTTGCCCGTCATACACGGCCTTGAAATCCAGTTCCACATCTCCGGTAGTGGCGCCGTTGTCGTCGTCCTCGCAGGTGGCGAAGAGCAGGACGCCCAGCAGGGCCAGGGCAAAAAAGGTGAATTTAAGTTGCATCGTTGTTTTAATTTTTCCCGGCCGGTTTGATAACGGATAGTAAGAGTAGTGGGGTGGTTTTCCTGGGCGTGCCCCTCGGCTAACGCCTCGGGTCGGTCCCTACCAGGCTCGCTGTTCGCTCGGTGCTGCGCACTCGTCGCTGACGCGCCACCCTTCCAGGCACCTCACGCGAAAGTAATCGGTTGATTCGCGGATTTGAACCGTCTTCCTTAAACGTTAACTCCCAATCAAAGTTACGCGGCTCACTCGCTGATGAGTTCACGAAGTGTAAATATCTCGGTCAGTGAGCCGACAATTACCGTCCTAAGGGCCGCCTCATCGCCCCGCACGTCGGCCGAACTGAATAGGCGGGCATAGTTCACCTCCAGTACCGCCCGCAAATCAAAGCCCGCCGCCGGCCGCACATTCTGGCCCAGATCGAGGAAGACGGGCGTGGTGCCGATGATGTTGAGTGCCAATGGCACCGTGTCAGCGGCGGTGGTATCGCGAAAAAGTTCCACCTTTAGTTGCACGTAACCCGAGTCTGCTCCCAGGTACATCCGCCCCGGCTGCGGCCCCAGCGGGTGGCCGGAGGGCAAGCCCGTGGGCAAGACGCGGTCCGCCGGCTCTCCTACCCCGACGGTAAATTGCAGGACATTCAATTCGAAGCCGGTGCGCAGGCTGCCCACTTCCCGGGCGGTGGCGGCCCGGCTGTCCAGCAGTACCAGGTTGCTGTTAAACTCAGTAGCCACCGTATCTCCCGCCGTGCCGACGGTGGCTCCCGCCACGGTATCCAGGGCGGGCCGGATCGTTCCGTCCGCCGCCCGGAACGCGATATCGCTGAGGTACATCCTGATCCGGTCGATGCGAAACGCGTTGCCCGCGCCGTCCACGTAAAAGGTGTCGGCCGCCGCGCCCAGCGCGTCATCGCCGTAGCGGTGGTCGAACTGCAGGCGCAGGCTGGGTGCCTCGCAGCAGCCGTCGCAGGCCACGTCGGCGTTTACGTCGTAGTTGGCAAAATCGGGGTCCAGGCAGCCGGCGCTGTCTTCGTAGCAGGCGGTGAGCAGGGCGAGGAGGGTGAGGTAAAGGATTGGTTTCATGAGTGGGCTGCGCCCGTATTTTTGATGAAGGCTGCGCCTTTGGTAATTTAGAATATTGGACCAGCCTGCACGTGGAACTGAATGCAAAAGTACTAACTCCGAGAAGCTTACGATGGTTACCGTAGGTAACATATCAGCGGTAAGTCTGATCAGTGGCTCCGAGGAGCGTGCGACGATCACCGCAGCTAAAGTACGGGCGAAACCCTTTGCCGAAAGAAAACACCCAACATATGCCGCGCCGCCTTACTTTTGCGGCGAACAACCGATCAGAACCGATGAAGACCACCTACCTCCGCCTGCTGCCCCTGCTAATGCTGGTATTTTCCCTTGCCGCCTGCGGTAACGAACCCGCCGCCGACGAGGAAACCGAAGCGCAGACCGAAATGGATTTCGACCCGCGCACCACCGCCCCCCCGCTGGACCAGGACGAGGTGGAACTGCCGCCGCTGGCCGCTTCGGGCGTAAACGAGCAGCCGAGCCTGCCGGATGCTTGCTCCTACATTGACGAAAAAGTGCTGCTGGAAGTGCTGGGCCTGCCCGCCGAAACGCCCGTGACCCGTACGCGGGGGACCAATATTTTTCAGTGCTACCAGCAAGTGGGTGCGAACGGTGTAACGGCGGATTTCGTGCTGGAGGTATACGACCCCGTCTCGAAGGTGCAAAAGTCGAATGAGATTAAGGCGAGCACGGCCGGTCAGGGAATAAAGGTGGAGGGCGTACCGGGCCGCCTACTGAATGACGGCCGGATACTGGAAGTAGCGACCACCCAGCCCTTTGCCGTGAAACTGGCCGTAAACAACCTGGAAAAAGGTGCCGAGCAGTACGACGCCGCCGACCGCCGCGAACTGCTGGTTACCCTGGCCAAGCGCGTAATGCTGGACCCGCGGATCAAATAAGGACGGAGTTATTCGTCCGGCCCACGCTGCCGCCAAAGGACCGCCTGCCGCTCGGAAACGGTGACTTGCTGCCCGCCCGGAAGCTGGAAGAGGTAGCGCCCCCGGCTAAGCCGTTGCCGCCCCGTGACGGCGGAAACGCGAAAAATAGCGGAGCGGTTGGCCCGGAAAAATTCTTCCCCGGGCAGGCCGGCCTCCATCTGTTCGAGAGTCTGGTAAAGCAAATCGCTGCCGCTCTGATGGTAGAAGCGAAGGTAGTGCCCATAGGCGCGGATGAGGAAAACTTCGGCCAGGGGCAGGTAGTGACCGCCGTAATCGGAGGGGATGAACAGCTGCCGCCCGGGGGCGGCAGCCGCCGTTTGTCGGTTCCGGATGGCCCGGATACAGTCCGCCAGACGGGCGGGTGTCACGGGTTTGAGCAAGTAGTCGAGGGCATGAACGCCGAAGGCACGCAGGGCAAACTCGTCGTAAGCCGTAACGAAGACCACCGGGGGGCAGTGTGCCAGTTGGCTCAGCAGCTCGAAGCCGTTGCAGCCGGGCATATTGATATCCAGGAAGAGCAAATCGGGTCGGAGCTTGCCGATCAGGGCGGCCGCCTGCTCGGGATGACCGGTTTCGCCGATCACGGAGCAGCCCTCGATCTCGGAGAGCAGGGCGGTGAGTTCCACGCGGGCGAGGCGCTCGTCGTCGATGAGCAGGCAGCGGAGGGTTTTCATTAGTGAGAGGGAATGGTGAGTTCGGCCCGGGTCTGGTCGGTGGTGCCGGAAACGGTCAGGGACGCCCCTTGGCCGTAGATCACTTCCAGCCGCTGGCGGAGGTTGGCCAGCCCGTTGCCATTGATGCCGGAAGGGGAATAGGGGCCGTCGTTGGTGACAATCAGTTGCCAGTGATTATCGGTAGCGGTCAGCCGAATTTCAATCGCCCCGCCCCCGGGCCGGGCTGCGACGCCGTGCTTGACGGCATTTTCGACCAGCGTATGGAGGCTGAGTGGCGGGAGAAAAAAGGAATCCAGTGCCGGAGGTAACTCCCACCCCACCCGCAGCCGTTCTTCCAGACGCATTTTTTCCAGTTCCAGGTAATCGGTGATGATGGCGATCTCCTCGGCCAGCGGCACCCGGGTGTTTTCGCCGTGGCGGAGGGAATAGCGCAGCAGCGCGGCCAGCCGGTCGATGGCCTCCCGGCTACGGGCGGGGTCTTCGCGGGTAAGGGCGCGAATGCCGTTGAGGCAATTGAACAGGAAGTGAGGATTGAGTTCGGAAGTCAGTTTGGCCATGCGGGCCTCGGCGGCCAGTTGCAGGTGGCGGGCGGAATCGGCGGCGGCCCGGGAAGATTGGCGGGCGAAATGATAAAGGTGAAACGCCAGCAACCAGATGGCGTGGTAGCGCGAGCCGCCCGCCAGTGCGCCCAGCAGGATATCGGAATCGAGGCAGCAGCCGTAGCGGACCTTGAACACGACAAAGGACATGAGCAAATACTGGGCCGTGAGTGCCAACCAGGCCAGTACGATAAGGGGGGGCAAGCGCGGGAGGGAAAGGTTAACCCAGCCGAAACGGTGCGCCAGCCGCCGGTAGCAATCCGTAACCAGTACCTGACTGACGGCCTGAACCAACAAAAACAGCAGGGGGATAACATAGCCGTGAACCTTGGGTTCGTAATAATACCAGTAGGGGATGACCGCCCCCCATCCCAGCAACTGGCACCACCAGTAGAGCGAAATATGCCCCGGCCGGAATAATTTGCTATCGGGTGCAGCCTTGGTGGGAACGGTGGGCATATAGTAGTGGAGTGGAGTGGAGTTGACCGCCCACTGAACACAAGAAACGGACTGCCCGCCGGATCGACGCACGGGTTGGTGCTAAAATCACCCGCATTCACGAAATAACGGCGGGCCAAGTGGTGGCAGGGCCGCAACTTCACGGCCTAAATAACCCATCCATGTTACGTCTGTCCATCTTAGGCTGCTTCCTTATCCCCATCGGCCTCGCGGCCCAGTCGTTTCAGAATACCGATTTTGAGACGCCCGCCGGCACCCCCGGCCAACCGGCGGCCTGGACGGTTGACCGGCTGGCCGACCCCGCCACTGCACTGGTGCCGGCACCCGGGCGAGCGGGCCGGGCACTACGCCTGACCGGACCGTTTACCGCCTACGATAGCGGCCTGGCTTACCAGGAGATCGCCAACAACCGTAAAGAACTGACCCGTTATACCATCACCGGCCGCATCCGCACCGAAAATGTGGACGGCGAAGGCGCGCACCTTTATGCCTACGGCAAGGGGGCCGACGGCGGATCGTACATCGGCTATGCTGCCTCGGAAGACCTGAGGGGAACCAATGACTGGACGACGGTCAGTCTCAATTTCTATATCGACGCCCGCGTGGATACCATCCGTCTGGGCTGCTTCCTCACCGGCGGCGGCACGGCCTGGTTCGACGACATCACCTGGGAAGAAGTGCCCTTTGACAACCTGCCTCCCACCGACTCGGCCGCTGCTTACCTCGACACGCTGTTTCAGCACTTAACGACGATGGCACTGGGACGCGAGGACATAGACTGGCCGGTCCTGCGCCGCGACGCCGATCGAATCAGCACCGGGGCCGCCAAGCCCGCCGATACTTACGAGGCCGTCAGCTATACCCTGCGGCGGGTAAACGAGCACTCCTTCTTCATGACGCCCGCCGAGGTAGCGAAATGGTCGGGTAATGATGCCGGGGAGGAGGGCGAAACCGTCCCGGCGGTCTTCACCCAGGAGTACACGGAAGGGCACCGAATAGATGGGCGCATCGCCTACCTGAGTATGCCGGATTTTAGCAGCGGCAATCCTTCCATGAGTACTCGCTTTGCGGACAGCCTACAGGCACTGATCGCTTCACTGGATACTAAAAAAACGACGGGTTGGGTACTGGACCTGAGACAGAATACCGGCGGCAACTGTTGGCCCATGCTGGCGGGTATCGGGCCGTTACTGGGCGAAGGTGTTTGCGGCTATTTCATGGACCGCGACGGCGCGAATGCCAATGCGTGGCGCTACGAGGATGGCGGAAGCTATCAGGATGATAGCCGCTTCGCCGAAGTTAGTGGAAAACCTTATCACCTTAAATATCCGAACCCCCGCGTTGCCGTGCTGACCGGTCCGAGTACGGCCAGCTCGGGCGAGGTCACAACTATTGCCTTTCGGGGGCGCAAGCATACCCGCAGTTTCGGGCAGCCCACGGCCGGCTATTCCACCACCAACACTAACATCACGATGCCCGACGGCGGCATGCTGCTGCTCACGATCTCCATTTACGGCGACCGGGACAAAAACCCCTACGGCGCGGAGGTAATACCGGACGTGGTAGTGGAAGCAGTAACAACGGAAACGGCGGACCCTACGTTGGAAGCAGCACTGCAGTGGCTACGGGGTGGGGAGTAAAATTCCCCCTCCCCCCACTGTCGCCAGGCGACAGATTTTTACACTAGCCCAGCCCGACCTCCCCCTACAACAGACGTGTTAAGATCGGTGTAGCTACAACAATTAAAGCTGCATCACTTCTTAAAACACATCCGCCATGCAAACCATCCTCCACCGCGCCGCCACCCGGGGTGCCGCCGACCACGGCTGGCTCCAGAGCAACCACTCCTTCAGTTTTGCCAACTACTACAACCCCGAACGCATGGGCTTCGGCGTGCTGCGCGTACTCAACGACGACCACGTGGCCCCCGGCCGGGGCTTCGATACCCACCAACACCGCGACATGGAAATTATTTCCATCCCCCTCCAGGGAGACCTGGAACACAAAGACAGCATGGGCAACACCACCGTCATCCGGCAGGGCGACATTCAGGTCATGTCAGCCGGCACGGGCGTGGCGCACTCGGAATACAATAAAAACAAGGACGAGGCGGTAAAATTTCTTCAAATCTGGGTCCACCCCCGCGCCAAGGGACTGGAGCCGCGCTACGACCAGATCGCACTCGACGAGGCGGCCATGGACGGCAAATTCGCCCAGGTCCTCTCCCCCCACCCGGAACAGGAGGGCGTCTGGATCAATCAGGATGCCTACTTCTCCATCGGCCGGTTCACGGCCGGACAAACGGCGGACTACCGGGTCAAAAAGGCGGGCAACGGCCTTTATGTTTTCGTGCTGGAGGGCCGGGCAACCGTAGCCGGTCAGGAACTGGACACCCGCGATGCAGTGGGCATAACCGGCACGGACGCCATTTCACTCACCTCTACCTCGTCCGCCCGCATCCTGTTGATGGAGGTGCCGATGGAGGTGAATTAGCTATTGATCTTTCGGGCGTGTCCCCGTCCCGCAATACTGCGGGGCGGGGTCGGGCTATCCGGCACTCTCTCCGCTACGCTCCGTTCAAACAACACCTCCTATCCCTCACGCGAGGAAACAAGACAAGAAATCCTTCCTCCCTATCCCTTTACCTCAAAGCCCTCGCGGTACTCTTTGGTCACAAAGTGGTTCATCTCCTCCACGTTGGTCACGCGCATATTGGGTCCGTCCCAGATCAGGGTAGTGCGGCCGGGCACGTTGTACTCGTCTTTCTTGCCACCGGCTTTTGGGAAACGCTGGTCGTAACCCCGGATGGCCAGATTGCCCATCAGCACGGTTTCGGTCAGGGGGCCGGCCTTGCCCAGGTGCGAGCTGGGTTGGCGGCCTTCCTTGGCGGCATTGGCCCAGTCCATCTGGTGGCTCACCTCCACGCGGGGCATGGTGGGTTCGGGCATCTTCTCCTCCATGCGGGTGGTGGGGATCAGGCGGGGGTTGTTGCCGTATACATCGTGCATCAGTTTACCCTTGGTACCTTCCAGGATCACGCCGCCGCCCCATTCGCCCATCATTTCGTCGGGCAGCAGTTCTTCCGGGCGCTGGGGCAGGATGCCGCCGTCGTACCAGTGCATGGATACGGCGGGGCGGCCCTTGCCGCGCGCGGGAAATTCGAGGTGGATGGTGGAGCTGGGCGGCGCGGTCTCGGGGTGGTAGTCGGGGTTCCAGTTTTGGCTGTACACCTGGCCCACACTGGCCTGCGCGGAACTGGGATAACCCAGATCGAGCGCGTAAAAAGACGAGTCGATGATGTGGCAAGCCATGTCGCCCAGAGCACCGGTGCCGAAATCCCAGTAGCCGCGCCAGCTAAAGGGGTGGTAAGCCTCGTGATAGGGACGTTCTTCGGCCGCACCCAGCCAGAGGTTCCAGTCCAGCGTAGCGGGCACGGGCATGGTGCCTTCGGGTACTTTGCCGCCCTGGGGCCAGATGGGCCGGTTGGTCCAGGCGTGGATGGTATGAACCTCACCGATCATATCGGCGGCCAGCATTTCCTGAATCCGGCGGGTTCCTTCGCCCGAGGCACCCTGGTTGCCCATCTGGGTAGCCACCTTGGGCCGTGCGGCGGCGGCTTCGGTCAGCAGGCGCACTTCGCGGATGTTATGCGCCAGCGGCTTCTCGATGTAAACGTGCTTGTCATTGCGCAGCGCGATCAGGCCGGGCAGGGCGTGCGAGTGATCGGGCGTGGAAACCACGACGGCGTCGATGTCTTTCATCATCTCGTCGTACATCACGCGGTAGTCCTTGTACTTCTTCGCCTTCGGGAAACGCTTGAAGGATTCCTCGGCCCTGGCGTAGTCCACGTCGCAGAGCGCGACGATGTTCTGGCTCTCCAGAGCTTCCAGGTTGCTGGTGCCCTTACCGCCCACGCCGATCCCGACGATGTTGAGTTTATCACTGGGGGCAGTATAGCCCTTGCCGCCCAAGCACGTAGCGGGGCACGATGGTGAAACCCGCCAGCGCGGTGCCGCCCTGAACGATGAATTTGCGCCGTGAGGCGGAAGTAGGCTGTTGTTGTTTCTTTGGCATGATCGGAAGAGGGGGCGGTGCCCCGCAATTTAGTGAGGCAACTTGCGCCCCGTAAGTTGTAGACTTGAGCCACTCAGGACAAAACCCGGGTAGTGCTGACAAAACTACAAAAATTTTACGGTTGTAGGGGCGGTACCGCACCTCCGAATCGGAAAGGTCGGCGGAGAACTATTCCCCCCGGCCCGCCGTTGGGAAACCGTACCCGGGGCGGCACCGCCGCCCGCCAAAAACGCGGCCCGGCCGCCCGAAAAGTAGTATGGACTGGCCCCTGATTCAAACCGAACTGCAATTTGAAACCTCCCGCTCCTCGGGCGCGGGCGGGCAGCACGTAAACAAGACTGAAACAAAAGTGGCCGTCACCTTCACCCCCCACGAAAGCGCCGGTCTGACCGACCGCGAACGCCAGTGGCTGAAGTACCACGCCAAACGCAATTTCACCACGGATGGAAAACTGCGCTTTACCGTTCAGGAATCGCGGTCGCAGGTGAAAAACAAGAAACTGGCCGTCGACAAGATGCGCCGCTTCCTGTTGGACAAAGTCGTGCCCATCCCCAGGAAGCGACGTGCCGGTGCCTTCCGGGCCGGAACCAAAAAGCGGCTCCAACGCAAGAAACAGCGCGGGGAGATCAAGGCACTGCGCGGGAAAATTGACTTTTAAAAGCCGGCTCGGCCATCCATGAAAAAGCTCCTCTTTTTCTTCCCGTCCTTCTTCTCCTCCTCCTCAGTCAGTGCGGCCAAACGCAGTTCCGGCAGGGCGAGGCCCTGTACGTGACCCACTGCGCCAACTGCCACATGGAAACCGGTGCCGGGCTGGGTGAACTGATCCCGCCCCTGGCAAATTCCGACTACCTGCGCGATAATAACCTCCTCACGGCCTGCCACATCCGCTACGGCATGGCCGGCCCCGTGCGGGTGAACGATACGCTCTATAACAATGTGATGACCGCCATTATCGAAGACGATCTCTCCGATTTTCAGGTGGTAAACGTGATCAATTACATCAACCACGCCTGGGGTAATGATTATGGTGTAGTAAGTTTACGGGGTGTACAGGAGCAGTTGACTAAATGCCCGCCCGTACCGGAGGAATAGTAGCCGTAGCTGTTCAACAATTTGAATCATCCCCAAATTCCGGTATCATGCCACACGATATATTAACCCCCGTTTATTACACCATCGAAGGAGCAGTGCACTATGCCCATGTCGCCGATCCGAGCCTGAAGGAAAAGGAGGTGGCCGAAGTGTATCAACTCTACGGCGATTATTTCAAGCAAGTACACCAGGGCAAGGACCCGGAGCCGCCCGGCTCCACTATTGCCCGCAAAGAACGGCTGTGTGCGGCGATCTGGGAGAATTTGCTCGGCCTGGAGGAAAGCCCGATCAGCAGACAATTGATCGACGGTTCATTTGCGCCCGGGGGCTATCCCATCACCTCGCTGGAGGAAATTTATACCATTGCCTTCAAAGACCTGAAACAATCCCTTTTTAAGAACCGTAAAATGTACGGTGATGGAGGATACTATAGCACGATTGCGGAAATTATGAACAGGTAGTGATATCCGAACATCCGAATCTAACAACGAACGGCCGTGATGCTTGCGCATCACGGCCGTTTGTGTATCAGGTTGGGTAAGCTGTTTTACTTGCGCTTGCGCAGGTAATCGAGATAGCCCTTCACATTAAAGGTGGGGACCTCGCGTTTCAGCAGTTCCGCGTAAGTGATGGGCGGCTTGCCGGTGTTGTCGGCGGGTTTGACGCCGCCGGGATTGCGGGAGGGCCGCTGGTAGCCGGCGACGTGGCGGGCGGTCTGGGCCGGGGCTTTGCCCTGGCCGGTAGTTTGGTTAAGCATGATCGGTGTGGTGTGGTTGGTTAGGAATAAAGCTTAGTGGGGCGTATTTATAAAAACGGAGGCAATATTCGGGAAGTTCGGATTCGCATGAAAAACTTTGGTTTTTAAACGCATGCCTTCAATCAACAATGGTAACCTCTCCAATGCCTCTGTTCCTGTTTCCCTTCTGCTCTTAGAGCGTGAGGTGCCTGGAAGGCCGACCGGAGGAAGGGTGCGCAGCACGGAGCGATCAGCGAACCCTGGAAGGCACCGGCCCGAGGCGTCAGCCGAGGGACACGCCCCGCAAAGTACGCCCGGCCCCGGCCCCGGCCCAACTAAAAAGCCGCCCCCGCCAAATGGCGAAAGCGGCTTTCTAATAGTATATGCGTAGGCCGGTCCAAAGTACCGGCGGCAAAGCCGCCTACCGAAATAAGGGCTGTACCCTTATTTCGCCGGCCGGTCTTTCATGTGCACGATCACGCCCGTGTCGATCTTGCGCTTATAGGTGTTGTAGGCTTCCTTTACCCGCGGCATGAGCAGGTAGAGGCCCAGCACGTTGGGGAAACACATGGCAAAGATCATGGCATCGCCGAAATCGAAGACCGATTTGGCGGAAATGGCCGAACCGATGACGATAAAGATGCAGAAAATGAGCTTGTAGAGGTTCTGCTTCCACTTGTCCTCGCCAAAGAGGTAACCCCAGGCCTTGAGGCCGTAGTAGGACCACGAGATCATGGTGGAGAGTGCGAAGAGGATGACCGCCATAGCCAGTATGGGCGGGAACCAGCTGATGGTCTGCTCGAAGGCGGAAGAGGTGAGCGCGATGCCCGCCGAGTCGCCGGCACCGGAGGTGAAACTCTCGAAAGCAGCTTCCTGGCCGATGTCGCCGTAGCCGGAGATGATGACGACCAGGGCGGTCATGGTACAGATGACCACGGTGTCGATGAACGGTTCGAGCAGGGCCACGACGCCTTCGGAGATCGGCTCGTCCGTTTTGACGGCCGAGTGGGCGATGGAGGCCGAGCCGACGCCCGCCTCGTTGGAGAAGGCCGCCCGCCGGAAACCCTGGATAAGCACGCCGATGACGCCGCCGTAAAGCGCGTCGGGGCTGAAGGCGCCGGCGAAGATCTCGCCGAAAGCGGCGGGAATTTGTGAGAAGTTACCGATCAGGATAACCAGGGCCGCGATAACATAGATGCCCACCATGAAGGGAACGATCTTGTCCGTCACCTTGGCGATGGACTGGATGCCGCCGATGATAATAATGCCTACAATGACGGCCATGGCCACGCCGAACAGGTAGCCCTGCCCGAAGAGAAAACTTTCCGTGCCGCCGGTAACGGCGATGAGCTGGCTGGTGGCCTGGTTGACCTGCACCATGTTGCCGCCGCCAAAGGAGCCGCCGATGCAAAAGATGGCGAACAGCACGGCCAGCACCTTACCCAGGTTGGCCAGGAAGGGGCCGCGGTCGGCCAGGCCCTTGCTGAGGTAGTACATGGGGCCGCCGGAGACGGAGCCGTCGGCGTGCACGTCGCGGTACATGACGCCCAGCGAGCATTCCACGAATTTGGAAGACATGCCGAGCAGGCCCGCCAGGATCATCCAGAAAGTAGCACCCGGCCCGCCCAGCGAGACGGCAATGGCCACGCCGGCAATGTTACCCACGCCCACCGTGCCCGAAAGCGCGGCCGTGAGGGCCTGAAAGTGCGATACTTCGCCCGGGTCGTCGGGGTCGTCGTAGAGGCCGCGCACCACCGCAATGGCGTGGGGGAAGGCACGGATGTTGACAAAACCGGTATAAAGGGTGAAGATCAGGGCACCCAAAATGAGCCAAATGAGCACGAAGGGAATGGCCCGTCCGCCCCCGATGGGGACGGTGAAAAAGATGATGGCGGAGATAAAATCCGTGATGGGGTTGAAGACGGAGTTGATCCGTTCATCAAGGGTTTGTTGGGCTTCCGTCTCCTGGGCGAAAGCCAACAGGGGAAAGAGCAGGGCGGCCAGCAGGCCGAATAAACGTTTGGCTAATTGCATAAAAAATAACGGGTGGTTTACAAAGGGGGAAGGTATTGCTTTTCGTGGCACGGACCAAATAACCGTAGAAGTTCCGGGCTTATGAACGATTTTTGGTACATTGTCCGTCCAACTGATTCACAACTACGCCGACCGTGCCGGAAAACGTCTCTGACGAACAACTTTTTGCCGCCCTCAGCGGGGGTGACCCCACTGCGTTGGACGAACTGTTTCGCCGGCACTACGCCGATCTATGCCGCGTGGCCTACCGGTTGTTACAGGACGGCGCGGCGGCCGAGGACGTGGTGCAGGAATTATTTCTGCGCCTCTGGGAAAAAAGAGAATCCGCCCGCCCCGTCAGCGGGGTGGGGGCCTACCTGCGCCGGGCCGTTCGCAACCGCAGCCTGAATTACCTGCGCGACCGAAAACGTATCCCGACCGACGATACCGAACCGCCCGACACCGGCGGCGGTGCCGACACCACCCTGCAGCCGCTGCTGGCGGCCGAACTGCAACAGCGGGTAGACGAGGCGATCAACCGCCTGCCCGAACGCTGCCGACTGATCTACGTACTGAGCCGTTTTGAAGACCTGACCCACCGGGAAATCGCCGAGCAACTGGAACTGAGTCCAAAGACCGTCGAAAACCAAATGGGCCGCGCCTACAAAATGCTGCGCGAATACCTGGCACCGCTGCTGGGGGTTGCCTTTTTGTTGACTTGCTGACATCCGAACACTTTTAGTCGATCCTTACTCCGCTTTCGTCTTCTCCCTGACCCCTGTGCCCAATTTATTGCCGTATCCTTGTGAGGGACACGGACAATTCTGGTGTCCAAGTGGTACAAGACCCCTCTTGACAAACTAAAATTTGCCCTCGTCGGGGGCAAATTAACTTCCCCTGATTTGAACGATAAGAAGCAAATAGATCAACTGACCACCGGCTACGGTCGGGGTTTCGAACCCGATACCGAAGCGGCCCTGGGCCGCTTGCGGGGGCGCATGTCGCAGCACCAGGCCCTCATCGTGCCTCTGCACCCCGGTGCCCCCGCCGCCCGCCCGGCGCTGCCGCGCCGCCGTTGGCTGCGCCTGGCCGCCGCCGCAGCGGCCGTGATCTGCGTGGCCGCCGCCGCCCTTTACCTTTACACCGGCCCGCAGGTTTACCGGGCCGCCGCCGCCCCGCTGGCGGTCACCCTGACCGATGGCAGCGAGGTCATCCTCAATGCCGGTTCCGAACTTAGCCTGAATCGCGGCTTTTCCGCCGCCGACCGCCGCGTGACCCTCACTGGCGAGGCGTTTTTCGATATCACCCGCGACGAGACGCACCCCTTCACCATCACCGTCGGCGAGGCTATGGTAGAAGTGCTGGGTACCAGTTTTAATATTCGTACCGACCGCGTCAATCGGGCAGTGGACGTAGAAGTCTCCAGCGGCCGCGTCCGGGTCATGGACCGCCAACGCAGCACCGTGCAAGACATCCGCGCCGGCCAGAATGCCTGCCTCACCGCCGACCGGACCATTATCGTCACCGAGTCGCCCCACCTCAACCGCCATGCCTGGCGCACCAGCCGCCTGGTCTTCGAGCGCACCCCCCTCAGCGAGGCCCTGCCCCTGATCGGCAACGCCTACGGGGTCAGCATCGACACCGATAACGTCAGCGGCCTCAGCGACTGTGAGTCAGTCATCACCGCCGTTTTCGACGGCACCGATCTGCGCGAAGTGTTAGATAACGTTATACCCCTGTCTAACTTATCTTACACCCTCTCCGATGACCAATCCACCGTCCTCCTTTCCGGCCAGTGCCGCTAGTGCCTCAGGTGCATGGCGGGCATTTTGCGGGCGTGTCCCCGTCCCTGCCGGGCCGGGGCCGGTCCCTTCCCGGCGCGCCTGCCGGCTTGGCCCTGCGGGCTGCTTCCTCCGGGCAGGGGCAAGCCCTGCCCCTTCGTCGCCCCGTCCAGGCACCTCACGCGATTCCCCCCTAGCCCCCCGAGGGGGGGAGAAAAGGAAGGAAGGAACGAGGGATGAAAGGATTAGCTGCGCTGCTTATCTTGATCGCAAAGCGATCCTTCGAGGTGAAGGTTTAGCAACCTCAGTACTCCCCTCTTCGAGGGGGCGGCGGGGCAAAATAACAACTTACTTCTTCCGCCATTCACTTTTTGTCCTTCTCTGTTTTCTTTTTACGGTTCCGGTCCTTTCCGCGCAAACTCCTTCCGCTACTCCCGACCCGCTGGCCCAAACCTACCGTCTTTCGCCCGGGCCGGCCGATCTGGAAGCTACCCTCAACGACCTGGTGGCAGCCGGTGCACCCCTCACCTTCCGCAACGACCAACTGCCGGCCGTGCAACTCAAACGCTCGCGGCGGGCCATGAGCCTGCGCCGTCACCTTGACCAGTACCTGGCCGGCACCGGCTTGGCGTACCGAGTAACCGGCAGCCGCGTCCTTATATCTACCGACCGGGACCTGAGCGGCCGAACCAACACCCTCAGCGGCTACCTGTTCGATGAAACCAGCGGCGAACGCCTGATCGGGGCCGTCCTGCAGGACCCTGAACTCAATCAGGGCACGGCGGCAAACGAGTTTGGCTTTTTTAGCCTCACGCTGCCGGCCGGCTACCGCACCTTGCGGGCTACGTACCTGGGTTACCAACCGACGGATCTTTCTTTTTTGCTACAAACCGACACCAGCTTACGCATCGGGTTACGCCCTACCCTAACGTTGCGCGAAGTACTGGTAACCGCCTCCCGCTCCGATTCACTGCCGCTGCCCGAGATCAGCCTGGGCGGCACCCGGATCGGCATTGAGGAGAGCGAACAACTGGGCGGTCCCGGCGGCGAGGCGGACCCCCTGCGCACCGCCCACCTGCTGCCCGGCGTAACTACCGGTGCCGACGGCCTGGGCGGTCTCTACCTGCGCGGCAGTGATTCCGGGCAGAACCTGATCCTCCTCGACGGGGTGCCGGTTTATAACGTCAATCATGCCTTCGGGGCCTTATCCATCTTCAATTCCCAGGTTATCGGCTCGGTCGATCTGTTCAACTCCGCCATCCCCACGCAGTACGGGGGGCGGCTGGCCGGGGTGGTGGACGTGCGCACCCGCGACGGCAACGCCTACCGCAGGCAGACCCAGCTCGAAACCAGCCTCCTGGCGGCCCGGGTCACTACCGAGGGGCCGCTGGTCAAAGGCGAGTCTTCCTACCTGATTTCGGGGCGGTTCTTCTTCATGAACGGCCTGCTGCGCCGCCTCAGCCGCAATTACAAAAGCAACAACGGCGTGGCGGGTGAGACGAGCTACAACCTGTATGACATTAACGTCAAACTGAACCACCAACTCTCCAAACGAGACCGGGTTTACTTCAGTTTTTATACCGGTTTGGATGCCTACGAGAACGCTTCCGGGCGTACCTCCGAGACCACGGTGGTTAACAATGCGGGCGCGGTATTCCGCTGGCGCAACCAACAGGATAACGCGGATAGCGTGCGCTGGGGTAACCGGGTGGGGGCACTGCGCTGGAACCATGTATTCAACGAGCGGCTCTTCGGAAACTTTACCCTCACTTACAGCGGATTGGACGTGCATGCCGAAACCGACTTTCTCGACAGTCTTTCCGAAACCTTTCGGGGCGAGGTGCGCCAGTCGTCCCGCTCTTTTTCGCTCAACCGCTCCACTATTCAGGACATCGGTCTGCGCTTCGACGGCCAGTACAGCATTCGGCCGGGCGAGGAACTACGGTTCGGGGCCGATGTGGGGCGGATGCGGTTCAATACCTCGCTGCTGGTGGTCAATCGCTTGATCGGAAACGACGGCGGCGAGGAGGTGGAAGCACAGAGCATTAGTCAGTACCCCTCCCAGGCTAATCTTTACGCCCAGTACCTGCGCACCTACCCCGGCGGGTTCTATTACCGGTTGGGCCTGCGGGGTTCGCGCTGGCACGAAGGGCGCACCACCTTCTACAATTTGGTGCCGCGCGTGCTTACGGGCGGCCGAATTAGTAAACGGGTCAGCTGGCAATCCGCGCTGGACGTTACCCAGCAACCCGTTCACCGTCTCTCCCCCAGCGTGATCGGTCTGCCCAACGATTTTTTGGTGCCGGCCTCGGCGGCTTACCGCCCCAGCCGGGCGGTGCAATTTAGTTCGGAGGTAAAAGTAGACTGGGGCACCTACGCCGTTAGTCTGGCCGGCTACGTTAAATATATGGACCGGCTGATCGCCCTGAAGGACGGCGCGGCCCTGCGCGGCCCCTGGCAAAACGACGTGAGTATCGGCGTAGGACGTGCGCGCGGGCTAGAGTTACTGCTGCAACGGCAACGCGGCCGCCTGCGGGGATGGGTCTCCTACACACTGGCCAAGGCCGAGCGGGAGTTCGATGAGAACCTCAACTTCGGCAATCCTTTTCCCTTTCGCTACGACCGGCGCCACGAGGTAAAGACCGCTCTTTTCTACCGCCTCACCGAACGCTTGCAGCTATCGGCCAACTGGATCTACGGCTCGGGGGCGGCCTATAGTTTCCCGTTCGAGTTTTATACCCTGCCCATAACCGACCCCGACGGCAACCCATCCGTGATCGAAGTGAGACTGGACCGCGAGCGTAACGGTTTCCGCCTGCCGGCTTACCACCGGCTGGACCTAAACGCCCGGTGGACCATAGCCGCCGCCGCTAGCCGTGTTCGTCACGTTATCCTGGCCGGAGTGTATAATGCCTATAACAGACACAACCCCGTTTACTACAACTACCGGGCGAACTACCAGAGCCGGCAGGGGGAGTTGGACGTGAACCGCCAATTTACCCAGGTTTACGTCAGCCCCGTACTCCCCAGCCTGGCCTACCGCATCATATTTTAAAAAAAGTTAATTATTTGGTAACGCAAATTTGCCATAGCCGATAGAAGAGACTATATTTGTCGGGAGCAAAGCCGTTCTCGTGCACTTAAATTGGCGACATATCGTTTTTACCGCTTGCTGGAGTTTCGCACTCTGGGGGCTGTTCGCCTGCGAGGAACCGGTCGATCTGGATATTGAATTACCGGACCAGCGCCTGGTCGTAAATGCTAATTTGTTGCCGGGTGAATTGGTGCGGGTGACGGTATCGGTGAGTAATAACGTGCTGGCCGAATCCACCAAGGTGTCCCTGCGCGAGGCAAGCGTGGCCGTCTATCTAGGCGATGAGATCGTTGAGGTACTAACTTATCAGGAAGGCGCAGAGGAAGAATCTTACTACGAATCCATTGATTTTCGTCCCGCCATCGGCGTGGCCTACACCATCGAGGTAACCCATCCGGCTTTTCCGCCCGCCTACGCTATCAGTATCATTCCTGAGTCTACCTCGGTCGATTCCCTGCTGATCAACCGTTTAATGTATACGGTCCTTACACCGATCCGGTCCCAGATCGACTTCAACGTGCGCATTATATACGATGACAACCCCGATCAGACCAACTACTACCGGCTGCGTTGTCACCAATTGATTCGAAATTTTCACGTTCAATCCAGTGGAGATACCATTTTTTCGGAGGTAAGTACCCGCCAGATCAAATTTTCTCCTGATATTGACGACACCTGGATCACCTCTGCCGCTACCGGTAGTGTGTTACTCAAAGACTTGCCCCGCCCCGAGGGTGTCTCCGTTCCGGTCAGTCTGGAGATCAACCCTAACCGCGAATTGCTGGGGAGATTTCAGGTCGAATTGGCTACGGTGAGCAAAAGCTATTACGACTTCTACGTCAGCCTCAGTCGCCAGGGCGGTCCCGCCGGCGGCCTGACCCAAACCCCCTCCATCGAGGGTAACGTATCTAACGGGCACGGGGTGGTAACGGGAGAGAACAGTAGCACCTATGGCGTGGAAGTGCGGTAGCGAGGCTTTGCTAATAACTTCCAAGACATAAATCTTGGTAAAACGTCCCTCCCGCAAGTTTGCGGGAGGGGCGTTTTGTAATGAAGGAACCGGTTCACTCATCCTATTCTCCCAGACGGTCGATCAAGCGGCCGGAGATGCGGAGAAAGTCCATTTCCGTAATGATGCCGATCAGCTCGCTCGTTTTTGATCACGGGCAGACAACCCACCTTTTTATCGCGCATGATGTACATGGCCTCCTTGATGGTGGCACTGGGCGCGATAATGTGCGGCGTCTTGATCATCAGATCGCGAACGTATTTGAAGGGGACCAGCTCGCCGTCCATGCGGTTTTTACGGCTGAAGTAGCGCAGCAGGTGACGGTTGGTGATGAGGCCGACCAGCTGACCTTCGTCATCCTCTACGGGCACATAGCGCAAGCGGCGCCAGTCCATCAGGTCTACCACCAGGTCCAGCAGATCATCGCCGCGGACGGTGAACAGGTCGGTTTCCATGAATTCCTCCACGCGCAGACCGGCGGGGTGGTAGACGCTGAGGTCCTTGGGGTCGGGGATTTCCCACTCGTGGACGGGGCGCTCGCTTTCCTGGTTTTTGATCATATAGGCGGTGAGTACACTCAGGGCCTCGTCGCGGTTGACCTGGCCGATGAGCTTGGTGTAGGAACGTAATTGCCAGCGGGCGCCATTGGTGTGGGCCTTGGCCCGCTCGCCGATGATGCCGAGGTAGCGGTCGATATCGGCGGTGTCGATATTTTTGGATTCCAGACCGCGGCGGGCCATGGGCAAGAGTTCTTCCTGAATAAGATCGACGGCGGAAATCTTTTTATCCTTGAACCAGGTAAATTTGGAGTCGATGCCGTAGAGGGCGGCCTTGCTGAAGTTGTCGCGCACGTCGGCAAAGCTCATTTCGGTGCGCACGTCGTCGCATTCCAGGGCCATGCCGGTGACCAGGCCGGTCCAGAAGGCGGCATTGGCGGTTTGGTCCACCACGGTGGGGCCGGCGGGTAGCACCCGGTTTTCGATGCGCAGGTGGGGCATGCCGTTATCGGAGATGCCGTAGCAGGGGCGGTTCCAGCGGTAGACGGTGCTGTTGTGAACCTGGAGGGCGCGCAGTTTGGGCACCTTCTTGTTGCGAATCATCTCCAGGCTGTCCTCGGTGATGTCGGCCGCCAGCAGGGCGCGGAAGCGGGCAATGTCCTCGCGGTAGATGTCCAGGATGGAATGATTGATCCAGTTGCTACCGAAGTGTACGCGTGGGCTGCGTTCGCGCAGGTGGTCGCGGGTGGTACGCACATCGAGGGCTTGCTGGAAGAGCGCGATGCGGCTCTCGTGCCACAACCGCCGCCCGAATACGATGGGCGAGTTGGCGGCCAGGGCCATGACCGGGGCGGTAACCGCCATGGCGATATTGTAGAGTTTGACAAAACTCTGGGGCGTTACCTGCAGGTGGACCTGATAACTGGTGTTGCAGGCTTCCAGCAGCGGTGAATCGTGGCGGACGAGGATCTCGTCGATCCCCGTCAGGCGCAGTTCGAAGGCTTCGCCTTCGCGCTGCGCGTCGATGCTGTCGATCAGGGCGCGGTAGCGGGCCTTGGGCGTCAGGTTTTCGATATCGAGATCGAACTTGCGCAGGGTGGGCAGCACCCCGGTCAGGACAACCTTGGTGTTGAGCCGCTTGGCCTTGGCGGCCACGATGGCGAGTTGCTCGCGGTTTTCGTTTTCCAGTTTGGAAAACGCATCGCCGGTGAAGACCTGGGGCGTGAGGTTGTTTTCCAGGTTGAACAGTGCGATCTCGGTATCGGCCCAGGGGTAATCCTTGAGCTTTTTCATCATCGTCATGGCCAGGGGGGCGGCCTTGAAGGTGTCCTTGTTGACCAGGCACATTTCCTGCTCGGCCCCGATGCGGATGGTATCGGTCTCGAACCAATTGTTGGTCAACATATATTCCAGGGCCTGGACATCATCCAGCAATTGCCGGATAAAATGCTCCATGCCTTCTTCTCTTACGACGGATACTTGTGCTTCTCCCATTATTGTTGCGCGCTTGTTGCCGGTTTGGGCAAAGTTTGAATTGATCGGCAAGCTAAGGAAAAGAGATTAATCGGACGGGTTAAAAATGATGTCTCGTGCTTTTTGCCGGCCGGGCGGGGAGACTAATTCGCGTGGGGCTACGCCGACCTATGGTCGGCTACTCCCCACGCGAGGCAATAGCTCCAGCCCTGTCCGGGCCTCCGAAAATTGGTGCCGGTTGAATGGGTTGTTTTTCGATGGGAAGTTTGGTAGTGCAGCACGGCCGGGGAGAAGGAAGATGAAGAAAATCACACCCCCCGGAAGTAGCCCCGGGCAGGGGCGGATTCATTCCGCCTAGCGGAGGGAGTAGTTCGAACCGGCAGGTTCCAGAACGTAGCCCTCCCGCGAGGATGTGGGAGTTGTAATGTTTTGCTCATTTAGCGTGTACGCGTAGGCTAGTCAAAAGTACGGCGCAGCCCGCGTGAGGGATGGGAGGTGTTGTTTGAACGGACCGCCGCCCGGCAGGGTGGTGGGGAGAGAGTGCCGGACAGCCCGCCCCCCGGCCGGCAGGCCGGGGGACACGCCCGAATAAATAGCCCCCCCATAAAGACAGCCGGCGGACTGATCTGCCGCAAGTGGGGAGGTGTCCTCTTAATGCACAACCCGCGCCGCCCCGCGACCGTTTTGGGGGCATGAAAATTAGCCTTACGCTCGCTCTGTTACTGTTGCCGATTTTTTTGTTTGCCCAGCGCGTGACCCTGTCGGGCTATGTGCGGGAGGCGGGGAGCGGTGAGACCCTGATCGGGGCCAATATTTTTTTGCGTGATAACCCGGGGCGCGGCACGGTGAGCAATGCCTACGGGTTTTATTCGCTCTCGCTGGAGCCGGGGGCGTACGAAATCGTTTTTAATTACCTGGGGTATGCGGACCGGGTGGTGAGCGTGGACCTGCGTGAGGACCGGCGGATGAACATGGATATGGACGCCGGCCGAACCCTGAGCGAGGTGGTGGTGACTGCCGACGATGCGGAGGCGAACGTGGAGAGCACGGGGATGGGGACGGTGGAACTGGCGACGGAGAAGATCAAAAAGCTGCCGGCACTGTTTGGTGAGATCGATGTGCTGAAGACGTTGCAGCTGCTGCCCGGCGTGCAGTCGGCGGGGGAAGGAAGCAGCGGGTTTTACGTGCGCGGCGGCGGGCCGGACCAGAACCTGGTGTTGCTGGACGAGGCGACGGTCTACAATTCGGGGCACCTGCTGGGTTTCTTTTCGGTATTTAATGCCGATGCGATCAAGAATACGACGCTGATTAAAGGCGGAATGCCGCCCTACTACGGCGGGCGGCTGAGCAGCGTGATCGATATTCAGATGAAGGAGGGCAACCGCGAGAGCTGGGAGGTGGACGGCGGCGTGGGCCTGGTGTCGAGCCGGCTGACGGTGCAGGGGCCGCTGGCGAAGGAGCGGGCCAGTTTTATCGTGAGCGGACGGCGCACCTATGCGCTGGACCTGGCGCAACCCTATATCGACAATACGGAGTTTGCGGGCACGAACTATTACTTCTATGACTTTAATGCCAAGGTGAACTATACCCTGTCGGACCGCGACCGGTTTTACCTGAGCGGGTACCTGGGGCGCGACGTGCTGAAATTTAACCAGGCCGAGTCGGGCTTCAAGTTCGATCTGCCCTACGGGAACACGACCGGTACGCTGCGGTGGAATCACCTGTTTAGCGACCGGCTATTTCTCAACCTGTCGGCTATTTACAACGCCTACGACTTCGGGTTGAACGGCGGGCAGGGTGAATTTCAGGTGGATGTATTCAGCGGGGTGCGGGACTATAACTTTAAGCTGGACTTCGACTATTTTGCCTCGCCCGAGCATACGGTGAAGTTCGGGGCCAACTATACTTACCACCGGCTGACGCCCCAGGTGGCCACGGCCACCAACGGCGAGCAAACCTTTAGTAACAATAAGGAGCCGACCTATGCCCACGAGACGGCCCTGTATGTGCAGGACGACTGGAAGATCAGCGACCGGCTGGCCGTGCTGGGCGGGCTGCGGGTGAGTACGTTTACCCAGCTGGGACCGTATGTGGACCCGGTAGACAGCACCGTGTACACCCGCGACGAAGCCGTGGAAACTTACCTGAACTGGGAGCCGCGCCTGACCGCCCGTTACCGAATGGGACCGACCGCCAGCCTGAAGGCGGGCATAACGCGCACGGCCCAGTACCTGCACCTGGTGAGTAATTCTACCTCTACCCTGCCGGCCGATGTGTGGGTGCCCAGCTCGCGCAAGGTGCGGCCGCAACTGGGCTGGCAGTATGCCCTGGGCTATTTCAGAAACACCCGCGATAACGCCTATGAATTTAGCGTGGAAACCTACTACAAGAAGCTCAATAACCAGATCGACTACCGCGAGGATTTTGTGGATAATGCGGCCAATGTGCTGGAAAACGAATTCGTGTTCGGCGAGGGCCGGGCCTACGGCCTGGAGCTGTTCGTGAACAAGCGCAAGGGCCGCCTGACCGGGTGGGTGGGCTATACCCTGAGCCGCACGGAACGCACGTTTCCGGACATAAACGGCGGACGCACCTACCGGGCCACCTTCGACCGGCCGAACGACCTGAGCGTGGTAGCATCGTATGAATTGAGTCCGAAAATTAGCGTTTCCGGGGCCTTCGTACTAGGCAGCGGGCAAACCTTTACGCCACTGCGCAGCCTGTACCTGATCGAGGGAAACCTGGTGCAGGAGTACGGCAACCGGAACAGTGCCCGCCTGCAGGATTACCACCGCCTGGACCTGAGCATGACCTACGTGCCGAACCCCGCCGGCGAGCGACGCTGGTCCGGATCGTGGAATCTTTCCATCTATAATGTGTACAGCCGGAAAAACCCCTTCTTTACCTACTACGACCTGGACGTAAACCGCACGGAAGGTACGGCCTCGGCACGGGGCAGACAGGTTAGTTTGTTTCCGATCATACCCAGCATCGGTTATAACTTCAGCTGGCGGGCCAAGCGGCCGCGGGAAACTGCATCAGCGGATCGCTAGGAGCGCATCTTGGACAGCAGATCATTGAGCTGTTTCACCTCTTTTTTACTGAGGCGATCACCAATGATACTATCCAACTGCTCGGAATCCTTCTCGATCTTTTCCAGCATTCGGTAGCCGGCGGAAGTGAGTTCGGCCAGATTGGAACGGCCGTCGACGGTAGAAGGAGTCTTTTTGAGAAGCTTCTTCTGAACGAGGCGATCAATCAGGCGGCTGGCGTCCGACATTTTATCCGTCATACTGTCACGTACCTCCTGGATGCGCATGGCATCGTTGTCGTTGTTACGTAAAATATTGAGGATATTGTACTGCTTCCACGTGATTCCGTAAGGTTTCAGGTGGTTGCGCAGGTTGTTGGTCAGCCATCCGGCACTGGCACCGATTTGGTAGCGGGCCTCGTCTATTTCGTTGGCAAATTGGGGAGCATTGCCTTTTTCTTGTTGCTTTGTCATATTCTTGGGAACTTGTTCCTACAAGTTAATTGGGGGGTGAAATGTTCTGCAAAAGTCGGAAAAAGTTGGAATATTTCTCATATTTAAGACATTCATTTTTATTTTAGGAATGCCTTAACGCATCCTTATGACCCTCTGGGGACCTTTCTGCGTTATACCGACTTACCAACTATGCTAACCGTATGACACGCTACTCGTTCATCCTGTTTTTCGCTTTAACAACTGCTTTAACCGCAACTGCCCAACCAAACAACTATCGGGCCTCCCGTGACAGTGATCCAGAAGCCAAAACTATCGTCGACGCCCTGAAAGCGAAGTACGAAGGTTATTCCAGTATCAGTGCTGATTTCACCGTGGAAACGGCCTTGGCCGAGCGGCCGGTGGAGAAACAGGCGGGCACGCTGAGCCGGAGCGGCGATAAATTTCATTTCAAGATGGGTACGCAGGAAGCCTTCAGCGACGGCAAGGCACTCTACCTGGTGTTGAATGACAATAAAGAAGTACAAATCAATAACCTGCCGGACGAGGGAGACGACACCGGCGGTATCCTGACGCCCCAGTCGATGCTCAGCTTCTACGCCAACGGCGGTTTCGTGCTGGCCCTGGTGGACGAGCGTTCGGAGGGCGGTAAGGTGTTGCAGTACATCGAGATGAAACCCGTGGACCGCAACGGCGACTACAGTAAGATGCGGATGGTGGTGGATAAAAAGGCCAAAGAAATTGTGGAGATCAAGGCGTTTGCCAAGGACGGCAGCCGCTTCACCTTCACCCTGAACAAAGTGCGGGCCAACCAGGCACTGCCCGCCACGCTCTTCGCCTACAATAAGGACCGCTACCCCGGCTACCACCTGGAAGACCTGCGGTATTAGTGCCGGCCCTCCTGATTCTAGATTTTTACGCGCGGGTGCGCGGCACCGCGGTGCCGCGCACCCGCCTGCATTTGGGGCGAGGGTTGAACTTATGGGCCGGGGAAAAGTATTGTAGGTCCACTCATTTTCGGACCCAACAACTTCCTGCCCCGTGATTTACTACAAAACCAACGACAACTGGCTGGGCGACCTGCGCCACCTGTCCACTTCCTACACGATGGTGAAGATCATGCGGGCCACGCTCATCATCGGGGTATACGCCACGGTGGTCTACGTACTGATCCGGGCACTGGGTTGGCTGGAATACATCACCATGGACACCACGGTATTCTCCTTACTGGGTGTCATTCTCTCCATTCTGCTGGTATTCCGCACCAACTCCGCCTACGACCGCTGGTGGGAGGCCCGCAAGCAGTGGGGCGCACTGGTCAATAACTGCCGTAACCTGGCCATTTACGTGGACAGTATGTGGTCCGAAGACAATCAGGACGTGCGCCGTTTTGCCGCCAAAAACATCAGTAACTTTTGCATCGCCCTGGTGGATCACCTGCGCGACGGGACCAAGCTGGATAAACTCATCTACCTGCACGAGCGCGAACTGGCCGCCTATGCGGAAAAGCAGCACGTGCCCAACTTCATTGCCCAGCGCATCTACCAGCGCATTGCCGACGGCCACCGCCGGGGCGAGATCAATGAGGGCGACTACATTAACATCAAAGCCCAGCACCAAAGCTTGCTGGATATTCTGGGGGCCTGCGAGCGGATCAAGAAAACGCCCATTCCTTTCAGCTACACCGTTTACCTGCGCCTGTTCATCAGCGTCTACGGCATCCTGCTGCCCTTCGCGCTGATGCATGCTTTCGGCATGGCCGTCATTCCGGTAAGTATGCTGATCTTTTTTGCCCTCCTGGGCGTGGAACTGCTGGGCGAGGAAATCGAGGATCCCTTCGGCCTGGATTGCAACGACCTGCCCACCGGCGATATCGCCCACACGATCAAGCTCAACGTATTCGAGATCCTGGAGGACCGGGTGACGGATGCGCCGCGCGAGAAAGAGCTGTACGAAAAGGTGTTTTAGACCGCAAACGGCTGTTCGCCATTCGGAGACGCAAGATGTTGCGTCGCGTGATCCCGAATGGCTGTTCGCCATTCGGAGACGCAAGATGTTGCGTCTCTACGTTGTTAATATCCTTCAATCCTTCATTCCCTCCATCCCTCAATCCTTAACCCCCCCCCATGCGCCTACTCATCCAACGCGTCACCCGCGCCTCCGTCACCGTCAACAATACCGTCACCGGCCAAATCGGCACCGGCCTCCTCGTGCTGGTGGGCATCGGCACCGAAGACGACAACGACGACATCGACTGGCTGGTCGGCAAACTCAAAACCCTGCGCGTTTTCAACGACGAGGAGGGCAAAACCAACCTCGACATTTCCGACGTGGACGGCAGTTTCCTCGTCGTGTCCCAATTCACGCTCCACGCCAGCACCAAAAAAGGCAACCGGCCCGGCTTCCTGGGCGCGGCGCGGCCCGAGGCGGCCATCCCACTCTACGAGCGCTTCTGCAAACTGCTGGCCGTCACCAGCGGCCGCGACGTACAGACCGGCGAATTCGGGGCCGATATGCAGGTCGAACTCGTCAACGACGGCCCGGTCACCATCTGGATCGACTCGCGCAATCGGGAATGAAACCGACAGTTACGGGATAAAAGCAGGCCGGGAATAAGCAAACCGGGCCGCACGGCGTTTCCCTGGTACCGAACGTTAGATTGACGGGTGCATCCATGTTTTTTGTCGGTCGGTTTTTGGGCGTGTCCCTCGGCTAGCGCCTCGGGCCGGTCCCTTCCCGGCTCGCTGTTCGCTCGGTGCTGCGCACTCTCCTTCCGGGTAGGGGCAAGCCCTACCCCTACGTTGCCCGTCCAGGCACCTCACGCATCGTTTTTCGGTTACGGTAAACTCCTCTCCTCCATGATTTCAGCCAGACACCTGCTTCTCGCTTTTTCTCTCCTGCTGCCCCTCCTGGCCCAGGCTACCCACAACCGCGCGGGCGAAATTATCGTAGACCAGGTCGGCGAGTGCGGTCAGAGCCTGGAAATCTGCGCCACCATTATTACCTACTCCACCTTCCCCAGCGAGGCCGACCGCGATAGCCTCGAACTGTTCTGGGACGACGGCACCAGCACCGTCGTCGATCGTACCCTCATCCGCGACCTGGGCAACGGCATCCGCCGCAACGAGTACCGCGCCTGTCACGTATACGCGGGCTTCGGGGTGTATACCCTTTCGTTCGAAGACCCCAACCGGATCGAGAACATCATCAATATTCCCAATTCGGTGGGGGTGGTGTTCAGCTTGTTCACCACCTACACGCTGGCTAATCCTGTGCTCAGTGGCTGTAATTCCTCGCCCCGCCTGGCCCAGGAACCGCTGGACGAAGCCTGTATCGGAGAAATTTTTACCCACAACCCCGCCGCCTTCGACCCCGACGGCGATAGCCTCGTGTTCGAGTTCACCACTCCGCGCATGGGTTTCGGCCAGCCCGTCAGCGGCTACGTCTACCCCGACCAGATCGGCCCGCCCGCCGGCAACGACATCACCATCGACCGCCAGACCGGCCAGATCGAATGGAACAGACCCGCCGTGGACGGCGAGTACAACCTGGCCTTTCTTATCATCAGTTTCCGCAACGGGCAACCGATCGACACCATGATCCGCGATATGCAGATCCTGGTACGGGATTGTGAAAACGCTCCGCCTACCGTAGATGTAGCGGTGGAGGAAATCTGTGTGGTGGCCGGCGAGGTAGTCGAATTTACCGTCACCGCCGGTGCACCCATCACCGATCTGGCTCAACTGGTACAACTCACGGCCACGGGCGGCCCCTTTTTGGTGCCCGTCAGTCAGGCCACGTTCCTGCCCGAAAACCTAGATTTTAACGCCGACCCGTTTACGCGCACCTTCCGCTGGCAAACTACCTGTGACCATATTTCCAGTCAACCTTACTTCGTGGTGTTCAAAGCCGAAGACAATTTCTTTGGCAACGGGAACGGCCTGTCCACGCTGAAAACGGTTTCCATCAAAGTAGTGGGGCCGCCCCCGGAAGACGTGCAGGCCGTCTCCGAAGACGAGGCCGTTAACGTGAGTTGGGAAATGCCCTACCGCTGCGAGGAGCAGCCCCCGGGCTTCTTCTTCGGCTTCAGTGTCTGGCGGCGCGAGGGCAGCAACAACTTCGTGCCCGATACCTGCGAGACCGGCCTGGCCGGGCGCGGTTATACCCAGTTGCTCTTTACCGAGACGCCCGAGTTCATGGACGGCCGCTACGTCTACTTCGACAATGACGTGGAGCGCGGGCGTACCTACTGCTACCGGATCCTGGCTCACTTCGTACGGCGGACCGTCACCGGCGGGCTGATCTACGAGGAGATTCTGTCTATCCCCTCCCGCGAGGCCTGTGTGCAGTTAGACCGCGATATTCCCCTGCTGACCAAAGTAGACGTGCTCATCACCGACCCTTTGGATGGATCCATTGAAGTCTGCTGGACCAAACCCGACCCCACCAGCCTGGATACCATCGGCAACCCCGGCCCCTACCGCTACGTCCTGTCCCGCGCCCCCGGCCAGACCACCAACCCCGCCGAATTCAGCCCGCTGGGCGTGGAGTTCACGGTCCAGAATTTCAGCGACCCGGTAGATACCTGCTACACCGATACGGGGCTGAATACCGACGGCTTGGCGTATTCTTACCTGATCGACTTTTTCGCCAACGACGATACCGAACCCTTCGGCGCGGCCCAGCCCGCCTCCAGCGTTTTCCTGACCACCTCCCCCACCGACCGCGCCGTGGACCTGACCTGGACCGAGACCGTGCCGTGGGATAACTTCGAGTACACCGTCTTTCGCCGCAACCCCGGCGCGACCGTGTTCGACAGCGTTACCACCGTCACGGCCCAGACCTACCGCGACACCGGCCTGGTCAACGGCGACGAGTACTGCTACTATATCCTCGCCCGCGGCACCTACGGCGTGGAAGGAATCGCCTCGCCCCTGCTCAATCGTTCGCAGCAAACCTGCGAGGTACCGTTTGACAACGTGCCTCCCTGCCCACCCGTGCTGACGGTCAGTAGTGTCTGTGATCGCGGGATCGACTGCAGCAATGCCGATCAACTCTTCAATACCCTCATCTGGGACGACCCCGGCACCCGTTGCCCCGGTTCGGAAGACGTGGCGGGCTACCGCATCTTTTTCTCGCCCTCCACCGGTACCCCGCGTGAACTGGTAGCCGTGATCGAGGACGGCCGCCTGCTCACCTTCGACCACAGCCCCCCCGACGGCGGCATCGTCGGTTGCTACGCCGTTACCGCCCTGGACGACAACGGCAACGAAAGTGCCGAGAGCAATGTGGTCTGCGTGGACAACTGCCCCTTCTACGATCTCCCCAATGTCTTCACGCCCAACGGCGACTCACAAAACGACTTCTACATCCCCCGCGATTTCTGCTTCATCGAACGCGTGGATTTCGAGGTCTACAACCGTTGGGGCCAGGTCGTTTTCCGTACCGAAGACCCCGCTCTCAACTGGGACGGCACCAACCTCAACGGCGATGAGCTGGAGTCGGCCACTTATTTCTACCGCTGCCAGGTATTCGAGCGCCGGGTGGATGGGATTGTGGCATTGCCCGATATCCTGAGCGGCGCGATCGAGTTGATTCGGGGGGAGTGAGGAACAGAGTAAGGGGGACAGCCTACTCCGATGTACTCGTAGCACATGGTCGGAGCAAAGCTCCTCATCGGAGTGCAACTCCTCCACCGTTTTGGTATAGTTATGCACTTCAAGTTTACGCCCCACAACCTTCAACTCTTCATTCCCTCACCTCGAAAGATCATTTATGATCGAGAGAAGCAGCGCAGCTAATCCTTCATTCCTTGTCCCCCCCGCGTGAGGGATGGGAGGTGTTATCTGAACGAAGCGTAGCGCAGAGAGTGCCGGACAGCCCGACCCGGCCCTCCGGGGCCGGGGCACGCCCAAAAGGTAGTCCTCCATCAGCAAGAATATATCTAATCTATCCGTGTGGGCCGCATTAGCCCTTCCTGTACCACGGAGGCGACGAGGCGGCCCTGGCGGTCGAAAAAGTTGCCGCGGGAGAGGCCGCGTGCGCCCGAAGCCGAGGGGCTGTCGATGGCGTAGAGCAGCCACTCATCGGCGCGGAAGGGGCGGTGGAACCACATGGCGTGATCGAGGCTGGCGAGTTGGATGCCGCGCAGATCGGTGGCCTTGCCGAAGGGGATGAGGGCCGTGGTGAGCAGGTTGTAATCGCTGGCGTAGGCGAGGACTTGCCGGTGCAGGCGCGGGTTGTCGGCGGGCATGCGGCCCTTGGTGCGGAGCCAGACGTGGCGGTAGGCTTCGCGCGGTTCGGCGGCAAAAGGGTTCTCGAATTCCACGGGCCGGAACTCCAGCGGCCGCTCGATATCCAGGAAGCGTTTGATGCCCGCCGGCAGTACGTCGCCGAATTGCTTGGCAATACCTTCCCAGCTGGCCAATTCCTCGGGGCCGGGCACTTCGGGGGCCGTAATCTGGTGGTCGTAACCCTCTTGTTCTTTCTGGAAGCTGGCCGTGAGGTAGAAGATCGCCTTGCCGTGCTGGATGGCCCGCACCGCCCGCGTGGTGAAACTGCCGCCGTCGCGGATGTGCTCGACCGAGAACACGATGGGTTGCTCGGTATCGCCCGGCAGCACGAAATAGCCGTGGAGTGAGTGGAGCAGCCGCTCTTCGGGCACGGTGAGGTAGGCCGCGCTGACGGCCTGCGCCAGTACCTGCCCCCCGAACACGCGGGGGCTGCCCACCGAGCGGCTGTCGCCCCGGAAGAGGTTGACTTCCAGGCGTTCCAGGTCGAGGTGTTGGATGAGTTCGGCAACGTTCTTCACGGGGGCGGCGGTTTGGTGGAGCGCAAAGGTAGCCAAAGCGGGACTGGCAAGGGCGGTGAAAGGGGGTGCCGGCAAAACGGACGGTGCTGCCGAAACTGCGTACCTTGTTCGCGTAAACCGGCAGCCGCCGGTAATTTGTCAACACCGTTCCGCTTATTTTCCCGCTTACCTTAATCGGACCCATACCTTTTACCCATGCTTTACGCCCCCGGATCGAAAATAAAACTGCGCCGCACCGGCGATACCGGCGTGGTGGTGCGTACGCTGGACGGCGGCATGGTGGAGGTGCGGCTGGACGAACTGGGGGCCGTGATTCCCGTGCCGGCCGAGGCACTGGATTACCGCGACGGGGCCACCGAGCGCGGCAGTGGATTCCGGCAGGCGCGTTTCGTGCCGGGCAAGGAAAATAAAACACCCGCCCCGCCCCCCGCGCCCGTGGTGGATACGCAGTACGTGATCCTGCGGCCGTGGGGCATCCAACTGGCCTTCGACCCCGTGGGCACCGGCCGCGATCACGCCGACCATTACCGGGTTTTCCTGATCAACGATACCGGCCGGGAAGTGCTGTTCGGGCTGGAAATGCACCTATCCGGCCGCGTGGCCTGGATCAAAAACGGCCTGCTGGACGGTACCGCTTTCGTCGAGGTCGGACAGTTGCGCTACGATGAGCTAAACGACTCGCCCGAGATCGTGGTCGAGGCCCGCGCCCGCATGACCCGCGGCACCGGCCCGCGCATGGAACGCCGCCTGAAAATTAAACCCAAGCAGTTTTTCAGCCGCCTGAAAACCGCGCCCCTGCTCAACCGGCGGGTGCACCACTACGTGCTGTTCGAGAAAATCAAGGATAAGAAGGAAGCCGCCGCCCAGCCGAAAGCCGCTAAACTAAAGGACCTGACCGAAGACGCCCTTCAGAACCGGCCCCGTAAATCGGGTAACCGCCGGATAGAACTCTATTCGCTGGACGCCCTGGCTAATTTCCCCGTCGATATCGACCTCCACCTGCCCAGCCTGGTCGGCAAACCCAAAAAAGCCGACCTGGACGATGCCCTCCACACCCAGTTACGGCACTTCGACCGCTACCTGGCCGATGCCCTGCGCGTGGGCATGGACCGGGTGTTCGTCATTCACGGTATCGGGGCGGGCATCCTGAAAAAGGCCGTGCACGAGCGGTTGCGTGCCCACCCGCACGTGAAATCGTTCAAAAACGAGTACCACCACAAATACGGCTGGGGCGCAACGGAGGTGGAGTTGGGCTAATCATTCCACCCCGGTTGCTTACTTTCCGATACAGAACCGCCCGAAGATCGATTCCAGCAGGTCGTCCGTACTCACCTCACCCGTGATCTCACCGAGGTGGTGGAGGGCGCGGCGAATATCCAGGGCCACGAAATCACCGGAAGTGCCCTCGCGCAGGTGCATTAATACATCATCCAGTGCGGTGGCGGTTTGCAGCAGGGCCTCGTGGTGGCGGGCGTTGCTCACAATGGTGCCGTCGCTGGTATCCCCGGCATTTAGCAGGGCGGCGGCGTGGATGCGGTCGCGTAGCAGGCCGAGGTTCATGCGTTCTTCGGCCACCATGGGCACCCACTGCTCCTCGGTAAATGCCACTGCCGGTAGGCCGTCCTCACCGGGAGTGGCGTACTGCTCGTAGCGGGTGTAGGGGTTGAGGTCCATCTTGTTGGCCACCACCAGCAGGCGGGTCTCGGGTCCGGCCCACTCCGCCAGATCGGCGTGTACCTGGGCGGGCGAGGTTTCCAGCACGTCGAACACATAGATCAGTAGGCGGCTGGCCGCCGCCGCCGCCCGGCTGCGTTCCACGCCCAGGGCTTCGATGTCATCTTCCGTACTGCGAATGCCCGCCGTATCGGTCAGCCGGAAGGCGATGCCGTCGATATTCAGCACCTCTTCGATGGTATCGCGGGTGGTGCCGGGCGTGGCACTCACAATGGCGCGCTCCTCGCGCAGCAACGCATTCAGCAGCGTGCTCTTCCCCGCGTTCGGCCGCCCCACGATGGCCGTGCGAATGCCCTCCTTGAGCGCGTTACCCAGGGCAAAGGACTGGGCCATGTCCAGCACCACGCCCCTGATCTGGTCCACCAGCGTTTTGAGTTCCTCGCGGTTGGCGAACTCCACGTCCTCCTCGCCGAAGTCCAGTTCCAGTTCCACCAGCGCGGCAAAGTCGATCAGCCGTTGCCGCAACCCCTGTAGCTCGTGCGAGTAGCCCCCCCGCAGTTGGTTGACCGCCAGGTCGTGCGCCGCCCGCGAGGAAGCCCCGATCAGGTCGGCCACCGCCTCGGCCTGGCTCAGGTCCAGTTTGCCGTTCAGGAAGGCCCGCAGGCTGTATTCCCCCGGCTGGGCCAGCCGCAGCCCGTCCAGCCCCGTCAGCACCCGGATCAGTTCGCGCACGATGTAGGGTCCGCCGTGGCAACTGATTTCCACCGCCTCGTCACCGGTATACGAGTTAGGTGCCCGGAAAATGGTCACCAGCACCTCGTCCAGTATTCGGCGCTCTTCCCCTTCCCGCGCCGGGTAGCGGATCGTACCGAAATGCACGGTGTGCGAGGCTTGGTCGGCCAATTTTTTCTTGCCGCCCCACAGCTCGTCTACCGCCGCCACCGCCCGCGGCCCCGCGATGCGGACAACGGCAATGGCCCCGGTTCCCGGGGGCGTGGCGAGAGCGATGATGGTATCGGTTGGCATGGGGGGGGAATGAGGGATTGAAGGATTGAGGGAATGAAGGATTGAGGGAATGAAGGATTGTAGGAATGAAGGATTAGCTGCGCTGCTTCTCTCGATCATAAATGATCTTCCGAGGTGAGGGATGTTTGCGCGTGCAGCCCGAGAGGGAAAATGAAGAAACCCCCACCCCCCGGAAGCAGCCCCGGACAGGGGTGGATTTACCCGCCTAGCGGAGGGAGTAGTTCGAACCGGCAGGTTCCAGAACGTAGCCCTCCCGCGAGGAGGTGTGATGTAGGATGTTTTGCTCGTTTAGTGTGTACGCGTAGGCTAGTCAAAAATACAAAAGTACCAGAGGCAAAGCCTCAATCAACAGCACGTACGAAGCCATGCGCGTTAGAGCTTCGCTCTAACGCGCATGGCTTCGTACAACATAATGCCCGCCGCCACGCTCACATTAAACGAGTTCAACTCCCCCGCCTGGGGGATGCGGAACCGCTCATCAGCGGCACGGGCCACGGCAGTACTGATCCCCTCGCCCTCCGAGCCGAGCACCAAGGCCAGCGGGCCGTCCAGGCGCATTTCGTGCAGGGGGCGCTCGCCGCTCAGATCGCTGGCCAGCACGCTGATGCCGCTATTTTGCAGAAAACCGATGGTCTTTACCAGGCTCTTTTCACGGCAAACGGCAATCCGGGCCAGGGCACCGGCGGAGGCCTTCACGGCGTCTCCGCTCAGGCCGGCGCTGCCCTTATTGGCAATAATGATGGCGTGCGCCCCGCACACCTCGGCTGAGCGGGCAATGGCCCCCAGATTACCCACATCGGTCACGCCGTCCAGCAGCAACAGCAGCGGACTCACGCCCTGCTCATACAGGTGCGGCAGCACGTTTTCGATACTCTGGTAGGGCGCGGCGGCCACCGTTGCCACCACGCCCTGGTGGTTGCCGCGCACCATGCGCCGCAGCTTATCGGCCACGATCACGGTCATCGGCACCTCCAGGTCGCGGCACAGGTGGCGCAGTTCTTTCTCAAATTCCCCCCGCGTGCCCTGCTGCAAAAAAACCTTGTCCACCGGTCGCCCGGCACGCAGGGCTTCCAGCACCGGGTGGCGGCCGTAGATCAGATCGTCTTTACTCATGGCGCAAAGGTAGGGGACTCGGCAGGAAGTTACGTTCCGGGGGGCGGGTTTTGGGCGTGTCCCTCGGCTATCGCCTCGGGCCGGTCCCTTCCAGGCTCGCTGTTCGCTCGGCCGCTACGCGTCTCCTTCCTCCGGTCGGCCCTTCCAGGCACCTCACGCACACCATGAATGACCACTAAAGATCGCTCTGCGAGTAAAAGAAGCACCGCTGGTAAGGACTGAATAATTAGCCGCACTGCTTCTCTCGATCATCCGTGAGCCTTCGAGCAAAAAAAAATTGCGCACGGCTGTGTAAACTCCGGTCGCGCATTGGTGCGTGACCTCCGGTCTCGAAGGGGGCGTGACCTTCGGTCGCACAGGGGGTGTGACCTCTGGTCGCGCGAATCCTTGGCTGCGTGACCTCCGGTCGCGCGTTGGTGCGTGACCTCCGGTCACGCGGTTTTGGCTCGCGCCACCTCCGGTCGCGAGGCGTGCCGCAGGCACGCGTACGGGATGCAGTGGCGCATTCACGCACCCGACGTGGGCTTCGGGAACCCGGTTGGTGTTCGACCTCCGGTCGAGCGGTTTTGGCTCGCGCCACCTCCGGTCGCGGGGCGTGCCGCAGGCAGGCATACATAACGCAATTGCGCATTCGCGCACCCGACGTGGGCGTCGGGACCCCGGTTGGTGCTCGACCTCCGGTCGAGCGGTTTTGGCTCGCGCCACCTCCGGTCGCGTGGCGTACCGCAGGCACGCGTGCGGGATGCAGTTGCGCCTGCGCGCACCCGACGTGGGCGTCGGGATCCCCCATCACTCATTCCTCCCCCCCGTCACCACCACGCTCCCCGATTCCACCCCTTCCTCGCCGTAAATATCCCGGTAGCGCAGCACGTACACGTACACCCCCGGCACCACGGGACGGCCGGCCGAGCGGCCGTCCCAGGCGGCGGCGGGGCCGCTGGACCGGTGCAGCAGCCCGCCGTAGCGGTCGTAGATCTGGAGGTCGGCGGCCTCGAAGTAGCGGCCGTAGGCGCGGAAGGTATCGTTGATGCCGTCGGCATTGGGGGAGAACGCATTGGGCAGGTAAATCAGGGCCGGTTGGCGGGCCACTTCGATTTGGTAAAGCAGGCTGTCCGAACAGGCACCGTTGGCGGCGGTGAGTTGGACGGTTCCGCTCACGAAGGGCGTCACGCCGACGCGGGGGCAGGCGGGGCAGTCCAGTTCCAGACTGCCGGAAAGGACCTGCCAGCGGTAGGTTTCCGCCTCGAAACCGGGGAAGAGGGTGAGAAGATCGTCCACGGTGGTGCTATGTTCCCGTTGCACGGCCACGGGGACGGGGGCGGATCGGGCGACCAGCCCACTGATGGTAAACGTGTCCGAATTTAATTCCCCGCCCACGATGAAGAGCAGCTCGTAGGTGCCCGCTTCCGGGGGGCAGTATTCGAGCATCGGCCGGCCGGCCGGCACCTCGCGCAAGTCGTCGGCCGGGCCGAAGCGGATGGGGCGGGTGGCGGCGGTGCTGTTATTCTGGAAACGGAAGCATTCGCCCGCGCAGATGCTCGGCTCTTCCGCGCTGAAGGCGGCGGCCGCGCCGTCCACCACCTCGATGGTGTAGCGGCAGGTATCGGGGCAGGCCCCGCCCAGCGAGATCACGGCCGTCAGTTGTACCGATTCGGTGCCGCCGTACACGGGGTCGGGGCAGTCCGTACAGCTCAATCCGGCGGCGGGCGACCACCTGACGGTCCAGTCGAGCGAGTTGTCGCAGATTTCCAGCGGCAGGCTTTCCCCGCGCAAGAGTCGGTAGGTTTGAGCGGCCCCGCCGGTCTGGCTGGGGCGGGGCAGCACCACCACGGCCTCCGGCCAGGTGCGGCTGTAGGTGCCGTGGCAGTGGTCGGTACTCAGCCCCACGGCATAGGTGCCCGGCTGGTCGTAGCAGACCGTCACCACCGAATCCGCGGCACTGCCGAGGTCCGATCCCGGCAGGTCCCACAAAAAGTCTCCCGGCACCCGGCTGTGGTTGGAGGAAAACGTGACACACTCCCCAACGCAGATCGTGTCGCGGGTGGGGGTGCTGACGAGTTGGAGGGTGTCGGGTATTTCGATGAGGTAGAAGGCGTCGAAAGAATAGCGCTTGAAAGAAAATTCTTCGTCCTTTAATACTGAATCTATAGGTTGAAAGTTACCGATTGTCATAGCTGCATAATTACGGTCCGGGGTATAACAAAATGACATTTTTTTCCACTCATCCAGCGCACGAACTATCGTGTCTACTTCTAACTGTGGCTCTAACAGGATCGGATAATAGGGTGGGCCGAAAAAAAAGCTGGTGTTATTTATGGTATCCTGACTAAAATATATTCCCAGGTGTGAACTGGCTCCATTTTCGTCGTAAGTTTGACGAATAAAAAATTCCAGGTAATAATTTTTATTTTTTAGCAAACTATCAATAATCAGTGTTTGAGCATATTCTCTTTTTTGTGCACCTGAACTATCGGTAAAATCAGCAGCGTCTAATGTTAAAAAAGACAAGAATCCCTTTCCATTGTACCCGGGATGAGGCACGCTGGAACAATCTTCATTAAAATACACTGGAGTAGTCACACGCGCTGACCAAAAGGGTATTATGTCCTCTAATGGTGTTATATTAAGAGCAAAATCGCAAGTATGATACTCCTCAAAATCAGGATTAGGAATGAGATTTTGTTGGGAATTTAGAATAGTGATTACAGAAAACCAAAAGCATAGAACAAATACTGCATTTTTCATAGAACATGGTGTTAACAACGTTAAAACAGCAGGACTTCCACAATATGTAGAAGCCCTGCTACTTAAGATGAACAACCTATTTTTTGATAAACGTCCCCGCTTCTAAACCTCCATCCCATTTAATGCTATAATGGTAGGCACCGGCAGGGAAATCTCCATTTAGTTTAACGGTTGATTCTTCTTTCGAAGAAGAAAGATCAACTTTTTTAACTAGCTGCCCTGATACATTGTAAATCGACAGTTCAGCTTGTATAAAATTCATATCTACCCAGCTGATTGAAAATGTTTCGTCCACAGGGTTGGGATACAAGGAAAACCTGTTGCTAGACGAAACAGGCAACTTTTTACTGCTTTCTTCACTTCCGGGTTCTGGCTGAAATCCTGTACATGGATTTCCAATTCGGTAGTACCCACTTCTCGTACTGTTCGTACCCGTACAAATATTGAAGTAAGTAACATCAAGACGATAGCAATAGCATTGATTGAGATCAGACAGTGGCGGTGAACCGATGGCATAAAAACCATTAGATATCTGATTTGCGGGAATAGTAGCAGTACCCAAGGGATTATAGGGTCCACTATCAGAGCAAAACTTGCGGCTCAAAGAGTATGACATATTGGCGTTGCCATAATTCGCAAGATTTGACAAACTAAGACTGTATCCATTATGACAACTTGCATCATAGCCAATATTAATCCCTGGAGACGCAGAACTTAGAATTCCAATTGGTATAAAACAGGTAGTAAAAATCGTACCATTTACTTGATAATTCATATTTACCTCAAACACGTCAGGTACGATCTCAATGTAAGATCGCTTCACCGTGTTAGGGACAGGGGAACAACCCGTGCCGCCGGTACGGCAAACCAGACTCAACTCGATAATATAGGTACCGGAAAAGAGTACGTCTATCTGATTCGAGATATCAATTTCATCGCCATTGATCAAACTGCTACCTTGATAGCTAGACTGATTTATCAGTTGACCCGATGTGTTTGTTATACGAACCGATAGCACCTGCTGGCTTAAAACAGGAAGTTCCAGGTTTGGCACCTTGAGTATGGCAGGATCGCTAGGGCACTTCTCTATCTCAGTCGCGGAGTAGATGTTATTATTGAGTGGCAAATAATTGCGCCCAATACAGGCACTAGTACCCGACCAGTCCTCACCGGGGTAATTACCTAGTACTACACCATTAATAGAAGAATTTCGCGGTAAGGTCTGGAACACGTTTCCTGAGCCGTTAGAACAAAGATGCCAGTTTTTGTACAGAAGACAGATGCCATTTCTGTCCCGCGTCGAGCAGTTAAGGTAATCGTTCCAACAAAACCGATCGACGTTTCCATTATAGGAAATAAGCTGCACGTTGTAGTTGGAACGATTACAGAACACTTTGGCACCTGCGCCGGGAAAGGATGCCGGACTACCGGTACAGGCATACTTGAAGTAAACACAGCTGCCCGGAAAGCTCACTTGGCTAACCGCCTCCGTCCCGAAAAAGAGGAGCAGGGTGAAGAATAGGATGTATTTGATGTAAGTCATAAAGCAATGAATTAAAAAGGTGAAAAAATTGATCGCCTTTTCTCTACGCTGATCTCCAAAACACTGATGCACTGATGGCACCATCCTCTAACGGTGAAATATTTCAGTATTTCACAGCCATACAAGGATCGGTCCAGCCATTGCAATTAATGGGTAGACATATAAGCGTTTAGATCAAGACAATCTGGAAGGATTTGCCTTTCCCGAAGGAAAAAATCTGATACGCGAAGCTTATTTGTTTGGAGAATTGCTTAAAACTAGCAGCGTCCGGGGCTATGAAGCGACGGCACAACTTTATGCTGCGAAAGATAGGACAACAATGCTGACAGTTGCAACTATGCGATCAATTATTTTAGCTATAAAGAGAATTTTAACACTTGCGGGCATATTTGGCAATTTAGCTGACAAAAATATCAGGGGGTGTGACCTCCGGTCGCGAGGCGTGCCGCAGGCACGCAGGCGTGCGGGATGCAGTTGCGCATTCGCGCACCCGACGTGGGCGTCGGGACCCGGGTTGGTGTTCGACCTCCGGTCACGCGGTTTTGGCTCGCGCCACCTCCGGTCGCGGGGCGTGCCGCAGGTACGTGTACGGGATGCAGTTGCGCCTGCGCGCACGCGACGTGGGCGGCACGCCCCCGTCAAACCACACACTTTACCAAAACCACTACCTTTGCGCCTCCCTGCGCCGAGCCGACCGTTGTCAGGCCGTCCGGGCGGGGGCAAACAAGCTGAACATGATCAACATCACCCTCCCCGACGGAAGCGTGCGGGAATACGAAAGCGGCGTAACGCCCATGCAGGTGGCCGAGTCCATTAGTAGCGGACTGGCGCGCAACGTGCTGGCCGCCAAACTGGACGGCAAGGCCGTGGACGCCGACCGCGCCATCGACCGCGATGCCGCCCTGCAACTGCTGACCTGGAACGACAAGGAGGGCCGCGCGACCTTTCGCCACTCATCGGCCCACCTGATGGCCGAGGCCCTGGAGGAACTCTACCCCGGTGTTAAATTCGGTATCGGGCCGGCCCTGGAAGACGGCTTCTACTACGACGTCGACCTGGGCGACCGGACGCTCTCGACCGCCGATTTTGGTAAGATCGAGCAGAAAATGACCGAGTTGGCGCGACAGAAAAACGACTTCGTGCGCCGCGAGGTGCCCAAGGACGAGGCCGTCGCCTTTTTTAAGGAAAAGGGCGACCCCTACAAACTGGAACTGCTGGACGAACTAGAGGACGGTACCATCTCCTTCTACACCCAGGGCGGTTTTACCGACCTGTGCCGCGGTCCGCACCTCCCGAATACGGGAGCGATCAAGGCCGTCAAACTGATGAAAGTCTCCGGCGCGTACTGGCGCGGCAAGGAAGACAACCCCACCCTGACCCGCATCTACGGCGTGACCTTTCCGAAGGCCAAGGACCTGAAGGAATACCTGGAACTGCTGGAGGAAGCCAAAAAGCGCGACCACCGCAAAGTGGGGCAGGAACTGGAGCTGTTCATGTTTAGCGAGCGCGTGGGCGCGGGCCTGCCGCTGTGGCTGCCACGGGGTGCCCAGCTGCGCGAGCGGCTGATCGACTACCTGAAGAACAAGCAGGACAACGCCGGTTACCAGCAGGTGGCTACGCCCCACATCGGCAAGAAGGAACTCTACGTTACCAGCGGCCACTACGAAAAATACGGCGAGGACAGCTTCCAGCCCATCAAGACGCCCCGCGAGGGCGAGGAATTCATGCTGAAGCCGATGAACTGCCCGCACCACTGCGAGCTGTATAAATTCCGCCCCCGCAGCTACAAGGAACTGCCCCTGCGGCTGGCCGAATTCGGCACCGTCTACCGCTACGAGCAGAGCGGCGAACTACACGGCCTGAGCCGCGTGCGCGGCTTTACGCAGGACGATGCCCACATCTTCTGCATGCCCGAGCAGGTGAAGGACGAGTTCATCAAGGTGGTCCACATCGTGCAGGACGTACTGAAGGTGATCGGTTTTGACGACGTAACCGCCCAGATCAGCCTGCGCGACCCCGAAACGCCGGAGAAATACATCGGCTCGGACGAAAACTGGGACATCTCCGAACGCGCCATCATCGACGCCTGCAAGGAGATCGACATCGAGACCGTGACCGAACTGGGCGAGGCCGCCTTCTACGGTCCGAAACTGGACTTTATGATCAAGGACGCCCTGGGCCGCTCGTGGCAGCTGGGCACCGTACAGGTGGATTACAACCTGCCCGAACGCTTCGAGCTGGAGTACATCGGTGCCGATAATGCCGCCCACCGTCCGGTGATGATCCACCGCGCACCCTTCGGGTCGCTGGAGCGCTTCATCTCCATCCTGATCGAGCATACCGGCGGCCGTTTCCCCCTCTGGCTGGCCCCCGACCAGTTCGCCATCCTGCCCATCAGCGACCGCTTCAACGATTACGCCGAAACGGTCAAGACCCGCCTGGCCGGTCACGACATCCGCGGCTACATCGACGACCGGTCGGAGACCATCGGCCGCAAGATCCGCGATACCGAGCTGAAGCGCGTACCCTTCATGCTCATCGTGGGCGAGAAGGAGAGCGAGGGCAACCAGGTGAGCGTGCGCGTTCAGGGTGGCGAGGACCTGGGCGCGATGGATTTGGAGGGGTTTGCGGCCTACTTTAATGAGCAGATTGGTTAATGATTGAATGACTGAATGATTGAATGATTGAGTGACTGACCTCGATAAATCGCTTTGCGATTTGGAGAAGCACTGTAGCTAATGATTGAGTGACTGAATGACTGAATGCGCTGAACTTAAATGACTGACCTCGACAAATCGCTTTGCGATTTTGAGAAGCACCGTAGGTAATGCGTTGACCTTGATAAATCGCTCTGCGAATTAGAGCTTTAACATTAAAGGGTGGAACAGCCGGTTATCAACAGGGCTTGCGGGTTGGCCAATTAAAACAATCTTATTTCTATCATTCTCTTATCATCAGTAAGACTTATTTTCGTCAGAAATCGGGGCTAATATTCAATCATTCAATCATTCAGTCATTCAATCATTGATCAGCGTGATGCCGGATGGCGGTTCGCCATTCGGAGACGCAAGATGTTGCGTCTTTACAGTAAATATGGCTAATATTCAATCATTAGCTACGCTGCTTCTCCAAATCGCAAAGCGATTTATCGAGGTCAGTCATTCAATCATTCAGTCATTCAATCATTGATCAGCGTGAGGCGCCTGGAGGGTGATCCGCGTGTAGGGGCAGGGCTTGCCCCTGCCCGAAACAAGGCAGTGCGCAGCACCGAGCGAACAGCGAAGCCCGGAAGGTGCCGACCCCGACCGGTAGGGAGGGGGCACGCCCACCCCCCCAAGTAATTTACCCCCCGCCCCCCTCCGGGCCGTGGGAGTTTAGTAACTTTGCGCCCAAATCACAACGCACCGCCGTTACCACCCCCTAGACCAGCACCACTTATGGGTAAGTTAAACCGACTACAGCAGCTTTCCGGTTGGGTAGTTTTTCTCATTTCCGCCTTTGTTTACTTCCTCACCGTTGAGCGCACGGGTAGCCTGTGGGACTGCGGCGAGTTTATCCTCGGCGCGCAGAAGTTGCAGGTGGTGCACCCGCCGGGGGCACCGCTTTTTTTGCTGATCGGCCGGATTTTTACGTGGTTTGCCGAGATTTTCAGCGACAACCCGGAGGACATCGCCTTCTCCGTTAACCTGATGAGCGGCATCTGCTCGGCCTTTACGGCGGCTTTCGTGGCCTGGGTGAGCATTCACCTGGGCAAAATCGCCCTTTACGGCCGGCACGAACCCGAGGACGACGATCTGGGCGGCGATATCGCGCTGTTCGGCGGCGGTCTGGCGGCCGGTCTGGCCACGGCTTTTTGTACCTCCATCTGGTTTTCGGCCGTGGAGGGCGAGGTGTACGCCATGTCTACTTTTTTTACGGCCCTCACGCTGTGGTCGATGGTGCGCTGGTACGTGCTGCCCGATACGCCCCGCACGGACCGGTGGCTGCTGTTCACCATTTTTGCGATGGGCCTTTCGGTGGGCGTTCACTTGCTCAGTTTGCTGACGGCCCCGGCCATGGCGTTGTTTTACTACTTCAAGAAATACGAGAAAACCAGCATTGTGGGCATGGGTATCGCGGCTATTGCCGGACTGGTACTGATCGTGTTCGTGCAGTCGCTGGTGATTGTGGGCATCCCGAAATTATGGCTGTTGTTCGAGATTCCGATGGTGAACAGCATGGGGCTGCCCGTGCACTCGGGAGTTATTCCGGCCCTGCTCATCGTGGCGGCCATTATCGTGTTCGGTCTGCGCTATGCCGACAAGCACGGCAAGGCCCTGATGCAACAAATCTTCGTGGGGATCGCGCTACTGGTCATCGCTTTCTCCACCATCGGCGTGGTGGTGATCCGCGCCAATGCGGTGCCGCCGGTGAACATGAACTCGCCCTCCGACGTGACCAGCCTGCTGCCCTACATCAACCGCGAGCAGTACGGTGAGCGTGACCTGCTGATGGGGCCGTCGTTTAAGGCATCGCCCTACGATCAGGAAATCACGGACCGCTACGGCCTGGTGGGCGACCGCTACGAGTACACTAACTACAAGGTGACGCCGCTCTACCGGGACAACGAAACTACCCTCTTTCCGCGCATGAGCGACGGCACGCAGGGCCGCCCCGATATTTACAAGCAGTGGATGGGCCTCAGCCCCGACCAGAGCCTGCCCAGTAACCGGCCCAATTTCGGCGACAACGTCGGCTTTTTCATCAACTACCAACTGGGGTGGATGTACTGGCGCTATTTCATGTGGAACTTTAGCGGCCGCCAGAACGGTACGCAGGGTTTTTACAGCTGGGACAAATCGGCCGGCAACTGGATCAGCGGCATTCCCTTTATCGACAACGCCCGCCTGGGGCCGCAGGGCGAACTGCCCGAGGCGGAGAAGAACAACGAGGCGCGTAACGTCTACTTCATGCTGCCCTTCCTGTTCGGCCTCATCGGCCTGTTCTGGCACGCCTACCGGCGTGGCAACGAGTTCATCGCCCTGCTGGCCATGTTCATCATCACCGGCATCGGCATCATCATCTACACCAACCAGCCGCCCAACGAACCGCGCGAGCGGGACTACGTACTGGTCGGATCGTTCTTTACCTACTGCATCTGGCTGGGCATGGCCGTGCCGGCCATTTTCGGCCTGCTGCGCGACCGCGCCAAACTCAGTTCGCCCATCTCGGCCGTCGTCGCATCGCTGCTGGTGCTCACGGCCCCCGTGCTGATGGGCAGCCAGAACTGGGACGACCACGACCGCTCCGAGCACAAGGGATCGCGGGATTATGCCGCTAACTTCCTCAATTCGGTCGACGAGAACGCCATCATCTTCACCTACGGCGACAACGACACCTACCCACTCTGGTACGCCCAGGAGGTGGAAAATATCCGCACCGACGTGCGGGTGGTCAACCTCAGCCTCATTGCCGTCGATTGGTACATCGACCTGCTGCGCCGCAAGGTCAACGACTCCGACGTGATCAAGATGGACCACCTCAGCGCGGACGCCATGCGGGGTTTTCTGCGCAACCGGGTCTATTACTACAACTCCCAAAACCCGGAAGGTGACCCCCGCCGCGACCGGCCCACCACGCTCGAGGATTTCCTCACCTTCGTGGGCGAGGACCACGAGCTGCGCGGCTCCGGCGGCCGGCCCATCGAGACCTACTACAACTCGGCCAACGTCACCCTGAACGTAGACCCGCAACGGGCCGTGCAGAGCGGTTTCGCGCCCGCCGGCGATACCACGATCGCGAGCCGAATCCCGCTCAACATCAATAACAAGTTCATCCAGAAGGACGAGCTGGCCATCCTGGACATCATCCAGTCCAATATGTACGAGCGGCCCATTTACTGGGCGGTCACCTGCCAGCCCAGCAAACTGATGGGTCTGAACGACTACACCCGTCTGGAGGGCCTGGCCCTGCGCCTGGTGCCCGTCAAGGGCAACACCGACCCCAATTACGGCATCGTCGGTTCCGGCTCCGTCGACGCCGACAAGATCTACGACCTGGTCATGGATAACACCGCCGACCTGCCCGGAGCGGGCTGGAAGTGGGGCAACTTCGACGAGGTAGACACCTACGTCAACGACAGCTACCGCCCCGCCACGCAGTCGATGCAGCTCGTGATGCGCCGCGCCGCCTTCGATTTCATCCGCCGCGGTGAGAAAGAGAAAGCCATGCAGCTGATCGACAAATACTTCGAGGCCTTCCCGGACATGAACTTCCCCTTCTTCATCCAGACCATCTATATGCTGTCCATTTATTGGCAGGCCGAAGATTGGGACCGCGCCGCACCCGTCATGGAGCAATTGGCTAAAAATTTGAAGGACCGCCTGGAATTCTACGACTCGCTACCCGACAACATTCTCCGCTCCAGCTACGAGCAGGATTACCGCCTCTCGGTGCAGTTCTCGCAGTCCCTCCTCCAGGAGGCCGAACGCTCCAAGGTCCCCGCCCTCAAGCAGCGCATCGACGACATTTACGGTGATTACGCACAGACGCTCATAGCTCCGGCCACGCAGCCGGGTGGGTTGCGGAATTGATCGGGCGGGGCTGCGCCCGTACTTTTGTAGGCGGCTTTGCCGCTGGTATTTTTGTACTTTGGACTAAGCCTACGCGTACACTGGGGGGCTGCGCCCGTACTTTAATTGTGGTGATCTTCGTAAGCTCCTCGGAGTTGTACTTGGGGTTTCACGCTGTTTTAAATGATTATTCGGGGCCATCCGCCCCGCCTCCGGCGGGGCGGTCGCTGCGTCCGCGGCTCGCTATTCGCTCGGCCCCTACGGGTCTCCTCCCTGCGGTCGGCCCGCTCCCATCGCTTGTCCGGCGGCAACGCTATTCATAAATGGTTGAGGAGTTGTACTCCGATATATTAGTAGCATAGCTCCTCGTCGAAGTGTAACGCTTCTACCATTTAATAAGGCCCGCTCCCATAGCTATTCATAAATGGTTGAGGAGTTGTACTCCGATGTGTTAGTAGCATAGCTCCTCGTCGAAGTGCAACTCCTCTACCGCTTAGTAATGTCCGGGGGCAACGTTAGTATTATGGCGGGCGGCTTGGCATTGTCTTAATTTCGTACTTTTGTAGCATACCTAAGCCTGTGGTGCCGCCCCCCCCGACCAAAAGGGTCGGGGAGGGGCTAACGAAACGAGCATCAAGCCCCGTCACCCCTCTCCTTTGGAGAGGGGCCGGGGGAGAGGTCTAAAGCATCAAGTGCCCAAGCCCCGTCACCCTGGGAGAGGCACGGGAGAGAGGTCCCACCAAAAAAACCAGCGGCACGGCCGCCCCACAACCATGACCAGACTACTTTTATCCTTCGCCTGCCTCCTGCTGTCCACCACCGCCTTTGCCCAGCTCCAGGGCCGCGAGGCCGACCCCGAGGCCGCCCGTATCCGCCTGGCGGAAACCATTACGCCCGACGGCCTGCGCCGCCACCTGAGCTACCTCGCCTCCGACGAACTGGAGGGGCGCGAGACCGGCCAACCCGGTCAGAAAAAGGCGGCGGCCTACATTGCCGACTACTTTAAAAGCCTCGGCCTGCCCGCCATCGGCGAGAACGACGGCTATTACCAGACCATCTACTTCAGCAGCGAGAAGTGGGAGGAGATCGACCTGGAGATCGGCGGCAAGGACCTGCGGCACCTCTGGGATTACTATTCGCTGCCCAGCCAAAACGTGAGCCGCCCCGCTTCGACCATCAACGAACTGGTGTTCCTCGGCTACGGAATCGACGATGAACGATACAATGACTTTAGCCGTGCCGTGGATTTGCGGGGCAAGAGCATCCTCATCTTCGCCGGCGAGCCGCTAGATAAGAAAGGGAACTCCCGCCTCAGCGGCACCAAGGACCTTTCCGACTGGGCCGATGACATCGAAGGCAAACTCGCGGCCGCCCACCGGCGCGGCGTGGAGACGGTCTTCATCATCGACCATAAGTTCAAGGAAAACGTCGCTCCCGTCCGCAAGGAAATTCTCGAGGGCCGCCTGCGCATGGGTGATGCTGATGGTGCCGAGGGCCGTTTGGCCAATAGCGTATTCATCACCCCCGATCTGGCCCGCACCCTGCTGGGCGATACGTACAAGGCGGTGGTAAAATCCCGTCGCAAAGCCGAGAGATCGGGCAAACTCAAGCCGGTTACCGTGCCCGTCAACATCCAGCTGACCCAGCAAAAAGACGTTCGTCGCCTGGTGGGCGAGAACGTAATGGGTTTCGTGGAGGGAAGCGACCCTGAATTGAAGGACGAGGTGCTGGTGATTTCCGCCCACTTCGACCACATCGGGATGCGCGGCGACGAAATTTTTAACGGGGCCGATGATAACGGCTCGGGTACCTCTACCCTGCTGGAACTAGCCGAAGCCTATACACTGGCCAAAAAGCAGGGCATGGGTCCCCGCCGCAGTATTCTCTTCCTGCTGGTTTCCGGCGAGGAAAAGGGCCTGCTCGGGTCGGAGTACTACGCTAATCACCCCGTCTTTCCCCTGGCCAACACCATCGCCGATATTAACGTGGACATGGTGGGCCGCGTAGACGACGAGCACGCCGGTAATCCAAACTACATCTACGTAATCGGCAGCAACCGCCTCAGCATGGACCTGCACAACATCAACGAAGCGGCCAACCAAAAGTATACCAACCTGGAACTGGATTATACCTACAATGCCGAAGACGACCCCAACCGCTATTACTACCGTTCCGACCATTATAACTTTGCCGAGCGGGGGATTCCCTCCGTCTTTTTCTTCAACGGCACCCACGCGGATTACCACCGCGCCACCGATACGATCGAGAAGATCAACTTCGAAAAGATGGCCAAGATCGGCCAACTCGTCTTCCATACCGCCTGGGATCTCGCCAACCGCGACGAGCGGATCCGGGTGGACGTGAAGTAAATCGCTCCGCCCGGGAGATAAAACGATTCAACAAAAGCCCCCCGGCGGTTTGCTAGGGGGGCTTTTTTCGTTCGTCGAAAAAAGTGGCTCGCTCCGGCTACCCTTCCGATCTTGCCGCTTGAACCAACTGCCACCCATGCGCTTCCCTTGCCTGCTACTGCTACTATTCCCCCTCTGGCTCACCGCCCAGACCGAGCAATTCAATGACTTCCGCGCCGAGGCGACCCTGGACCGCGACGGATCGCTGCGAGTGACCGAAACAATCGAGGCTACGGCCGCGGGAGATCAGATCGAACGCGGGATCGTGCGGGTACTGCGGCGCAGGAGTATCGGCGACGACGTGCAGCGCGGCCGAATCGACTACGAGGTAATTTCCGTCCAGCGAAACGGTGCGGAAGAACCCTGGAAAACAAAGAAAAAGAACGGCTTTACCAGCATTTACCTGGGCGATAAGGACGTGCTGCTCTCACCCGGAACCTACACCTACGAACTTGCTTACTCCAGTTCGCCGCAACTCTATTTTTCGGGTGGAGCGGCAGAGTTGAGGTGGGCGGTTTTTAGCACGGATTTGCGCTTACCCGTCCGGCAGGCGGAACTAAACATCGATCTGCCCGCCGGCACACCGGTCAGCAGTACGGCCTGCTATACCGGTCCGCCGGGAAGTAGCCGGCAGCAGGACTGTGAGGTGGTGCAGACCGGTAATCGGATTACATTTCGGCTCAAATCACCACTGGCGGCGGGGGAGGGATTTTCGGTGGGAATCGCCTTTCCGGCGGGTTATTTTACGCCGCCGCCGCCGCCCACGCCGCTGGAGCAAAACGGTACCTTCTGGATTTGCCTGGCGGGCATCTTTGCCGCCCTGATCTACGGCTATAACAGTTGGCGCAACTACGGCGTCGACCCGCCCACGCCCCGGGTGGGTTTTGTTTTTTCGCCGCCCCGCGATCTTTCGCCCGCCTCGGTGGGCTACTTGCGGCAACTATATCCCACCGGCTCCGAACTGACCGCTTCCCTCACCGTCCTGGCAATAAAAGGTTACCTCAAGATTGAGGAAGAAGAGCGCAGTAGTTTCCTGTCGAAGAAAGACATCTTCATCATCCGCCCGCAGGAAAAAGCCGGTGCCGGCGAATTGCCGGCCGAGCAAGCCGTCCTCTACGAGCACCTCCTCGCCGCCGGGGAGATCGAACTGGACGGGGAATACGACAAACGCCTGCAAAAAGCCGCCAAGGCGCACCTCAATAGCCTCAAGGAACAACATGATGCTTTCAAGGAGCAGGGTGCCAATGGCTGGAAGGTGCTTCCCTTTGCCCTCATTTTGCTGGTGACCCTGATCCTTGCCCTCTTTTTCATCAAAACTTCCGTTACCTCCGGAATTATTACTTTTATCGTTGCCATGATCCTGTTGGTTGTCGGAACGCCGCTTTATGCCTGGCTGATCCGTCAACCCTCGCCGGACAAAGTAAAATTGTTGGCCGAAATCAAATCGCTTCGGGAATACCTGGACCTGCCCCAAAAAAAGCACGCCACCCTGCCCGGCGCACCGCCCGTAACGCGGGAGCGTTTCGAGGCACTGCTGCCCTATGCCATCGCCCTGGGCATCGAGACGGACTGGGCGGCCGCGCTCGCGCACGATCTGGGCGGCACCCTGAGTGACCGAGGCGGGCGAACCGGTAACCTGGCTCCGTTTATGGCGGTCGGTTTTGCCGGGCGGATGAACACCGCTTATTCCAGCACTTCCCAACCCGCTTCATCCGGCGGTTCGGGCGGTTTCTCGGGCGGCGGCGGCGGGGTTAGCGGCGGCGGGGGCGGTTCGGGCGGCTGGTAGGGTATCCAATCAGCCGATGACTGAATGCTATACGGGCAGAACCCCCTTCGGGGGCAGGGGGAAAACTAAGGATTTAAGATTTACACGCAGCAATTACCTTCAAAACGTACGGTTCGCCTTCCCATGACGCGTATTTCCTACCTTACGGCCGCAAATCACCCATCCGCTCATGGCCCTCCGCCAATTTAACCTGTTCCGCAAAATTCCCGGCAATGTCCTCAGCCTGCGGGTAGCGGGAATCATGCTGCTGGCCGAACTGGTGATCGGTACGCTGGGCTACTGTTTTATCGAGGGCTACACAGTGATCGAGGCCGTTTACATGACGGTCATCACCATCTCCACCGTCGGTTTTACGGAGGTGCAACCACTTAGCATGGCAGGACGGGCCTTTACGGCCGCTTTTATTCTCGTCAACATCGGCGTATTTGCTTATTTGCTGGCCGCCTTTTCCTATTACGTCATCGACGGCAAAATCTTCAAAGTCATGCAAGCCGAACGCGCCAAACGCCGCATCGACCAACTCACGAATCACATCATCATCTGCGGGTTCGGTAAGTACGGTCGGGAAATCGCCGAAAACCTCGATCGCCACCGCCAATCGTTTGTCATCATCGAAATGGAGGAAGAGGTGATCCAGGCCGCCCCGGCCGCCGACGAAGACTTTCTCTACGTGCACGGCGATGCCACCCACGACGAAATTTTACAGGAAGCGGGCATCGAGCGGGCCACCGGGCTCATCTCCGCCCTGCGGGATGACAGCGACAACCTCTTCATCGTGCTTTCCGCCCGGGTACTCAACCCCCGCTTGCGAATCGTGAGCCGCTCCCAGGAACCCCGCTCACGCAACAAACTCGTTAAGGCCGGAGCCAACCATGTCATCATGCCCGAGCAGATCGGCGGGTTTTATATGGCCACCCTGCTGAGCAAACCCGGGGCGGTAGAATTTTTCAGCTTCATCACCAACGAACTGGAGGCCGACGTGGCCTTCGAGGAGGTTACCTACGACCGCTTGCCGGAGCGCTATCGGGGCAAGGCCATCCTGGACCTCCACCTGCGCCGCGATACGGGCGTCAATATCGTCGGCCACCGCTCGCGGCAGGGCCGCTACCAGGTTAATCCCGATCCGAGTATCGTCCTGCAACCGGGAGATAGTTTCATCACGCTGGGTTCACAGGGCCAGATCGACGCGCTGATCGGATGGCTGGAAGAAGGGAGGGAGGTGTAGGAGGTGTGATGTACGATATGTGATTGTGATTTGGGATGTCTTTCACGTTTAGCGTGGTTCCCCACCCGAGCCTATCGGCTCGACCTCCCCGAAGGGAGAGGTTGCTCGAAACATACTCCGCCCCTTCGGGGAGGCCGGGGGGGGAATTGCGCGTAAGTTTATTCCAGCGTACTAAAATACAGCGTGCGCAGCACGCCTACAAAAGTACGAGCGAAGCCCCCCGCTTACAACCCCGCCTCATACTTCGCCAGCAACTGTTTGGTCTGCTTTTTCACCTGCGCACTGAAGTCCTTGGTCTGGATCCAATTATAGTAGTTACGGTCCTTGTAGAGGGTCTTGCCGACGGGCTGGTTGGCGTACTTGCCGAAGGCAAAAACGGGGGTACCGTCGGGGGCCAGTTTCATGCGCTGGGTAGCATCGAGGTAGCGCAGGTCGTTGCAAAAATCATGTACCGCGTCGAGGGTGCCGGAGAGCGGGGCGGGGGTAACGTCGCCCTCATCGGAGACGTGGTCCCGGTCGGCATATTTGTCCAGTTGACCCTCGAACACGGCCAGGGTGGCGCGCACGTCGGCCAGGGCATTGTGGGCGTTTTCCATTTCCTCGCCCCGGTAGAAACGGAGGGCGGCGCGCAGGTTGCGGGGTTCCATTTTGTAGAAGATGCGCTGCACGTCGATAAGGCGGCGCTTTTCCAGGTCGAAATCAAAGCCGGCGCGGTCAAATTCTTCCAGCAGCATCGGCACATCAAAGCGATTGGAGTTGTAACCCGCCAGGTCGGCATCGCCGATGAAGTCATAAAGTTGCTGGGCCACCTGGGCAAAGAGGGGCTTGCTCGCCACATCCGCTGCCGAAATACCATGAACGCCGAACGCTTCCTCAGAAATGGGAATGCCGGGATTTATTAGCATGGACAATTCTTCCTGCTTCCCGTCGGGCATGATCTTGATAAAGGCGATCTGAAGGATCCGGTCACGGATAACGTTGAGGCCGGTACTCTCGATGTCGAAGAAAATGAGGGGGCGGTCTAGTTGGGGCAGCATGGGCGCGGGAAGGTTTGATGGTAGTTGAGGCGGCAAAGGTAGGAATTTGGGTGATGGAGCACCGGACCGACCACAAGCGAAAGAACCTTATCTTCGCGTTCTATAGCAACCAACTCTCTTCTATGTCCCGACTTACCGATTGGCTGATCAACCGCGGCACCGATCAATCCGCCCAGAAGACGGCCGTTCGCTGGCTGTGGCGGCTGTTCTTCCTGAGCATCATCGGCGTGTTCGTGTTGTTCTTCGTACTTTCATTCGGCAAGCTGCCCTCGGTGACCGAGCTGGAAAACCCGCAGAATAACGAAGCCTCGGAAGTCATTGCTTCCGACGGGAGCGTACTGGGCCGTTTTTATACGGAGAACCGGGTGATGGTAAACGAGCGCGACCTGTCGCCCTACCTGTTCGATGCCCTGATCGCCACGGAAGACGAGCGCTACATGGACCATAACGGTATCGACTGGCGCGGTCTGGCCAGCGCAATCGTCAACCAGGCTAGCGGTAATAGCAGCCGGGGCGGTGCTTCTACGATTACGCAACAGCTGGCCAAGCAGTTGTTTACCGAAGGGGGGCGGAGCGATAATATTTTCATGGCCGTGGTGCAGAAAATGCGCGAGTGGATCATTGCCGTGCGGCTGGAACGCAAGTATACCAAGCGCGAGATCATCGCGATGTATCTCAACCGCTACGATTTTATCAACGGCGCACAGGGTATCCAGGCGGCGGCGGAAAACTACTTCGGCACCACGCCCAGGGACCTGGAATTGCACCAGGCCGCCACCCTGGTGGGGATGCTGAAAAATGCCTCGCTTTTCAATCCACTAAGCCGGCCGGAAATGGTGACCAAACGCCGGGAGGTGGTGCTAAAGCAAATGGTGCGCAATAACCTGCTAACCGACGCCAAGTACAACGAACTGCGCCAATTGCCACTGGGCATCACCTATACCCGTCAGAGTCCGGACGACGGCCTTAGCCCCTACTTCCGAATGGTGCTGGCCGAGCGGATCAAGCGGATGCTGGGCGAGAAACAGTACCTGAAGCCCGACGGTACTAAATACGATATTTACCGCGACGGCCTGAAGATCTACACCACCATCGACTCCCGCATCCAGGCCCACGCTGAAAAAGCCATGGTGGAGCACATGGCTAAACTACAAGCCGAATTCTACCGCCACTGGAAAAACCTCGATCCCTGGACCTACGAAAGTCCTTCCTCGGAAACCGAAACCACGGTAGAAGACCGCAAACGCTCCCTCACCCGCCTGATTCGCCGGTCGGACCGTTACCAGCGGCTGCGCGATGCCATCCTGAATCCCGTGATCGAGCGGATCAACCAGCGCAACGACCTGCAGTTCAATACCGACGACCGCGAGGTCGAACGTCTCATCAGCGAAAGCGAGGAACCCGGCCTGATTACCCGTCTGATCGCCGCCGAAATGATCAGTCCCAAACTGGGTGCCCAGTACCGGCAGGTGATGAAAATGGACGAGTTCGCTCAATTGAAGGCAGCCTGGCGAGAGCTACAGCAGACCGTACAAAAAGAGTTTGACAAACCGGTGGAAATGACGGTCTTCAGCTATGATGGCGAAAATATGCGCGAAACCGTAACCATGACACCCCTCGATTCGGTGCGTCACGAGCGGATGGTTTTGCAACTGGGCAGCATGTCCGTGGAGCCGCGCACGGGATTTGTACGCAGTTGGATCGGCGGGGTGAATTTTCGCGATTTTAAATTCGACCACGTCACGGCGCGGCGGCAGGTAGGGTCTACCTTCAAGCCGTTTATCTACGCCACCAGCATCGAGTTGCGGGGCATCACGCCCTGTTTCCAGGTGCGCGACATGGCCGTAACCATTGCCCCCGGCGACGGGCAGTTCGGACTTTCCAAAGCCTGGACACCCCGTAATGCCTCCAACAGTTACAGCGGCAACCTGCTTACCCTGATTCAGGGCCTGAGGGGTTCGGTCAACTCCATTTCCGCCTACCTGATGCAGGAACTGGAAAGTACCGAGCCGGTACGCAACGTGGTCAGTGCCATGGGTATCGACAAGGAGTATATCCCGCCCGTGCCCTCCATCGCCTTGGGTGCCGTGGACCTGACCGTGGAACAGATGACGGGTGCCTACACCACTTTTGCCAACAACGGCATATTCAATCGCCCCACCTACCTTTTGCGTATCGAAGACCGCAACGGGCAAAAAATATTCGAGTACTTGCCAGAAGAACGCCAGGCCCTCAGCCCGCAGGCGAATTACGCCATGGTGTTCATGCTGAAGAATGCGGCCGTCAGCAATCTCGGCGGCATCCGCAGCCCGGTAGGCGGTAAGACCGGTACTACTAACGACCAGACCGACGGTTGGTACATGGGCGTTACGCCCAACCTGGTGGTCGGCACCTGGGTGGGCGGTGAAGATCGGTGGGTGCGCTTCCGCAGTCTCGGCCTGGGTAGCGGTGCGCATATGGCCAAGCCTTTTTTCCGCGAGTTCATGCTGGCCGTTGAACGGGACGAGGAACTAAAGTGGGATACAAAGACGGATTTCATCCGCCCCCCCGGCGATCTGGGGATCGAACTGGATTGCAGTAAATTTTTGCAGGATGCCAACAGTGTCCTGGATGCGGACGGCGATAGCATTCGGGTAATCGATAATACGGTGGAGTTTTAGGGTGCGCGGGGCTAAATCCGCCCCGCACCTCTTAACCCCACACTCGCCCGGTACCTATCCTCGCGGTACCGCCGCTCTAGCTCGTCCAGTTCCGTGACCACGATTTCCCGGCCGATTTCATCGGCCCAGGCCAGCAGACCCTTGGGGTAATTGACGCCCTTGGTCATGGCCAAATCCAGATCCTCGCGGGAAGCGATGTCGAGATAAAGCGCATCGGCCGCCTCGTTGATAAGCAGCAGCAGGATGCGTCGAAGAATACGTTCTCCCAGTTCCCGATCCTCATTCGGCGCGGGCAAATTCATGGGCTTCCCGGCCTCGCTGTAGCGGTAAAACCCCCGCCCCGCCTTGCGGCCCAGGTAGCCGGCCTCCACCAGCCGCAGCTGGCTAAAGGCCGGCCGGTAACGCGGATCGTAATAGAAGGCCTCGAACACCGAACTGGTCACCGCATAATTCACGTCGTGGCCGATATAATCCATCAACGCAAACGGCCCCATGCGGAAGCCGCCCAGTTCGGTCATGGCCCAGTCGATGGTAGCGGGGTCGGCAACACCTTCCTCATAAATACGCAGGGCCTCACCGTAGAAAGGCCGCGCCAGGCGGTTGACGATAAAGCCGGGAGTATCTTTTACCACCACCGGCGTCTTGCCCCAACTCCGCATCAAATCAGTCATCCGCGCGGGCAGGTCGGCAGCGGTTTGCAGGGCGGGCACCACCTCCACCAGCGCCATCAGCGGCGCGGGGTTAAAAAAGTGCAGCCCGATCACCCGCTCCGGGTGTTGGCAGGCCGCCGCGATACTCGTCACCGAAAGCGAAGAAGTATTAGTGGCCAGCACCGTATCCGGCCCCACCAAGCGGTCCAGTTGCTCAAACACCGTTTTCTTTACGCCCAGGTCTTCCACAATGGCCTCCACCACCAGTTCCCGGTCGGCCAGGTCCAGCATGGAACCGGCATAGTTGATGTGCCCCAGCACCTCGTCCGCCCCCGCCCGGTCGGTATGCCCCTTCTCGATCAGCCGATCGTAAATGGCCCGCAACCGCCCGGTGGCCCGGTCAACGGCCTGGGGGTTGTTGTCGTACACCAGCACGTCCGCGCCGGCGGCGGCGGCCACCTGGGCGATTCCGGTGCCCATGGCCCCGCTTCCGATAATTCCTATCTTCATGTAAAAAGCGGCTGCGCCGCGTTTTTGGGCTGCGCCCGTATTTTAGCAGGACGCTTCGCGTCTGGTAATTTAGTATTTTAAATAAGCCCATACGTGTACGCGTAGACTGATCTAAAGTGCCAACTACCAGCGGCAACGCCGCATCCCAAAGTACGCGCGAAGCGCCCCTAGTTACCCAGCGTTGTCGTGCTCCCCTCGTCCTGTGCGGCAAAAACGCGGCGCAACAGGTCCGTCGTGCGGGCGGCCAGATTGGTACGAATATTGATTTCCTCCTCGGCCACTTTGGCAAACAGACCGTTCAAGGCCTGCTGGGTCACGTAGTCGTCCAGGCTGGTGTTCACATCCGTGACGAATGGGAGAGAGTTGTACTTGGAGGAGGCATCGGTCCAGGCTTTACGGGCACCGAATTTATCCAGCGAGTTCACGATCACGGGGTTGAACTTGGCGTACAACTGGTCACGGGTCACGCGGTCCAGGTAGCTGGTGGCGGCGCGGTTGTCGCCCTTCAGGATACCGAAAGCATCCTGGATGGTCATCTGCCGGATGGCACTCACGAAGATGGGTGCGGCCTCCTTGGCGGCATCCTCGGCCCCCTGGTTGATCTTCTTAATGATCACGTCCTCAATATCCGTAAAACCGGGAATGACGGACAGTTTTTCGGTCACCTTGCGGGCCTCCTCCGGCAACAGGATACGGTAGGGACTATCGTAAAAACCCTTCTCCTGGGCCAGTTGCTGCGCCCCCTTGGTGATGCCGACGCGCAGGGCTTCCTTTAGTCCGTTGCCCACGTCCTCGCGTGAGAGCGGCGTATTGGTCAGCACGTCCAGAGTCTGATTGATCTGGGCCGTTGTGCAGGCCATCGTAAATAACAGGCCGGCCAGTGCGGCAATACAGGCAATTCGCTTCATCATATCGTGGAGTAGTTTGGTGCTTCAAACGGCTTCCCGGCCGGGAAGTTGATTCGGGGCGGGGTGGGCAGCCGCGTTTCCCTCTCGGTAAATCGCCGGCGACCCGGTGGTGCAGCGGGAGTATTCCCGTCCAGTCGACCAAACGCGCCGGGGCGTCTTCTTCCTACCGAACGGGTGATTCGCTAACAGTTTTTAACGTGGCCGTGCCCCCCGGCAGAGCCGGGGGTCGGTCCCTTCCAGGCTTCGGCGGTCGCCTCGGCACTCCGTGCGCTAACGCCCTTCCAGGCACCTCACGCAAACAGTAGCCGCCGAATAATCCTTCCAACCCACCTTACCCGAAACTTAACCTACCTCCTTGAACAATTTTCAGGTCATCCTTTTTCACCTATTGCCCCACCCTTATTTACCGTTTCAACCACTCCGCTATGAGCCAGACCACTACCTGCTCCTTCTTCACTTTTCTGTGCCTGCTATTTTGCTTCTCCCTGGCAGCCCAGACCACCACTTTCGACGTTGATTTCGAGGAGGGCACCCTCGGCCAGCCGCCCCTTACCAACGCCGGCAGCGGATCCCAGCCGACTGGCATTTTCCCCGACGGTACTACCGATATCGTGCTAGCCCCCTTCACCGGAAACGCCGGCACTACCGGCGCGGCCGGGCAAGTGGCCCAGGCCACCGTCACCGAATCAGGCAACTTCCGGCTCCTCGATTTCGACGGCCTGCTCAATGGTGGCCTGATTTCTTCCGATACCGTCATCGTCGGTTTCGATTTCCTGGCCGAGGCCGGGGCGGATAACGCGGGCTTCGCCTTCCTGCGATCCTACGACGAGACGGGGGAATCCTTTGCCGATCTCAGCTTTAATTTCTCCGGCGATGGGTACAGCATTTTCTTGCTCGACTACGACGCCGAGACCGGCGAGTACCTTGGCGGCGTGGCCGCTCCCTTCCCCGCCAACAGTTTCGACGCCGGCACCTGGCACCGCTTCGAGTTAGTGATCGACCTCAACGAAAACCGGGTGCGCTTACTGGTAGATGGCACTGATTGGGGCGTCGATGCCGGCATCTCGCGCGCTACCGGCACGGGCTACGCGGGGGCTTTCTTCAACTGGGGCACCACCATCGTCGGCCGTTATGCCCTGGATAATTTTCGCGTGACCATTCCAGCCACCGCCGGTCTACCCGCCCCGCCGGCCGGTTTCACCGAACTACTCACGCCCGATGCTCAGGGCGGCACCGTTATTCGCCTACCCGGCGGGGATTTCCGCCAGCCCGGCCTGGAATGGGGCAACGGCTCCTCGGCCCAACTCTCCGCCACCGATTTTTATCAGGGCGTGAGCGGTTACCGCATCACGGTAGACGATGGTCTCGATGAGGCGGACCGGCGATTGTTTGCCTCCGGTAGTTTCCCCTACCTTCCCAACCGCACCTACGAGGTCAGTGCCTTAGTTCGCACGAACTTCCCCCGCGCCACTTGGGAGATCAATATCGGGATGCACGGCATCACCCCCGAGGGTGAGCTGGCCGAGGGCGAGCGCCTGGGCGGTCTGCCCGCCATCACCGAGGGGCCGGATGGCTGGCAACGCTGGACCTGGCAATTCACCCCCCACTGGGAAGAACCCTTCAGCCACCTCCAGGCCCACCTCGGCCTGCACGAGTACGGCCCCGGCTTCGATGGCAACGTACTATTCGAGATCGCCGACCTGGCGTTCGTAGAACTACCGGCCGTAGAACTGGCCGCCTTCGCACCCGGTCAGGGTGTCACCTTCCCCGGCGGCGCGGGCGAAGTGCCGATGGCCGTGGAATCCGTGGAAGACACGGGCGACCTACTGACTGTTACCTCCACCGCCGCCGTCTATGAGTTCGACCGCACTGGCGGCACCCTCACCGTGCGGCAGCGCATCGACATGCAGCGCGCCCTTACTCGCCTCTACGGCTTGCCATTAAACGGACTCAGTGAAACGAGCAGCAACGCCGACGTGGCCGTGCTGGTGGGTAACGACCTCACCATCGGCGTCCAGGCAGATGGAATGCTGACGATCAGCCCCCACCAGGAAATAACTACGGAGATCGAGAGCCTCATCGGTGGTGACTTCAACCGCCTGGCTACTTCCGACCTGCTGTGCGAGGACGATTTCGGTGGCTTTACCGCCAACATCTACGTGCCGAAGGGAACGGGACAACTGGCGCGTTTGGAGGCCCTAACTCCTAACCTACCCTTCATCGGCCTGGCGGCCGACGACCTGAACACCACCGCCGCCGCCGACAGTGGCTGGCGCGTGGTGGCCACGGTCAGCCCCGGCGAGCGACTATTTGTTTCCGCCTTCCCCAGCCGGCCCTACAACTGGCAAAAGTCCTTCGAGTTCCAGTGGGCCATCTCCGATTACCAGTTCCCCGCCGACGAATACGATGACCCGGATTACATGACCGATTGGATCCTCTGGAATTTCACCCAGCGTGCCTGGGCCATGAGTTTCGGTACCGAATATACCCTGCGCGATGACGTAGATTTCGCCGCCCATAAAGCCGGCGTGGAAAGCGTGGGCGATAAGTGGTCTACCTACTTCAGCCAGTGGTTCTACTACAGCCGCGTCGCGGCCGAGTGGGCCGGCGAGGCCCAGCGCTGGCGTGACACTTACGGCATGAGTGCCATCTATTCCGACGGCCTGGCCCAGGACGACTGGCTCTCCGCCTACGAGGCCATGCGCCGCCTGCGGGCCGATGTATTTCCGGACGGCGACATCGTTATCCACGATAGCTACCCGCAATCCGGTATTCCCGGCGCGGCCTTCAAGCCCTTCATCTACGCCTACGCCACGAGCACCTACATGGGCGAGAACGCCGATGCCGAAGGCCCCCGCTGGCCGTGGGCGCGCTACGCCATGAACCAGTTCCGGCGTAGTAATGCGCTGGGCGTCACTAAGGGAGACCGCTGGGAGGGCGTGGAGGGCGTGGAGAAATACCTCATCGCCCTGGTCTGGGGCGGCCGGGGCCGGCCGGACGTAGCGGGATACAACGAGGTCTACCTGCCCATCCTGGATGAGCTAAGGGCCGTTTACGAAGATTACGGCGACGATCCCTTTTTCTTTGACCGTTACTACCACCCCCGCGCCCAGACGCTGACCGGTTTCGAGATCGGCCGCGCGGGGATGCCCATCGTCGTTTTCGATACCCTCGTTGACGGCACCGTTGAACTGCAACTGAGCACCTGGACGCCCGGCGCTACCATCCACTATACCCTCGATGGGTCCGAACCTAGCACCGGCAGTCCTGCCTATACCACTCCCCTCCCCTGGACCGACGGCACCACCCTGCTGGCCCGCGCCTTTAAGGACACCCTGGACGAAAGCCGCCGCCTAGAACTGAACGCCGATGTGGGCGTGGCCGCCACCGATCCCGTCGGGGCGATCCAGCAACCGCAGCTACTGCCGCTCTCGCCTAACCCCGCCGGCACCTTCACGCTCTTGCACTATGCCCTCCCCCGGGCTACCGAAGTTAGCATCGAGGTCATTGACCTGCTGGGGCGCCGGGTTTCTACTCAGCGCATCGGCCGCGTAGCGGCGGGCGGCGGCCACTATTACCGGCTCGACACCCAGGGTCTGGCGGCCGGCACGTATGCGGTGCGCCTGCACACCGGTAGCGGCGGCGCGGCGGTGCAGTACCTGGTGGTGCGTTGATTTGGTTGTTGGGGGTTTAACCCTATAGGGTAGGGCCTTGACTCTGTGGGGGTTTTTGAGCAATGGTTTCGTAGCAAGTCCATTCGATTCTGAGGGTGAATCTCACGCCGGCTTCACCGCCAAAGCCCTGAAAGGGCGGCATTTACTTAACCAGGGTGTAACCCTGGGTTGGAAGGTCCTTTTATTTAAACCCCGCGCACCCCGGCAGCGTTGCTTCGCAACGCTGCCGGGGGGTGCGGCGGCTTGCGCGTGTTGCTCTGTCGCCCAGGGTTTACGCCCTGGGCTGATATATGCCGCCCTTTCAGGGCTAACAACACCCTAGCGGATTTCGGTAAGTAAAAGACTTTGGTCTAGGCGTAGATTTGACCTGTAACGTGGGCTAAAGGAGACGAAAAAACGCACCTAGAAATGCCAACAGAATCAATGCCCTACCCTTTCAGGGATTTGGCGGCAATGCCACCTGGATGACGCAATTATATCTTACAATTCATTTTCAAGCCCGCTGTTTCATATACAGTTCCCGAGTCAGGCCGTACTTCACCTCATCGTGGTAGACGTCGCCTTTTTTGAGGTGGCCGGGGCTGGTGCCTTCCGGTAATAAGCCGATCTTTTGCATGACCCGGCCCGAGGCGGGGTTGGTGGCGAAATGGTTGGAGAAGATCCGATTCAGTTGCAGCTGCTCGAAGCCGAAGCGAATAACCGCCGGGCCGATTCGGTGACCAGGCCCCGGCCCCAGTAGGGTTCGGCTACCCAGTAACCGAGTTCGGCGCGGTTGTGGCGTGGATCGAGGTGGAGGCCGGTGCCGCCGATAAACTCGCCGTTTTCGCGTAGGTGGAGGCCGAAGGTGTAGCCGGTGCCGGCCTCGGCGGCCGCGTAGATGGAAGCGAGCCAGCGGATGGCGTCACGCTCGTAGTAGGGATGAGGGATGTTGAGGGTGGTGGCCGCGATGTTGGGGTTGCCGCCGTACTTGAGGATGCTGGGAATATCGGCGGCCACGGGTGCGCTGAGGATCAGGCGCTCGGTTTCGAGGACGGGAACATCTTTCATGGGTAGAAAAATTACGGGAGGTGATTGCGTGAGGTGCCTGGACGGTGGAAGGCGGTAGCCGACAGCCCGTTAGGGCCAAGCCGTTAGGCGCGCCGGGAAGGGACCGACCGGGCCGTCAGGGCCGGGCACGCCCAAACAACGTGCCCCGTCAGGCGAAGTGATTTATTGAAGGAAACACAACTTTACCGGCAAAAAATTCCCGCCCGGAACAGCCCAAACACAAAGCCCCCACCCTCCTTGCGGAGAGCGGGGGCTAGGTCGAAGATCAATCAAAAAACTGATCGATCTATTCTTACTTCTGGCGGATTACCTCAGGCTCGGTACCTTCATTGGCCTGATTTTGCAGGTTTTCGTCGGCAACGATGGCTACTTCCACGCGGCGGTTCTGGGCGCGACCTTCTTCCGTGTCGTTGGTGGCAACCGGCTGCATTTCGCCGTGACCGACCGTGGTGATACGGCTGCGCATGATACCTTTCATGGTGATGTAGTCGGCTACCGAAGCGGCGCGCTTCTCGCTCAGGGTCTGGTTGTACGTATCCGAACCCTTGCTATCCGTATGACCGTCAACGGTCAGTTCGGTATCGGGGTACTTATTGAGGATGGTTACCAGGTTGTCGAGGTTGGTCTTGGACGCGGCGGAAAGTGTGCTGGAATCAAAGCCGTAGAGGATACCCGAGTCGAAAGTTACGAGGATACCTTCACCCACGCGGGCTACTTCGGCACCTTCAACTTCCTGCTCGATCTCGGCGGCCTGCTTGTCCATGTACTTACCGATGATGGCACCGGCCGAACCGCCCACTGCGGAACCGATGATGATACCCGCAGCCGTGTTGCCGGTGGATTTGCCGATCACACCGCCGATAACGCCGCCGGCGGCACCGCCGATACCGGCACCTTTGGCCGATTTGCTGGCATTACAAGCGGGAGAAAGTGCCAGCACGAGGGCGAGCGCGAATACGGGAAGAAATTTGACGATACGTTGCATTTGCTTGTTGTTTTGGTTGGTTAAGTCGGGGATATTGACCCCATGACCGGGCGTGGTTGATCATCCGGTCATTCGGTTGGTAAACCGGTTATCGGCCCACGATGTTCGGGCCGCCGCACGGCGGTAACTTATCCTTAATAGACGCAAAAAAATTTTACGAGTCACTCACTTATCCGCCGGCCGGAACAAATTCGTAGAAGAAATTGTCATCCCCGTTTTCCTCGTAGGCAAAGGCGAGGTCGCGGTTACGCATCTCCACGAAAAAGACTTTCCAATCTACGGGTTTGAGGTCAAAATCGGTGGCGGAAGTTTGCTCTTCGAAGTAGATGCGCAGGGGCTGGCTGTGGTAACCGTCCAGTACCTGATCGACCAGGACGGGCACACCGCTACGGGCGGCGGCCCATGCTTTGATTACTTCTTCTTCGGTGGTTTTTATGGTGGCGGCCATACGGGTTTTCTTATGGTTAACGGGGCGGGCGGGGGGCGATGTTCGGTGGGGGAGGGTCAAGCAAACCACCTTTAATGAACCGGCCTACCTACTTCTGATATAAAAATACGGAAGCCCTTACCAACTCCAATCAGGAGTCGATAAGGGCTTTTTACATTTATTGTCGTTCATTAAAACGCAAACCGGTAACCGGCCACCAGCTGCGTATCGTTGAACAGGTTGCGGCCCGTCAGATCGACATACAGTCGTCCTCCGAGTACGTTGAGATAGGTACCGATGATGAGGTTAAAGGTAGGGCGGAAGTCCACGTCATCGGCATCGCCACTGTTATCGGCCAACTGCATGAATCCAAAGCCCGTACCGACGTAGGGCTTTACGAAGGAGTTTTTGATCTCGATGGGGTACAGGCCATTCAGGAATAAACCGAAATTAGCGGGCTTGCCCAATCCGAAAAACGCTTCGGGCATCAACTCAAAACGCTCGCGCTCACCCAAACGGTAGTGCCAGCGCAGACCGAGGTTAAAGGTATTGTTGCTATTGTCACCTAGGTTGAAGCCGGCAAAACCGGACATCCCGGAGTAACGGATGATCTGCCCCAGGCGTCCTCCCGTCGAGCTGGTATCGGAGGACAGGAAATCACCCGTGCGCTCGATCTGAATCTCGTTCATATTCAAGCGACTGGTACGGTTGTTATCCGAACGATCATTGCGATCGTTACGATTAGAATCAAAACGATCCTCGGGGCGGTTACCCCGGTCGTAGCGGGAGCCGGAGCGGTTGGATTCCATTTCCGCCATACGGCGATTCTGCTGATCCAATTCGCGGTTTAGCTGGTCGAGCTGAAATTTCAACTCGGTCTCGTATTCCGTATCGGCGCGGCTGCGGCCGCTGTCGTCGTAATTCCGGTCGTAATCGTAATCATCGTTGTAGTTACGGCGAAAGTCACGGTCATCGCTGCGGCGGTCATCGTTATCCCGCAGGTCGCTATCGTCATTACGGTCGCGGCGACGGTCACGGCGATCGTTACGGTCACGGTCATTTTCGCGGTTGCGCTCCAGATCTTCCTGCGTCCGCTCACGGTTGCGCTCAATTCGATCCAGATTGCGACGACGTTCCTGTTCGGCACGTTCCTGATCCTTGCGGATCGTTTCGCGCATCTCTTCCATCGACTTCATCAACCGGTCCATTTCTTTTTGTTCTTCCTTCGTACGGCCCTCAGACTTGTTATCGCGCAGTTTTTTCATCTGGCTGTTCAACTCGTCCAGGCGGCGGTCGATACTGGTATCGCGCATCATCATGCGCGCGTTCGTAGTGTCCGTTGCACTCTTATTCCGGTCTGCACTGCGATTTTGATCGTCTTTGCGGTCACGGTCATTATCACGGTCACGGTCATTGTCGCGGTCACGGTCATTGTCGCGATCACGGCTGGAACTACCCCGATTACTGCCGGAATTCAGACGGTCTTCCAATTCATCCATTCGGTCTTGCTGGTCTTCTAACTGACGGCGCAGGCGATCTGACTCATTACCCCGGTCGTCACGGCGGTCATAGTCGTAGTCATCGCGGTCGCGTCGAGGGTTGAAATCATTTGCCGGACGGCGGTTGCGGTTAGGTGCGGCGTTGTTCCGGCCGTTGACCAATTCCATTAGCTGGTCTACCGTCAGTTGGATGGTCTGCGGATTGCCATCGTCATTGCGGCGGTCATCGCGGTCGCGGTAATCGCGGTCACGGTCATCGTAGGGACGGCGGTAGCGGTCATCGTATCCGTAGGGGCTTTCACCCGGTACCGGATAGAACAAGCGAATACTGTCCTGGCGGGCGCGGGTAGCGCGCATTTGGCTCTGGCGGCTCATTTCCTCGCGTTCCTCGATCTCGTTTACCACCTCTTCGGCGTCTACTAGTTCGCGGCGGATTTCGGCGGCGCGGTCCACGTCGTCGTCATCATAAGCCTCATTCAGCTCTTTTTCCAGCTGGGCGATCCGGGCCTGATAACGCTGCTTGAGTTGGCGGGCATCCCGTTCGTTCTCGCGACGTTGCGCGTCAATGCGCTCCTGGTACGCCTCGTCCTTGGCATCCAGTTTATCCTGGTAAACGCCCCGCTGTTCGTCTAATCTGCGTTGGATGATCTCATCCATTTCCTCATCAGGGTCGGAACGATTGCCGAAGGCCAGGTTTAGACCTACGGTAAACATATTGCTGGTGGCCAACTGATCGGTGTTCTCCACCTGATCCAGCGAAGCATCATCCGAGGCGGTCAGTAGCACCTTATACGAGCCGTTGATCCGAAAATTAGGTCCCAGACTTAGACTCAGGCCGCCGCCCGCACTGGCAAAACTCTGGCTGTTCACCCTGCTGGTATCCGACCGGCCCACATAGCCGTCCTGCACATTGATCCGTCCACCACCCAACATCACAAAGGGCGTAAATCCGGTACCCACCCGGCCCAGATTAAGGCGCAGGTCACCGCCGTATACGGCCAGGTCGTCGAAGTCAAAATTGATATTATCATCGCTCATGCCCTGCAGATAATAAGCACGCAGCCCCACGAAGGGACCGAAGTCTACCCCCAGGTTGGCACCGCCCAGCCACGTGTCGCGGTAGCCCAGTTCGTCCGCCCACTCGATACGGCTCAACTGAGCGGCAATGGGAATACGCAAGCCGGTGAACCCATTACCGAAGGCATTGAGGTAAGCCCGGTCGATGTCAGTGATTTCATCGGGGTCACGGCCGCCGATGTAGAAAGCGAGGTTGGCACCCACCGTCCAGTTACCCAATTCGTCGGCACTGAAATCACCGTCTTCAATACTATTCAGGTCACGCTCGGCCTGGTCCAACAGGTTACGCACCGCATCGAACCGATAGGCGAGATACTTGCCTTCAAGGGAAAATGCGTAGCGGTTGTTAGCACTGAGGGTAAGACCCAAACCGCCGACACCGTAGATATTTTTGGCACTCTGCAAACCGTCGCGGCCCACATCCTGTACCCCGCCGCCCAGTAAGAGGTAGGGGAGAAAATTGCCGCGGCTCAGGTTCAGTTTCAATTCCGCACCGTAGCGCGCAAGGTCCACGTCCGTATTATCAAATTCATCGGTGTCGATCTCGAAACCACCGAAGTCGATTTGCTGATCGATGGTTTGAAAATAAAGGCCGCGCAGTTCGACATACTGTCCGAAACTGATCCCGATCCGGCCGCCCACCATAAAGGCGTCGTTCAGACCGGCCCGGTTATTGTACCAGGTGTAAGTTGCACCGGGCGCGATGCTGTAGCTGATGTCAGCCACCTGGCCGTAAAGAGAGGTTCCGAGCAACAACGTAAATGCCGCCGTCGCCAGGTAATTGTAAAGTGTGCGATTCATAAAAAATTGTGTGTATTCTAGTTACTAATGTCAGTGATACTACGGGGTCCCGGACCGATTTGTTCGATTCGATTCTAAGGCGCAATCAAACGATAAGCTAATTTTGCACATTTTAGCTTGGGATTTGTGAAAATCGAACACAGCTGGATAATGCCAGGTTCCTCATTTGAAAGCCGGTACATTATTGGCTCGGCACCCACATTCAATCACTTAATCCACACACTTTTATGAGAACTGAATCTACTCACTCTCACGTAGAGACTACCATCGTCCCCGCGCAGTACGCCGCCTTCAGCCGCGTTCACTGGGGAGCCATTTTCGCCGGCACCGTTATCGGGCTGGTCGTTCTTACCCTCCTCAACCTACTGGGCATCGGCATCGGCCTTACTACCATCAATCCTACTACTGAAACTAACCCCTTCGCCGGTCTCGGCATCGGCGCGGGCATCTGGTACATTGTCTCCAGTCTCATTGCGCTGTTCGCGGGCGGTTACGTAGCGGGGCACCTCAGCGGCCTACCCAAAAAGAGTAATACCGGCCTGCACGGTCTCATCACCTGGGCCTTGTTCACCCTCGTCAGCCTTTACCTGTTCACTACGGCCGTCGGTCGGGTGGTCAGCGGGGTCGGCTCCGTGGTATCCGGCATCGCCAACACGGCCGGAAGTGCCGTTGCCGCCGCCGTACCCGATAATGCCGGTGACCTGATTGCCCGTGAGTTCCGCCAATCCGACATTAATCTTACTGAAATTCGTCAGGAGGTATATGCGCTACTCGAAGACACCGATAAAGCCGCCCTCGACCCCGACAATCTGGAGCAGGATGCCAATCAGGTTGCCAATGCCGCCGAGCGGAATGCGCAGGATGCCGCCCGCAACCCTTACCAGGCTTCCCAGGAAGTTAACTCCGTGCTCGACCGCATCCGCAATCGGGGCGAAAAAGTGATCAACGCCGCCGATCAGGACGCACTGGTCAATGTACTCGTCAATCGTACCGACATGTCAGAGCAAGAAGCTCGTCAGGCCGTACAAGGTTGGTCCTCTCAGTACCAGCAGGCCATGGCCGAAATCAACCAGACCCTCGACCAGGCCGGTGAAAAGGCGGAGGAAATTGGCGAAGATGTTGCCGACGGTATCGGAACGGCTGCCATTCTCGGGTTTATCGGCATGCTCCTCGGGGCCGTTGCCGGTTACTTCGGCGGCATCACCGGAACCCAGCGCGATTTGGTTCTGCCTACCGCTGCGGGCACGCCAAACGTGAATGCCTGATCCCGTACGGTTGGTAAAATATAGTTTCCTCTCAATTACCCTCGTTCTCGCCCGGAGAGCGGGGGTAGTTGCTGTCAGGGGACAAACGCTCCTTTAGTTTTCACCTCTTTCCATACCATCGTTCAGGGCGTGTCCCCGTCCGGAGGCCGGGGTCGGTCCCTTCCAGGCGCGGCTGTCGCCTTGGCCCTGCGGGCTGTCGGTTTCACCTCCCCCTTCCAGGCACCTCACGCTCTTTGATAAAAATTGCCGGATCGAAGGATTAGCTGCGCTGCTTCTCTAAGAGCGTGTCTAAAATTTTTAAGCACTGAGAATTAATGATCCGCTTCGCGACTACTTCGTGGATAAGGTTCCGGCTAGACAAAACATCACGCGCATAGCGGGTTACGTAAGTCAGTTTTTATAACGCCATATTCTCAAATGCTTGGTTACCAAGAAGTAAATAATTTAGACACGCTATAAATACCTTACCGTAATAGCGTAATATTCCCCTGCTGGATCAACTCCTCGCCCGTGGGGCATATCAAGCGCATCCAGTAACCGTAGGTGTCGGGTTCGCAAGCGTCGTTCTTGAAGCGACCGTCCCAGAAGGCGGCGGGATCCTGGCTGCGGTACATTTGCTCGCCCCAGCGGTCGAAAACGAGGAGTTCGAATTCGGTGATCTGCTCGATGAAGGAGGAGCGGAGGCGGAGTTCGTCGTTCTGGCCGTCACCGTTAGGGCTGAAGGCGTTGGGCAGGTAGAAGCGGTCGGGATCGCAGATGGCCTCAGTCACCACGAGCGGAATAACAACCGTTTCGGTACAGGCCCCCTGCACGACGGTAGCGAGGTAGTCGAAGGTTCCCTCGCGGTCAGGCGTAACGGTGACGGGCAATCCGGTGGGCGGCTCGATGGTGCCGTTAGGAATATCCCAATCGACGGTACAGGAATCACAGCCGTTGATGGTGAGCACGGAACTACCCCCGAGCAAAATGGAATCGGGATCGGCCATGCCGCTCACTTCCAGCATATCGGCATTGACCATGATGGTCGTCTCCACCGTGCAACCGCGAACGGGGTCGAAAATGGTGACCAGGATGGTCTGCGACATACCGGTCAGGATGGATGGGTTGCTCGGATCGGTGAGATCGAGGTCGTCGTCCGGCTCGTAGGTGTAGACGTAGCTGGAGTTGCCGCCGCCCGGGATGAGATCGGAAGACTGGCCCGCGCAAACGTCGATGGCGGAGGGCGGGAAGCCGTCGGTGATCGGGCTGTAGTTGATGGTGCTACTGATCGTATCCGCGCAGCCCGTGAGCGGGTCGGTAGCCACGCCGAAAACGGTGATACTCATGTTCGTTACCGAAACCGTGATGTTCGGTCCCATGCCGATGGAATCAATCAGGTCGGCATCGGAATACCAGACGATATCGGCACCGCCTTCCAGCATCGTGGTGCCGCCGATGGTAACGTCACCCGGCTCGCAGAGCGTGGTGTCGGCGGGGGCGGCCGTGAAACCAATCTGCTCGCTTACCTCCACGGTGACACTCTGCGGATCGGCGATACAACCCGTTTCGGGGTCGCTGACCACTACCATGAAAGTGGTTGTCTCCTCCACATTGGCCACGGGATTGGCCGGATCGGTCAGGTCGAGTCCCTCTTCGGGCGTCCAGACGTAAACGTAGCCGTCGGGCGCGCTGCCGCCGGAAATGGTGACCATCTCACCGAAGCAGGCCGTAACCGTTTCCGGGAAGGCGGGTGGCATGAAGGGTTGCGCCACCACCGTAATCATCAGGGTGGTATCGCAACCGAACTGGTTGGACACGACTACCGTAAGCACCGTTTGGCCTTCGTCCGGCACACTGATACTGACTGTTTCCTCGTCGAGCGGACCGGTGATGATCTCGTTCGGCTCCCACATATAGGTGAGTATGTCGGTGGGGTCATTATTTCCAATCGTAATGGTGGTATCCGCGCCGGTACAGACGGTGGTGATGCTACCCGGGTTGGGAGTCACATCCACGCCGTTGCCGATAATAACGATGGTATCCATTTCGATACAGCCCGCCAGACTGGTGGCCGTGGCAATGAGGGTGTCGATGCCGGTAGAAGTGAACACAACGGGGTTACCCGTAATCGGGTTGCCGTTAATGTCCGTGTAAACCACCGTCGCTCCACCGTTTACCGGCGAGGTGAGGGTCACCACTTCGCCGCAGGTGTAGACAAAGTCGATATTGCTATTCAGATCCTGGGGTGTGCCGTCACCGGGACCGCCGGGGCCGTTCGGGCCGTCGGGGCTGGGCGGTACGTCGGACATGATGTCCAGGCTAATGGGACCGTCCACCGTGATGGTGATCGAATCCACCACCGAGCAAGTGAGATCGGCGGCTGCGGGCGTGACCGTAACCGTGTAGGTGGTCGTTTCCTCTGGGCTAACCACAGGATTTACTTCCGTGGAAGCGATCGGCTCCCAGGAGTAAGTGAAATCGGGGTTGCCGCTGGGGTTCAGGCCGACTGTCTCACCGGGGCAAATCGTATCGCTCGGAGGCAAGGTTACCATGGCGAGGCTGATCGTGAGGGTCGTATCCAGCTCATTTTCACAGTTGTTATTCGTGCGAATCATCAGATTGACCGTCAGCTCGCCGTTGCCGGAAATTTCCAGTACGGGGTTAGTCATCGTGCTGGTGGTGGGCGTAACCGGACCGCTAAAGGTCCACAGATAGCTCAGGGTTCCGCCCTGGCTGTTTGTGGACAGGTCGGTCAGTTGCACGGTGGCGGTTCCGTCGGCACGGCAATCGGTGATGAAAGTCGTAAAGTCCGGTACCAGCAGTGATTCAGAGGGCGAGACTTCCATACTGAAGTTGTCCACGCAATCCTGATCGTAGATCAGCGAAAGGGTTACGGTGAAAGGTCCCGCACTATCATAAATGTGAACGGGGTTTTCTTCGGTGCTGAATGTACCGTCGCCAAAATCCCAGAGATAACCGAAGCCGACGGTGGACTGGTTAGTGAAGGTAACCTCACCGCCCTGGCAGGAGACTTCGGAGGTGAAAGCCAGTACGGCGTCCTGGTCGATGACCACCAAATTGATGGTGTCCGAGTCGGGGCAGTCGAACTGATTGGTGGCCGTCAGCACGATTTCGTAAATGCCGGGTTCGCCCTGAAAAACCGGATTCTCAACGGTGGCATCCACAAACAGATCGGCCGGACTCCAAGAGTAGGTCAGGGTATCGCCGGCGTCGTTGTTGATAACCCCGAGATCGAGTTGATCGTCCAGACACAGCACTAAGGTGTCACCCATGCCGCTGACGCCGGAACCATTGACGCTGACGTCGATGGCAATATCGGCGGGGCCGCCGCTCACGGTGACTGTCAGCGATTCCGTACAGCCGAAAGCATCGGTGGCCGTGACGGTGATCGTCTGACTGCCGTCTACGTTTACCTCAATGTCAGCTCCCGCACCGAGCATGGTGCCGTCGGCGGCAGTAAATACTACGTCGGCCGGAACCTGGGTGGTGGTCGTAAACTGCGTAATGGTATCACAAACAATAATGGTTTGACCGTCAACGATCGTCGTGCCGTTACCGTCTTGCAAAGTCAGGCCGATCGGATCGGGCACCACTACGGTGACGGTTTCGGTGGCCGTACAGGTCGGATCGTCGGCGCGAGTAACCACTACGGTATAGACCGTTGTTTCGCCCGGCGAGAAAGTGGGATCGGGGGAAGCGGGATCGCTCACGCCCGCCGTCGGTGTCCAGAGGTAGCCATAGTCAGGATCGCCGCCCACGGGGAACCCGACCGTAGCACCACTACAGGAGATAAGCGAGTCGGGAAATTGATCCGTTGGCGGAGCCAACAGAATGGGGATGGTCCGTGTGACCGAGGCCGTACAGTTGAGCGCAGTCATGATCGTAAAGGTGATCGTAATCGAATCGCTGCTAAAGAAAGTGAAGGTCGGGTTTGCATCGGTAGACGATTGACCGTCACTCAGAGTGTAGGTCCGGGTGGTCGTATTATTGAGGTTATTGACCGATTGGTCCGTTAGCTGTACCGTCACACTGTCCGGTTCGCAATTGATGTAGTCGAAACCGAAATCAGCAAACAGGGCCAACTCCTGGATCGTGACCGGTTGCAGCAACGTGTCCGAGCAGCCGCCCGCGCCGCGCACGATCTGGGCGATGACGTAGGTGCCGGTATCCGGGAAAACCACCGTAGGGTTGGCAATATTGGCCGTATCGGCCAGCGTACCGGCAATACCGAAGTCGTAGAAAATACCGGTGCCGCCCGTGGCCGTACTGGTTATATCGAAGGTGAGGCCGTCACACTGCGGTGTTAACGTAAAGCCGGCCTCCGGGTCGGATGCGATACTCACCGTTATCTGGCGGATGATGCTACAGGGCGCACCGTCGGCGGTGATGGTAACGGAATAAACGCCCGGCCCCGTAACAATTAGCATCGGATTGAGTGAGTCGGGGTTGATCAGGTCAGCGGCGGGCGACCACTGGTACGTGTAGGGCAGTTCGTCGGGCGTGAAAGGGTTCAACTCGATCGTATCCCCGATACACACCGAACGCTGTAACTGAAGCGAATCCACCGGTGTACTGGTGTTGGTCTGAAACTCCTGCGACCGAATACGCACGCAGCCGTTGGCCGAACCGAGCGTAAGCGTGACCGTGCCCGATATTCCCGAAGGCACCTGGAACTGAGGAGCCGGATCCGTGCTGGTCTGCTGGACGGAACCATTGTAACTCACTTCCCACTGGTAGCTGTTGATGCTACCGATCGTGTCAATGGAAGAATCCAGAATGTCGAGCAGGGAAAACTGGTCACAGGTAAAATTACTCACCAGAAATTCCGGGATGAGCGAGTTCTGCTGCAGAAACACGGAAGCCGTCGCCGTATCCACACAGGTCGTACCCGGTTCCGCCAGCAGGCTGATGGTGTAGTTTCCGGGGCCGGGCAAGGTGGTCGTTATCACGCTATCGGATGACGTACTGAACAGGACCAGCGGTTGTCCAGGCAAATTATAGTACCAGGCGAAGTTGGCGGCGGCCGTACTTTCGTTCTGTACCGTCAGTTCAAAGTCGTCGCACTGAGCTTCCGGCGAAAAGAACGCTGCGGTGGGTTCCTCACAGGGGTTAACGTTATACTGGAAATCGCGGCGGATGATCGACAGCGTATCACCCGTCAGCCGGTCGTACTCGATGATCCGCACGCCCACTACGTACTGGCCCAGGGCTTGGGGCAGGGCACGCGTAAGTCCGGTAAAGCGGTTGATTCGTAGCGGTTGGCCCAATCCGAGCATATTCAGGCGGGAGAAACCCGGCTTCCAGATGATGGTATCGTAGGGAGGGTTGAAAGTTGGAATGGGCTGCGGGTTACCGAAGGTGCCGCCGTTAAAGGGGGTACTCAGTTCATAAACAAGGCTATCTCCATCCGGGTCGATCGCGCTTTGATCGAAGATAAATTGCTCATTCGCACAAATATAGATGGGTGGTATGCTCGTGAACGTCGGACTCTGGTTAGCCCGGGCAATGGCAGCATCATTTACTCGTACAAAATAGGTGGCACCGGTCTCCAGTGGTAGGATGATATTGACGATCGTCTGGTTTCGACAGCACCGCTGGTAGGCAAACGTGTAACCGCCCGGAATACGGGGCAGCGTCACTACCCGCTGATAATTGGTCGTATGGTAGCAGACGGGGGATAAATTGATCAGACAGGCATCGAGGGGGCTATTCAGCGTATCGTCCATCCCGGTAAACGGAATCTGAAGGCTGTCTACCCGGATATTTGCCTGATTGAAAATACCGATGTGTGCCGGATCGTCAAAATAGACATTCGGGTCGCCGAAAAAGCAGTCGCGGTAGATGGCCAGACTTAGTTCAATCGTAAAACTATCCGCCGTAGTGGATAAAATACGGTAGTCCATTTCTCCACCCACAATGTGAGTTGCCTGTAGCGAGGCCGGCAAGCTCACCGCCAGCAACAAAGAAAACAACAAAAAACGACCGGTAGAAGAGAGTATAGTTTTCACGTCTGACATTTTATTCGGTGGGATAAGGGGGCACTGGTTACTTTCCTTCGGTAGTGGCGTCAATGATCTCTACCCGCCGTTCGAGGCTGGCAATGATACTGTACACGTTGATGCGGGAATCTTCCAGGCGATCCGAAAGCTGGCGGGCCTGTTCGGCGGCCTGGCTTTCACCCAGCGGCACGGATCGGAATTTCAAATCTCCCCGCTTGATGTAGGGAAGTAGTACGCCGTTATCGTAACGCCGGAACCAGTTCTCTACCGCCAGGATGCGGCGCGCACTTAGTCTTTCGTTATAGGCATCCGAAGCGCGGGGGCTGGAGTAGCCTCGCATAGTCAATACCAGGCGATTTCCTTCCCCCAAATAGCTGACTAATTGTTCCGAAAGATACTTTAGATCACTCCACCCGGCTTTCACCTGCAGATCAAAAAAGTCGTTAAATAGTCCTCCGGTCGTGAAAGCCTCTTCACTCGGCATACCTGCGGTAAATTCCTTTATGAACAGGTCCTTCTTTCCGTAATAATCGCTATAGGTTTCACCATAATCTATGTTCCGGGTAGCAGCCAGATTAGGATTGGGTACGTTGTTGTCAAAAAACAAGCGCAACGGTAGTAGATTGTCAATACCGGCAGGGGTAAGGTAAACGTCGTAGATCAACCGGCCTCCATCCATATCCAAATCGGCACGGGTGAATACCAGGGTATCTCGTTCGGTTCGGTAACCGGAACGCGAGGAAATCAACTCCACCGGTTCATCCAGGTTGATGCCGAATTTGAAGTAGTTGTCCATGAAATTAGTCTTCGGAATCCGCTCCCCGGAACGAATTCCGGCCAAGAACCCGAGGTCGACCGTGGCACTATCCAACGGCTGCCTCGTCCGTGAATCGAAAACGTATACCTCAAGTAGCTGGCCAAGGTAGAGACGCCGCTCCAAGCGGGTCTCCGAGCCGCTCGGCTCGTAATTGCGCAAGTCTATTTCCTTCTCATCGGGACCGAAATTCGCTTTCTCCCCTTTAACCACGTAGCGGCGGCCCAGCTCCAGCGGAAACTCGAAGGTGTTGCCGGCCTGATTGGTTTTTTCGTCCAGCAGTTCTTCCGTGCCGTCTTCCGCCACGGCGTAGAGCTTAACGGTAGTTCCGTTAAGATCGGCCTGGTCGCTGGCCCGGAAGGTAAGCACATCCAGCATGATACCCCGGAAAAGGTAGAGTTCACGGATGATGAATGCCTTATCTACAAACTCCGGATCGCGGAGATCGAATTTGTCAATCGCACTGGTGTAACCGTCGCGTGTGGCACGTAGCTCGTACTGTCCACCCGCGTTTAGTCGAAAATTAAAGTCGTTATCCAGCGGGTTGGTGATTTCCTCTACGAGCTGGTATTCACCCGCCACCAGTTCGTACAGGCCCACCGTCGCTCCCTCCAGTTTCGCCTTGGTGCGGCCGTTAAAGGTAAGGGCCAGCAGGTCGATGCGGTTATCCGGCACAAACTCGTAAATATCGTAACAGCACACCTCCTCTTCGTCGCTCCAGTAAATGGTCTCGCCGTTCACGCGGTCGCTGGCGAAGTAGGCCTTATCCTTTTCGTCAAAGCGGCTGTAGTAGTTATCGTCGTAGCTGCTGTTAACCGGTTGCCCCAAGTTGATCGGGCGGTAAAAACCCGTTCCGTCCCAGTAGGATTTGTACAAATCCAGCCCGCCGAAAGTGAAGCGACCGTCGGTGGTGAAAAACAGGGTTTGCCGCTTGCTGTCGTAAAACGGGGCCATGTCGTCGCCCTCCGTATTAATGTCCGTCAACGCCTCGACCGCTCCGAAACGATTTACATCCAGAATCGGGGCACGATAAATATCCATTTTCCCGCGTCCTCCCGAACGGTTGCTGGCGAAGTAGAGGTACGTCTTCCCCTCCTCGTCCATGCCGATATTCGGCTGGGTGGTCGAATAACCGGCTATATTTAGATCGGCCAGCGGTACCGGTACGGTCCAATCCTGCTTCTCGTTCCGGTTGGAGGTGTAGAGATCGCAACGAACTTCATCAAAGCGAACGTACTCACATATGCTGAAATAGACACGGTTACCTCCATCGGAGAAAGCAACATTGGCGACCAGCTTTTCATCCACGTTCAGCACCTTCGACATCGGCCGGCTCGTATTATCTCCGGTGCGAATCATCAGGCGGCTCAGGTCGCGGATGGGAATCAACGTATCCTTCTTGAACGGTTCGTTGATCGAAGAAAAGTAAGCCTTGTCACCCTGGATCACGTAGCCGAAATCACTGGATGGGCTGTTGACCCCCTCCGGCAGGTGGGTGATCATTACCTCTCGGGGGTCCCGGTTCCGCTCGGCGGCCCAGTCGGCATCCACGATCTGGCTGCGGGCACGGCTCAGGTAAACGGCCGGGGCGTTGGGATGCTCGTCCTGGAACTGCTCGAAGTAACCGATCGACTTCTCGTAATCTCCCCGGACCAGACTCAGCTCGCCGAGATAAAAATCGGTCAGTTGCATGGTATCCGCCTTCGGGTCGGCCGCAATCTGGCTCAGGGCTTCTTCCGCTACCCGGTAAGCGCGGGCTTTATAGGCCGTCTCTCCCAACCGAAATCGAATATCCTGACGGGTAGAATCGTATTCCAGCGCAACTCCGTAGAGCTGGTAAGCATTGTTAAAATCCTGCTTGGCCGCCGCCGCCTGTGCCGCTTCAATGAAACCTTCCCGGCTCTGCTGCTGGGCAGAGAGGATAACGGAACAAAATAGCAGTAGGATCAGGTAAAAGTAACGAGTCATGTGCCGGAATGTATAGAGTGATGGGGATTGCAAGTGGATCACGGATAGTGGGCTAACCGGTACACCTTATATATGGTGTCAATAAACTAGATGATCGGACAATTCTTGAAACGCGGCAGACGGATCTTCTTGATGAAGTAGCGCGCCGATATCTCAAAGCCGCCCTTATTCTGGGTGGCGATGTCGAAGTAGCTGACGTTGAAATCATAATTAACGGCAACCTCCAGGTTGTTAAATCGTACCTCGGCAGTCGGGAACCAAGCATCCTGGAAGTCATTGTGCCGCACCCCGGCACCCACCATCACGCTGTACTGGTGCCCCAGTCTTCGGTTCAGGTGTAGCCGAACGCCACCCATGCCCACCAGCTCGCGGTATTCGTTCTGCATCTGGTAAGTCAGGTTAGCCACTACATCCAGCGGCTTGATCACCTGAAGATTCAACATGGCATAAGGACTGATCCGGCGGGCCAGCCCCACTTCTACATCCTCGATAAAGCTCTGATCGGGCCGGGTAATGTGAAACATCGCCACGCCCACGTCCAACTTGGTCCGCCGATCGTTGCGGTCGATCAGTGCATTGCGTTGCAAGCTCTGGAACCTTATGTTGATACCCGCGCCGAAATCCAGGAACGTATGGCTGGTACGGCTGAAGTTTTCGCCATTCGCCAACGAGGGGTCGTAAATGCCCCGGCCGTCGTCGAATTGCTTGTTGAAGCGCAACTCGTCCGGCTGAAAGCTCCGTTGCACCAGTGCGCCCTGACCGCCCAGGGTAATGAACAGCTTTTTACTCAGGTAACGGGTGTAGGACAGGTTCAGGTCCGCATCCGCCCAGGTCAGACGGCCGTCGCCGGAGCGGTCGTAATTCAGCCCCAGACCGGCAGCCAGGAAGCCCTCACGGTCCGTGCGGCGGATGAATTTCTTATCCACGCTTACACTAAAGGTCTTATAATCGACCGGCACACTGGCCCACTGCGACTTATAGTTGCCGGCAAAACGTACATCGCCGCCGAAAATGCCCGTCAGTGCGGGATTGTAACGTAAAGGAGCGTTGTAGAACTGAGAATAGTGGAAGTCCTGCCCGCATAAACTACCTGACACACCACTTGCTACCAGCAGAACCAGAGTAAGCGTGCGCAGCATCGTAAAACCGGAAGAAAAAAGGGAGGTAAAGTGTCTCGGCATGGTATCAGTATTTTACTAGAATAGAAAAGCCACCGTGGACTTTCTGACTGAGGTTACTTAAGGAGAGGTGGTGTACGTAAATAGCAGCAAAAAGGTTAGCTAAAATCCCCATAACGGAGATTTTTCCTTTCAAAACACATATAATCAGGGGGGACGAGACGATCAAAGGTATCATTTTCCGCCCCAATGCTAGGTCTTTCAACACTTTTCTCCCCCTCAGTCGGCTTTTTGACGATCCATTATGGGTATTCGTCACCGGCTACGGTTAAAAAAGTTAGGTTCTATTCGGGGAATCAACTACCTCTTCTCTACTCTCGCACCACAAATGTAGGCAAACAAACCTACCGTTTCCTGCTAAACAGCTACCGTTTTCTAAATAATGTCCCTTAAAAAGCATTTTTACCAGCAAGCTTAAGTTTTCTTGACTACTTTAGCGACACGAAACGCGGATACCTCACCGTTTGACCACTCCGAGGTACCGCTGATCGTCACATCCAATTTTTCGGTACGGCCACACAGTAGTAGTACGCCACACAGTTTTTGTTAGATAGAAAAACCGTACCCCGCAATCCACACAAGGCCTCATCAGGGCAATCCCACGGCAAATATCCCTCGCCGGTTCCTGATTAAATGCCAACCTGCCTTTTAACTTATCCCTAGTGTACGGCCCCGTGCCGTCAGTGCCCTCCCAGGCACGTTCCAATGTCTTGTTTCGTTCGACGCTTCCTTGCGCGAACCCGGTTTCTGTGTGTCTATAGCATCCCCCGCTAACCGCACGCCCCGGGCAACCGCCATTTTTGATTGTCTAAAGGATTGAAGCGTGAACAAATTTTTACTCCTCGCGGCCTTGTGCCTGCTCCTTGGTAGCCAGGCGGCCGCCAACATTATTTATGTATCGCCCAATGGTACCGGCAACGGCTCCGACTGGCAGCAAGCGGCTAGCTTCAAGCAAGCTCTCGCCTCCGCCCGGGCCGATGACGAAATCTGGCTCACTGCCGGCACCTACCTTCCCGGTAACGACCGTCAAGCTACTTTCCTCATCCCTTCCGGTGTAAAAGTATTCGGTAGCTTCATCGGCACCGAAACGGCCCGCCACCAGCGCAACTTGCAAATCGGTACCGAAACCATCCTCAGCGGCAATATCGGCACCCCCAGCCAGGAAGACAATGTCTTCACCGTCGTTACTTTCCGTAACGCCGCCTCTACCACCACCCTCGCCGACCTCACCATCGCCCACGGTTACGCCATGGCCATGGAATACACCGACGGCCTCGCCACCTGCGGTGCCGCCATCTATAATGACGGTCGCGGCGGTGTCAGCTCCCCCACCCTACGCAACCTGCGCATCATCAACAACCGCAGCCGCAACGGTGCCGGTATCTACAACGACGGTCGCCGTCAGGGCCAGGCATCACCCATCATCATCGGTTGCACCTTCCAGGGCAACAAAGCAGATTTCAAAGGCGGCGCCATCTACAACAACGGCACCCGCGGCCAGTCCAGCCCCCGCGTTCAAAAGTGCAACTTCGTCAACAACACCGCTAATAACGGCGGTGCCATCATCAACTTCGGTAACGGCGGCACCAGCAGCCCCCTCATCGCCGACTGCAACTTTACCCGCAACACCGCCATCACCGCCGGCTGCGCCATCTTCAACGTCATTCAGGAAAACGGTCAGGCCGACCCCATCCTCCAGGACGTTCGCTTTCAGGACAACTCCTGCAAGCTCGGCGGCGATGTTAGTTCTAACGTCAACAACGCCCCCGTTGCCCAGCAAAACGACAACAACAACGGTTTCCGCGAGCGCACCGTAGCCGCCGCCAACAAAAAATAAGAAGAGTTTTTCTATCTACTACCAATCCTTAAGATACGCCGGTCACCCCTTCACGCAGGATGACCGGCTTTTTTTATACCCATCACAATCGTGTCCTTTTGGGCGTGCCCCGGCCCTGACCGGCCGGGTCGGTCCCCTCCGGGCTTCGCTGATCGCTCGGCACTGCGTGCGCTAACGCCCCTCCGGGCACCTCACGCGCACACGGTTCGTGACCTCCGGGTAGATTTACCAAACTGCTTACCAACGTTACCCTTAGAAATAACTACTGGTCACGTGGACGGCGCGTGACCTCCCTGGTCGCACGAGCGGTGATAGACGCGCGGCATCGCGTCTCTACTAATCTTTATAAACCGGCAACGCGATAAACTTGCCCGTATTCATCTCCTGCAAATGCTCGTTGAAAAAGCTGTCGCAGTACAGGCAGATGTTCTTCAGGTCCGCCGTCTGGGCACGGGCATCGGCCTCGGTTACGCCCAGGTGTTCGCCCATGCGGTAAGGGTTGCCGTCGTTGAGGTGCTGGAAGACGGGGTGCTCACGCATCCGCAGCAGTACGTCGCTCACCTTGTCCACGCGGGCATCGCCCATCGGAAATTTGGTGCCGGGGCAACAAGGGTTGATGCGCCACAACTGGATCGAAATCTCCTGCGGGATGTCACCGTAGCCGCCCAGAAAATTACGGGCACCGGATAGGATGGTGCAGAAATTATGGTCGGGGTTACGCAGCCAGATGTCCTTCTCCAGGGCACGGCCGCGGGCCCAGTTGCCGCCCAGCCACATATCTTCCGTAGCTCCCCAGGCACCCCAGCTCAGTTCCTTATCCTCGATGTAATTATCCTTGTCAATCAGCGGATCGCGGTCCTCGCCGTTTACGCCCCGTGATTCGAATAGCTCGGCCAGTTCCATCAACCGGGCACCGGCGTGCTTATGGAATCGGTCGATACTGGCGATGTCGAACCGGCTCACGCCTTTCTCGATCAGGGTATCCAGTATGGCGGGCGTCATCAAATCGCCGTTGGTCTGCACCATGATCTGTACCCTGTCAGCATAGCGCTCCCGTAAGCGGTCCAGTATTTTGTAGAGCAACTTACGCTCCGCCAGCGGCTCTCCTCCCGACAGGATGAGGCGGTCCATCCGTTCCGGCAGGTTGTCGATGATGGCCATGCACTCCTCCTCCGAAATACGGGCACCGCGTGGGCCGCTGGTGTTGTAGCAGTGGTCGCATTCGTCGTTGCAGAGTTGGGTAAATACCCAGTACACGGATTCGATGTGAGAAAAGTCATGGTTCATAAGTGGGGTGGTCTTTTTTGAAAATGGTAGCGCGGTTACAACGGCGGCAACGAGCCGATCAGCCGGCGGGCTCATCCAGGCTTTGCCAGAACTCAATTTCGCGGCCCACGCCCGTCGCCTTATCGGCAATGAACGCCTCGCGGCTAGGGTAGTGGCGCAGCACGCCCCGGTCCATCACGCCCAGCCGATCACCCATGATGAGGGCTTCCTTCAGGTCGTGCGTCACAAAGATGGAGGTGATGCGGAATTTTTGGGCAATGCGCTTGAAGAACGCCTGCATCTCCCGCCTGGTTTCGACATCCAGGGCGCCGAACGGCTCATCCAGCAATAAGACGCGCGGGTTGATGACCAGTGCCCGCCCGAACGCCACCCGCTGCCGCTGCCCGCCGGAAAGCTGTTCGGGCGACTTGCCGGCGTGTTCCAGCAAATCCAGGCTCACCAGCATCTCCCGCACGCGGCGGTCGATTTCCGCCCGGTCTAACTTACGAATCCGTAGCCCGAAAGCGATGTTCTCCGCCACTGTCAGGTGCGGAAAAAGCAGGGCTTCCTGGTAGAGGTAGACGATGTTGCGCCGGTAAGCGGGTACCCGGTCCAACACTTCACCGTCCATCACCACCGTGCCCGCATCGGCGGTTTCCAGCCCCGCGATGATCTTTAGCAAACTGGTCTTCCCGCTACCCGATCGACCCAATATACTGAGCGTATGGTGCGCTGGCACCTCCAGCCCGCACCCCCGCAGGACTTGCTCGGTGCCGAAGGATTTTTGAATGTTGGAGACGGTTAACATACAATGATTGAATGATCGAGTGATTAAGTAGCCGCACACGGGTCACGTCCAGCCCGCCGCCCGCAAAGAAACGGTGGAGGAGTTACACTCCGATCAGGAGCTTTGCTCCGACCATGTGCTACGAGTACATCGGAGTACAACTCTTCCACCATTTTTAATAAACGGTAGAGAAGTTTCACTCCGATAAGGAGCCATGCTCCGACCATGTCGCAAGGTGTTCTTCGGAGCATATCTCCTCCAATATTCTGGAAACGCTTTCAACCGTACCCCGCGTGAGGTGACCGGAGGGGACGTGCGTAGCACCGAGCGATCAGCGAAGCCCGCAGGGGACCGGCCGGCCCGTAAGGGACGGACACGCCCAAAATAGCGGTCGCTGATACCTCCGAAGAACATCAATCCGGCAGAGTCGGGCCAATGATGCCTAGGAGGAGCAGGCCGATAAAACCTCTCACTCCCTCGCCACAAATAACAGTTTTCGATTGACAACCAGCAAGACTACCGGTGGAATGGACAGCAGGCAGGCCGCCATGGCCGCGTAGAAAATGTTGGCCTCATTGACGAAATCGAAAACGCGCAGCGGAAGGGTACGGACCTTGCCGACCCCGATGAGGAGGGTGAGGCCGTACTCGAACCAGGAGATGAGAAAGGCTTGGAAAAACACCACCAGCAGCGGCCCTTTGGCCAACGGCAGTAAGATCTTGCGGGCCGCCTGGGCGGGGGTGGCACCGAGGGAGAGGGCGACCTGTTCGGTAGCCAGCATCCGGGGGTTCCAGAAACCGGTGGACAGGATGACAGTGTAGGGGAAAACGATGATGAACTGGGCCAGGACCACGCCGAGCAGGGTGCCGGTGAGGTGGAGGCGCAGGAAATAGTACTGGAGGCAGGCCGCCAGGATGACGGGCGCGAAGATGTAGGGCAGGTAGGCCAGGCGCAACAGCCGCTCACCCCAGGGGTGGCGGCTGAGGTTGCGGGCGGTGAAGAAGCCCAGGCCGGTGGCGGAGGAGGCGACTGTCAGGGCGATGAGAAAAGAGCGCAGAAGGCTGCCGCCCAGATCGCCGTCTCCGCCCAGGGCATTAAGCCAGGCCCCCGGCGACCAGCCGGCGGGCAGCAGGTGGGGGAAAACCCACTGCTGGGCACAGGACAACAGAAGCAGAAAGGCGAACGGAAACAGGACCGCCGCCGGCACCAGGTAATCGGTGGGTTTAGCGGTCATCGTAGGCGGTTTTGAGGGTGCGGCGGTAACGCGACCAGCCCGCGCGGAGCAGGAGTACGGCCACCAGCAGCAGGGCGTAGAAGAAACTGATGGTGTAGGCCTGCGGTATCTCGCCCAGGTTATAGCGTTTCAGTTTACGGATGGTGAGAATGGTGATCATGCTGGGCGACTGGCTGCCGAGCAAGAGCGGAATTTCGTAGCTGCTGAACACGAAAATGCCGTAGAGCAGGAGCGTGGCCCGCGCCCGGTTGATGAGCAGGGGTGCTACCAGTTTGGTGGTGAGTTGGCGGCCGGAGAGGCCGAGGGATGCGGCCACCCGGCGCAACTGATCCACTCCCTCGTTCTGGTAGAGGTTGACGAAGAAAATGGTGAGAAAGGGCGTGGCCATGAACACGTGCGCCACGATGATGCCGATGCCCCACTGGTCGTTGATGAGGCCGGGAAAATCGGTGGTGTCGCTGATGAGGCCGAGGTGCCAAGCCAGCCGCGCCGCCAGCCCCCCGCTGGAGAGCCACTGGAAGATAAGAAAAGCCACCACCACGGCCGGAAACGCCAGCGGCAAGTAGGCGGCGTAGGAGAGCGGGCCGCTGAGCAGCCGGTTGCGCCAACTGACCACGGCCGCCAGCGCAAGACCCACGGAAAGGCTGATGGTGACCGCCGCTACCGCAGCACTGAAACCAACCGACAACCAAAAATCTCCGCTGCCCAGCACTGCCAGCCAGTGCTGGAAGGTGAAGCCCCGCGAGAGCAGGCCCGCCAAACCCAGGCTGTAAAGTAAGGCATAGCCCACGCCCGCCGCCACCGGACCGGCGGTGAGGAGCACGAACAGCACGAGGCCGAATGATATGCGGGGCCGGCGCGCCACTAACGGTTGATAACGTACTTACGGAAATCTTCGGCGAGGCGGATCATGTATTCCGGGGCCAGCTCCAGGCGGGCACGCTCCTGGATGTCGGCGCGGGCGGGGGAGTACTTGCGCGAGGGCAGGTCGGTGAAGCGGGTGCGCAGGCTGTCGGGAAGTTTGTCCAGTGAAAGCACCGAGCCGTCGCCCCAAACGGCGGGGTCGGCCTTGCGCAACTGTGCCTCGGGCGAGATGAGGAAGTTGGCCGTCACCATGGCGGCGGGCTTGGCGTCGCTGCGGTTGACGATGCCGAGGTAGTGGGAGTTCTGGATGGTGCCGAAGGCCGGTACGTAGGAGCGCGCCGTGGTGGGGAAGAGTCCCTGCGTGATCTTGTTATCCACCTCCGAGTCGTTGTTGCTCATGGTGAACCAGATTTCGCCGTTGGCGAACATTTGGTGCATCTGGGCAACGTCCTCGGGGAAAGTGCGGCCCTCTTTCCAGAGGTAGGGCTTCAGGGAATTGATGTAGGCCCACAATTTGGTGCTGTACTCTTTGTACCTGGTTTCGTCGAAATCACCGTTCAGGGCGTTTTGCCCGCCGGCAATGTCAATCAGCAGGGCCTTGAGAAAGGTAAGGCCGGTAAACTGCACGTCGAAGGTAAAGCGGCCGGGGTTCTGCCGGACAAACGCGGCCAGCTCGTCCCGGGTCTGGGGCGGGGTGGTTACCGTTTCGCTGTTGTAAATGAGCGCCATTTGCACATTACCCCAGGGCAGTTCGTAGCCTTCGATCGGTTGCTGGAAGTCGCGCCCGATGAAGGGATTGTCAAAGTCAATGTACTCGGCGTTGGGAATATTACGGGTCCAGTCGCCGTAGAGCGCGTCGATTTGGCGGAGTTGGAAAAAGGTTTCGCCGTTGATCCACATCATGTCCAGTTCACTGTCGGTGCGGCCGGCTTCCATTTCGGTCATCAGCACCTGTACGATGGCGCTTCCCTGGCCGGAGATCACGTTGAGGGTGATGCCGTAGCGGTCTTTGACGGTGGGCACTACATAGCCTTGCACGTAGTCGTTGATAAAGGGGTCGCCGCTCCACATCATCCAGTCCACGGTTTGGCCCCGGGCGGCGTTCTCAATGGCGGCCCAGGTGGAGGGCACACTCAGGTCGGTCTCGGGCGCGGGGTCGGCACAACCGGCGAGAGAGAGCAGTAGACTGCAAAAACACCATCCAATAAATCGCATAGGCTTGGTCAGGTAGGTAGTCAGGTAATTAATTTGCCAGGGCCGTTTCCGCCGAGACGCCGAAGTCGGTGGCGGCAAAGGTAAACTTACCGGCGGGCTTGGTGCCGCTCAGCCACTCGGTGAGCCGGTCGACGTAGTGATCCAGGTGGGTGATTTGCTGAATGCCGTGCTCTACGATAGGGTCCAGCGTGGTGACGAACAGCGTGCCGCCGTAGGCACTGGTTTCCCAGGAAATGACCTCGCCGGCGGCGTTTTTCTGCACTACTTCCGCGTGCTCGGGTACCCGGGTGTAGGCTCCGTGGGTGTGCCAGCAGGCGTGGCGCGGCAGCAGGCCCCGGTAGATGGTGTGCTCGTAGTTGGTGTCGCTCACGGGCGGGTTGTCGGGGTTTTCCACCCACCAGTAGTTGTTCACGGGCCGGTCTTCCCAGGTGGCGTCCAGCCACTCGGTGGTGCTGTCGCCTTCGACGAAGATCTTCTTGCCGGCGGCCAGGAAGCCATACAGTAACTCTCGCCGCTCGGCCAGGGCCGGCTGGTGGCTCTGGAAGGGGATCACGAGGGCTTCCAAACCCTCCAGTACCGCCGCGTCGAGGTCGTGGACGTAGATGAGGCGGTAGAGGTCGCGGTATTTTTCCGCCTTCGCAAAGGTGTAGTGCGACCAGACACCGTTAAAGATTAATCCGATAGGTTGCATATGAGTCGGTTTATGTGTTGGTTTTATGTTTCGTGTGCTGCCCCACCCCCCGGCCCCCTGCCCCGAAGGGGAGGGGGTGACGTTTTGTGTGCTGTTTCGTGTTTTCCCCGGCCCCCTGCCCGGATGGGAGGGGAGTATGTTTTCCCGGCTTACACCTCCGAGGAACTTTGGTTCGGCGGGGCCGAATCAAAGATGCCTCGGAGGAAAAGCCAGCGGGTGTGATTCACACAACACAAGGCATGGATACTCAATCATTAGCTGCGCTGCTTCTCCAAATCGCAAAGCGATTTATCGAGGTCAGTCATTCAATCATTCAATCATTCACCCTACCAGCCGCTCCACCGCCCGACGGTATAGTTTGGCCAGGGAGGCATATAACGCCTCGTCGTCCGTTAAGGCGTAGCTGGAATCACCGAGGGGCGCACTGGCGGTGAGAAAGAGTTTGCCGTTGGTCGATGTCTCGTCCAGTACCACGATGGCGCGGCCCCAGGTGTCTTCCAGCACCACATCGGCAGCGGGGGCGGGCTGGATGTAGCCGCAGGCCCACCAGCCGCTGATGCCGTGCATGAAGGTAAAATCCTCCACCGGCAAACCCTCAAACAGGCCCCGCCGGTCCGTCTTCACCGCGTAGCGGATGTCGATCGTCTTTTTGGTATTGTCCATTACCCACTGGTTGCCGGGCACCCAGTTGGTGAACCAGCCGTCGAAGCAGAAAACGGTCTTGCCCGCCGCCAGGAACTCGTCGATCCGGGGCCGCAGGCGGGCCACGGCGATCTGGTCGGTGCCGTTAGGCACCACCAACAAGTCGTAGGGAAGGAAATCATGATCCGTCCGCCCGTCCACGGGCAGGAAGGTATAGGCTACCTGGGGGTTGGACTGGAAGTAGTCGTCGAGGCCGACGATTTGATTGGAGATGACGGCGGCGTGTACCATGGGTTAATGATTGAATGACTGAATGAATGACTGATTGAATGGGTGTGGTGAATGAGATAAATGAGGTGTGAATTACTGCTCTTGGCATCTCCCCCCTTCGGGGCAGGGTCGATTTGTTCTAGATTTCAACAAACAATTCGCTCAACTTGTCGACTTTGTTGGCAAATTTGGCTAAATGGTCTTTGATGGGTCTGTAGCCCGAACGCTTAAGAATGTTAATGGCTACATTGTTGCAGTAGGCAAGCATGGCTGCGGTTCGAGGATCCCGAAGGGTCATGTCATCCTCACCCATGTTGACGTCCTTGTTCCAGTGTAACTTGTTTTCAATCGACCAGTGTTGTTGAATGGCTTCGGCAACCAGGTTGGCATGGTTGATGGGTTTACTGAGTAGATAATAGGAGACCTCTTCAAAATCTTTTCCATTTCGAGTTCCCCAACGTCTCACCTTTGCGAAACGCGTGATTCCTTCCCATCCTTGGTGCAGGTCAATGTCGTTGACATAAACTTCCACTCGGCGGTTTACCAGGCGACCATGTTTATCATCCTGATACTCACAGCAGGAAATAGGACTGTTGAGAGCAGTAAACAACTGAATGACATTCAATAACTTACGACAATTTCCTTTCACCTGAACTAGAAAATGGCAGCCGACGGCCAAGATTAGGGCTAACGTTTTTTTTGGGCATGCAGAGCGTCAAGGGTAATGACCTTATCCTTAATGCCGAGTTGCTCGACCAACTCACGTAGTGCTCCGGCTTCGCCGGCCTTTGAGTTCTCAAAGGACTTCATGCCGTACACAATACCACTTTGATGGCCGAAGGCGCTAACCACCGAGACGAAGTTTTGATGCTTTGTATTGCCACCTTGCGTGGTGGCTCTGATTGCCTTGCCATCCATGGCGATATAGTTATCAGCGGTTTCAGGAACGTAGTTCTTCACCCACTGAGCGAACTTTTGGGCAAAGAGCTGTTCTTCCAGCCCTAAGAAGATATGTCGAATAGCGTAATAGCTTGGAACGCCGTGTTTTAGATTGAGTATTTGGGTCAGTTCTTTTTCGTTGGCCTCAGCAAAGCGAGCAAAACCCTTAAGCCCCTGATGACCACTCAGGATGGCCATGATGATCATGACGAGCACATCGGATAGCTCATGTCGTTTGCCTTGGCCACGACGAGGGTCGGATAACGTGTCAAAAAATTCCAACAATTTATAGTCCATATTGCTGCCATTTGCTACAAAGAAACATAATTTTTTAGAACAAATCGACCCTGCCCGGGGGGGCGAGGGGGAATTGCGTGAGGTGCCTGGAAGGTGAGGGCGCAAGCCCGAAGCCCGTAGGGCCAAGCCGTCAGGCGCGCCTGGAAGGGACCGGCCGCCCGGCCTGAGCCGGGCGGACACGTCCAAAAACTTTCAAGCACTCCTCAAAGTCATCCCTTCAATCCTTCACCTCGAAGGATCATTTATGATCCAGAGAAGCAGCGCAGCTAATCCCTCATTCCTTCAATCCTTAAAACAACCACCGCAAGCCCGCCTGAAGCTGCCGGGGCGCATCGGCGTTGCGTTGTACGATGCCGGAGCCGGCGGGGCCGGCCTGGATCTGGTTGCTCTGCGTGGCGTTGTTGCTGTAACCGCTGAGGTTGCGGGTGTCGAGGAGGTTGAACACGTCGAGGCGGAACTCCAGGTTGTTGCGGCCGATGGGGAGGAGGTACTGGAGGGCGAGGTCGAAATTGTACGACCAGTCGAGGCGGTCGGAGTTGCGGCCCTCGCCGGGGAAGCGGTCGGAGTTGCCCACGTAGGCGTCGCCGAAGGAAGCACCGTCGCCGTTCAGGTCGGCCGTGCCGTAGATGGTGGCGTCGGGGATGCGGTTGACCGGTTGGCCGCTCTGGAGCAGGGAGGCCAGCGTGACGTTGAGGCCGAAGGGGGCCGAGTAGGTGCCGATGGCGTTGATGATGTGGCGGCGGTCGTTGATGGACGGACCGAACTCGGCGTCGAAATCGTTGCCGTCCATGGCGCGGAAGTTAATGTCCTCGGTGTCGTTTTTCAGCGACGAAAGCGTGTAGTTGAGGCGCCAGCCGAAGGGCGTGTTGCCGCGCTCGCGTTGCAGCACGAAACTGGCCGCGTAGTAGCGCGATTTGCCGCCGGCCTCGGTGACGACCACGTTGCGGGCTACGCCCGCCACGCGCCGGCCGTTGATGATGCCGGCACCGTCTACGATGGGCACGGGGCGGGTGGCGTCGGCCTCGGCCACGGTGCGCACCACCACGTTATCGGGGTCGGTGGTGGGGTATGGCGCGGCGGCGTTCAGGTTGCGCAGGCGGTAGAGGTTTTCGGAGCGGTTGTTTACCAGGTCCACGTAGAACAGCGTGCGGTTGTCCAGCTGGTACTGGTAGCCGAGGGCGAACTGGTGGGTATAGGGGTTGTCGTAGCCGTTGGGGTTCAGGATGCGGCGCTCGCCGCTGAACACACTCGCCCGTTGACCCTGTAGCTGGGCCGCCGTGGGGCCGTTGAGGTAGCTCACGTTGTCGGCCGAGGCCCCCAGGTTTCCGTTGAATACCACGCGGTCGATGTCGGTATCGGCGGGCAGGATTCCCTGGTCGATAAAGGCCTGGATCTGCATGCGGTAGTCGGCATCGTCGGTGTTCTGCTGCAGGGCGTCGCTGTAGACGGCGTAAAGCACTTTGTCGTAAAAGATACCGTAACCGCCCCGGATCACCGACTTGCGACCGGTGGCGTAGTTGAAGTTAAAGCGGGGGGCGATGTTGTTGAAGTCCCCCTGGTCGCTGCCGCCCTTTGAGAGGTTGTCGTAGTCGTAGCGCAGGCCCAGGGTCAGGTTCAGCTTGTTGTTAACCGCGATCTGGTCTTCCACGAAAACGGAGAAGATGCTCTGCCGGGTGCCGAAGGTATTGGGCCGCAGTTCGACGTTGTAGTTCAGCACCTCCACGTCGGCGGGCAGGTCGCCGGCCGCCAGGCCGGAACCGAGGTTGCGGGCCGCCAGCGCGTCCAGCTGGGCCTGGGTCAGTTTAACGCGGTAGCTGCCGTTGGGCACGCCGCCGCCGGCCAGCTGGTGGTCGGAGGAAATGATATTAAAACCCGCCTTAAAGGTCTGTTTGTCGCGGTAAAACGAGAATTTTTGCTGCAATTGCAGGGTATTCTCCGTTTGCTGAAACACAAAGCCGGGGTGGCCCAGCACGGCCAGCGTCTGCTCGGTAGGACCCAGCACGGTCACCTGCGGGTTACCGGAGTTGGTGGCCGCCGCGTAGTCCCAGTCGAAACGGGCGAATTGCAGGTTGGTCTGCGAGCTGAAACCCTCGCCCACGTAGGTGTTGGTGGAGGCAATGAGGAGCGACTTGCGCTCCTGCTCGTTGCCGGCCGTGGGAAAGGTAACGCCTCCCTCCAGACCGCCGCCCTGGCGGTCGATACCCACGCGGCCGATGTTGGCGCGCACGGAAGACCGGAAGCGGTCGCTCCAGTTGTGGTCCACCTTGCCGCTCAGGTAGGTAAAGTTGTTGTTGCCGCGCACCGTCTCGCGCACGCCCAGCTCGGGGCTGCTCAGAAAGTTGTCCTTCAGGTCGGTGGTGTGCTCCACGTCCACGTAGTAAAACGTTTTGTCCTTTTTAATGGCACCGCCCAGCGCAAAACCGCCCTGGAACCGCTGAAAGCCATCGCGCACGGGGTTGCCCGACAGGTCGCGGAGCGTAAAATCGTCATCGTCCAGATCGCCGCTGCTCGGCCGCCAGACGGTGAAAACCTCGCCCGTCATCTCATTGCTGCCCGAGCGGGTGGAGACGTTGATCACGCCATTGTTCGTCAGACCGTATTCGGCCGAGTAGTTATTGGTCAGCACGGTCACGTTGCGGGCAAAACCGGTAGGTACGGCAAATTTTTGCCCGCCCAAAAACCGCTCGTTGTTGTCCATGCCGTCAATCAGGTAGCTGGTAAACAGGGCATTGGCACCGTTGATGGCCACGTTGGGCGCCTCCGGGAAGAAGCCCGTCGCCCGCGACACGTTCGGCAGGCGAAAGAGGGCCTGCGTGATGTCGCGCCCCTCGATCGGCAGGGCCTGAATCTCCGCCTGTGTCAGCTCGAACGACACCTCGGCATCCTTACGGTTGATCCGCGCCGATCCCGACGCGCTCACCTGGATCTCGTCGATGTTGACCGTCTGCTTGTTAAAGATCACCAGTTGCACCGTACGGTCCTGGTTCGACCGCAGGTCGATCGCCTCCGATTCGCCGTCCAGATAGTCGTCCGTTTCGCCCACCACAATGCGGTAACCCGACAGCGCGGGCAGGGCACGAAAAACAGTGCGCCCCTGCGCATCGGTGGTCTGGGTGCGGCTAATGCCCTGGCCCGTATTGGTCAGGGTCACTTCCAGGCCCGCCGCGGCGGGGCCGTTGGTCTGATAGTCGATCAACTCGACGGAAAGATTCTGTTGACCGAACAGGGTTACGGTCAGTAGCAGGGCAAAGCCCAGTAAAATAAGTCGCATAGTGTGTTAGATAAGTGAGTGGGTGGTAATAGTAATGGTAGTGGGTTAGGGAGGTAGTGAGTAGTTTGGTAGAGGGCAGTAATGTACTCACCATGAGCGTACTAACTACTACAAACTACCTACTAAAACGGGGCCGTGTCCCCGCCGATGGCGGGGCCGGTCCCTTCCGGGCTTCGCTGTTCGCTCGGTGCTGCGCACGCCCCGCTGCGCGGATGCCCCTCCAGGCACCTCACGCAATCCCCCCTCTCCTCCGCAAACGGTAGAAGAGTTGCACTCCGATGAGGAGCCATGCTCCGACCATGTGCTACGAGTACATCGGAGTACAACTCCTCCACCATTTTTATTAAACGGTAGAAGAGTTTCACTCCGACGAGGAGCTTTGCTCCGACCATGTGCTACGAGTACATCGGAGTACAACTCCTCCACCCACTTCATTAAACGGTAGAGGAGTTACACTCCGATGAGGAGCTTTGCTCCGACCATGTGCTACGAATGCGTCGGATCACAATCCTTCCCCCTTCGGCAGGCAAACCCAGAAATTCAAATTCTCCGGCTCCTGATAAACTCAGGGCGCACGCGTAGGGGGCAGCAAACGGGCCGCCGGATTGGTCGGGAAAAAATTGGTGGAGATGGGCGTCACCTTCGGCCCGGCAAGTACGAACCGTAGCACCCGCCTCCAGGAGGACAGCGAGGACAGCCCGCGCAGGGCCAGATGCAGTTCGGCCGCACCGTTGGCATCGTGGCGCAGGGGCAGGTAATCAGCCGGGGCGCAAGTCAGGTGAGCACTGAGGGCGGTTAGTAGATAATTGGTCTGCCAGGGCAGGGCGGTAAACTCGGCGGACCGGAAACGGCTCCGCTCCACGCCCACCACGTAGGCACCGCCGGCGGGCGTGGGGCCGATAACCCGGCCGGTGTGCTCCAGCGTGGCAACGGCAGTCCGCAGGTCGCTTGCCGTCAGGCCCACGCAGTCGCTACCGATGGATAGCACGTGCGTGTAGCCCCGCGCATACAGCCGCTCGAAGGCGTTACGGTAGCGTTCGCCAAAGGTCTCGCCCACCTGCTCCCGCTCCGATATGTGGTAGACCGGCAGGCCGGTGCGGCGGGCCAGTCGTAGCGTCTCGGCGTGCAGCGTAGCGGCCACGCGCCGGTTCAATCCCTCGCACGCGTGGGTGAAGGTCTTGATCCGGCTCTCCTCGTCCGGCGTCCGGGCGAAGAGGAGGAGGGCGGTTTTCCGTTGCTGTGCTGCTGCCGTCAAGGGGTACTTGCTGGTGATCAAATGCGAAACGAGCAGCGTCCCGGAGGGGGCGCTGCTCGTTTGGAGGTACGAAGGTAGTACTCTGGTTGGATTGTGCAAGTTAACTATGCCTTGGAGCATACCTGATCAGCGCGTCAGGCGCAAGTCGACCATCGCGTCGATGTTGAAGTTGGAAAAAATCTGGGGTTGATTGATCGTTTGAT
>CAVPZP010000036.1:0-313118 GCA_963710215.1 Lewinellaceae bacterium | reverse complement strand
GCCGCTCTAACCAACTGAGCTACTGAGGCAAAATTTCCTGGTTTTTCAGCCCCTCTCTCGAAAGGCGATGCAAATGTAGGCCGCCCCGCATTATTTTCCAATCTTTGCGGTCGAAAAATTTTAAACTATGTCTCTCCTCTCCGTCGGTACCATCGCATTCGATGACGTCAAAACCCCCCATGGACACGCCGAACGCATCGTGGGCGGCAGCCTCTCCTACATCGTGCTGGCTGCTACCAACTACCCCAATACCGTCCAATTAGTTTCGGTGGTAGGCGACGATTTTCCCGACGCCGTGCTGCAAGACTACCAAAAGCGCGGTGCCGACCTGGAGGGCGTACAGATCAAGGAGGGCGAAAAATCCTTCTTCTGGGCCGGCAGCTACCACGCCGACATGAACGGCCGCGATACCCTGGAGACCCAACTCAACGTGCTGGCCGACTTCGACCCCGTGCTGCCCGCCGCCTACCACGCCGCACCCTACGTCATGCTCGGCAACCTTACGCCCGCCGTGCAGGCCCGCGTACTCGACCAACTCACCGGCCGCCCCAAACTCATTGCCCTCGACACGATGAACCTCTGGATGGACATCGCCCTCGACGAACTCAAGGCCGTCCTCAAGCGCATCGACATACTGATCGTCAACGACGAGGAAGCCCGCCAGCTTTCCGGCGAGCACAGCCTCGTCAGGGCCGCCGCCGCCATCTTCGACATGGGTCCCAAAACCGTCATCATCAAAAAAGGCGAGCACGGTGCCCTGCTCTTCGGCGAAGACCGCGTCTTCTATGCACCCGCCCTCCCGCTGGAGCAAGTCACCGACCCCACCGGCGCGGGCGACACCTTCGCGGGCGGCTTCATGGGCTACCTCGCCGCCACCGACGACACCTCCTTCGACAACATGAAACGCGCCATCCTCCACGGCTCGGCCCTGGCCAGTTTCTGCGTGGAAGAATTCGGCACCGAGCGCCTGAAGCGCCTCACCAAGGCAGAGATCGACACCCGCGTACAGCGGTTCGTGGAGTTGGTAAACGTGGAGTTTTAGTAGTATTTAGTACGTGGTACGTAGTATTTAGCAAAGGTCGCACTAGCTACTACGACTAAATACTGCGCACTAAAACAGGCCGTGCCCCCGTCGCTACCGCGCCGGGGTCGGTCCCTTCCGGGCTTCGCTGTTCGCTCGGCACTGCGTGCGCTAACGCCCCTCCAGGCACCTCACGCTTAATTAGTTAGGTAGGGGGTAGTTGGGTAGTAGGTAGTTTTCGCTCTTCCGTCCTCCGGTGATCGGCTAAGGCACTGCCCGACGGGTACGACGCGAAGCCCTGACACCCGTCCCTACCAATCAAAAAATTTCTTTGCTCACGGTTTCATAGCGGCTCGTCGTGTCGAAACCCGCCAGAATATTAGCCATGATGGGGCGGGCGTTGATTCTGATAGGTTTTTCGGTTACGTTTTTCCCGCACAACTTCACCCCTCCCCCCTGGGGAGGGGCCGGGGGTGGGGGAAACCTGTCGTGAGCGTAAACTACCCGACTACCCAACTACCTACTAACCAACACATCCGTAGATTCCGCTTCCGAGATCGTCATCGGCAGGGCGTTGCGGATCAGCTTTTGGTCTGCTTCCGAAAGTAGATCGTAGGCTTTGCCGAACTCCGCCGCCGCCCGCTCCTGCCAGAGGGCGGCGTAGCCGGCCTTGAGTTGGTCGTAGACCGCGAGGTAGGTTTCGTAGTTGGTACCCCGGTCACTGCGGAGGCTCACGATGGCCTGGGTGGGTTTGTCCGGCAGATCGGCGCGGCGATCGGGGTTGAGGACGTGCTCGCGCAGTAGCCGGGGGATGTCCGTTGCCGGCACCGGTTCGCCTTTGATGAGGAGATTATTCTGGGTATTTACCAGGACGGAAAAGATGTTCCGGCTATGTATATCCAGCTTCACCGGCTCTTCCTCCCAGATCGGTAGCCTTACCAGCAGGCCGGAATCTTCGGCAATGGTGGTGGTGACCAGAAAAAAGATGAGGAGCAGAAAGGCGATATCGGCCATGGAGCCGGCATTCACCTGCGGGGCGGCCCGCCGTGGTTTCTTTTGCATCGGATGCAGTTTTTAGAACGTGTGGTAAAAGGTTACGCTCTCCAGATGAGGGAGCGGTGGGCTTTGGCGTATTTTTGCGGCATGGATGCACTCTTTTTCTGCAAAGCCCTGCACGTGGTCGGCTTTGTTTCCTGGTTTTCGGGCCTGTTCTACCTCGGCCGCTTGCTGGTGAACCACGCCGAAACGGATACCCGCTCCGCCGCCGACCGTGCGGTGCTGCAACCCGAGTTCAGTGCGATGGAGTGGCGCGTGTATAAGGTCATCCTCGGCCCCGCCATAATCCTGACGTGGGTGGGCGGTCTGGGCATGGTACTCATCGACGAGACCGGCTGGGCACCCCGCGCCTACTTCAGCACCGGCACTTCCGGCTGGCTCTACGTAAAATTGGCGTTAGTGCTGGGTCTCACGGGCTACCACCACTACTGCAAAGGCATTATCCGCCGCATGGAGAAGGGCGAGCGCCCCTTCTCCCCCTGGCAACTCCGGCTGTGGAACGAGGTGCCGACGCTATTCCTGGTGTCGGTGGCCTTTATCGCCGTTTACGGCAAGGCGGGGCGGCTTAATTATTGGTACCTGATCATTGGGGTAGGGCTGTTTGCGGGCCTGATCTACCGGGGTGCCAAGGCTTACGGCAAACGGCGGGCACGGGAGGCGAATGAAGCTTCGGCCCGGAAGTAACGTGTCTCACATCGCCCGCGTGAGGTGCCTGGAGGGGCGTTAGCGCACGTAGTGCCGAGCGAACAGCGAAGCCCGCAAGGGACCGGCCCGACCGTAGGGAGGGACACGCCGTAAAACAGTGCATAGTACCTGGCAAAATAGCCTCGAATGACCCCGTATTAAATACCAACTCACTCCACCACCATTTCCAGCACCGTTTCTACGATGTCCTCCGCGCTGGGTTTGCTGAAATAATCACCGCGACTGCCGTAGGGCGGGCGATGGGCTCTGGCCGTGAGGGTGCGGGGGGCGACATCGAGGTACTGAAAAGCCCCCTGTGTTTCGGTGATCTCGCGCAGGAGATAGGCGGAAGCTCCGCCGGGTACGTCTTCGTCCACGATGAGCAGGCGGTTGGTGCGTTCCAGGCTGCGGGCCACGTGGCCCTCGCGGTCGAAAGGAAGGAGGGTTTGCGCGTCGATCAATTCTACCTCGACGCCCAGTTCGGAGAGCCGCCTGACGGCTTTTAGGGCGATGCGCACGCAACTGCCGTAGGTGACCAGGGTAAGATCATTGCCGGTGTGCATGGTTTCGGGAATACCGAGCGGGACCGTGAACTCAGCCAGATTGGCGGGTAATTCCTCCCGCAGGCGGTAGCCGTTGAGGCACTCGATAACCAGCGCGGGATCGTCGCCGCGCAGCAGCGTATTGTACATACCGGCGGCGCGGGTCATGTCGCGGGGCACGCAGACGTGCATGCCGCGCAGGGCATTGACGATCATGCCCAGCGGCGAACCGGAGTGCCAGACGCCCTCCAGCCGGTGACCGCGGGTGCGAACGATGACCGGGGCCGACTGCAGGCCGTCGCTGCGCCAGCGCAGGGTGGCCAGATCGTCGCTGAGGGGTGAGATGCCGTAAAGCAAGTAATCGAGGTACTGGATTTCGGCAATGGGCCGCCATCCGCGCATGGCCAGGCCGATGGCCTGACCCATGATGGTCCACTCGCGGATACCGGTATCGAAAACCCGTTCCTCGCCGTACTTTTTTTGCAGGCCCGCAAACGATTGATTTACGCCGCCGATCTTGCCCACGTCTTCGCCGAAAGCGAGCAGGCGGGGGTTGTTCTCAAAAGCCTGATTGAAGAAAGCATTCAACACCTTGTGGCCGGGTACTTTTTTGCCGCTCGGTAACGGCGCGCAGGCCGCTACCCGGAGGGGAGATTCGTCGCCCGCAGCGTAGAGGTGGCTGTGGTAATCGCGGTCGGCGGCATCGAAGTGGCCCTGGAGCCAGACCGAACACTCCTGCGCCGGAGCGGGGTGGCCCAACAGTTGCAGCTTGGTACGCAAGCGGCGCACCGTGGCGATCAATTCGTGATCTTCGGGTTGCCGCAGGGCACGGAAAGATTCGCGCAGGGCGATCAGGGCGGGTTCGCCGGCTGCGCCGGCATCGGTGAATGCCCGGTCGAAGAGTTGATTGACCTCCCGCATTCCCCGATCTACCGATCCGCGAAAGGCCGCCCAGGCGTTATCGCGGGCGGTGCGGGCCTCCGCGATGGCCTCCTGCTGGAGGTTGTCGAGTACTTCCTCGTCGGCGTGGCCCGCCTCGATCAGCCAATTGCGAAACTGGAGGATACAATCGTGCTCGGCTTCCCAGCTCAGGCGTTTTTTGCCCTTGTAGCGTTCGTGGCTACCGGAAGTGCTGTGCCCCTGGGGCTGGGTGAGATTTTCAATATGCAGCAATACCGGGCGGTGGTGTTCGCGCACGGCGGGCAGTTCTTCGGCAAATGCCCGGTAAAGGGCCGGATAATCGTAGCCGTTGACGGTACGAATGGCCAGCCCGCGTTCGCCCACTTCGCCAGCCATGCCGGAAAGGGCCTGGGAAATACTCCCCTTGGCCGTCTGATAATCGCGCGGTACGCTGATACCGTAACCGTCATCCCAGACCAGCACGGCCAGCGGCACCTGGAGCACGGCGGCGGCATTGATGGATTCCCAGAAAGCACCCTCCGAAGTGGAGGCGTCGCCAATGGTAGAGAAACAAATCTCGCGACCGTTGCGGCTGTGCTCGGCCGTCCAATCGGCGGGCATTTCCCGAAATTTTTTGGACGCAAGCGCCAGTCCCATTCCGCGGGCGCACTGGCCGCCGGTAGTGGAAACGTCCGAACTGCTATTAAAGGAGTCGATCTCGGCCGGTCCGCCGGTGGTGGTTCGCTTTAGCTCGGTGCTAAAATGGGCCACCATCTGGCGGCCACCCGTATGCGGATCGTTTTCGGCGTCGGCATAAAGTTGGGCGAAGAATTCCTCGACGGTCAGTTTGCCGAGGGCCATCAGCAGGGTCTGGTCGCGGTAGTAACCGGCGCGCCAGTCACCGGGCTGCCAGAAACGGGCCAGTACCACCTGCGGTACTTCCTTGCCCTCGCCGCTGATGGCAAATTTAGCCTTACCCGTCAGCACTTCCTTGCGCGAAAGTAGCGATGCCTCGCGGCTCAGGCAGCACAGGCGGTAATCGGATAGCAATTCCTCACGTTGGTATCCATCGTGGCGCTTCGGCTGGGAAGCGGAGGAGTCTGATGAAACCAGGGAAGGAATGGCGGCCATGGAGAAGATGCTGTGGTGAGGAAATACGGTAGCTAAAGCGGGCAGTAAGCAGGAAACGATCGGCTAAGGCTGCACAAAAATAAAATAAAATTCGGTTCGGGCAAACAGCCGTGGGTGGCTAAAGAACAATACATTGCCTAGTGCAAAATAGGGCAGGAATAATTGGTTGTATGGACAAAATATTAACTTTGCCGACCGCCAAAAGGTTTAGTTCATTATCCGGTGGCTAAGGCCGGCAGCGGACGGACCGATAATTATCGGAAAATTTTAACGTTTCGGTTGTAACGTCAGGGCCGTTCGGTTCGTCTAATGGGCGTTAACGATTGATTAACCGGTCGGATGAACCTAACCTGATCGGTTTTCGTATCTTTGTATAAGTAAAAAAATCCTACCTCCATGAAGCGTATTCTTTTCACGTTCTGCCTCTTCGCAACCCTTTCGTTGAGCCTGAATGCCCAAACCGCAACGACGACCACCGCTACCAATGGTGCCAAGATCACCTTCGAGAAGACCGAAATCGACTACGGTACCATCGAGCAGGGTTCCGATCCTTACCGTGTTTTTACCTTTACCAATACCGGCACCGACGTGCTGCTAATCACCAATGCCCGCGGTAGCTGCGGTTGCACCACCGTTAACAAGGACGAGTACACGCAGCCCGTGGAACCCGGCCAATCCAGCACCCTCAAGGTACGCTACGACACCAACCGCGTAGGTCCCTTCACCAAGAAGGTAACCCTCAGCACCAATGCCGGTGACGAACCCATAGTACTCACCATCATGGGTAAGGTGGAAAAGAAGGCCGACGAGGCCATCGGCACTCCCGAGAAAGCCGAAGCCGGTATGTTCGGCGGAGGCAAATAAGGCAGTGGTTTAATAAACCGACTGCTACGATCCCCGTCCTTTCACGTGAAGGGCGGGGATCGTTCGTTAAAACAAAACGCAAGTTGCTGCGTAAAGCCGTATTTTGTCCCCGCCAATCCAAACAATCCACTTACATGAGCTTACTACGATCCGCTGCCTTCTTATCAACCATCTTTTTCGCCACATTGCTACTGCTGGCTACCAGCTGCCGTACCGACAACACCGGTACGGAAGCCGCCACCCTGCCCGACGTGCCCGCTGAGTTGGAAACCTCGTCCGCCGTGCCGGAGTGGTCCAAGAATGCCAGCATCTATGAGGTAAACGTGCGGCAGATGACGCCCGAGGGCACTTTTACCGCCTTTGCCGAGCACCTGCCCCGCCTCCAGCGGCTGGGCGTGGATATTCTCTGGTTCATGCCTATTTTTCCCATCAGCCAGGCCAAGCGCAAGGGCAGCATGGGTAGCTACTACGCGGTGTCGGACTATGCGAAGGTAAATTCCGAATTCGGTACGCCGGAGGAATTTCAGGCCGTAGTGGATCAGGCCCATGATCTGGGCATGCGCGTCATCCTCGATTTCGTACCCAACCACACCGGCTGGGATCACGTCTGGATCACCGAACACCCGGAATATTATACTCAGGACGCGGAAGGAAACATCATCGACCCCCTCGATCCCGAAACCGGCGAAAGCTGGGGCTGGACCGATGTGGCCGACCTCAACTTCGACAATGCCGAAATGCGTGCCGCCATGATCGAAGACCTCGTCTACTGGATCGACAGTTTCCAGGTAGACGGCTACCGGATGGACGTGGCCCACCAGGTACCCGACCAGTTCTGGGCGGAACTCACCCCCCGCTTGCGCGAGGTCGACCCTGAAGTATTCATGCTGGCCGAAGCCAATATCCCGCGCCAACTGAATGAAGAGTGGTTTGCCGCCGACTACGGCTGGGACTTCCATCACATCCTCAACATGATTGCCGCCGGAGACGCCGCGGCCCCCGATACGCTCAAAGCCTGGCTGGAAAACGACCGCGAGACTACCCGCCGCGGTTTTCATATGCAGTTCATCACCAACCACGATGAGAACAGCTGGAACGGAACCGTGGAAGAGCGCATGGGGCGCGGCGCACTGGCCTTTGCCGCCCTGGTCCATACGTTTGATGGAATGCCGCTCATTTACAGCGGTCAGGAAGCGGGCCTGGATAAGCGACTACGATTTTTCGAGAAGGATACCATTTCTTTTGCCGACACCAGCCGCTATGCCTTTTACACCAACCTCAACGCACTAAAAGAGCGCAATCAGGCCCTCTGGAACGGCAGCTACGGCGGCGAACCCGTTTTCATCGACGCCGCCGAGAACGTACTGGCGTTCTACCGTTCGCGCAACGGCGACGCCGTGGTGGTGTTGATCAACTTGTCCGATTCGCCCCGCTCCTTTACCCTTAAAGACACCCCGCTTTACGGCAACTATACCGACGTGCTAAACGGCCAGACCATGGTAGTGGGCGCGGAAAATAAAATGGAACTGGGTGGATATAAGTACCTTGTGTTGGAACGAGAATGAGGAAAAAACTCGCACCAGCAGACAAATTTAGCGGGGGGTGATGTCTGATAGAGTGCATTGAAATCCATAATCAGTCCCATTGTTTTGCTAAAAAATCAGTCATGGATGCGCAAACCTTATCTCATCTCAGCCCACGGGAATATGTGCAACTGGAACGAGATACGAATACAAAGTATGAGTATCATGACGGCATGGTGTATTCCATGGCGGGTGGAACGGCCAATCATGGATTGGTCTGCGGAAATGTATTCGGTGAATTACGGTCGGGCCTGTTAGCTAAGGGTAGCCGCTGCGAAGTGCTGAATAGTGAGATCAAATTGAGCATTGCCGAGGGAAACCGCTACCTCTACCCGGATACCATGGTGATCTGCGGAAAGATCGAACGCTCTCCAACCAGCATTGAGGCGGTAACTAATCCAACCCTGGTGGTAGAGGTCCTATCCAAGTCCACGGCTGATTATGATAGGGGGGATAAATTCTTTCTCTACCGACAGTTACCCACCTTGCAACAGTATGTGCTGGTAGAACCCGACCGGCCACAAGTAGATATATACACCCGCAGAGGCGATCTTTGGCACATCAGCAGGGTCACCAACATGGATGAACTGGTTTCATTCGCGTCTCTGGGTATTGAAGTTCCATTGAGCAAATTGTACCGCAATATTGAATTTTCCCCACCGGCTAGGTAACTAAGGCAATATATTGCTCCCGCACCAGAACGAGATCAGGTTGTCGATCGTCTTGATCATCTCTTCCAGGTTCATCGGCTTCTGCACAAAGGCATTGGCCCGCTGCGCGTAAGCTTCCTGCAGGTCCTTGGGGTGGGTACTGGCACTGAAGATAATGATGGGAAAATAGGGCTGCCCCTCCCGCTCGCGGATGGCTTGCAGTAACTCGATACCTGACATGCCGGGCAGGCTCAGGTCCAACAGCAGGCAATCGGGGCGGCTGTTGCCGTGTTCCAGGTGGGCCAGCAGTGCGCTGCCACCGGTAAAATAGGTCAGGTCCAGGGGCCGGTCCAGGCGTTTAAAGGCATAACGGATCAGGGCTGTATCGGCCGGATTATCTTCTACCACCAGCACGGTAGGAATACGATCGGTAGCGTTTATCGGCATAGGTAACGGAAATAATAAACCCCCGCCGGGAGATGAAATTCAGGGTAAATAAAGGTTGGCATATGCTATTTATGATGGCGGCGGTGATCTGCGGCATCGGCTGTGATTCCTTTGGGAATAAAGGTTCCGGCGGGTCGCAATTGTTCACCATCGCCGACAAAAGACTTACGGTCTGGGGTGATTCCACGGCCGTCAACGAACTCCTGGGCTACGAATCGGGCACTACCCGTCCACCCGGCGGCCCCCGCATTATCCGTGCCGGTGGGCAAAACGAATCGCTCACCAACCTCGCCCGGCGCCTGCCGTGGCTACTGCAGGCCGGGGTCAACTATCTGGTACTCTGCCCCGGCGGCCCGGCCGACCCGGCCCAGATTTACCGCGTCGACTCGCTCGCCCTGCTGGCCAACCCCGAGGCCCAACTACTTTGGCTACTCCCGGCGGGCGGCCCTGATTCCACGGCCGGCACCTCCCGCTATTTTCGTACCGTGACCGACCTCAGGTACGCCCTGACTGCGGCGGAAACGCCCACCGAAGAAACGGAATAAATACCCGGCCCCAGGTTTCGGGTTCGTGGCGGCCGCCGGGCACCTCCAGGTAAGCCACGTCGTTCGGATCCACGTGGCCGTTATGGCGCAGGTGGTCAATCAAGTGCAGGGTATCGTCAATAGCATCGATCACGCCGTTATTGTTGCGGTCGGCCTCCTCGTCCTCGGTGCCGGCCATGAACCACGCCCGCAGGCCGGGCCGGTGGCCCAGCTGTAGCACGGTATCGTGCAGGATCCGATCGGCATCGGGGTCGGCGGGGTTAAAGGCCAGCGACCGCCACCACAGCGCCCCGGAAAACACGCCGGCCACGTGAAAAGCCTTCGGATTACGGAACACGATATCGAAAGCCGACAGCCCGCCCAGCGAGAAACCGGCCAGTGCCCGCCGCTCCGTATCGTGGCTTACCCGGTAGCGGCGGTGCAGAAACGGCAGCACCTCCTCGGTTACGAACCGCTCGTAAGCATGGGCCAGATCGCCCCGCCCCTGATAATCCGGGCGGCCGCTGGTGCCGTACTCGCGCATCCGGTCGCCGGCGTGCAGACCTACCACCAGCAAAGGCGGCAGATCGCCGGCACTAAAGGCCCGTTCCAATTCAGCGGCCGCATCCATGCGCGGCAGGTCCTGGCCGTCATTAAACAAGGCCAGCGGATAGGGGGTCCACGGCAGCCCGGGCGGGCGGTAAACGTCTATCCGTACCCGCCGTTTCAGGTGACGGCTGTTCAGGTGGTGCGTCCACAACGTAACGCGCCCGGGGGAGGATAACCGACCGATCAGGTCGATGATCCAGCGAAAGAAAAAATACATGGGAAAAGACTTTTGGCAGGGTTCGGGCACACAAGATCAGGCCGCCGGACGGCCGAAAGGGTAGCAACACATCATCCAGGTAAAAGGTGTAGATCGGATTCGGGAGTAAGAAAAAATTAACGCCGGTGCCGCCGGCTGCGCAGCACGGCCAGCACCTCGTCCAACCTAATATCCTTGGCCGCCAGCAATACACTGAAATGATACAGCAGATCGGCCGCCTCCCCCAGAAACAGGTCGCGGTCGTCATCCTTGGCCTCAATCACCAACTCCACGGCCTCCTCACCCACTTTTTGGGCAATCTTGTTAATGCCCCGCGCAAACAGGCGGCTGGTATACGACTCCTCCGTCGGCTCATCGCGCCGCCGCAGGATGGCAGTCTCCAGGTCATGCAGAAAGTCGTCGCCCGCATTAGTCTGCCGAAAGCAGGTATCCGCGCCGGTGTGGCAGGCGGGTCCGTCGGGCTTCACCAGCAGCAGCAGGGTGTCGTTATCGCAGTCACGGCGCAGTTCGGTCACGTGCAAATAATTGCCCGAAGTAGCACCCTTGGTCCACAATTCCCGGCGCGAGCGGCTGTAAAAAGTGGCCTTACCCGTTTTCAGGGTATAGGCCAATGATTCTGGCACTCAGGTAGGCCAGCATCAGCACGCGGCGGGTGGCGGCGTCCTGCACCACGGCGGGCAACAGGCCGTCGCCCTTGGCAAAATCCAGGTCGGCGGCGGTAAAATCAGGGGTAAGCATAAAGTCGTTATCTTTCGGACTGCACTAACGTCTCAGGCGCGGCTTCGGTCAACTCTCGGCCCTGCCCACCCCGAAAAACTATTTCCACATGACTACCTCCGATCCCATCGACAGTGGTTTCACCTCGTCCACCCTGCAACTCAACGGCACCACCGGCACCAACCTGCGCACGGCCGGCATCTGGGCCAGATTCGTCGGCATCGTCGGCCTCATCGTCGGAGGGCTGTTCGCACTCGGTGTGGTCATTTTTTTTGTCGGCTCCATTTTCATCGGTCAGGACGATTTCCTGGGCGTCGGCTCCCAGGCGGGTCTGCTGTCCTTGGTCCTGTTTTTTTACGTGGCAGTTATCCTTTTTTCCGTCTACCTCGCCTGGCTCAGTTTCGATTTCGGCCGCCGCGCCATCCGCGCCGTGGACCAGGGCCACCAGGCCAGCCTGGACCGCGCCTTCGCTTCCCTCAAAACACTCTACATCTGCACCGGCGGGCTGGTCATCCTCTATATTGTCATCATGTTTCTAAGTGTATTTCTCGGGCTAGCCGGCTTTTCCAGTTTATTTTAGCTGGCTGTGATATTCTCTTTTGGGGCAATAGCTGTCTGGGCGTGTCCCCGCCCCTACGGGTCGGGGCCGGGCTGTCCGGCACTCTCTCCCTTGTGGGGCAAATTGCACTTGCGCCCTGCGGGCGAATGCAATTCGCCCCTCCAGTCCGTTCAAACAACACCTCCCATCCCTCACGCGGGCCGCACCGGTATGCCGTGCCCCGCCAGGTGTTCCTTCAATTCCCCGATCCCCAACTCCCCGAAGTGGAATATCCCGGCAGCCAGACCCGCATCGGCCTTGCCGGTCGTGAACACGTCCACAAAGTGATCCGCATTTCCCGCCCCGCCCGAGGCAATGATCGGTATCCCCAGCTGCTCGCTCAGGTGCGCGGTGGCCTCCAGCGCAAAACCGGCCTTGGTGCCGTCGTGGTCCATGCTGGTGAAAAGGATCTCCCCCGCGCCGCGCCGCTCGGCCTCCCGCGCCCAGTCAAACAGGCGGTGCCCGGTCTTAATCCGGCCGCCGTTCAGGTACACCCACCACTCACCGTCGTCAAATTTGGCGTCCACGGCCAGCACCACGAACTGGCTACCGAACCCCCGCGCCAACTCGTCGATCAGCTCCGGCCGTCGCACCGCCGCCGAGTTAATGCTCACCTTGTCCGCCCCCGCGTCCAGCAGCACGTCCACGTCTTCCCGCGACTTTATCCCCCCGCCAATGGTAAACGGTATATCCAGGTGCCGGGCAATCCGCCGCGCCAGTTCGGCCAGCGTTTTGCGCTTCTCGTGGGTGGCGGTTATGTCCAGAAACACCAGCTCATCGGCACCGCCGCTGCTGTACTTCGCGCCCAGTTCCACCGGGTCGCCCGCATCGCGCAGTGCCACGAAATTGACGCCCTTCACGGTGCGCCCGTCCTTAATATCCAGGCAGGGGATGATTCGTTTTGCTAGCATGGGGCTGATGATGGTGGAAGAGTGGTAAAAGTACGGTACGCCCTTCAACTTACGCCTATCCGCGCCATGGCCATCCGGCGTTGTTTCATCGTCTTGGCACTATCGCGTCGATCGTCAGTAGGGGCATAGCCCAACGCGTCTCAACAGTTAATAATAGCACCGATTTCGATGGCCCACGTAAGGCTTTTTTCAAAAACTTCAACAATACAGCTGAGGTGCTATGCTAGTTTCTAAGCAAATGAACTTTCGTGTACACGAACCGCATCCACCGAAGGGCAATCGTCGGGGCCTCGGAGGGTCAGCCGTCAGGACCTCGGAGCGTCAGCCGTCAGATGCCGTGGAACGGCATCTGACGGCTGCCCTCCGAGCGTCCGGGTGCGCGCTCACCGCACTCGGACGCTCAGAGGACCGCTACGCGGACGCTCCGAGGTCCTGGGGGCTTACCCCCCCCCCCCCCGCGTGAGGTGCCTGGAAGGGGCAAGCGTTAGCGAGCAGCCCGCAGGGCCAAGGCGATAGCCGCGCCTGCAAGGCACCGACCCCGACCGCCAGGGAGGGGGCACGCCCAGATACCGCACCGTACACGCATCAATCATTACCTGCGGCACTTCTCTCAATCGCATAGCGATTCTTTGAGGTCCTTCAATCCTTTACCCCGAAGATCATTCATGATCGAGAGCAATGTTTCAGCGCAGCTAACCCTTCAACCATTACCTGCGGCGCTTCACCAAATCGCAAAGCGATTCTTTAAGGTCAGTCAGCCATTCAATCATTACCTGCGGTGCTTCTCCTAATCGCAAAGCGATTTTTCGAGGTCAGTCATTCAGTCATTGAACAACCCGCTCCACCAGCACCGTCGCTACCGCGTCGCCGGGTAATTCCAGCGTTTCGCCGCCGCTCACCTCGTCTACCAGGGTCAGGCTATCGGCCAGTACTTCCTCGCTGATGTAGGCGTCGTGGGTGGTCATGGCTTGGCGCACGGCCTCGTCGCCGCTCAGGTGAACGGTGATGCGGTCGGTGACCTCGTACCCCTGGTCCTTGCGCATATTCTGGATGCGGTTGATGAGTTCGCGGGCCAGGCCCTCGGCGGCCAGTGCGTCGGTGATGGTCACGTCCAGGGCCACGGTGAGGTTGCCGTCGGAGGCGACGAGCCAGCCGGGGATGTCCTCGGTGACGATCTCGAAGTCTTCCAGTCCCAGCACCTGCGGCCCGTCGGGTAGGTCGATGGTGAAGTTGCCCGTCCGTTCCAGGGTGGCGATGTCGTCGGCCGTCATGGTGCCGATGGCGGCGGCGGCGGCCTTCATCTGCTTGCCCAGGCGGCGGCCGAGCGTTTTGAAGTTGGCCTTGACGGCCTTTTTCAGGAATCCGGCCGAGTCGTCCAGCAATTCCACTTCCTTCACGTTCACCTCGCTCTTGATCACGTGTTCCACGGCGCGGACCTGCTCGGCAAAACGGTCGTCCAGCACCGGCACCAGCACCTTTTGCAGCGGCTGGCGCACCCGAATTTTTTCCCGCTTACGCAGGCTCAGTACCAGCGAGGAGATGCGCTGGGCGTAGGCCATGCGCTCCTCCAGTTCGGTGTCGATCAGGTTTTCATCGGCCGTTTGCAGGTAGCTCAGGTGGACCGACTCGAAGCGGAAGGGGCCGTCTGCATTTGCCGCGCTCCGGGCTTCTTCGGTCAGGTTGCGGTACAGCCAGTCGGCGAAGAAGGGGGCCACGGGGGCCATCAGTTGCGCTACCCGCGTGAGGCAGGTGTGCAGGGTTTCGTAGGCCGAGGTTTTGTCGGCCGTCATGTCACCGCGCCAGAATCTGCGGCGGCTCTGGCGCACGTACCAGTTGGAAAGCTCGTCGTTGACAAATTGGTCGATGGCGCGGCAGGCGCGGGTGGCGTCGTAGTCTTCGTAGTAGGCGGCCACGTCCTTGGTCAGGGAGTTGAGTTTGGACAGGATCCAGCGGTCCAGCTCCGGCCGGTCCTCGGCGTCGGTCACCTGGGTGGCCGTGCTGAACCCGTCGATGTTGGCGTAGAGCGCGAAGAAATTGTAGGTATTGAACAGCGTGCCAAAGAAGCGCCGCCGCACTTCTTCCACGCCCGCCAGGTCAAATTTCAGGTTATCCCAGGGGTCGCTGTTGCCGATCATGTACCAGCGGGTGGCGTCCGCGCCGTAGGTGTCGATGGTGGTGAAGGGGTCCACGCCGTTACCCAGCCGCTTCGACATTTTCACACCGTCCTTGTCCAGCACCAGTCCGTTAGAGACCACGTTCTTGTAGGCCACGGAATCAAAAACCATGGTGGCGATGGCGTGCAGGGTGTAGAACCAGCCACGGGTTTGGTCCACGCCCTCGGCGATGAAGTCGGCCGGGAAGTTTCGCTGGAAGGCTGCCTCGTTTTTGAAGGGGAACCCCCACTGCGCATAAGGCATGCTGCCCGAATCGAACCACACGTCGATCAGGTCCAGCTCCCGCTCCAGTTTTTGGCCGTTTTTCCACAGCACCACCTCGTCGATGTAGGGGCGGTGCAGGTCTTCCGGCACGGTTTGGTCCAAACCCAGCTCGCGGTTAGCGATCCGGACCTGCTCCTCCAGCTCGGCAATGGAGCCGATGCAGATTTCCAGTTCGCCGTCGGCACTGCGCCAGATCGGCAGGGGGATGCCCCAGTAGCGCGAACGGCTCAGGTTCCAGTCCTGCAGGTTTTCCAGCCACTTGCCAAAGCGGCCCTCGCCGGTGCTTTTCGGCTTCCAGTTTATCGTGTCGTTCAGTTCGCTCATGCGCTCGCGCATGGCGGAGGAGCGGATGAACCAACTGTCCAGCGGATAATAGAGAATGGGCTTGTCCGTGCGCCAGCAGTGAGGGTAATTGTGGTTGTACTTGGCCACGTTGAACGCCTTGCCGTCCAGCTTCAGCCGCACGGAGATGTCCACGTTCACGTCCACGTAGTCGGGGTCGTCCTGGTAGTCTTTCACGAAGCGGCCGGCAAACTCGCCCGCCTCGGCGGTAAAGCGGCCGGTCTTGTCCACCAGCGTCAGCGCACCAATGCCGTTGGCCTTGCCCACCTGCATGTCATCCGCACCGAAACTGGGCGCGGTGTGCACGATCCCGGTACCGTCCTCGGTGGTCACGAAGTTGCCGGTGATGATACGGAACGCATCGCCTTCCTCGGGCTTACCCACGTCCAGCAGTTGGTCGTAGCGCAGGCCGGCCAGTCGCTCGCCTTTAAAAGTGTCGCTTTTAGCCAAAATTTCCGGTTGCCGCTTGCCGCCGAACCATTTGCCCAGCAGGGCTTCGGCCAGTACCACGTCTATCTCCTGCTCGGTGTAGGGATTCACGGTGCGCACCTTCACGTAGTCGATCTTCGGCCCCACCGTCAGGGCGGTATTGCTGGGCAGCGTCCAGGGCGTGGTCGTCCAGGCCATGATGCCTACCTGGTCCAGCGGTTGGGGGTCGGTTTCGCCCTCCGCGCTAGCGTGCAGCGGCAGGTTGCGCAGCCAGGTGCCGTCGCCCGCCACTTGCGTATTAAAAATGGCTACCACCGTGGTATCGGTCACCTCCTTATAGGCACCGGGCATATTCAGCTCGTGCGAACTCAGGCCCGTGCCCGCCGCCGGCGAGTAGGGTTGGATGGTGTAGCCTTTGTACATCAGCCCCTTGTCGTAGATCTGCTTCAGCAGCCACCACACCGACTCCATGTACTCGTTGGTGTAGGTGATGTAGGGATCGCCCAGATCCACCCAGTAGCCCATCTTGCGGGTGATGTCGTCCCAGATGTCCTTGTAGCGCATCACCGTCTCCCGGCAAGCCTTGTTGTAATCGTCTACCGAGATCGATTTGCCGATATCTTCCTTTGTGATCCCCAGTTCCTTCTCCACGCTCAGTTCAATGGGCAGGCCGTGCGTATCCCAGCCGCCCTTGCGCTCCACGCGCTTGCCCTTCAGGGTCTGGAAACGGCAAAACAGGTCCTTGATCGTACGCGCCATCACGTGGTGAATGCCCGGCATCCCATTGGCCGAGGGCGGTCCCTCGTAGAAAACAAAACTGTTTTCCGGGTCGCGCTCCTCCACCGACCGCTCGAAAATGCGGTTTTCGGCCCAAAATTTGAGGATTTCGCGGTCGAGCGCGGGCAGGTCTAGTTGTTTGACTTCTTGATACATGGCGGTAATACTGGTGGGAGGCTAGGAAAAGGAGGCGCAAAAATACAAAAGCTCCGACGGATCGTGTCCGTCGGAGCTTTCGGCTGATTGAGGTCAACGAGCGTCCTACGGATTGCGGGGCAAGCCGGGAATAATTATGGCGTCGATAATTCGTGGGGAAGCATTCATGGGGCAATGATACGGTTTTCGGCGGAGAAAAGTTGCAAGACCATTTACCAAGTGTTTTGGGCGTGCCCCCTCGCCTGACGGCTCACGGTCGGTCCCTTCCCGGCTCCCTGATCGGTCGGCCCTGCGGGCTGCCCCGCAAATTTGCGGGGCACCGTCCAGGCACCTCACGCAAATTCCGGCAAGGGCTTTTCATTCAGCAAGCAACTCATTCCGCGCTACCGGTAATCACTATCCGGCGCGACCATTCCGCAGTCATTAGTGAATAGACCCCGGCCGGCAGGCGGCGTACATCCAAAGCGTTAGGTCTGTCGGGCAGGAGAGGAACGGCCATTACCACCCGGCCGGTTCCATCCACCAGTTGCGCGAATACTTCTTCGGAAGCACCGGTCACTACCACCAACTCAGCGGTGACCGGGTTGGGGTAGATTTTCGGTCCTTCCCCTGCGATTGTCACGGACCGCACGGGGCTAAACCCGTAGCTGCCGTCGTAATCCACCTGCCGGATACGGTAGTAGTTTATTCCGGCAGCGGGTGAGGCGTGTGCAGCGGTATAAGATTGAACCTCCGCACTATTTCCGGCCGCCGCTACCTCACTCAGGGCGGTAAAGCTTCTATTATCCCGACTGTGTTCTACCACGAATTTTTCGGCGTTCAATTCCGCCGCCGTTTCCCAAGTCAGTAAAACACGACTGCCCCCCCCGGGGGTGGCACGAAAATCCAGCCATTCCACGGGCAGCGGAACACAACTGGTTACCCCTACACAGGCGCAGTCGTCCGCCAACCGGTCATTGGTCGTCATGGGGTTGCCATCATCACACACGGCACCGGGCATACAGGCAGTGCTACAGTTGTTGGCATCTCCTCCCGGCCCATCCGCCTCCGGCCCCGTCATTTCGGGGGTCAGGTAGATCTTGTCCAGCCGCACATCCGGTTCACGGTAGGCGAACTCGATTAAATTGAGACCGGCCTCTAACTCAAAAGTGACCAGTGTTCCTACATCCCCGCTGGACCAATCGCTCACTTGGTTCCAGGTCAGTCCGCCGGTAGTGTAGGGGAAATCGATCTTGTTCCAACGCACCCAGTCGCTACAACCGGCGCGCACCCAGAAAGAGTCATCATCATCGCCGGTAGATAGCGTCCGCGCAAAAATACGGTAAGAACCGGCGGCGGGTACAGCCACGCGAAAACGGATCAGGTAGCGGTCTCCCACGGGTGGGGCAGCAATGTAGGTCGCACCGTCCGTCGCTTGCAGGAGTGATCCTTCGGACGCTTCCGAGTCTACGACTAAACTAAAAGCATTTCCGTATTCCGCGCATTCCGCCTCCAGGTACTGGTCGATCCCGGCCAAGGAGCCACGGCACTCACAATCCTGTCGGTAGGTGTCATTGGTCGTTGCGGCATCACCGTCATCGCAGGGCGTACCGATCAGGTCATTATCAAAACCGGGGCAGTTATCCTCGGGGTCACACACCCCATCGCTATCCGAGTCGGGGGCGGGTTGGCCGGCGCAGTTGCAATCCGTATCCAGCACATCGGCAACGGTACAGGCATCGCCGTCGTCACAAGCGTTCCCGGCCGCGCAGTCACCCGCTTCGATCAGAGCCACCCAGTCTTCGTTGTCGGGCGCGGTCAGGGTGTTGCCGCCGAAATTTTGCGGCCCGTTCAATTCTCCCGTCCGGGGGTTGTACCACCTCAGGGTCCAGCTTCCCACCGGTAGGCTGATGGCAGTGCTGCCGCCGTTGGGCCGGTAGACGGCGTAGGCCTCGCCGGGTTTGGCCAGCACGTAGTCATTGTTGTCGGCGGTCAGGCCGTTGACGTTTTCCAAGGCGGGGAAGTAGGGCTGGAAGTAAAGTTGAAAGAATTGGAGCGCGAAGGCCGCGTCGGTATATTTCTGGTCGCGGGTGCGGTGGTCCTGGCAGTTCAGGTCGCCGCAGCCGGATTGGTAACCGTAATAGAATTCGGTGCCCGCGCCGCCTGCCATGAAGGTAGCCCAGACCACCCGGTGCCGGACCAGTTTGCGGTCGTCGGGGTCGCTGTCGATCCCGATGTTGGCACTGCCCGGTTCGTCCACGGCCACCACCCATTTTTTGCCCGCTTGTTCGGATTTTCCAACCCACTCATCGGTATCCGAAAACACTTCGTTGAAGCTTGGATTGGAAGTCTGCAACGATAGTCCAGTGTAAGAGGAATTATTACCCAGTAAAGGGGTATACACTTGATTCTTTTGCCCCGGATACGTATGGATGACCCGCAGGTGGTCGTAGGGGTCGTTCTGCGCAAAATAGTCAGCCATTTGCCGCCGCTGTTGGGTGGTTTGGGTATTTTCTTCGCCCATGTTCCAGTTGAGGGCCAAATGATGACTGAAGCGGGCAATGAGTTCCCGGAAGTACAGTTTGCGCTCGCGACCGACGTTACCGCCGTCCATAAGATCATTATTTTCGGTCTCCTGCAGTTTGAAGTGGAGGTAAATTCCCCTCAGGTCGGCATAGGAAAATATCCGCTCCCACTGTTCCAGTTTGGATACATCGAAGCGGTCGTGGAATACCTGGCTGTCCCAATTATTGCCATTATAATTACTGATGGGCACGGAGAGCAAGTGGGGAAAAACATTCTTATCGTCACCTTCCACATTAAAGGTCAGAAAAGAGAAGGCATTCATCTCCTTACCGGCCAGGTAATTAATCACGCCCAGCAGTTCGCTCCCCCGGCCGCCCTGCCAAGTATAGCTTCCGGCCGTTGCGCCGTCGTAATCCTGGGCATGTGGCTGCCAGCTTTTGCGTCGGTTTCCTACATTGGGGGTGGCGTCAAAATCATCGTAGGCCAGGGTGTTTTCCGGTGCATCGGCCCCGGCTTTTACAAACCACTCTCCCGTTCCGGCATACTGCAGGTAGTGTTCGCCCACGTAATTCAGCCGACCCCGCGCCCGATTATCTCGCCCGGTTTTATCCGTGGCGGTAACGGTAAAGCTACCGGTAGCACCGTCCATAAACCCAGCGGAAACTCCACCGCCGTCAACCGCCACATCGGTGCCGGTTTTAAACGAAACGGCATACGTCCATTCTCCCGCGTCGTCGGGGGCAAAATGAACCCGCCACCGGTCGCCGCTCTCAGCACTGGTCTCGGCCGCATCACCATCAGCGGCGAAGAAACCGGGCACCGCGTAAGAAGTGCCGTCTTTGGAGAACGTAACATCCAGTCGGTAATCGGTAAATGGATTGGGCGAAGCGGTTTCCGAACTCTCCGGCCCGGTAAACGTGAGGGTGATCCGGTGCCAGGTTTTGAGTTCTCCACTGATTGTCTGGGCACTTAAACCAGCCGCAAAAAGGAGGAAGCCCGCCAGCAGAGCCGGGAGGCATGAGAGTTGTATGTTGCAATACATAAGGGTGAAAAGAGGTTGCGGGGGATAGCTAATGGGCCAACGCCGTTCCACTTGGAGATGTTGGGTGACAAATAAAATCAAGCCCTGATTATCTTGATCCGCTACCTGTTTAGATCACTCGTTCAACATCCCGCTCTTACGGGAAACGGCCCATCAATCGGCTACCTGCCCACTATTATCCATCGCAGCTACAGCATCCGCTCCAGTACCCGCCGCGCCGCGCCGCTTTCAATACTCACGCGGGCCTCGGCCACGCAGTCGGGCAGGGAAACCTGTGGCTTAATGGTGTGAATGGCCAGTCCCGCATTGGCACAGACTACGTCCTGCTGGGCGGCGGATGCCCGGTTGTCCAGTACGGAAAGAAAAATTCGCCTGGCGTCCTCCGGCCCCGCACCGCCGTGCAGGGAAGCGGCCTCCAACCGGGGAAGATCAAAATGAGCAGGATAGAGCAGGGCGGTTCCGCCGCGACTATACCTCACCTCCGCCCCGGCCGTAAGGCTGATCTCGTCGTAACCGTCGAGGGCGTGTACGATGGTGCAATCGCGGGTTGGGTCTTCCTGGGTGAGGTAGTGATACAACCGGCTCAGCCCCCGGCCGTAGGTACCGAAAAGCTGGTATTTCGGCTGGGCGGGGTTAGCCAGCGGACCGAGAATGTTGAAGAAAGTTCGCACGCGCAGGTCCTTCCGTACCGGCACCACCGCTTTCATGGCAGGATGAAACAAGGGCGCGTGCAGAAAACAGATGCCGGCCCGGTCCAACCGGCGGCGGAGTTCGTCCGTATCGTTCGTAAATTCGTAACCCAGTGCAATCAGGGTATCACTGGAACCGCTGGCCGAAGAGACGCCGTAGCTACCGTGCTTGGTAACCGGATAACCGGCCCCGGCCACCACCACGCAGCTGAGGGTAGAGATATTAAAGGTGTTCTTGCCATCGCCGCCGGTACCGACGATGTCGATCGTCTCGCGGCCTTCCAAATCGAAAGGCAGGGCGAGGTCCAGCATACCGTTGGCGAAGCCGCGCAATTCTTCCGGGGCCAGGGGGCGCATATTAAACACCGTCATGAAAGCGGCTTTCTGGGCGGCGGGTATTTTCTCGCTGGTCACGCGGTGCAGGGCGGCGCGGGCGTCGGCCTCATTCAGTAGCTCGCGGGCAAAAAGACGTTCCAGTAGTGCTTTCATCGGATGGCGATTTGACCCGTGGGGCGGGGGCGGCCCAGTCGGTCGGCGGCGTGGTTGAATAAGTTAGCCAGCATCTCCCGCCCGGTGGGGGTCATAATGCTCTCGGGGTGGAACTGGACGCCGAACACCTCGTGCTCCCGGTGCCGGAACGCCATGATCTCGCCCGTCTCGTCGGTAGCGGTCACCACCAGTTCCGGTGGCAGGTTTTCCTTGCGGACTACCCAGCTGTGGTAGCGGCCGGCCCGGAAACGATCGTCGATTCCCTCGAAGAGCACGGACGGCTCTCCGGTCAGTACCATGGCCGTCTCGATGCCGTGGTACACATCGGCCAGATTATAGATTTCCCCGCCGTAAGACTCGCCGATGGCCTGGTGACCCAGACAGACTCCCAAAATAATTTTCTCCGCTTTATAGCGATTCAGCAATGCCGGCATGATACCGGCCTCGGACGGTACGCCGGGTCCGGGCGAGAGAATGATCACGTCATAATTCGCCACGGCAGCCAGGTCGATCTTGTCGTTCCGGAAAACGTCGATGGGTGCCTCCAGAAGCTCCTCGATATACTGCACGAGGTTGTAGGTGAAGGAATCGTAATTGTCGAGAACAAGGACGCGCATCGGGCAGGTAATTTAGTCGGTGGTTGTTCAAACTGATTGATGGACGCTCCTCCGCAGCTAACCGTTTCACCAAGTGAAAAGGTTGCTCGGAGGTGTCGGTGGTTTGTTTACGTCCTCAACCTCTTTACCACCTCCTCCGCCATGCCGCTCAACACGGTAGAACTGTAACGCACCCGCCGCACCGGCGCATCCCAGGCCGAAGCAATGGCGGCCGAGGCGTGGTAATTATTCTGCTCGTCGCGGTAGCAGTGAACGCCGAGGGGGGTTTGGCAACCGCCCTGCAGTAGTTTCAGTACACCCCGTTCGACGTTGGTGCACTCGGCTACATCGGCCCGGTGGAGGGGTAACAAGCGGCGGCGCAAATCGGTGCGGTCGGATTTAACCTGCACGGCCATCACCCCCTGGGCGGGGGCGGGCACGAACTCGGTGGGGTGCAGGCGCACCACGATCAGATTATCCATTTCCAGGTGCAGGCGGGTCAGGCCGGCGGCTGCCAGCATTACGGCATCCACCTCGCCGGTGCGGGCTTTGTCGGCGCGGGTGGGCACGTTACCGCGAATATCGACGGGCTTCAGATCGGGGCGCAGATCCAGCAGTTGGGCTTTGCGGCGTGAGGAAGAGGTGCCGACCGCGGCTCCGGCCCTCAGGCGCAGATCGGCGGCGGGGTCCAGGGCGGCGGGGTTAATGAGCAGCCAGTCGGCGGGGTCCTCGCGGTAGGATACTGCTGCCAGCGAGAGACCGTCCGGCTGCGTGGTGGGTAAATCCTTCAGGCTGTGTACGGCCAGGTCGATGGTGCCGGCCAGCAACTCGTCTTCCAGTTCTTTGGTGAAAAAGCCCTTACCCTCCAGTTTGTCGAAGGTCAGGTGCTGCACCCGGTCACCCTGGGTTTTGATGATAACCAGTTCGGCCGGCTCACCCAGCTCCGCCAGGGCGTCCTTCATGTAATTGGCCTGCCAGAGGGCCAGCCTGCTGCCCCGCGTTCCGATTCGTAACATACCGTTGCCGTTTAAAAATTCGCGCAAAGGTACCGAAGCCTAATGCCGCCAATCAACTAAAAAAGTCATATTTTGGAGGCCGTAAGCATTCCGCTCTTAGCATAATCTCCCCCCACCAATGCGTTTCTCCCTTCTCTCCTGCCTGCTTGTTTGTTGTTGCCTCAGCGGCCCACTGTCCGCCCAGTTCGATTTTCCGCTGCTCACCAACGGTCTCGCCGTTCGGCTCGACGAGCAGGGCGAAGCCCGCCTGGCCGCCGCCGATTTCCTCGCCCACCCCGAACTGCTGCCCGCCTGCGCTACCGGCACGCTGCTCATCGGCCGTTCCTCTTCCCTGTCGCCGCGCGGCGATACACCTCCGCCCACCGTGGGCGACAGCATCGTGTTCACCTGCGATGAATTTGTCTTTGTCCCCATCGAAATCTGGTACCGGCGAATCGACAACGAATGGCTGGTGGCCGATACCTACGTGTTGCTGGGCGGAGTGGCTGAATGCACCTGCCCGGACACCCTGCCCGCTTGCACACTTACCACGCCCGTCGTCTATAACGGTCTCTCGGTCAGTTTCGGACCCGGCGATAGCAGTACCGTGGCGGCATCCGCCTACGCGATTAAAACGGAACCCGGCACGACTTACAGTTTCACCGCCGACCCGGCCGACAGCCTACTGGTGGTAAAAGTGGGCACGGAAAGCCCGGAGATAGTAAATATTCACGTCATCCGGCCGGGTTTTACCACCCGCTCGGTGACCTCCTACCTCATCCTGCCCGATTCTGCGGCGGCGGCGGCTTCCCCCCTCGGCGGCGGCCCGGCGGGGCTGGTCATTCACGGGTTGGTGGTGCCGGTTTCTTCCGATCTGGTAGTCACCGTACCGGCCCGCGCCTTTGCGGTGCCGGGGGCGGGCGACCGGTTTCCCGGTCGGCTGGCTTTTTCCCCCGATCCCACGGATACGCTGCGCACCTTTCCCGCCGACAGCATCGGGCTGGGCGGGCGGCCGCTCCAACTGTACCGGCACGCCCCGGACGGCAGCGTCGGCCCACCCGCCGTATCCTACCTCACGCCCGACGATCCGCGCCGCCTGAAAGAGCGCACCGAAGTGCTGCCCGCCAACGACTCCATCAGCGGCGCACTGTCCCTGTCTTCGCTAACAGACTGCCTCCTGTTCCAACAAAACGGCCGCTCCACGCTGGAAGCAACCGAATCCGGCCCCTGCACCGATCTTCCCGCCGACTGGGCCGCCGATACCCTGACCGGCAGCCTCTGGTACCGCATCGCAAGCGATCCCCCCACGATTCAGCAACTCCGGATCGTTGCCCTCGATACCCTGCAGGCGGCCGTCTACGCCTCCGAAACCGGTGACTGCTTTGCCACCGTGCTGCCGGATAGCGGCCCCAGCTACCTGTTGCCCGGAGACACCACCACTTACTTGCTCAACTGTGGCGGCGATGTTTTCCCACCGGCTTACCTACTGCAAATGGACCGGGTAGGGGCGGGGCCGGGCCGCTTCCTGATCCAACTTACCCATCCGCCCGACGCCTGTACGGATGTGGCGGAAATCTTCCTTCCGGCACCGGACTTCACCCTTTTCCCCAACCCCGCCCGCGACCAAGTAACCCTTCAACTGAGCCAACCGTTTGCCACGGGCAGCCACCTGGCCCTCTATGACCCCACCGGCCGCCTACTGACCCGGAGCGTACCCGCCACCGGGGCAATGACGCATATCCTTTCTTTGGCCCACCGGCCAGCCGGTGTATACCAGGTGGTCGTTTATCAGCCGGGACTCCCGCCCCTCAGCCGCGGCTTGTTGATCCAATAAAAACGGGCGGCACCTCCCGCGGGAGGTGCCGCCCGTAGCGGGCTATCGGACAAGCGATGGGAGTGGGTGGCGGTGCTAACCGGCAGCCGCGTAGCGGCCGAGCGAACAGCGAGTCCACGGACGCAGCGACCATCGCCGCGTTCAGCGGCGGTGGATGGCCCCGAAAACTACTTCTTAGCCGCCTGGTACCGCTTGTTTACGGCGTCCCAATTGATCACGTCGAAGAACGCTTGCACGTAATCGGGGCGCAGGTTCTGATATTTCAGGTAATAAGCGTGCTCCCACACATCCAGGCCCAGAATAGGGGTGCCCTTGGTTTCGGCCACGTCCATCAGCGGATTGTCCTGGTTGGGGGTGCTGGTCACGTGCAATTTGCCGTCACCGCCCACGATGAGCCACGCCCAGCCGGAACCGAAACGGCTGCCGGCGGCGGCGGCAAATTCTTCCTTGAATTTATCGTAGCTGCCGAAGCTCTCCTTGATGGCATCGGCCACGGCACCGGTGGGGTTGCCGCCGCCGTCGGGTCCCATCACGTCCCAGAACAGCGAGTGATTGTAGTAGCCGCCGCCGTTGTTGCGGACCGCTCCGCCGGCCGATCCGGCCTTGGCCAAAATGTCCTCGATCTTGGCGTTTTCGTGCGCCGTGCCTTCCAGCGCGGCATTCAGTTTATTGGTATATCCCTGGTGGTGCTTGGTGTAGTGAATCTCCATCGTGCGGGCGTCGATCGAAGGCTCCAGGGCATCGTAAGCGTAGGGTAGTGCGGGCAATTTAAACATGGGTGCGTGCGGTTTTGGTTAAAAAAAGTTGCTGCCCCGCAGGGCAGTCGGTAGGTTAACAGGCTCCCGGCGGGCAAGTTTTGCGGGCCGCTCGTATTTTGGTTTTGCGTGCGGTTTTTGCGGCTTTGGGGCCACCCCGTTCGCTTGCGCGGTCCGGGGCCGGGTCGTCCGCCGGCTCCGCTTCGCTCCGGCCCCTACGGGTCTCCTTCCTCCGGTCGGCCCGGCTACCACCCCTTGTCCATCAGGAATGCGGGGGTCAATCATTCGGATACCGCTAAATCCGCAGCTCATGCAAGCGCACCAGCCGGGTCGCCCCGTCCAGCGTGACGGGATGCTCGGACCGGGTGACGGTAAAGCCGGCGTTGGTCAGTCCGTCCGTCCATTCGGCGGCAATGCCGCGACCGGGTTCGGTGAGCAGCACCCGGCCGCCCGGCAGCAGGAGTTGGCGAAAACACTGTTCCAGCACCGGAAAATAGCGCGATTCATAAGCTACGTCAGCCGCCAGGATCAGGTCGGCGCGGGCGGCGGGTTGGGGGCGGCGCCAGTCCAGTTGCAGATAGCGGATGGGGGCGGCGGTGTTGAGCGCGGCGTTGCGGCGGGCAAAATTCAGGGCCTCGGGCAGGTAATCGGTCAGCAATACATCCGCCCCGCGCAGGGCGGCGACAATGCCGGGCAGGGCCAGCCCGCAGCCCAGTTCCGTAACCCGGGTGCCGGGGCAGATCAGCGGGTCGGTCCAAACGTGGCGGGCCAGGGCCAGGGCACTGTGCCAGGGATCGGCCCAGTAGGGCAGGCGGTCGTCGCGCACGTCCTCGTGGTCATCGCCTTTGGCCAGCAGGGCATCCACCAGCTCGTCGGCATTGGTCACGCGGTCGTAGTGCAGGCGGGTGGCGGCGTCCAGTTGCAGGTGCTCACGGCGGGTCCGGTAGGCGGGGTCGGGGCTCATCCGCGCAGAAATTCCCGGACCATTTCGTACAGCACTTCCGGCTGCTGGGCGTGGATCCAGTGCCCGGCCCCGCTGATGGTTTCCAGGCGGGCGGCGGGGAAAAAGCGGTGGATGGCCGGTAGATCGTCATCGCTCACATAGTCCGACTGCCCGCCGCGCACGAAAAGGGTCGGCCCCTCGAAAGCGGTGGCATCCTCGTTCATGCCGGCGATGATGTGCGGGTAGTCCCGCTCGATCACGGCCAGGTTCATTTTCCAGGCAAACCCGCCTTCCTTGCTGCGGCTCAGGTTTTTGAGGAGAAAAAGCCGCACGTCATCCTCGGGCACGTGGGGCCGCATCAGTTCCTCGGCTTCCGACCGGTCGGTGAGGGCGGCGGGGTTCACGGCGTTGAAGGCGGCGAAAACACTTGTGTGGCCGTGCTCGTAGGGTTTGGGCGCAATATCCACCACCACCAGTTTTTCCACCATGTCGGGATAGTCGAGGGCAAACTGCATGGCGGCTTTGCCGCCCATGGAGTGGCCGAGCAGGTGGGTCTGGAACACGAATTTTTCTTCCAGGAAAGTCTTCAGGTCGGCCGCCATCAGTGGGTAGGTCATCGCATCCAGGTGCGGCGAGCGGCCGTGGTTGCGCAGATCCACCAGGAAAACGGTGTGTTCCTCGGCCCAGCGGCGGGCCAGGGTCTGCCAGTTATCCAGCGTGCCGAACAGGCCGTGCAAAATGACCAGGGGCGGCCCCTGGCCGAATGTCTTATAATTTAACAAGGATCAAAATTTTGAAAATTATCAACCGTAGAGACGCAACACTTTGCGTCTAGCCGGCCACCAGCCGGCGTCAAAGCCTTTGCGTCTAGCCGGCCACCAGCCGGCGTCAAAGCCAAACCACCCTACTTTGCGTCTAGCCGGCCACCAGCCGGCGTCAGTCTGCCCATTCGCTATTCCCTAATTCCCATCCCCTAAGCGCGCCATCCCTTCCTGCGGTAGCGCATAGTCCGGAGCCATTTTCAGGGCGGATTTATAATCGGCCCGGGCCTGATCGGTGCGGCCGAGCAACTCGGCGGCGTAACCGCGAAAGAAGTAGGCCCGCACGTGCAGGGGGTCGTTTTTGAGGGTGATATCAAATTCCCGGTAAGCGGATTCTACCGAATCCTGCTCCATTAGTAGCAGTCCGGCATTGAAGTAGCCGGCGGAATACTGCCGATCCATGCGGGTGGTTTCGCGGTAGAGGGCGATGGCACCGTTCAGGTCGTCCCGGTCGCGCAGGTAATCGGCTTTAGCGTGTACGGGTAGTACGTCGTAGCGGTCGGAGGCGATGGCGGCGTCATAAAATTCCAGTGCCCGCTTGCCGTCGACGGCGGCGTGGAGCATCCCGAGGTTGATCCAGGCGTCGGTTAATTCGGGGTCCAATTCCACGGCTTCCTGGAAAGAATTGATGGCGCGGCTGGTATCACCCTGCTCTTTCATGATACGCCCGAGCAAGAAGAATGCCTCCGGATTGCGACCGTTAAGGCCGATGGCCTGATCGGCCGACGCGAGGGCGTCGTCGTATTGCTTGAGCGTGAGTTGTACTTCACTGAGGCGCAGCAGGGTCTCGATGTCGGCGGGGTCCAACTGGTGGGCACGTTCGAGGGTACGCAGTGCCAGGCGCGAGCGGAAATATTTGAGGTACACATCGGCCAGGGCGTGATGGTAGCCCAGGTTGGCGGAGTCGATCTGGAGCGCGATGGTCAGGTCGGAGATGGCCTCGTCGTAGCCGCCGCCGTCGAAGTAAAGTCGGGCACGCTGGGCGTACAGTTCGGCTTTGCGGGGTTGGGCGGAAATTTCCGCGCTCAGTTCGGCGATGGCGGGTTCGGTGCCGGCGGGCGGGTCGGTATCCCCGGTTTCCGTCTGGTCGCCGCCGCAGGCGGTGAGGAGAAAGAGGAGGAGCAGGAAAAAAGGCAAACGAATATCCCGGAGCATAGCGAGTAATTATGGCAGGGTACGGAAATCGTACGTAGGTTAGGGACAAAGATAAAGCGGTACCGGACAGGGTTCCGGTACCGCTTCGTTTTTCGTTAACGCGGGCGTGACTTGGAGCGTACCCGGTGGTCGACTGAGTATTATTTGACAAGCTGTTAGCCGGAGCTAGCTTGCCGGTGGAACTTCGGTCGGGTTTGACTTGCGTGAGGTGCCCGGCGGGGCGGCCGCAGGCGGGGGCTTTGCCCCCGGCCGGAGGGCGGGTGCGCAGCACCGAGCGAACAGCGAAGCCCATAGGGGACCGGCCCGTTCCGCAGACTTGCGGAACGGGACACGCCCACGTGTTAACCGCTAACAGCTTGACTAAAACGGCAGATCGTCGTCGGCCTCCACGGCAGGGGCGTCCTTGGCGGTGGGAAAATCTCCTCCACCAGATTTTGCGGCAGCGGCGGGTGCGGCGGCCGGGGCGGCGGTATCCATGGCCTCGATGCGCCAGGCATTGAGGTTGGTGAAGAATTTATCCTGCCACTCGCGCCCCCGCAGGTCGAAGTGAACCTTGACGGTATTCCCTTCCTGGAAAGGGTCGATGGCGGTTACGCGGTCCTGCACCAACTGGAACTTTACGAACTGGGGGTACTGGCCGTCCTCCACTTCGATGACGAACTCGCGGGCACGGAAAGATTCCGTTTTGGCCTCGGTCTCGTATACCTTGTGCAACTTTCCTACTACTTCGAATGACATTATCCAACTGTTTGTGTGAAAAAAACAAAAATACAAAAAATATTGGAAATTTGCTTCACCTTGACAAAAATATTGTAAGGGGGAGAAGAAAAAATCCGACTTGCAAAGCTAACGGAAGTGAGCCGGGGCGGTTCGTTATTTGTCCAGGTGAACGTCCATTTGCGGGAACGGAATGCTGATACCTTCGCGGTCGAACGCCTTTTTAACGTGCTCCTGGAGGTAGAAGAACGCGGCCCAGTAATCGGCACTGTTCGCAAAGGGGCGGGTGGTCAGGTTGACGGAGCTGTCGCCGAGCGAGGAAACCACCACAACGGCTTGCGGCTCTTTGAGTAGGTGGGGACATTCCGCAATGACCCCCAAAATGATGCCTCGCGCCTTATCGATATCCTCACCGTAACCGATGCCGAAAGTCAACTGTACCCCCTGGGTTTCCTGACCGGAAATGTTAGTGATAGTATTGCTGGTAACGTTGCCGTTGGGGATGATGATGCGATTGTTATTCACGTTTTTGAGCACGGTATTAAAAAGTTGAATGGACTCTACTACCCCGGTGCTGCCGCCGCCGATGGTGACTACATCGCCCACTTTGTAGGGCCGAAAGGTGAGCAAAAGTACCCCGCTGGCAAAGTGTCCCAGACTGCCCTGCAGGGCCAAACCGACGGCGAACGCCAGGGCACTGATGACCGCAATGAAGGAAGTAACTTCGATGCCGAACATACCCGCCGCCGTGAGTAATACCAGCACTTTTAGGCCCACACTGACGATGGAACCGAGGAAAGAAACAATGGTAGGGTCCGTTTGCCGCCGGTCCATCGCTTTGCGAACAACCTTAGTCAGCCGGTTGGCGATCCAGAAACCGATAATAAGGACGAGCAGGGCCGCCGCTACTTTCGGTATCCACAGAATGAATGCTTCTTTGAGGGTGTCTACATTAAATTCCAGATTCATCAGGTAGCTCTTGAGGTAGTTCGGGCGGCAAGATAGCAAAAGCAGAACCCGCTAACCGCCATATTCAGGGTTTAAACATTAGCCCCTCCCCAAAATTTCCGGCATTTACCGCTACGACCGCTCTTCGGTAAGTATACCGGCCACCTCCTCACTGACGATCAGTTTGGCCCCGGCCCCTTTCATTTCCGCCAGTGCGCGCTCGCTGTCGCCGGCCTCCAGATTTACGCCCCGGCATCCGTCGGTGATCAGGGATACGGCAAAACCTTCGGCAAGGGCGTCCAGTACACTAAACTTGACGCAGAAATCCGTGGCGACACCCATTACATATAAGGTGTCGATTTCCGCCTTATGCAACCACTCGGCCAAGCCGGTGGATTTGCGGTGGCCATTGTCATAAAATCCGCTGTAAGAGTCGATGCCGGCGTCCGTGCCTTTCGGGAACACTTTAGTAAAATTTGCCGTATCCAGCGTGGGCGCAAACTCCGCTCCGAAGCTACCCTGCACGCAGTGCATGGGCCAGAGCACCTGCGGCAGGCCATTCAGTTCGATCACCTGCCCGGGCTTGCGCCACGGGTGGTTGGCGGCAAAACTGCCGTGGTCGGCGGGGTGCCAGTCCTGGGTGGCCACTACTTTTTTGAATTGTGGTATCAGGGTGTTGGCGACCGGAATGACCGCATCGGCCTCCGCCACGGCCAAACCGCCGAAAGGCATGAAATCGTTTTGCAAATCTATGAGCAGTAAGGCAGGAGACATAGGCTTAGTTTAGAAACTAAACGATGGGTCGGGAGGTTTGGTTCAGGTTTAGACGTACTCAATCTTTTTTAGTCCTTCAATCCTTCGTTCCCTCTGTCCTTCAATCCTTTTCTCGGCACCGGGTCATAGCCGCTGCCGCCCCATGGGTGGCAGCGGCCTATGCGGCGCACGGCCATGCAGGTGCCGCGCAGGGCACCCCACTCACGCAGAGCGTCGATGGCGTACTGCGAGCAGGTAGGCTGGAAGCGGCACTTGCTGGTACCCAGCAGCGGCGAAATGGCGTACTGATAGAAGCGGATCGGGAGAATGAGAAGGTAACGCATGGAACCTTAACGCTTTGGTAACAACGATAATCCGATTTTGCCGTGACTTTTTTTCGGCCCATCGTCGTAAGTACGTACAGCAACGGTAAATTACTCTTTCCTAAAGCGCGCCTGATTGTCATCCCTTACGTTTGATGCTCTCTTTTTCCATGTGTGTGTTTTTTCTCTTTCTCTCTGAATCTTGCCCGTTGCTGTTTTTAGGCAGGACATAATCCCGAAGACTTGTATTGACTTTTTAAAGGCCTCACTTTAGTCCCATGAGCGCCGATACATGTCCTTCCCAATTAAATCCGGCCCGGCCGGATGATTTCAAACTCACTTATCTTGCTAACCCAAACGCGTGAGTTGCGAGCGGCCCTCCCGGGCCGCTCGCTTTTTTTTGTCCCTGCACTATTTCATACTGAACCATGCGGGCGGCGGTGCGCTTTGGTAAGAACGAATCAAAATCGAACCAACCATGCTAGGAGGAGATATGATGGCGCAGATGAACGAGATGCAGCAGCGCATGCAACAGGAACTGGCCAAACTGAGCCTGACCGGCGAAGCCGGCGACGGTGCCGTTACGGTCCAGTGCAACGGACTGCGCCAATTGACCAATATTTCCATCGACCCCAGTAAAGTCGATCCCGCCGACAGTGAGGCACTGGAAGACCTATTATTAGTGGCCGCCAACCGTGCCCTGGAGAAAGCAGCCGAACAGGAAGCCGCCCAGGGCAGCACCATGATGCAGAGTATGCTACCTCCCGGCATGGCCGGCCTGTTCGGTCAGTAGGCCGCCACCGGTCCGGTGAAGGTACCGGCCCCCGGGGCCGGCCGAAAGAATCCACGGTTCCTGCGGGCACCGTGGATTTTTCCTTATTTTGCTGTCGTTGTCGCAACCCCACTTTACCTGTCCGTCAATTTTCCCCTCCCGTATGCTAGAACTCGCCGGAATCATCATCCTGGGCATCTTTGCCCAGTGGCTGGCCTGGAAAACCAAGGTGCCGGCCATCCTGCCGCTCATCATCTTCGGCCTGGCCGTGGGGCCGCTCTCCACGCTTTACATGGCTGACGGGCACAAGCTCATCAACCCCATCTATACGCCCGGCGCGGGCGATGAACCGGGCAGCGGGCTTTTCCCCGGCGAGTCCTTGTTTTATTTCGTCAGCCTTTCCATCGGTCTCATCCTGTTCGAGGGCGGCCTTACGCTCAAACGCAAGGAGATCGCCGAGGTCGGCAATTCCATCCTACAATTGGTCACGGTGGGTTCGCTTATCACCTTCGTGGGGGCGGGTCTGGCGGCCTACTTTGTTATCGGACTCAGCCTGCCGCTGGCTTTCTTATTCTCGGGCCTTATCATCGTTACCGGCCCCACGGTCATTGCGCCCATTCTGCAAAACATCCCGCTCAACCGCAACGTGGCCGCCGTGCTCAAGTGGGAGGGCATCCTCATCGACCCCGTGGGCGCACTGGTGGCCGTACTGGTCTTTGAATTTATTCGCTCCTCCGACGGCGGCATGGCCTACTCGGGCGAGGCATTCGTTTCTTTCGTGCAGATTGTCCTTATCGGTCTGGCCCTGGGTGGCATTGCCGGCTACGCGCTTTATAAGATCATCAAAAACGAACTGGTCCCGCACTACCTGCTTAACGTGTTCATTCTGGCCTACGTGCTTACCATTTTTGTGTTCAGCGATTTGCTGGCGCACGAATCCGGCCTGCTTTCCGTGGTGGTCATGGGCTTGGTACTGGCCAACCTGGATGTGCCGCACATCAAAGAGATCCTCTCCTTTAAAGAGTCGCTCAGCGTACTGCTCATCTCCATCCTGTTCATCCTGCTGGCGGCCAACATCACCATGGCCGACCTTTCGCTGGTCATTTACAATCCGCGCGCCTATCTGCTGTTCGGCATCGTGGTACTGGTTATACGGCCGCTCGGGGTATTTATTTCTACCCGGCGCGACAGCCTCAGTTTGCGCGAAAAACTCTTCATTTCCTGGGTGGGGCCGCGTGGTATCGTAGCGGCGGGCATTGCTTCGCTTTTCGGTCTCACGTTGGTGCGCGAGGGAGTGGCCGGGGCCGAATACATTACGCCGCTCGTCTTCATGATCGTGCTGGGCACCGTGCTCATCAACGCCACCACCGCCCGCCTGGTGGCTAAATTGTTGGGCGTGGTGCAAGATAATTCCAACGGCGTACTTATTTTCGGGGCCACGTCCTTTGCCATCACCATCGCCAAGTACCTGATCGAGCAGGGCCGCCACGTTTTCATGGTCGATAGCAACCGCCAGAATATCTCCCGCGCTAAAACCGAGGGAATCAACGGTATCGTAGCCAACATCTACACCGACGATCTCTCCGAGCAGTACGAACTACTGGAAGTAGGCTCGCTATTTGCCTTCACGGGCAGCAACGAGGTCAATTCCTACGCGATTAACCGCTATGAGGATATCTTCGGCGAGAATGGTGCCTATCGCCTCATTACCGGCGATGAATTGAAAAAACGCCGCGCCATCTCCGAGGAGAATATTTTTAGTTATACCGATGATTACATTAATCTCAGCGATGCCAATCGCGAAAGTTCGCAGATACACGAGGTCAAGGTGAGTACCCGCATGGGCTACCTCGATCAGTTGGCTATCCTCCAGGGGGACAAGTACCACATTCCCCTGTTCATCAAATCGCCGGACGGTGTTCTCCACGCCGTCCCCGCCGACCCCGGCACCTTCGATTTTGAGGAAGGCGGCGAGTACTGCATCAGCTATCTCGGCGTCAAAGCGGTGCGCCCGGGCGAGGAAACCGCCGAGGATAGTGAAGGAGCAAAACCCAAAGCCAAGCTTATTCCCTGATTTATTTCCTTAGGCCCTTCGCCCGGAGCTGCAGATAAGATGAACGAAGGGAATTACCACCCGACCCTACACAACATCCGCCCGGAAAATCAGTTCTACAACGCATTTTAGCAACCAACCAAAACAATTCCAACCACTATGGATAAGCGAATTTCCATTGTCGTTATCGTTCTTCTCCTGCTGGCCCTCATCGGTGCCCTCGTGTGGGGCTTCAACCGCAGTGCCGAAGCCGAAGGCCTCAGTCTGGAGAACACGGAGACCAATCAGGCACTTGCCGACATGACCGAAATCCGGGATAACCTCACTCGCGAAGTTGAGTCACTCCAAACGGATTATCAGAGCCTGGCTACCACTAACCAAGAGCTGGAAGGTCAACTTTCCGCCAGCAAGGACGAATTAACCAAGGCCCAGTCGGCCGTCAGCCGCGCCAAGCGCAACAGTGCCGCCGAGGCCAATGACCTGAAGGCCCAGATCGAAGCCCTTCTCCAGGCCCGCTCCGGCCTGGAAGGTGCCATTGCCGGTCTCCAGCGTCAGAACGATTCCCTCCAGAACCGTACCGCCGTGCTGGAAACGGACCTCTCGCTATCGCGCGAGGAAAACAACACGCTCAATAATATGAACGAGGCCATGCAACGGGAGGTCAATAAGCTCACGCTCGACAACTTCCGTGCCACCGCTTTCCAGGTTGATTTGCTGCAGAAGAATGGCGAAAAGGTGACCGCCAAGAGTCGTCAGGCCCGGCGCATGAACGTAACGTTCGACCTGTCCGGCGTACCGCAGCAGTACCAGGGTGTCCGTCCGCTTTACTTGGTTGTAACCGATGAAAAAGGTACTCCCATCGCCACCGAAAATTATATCCCCGCCACCGCTACCGTAAATGGTGCCCGCATGGACCTGCAAGCACTGGCCGCCAAGGATGTGAATATCGGTGCCAGCCAGCGCCTGAGTTTTAACCACGAACTGGATGAGCGTCTCCGGGCCGGATTCTACCGCGCCAGCGTTTACACCGATATCGGTTTGCTCGGTGCGGCTAACTTTCGCCTGCGCTAGACCGAATCAGAGGCAAATAAAAAGCCCCGTCCCGTATTTACGGGATGGGGCTTTTTTTGTGTTGACTACGGCTTACGGGTAAGCTTCGAGTATTGAGATGAAAATTATTCTCCCAGTACTTGGTGTCCACTGTTGTCATTCTCTGCCAGCATGGCCTCGCGGGTAGCACGCATGGGGATGCCGATGCACTTCTTTTCCATGTAATCCAGCATACGCTCCATCAGGGCACGGTTTTCGGTGGAGAGGGTGGCAAGCTCTTTATTAAATACCTGATCGACGGCACGTTGGCGCACGGCCCGCACTTCGGTGGGCAGGTGGGCCAGGGAGCGCTCCAGTAAACGTTGACGGTAGCGGGCCTCCAGTTCCAGTTCGTGCCGCTCCAACAGTACCCGGGCACGCTTGATCTCGCGGCCGCGAAAGGCCATGTTTTCGTCCGCCAATTGCTTAAGGCTTTCGATAGCTACGTAGGAAAAGCCTTGCTCCCGCACCAGATCGGGCGAGACGTTGGCGGGTACGGCCAGATCGATGACCAACTTTCGCTCGGGTGAATCACCGGCGAGGAGACCGTCGAAGTTATCGGCGTGAATGATGTGTTCGGTGGCCCCGGTACAGACGAACAACACCTCGAAACCGCCCCGGTAATCGGCCAATTCGGTCAGGCAGCGGGCGTGGCCGTGGGCAAACTTAGCGGCAATCGCCTCTGCTTTGGGCAGTGAGCGGTTGAACACGGTAACGTGCTCGAAGTGGTATTTTTTGAGAAACTTGGCGGCCAGGCCGTTCGTTTGACCGGCACCAATCAGGATCACCCGGGCCTTTTCCGCCACCAGCGAGTGGCGCAGCATCCGTTGCATGGCCAGCGAAACAATGGATACCGATTTTTCACCAATGCGAGTGCTCGCGTAAACATCCTTTGCTGCCGTTACCATCTGGTGGTAGAGGATGCGCAAGTCGTCCTTGGCTAGACCCCAGAGGCGGCACTGCTCGTAAGAATCGCGCAATTGACCCAGGATCTGCCGCTCACCAATTACGAGTGAATCGACGGAGGAGGCCACCTCGAACAGGTGGGCTGCGGCGGCTTCGCCACGCAAGTGCTTCACTTGCTCGAATACGTCGGTAGCAACGGAGCCGGTAAAAAAGCTCTCGATAAAAGCCCGGTTAACCGGGCGGCGGGTGGTAAATACAAAAAGCACCCGGTTACAAGTGGCTGTGTAGCAAAGTTCGTCGATATCCATCCGATCACGCAGGCCGGTGAGTTCCTCACGAAGTTCGGAGCCGCCCTCAGCGCGGAGGACGAATTCGCCGATCCGCTGGAGGCTGGTGAAACGGTGGGTGACGGTAAGAATGTGAAAGTGCTGTAGCATAATTGGATTAAATCCAACGCAAAAGTAGCATTTGCGGATGCTAATTTTAGTCACGCTACTGTATAAACGGTTTTCTGAACCGGGCGAAAAGACTGTTGAATAGCTATTTAGAAACGTTCTAAGTGATTGGGTCAGGTGAAAGTCAGTAAACAGCACTTTTCCCTACCTTCGGACCATGACGATCTACTACCTACACGGCTTCAACTCCGACGGCGATAGCTGGAAAGCTACTGCGCTGGCGAAGCATTTTCCCCAGGCCGCCGTGCATGCGCCCGACCTGCCCGCCGATCCGGCAGAGGTGATGCGGCAACTGACTGCAATGATTGGCGAAGTGGCAGAGGACACGGTGTTTTTCGGTACCTCTCTGGGCGGCTTTTACGCCCTCTGCCTTTCGGCCTACTACGCCCGCCCGGCCTTCCTGTTTAACCCCAGCCTGATCCCCCACGAGACCTTGCACCGGGGAATCGGAGAATGGACGACATTTACGAAACAGCGCCCCTACCATTTCAAGTTAGCATACCTGCCGGTGCTGGAAGGGCAGTACACGGCCTACCGGCAAAATATCGACCCCGCCTTACTCCACTTCTTTTTAGCCGAAGATGATGACATTCTGGACCTGAGTTCGATACCGCAAACTTACCCTAATGCGGCCACCCTGAGGTGGTACCCGAACACCGGTCACCGGTTTGACAAGTTCGAGCGGGCACTGCGGGACATAAAAAAAGCGGGACTGCTCGGATGAGCGGTCCCGCTTGGGCGAAAAAAGAGTGGCGGGCCGATTTACAGGCGTTCGCGCAATTCCTTTTTCTCGATGTAAATTGCTTTGAGCACCTCGCGGCGGCGGTTCACCGACGGCTTCGTAAAGGCTTTCCGGTTACGTACTTCGCGAAGGGTGCGCGTATTAATGAATTTGCGCTTGTACCGCTTCAGTGCACGGTCGATGGATTCGTTGTCCTTTACGTTGATGATCAGCATATAGAGTTGTTGCAGGCCGGGGCCAAATTTAGATTTTGATGATTTCCGCCTTAATGGTATAGGCTTCGAGGATGCGGTTGGTGAAAGCCATGTGCCCGCGGGGGACGGCCAGAAACAGCTTGCCATTCTTGTAACCGGCGAGGCTGCTGAGCAGCTTCCACTTGGTGACCAGTTCGCGCTCGTCGTCCGTTTTAAGGGCTACCTCGAAGTAGCTTTTGCGGCCGTTAAGCTCACCGGTAACATCGGGGATGAAAAATTCTTCCTTTTCGCTGCTGCGGCGGATTTTGGCGGGGGTCTCGTAGCCTTCTACGTTCGCCTTAATATCCTGGTATCCCTTGCGAGTGACGATATCTTTGATGATCTGCTCGATCAGTTCCGCGTCTTTTTGCTGGTTTTCCGTCAGGATGCCGTTTTCCATAATAGCTACGTTGTCTTAAAAGGTGGAGTGTCTGGGTGTACCTCGTTTTCCGGGTGGTTGGCGGGGGCACGTCTATGTAAACGGGATGAGCCGGATAATAGTTGTCAATTAGCGACCGATGTGGAAAACAAAGCGTGTCTCGCGATTGACGCGTGACCTCCGACCGCGCAATTGGTGCGTGACCTCCGGTCTCGCGATTTTGGCTATCGACCTCCGGTCGTAAGAAAAAACGAGAGATTTCACATCACTTCCGCCCCGAACGCACACCCCACGTAGGCGTCGGGTTCCTTCTTTATCTGCGTGAGGTGCCTGGACGGGCCGACGCAGGGGTGGGGCTTGCCCCTGCCCGGAGGAAGGAGACCCGGAGCGCAGCGCAGCTAATCCTTCCTCCCCTCCCTCAACCCTTCCCTCCTCGGGAAAGCCCACCAAAACCACAACGCCGCCACCGTGCCCACGAGGGCGGGAACCCACCAGACGGGGATCCACTGGTGCGTGCCGCCGGGGAGGGCGAACCGGCTGACGGTCTCGCCGGCGATGATGGAGCCGAGGAAGGCCCCCAGGCCGAGGGTGATAAAGGCGATGAAACCCTGGGCGGTGCTGCGCAAAGGGGCGGGTACGCGGCTATTGACGTAGAGTTGGGCGGCCATGGTGACGAACGCAAAGGCAAACCCCTGCACCCCGATGGCGAGCCACAGCAGCCACCGGCCGCTGCCGGGGCCGCCGTAGGCGAAGGCGAAGTAGCGCAGGCCCCAAACGAGGAAACCGAAAAAGAGGATACGCCGTAGGCGGAGGCGGCTGAAGAACCACGGCATAAGAAGTACGACGACGATCTCGACGGCCTGACCGAAGGACATGAGGGCGGCCGCGCGCGGGATGCCGATCTCGTTGAGGTAGGGGTTGACGAAGGCGTAGTAGTAGGCCGAAGGGATGCAAATGAGAAACAACGCGGCAGTAAGGACGCGCAAGGATTTGTCCCGCAGCAATTCCTTGAATTGGGGCGAACCAAGGCTGAGGCGCTGGGCCGGGGGCACGGGCGGCGTGTGGGGCAGGGTGAGGCAGTAGGCAGCCTGAACGAGGGAGGCGACCCCGGCAATGAGCAAGGGCGTGGCCAGGGCCTCGACGGCGAGGAAACTGACCAGCGCACTAGCTACCATCCAACCGATGGTGCCCCAGACCCGCACACGCGGAAAGAGACGGCTGAGATCGGGCAGGTGGTGAAAGCAGAGGGCATTGGAGAGGCTGAACGTGGGCAGGTAGCAACAACTGTAAAGGAGCATCCAGAAGTAGAACCAGCCGTAGCTTTGGGCCTGGTAAAGGATAAGCATGAGAATGCCGCCGATAAGGTGCAGGACGGCCAGCAGGCGGTCGGAGGCAAACCGGCGGTCGGCCAGCACGCCCAGGGCCAGGGGCGTGAGGGTGGCGGCAACGGCCCCGATGCCGTAGATCATGCCCACCTGGCGGCCGCTGAAGTGAAGGGTTTGCAGCAGATAGGTGCCGAGGGTAACCATCCACGCCCCCCAGAGGAAGAACTGCAGGAAATACATGACGCCGAGGCGAGTGGCGAGGGTGGGGCGGAAGGTGGGGATGGCGGATGAGGGGATTGAAACAATGTGTACGGCAGGCGGCAAATGTAAAGCGGATCTGTTAACTGACACGCTCTGCCATCAGTGCTACTTGCGGTAAAAATCAGGAAAATATGGTTAGCCCGAGAAAAAACACGGCAGCGGCAAAGGCAAAAAAGCCTATTCGCAGGTAGAATGGTCGCTCCGGCAGTTCGTTACCCTCGCCCCGCCAGTAATAGAATAAGGTAACGCCGGTAAATAAAACCAGCAGGATACCGGAAACATAGCCGTACGGCCACGCTTGTTCGCTCTGCCGCTCGCCCAAAGCATAGTACAGGTACGCTAGACCATACAGCGCATAGCTGATGAGGAGGAACAGGGCGAAGCCGTTATACTGAGACTTTGTCATGGTAGATTGATTGGTACTGAACGATTTCTACGGTACAAAGATAAAATTAAGTCCTGGAACATTTACCGGATTTTAAGCCCTGGTGCGGCCCCTTGCCGGCCGTTGCCGCAACCCTACGATTACCGCCCACCCGGGGCCGCCCCGCAACCCAAACCCCGCCCCGGTGCGTTAACTAGGGCAGCATACGATCATGGACCAACGCACGATACTCATCACGGGAGCCAACGACGGAATCGGCCGCGCCACGGCCGCCCGCCTGGCCGAGCGTGGGTTCCGGCTGGTGCTGGCCTGCCGCGACGGCGGGGCCGCCATGAAGACCGCCCGCGACCTGATGGACCGGAGCGGCAACGAGCAAATATTCAGCCTCCAGTGCGATTTGGCCGATTTCTCGTCCGTCGCCGCCGGGGCCGAAGAGTTCCTGGCCGAGTACCCCGCCCTGGACGTGCTAATCAATAATGCCGGCGTGTACACCGATACCCTCAGTCATACCGCCGACGGCTACGAATACCAGTTCGGCGTCAATTATCTCGGCCATTTCTTGCTCACCAATTTGCTGCTACCCGCCCTGCGCTGCGCCGATGACGCCCGCGTGGTCAATGTCAGCAGTGCCCTGCACGCCAATGGTCAGATCGACTTCGGTAACCTGCGCGGCGAGCGCGGCGCGGCCGCTTACTCCGGCACCGACGCTTATGCGCAGAGCAAACTGGCCAACGTGCTTTTCACCATGGAACTGGCCCGCCGCTACGCCGGAGAATTTACGGCCAACGCCCTCCACCCCGGCATCGTGGCCACCAATCTGGCCAATAAGGACGCCGGCTGGATCACCTCCTGCGTCTGGAGAATGTACAAGCCCTTTGCCCGGCCCCCGAAAAAAGGTGCCCAGACCAGTATTTACCTCGCTGCCAGCCCTGAGGTGCGCGACGTAACGGGCCGCTACTTCGACGAATGCCAGTGCCTGCGCGCACCCTCGGCCACCAGCCGCGACGAGGCCCTGGCCCGCAGGCTGTGGGAATGGTCGGAAGGCGCGGTGGCCGGGGTGGCAAGCAATGGAGGGTGGAAAGAATGAAAATGGCGGTTGCTCTTGCGGGCGTGTCGCCTCCCTGGGTCGGCGTCGGTCCCCTTCCAGGCGCGGCTGTCGCCTTGGCCCTGCGGGCTGCGGGTTTCACCCTCACCTTCCAGGCACCTCACGCGGGCGGGGGGATAAGTTGGGTTCCGTCACGCAACCGGATAACGCCCCCTCCCTCATCACTTCACGATCGCCTCGTAAATCGCCGTATGAATCCGCGGCCGCACGTTCAGCCGGTAAATGAGCGGGTTGTCCCGCGTGGGGTAGACACGGTTACTCATAAAAATATAAAGGAGTTCAACATCCGGGTCGGCCCAGACAAAGGTGCCGGTGTAGCCGCTGTGACCGAAACTATTGGGCGAGGCCGCCTGCGCTACCGATGATGCGGCGGCATCGTATTCCAGCAACGGCTTATCGAAACCCAACCCCCGCCGGCTACCCGTTGCGGGATACTGGTAGCGGGTAAACTCCCGCACTGCCGCCGGACTCACGTATTCCCGGCCGCCGTAACTGCCGTTTTGCAGCAACATCTGGTAGTACTTCGCCAGATCGTTGGCGGTACTGAACAGGCCCGCATTGGCCGACACCCCGCCCATTAGCGCCGCGCCCTCATCGTGTACGGTGCCGTGTAGCAGTTGCTGCCGGAAAAAGGTATCCCGCTCGGTCGGCACGATCCGGCCCGGCGGAAATTTGCCCAGCGGGTTGAAACCCAGCGTGGCGGCACCCAGCGGCCGGAAAAAGGTATCCTGGAGGTAGGCTTCGTAAGGCACCCCGGTAATGTTTTCCGTTATCTCGGGCAGCAGGTAGAAAAGCAGTCCCGAGTACTTGTACTCCGCCTTCTCCTCCAGCGGGGATTCTCGGATGGCGCGGTAGATGATCCGGTCGCGGTAGCGGCGGTGTAGCCATAAGTTGTCGGTGACCTGGATGGGAAAACGTTTTCCCGGCCGGTCGCGCAGGCTACGGCCGCGCCAGCGGCCGTCGGCGGTTAGTTTGCCGTCCCACTTTTGTTCCCAGGGGTATTTGGCCTGCCCCCGCAGACTGCTCTGCCAGTAGGGTACCCAGGGGCGCAACCGTGCCTGGTGGGCCAGCATGGCCCGGTAGGTGATGGTATCCTTGTTGGAAGAGCGGCCGAAGCCGTCGAAGTAGGCGGTCAGCGGCCGGTCGGGGTCGAACTTGCCCTGTCCGTAGGCGCGCATCAGGGCGGGCAGGCCGCCGGTGGTTTTGGTGACGCTGGCCAGATCGTAGATATCGTCGGTCCGTACGGGCCGGTCTCCCTCATAGGTGTGTTTGCCGAACGCCCGGTGGTAGACCACCTGGCCCCGATAAGCGACCAGCACCTGCGCGCCGGGGAAGGCCCCGGTGTCGATGGCGGCCGCCATGATGCGGGTGATGCTATCAGACAAGAGCCGGTAGTTAAAATCGGCGGGCGTACCGGTTTCACCGGGCAGGGCGTAGCCCAGGCGGGCGGGGGCGGGCAGTGCCCGCTCGGCGGCCGTGCGGGCGGGTGACGGCCGGTAGCCGCCGAAGATCAGTTGTACGGCCAGACTCAGGTTGGCGGCCGAGGTGTCGGGAATGGCGATCACGCTGGGCCATTCGGAGGAAATATAGATTTGGTCGACATCCGGCCCCACCAGCACCAGCACCGGTTTGAAGGAACCCAGTTTGGGGCTGCCGTAGGTGTAGGGTGACCTGACCGAGTCCAGCGCGCTCACCACTACCAGGCGCACCCCGCCGCGTGTGGCGGCGGCGGGGGTGTAGGCGGGCAGGTAGCGGGTGCAGTAGGTGGCGAGGCGTTCGCGTTGCGTACGGTTGAGCGCGGGCGTGACCAGGTCGAAAACCGGCTGGGCCGTCAGGTCGGCGACGGGGATGAAGCCATCCGTATTCTGAAGTAAGCTGACCTGCGCACGCAAGGGGGCTGAACCCATTGAAAGGACGATCAGAAAACAGAATCCGATGAGGGGTAGAACGGGACGTTGCATGGAGCTAAAGGTATTGCATTTCCCGGCAGCGGGCAACCGGAGAATATCCAATTTTATGTATCAGTGGTTGGCCGGCAGCGGAAACACTTTCTCGGGGGGCCTGCCTATCGCTTAGTGGCAGACCTGATTCCCCACTGCTACACCTCTGTATATTGACCTCTTCGACGTTTATCCTCTTTTGAACCTGAAACCCATGCGCGAGGAGGGTGCCGATGTGTATGTGGCCGACGGTAGCCATTAAGCAAACGGCTGCTGTAAAAGAAACACGTTTTCACCGGCTCCGCCGGTGACCCGAATACGGTGCCCCCTGAAGGTGGACCGGGCGGCCTGTAATTATTTGGTGGAGGAGATGGGGGTGGTGATTGGGGAACAGGTGGTTCGCATATATGCGTGAGGTGCCTGGAGGGGCGATAGCGTGCGCAGCACCGAGCGAACAGCGAAGCCCGCAAGGGACCGACCCCGGCCTTCGGCCGGGGGCACGCCCGGAGAAGAACGAAAATAATCAAGCAGCTCATTGGTGATCATCACTTTCGACCCAACCGCCGGCGAAAACGAACCAAGCGATGGCGGACGAGGTACAGGGAGTGGGGGAGAACGTGTTTCCGCCGCCGCCAACCACGCCACCGATGAACCAGCTGAACTGTCAGGTCACCATTGAGGAGATAGAAACCGTAGACGAAGTGCCTGAGTACTGGACGAATGCCGACTACGCGGCCCTGCTGGAGGAACTGAGTTTTCCGGATGCCGACCAACTGAAGCCCGAGGAATACCGCGAGTACCTGTTTATGGCAATTGGCGATGTGGAGCCGGCCGAGGCCGCTAAAGTGTTGCTGACGCAACAGTTGAGCGACGACCTGAACGAGCACCAGATCGACCAGTTGGCGCACGATATGCTGCTGGACAAGATTGCCGAGGAGTACCCCGATATTGCGCTGCACGCCAGGCTGTTTCACGTCAACCAGTTGCTGTACAAGGCATATAACGGCAAATTTCCGAACACCAAGGCCAGCATAATCACCTGCACGGTGAAGCCGGACAAACCGGCCGACGGGCCGCTGACCAAAGCTATGTTGCTCAAGGCGTTCGCGCCCGGCCTTTCGTCGCACTGCATTATCGTGCGGCTATTCGAGGATCAGCTGGCGGGCGAAGCCCCTTTCGATTCGGCCGAGAACATTATCTGGGAGTTATCCAGCCCCGCACCCGATACCTACCGCATCGTGACATCGGACTACTGGCTGAATGAGGAGGATTTTGCTGAACAAGAATTTGCGGCCGTGGTTACGCCCTTCGTGGAGAAGGAGGAATAACGGTAACTCGTGGGGGAGGGTTAACATTTATCTCGTGGCCTCGCACGTGCGGGCAGGCACCTACGGGTATCCCTGCCTTACTTTGTATCTTCGCCTTCCAACCGGAAAACCCCGAAAATTATGAGCAAAGGCACCATCCTCGTTACCGGCGGCTGCGGCTACATCGGCAGCCACACCATCGTCGATCTGCTGGAAAACGGCTACTCCGTCGTCTCTGCCGACGACCTGAGCAATGCCGACGAGCGGGTGCTGGACGGGATCGAGGCCATCACCGGTATACGGGTGGTGAACCACCAACTGGACCTTGCCGACCGTGACGCCACGCGCAAGCTGTTTGCCGCCTACCGCTTTGACGGGGCCATTCACTTTGCCGCCGCCAAACTGGTGGGCGAATCGGTGCAAAAGCCCCTTCATTATTACCGCAATAACCTGAACAGCCTGATGAACGTGCTGGAGTGCCTGGACGGGCAGGGCAACAACGGCAAGCTGATCTTTTCCTCCTCCTGCTCGGTCTACGGCAACGCCCGGGAACTGCCCGTTACCGAAAACACGCCCCGCCAGGCGGCCGAAAGCCCCTATGCGGCCACCAAGCAGATGGGCGAAGACATCCTCCAGGATTACTGCCGCGCTCACCCGCACTTCGGCGTGGTGGCCCTGCGCTATTTCAACCCCGCCGGTGCCCACCCCAGCGGCCTGATCGGCGAAAGCCCGGCCAACCCGCCCAGTAGCCTGGTGCCCGTAATTACGGAAACCGCCCACGGCAAGCGCGAGGAAGTGGTGGTGTTCGGCAACGACTACCCCACCCGCGACGGCAGTGCCGTACGCGATTACATCCACGTCAGCGATCTGGCCCATGCCCATACCCTGGCCCTGCACTACGCCCAGGACGGCCGCGCCGCCGCCAATTACGAGCTGTTTAACCTCGGCATCGGTGCCGGGCTTACGGTGCTCGAAGTCATCCACGCCTTTGAGGAAGTAGCGGGCGTTTCGCTCAACTATCGCATCGGCCCCCGCCGCGCGGGTGACGTGGTGGCCATCTATGCCGACAACACCCGCGCCGAGGAAGTGCTGGGGTGGCAACCCCGCCACGACGTGCGCGACATCATGCGCACCGCCTGGGCCTGGGAGCAAAAACGCAGCGCGTGAACGAACTGAGCCTCCGGCTGCTCGGCACCGGCACCTCGCAGGGGGTGCCCGTCATCGGTTGCGATTGCGCCGTGTGTACCAGCACCGATCCGCGCGACCGCCGGCTGCGTACCTCGGCACTGGTCCGGCGGGGTGCCACCAATCTGGTTATCGACACCGGCCCTGATTTCCGGGAGCAGATGCTGGCCGCCCGCCCGGACTCGCTCACCGGCGTCCTGTATACCCACGAGCATGCCGACCACGTGGCCGGGCTGGACGACGTGCGGCCCTTCGTGTTTCGCCAGCGCAGCAGCGTCGATCTGTACGGCAACGAACGTACCCTGGGTGAAATCCGCCGCCGCTTCGATTACGCCTTCTCCCCCAATCCCTACCCCGGCGCACCCCGCCTGAACACGCATATCCTGCACCCCGGCCGGGCCGCCCGCCTGGGCGAGATCGAGTTTACTCCCCTGGCCCTTTTCCACGGTGATCTGCCCATTCTCGGCTACCACTTCGGCGACATCGCCTACCTGACCGATGTGAAAACCCTGCCCCCCGCCACCTACGAGGCCCTGCGCGGCATCGACACGCTGGTGCTGGATGCCCTCCACCACTATCCCCACCACAGCCACCTTAATTTAGAGGAGGCACTGGCCGAGGTAGAAAAAATAAAACCGCGTCGCACCGTTTTTGTCCACGCCAGCCACTACATGGGTCGCTACGCGGAGGTTCAGGCCGGCCTGCCCCCGGGCGTGGAACTGGGCTATGACGGCATGACGTTAAAAGCGGGCGAGTAAGTAATTGCTAACGGTCAAGGTAGTTGATGTTCATGGCGGCGGATCGCTCCATCCAGGCCGGATGGCGGTTCGCCATTCGGAGACGCAAGATGTTGCGTCTTTACGGTATATATGGCTCATTACCTACGGTGCTTCTCCCAATCGCAAAGCGATTTATCGAGGTCAGTCATTCAATCACTCAGTCATTACCTGCGGTGCTTCTCCCAATCGCAAAGCGATTTATCGAGGTCAATCATTACCTGCGGTGCTTCTCCCAATCGCAAAGCGATTTATCGAGGTCAATCATTCAATCATTCGGTCATTCAATCATTCAATCATTCAGTCATTATACCTCCCTCCGCGCATCCGGTTTTACCTGCTGCTCCTCGCCCTCGCGCTCTACCCGGCGGGCCTCCTCTTCTCGCCCGTGCTGCTCTCCATCAGCATGATCGGGTTGGCCCTTTTTGCCGTCTGCGATTTTCGGCCGCTCGTCAATCCGCGGTGGCGGCAGTCGTTCATCACCGCCTTGCGGCACCCGCTCACCTGGGCCGTTGCCTTACCGTTGGTCATCACCTTCCTGGGGGGGTGGCAAACGGTAGACTGGTCGTACTGGCTGGAGCGGTTACGCATCAAGGCTCCGCTCCTGGCCGTTCCCCTCATCTGGGGCGGCCTGCCGCCGCAGTGGCGCGGCTACCGCCTGCATTTGCTTGCGCTACTGGTCGTGTTCCTGGTACTCACCTGTTTCGCGGTCGGCATAAACTATGCCTTTCACGCCACCGAGATCAACGAACTCATCAAACAAGGCCGGTCCATCCCCGTACCGCGCAACCACATTCGGTTCAGCCTGCTGGTGGCCATCGGCAGCCTCACGGCCGGCTACCTCGCCTACCGTTCCTTCCTGCACCTGCCCCGCCTCTGGACCGGCTGTGCCCTCTTCCTCTTCCTTTTTCTGCACCTGCTCGCCGTTCGTTCCGGCCTCTTCTGTGCCTACGGCGCCTGGCTGGCGGTGGGGGTGGTCCACGCCATCCGCAGCCGCCGTTGGCGGCCGGCACTCATCGGCCTGGCTCTCATTCTCGCCATACCCACTCTGGCCTACCTTACCGTACCCAGCCTGCGGGCCAAAATAAATTACGCCCGCTATGAAATGTGGCGCAGTGCCCAGGGCCTCGATAGCAGCGATTACTCCGACGCCGGCCGCCTCACCAGCATCCGCCTCGGCCTCCAACTATTTCAGGAATCACCCCTCCTCGGCATCGGCCCCGGCAACCTCCGCCTGCGCATGGACCAACTCTATGCTGCCCACTACCCGAACGCACCCGCCATCCGCCCCCACAACCAGTTCGTTAGCATCCTGGCCGGCTCCGGTCTCGTGGGGTTGGCACTTTTTCTGGCATCCCTCACCCTAATCCTCTTCCACGGCGGCGCGTGGCGCAACCCGCTCTTTCTCGGGTTCTTCATCGTCATGGTCCTCAGTTTCTTGGTCGAAAACACCCTCGAAAACAGTATGGGCGTAGGCATCTGGCTGCTGGGGCTATTCTACTTCCGGCCTTTGGGTAAGGAATGACCTCGATAAATCGCTTTACGATTTGGAGAAGCACCGCAGGTAATGAATGAAGGATTAGCTGCGCTGCTTCTCTCGATCATAATTGATCTTTCGAGTTGAAGGAATCTTGGGCGTGCCCCTCGGCTATCGCCTCGGGTCGCTCCCTTCCAGGCGCGCCTGTCGGCTTGGTGCTGCGCACTTCCGGCTACGCCGTCACCTTCCAGGCAGCTCACGCGGGGGGAACGAGAAACAGAAATGCGAATGGCGGGGGCCATTCGGAGACGCAAGCCCTTACGATTCGGTCCGAATGGCGGGGGCCATTTGGAGACGCAAGCCATTACGATTCGGTCCGAATGGCAGGGGGCATTCGGAGACGCAAGATGTTGCGTCTCTACTACGGATGATGTGATTTGTGCCATTACGATTCGGTCCGAATGGCGGGGGCCATTCGGAGACGCAAGATGTTGCGTCTCTACTACGGATGATGATTTTATGCCATTACGATTCGGTCCGAATGGCGGGGGCCATTCGGAGACGCAAGATGTTGCGTCTCTACTACGGATGATGTGATTTGTGCCATTACGATTCGGTCCGAATGGCGGGGGCCATTCGGAGACGCAAGATGTTGCGTCTCTACTTATTCATCATCCACCGGTAACGTAATCAATATCTCCTCCACCCGGCGGTCGTTTACGGCCACCACCTTGAAACGAAAACCTTCATAAATGATTTCCTGGTCGATGGAGGGCATCTCTTCCAACATCTCCAGGATCATGCCGGCAAAGGATTCGCTCTCACCCTTCACCTCCTCGAAGGAAGAGGTGGGCAGGCCCGTAATGCGGTAGACATCGTTGAGCATCGTCTTGCCGTCGAAGATGAAATTTTGCTCGTCGATGCGGGTGTAGATCACCTCCGGCTCGTCGTCGAACTCGTCCTGGATATCGCCGATCACTTCTTCCAGAATATCTTCCAGGGTAACGATGCCGGAAGTGCCGCCGTACTCGTTGACCACGATGGCCATGTGCATCTTCTCGATTTGGAACTCCCGCAGCAGGTCGTTGATCTTCTTGTTTTCCGGCACGAACAGGAGTTCGGTACGCACCAGGGCATTCCAGTCGAAGTCGGCGGGTTGGCGGCGGTGACCCAGCAGGTCTTTGATGTAAAGGACGCCCTTCAACTCGTCGAAATCCTCGTCATATACCGGAATCCGGCTGTAGCCGCTCTCGCGGGCCACGCGGAGCAGTTCGTGGTAGTCCACTTTTTGGTCCACGGCCACCACGTCGCCGCGGGGGCGCATGATCTGGCGGGCGGTCACGTCGCTGAATTTTACGATCCGCTTCAGGATATCCAGATCGTGGGTACTGGTTTCCTCGTCCGAATTGACCGTCAACTCAATGGCCTCGTCAATATCCTCGCGGCTGGCGGAAGCACTTTGGGAGCGGGCGAATCGGCGCTCCAAGAACCCGCTCCCCTTCACCAGTACGGCGGCCAGCGGGTCGAACAAGCGGGTCAGGAACAGAATGGGCCCCGACATGACGAGGGCCAGTTTCATGCTGTTAAAGCGGGCGTAAACCTTGGGGGCCACCTCGCCGAATAGTACTAACAGAAAGGTAACTCCGATCACTGTCAGACCGAAACTCAGCCCCCGGGCCAGTCCTTCCACCTCCGCCCAACTGAATAGCCAGGGGATGGTCGTTTTCAGGTTGGTTGCCCAGCCGATAAAGACGGATTCGGAGAGCAGGCTGGTCAGCATCAGTTCGCTGAGCAGTACGATGGCAATGTTAACGAAGTTATTGGCGATCAGGATCGTGGCCAGCAGGTAGCGCGGGCGGTTCTTGAGCAGTAACAGTCGGCGCCCGGCGGGCGTACTTTCCTGCTCCAACTGTTCGTAATCGGGAGCCTTGAGGGAAAAGAAGGCGACCTCCGATCCCGATATGATGGCCGACATGGCCAGCAACAAGATCAGGGCCAACAGGGCCACGGGCCACGGTGGTCCGGCCGCCAGCAGGAGCGGGGCGTGGGCGTACAACCAATAACTGAAAGGGTCAGCATCCAAGGTGGGGGAGGTTAAAACGGCAGATCGTCTTCCACGGCGGGCGCGGAAGCGGGGGTGGATGCCGGGGCCGCCTGCCGCTGCGCGGCGGGCACGGTGGAAGCCGGGGCGGAATCATTATCGTAAACAGCGGAAGGATCGCGGGGATCGCCGATCTTACGGAAATAGTTGGCCACTACCTCGGTGGTCTTGCGTTTGTTGCCCTGTTGGTCTTCCCAGCTGCGGTGGGTCAGTTTACCTTCCACGTAAACCTGGGTGCCCTTGGTGAGTTGGCTCTGTGCCTTGTCGGCCAGTACGCGCCAGGCTACTACATCGTGCCACTCGGTATTGGTCTGCCAGTCTCCGTTGCGGTCTTTGTAGTTTTCGTTGGTGGCCACGGAAAATTTAGCCACCATCGTACCGGATTCCAGGGTACGGATTTCGGGGTCCTGGCCGAGATTGCCGATGAGAATAACACGATTGACCATGGGGCGAGAGAAAGTTTGCCGTTAAAATAATTCTAAAAGTAAGCATCTCAGTCTGAATAATCGACCATTTTCTCGGTTTTTTGTCCCCACCCTTCGTTACGGAACCCCTTATTTAGTCCGCTAAACTCGGGGACCCGCGTCTCGATCGGGAACGAAAACCCTCAAGAAAATTTGGTCACTTATTAATCCTTCACTGCTAGCAATCCTGTGATAAATAGGAATCAATGAGCTTGGGAAACGCAAAGGTGCTGAGATTTTTTCGCTTTACCGCCTGATAGCCGTCAGGAAAGGAAGGTTTTATCCCCAGGGGCACGATCTAATTCCCAAAAAACACCGTAAATCCGTTGGTGGCTCAGCACGTGCCGCCGGCCGGCGGTCTCTGGCCCGTAACTCGATTCTCTCTCCCTCGTCTCCGAACCACGTTTTGCCAATCGGGGTGAAGGCGCAGCCCCGCCCGGTCCAGCTCGGCATGGTCTACTTCGAGCAGCGGGAACTGGTAGAGTGCCTGCCAGATATCCTGCTCCTCGCGTCGGTGGATCCATACCCGGTCGCCTTGGTTGAGTACGAGGTAATGGAAGAAACGGTCGCGCACCTTTGTTTTTTTGGTCTTTACCGGTAGTTGCTCCACCCGCCCGTTTCGGTAAGCGAGGCAATCGGCGGCCAGCGGGCAAGTGGGGCAGGCCGGCAGGCGGGGCGTGCAGACGGTGGCCCCGAAATCCATGACGGCCTGGTTGTAGCGAGCCGGTCGGTCTGCAGCCAGGGCGGTTTGGGCCAGGGCGGTAAAGGCGTGTTTGCCCGGGGTGGAGTCGATGGGCGTTGCGCGGTCCAGGTAGCGGGCCAGCACGCGGTAGACGTTACCGTCGAGTACGGCGTGGGGCAGGCCGAAGGCGAAACTGGCAATGGCCGCTGCTGTGTACGGACCCACGCCCGGCAGCGAAAGCAGGTCATCGTAACTGGCGGGAAATTTTCCTCCGAAATCTGCTATTACTCTTTGGGCGGCGGCCCGCAGGTTGCGGGCGCGGGAATAATAGCCGAGACCCGCCCAGAGTTTCATCACGTCATCGGCGGGTGCGGCGGCCAATTCAGCTACGGTAGGGTAGGCGGCACGGAAGGCGAGGTAATAATTTAGCCCCTGTTCTACGCGGGTCTGCTGCAGGATGATTTCCGACAGCCAGATTAGGTAGGGGTCCGCTTCTTCCTTCCAGGGCATGGGCCGGTCGGCGGGCCGGTACCAATCGAGGAGTTGGCGGCGGAAGGCGGCCAAATGGTCGGTTTCGGCGGGGGTGGGTTGGTAAGCGGGCATTGCCCCGGAAAAAGGCGCGGCCGGGCCGGATGGTTCAACCTTGCCGGTCTTCGGCTAAGAGCTTGTCCGCTTTGCGCGGGTATTGTTACAATCCGGCGGCCCGGCTAAACGTTAGCTCCGATTAAGGGCGTACCTTGCCCCGAGCTGAACCCATTATATGAATATCTTCGAACGGTCGAATAAATGGCGCTGGTACCTGGGTGGTGCCGGCTTATTGATCGTGCTGATCTCGATCGCGTATACCAACTATCTGGCCAGCCGGCTGGCGGAAACGGAACAAGCCTACGGCAAGATTTACGCCGAGGCACAGAAATACGTGCAGACCTACGGTGAGGAGGATTTCGACCCCTTCAACCTGCCAACGATGGTGCTAAGTAATAATACCTCGATCCCGCTTATCCTGGTCAGTGATAACGGCGGCATTTATGACGCGGAGAATTTCAACCGCGAGTTTGTCGGTGCCTATATGTTGCCGCCGGAGCTTACCGCCGCCGAACGAGAGGAGGCGATTGAAGAGGCGCGGCCGGATTCACTGTACTTTATCAAGAAATTATACGCCTGGCAGGAAGAAGGTATCGAACCGCTGCCGTCTTACCAGACCAAAATCTATATGAACGAGAGCAACACGCTCACACAGTTGCGCTACTTCCCCTACGTACAGATCTCGCTCATCGCCGCTTTTATGTTTATCGGTTACCTGGGCATCAACGCCGCCCGCCGCTCGGAACAGAACCGGGTGTGGGTAGGCATGGCCAAGGAAACCGCCCACCAGTTGGGTACCCCCATCTCCGCCATCGTGGGCTGGCTGGAACACCTGAAATTGACCCACTCCGAAGACGAGGTAGTTAGCGAAATAGTGGGAGAAATGGGCAAGGATGTTTATCGCTTGGAACTGGTAGCCAACCGCTTCTCCAAGATCGGGGCCACGCCCGAATTGGAGGTGGTGAATGTTTACAATAAGCTGGAAGAAATGCGGGCCTATATGGAGAAACGCGCCCCCCGCCGCGTCAGCTTCGATTTTCCGCCCGCCGATGCCGGCACCGATCTGGTGGCGATCAATCCGCTACTCTTCGACTGGGTGATCGAAAACCTGCTCCGCAATGCACTGGATGCCATGGAGGGCAAGGGCACAATATCCGCCGAGGTTTATAATGACGCCCAGTTTGTCTACATCGACGTGAGCGATACGGGTAAGGGCATCCCCGCCGGAAAGTTCAACACCGTGTTCCAGCCCGGCTATACTACCAAACAGCGGGGGTGGGGCCTGGGCCTGAGTCTGACCAGACGCATCATTAAGGATTACCACAACGGCCGCATCTTCGTGAAGCGCAGCGAGGAGGGCGTGGGGACGACTTTTTGCATTGCGTTGCCGGTGGTGAGCTAAGGATGTTTTAGGGGGTTGTGGATAGTAAATAGTTTATCGGATGTAGTTGAAAGTCATAACGCTTGTAAAACAGCGAAATAGTGTTTTCTGCTAATGCCAAGAAAGACACGCTCTTAGTTAGCAGTGCTTCGCATTAGTAGACGGTAGGCGTACTGCGTGAGGCGCCTGGAGGGCCTGGTGCGTTAGCACGGAGCGAACAGCGAACCCCGGAAGGTGCCGACCGGCCCGCTCAGGGACGGACACGCCCGGAGTCTGGCAAATAGTAGGTAAATTGTAGTAGGCAGACGCTCAAGACGAATAGGTTACTACCCACTACCCATTTCTCTCTAATACTCCGCCAGGCGCGGTGCGCGGGGGAAGGGAATCACGTCGCGGATATTGGCGATGCCGGTGATGAACTGGACGATGCGCTCGAAGCCGAGGCCGAAACCGGCGTGGGGGGCACCGCCGAAGGTGCGCAGGTCGAGGTACCAGGCGAGTTCTTCCTGCGAGACGTGCATTTCGGCCATGCGGGCGCGCAGCCGGTCTTCGCGCTCCTCGCGCTGGGAGCCGCCGATGACCTCGCCGATGTAGGGGAAAAGGACGTCCATGGCGGCGACGGTTTTGTTGTCGTCGTTCATGCGCATGTAGAAGGCCTTGATGTCTTTGGGGTAATCGCGGACGATGACGGGGCGCTCGAAGTGCTTTTCTACCAGCCAGCGCTCGTGCTCGGCCTGGAGGTCGCTGCCCCACTCGACGGGGAACTGGAATTTGCCTTTCTTATACGGTTTGCTGCGCTGGAGGATCTCGACGGCCTCGGTGTAGGTAACGACGGCGAAATCGTTGTCGACCACGAAGCGGAGCATTTCGATAAGACCGAGGGGGCGGCGCTGGGCCTGGGGCAGTGATTTTTCCTCCTGCCGGATGCGCTGATCGAGGTATTCGAGATCGGGCAGGTAGCCGTCGAGGACGAAGTTGATGAGGTATTTGACGAAGTCTTCGGCCAGGGCCATGTCGTTTTCCAGGTCGAAGAAGGCGGCCTCGGGTTCGATCATCCAGAACTCGGCCAGGTGGCGACTGGTGTTGGAATTTTCGGCGCGAAAGGTGGGGCCGAAGGTGTAGACCTTGCCGAGGGCCAGGGCACCGATCTCGGCCTGCAGTTGGCCGGAAACGGTGAGGTTGGTGGCTTTGCCGAAAAAATCCTGGTTGTAGTCGATCCGGCCGTCTTCGCCGCGGGGCGGCTGCTCGGGGTCAAGGACGGAGACGCGGAACATCTCGCCCGCGCCCTCGGCATCGCTGCCAGTGATGATGGGCGTGTGGAGGTAGTAGTAGCCCCGGTCGTGGAAATATTTGTTGATGGCGTAAGCCACGGCGTGGCGGACGCGGAAGACCGAGCTGAAGGTGTTGGTGCGCATCCGGAAGTGCCCGCGCTCGCGCAGGAACTCCATGGTCTGCCGCTTGGGCTGCAGGGGGTATTGTTCGGGGTCGGTGGCACCGAAAATGGTCACCTCCTCGGCAATGATCTCCACCGCCTGCCCGCTGCCCTGCGACTCGACCACCCGCCCCCGCACGCCGATGCAGGCATGAAAGCCGATCTGGTCCAGTACTTCTTCGGGCATGGTCTCGTAATCGACCACCACCTGGATGTTCTCCGAAGTGGAGCCGTCGTTGAGTGCCACGAAACGCCGCGAGCGAAACGCACGCACCCAGCCCATGATGGTGACTTCGGAGTCGATGGGCGGGTTTTGGAGGATTTTGGCTATCTCGGTGCGGGTGATCATGGCGCGCAAATTTTAGGAAGGCGCAAAGGTAGGGAAAACGGCGAAGTGGGGAGGTTGGGTATAGTGATCCGCTGGAAATACTCGTGCGGAGTGAGCGGTGGAAAAGAATGGAACAGCCCCGGTCTGTGCGGTTATGCTCCCCTGTTTCCCTATAACTTGGACTTTCTGCTCAGGTAAACCCCGAACAAGATCAGCCCCATGCTGAGCAGGTGGTACCACGCCAACTGCTCGCCGTCGAGGAAGCCCCAACCGAGGGCGATAACGGGGATGAGGTAGCTGACGGTGCTGGCAAAGAGCGGGCTGGTCCACTGCACGAGGCGGAAGAATACGATGGAGGCCAGTACGGTACTGAACAGCGAAAGAAACGTGATGTAACCGAAGGCCGGCCACCCGTCCGGGTGGGTGAGCAATACCTCTACAAAACCGGACCCGGCGAAGAGCCACACGAGGGCGGGCAGGCCGACCATGAAAAAAGAGACCGCACTGATGGTGAGCGGTTTCATGGTCTGCAGGTGCCGGCCGACGAGGTTAGAACTGATGGCATAGCAGAGCGTGGCCCCGAAAATGAAGAAGGCATAGCCGAACGAGCCGCCGCCGCTACTAGCGGACTGCCCCAGGAAAGCCAGCAGCAAAGCCCCGCTCAACCCGACAAATACGCCCAGGGTGCGCCGCCGCCCCGGTAGTAGGCCGAAGAAAACTACCCCCACCAGCAGCGTAAACAGCGGCGTGAGGCTGCTGAGTGCCCCGGTGATGGAGGAGCTGACGCGGGTTTGTGCAATGGCATACAGAAAGGCCGGTACGGCCGTGCCCGTGAGGCCGATAACGAAGAGCAACCCCAGCTGCCGACGGGGCACGCTCTTGACCCGGCTGACGAACCAGGGCAGAAACGCGACGGTGGAAATGCCCAGCCGCAGGCTGGCCAACTGGACGGGGGTGTAGACTTCCAGCCCCCATTTGATGAGGATGTAGCTGGTGCCCCAGGTGAGGGCGAGGCCGAAGAGGGCGAGGTAGTGTTTGGGCATGGGGAGAGCGCTTCGCGCGTACTATGGTAGGCGTGCTGCGCACACTGGTATTTTACCTGCGGTGATCGTCGCAAGCTCCTCGGAGTTGCTACTTCGGTACAAGCCTACGCGTATGCGTGGCGAAGCCACTCACGCCCGGATATCCACCCACGCCTGCGTACCGGGGCCGCGCAACATTTCGGCTAAAAGTTCCTTGGCGCGAAACAACTGCGCCTTTACCGTGCCCAAAGGTAATTGAAGTTGCTCGGCAATCTCGCTGTAGGAGAGTTCTTCGAAGTAACGCAACTCGATCATGGTGCGGTACTTCTCGTTGAGCTTATCCAGGAGGGAGCGCATGAGGAAGATACGCTGGCCGCGAATCACCTCTTCCTCGGGGTTGAGGGAATAATGGGGCAGCAAATCCGCGTACTCGGTAGTGGTGCCGGACTGGATCGGTTCGTCGATGGAGCAGCAGTCGAAGCGGCGGCGACGCACGTAGTCGATACAGTTGTTAACGGCAATGCGGTACAGCCAGGTACTGAACGCAAAGCGCGGCTGATAGCTGTCGAGGCGGGTAAAAGCCTTGCCGAAAGCTTCGATGGTGAGGTCCTCGGCGTCCGTACGGTTGTGGGTCATGCGGAACATGAGGTGGTAGATGGGCGCGCGGTGGCGCTCCATCAGGTGATGATAGGCGCGCTGGCAACCGCCGCGGGCCATTTCAACTAAGCGAAAATCGTCTTGTGCTTTCTGAGATAGTGAATTGTCCATGTTACTTCCAATGTTGATGGGATTTTGGGACCATCAGCGCCGGGACGAACAGGAAGTAATAGCCGACGTAAAGTGCGTCGAGGAGCGGGAGATACCGGAGTAAATCCCGTTGGCCGTTCAGCCGGTCCAGGGCGGACCGCCAGACTACCGCTATTACCGCCAGCCGAACCAGATGCAGGGCCGCGATAAAGGGCCACGCGGGACCGAGCAGCAGCCAACCGCCCAGCAAATAAATTGCTGCGTGGCTGAACGCCAGGCTACCCAGCAAAAACTGGTGCACCGGGCGGTAACGGCTGCCGGCCGTGTTGTGGCGAAATTTCTGGCGGTAGTAGCCGCGCCAGGTTAAACCGGACGCTGATTGGACAAAGGACTCTCTTTCTAGCTCACAAATAACGCGGGGCCGCAGGCCGGAGGCGGCGTTGACGAACAGGTCGTCATCGCCCGACATGAGATCCCCGTGACCGGCGAAGCCGCCGACGCGCTCGTAGAGCGAGTGGCGATACGCCAGGTTGCGGCCCACGCCCATGTAGGGGTGGCCCGCGAGGGCAAAACTTAAATATTGGATGGCAGTGTAGACCGTCTCGTAACGCTGAAACCGATTGAGCCAACCCGGCCGGAATGCGTAAGGGGAATAGCCCAGCACGAGATCGGCGCGGTTAGCGGAAAAACGGCCGGCAACAAGGCTGATCCACTTACGGGACAGCGGCCGGCAATCGGCATCGGTAACGAGTAATAGCTCAAAGCGGGCGGCGCTAATGCCGCGTGCGAGGGCCTCTTTTTTACCCGGTCGGGTGGGTCCTGCTAGCCTAACAAGCCGTAAGGTAGGGAAGCGAAGGGAATATTCCAAAATTATTTTCACCGATTCGTCCGTCGAGCCGTCGTCCACGATCACCAATTCGTAGTTGGGGTAGTCCTGGTCGAGCCAGGAAGGCAGGTGGCGGCGCAGGTTTTCGGCCTCGTTGCGCACGCAGACGATCAGGCTGATGCCCGGCGGGTCGGCCGAAGGCGCCTGGGCCGGGCGCGGCCGCGCCCGGCCCAGGCGGGAGAACAGCCCCGCCCAGAAGCCGAGTTGCACGGCCCAGCAGACGATATATAAGGAGAAGATGAAGTGGAGTGGAGAAATGAATGTATTTTTAATGGGTGAAAGCCGCTAACGCCCAAACCGTATGGGGAAAGAAAAATTAATTGCGGCCGATTCTTTAACCCGCGCTTAATGTAGGGTTAATGGGAGAACGCCACCTTTGTGTCAGCAAAAGGGCAGCAGAATACTACAACCGATTTACTGATGCGACAACATCCTTTTGCAACGCCGTCCCAACTACCGATGCACACCTGCCCTGTTGACAAACTTACGCTGAATTGAAAAGACGACAACGATTACCACGGGCGGACCCGCCCCGCAAGACGCAAGTATCCTAATTATTGTAGCCCTTTTCCGGCCTGGCCCTCGCGGCGAGGCCTTTTTTTTGCCAAAAAATACTATTTTGCTGTAACGCTTGCCAATCCGGCGGCATTGAGCCGGTGTAGCTACCTTGCTACCGCCCCTTATTCTTTTCCTCTCAATCCAATTTAACCATGAAAAACCTTCGTCTCTTCCTCCTGCTTTGTTGCTGCGCCCTGTTCGTAGCTCCCCTCGCCGCCCAGAACAACCGCACCAAGCGTGCCGGCCACCGCGCCGAAAATCGCGTCAATAACCGCGTCGATCGTAAGATCGACGCATGCCGTAGACGACGTACTCGACGGCATCTTCAGCAAGAAAAAGGAACCCGCCGAGGCCAAAGAAGCCGAAGCGGGCGATGCCGCCGCTACCGATGCCGCAACCACCTCTTCGTCCGGCGGCCTCTTCGGTGGCGGCGGCGACTGGGAACCGATCAAAAATGACAATCCCTTCAGCTTCCACCTAGTCGTCACCGAAACCAAGCGTAACGGAAAATCCGAAACCACCGAAATGGATATCGTCTGGGACACCTGGCTGTTCGGCACCCTTACCAAGACCGATGACGGCAATATGCGCATGATCCTCGACAACCAGACCGGCAAAGTAACCACCGTCACCCCCGAGGGTGAAGGCATGCGGATGCGGATGCCCAATCTGAGGGACAAGATCGCCAAGTCCATGGAGGAGCAAAACGACAAAAGCACCTTCGAGAAAACCGGCCGCACTAAAACCATCGACGGCCGCCGCGCCGAAGAATTTCGCATCACCAGCGAAGACGGCGTTACCCTCAGCTGGTGCGCTAAAATTCCCGGCCTCGACAACCGCGCCCTGGCCGGTATGATGGGCGCACAGGTCAAAAACGACGGCATGAATTTCGCCGGCGCGGAAAGCATGTTCCCCCTCGAATCCACCTACACGCCTAATAACGGTAAGTCGACCACCTTCATCCGCTATTCCAACATCAAAACCGGTGCACAAACCGACCACTCCACGCTCGACCTGACGGGCGTCAAAATAATGGACCTCGGTTTCTAAAAATTTGCTTCCCCCCCGGATGCAATCTCCCGAAATCACCTGATCCCTTTTTTCAATAATCCCATTTTCGTTGCCCGCGCCCACCTGACCTCAGGGGGGCGTGGGCATTTTTATGGGGCCCGGCCTTACACCTTTTGCCCTTCGTTTGCTTTTGCGCCGCTTTAAAACCCCATCTTTGCCCCCCGGCCCTGCCGCGAACGCGTCCCATTATTCAGTCATTACCTAAGGTGCTTCTCTCAATCGCAAAGCGATTCTTCGAGGTCAGTTATTCAGTCATTCAGTCATTCAATCATTCAGTCATTCAACCACTAGCCATCATCTGGGACGTCTCCCCCGAAATCTTCACCCTCGGCCCCCTCACCCTGCGCTGGTACGGCCTCATGTTTGCCATCGGTTTCGCCATCGGCTACGCCATCGTGCGCCGCATGTTCCTGGCCGACGGCGCACCCGAAGCCTGGCTCGACAGCTGCTTCCTCGCCCTCGTGCTCGGCACCGTGCTGGGTGCGCGTTTCGGCCACGTCGTTTTCTATGAGTGGGATTACTACAGTCAGCACCCCGCCGAGATCATCCAGATTTGGCGCGGCGGCCTCGCCAGCCACGGCGGCTTCGTGGGCATCATGGTCGCCCTGTGGGCCTACTCGCGCTTCGTGACCAAAAAACCCATGCTCTGGATCACCGACAAAGTGGCCGTACCCGTGGCACTGGTCGGCTTCTTTATCCGCATGGGCAACCTGATGAACAGCGAGATCGTGGGCCTGCCGACCGACAAAAGCTGGGGCTTCCTCTTCGTCAACGCCGTGCGCGGCTACAACGACGTGCCGCGCCACCCCGTCCAACTCTACGAAGCATTCGGTTACCTCGCCTCCTTCATCCTGCTCTATTACGTCTATTGGCGCACCGACAAACGCGAAAAACCGGGCTACCTTTTCGGCCTCTTCCTCCTGCTCATTTTCGGCACCCGCATCGTCTGGGAGTTCTTCAAAACCGACCAGGGCGGCTTCCAGGTCGCCTTCGGCAACATCCTCTCCACGGGGCAGTTGCTCAGCATCCCACTGGTCTTACTGGGGTTATGGTTCATGCTCCGCCCGGTGCCCTACCGCAGTACGGAAGTGGTGGTAGCGAAAGAAAAGAAGTAGGTTTTTCGGGGTCCCCGCCCGGCCTCGGTCGGCCGGCCGGCCGGGCGTGTCCGCCGCTCGCCTGCCGGCTCGGCCCTGCGGGCTGCCTCCGCTGCGCTCCGGCCCGGCTCCCATCCCTGGTCCGGTGTTCCGCGCCAAGGTCGTATCTTGGCAGCACCTTAATCCCCCGCTCCCTTGGATTACCTGCGCAACTTCCTGGCCTCCCTCTTCCTCACCGACCGGCTCTTCTACGCCGGCGGGGCGCTGGTGGTGCTTTTCGTGGGTTCTTTCTGGCTGCCGTGGCTGTTCTTCCTGCCCGTTTTCGGGCTGGTACTGCTGCTCGGCGCGCTGGGCTACGACATCTACCAGCTCTACCAGGGGCGGGTGCGGCTGTTCGTTAACCGCCGCCTGCCCAAAGTGCTTTCCCTCGGCGACGAGGCGCGCATCCAGATCCACCTGGCTAACCTCTCGCCGTTACCCCTCCGGCTCACCATCACCGACGAGTTGCCCGTCCAGTTACAGGTCCGCGACCAGGCCATTGCCGTATCCCTGGCCCCGGCCCAGCGGCGGCGGGTAGATTATCTGGTCCGGCCCACGCACCGGGGGGCACACCAATTCGGCAATATCAACCTGTTTCTCCGCACCGATTGGGGCCTGGCCGAGCGCCGCATCCAACACGCGCAGGAAGCCGAACTGCCGGTCTACCCGTCCATCGTGCAGATGAAAAAATACGAACTGCGCGCCCTCGACCCCACCGTGCCGCAGCACGGCATGAAGAAGATGCGCCGTATCGGGCAGTCCTACGAATTCGACCAGATTAAAAATTACGTGCGCGGCGACGATTACCGCTCCATCAACTGGCGCGCCACCGGCCGCCGGGGCGAACTGATGGTCAACCAGTACGAGGACGAACGCGCCCAGCAGATTTACTGCGTTATCGACAAGAGCCGCTCCATGCTCATGCCCTTCAACGAGTTAAGCCTGCTCGACTACGCCGTTAATGCCGCGCTGGCCCTCAGCAACGTCGTCCTGCGCAAGCACGACCGCGCCGGCTTGCTCACCTTTTCCGATCGCCTCGGCACCATCCTCAAGGCCGACAGTAAGAGCAACCAACTCCAGAAAATCATCCAGGCCCTCTACCGCGAAAAAGAGCGCGACCTGGAGGCCAACTACGAACTCCTTTATTACGCGGTGCGCAAGTTCATCCGGGGCCGCAGCCTGATCCTGCTTTTCGCCAATTTCGAGAGCGAGTACGCCCTCCAGCGGGCCATGCCCGTGCTGCGGCGCATCCACGCGGCCCACCTGCTGGTAGTCGTCTTCTTCGAGAACACCGAGATCCGCGACGGGCTGGACGTCCCCATCACCGACGTGGCCGCCGTTTACCAGACCGCCACCGCCCGCCAGTTCCTCACCGAAAAAACGGCCATGGTCAGCCGCCTGCGCCAGTACGGCATCCAGGCCGTCCTCACCCGCCCCGAAGACCTCACCGCCGACACTATCAATAAGTACCTCGAACTAAAGACCCGCGGCCTCATCTAGTTCCCGCCCCAAACCACCCACCATGCGTACCGCAAAAGAGACCGGCGACCTGGGCGAGGAATACGCCCGCCGCCACCTGCTCCGCAATGGATACGAGGTATTGGAGAGCAACTGGCGCTACAAAAAATGGGAAGTAGACCTGATCGCCCGCGTGGGCACCACCCTGGTCTTCATCGAGGTCAAGACCCGCACCTCCGAATATTTCGGTCCCCCCTCTTCCTTTTTCACGGCCAAACAGGCCAGGCGCATCACCGGTGCCGCCGCGCAGTACATGATAGCCACCGGCCACGACCGCGCCATCCGCTTCGATTTTATCAGTATCCTCATCGATCCCCTCGACCGCTACACCCTGGAACACATGGAAGACGTGTTTTTTCCCGGCCTGACCGACTATAAATAACGGCGCAAAAGCTCGCATCGTCGGATGGCCCCCGCCCTTCGGACCCCGTGCGTTGCTACCGTGCGGCCTGCAACCCGTACTCCAACCGGCAACGCACCGTTGCCGTGGTGACGCCGCGGGGGGTCATCACCACTTCCAGGCGGAACAGGTCGTTCTCCACCACGTCCTTAAAATTGATGAGGGTCGGATTGATGCGGATCACATCGTCCCGTCGGCCAAAGAGATCGGTGCTGAAAAAGACGTTGTCCAGTTCCGTACACGGTTCGGGACCGGCGGGGCAGATGCGGAGGGCGACCGACTGGAGGTCGCGGAAATCATTGCCGTCCAGCGCAATCAGGCGGGCAAAGGTGCCGCCGACGGTGAGCACCTCATCGGCCGTCAGACCGTTGCTTAAGAGAGATTCATCGAAACGGCTGTCCAGTGCCTGACGGACGATCACCCATGAATTCGGAAAACTGACGCCCGCCGGTAACTCGAATTCCTGCGGCTGGTACACGATCTCGAACAAGCGTTCGCCGCCCTCGCGCTTGCAGTTGGCGGCGAGCAGTAAAGTCAGGCCAAAGCCGAAAACAGGTAGGGCAAACGCATGGGAGAAAAATTATCGAATCAGTAAAAAGCACATTCCTCTAAACGCCCGCCCCCGCGCCGGATTGCCCGATAAGGTAGCCCCCCGTCCAGGCGGCCTGAAAATTGAACCCGCCGGTGATGGCGTCGATGTCCAGTACCTCACCGGCCAAATGGAGATTAGGCAACTTACGGGAAGAGAAATCACGAAAATCCACTTCCCGCAAATCCACGCCGCCGGCGGTCACGAATTCTTCCTTGTGGGTAGACTTGCCGGTGACCGAAAACCGCGAATCGGTCAGCTGTTCCACCAGGGCCTGCGACTGATCGTTGGTGAGTTGTGCCCACTGCCGGTCGTCGGGGATGCGGGCAGCCTGCACCAGCCGTTGCCACAGGCGTTGCGGCAGCTCATAAAGCGGGTAGTTGCCGATCTGGCGTTTGGCCCACTCGGTGCGCCGTTCGGCCAGCAAGTCGGCCACGTCCTGCGGGCGGTGGTTGGTCCAGTTGACGTGGAGGGAAAAACGGTAGCCGCCCCCCGCCAACTCCCGCGCACCCCAGGCCGACAGCCGCAGGATGGCCGGACCGCTCAGGCCCCGGTGCGTCACCAGCAGCGGCCCTTCGGCCGACAGCTTCTGCCCGTCGATCCGCAGGGCCACCCAGGGTAGCGAGATTCCCGCCAAACCGCTGATGCGCTGATCCTGGATGTCGAAGGTAAACAGGGAGGGCACCGGATCGACCAGCGTATGCCCCAGCCGCCCCAGTGTTTTCCAGACCGTGGGGTTACTGCCGGTGGTAATGACCAATTTATCGGCCCGTAGTTCCTCGCCCGAGCGCAGGGGCACCGTCCAACTCCCGTCTGCCAGCGGTCGCGGGTCGGCGGCCGAGCTACGGGTGCGCACTTCCACGCCCAGTCGCTTGGCCGTCTGCCACAGGCAGTCGATAATGCTCTGCGAGTCGTCACTGACCGGGAATACCCGCCCGTCCTCCTCGATCTTGAGGGGTACGCCCCGGTCCTCGAACCAACCCATCGTATCCCCGCAGGCGAAGTGGTGGAAGGGGCCGCGCAACTCGCGCCCGCCCCGGGGGTAAAAGGCCGTCAGGTCTTTCGGGTCGAAACAGGCGTGGGTCACGTTGCAACGTCCGCCGCCGCTGATGCGCACTTTTTCCAGTACGGATTTACCCCGCTCCAGAATGGTCACGCGGGCGTGTTCCGCCAAGTGAATGGCGGCAAAGAACCCGGCGGCCCCGCCGCCGATGACGATGATGTAGGGAAGGGAGGTGGTGATGGACTAGGTGGTTTGGTGGAGTAGAAACGAAGGCTTAACAACAGTTCCCACCGGGGGCACAGGCTTCGCCGGTTGCACTGGGAGTCAACATATTCTTCAGCGAAAACTTTCGCTTAAGTGCCGGCAGGCCGCACTGCGCCAGGGCGAGGCAATCAGTTTGCTTGCCGGTAAGTTGCAGGCCGCCGGGGCCGGCGGTCAGGCCGTATTTGGCGATGGTATCCGCCCCCTGGTATTCCACTTCAATCTCCAGGTCACTGAGGCCGAGTTGCTTTTCGGCCAGTTCGATGATGGAGACCAACTTGCCGGGGGCCAGGCGGTGGTCGTAATCCGTCGCACTCCAGAGTTGGAAGTTGGCCACCCGCTCCTGGCGGCGGGTACCGCCGCAGTCGATGAAGTTTTTGGTCACCTCGCCCACTTCCGTCACGTGAAAGTGGCCCGGCACGGCCGAGCCGTCGGGGAGATGGATGGCTATGGTGTCGCGGTCGTGCAGGTAGTGCTTAATCTCGGAAAGGGTCATGGGGCGGGTGGTTGAGTGGGTAGGTATAACGTTGTGGGGGTGGGTTTTTATCGAAAGGGGGTGGGGGAATTTACTTGGATGTAACACATAGGGTCCCGGTCCCCGGACCGAGAAGGATTAAATTTCCACGCCGCCCGGCGTAATAATTGCAACCTCCGCGATCTGGGGATCACGACCCTCTAAAAACAAAAGCGCGGCCGCTCCCTCCCGGAAGCGACCGCGCTTTTTTTCATTCAACAACACGTCATTTCCCTACTGGAAAACAACCCGTTGCACACTCACTCCTCCATCCAAACGGACGCGGGCAAGGTAGTGACCGACGGGGAGCGAACCTCGCTCCAACCGGTAAGTGGTACTATTTACGTTGGGGAATACCCGCAGTAGACGACCCTCCATATCAAACAAGTGAACTTCCTCCATCGGGTGACCGGCGGCGGTTTCCAGGTTCACGTAGGAACCCGCAGGGTTGGGGAATACCTTGAAACCGATGGTTTGCGCATCCACCAGGTCTTCAGTACCGACGGTGATCAGGCAGCTTTCGAGCTGGAGACCTTGGCAAGCGCGGGGGATGAAGTGCGCCATGATGGTGTCGATGTATATCTTGGCACCGGCAGGGTTAGCGAAGTTAGGATTACCGTCTGCTTCGCCATCAATGATATCTCGTGCACTACGTAGAAGTAATGGATTACCATCAACTTGGCTGTTTGAAAAAGCAACGACCAATTTCAGCCTATTTGTATCTACCCAATTATAGAGACCTGATTGATCTTCGATTCCAGCTGTCAAAAATGGATACATATTGTCATATGACAATTGAATCTGATCATCTCCACCAATTGGATAGGTAATCTGTTGGGTTTTATACGTTTCATTACGCTGATTGACTGCCTCCGATAATGAGGAAAATTGCTCAGGCAAGTCAATAGCATTTGCCGGAACTAGTAAGTCATTCACTCCTTCTTCGTTAGCCAATTTAACAATTGTATTTGTACCCGATACATTGACTACAAACTCTTCTGTCGTAGGTACAATTACCGCACCATCACCAAATGGGGCAAAAGGATCTCGGAAAAAATGATATGCTACTGTTAAAGGTTCTTCTTCACGACCTTCAATCCAAGATGAATCTCCAAGAGCACCACCAAGATTTACGGCCATAGCAAAATCGCTACTGTACCCTTGATTCGTTCCGCCTGCAAAATTGAGACCTTGGCCACCGGCACCGTAGGGATCGCCTGATGCAGCTTGGATAACATAAACTTGCCCATTAGACCCTACCCATTTTTCGTCATTTAATTCTTCGAAGCGATCGAGGTAGGCAGCAGCCATGCTAAGATAGCCTCCTGTACCTACACCAAATAAGACAATTTTATCGGGATCAATACCATAAGGATTGCCGTCCTCTGCAACAGTCTTACGTAGATGGCGAACTAAGGTGCGAGCATCCTGTACTCCTCTGTAAGTTGCATTCAACAATGTATTTGTACGAACCTCGTTATTGTCAGCTGTAGGTAACCATCCTTTACGGTAATCGGCAACGATTCCGACATAGCCAAGTGATGTCATCCGACGCATGAGTTCGACGTTTACTGAATCCTTTCGAGATCCATAAGCGGTGTTATTGATAACGATAGGAAGAAAACTACCTGTAGAAAACACTACTACAACAGGACGATCTGTTGCGTCATCACCCGCAGGAAGATAAAGGTCCATGTCCAAGTTAATGGTGTCTACTGCTCCGGTCAGAATGGAAATATTCCGACCATATGTAATACTGTCTTGAGGAGTTTCCATGCTAAACATAGCATCGACGTAACGGGTGTTTTGAGCCGTTAGTCCCAGGCAGAGCAGGAGTGCCAGCCCGGATAAAAGAAAACGTGAGTTAAATTGCTGCATAATCGAGCGAATTGATTGTGAAAAAAAGTGATTGAAACAAAGCGGGCAATGCCCGCCGAGAGTAATACCCGGTCCAGTGGGGGATAAGTTCGCGCAGTAGACCGATTTAACAAAAACTCAGTACGCGACGAGCGTTATGAGAACTTCATTAGTCATCCAAGACCCATATAGGATCCCTATCTTTTTTGCCAGTTGTAGGTGAGGGAGAAGTAGGCCATCCGGCCGATCAGCGGGCCGCCGTAAACCTGGAATACTTCGTTGTTGAGAAGGTTACTGGCACCGAGTTTAAAGGTGGTGTTGATCTTTTCGGCGGTGTAATTAACCTGACCATCGAGCAGTCCGTAGGAATCGATGAAACCGGTAAACTGGGGCGACCCCTCAAAGATAAAGCCATCTACCCACTTGTAGGTGAAGTTGAAGCCGAATTCTTTGGGCTTACCGGAGCCTAACTTTACCGGTACATTTCGTCCCGAAACACCAATGTTATATTTGTGTTCCGGTGTGTTGAAGGCAGGGATGATCGGATCATCCGATTGCGAGTTTAGGCGGTTAAACGAATAATTAGCGTTTGCCACGAAGTAATTACCAAAATAGTAATTAGTTCCAATCGAAAAACCCTGAGTAGTTACATTATCCGTTGCATTGGCGGCTACTCGGTAAGCCTGAGCGGCACCAATTGTGTTTGTTCTTGGGTCTATAGCAAGGTCTACCCCCAAATTAAAGCCAATAAAATTATTGTAAAAACTGTAATAGTAAGTCGCATCAATATACAGTTTTTCAAAAAGGGTAGTCCGGACTCCCACTTCGAATGTGCGCACTTGTTCCGGTTGGATTGGTGCCACATTAAAATAATTCAATGTATCATTTACTCCTGAATTAGAAAAATCACGTAAGCTCTCGACGGTGACTAAACTATCAAATCCTTCCAAGTTACCTATGAGGATGGCCCTACCAACATTATAAAACAGGTATTGGTCGTTGAGTGTCGGGTTACGAATAGCAGAACTGAAGCTAGCGCGGAGGGTAGTTATCTCGGTCGGAGTGTAAATGATGGAAGCGGCAGGACTGAAGAGCAAATCAAAATTTTGGTTCTTATCCGCCCGTAAACTGGCACTGATGCGATATTTGCTATTCAAGTTGAGCGTACCACCACCATAGACACCAAATTCGGCGGTAGTCAGATCACGACCATTTGTATCGAGTAAAATCGTACCCCGACTATCGGGGGTATAAACCCGCGCACTGGCACCGACCGTCAAATCAAGGTCGCTATCCGAATTGGGCCGCCACACATCGGGAAATAATTTTTCCCCATTGCCGTGAAATAAGGCTGACTTGTCATAAAAGCGGGTTCCCCCCTCGGCATCTTTAGTCGCAAGTGTAGTAGTGATTTCGTCAAACGCTTGTTGAAAACGTTCCGTACCGGGTTCAAAAAAATCAACCGTACCATTCAATGAACTTCCCCGGTTGACAATTACCCTTGCACCATCATGAAACTCATTGAGCAATTGTTGCTGCTCGGGCAGGGCCAAAAATTCAGCACGGCGCTCACGTACCTCTGCAGCGGTACAAGTTCCATCAAAAACGCACTGAAAGGATGGCCAATCTTCCAATCCTCGTATAACCGGTACTGCATTAGTAGACCAGTAATTCACATAACCGGTCAGCCACTGAAAATCGGTCTTGTGCCGCTCTTGCAATCGTAGTGCGGTGAAATAAGGATCGTAGCTATTACCGGCATCTTCATGAGTGGCGTAAAAGCGTAGAAAATAGTTATCTCGTTTGCGCAGTTCTACCCGGTGTTGGAAAAAACGTATATCTCGCAGACTAAACCTGTTATCGCCCTGGAATACGGTTGTACCCTCACTATAGTTAGTCGCCAGAATTATTTCGGGTGAAGTCAGGTCCAAATCGGGCTTTAGCCGAAAATGAAACGCCGCGCCTAATTTGGTGTTTTCCGAATCATAATCCACTAAGTCAATCTCCCGGTATCCTTGACGGTGGATCACTCCCAGCCCCGGAAACTGATTATTCCCAGTAAAATCTCGGTTCGTCGCATACTCATCCCCGTAAATATTCACCGCATCATAACCCCCGGGGTTATCCCGCGCACTTTCGGATTCAAAAACCGGTTCGTAATTATCGGCCACCCAGTCATTGGCCTGAAAACGGAAGAAGTTGATCTTGTAGGCGAACCAGTCCTTACCGGATTTGCCCTGCAGGGCCTGTGCCCAGCGGAAGCCGCCCTTGAGCAAATTACGCTCGCCCACCTGAAAGGTAGCCGAAAGGCCCTGCTGGAGAAAGGGGTCCTTGGTCTCCATGGCAATCACGCCGTTAAAGGCATTGGGTCCGTAAAACGCCGAACTGGCACCCACCACCAAAGTGACCCGGTTCACGTCCAGGTCGGAAGCACCCAGGAAATTACCCAGCGAAAAATTCAGGCCGGGCGACTGGTTGTCCACCCCGTCGATGAGCTGCAAAGAGCGCACCGGGTTGGTGGAGTTAAAACCGCGGGTATTGATGATCTTGAAACCCAGGGAGGCGGAAGTAAGGTCCACGTCCTTCAGCGAGCCGAGGCCGTCGTAAAAATCGGCGGCGGCGGTCTCCTTAATGGCAATAGCGTCCATCGTTTCCACGGTAAGCACCGAATTTTGCTGCTTTTCGCTGATCCGGCGGCCGGTTACTTCCACCACCTGGATATCGGTCGCGTTGCCGCCCAAAGAAAAGTCCAGCGGCTCATCGGCCGAGGTCACTTCCATTTCCACCGTACTGAAACCGATGTAAGAAAGCTGCAAGATCACCGGCAGGCCGCCGGGGGTGGTAAGTTCGAAATTACCGTCGAAGTCCGTCACGGTACCCACCGCCGTGCCCTTCACCAGTACACTGGCACCCACCAGGGTCTCCCCCGTTTCCGCATCCGTTATCGTCCCCGTCAGCCGGGTTTGCGCACTCAGCGTAATGGCGCCGAACAGCGCGGTGAGGAGCAATAGTTGCCGTAATTTCATCTACCTTATTTACTTGCATGATCCTGGTCCGGCGGTTTCACGCGCCGCAACTGGCCCTTTTCAATTGGGACGGCAAGTTAATGAAAATTCGCTACGTACCAATAGACCGGGCTAAATCAAGGTGGCGAAACAACGGAAGTCCGACATATCTTCGGTATTCGGAGGTGGCAAAGCAGCGTTGGGCGGGGTGGGGCGTACGGGCGGTGGCAAGCCCCGCGCAAACGCGGCCACCTCTTCACAAGCACTAATTCATTGTTCCGGCTACACTCTTATTTTACGCCCTCACTGCCCGCGCCGGAAACGCAACGACAGCACCCCGAAAATCGCCTCCTGGATAATCGACTTGTGCATCTTCGATGCCCCGGCGATCCGGTCCGTAAAGGTGATGGGTACTTCCACGATCTTGAAACCCAGCCGGCGGGCCGTATACTTCATCTCGATCTGGAAGGCATAGCCGATAAACTTGATCCGGTCGAAATCAATGGCCTCCAGCACCCGGCGGGTGTAGCAGATAAAACCGGCCGTGGGGTCCTTCACCGGCATCCAGGTCACCATGCGCACGTAGAGGGAGGCACCGTAGGAAAGCGCGATCCGGTCGAAGGGCCAGTTTTCCACCTTGCCGCCCCTGGTATAGCGGGAGCCGACGGACAGGTCGCCGCGCCCCTCGGCGCAGGCGGCGCGCAGGCGCGGCAGATCGGCCGGGTTGTGGCTGAAATCGGCGTCCATCTCGAAAAAATATTCGAATTGGGGCAGCTTCAGGCCGTAGCGGAAGCCGTCCAGATAGGCGGTGCCCAGGCCCAGTTTGCCGCCGCGTTCCAGCAGGTGCAGGCGTTCGGCACCGTAGCGTTGCTGCTGCTCCCGCACCAGCTCGGCGGTGCCGTCGGGTGAGCCGTCGTCCACCACCAGGATGGCAAAATCCTCCGGCAGGCCGAATACCGTTTCGATCATGCGCACGATGTTCTCGCGCTCGTTGTACGTTGGAATGACGACTAGGCTATCGCTCAATTTACCGGTGGTTTGTTAGCAGACGCCCAAAGATAGGTTTTAGCGGCCGGATACGGCCCGTATTCCCGCATTTGCTCACTTTACCGACAAGTCGATCTCCGTATTATCGCCAATACTCAGGCTCTGGCGCATCCCCGTTATCAGGGCGTCGTTACCCACCACGCTGTGCCGCAGAATAATTTCCCGGATGCTGGTAAAATCGCCGATAATGGAATCCTGAATGATCGACTCGTTGATCTCCGCATTCGCGCCGATGGTCACGTGGGGGCCGATGATGCTGTTAGTGATCCGGCAGCGCGGCCCGATGGAAACCGGGTGAATGATGATGGCATTATCGTAGGGCGGCGGGTCGTCGGTCGCATAGCCGGGGCGGTTCAGCAGCGTGGCGTTGGTCTCCAGCAGCACCTCGCGGCGGCCGCAGTCAAACCAGTTGTCCACCTTGAAGGTCGTGAATTTGATGCCCCGCTCCAGCATCCGCGACAGCGCGTCGGTCAGCGGAAACTCTCCGATGGACCGGATGCCGTTCGCCAGGTTATGCTCGATCGCTTCCAGCAACTCCGGCACCTCGCGCACCTTATACACGCCCACCATCGCCAGATTCGATTTCGGGATCGTCGGTTTTTCCACCAGAGTGCGGATATTTCCCTCCTGGTCAAATTCCACCACCCCGAACTGGCGGGGGTCCTCCACCCGTTTGATCCCGATGATGGAAGTCGGCGAATCCACCAGTTTACGCGTGTCCATATCCAGAATCGCATCGCCGAAAAAGATGATCAGTTCGTCCGTGTCCCGCAAATGCTCCCGGGCCTGGTAAATGGCGTGGGCCGAGCCGAGCCGCTCGTCCTGCTCCACGAAAACGGCGTCGATATCCGGGTAAGTGGCCTCCACGTAATCGCGGATTTTATCCCCCAGGTAACCGATAATAAACACATATTCGGTCACGCCCGCCTCCCGCAGCTGGTCGATGATGAAGCACAAAATCGGCTTACCGGCCACTGGTATCAGGGGCTTCGGTTGGGTATAGGTCAGGGGCCGCAGGCGCGTACCCGCCCCGGCCACGGGAATGACGGCTTTCATGCCCGCAAGATAGGCCAAAGGCGCGGGATGCACTTCGTGGGCAGGGTAATTTTGGGCCATCCCCCCGCCTGCCGGCGGTCGGTCGCTGCGTCCGCGGCTCGCTGTTCGCTCGGCCCTGCGGGCTGCCTCCCCTGCGGTCGGCCCCGCTCCCATCGCTTGTCCGGGCAACTTTCCTGCGCCCGGCCCGTTCCCCGAAATTCACGGATATTCGCCACCCATTCCACCCGCCGCTCCCATGAACCCCACCAAACTGACCGTCAGCACCCGCCGCCTCCACGCCGACATGATGACGCCGGTCACCCTCTACCTCTCCCTCCGCGATCACTACACCGATCCCGTCCTGCTGGAAAGCAACGAGAGCCGCGAAAACGAACACTACTATTCCTTCATCGGCCTGGAAACCCTGGGTAGCTTCGTGGTCGATAGCGGCACCATCCGCCAGAACTTCCCCGGCGGCCGCGCTACCGAGGAGCAAACCGTGTCCGGCACAGCCGACGTGACCGATTCGCTGGCCGCCTACCTCCACCACTACCAGCTGGAGGGCGAACTGCCCGCCAATTTTCCGTTCAGCAACGGCCTGATCGGCCACGCCAACTACGAATCCGTTCAGTATTTCGATACCCTCGAGTACGATCCCGCCCGCCGCCCCGATCGTACGCCCGACCTACGCTACCACCTCTACCGCTTCATCATCGCCGTCCACCATTTCCGCGACACCTTATATATACTCGAAAACCGCCCCGCCGGCGAGCCGAGCCGCCTGGACGAGATCGAGCACCACATTTGGGCGCGGCAGTTTGCCGTTCACCCCTTCCACATCACCGGCGAGGAAACCTCTACCATGACCGACGCGGCCTACCGCGATCTGGTCAGCAAGGGCAAGCACCACTGCCGGCGCGGAGACGTATTCCAGATCGTTCTCAGCCGCCGCTTCCGGCAGGGGTTCCGGGGGGACGAGTTCCAGGTCTACCGCGCCCTGCGGTCCATCAATCCCTCGCCCTATCTCTTCTTCTTCGACTACGGCGACTACCGCATCTTCGGCTCCTCGCCCGAGGCGCAGTTGGTGGTGCGCGACGGCCGTGCGCGGCTCAACCCCATTGCCGGCACCTACCGCCGCACCGGCCATGCCGCCGCCGATGCCGCCGCCGCCCGCGCCCTGCTGGCCGACCCCAAGGAAAACGCCGAACACATCATGCTGGTAGACCTGGCCCGTAACGACCTGAGCCGCCACACCGCCAATGTCCGCGTCACCGAACTGAAGGACATCCACTACTACAGCCACGTCATTCACATCGTCTCCGCCGTGGAGGGCGAACTCCCCGCCGACTCCAATGCCGTGCGGATTTTCGGCGACACCTTCCCCGCCGGCACCCTTTCCGGTGCGCCCAAATACCGCGCCCTCCAGCTCATCCGCGATTACGAACCCCAGGGGCGGGGTTTTTACGGCGGTGCCATCGGCTTCCTCGATTTCAACGGCAACCTCAACCAGGCCATACTCATCCGCTCCTTCCTCAGCCAGGACGGGCGGCTCAACTACCAGGCCGGTGCCGGGGTAGTGGCCGCCAGCGTGGAAGAAAACGAGTTGCAGGAAGTATATAATAAGTTGGGTGCCCTCAAAAAAGCCCTCGCCGCGGCCGAAGGGCTGGACGGGTGAGCCGCCGGTTGACTCTTTATTGAAATAGTGCAATCGCCCCGCCCACCACAACAATATCCTCGCTATTCACTTTTGTCTACCTGACGGTCGAGTACCGCGAGTTGACTATTTCACCCCTTTATTCCCTTTCCCATGCCCCTTATCCTGGTAACGAACGACGACGGTATCACCGCAAACGGAATCCGCGCCCTGGTGGAGGTAGCCCGTGAACTGGGTGACGTGCTGGTGGTGGCCCCCGATTCACCCCAGTCGGCCCAGGGCCACGCGATTACGATCGAGGTGCCGGTCTTCCTGCGGGAAACCTCCGTATTCGACGATCTGGAAAACGTGCGGGCCTACGAGTGTAGCGGTACGCCGGTAGACTGCGTAAAACTGGCCAAGTCCGTTCTGCTCCGCGACCAGCCGGCCGACCTCTGCGTATCCGGCATCAACCACGGCGGCAATGCGGCCAGCAATATCTTGTACTCGGGCACCATGTCGGCGGCCATGGAGGCGGCCCTGGAAGGTGTGCCCAGCATTGGGTTCAGCCTGCTGGATTTCATGCCGGATGCCGATTTTGACCCCACCAAGGTGTACGCCCGCCGCCTGATGCGCTACGTACTGGAAAACGGGATGCCCACCGGCAACCTCTGGAACGTGAACGTTCCCAACCTGCCGCTGGACCAACTGCGCGGCCTGAAGATCTGCCGCCAGGGCGATGCCCGCTGGGTGGAGGAGTACCGCGAGGCCCAGGACCCCCGCGGCCGCACCTATTATTGGCTCACCGGCCGGTTTGTGAACGAGGACGATCGGCCCGATACCGATATCGCCGCCCTCGATGCCGGTTACCTCAGCCTGGTGCCCTGCCACCACGACCTCACCGACTACGCCTCCTACGAACGGCTGGCCGAAAACCGCGCCGAACTGGAAACACCCGCCGACCCCGCTGCCGCTACCGCCGACGGCCCGGTGGGCGAACAACGGCTGGAGCAGTTTTAACAGTCGGCCGAGTGCGGCTGATACGGTTATTTTGTACATTCATAGATCACGAATTTTCCCTGCTCTTTCACGGTCCTGACCCGGGGAAAAATCCGTTCCAGGTGCGTGGCATAATTCAGGTGGCGGTTGGCTACCAACACGAACCGCCCCCCCGGCCGCAGTACTCGCGCCGTTTCGCGGAACAAGCCGATACTCACTTCGATATTGGTCTCGTACTCAAAATGAAAGGGCGGGTTGCAGGCCGCGAGGTGAATACTGCCGTCGGGGATACCGGCCAGATCATCCTGACAAAGGACCGTGGTTTGCCAGGTGGGCAGGTTGAGGCGGGCCGAGGCGGCGGCCGGACTGAAGTCATCCGTTGCGGTGAGGAGGGCGGTGGGCTGGCGGCGCAGCAGTTCCAGACCGATAATGCCGTTGCCGCAGGCCGGATCCAGCAGGCGGAGTTCGTGGGGCCATACTTTTAATTCCTCCAAAAGAAAACGGGTAGCCGGATCGATCCGGCCGGAGGCGAAAACGCCGGGGTAGTGACTCAGTTCATGCTCCCCGTACTTCACCTGAGTGACCTGTGGGACGGCGGCAGTAGCCTTCCAGCCCGAAAGATGAAGGGTGCGGGCTTTCTTGCGGGCTTTGCTCTGCTCCACGTTCTCGGCATAACGGCCGGCGATCTCCAGCAGGCGGGGGGAGAAGTGGCGGGTCATGAAACCGATCACCATGCGCTCGGGCGGGGTGGCGGCTCCCTGGGTGACCTGGGCCAGGTAGACTTCCAGTAGTTCCAGGGATTTGGGCAGGCGGGTGAGTACCAGTTCGGCGGGAGGCGGGTTGGAAAGTACGTCGTAAGCGGCGGGCAGCGGGGCGGGAAGATCGTTGCCCTCCCAATTCAATTTCAGGGCTTTTTCCTGACTGGAGTAAGTGTGTACAAACTGCACCTCCCGCTGGTGCAGGCAGCAGGCCAGCACCCCGAAACGATCGTGCTGGATGGTGACGGTGGCGGCGGGGTCTTCCGCTGCCGCTTCCAGCAAGAGTTCGTCGGCGGCGGAGAGGGGTTGGAGGGAATTGTTGGAAGTGGCCGGGTAGCGGCGAAAATCATAGGCGCGGCCGCCCCGGGAAAATTTCATGGCTGGTGGAGATAAGGTGATAAGGGGCGAAGATAGGTCCTTCCGGTCGGGCCGAGCGATTATCCACCCGCCGCCACGAAGCGCACCCGGTCGCCGGGATGCAGGAGGAAGGCTTCCCGACCCTCTTTATCCGGCCGGAAAAGCATCAGCTCGGTGCGGCCGATGAGTTGCCAACCGCCCGGCGAGGCGGCGGGATAAATTCCCGTTTGCCGCCCCGCCAGGCCCACCGACCCCGCCGAAACCCTGATGCGGGGCGTGGCACGGCGCGGTATTTCCAGGGCGGGCGGCAGTAAACCCAGAAAGGCGAAACCCGGCAGGAAACCGAGTTGGTAAACCCGGTAGTCTACCGACTGGTGGAGAGAAATAACTTCGGCCGTGGATAAACCGGTCAGGCGAGAGACCTTGTCCAGGTCGGGACCGGCCTGACCGCCGTAATAAACGGGGATGGTATGAAGCCGGCCCGGAAATTGATCTCCCGCCGGCAAGGTTATGGAGGCGGCCGCGATGCGGGCGGCCAGTTCCGGCAAGCTCACTTTCTCCACTCTCACTTCGATGAGGAGGGAAGCGTAGGCGGGGACGCACTCGATTATTTCGGACCACTGAGTCAGTTCGCGGGAGTAGGCGTGGACCCAATCGTTGATGAGGGGGGCGATGCGATCTTCCCAGCGGAGCAGGAGGTGGCGACGGCCGTAGGGAAGGATGGCGGGTATCATGGACGTGGCTTGGTAGCGAATGTTGGGGGAAAGGACCCGCCGAAAAAACAGGGAGGAAGCGGTGTCCATCTTCCCTTCCGCCCGTGACGACCCCGACCGACACCCGCGTGAGGTGCCCGGACGGGCCGGCCCGAGGGCCGGAGACGCGTAGCGGCCGAGCGAACAGCGAGCCGGGAGGGGACCGACCCCGCGGCGTTAGCCGCGGGGGCACGCCCAAATAATTCGGACGCTATTGCCTCAAAACCCACCGAACGCGAGCTACTCTTTCGGCTTGAACCGCGACCGATTGAGCAGTTCCTGGGCGTCGGTAAGGGCGAGGAGTTCGGGGACGGTGACGGCGGAGTTGTTGGCCATGAACGACTGGACGATGCGGTAGCCGAGGTAATTGGCGGTGCGGCCGGGTGCTTCGGCGGGCATGCCGGGCGAATTGGGGCTGGGGTCGATGTACTTGCGAAATTTGCGGACCTCGGTGCTGTACAGCAACCCTTCTTTCTGGAGGTAAATGTACATCGGGAACTCGTTTTCGGCCAGCCAATCGACCTGATCGGGCGTCATTTCCAGGCGGATGTCGGCGGGCGTTTCGGGCAATAGTAATTGTTGGAGGTAAAGCCGTTTGCCGTTGACGACCATGAAGTCGAGCAGGCGGCCGCCGGTGGGTTCGGGGATGAGGTCTTCGACCAGCGTCTGGATCAATTTGGGCACCAGGTGGTCGCGGCGGTAGGTACGGGTGAGGTAGTCGGAGAAGATGGGGGAGGAAGCGTCAACGGATTTATAGGGGAAATCGTCGAGGAAAAAATCGAGGCCGACCGCGAGGTTATTGTCACCATATAAGAAGGTGGCGTATTCGAGCGGGGCCGCGAAGGTGACGAGCGTGTCGGGCGCGGGCACCCGGGGCAGGTAGTGTTTGAGGTAGCGGACGGCCTGTTGGAGTTGCTCCACTTCCGGTTGCAGGTCGGGATAGGCGGCGGCCGCCCGTTGGTTGAGTTCACGGACCAGCGTGTCGGCCAGAAAGCTTTTCAGCACCTGCGGCCGCTGCTCGGGAGAGAAATCGCCCCGGTCGAGGGGAAGGACGTACTGAAAAAAGATTTGTCCGAACTCACCGTACTCGGCCTTGAGGCGAGCTATTTCCGCTTCCGCCCGGCTGGTATCCAGGGCGAGCAGGTCCGGTTCGAAGCGGATGAGTTGCAGCGGTGCCGCGATGTCACTCACGTCGGGCGGCGGCGGCCGGTCGGGGCCGCAAGCGGAAAAACCCAGCAACAGGCAACAGGCGGTAAACAGGAATGGAAAAGAAAATCGTGGGAGAGTGCCCATGGGGTCGTTTCTTTGCATTTATCGGGGTGGGGGCTAAACATGCTACCCCATGCTACTCGTTTGAGCAGCGAAACGGGCAGCACTGACGTTGCCCCATCGAACGTTATCAATCCTCAAAAATTACCCTTATGAAACGCCTCTTCGGCCTGATCACTTTTGTTGCCCTGCTGGGTGCCGCCGCGCCGCTCTCGGCCCAGTACACCCCCGCGGGCGGCGGCGGGTCTTCCGACATCCGCTTCGGCTTCCAGTTGAGTCCGTCCTTTAGCTGGATGTCGACCAACGAAACCCTGATTAATTCCAACGGCACCAACCTGGGCCTGAAACTGGGGATGATTGCGGAATTCTACTTCCGCGAGAACTATGCGTTCACCACCGGCCTCGGTTTTCACTTCAATGCCGGCGGTACGCTCTACTACGAGGGTTCGTTTGACGAGGTGAATATCTGGACGGAAGTAGACGACCTGGATGCGCGGGCCTTTCCCGGCGAGACGGACTTCAAGTACAGCCTGCAGTTTGTAGAAATCCCCCTGGGGCTGAAGTTGCGTACGCGTGAGTTCGGTTACCTGCGCTACTATATGCAACCCGCCCTGCACCTGGGTATCACTACGCAGTCGCGCGGGCAGATTGAAAACGTAAGCGGAGTGGATTCCGAAGAGAAGTACGACATCAGCTCGGCCGTTAACCCCATTAACCTCGGCTGGGGTTTCGGGGCCGGTGTAGAGTACAATGTTTCTTCCAGTACTTCGCTGGTGGGCGGGCTGGCGTTTCAGTCGGGTTTTGCCGATCTGACCAAGGACAAGAATACCCGTCTGGTGCGCCCCGGTCGGATGGACCGGGAAGATGACAGCAAAGGAAAGATAAACAGCATCACCCTGGTGCTGGGCGTCATGTTTTAACCAAAGGCACCGCCTCAGTAAAAAGGGAGTACTACCGGCCGGTAGTACTCCCTTTTTATTTATCAATTATGGAGATGGACTAAAACTCGTAGTCGTCCAGCAGTTCGCGTACGCCCTGGCGCACAACCTCCACGGCTGCGCCGTAGATCAGGTGGCTGGCCAGTTGGCTGATCTGGTACTTGGCCGGCTTGCGGGCGGGCGAGGGTGCCAGATCCAGCACGGGCAACAGCGATTCGTGGGTAGCGGCAAACAGGATGGCTCCGAACGGAACGCCGAAGCCGGAACGCACCACGGGCGTTGCCTCGGCGGCCATGCCGTATACGCCGCCGGCCAGTGCGCCGAAGGTCCAGTAGATGCCCTGCTCGGCAATTTCCTCATTGGTTGCCCGCAGGTGCTTGTCGGTCACCGCAACGGAAACATCCTGGGCCAGATTTTCGGGGGCCGAGGGGGCGGCTTCCGGCTTGGTGGGGGCCACGCGCTCGGAAAGTGCTTTGAGGGCCGTGCCTACCAGACCGGCAACGGTACCGGCAATGAAACCCTTGAGGTAATCCGTCTCCGTATCGTCTTCGTAGGTGAAATAGGTGCGGTCCAGGTGGTAGCTGGGCAGATAGGCGGCTGCGCGGTTAGCGTTGCGGCGCACATCGGAGGTGCTGGGCAGGTAATCGACCGCACGATCGGCACTACGGCGCAAATCCGAACCGCTAGGCAAGGAGGCGGCCACGTGATCCAGACCGGCCTGTAGGCGGGTGCGGGGCGTAGCGGGTTTAAATTTGCGTTTCACCTTGCGGGCACCGCGCTCCAGTTGGGCGGTGGAAGGAAGGTAATCGGTTAAGGAGGCGAAGTTCATACGGTCGGTTTATGGTTAAATGGATGGAGACAAATAGCGGAAAGATAAAAATTAACACATTAGCACTTATTGCCATATTTTGTGACTTGGCAATCAGTAGAGTGATCATTTCCAGCTTCATCCATGTACTGTTATAACGTAATATATCCGGTGGGGTTCGGCGTCGGGCAGGCACCAAATGCTACCGTTCTCAACCAAAACTGACCGTTCCAAAACCACTTCTTTTATTCTCTCTGTGTTTGCGGCGGCTATCATTAGCCAATCTTATCTTTGTTTAGAGAGGTGCTGAGTTGCAACACCGGCACTTGGTACTCATCTGCCAAATATTCTTATGCATAAGTGTCTTTTTTGCTAGGCTGTATACATTTTTTTCTGCATTAACCTTACTTGTCGCAGACTGAGTCTGTCACACTGTACCCATAGAGATTTGTTTCTTAGATCGTGTCTAAAATTTTTAAGAACTGAGGATCAATGATTTAAGGTTCTGGCTAGATAAAAACTTGCGCGCATAGCGGGTTACGTAAGTCAGTTTTCATGACGCCAGGTTCTTAAATGCTTGGTTCTCAGGAAGTAAAAATTTAGACACGATCTTAAACGTAGCACATCCGGTGTCTCACCAGACATTCGGCCTGCCACCGGCATGCAACAATACCCCGTTTTTACTTATCCCTCCAATCGCCTCACTACTGACCGGATCATTCCTTCGTAAACAATGATCCCTGTAGTGGGACGAGGAGCCTTTATTCACTGAGAAAACCGCTTTTCACATGAAATCTTTACACCACTGGGGCCTGGGAATAATTTTCCTGGTGCTCCCTCTCATCACCATGTCCGCTCAAACCCGTTTGCAAGCTACGGGCGAGCGAGACTTCCCGGCATTATTTGCCGATCCCAATAGCCACGCCCGTGCATCCGGCCCGTCCTTACCGGCCGAGGTAGTCGACTACCACCGCCTCGATTTGCACGAAGAATCGCGGGCCGAACTCTTTGCCGCCGCGCCGCCCCAACTCAAGTTATCAGTGCCACGCGGTGCCGGCCAACCTCTGCTTGAACTGCAACTCACCCTCCAGCCCGTCGTTCCGCTTACCATCCGGCTGGCCGGCAGCACGTCTTCGCAAACGTTGGCTCCCGGCCTGCACTACCGCGGCACCCTGGCGGGCGAGGAGAACAGCCTGGTTGCCCTCAGTGTCTTCGACGGCGAGCTGACGGCCCTCATCAGCAGCCCCCGGCTGGGCAATCTGTCCCTGGTTCCACTAACGGAACCCGATCCCGCCGCCAAATCGGAATATCGCTCATACCTGCTCTTCAACGATGCCCAGTTGCCGGGTCCGGCCTCCTTCAACTGCGGCGCGGTAGACAGCGGTATCGGCTACGGGGCCGAAGAACTGCGCAGCCCCACCGGTGGCGAAGCGCGTTCCACCGACTGCGTAGGCGTCTACCTGGAAGTAGACCACGACATCTACCTCGAAAAAGGCGGCTTGCTCGGTTCCATCAACTACGTAACCGCGCTTTTCAATCAGGTGACCACGCTCTATGCGGACGAGGGAATATCCGTGTCCATCAGCGAGATTTTCCTGTGGGACATCCCCAGCCCCTACCAGGGCACCAGCAGCAGCAGTATGCTGACCCAATTTCAGTCGGTGCGCCAGAGTTTCAACGGCGACATTGGGCAGTTACTTTCCTACCAGGCCAGCGGCGGCATCGCGGTCCTCAGCGGCCTGTGCCACCCCTACACGGCGGCCCGCCTGAGCTTTGCCAGCATCAACCCCACTTTTGCCGACATACCCGCCTACTCCTACTCCACGCTGGTCGTCGCCCACGAGATCGGGCACCTGCTGGGCAGCCAGCACACCCATGCCTGTGTGTGGAACGGCAACAATACGGCCATCGACGGTTGCTCCGGCTATACCGAGGGCACCTGCGGCAACCCCGGCCTGCCTGCGGGCGGCGGCACCATTATGTCTTACTGCCACGTCACCTCGGTGGGCGTCAACCTCAGCCTCGGTTTCGGCTCGCAGCCGCGCAACGTGATGCTCAACAAGATCGGCACCTCCACCTGCCTGCAAACCGCCTGCCCCACCATCGGCGGCGGTGGCGGCGGCGGCGGTTCCAGCAACCCCGACGGGCCGTCGGGCGACAGCTCCGATATCTGCTCCGGCGGCGGGGTGATTCTTAGCCTCACCCTCGACAACTTCGGCCCCGAAACCACCTGGCAAATCGTGGATGCGGCAGATTCCGTCCTCCTCCAGGGCGGCCCCTACGGCAAAGCCCTGAACGGCGTGATCGAGGTGGATACTTTTTGCCTGCCCGACGAGTGCTTCGACTTCATCATTTTCGATAGCTACAACGACGGCCTGTGCTGCAACTACGGCCAGGGCAGCTATCTGCTCACCGATACCGAGGGCAACGTCCTGGCCGACGGCGGGTCGTTCCCCGGCTCCGAGACCACCGGCTTCTGCCTGCCCTGCGACCCCGGATGTTGAAAACGGTTGCCTCGGTTTTAACTTTCAAGAAACCGTGCCCGTACCCTACGGGGGCAATCAGGATTTGGGTCTGATGGAAATCACCGACGGGGGCAATGAGCTACGCCTCTCCAACAACGCCTGGAAAGCCGTTCCCATCGACTACCCCATCACCTCTACCACCGTGCTTACCTTCCAGTTTCGCTCCTTCATCGAGGGGGAAATTCACGGTATCGGCCTGGACGACAACCAGGGTATCTCTTCCGACAAAACTTTCCGCCTCTATGGCACGCAGGCGTGGGGCAACGGCGACTTTGCCGACTACCCGGCCGACGGGCAGTGGCGCTCCTACACCATTCCGGTCGGGGCCTACCTCGATTTTACCGCCGCGTGGCTCTTCTTCGTCAGCGATCACGACACCGGCGGTGCCAACGGCAATTCCATGTTCCGCAATGTTCGCCTTACCGAGGGAGCGGGCTGTCCGCCCGACCTTGCGCCCGAGATCACTACGGCAGCCTTACCGGGCCATAATTTCAGCACGACGATTTTCCCTAACCCCACCGGCGGCAACCTGAGCGTAACCACCGAAATCACCCGGGAAGGGCCGCTCCGGTGGACCATCGTCAACACGACCGGCACGGCGGTTCAGTCCGGCAGCCGGTCGGTTGCGGCGGGTACCCAAACCTTCTCGTTGGCGGTAGAATCGCTCCCCCCCGGCACCTATTTCCTGCGCCAGGAACAAGCGGACGGCGAGACCCGGAGCGTGCGATTTACCAAACTGCCCTGAGAACAAGGCCGGCAGGGTGCAAGAGGGGTTTGGGCGTGTCCCCGGCTAAGGCCGGGGCCGGTCCCTTCCAGGCTCCCTGCCGGTCGGTGCTACGCACTCGTCGCTAACGCGCCGCCCTTCCAGGCACCTCACGCAACGGGGCATAAAAAAAGAGTCGCTTCCCGGAGGAAGCGACTCTTACTTATGGTGGGCAGTGAGGGGCTCGAACCCCCGACCCCCTCGGTGTAAACGAGGTGCTCTAAACCAACTGAGCTAACCGCCCGAACAAGCCCGGAAACCCGGCAGCAAACTGCCTCATTCCCTAAGCGGACGCAAATATACAACGTCTCGGGTAAGTCGGCAAGTTCCGGGCGAACTATTTTTTCGCGCCGCCCGAGATTCTGCCTGAATGAGGCAAAACCGTCAAAGACAGAAAACGAACCACCGGAAATCTTAAAATAATGGGCCGGCAAAAGTTAAAAAGTGCCGAAACGGCACAATAAGGTAAAGCACCTAAATTAAAAAATCATTGAGCAGAATAAGCGGCCTGTACAAAATATATCCTTGCATTGGCTTAATTAAGGGAGCCTAACCGCGCAAATGTTCTGCCCGTGCCCGCATACGGCCATCGTCGAATCCGTTAAGATCGCGTTAAAGAAAGGATGAATTGCGTCAAATCCTTGTCAGTCCGGTGGGGAAGGTGCTATCTTTGGGCTAACGAAACCACTGCCGGGTCTCGTATTTATCACCAAAGCATTCTTTATAGATACTAACGTCTACACGAATTTTTAGCAAGATCGCAACCGGGAAATCCCAATTACACAAACCGCTAATTCGTACTCTAATGGACGTTAAGACGCTAACCGATCAAGACCTGATCACCGCATACCTGGACGGAAACGATTCCGCCTTCGAAGAACTGCTCAACCGGCACCAACAAAAAATTTACACTTCCATCTATCTCTTCGTCAAGGATCAGTCCCTGGCCGAAGACATCTTCCAGGAAGTGTTCATCAAGATCATCGACACCCTGCGCAAGGGCAAGTACAACCACGAGGGCAAATTCCTCCAGTGGGCCATGCGCATCTCGTACAATATGTGCGTCGACTACTTCCGCCGCAACAAGCGCCGCCCGCAGGTCAGTGCCACCGAGACGTTCAATATCTTTGATGTACTACAGTCGGGCGATGACAACGCCGAGCAGACCATCATCCGTAACCAGACCCACGAAAAGGTCCGCCAACTGGTAGACGCCCTGCCGCCCGAGCAGCGCGAAGTCGTTATCCTGCGCCACTATGCTGACATGAGCTTCAAGGAAATCGCCAAGCTCACCCGTGTCAGCATCAACACGGCCCTGGGCCGGATGCGCTACGCGCTGATCAACATGCGCAAGATGATCGACGAGAAGCAAGTCGTGCTTCAGTAAACCGAAGTAGCACTCGCCGGCCGCCGCCGTCTGCAACCAAGACGGAAAATCGACGGCCACCCATTCAAATGCCCCTGCGGAGTCGTGTCCGCAGGGGCATTTTACGTGGCTATTTCACGCCCGGCGAAACCATGCCCGCCCTGCGTCGTTTCTAAGCCCTAACCTTTGTATTTTTCCTGACTGCCGACCACCATGAGTAAAACTGATTTCCACGCCCTCACCATTAGCCGGGTCCGTTCCGAAACCGCCGATACCGCCAGCTTTTTCTTTGCCATTCCCGGGGAGCTAAAAGACATCTTCACCTATCAGGCCGGCCAGTACCTTACCTTACGCTTTGTCATCGACGGGAAGGAGGAGCGTCGCGCCTATTCCATGTGCAGCAGCCCGCTGGAGGAGGAATTGGCCGTTTCGGTGAAGCGGTTAAAGGGCGGCATCGTCTCCAACCACCTTAACGATTACATCAAAGCCGGGACAACCGTAGACGTGATGCCGCCCCAGGGCCGCTTCCTCGCCCAGCCCGACCCGGACCTAACGCGCGATATTTATCTTTTCGGTGCGGGCAGTGGCATCACCCCCCTCTACTCTATTCTGAAAACTTTTCTGGAGGCGGAACCACGCTCGCGGGTTAACGTCCTTTACGGCAATCGGACGGAAAAAGACATCATTTTTCACGACGAACTCACGGCCCTGGAAGAACGCTACGCGGGACAATTGTTCCTGGAGCACCACCTGACTGCCCCCGAAAATAAGCAACCCAGCGGCCTGAGAAAGCTGTGGCGGCGGGCCATCGGCCGGGGCGGTAACCGGATCAACGGCGAGCGTATTCGTGAGTTCCTCGCCGAGCATCCCACGCAGGGAGACGCCGGGGCTGCTCGCTACTTTATCTGCGGTCCCGGCGGCCTGATCGAAACCGTCGAACTGGCACTACTCGGCACCGGCATCAAGGAAGATCAGATAGCTACCGAGCGGTTTACTACCGCCAACGACGTCAAAGAAACCCACGCCAAAGGTACCGTGGAAGGAGCCGAGGTTACCGCCATCCTCAGCGGTAAGGAAACTACCTACCGGCTCAAGCCCGGCCAGAGTGTACTGGACGGCCTGCTGGAAGCGGGCGAATTGCCCCCCTATTCTTGTCTGGCCGGAGCCTGTTCCACCTGCATGGCCAAAGTCGTGAGCGGCGGCGTCACCATGGATGCCTGCTTTGCCCTCGATGCGGATGAGGTCGCCGACGGATTTGTCCTAACCTGCCAGTCTCATCCTACCAGCAAGGAATTGGTGGTGAGCTTCGATGTATAGTGAGAAACGTGCCGGCTAAAAATTAAAATTCTTTTCTGAGCCGCGCTACCGCCACACCCAGTTGCTCGCGGTATTTGGCTACCGTGCGGCGGGCAATGTCGTAGCCGGCCGCCTGGAGGGCTTTCATCAATTTCTCATCACTAAGCGGCTTCCGCTTGTTTTCGGCTTCGATGATCTCTTCCAGCACCTTTTTTACTTCCAGCGTGGATACCTCCTCGCCCCCGGTCGTACTCATGCTCTCGTTAAAGAATTTCTTCAGGGAAAAGGTGCCGAATTCCGTTTGCACGAATTTACTGTTCGCTACCCGGGAAACGGTACTGATATCAAGGTTGGTGATATCCGCAATATCCTTGAGGATCATGGGGCGAAGTTTTTTCTCGTCCCCGGAAAGGAAAAAATCTTTCTGGTACTGCATCAGGGCATACATCACGCTGTAGAGCGTATTGCGCCGTTGTTGAATGGCGTCGATAAACCAGCGGGCGGAGTCGATCTTTTGTTTGATGAACTGTGCGGCCTCGCGGTCCTTGCGGTTGATTTCCTGCTTCTTCTCCCGCCGGCTGCGGAAGGAGCGCAGCATATCGCGGTAGTGGTCGTTCACGTGCAGGTCGGGGGCATTGCGCCCGTGGAGGGTCAGCTCCAGTTCGCCATTGCGGTTGCTGATCAGAAAATCCGGCATCACGTACTGCCCGCCGCCCCGGTTGCGGCCGGAATAGCCGCTGGCGGGCTTGGGGTTCAATTTCAGGATTTGCGCCATGGCGTCGCGCAGGTCGTCGTCGTCTACTTCCAGGGCGCGGACCAATTTTTCAAAGTGTTTTTTGGAGAACTCCTCGAAGTAATCGGCGATGATGGTCCGTGCCAGCGTGAGGTCGGCGGTGCGGGCGGCCCCCATTTTTCCCTCGCGGTGGAGTTTAATGTCCAGTTGGATGAGCAGGCACTCCCGCAGATCGCGTGCACCCGTGCCGGGAGGATCGAAGCGCTGGATTTTTTCCAGTATCTGAAGTACATCCCGCTCATTGACATCCAGGTTACGGCTGAACAGCAGGTCATCGGCAATCGACTCCGGCGAGCGGCGCAGGTAGCCGTCATCGTCAATACTTCCAATAATTTGGCGGGCAATGGTTTCTTCCTTTTCGCCCTTCAGTGAAAGCGTATGTAACTGGTCTTCCAGGTGCTCATGGTAGGAGTTTTCGACGGCCATCGGTACCTGCCGGTCTTCCTCGTCACCGTTGCTGCTTTCTCCCCGCGTTTTATAGGAGGAGGGGTCGTCGTCGATATAATTTTGCAGGTAATCGTCCAGCTCGAAGGTTTCCTCGCGCTCGTTGTCCGCAGATTCTTCTTCCTGACGGTCGCGTTCTTCTTTCTCGGCACGGTCTCGCTCACTGTCCCCTTCATCCAGCGCGGGGTTGGCCTCCAGTTCTTCCTTGATCCGCTGTTCCAGGGTGGCCGTCGGTATCTGCAACAGTTTCATCAACTGAATCTGTTGCGGGGAGAGCTTCTGGAGCATCTTCTGGCTGGCGGTCTGTCTAAGCATGGGCGCGTTTCGTAATTTTTTCCGAGAGCGTAATAGCGCAAGTTACGGGCATTCTACGGTTGGGGGCGGGAAAAGGTTTGAGATTGGCACATTTTTTGTTGAGAAGCCGTGGTGCAGATTCCCCTCGTGGGATTACGGCATGGCTGGAGACGCAAAATTTTGCGTCTCCGAATGGCTCCCGCGTGAGGTGCCTGGAATGAGAGGTGCCCGGACCGGGGATTCCCCCGGCCCGGGCACCGAAGCCCGCAGGGCCGAGCCGACAGGCGAGCATGGAAGGGACCGACCCCGGCCTTTGGCCGGGGGCACGCCCCCTGAAAAGAAGGCTATTCCTTGTTACGAAACTTGCGCAAAATGTCCTCCGCATGCTTCCCGGCCGCCCGGACCGTAGGCCGGTGCGACGGCAACGGCACCGATGGTGAAACCGAAGGCGAGGTTTATGATCCCGTCGGCGATAACGCAGCAAGCCCACCACGACATTCCGTCGTGGTGGGCTTGAATTTTCTGCTCGAATATAGGATATTAAGCCTCCGCTAGTAGCGGTTCTTCTTCGTGCGGGGGCGCTTGGCCGCCGGGGCACCGTTTTTGCGGAAATGTTTGTTGCCGCCGCCGCTCTTTTTACCCTTGTAGGGCTTGCCGCCGCCGGAACGCTTGTTACCGCCGCCGCCGCCGTCCATCTTGATGGCCGAGAACTTGTTCAGATCGCGGGCGTCGTTCAGGTTAAGGCCCCGGAGCCGCTGTTGTAGCAGCAGTTTGATCAGGTCTTCTTTGCTGAGGTCGGAGAACATCTTGAAGGCCGTGGTGATCAGGTCGCCGCTCGGTTCCGGACCCTCGGTCTGGCTCAGCACGTGGTTGCACCAGTTGGTCACCATCTGTTCGGCGATCTGCTCCATGTTGGGGATGTAGATGCGCTCGAAGTCGATGCCCAAATTACGGCCGAGGCGGTTGATCTTGTAGCCCTCGTTTTTGGAGATGAAGGCAATGGATAGGCCGTCCTTGCCGGCGCGGGCCGTGCGGCCGCTGCGGTGGGTATAGTAGGCGTTGTCGTCGGGCAGGCTGTAGTGGAAAACGTGCGTCAGGTCGTTCACGTCGATACCGCGGGCGGCCACGTCGGTGGCTACCAGGATCTGGAGACCGCCGGATTTGAAGCGGTGCATCACCTGGTCGCGTTGGGCCTGCGACATATCGCCGTGCAACGCATCCGAGCGGTAGGAGCGCGACATCAGGATATCCGCCAGGTTATTGGTTTCGTGGCGGGTGCGGCAGAACACGATGGCCCGCATCTCGGGGTCCACGTCCACGAAGCGCATCAGGGCTTCCACCTTGTCGGCGGGGTGAACGACGACGTACTGATGGGCAATGTTGACATTGACCAGGTTCTTGCTATCGATCTTCACCTCCACGGGGTCGGTCATGTAGGTCTTCACGATGCGCCGAATCTCGGTGGGCATGGTGGCGGAGAACAGCCAGGTTTTCTTCTCGGCCGGGGTGTGGCTGAGGATGTTGTCCAGTTCGTCCTTGAAGCCCATGTTGAGCATCTCGTCGGCCTCGTCGAGCACCAGGTATCGTAGTTGGTCCAGTTTAACGGCCTTGCGGTCCAGCAGGTCGATCAGGCGGCCGGGGGTGGCGATCAGGATTTGCTGCGGGCGGCGCAGGGCCTTGATCTGGCCCACGATGGGCGCGCCACCGTAGACGGCCAGCACGTTGAGCCGTTGCTGATACTTGCTGAATTTGGCCAGTTCGCCGGCAATCTGCCGGCATAGTTCGCGGGTGGGCGAGAGGACGAGGGCCTGAATGGATTCGTCGGCGGGGTCGATCTGCTCCAGCAGCGGCAGGCCGAAGGCCGCCGTTTTGCCGGTGCCGGTCTGGGCCAGACCGATGAGGTCGGCGCTATCGCCCATCAGGTGGGGAATGGCGCGTTCCTGGATATCGCTGGGGGTTTCGAAACCTAGTTCCGCGAGGGATTTGAGGACCTCCGCAGAGAGTCCCAGAGCTGAGAATGTAGACAATGGAATAGTATTTTCCGGTGTACGCAAGGCCCACAGGGATAACTCCATTGTACTTTTCTTCCTTGATCCGGCACACCGCTGTTGCGGGGAAAGGGGGAAACGCCGGGTTTAACTTTCGTCAAACGGGCGTTTCTCGTGGCGATCCTATGGCGGATCGGTCGTTGGCCGGAGGCGGTACAATCTAATGACTCATCGCATGCTCCTTACAAAAGGGCCGCAAAGGTAAACATTATTTTTGAAAATACCTAATTTTCAAGAAGTTGGAGGGAATGGTAGTGCTTGGCTAATGCTACTCTCCCTTCAGCATCCGCAGTATCTCCTCCACGCCCAATTGCCCACTCTTACTGGTACCGGAAAGAATCTGGTCCGCCAGATCACGCTTCTCCTGGTGGAGGGCGATGATCTGCTCCTCGATCGTGTCCTCACTCACGAAGCGGTAGACCGTCACCGGCCGCTGCTGGCCCATGCGGTGGGCGCGGTCGCTGGCCTGGTCCTCCACGGCGGGGTTCCACCAGGGGTCCAGGTGCAACACGTAGTCGGCGGCGGTCAGGTTCAGGCCGGTGCCGCCGGCTTTGAGGCTGATGAGGAAGAGGTCGCCCTCGCCGCTCTGGAAGGCATCCACGTACTCCTGCCGTTTTTTACCGGGGGTGCTGCCGTCCAGGTACTGGTAGGCAATATCCTGGCTGCGCACCCAGTCTTCCACCAGTTTCAGGTGCTGCACGAACTGGCTGAATACAAGGGCCTTGTGGCCGTTCTCGATCAGTTCCAGGATGGTCTCGCCCACCAGTTGCAGTTTGGCACTCGGCACCTTACTCTTTTTGCGCACCAACCTGGGGTGGCAGGAGGCCTGGCGCATCCGCGTCAGTTGCGAGAGCACTACGAAGCGGCGGGCCTGCTCGTCGGCATCGGCAATCTCTTTCAGGGCCTGACGGCGCATGGCCTCGTAGAGGGCGCGTTCTTCCGCGCTCAGGGTCACATTCAGGATGATCTCCGTTTTGGCGGGCAACTCCTTTAGTACGTTCTCCTTGCGGCGGCGCAGGATGAAGGGCTGCACCAGACGGCGCAACTGCTCGCGGCTTTCGGCATCGTCGTCCTTAACGATCGGTCGTTCGTACTTGGCCCCGAATGCCTCGCGGCTACCCAGCAAACCGGGATTGAGGAACCGGAACAGGCTCCAGAGTTCTCCCAGGTGGTTCTCAATGGGCGTACCGGTGGTGGCGATCTTGAAATCGCCCTGCAACTGGTTCACCACCTGCGCCCGTTTGGTGGCGGGGTTCTTGATGGCCTGCGCCTCGTCCAGTACGATGGTGGCAAAGGGAATCTCCGCCAGTTCCTCCCCGATAAAGGGTAGCAGACCGTAGCTCACCAGCAGCAGGTCGCCCTTGCCCAGTTCGCTCAGCAGGCCCACGTCGGCACTACCCGCCAGCAGAATGGGAATCAGTTCGGGCGCGAAACGCTCGGTTTCCGACCGCCAGTTGCGGGTCACGCTGGCCGGCGCTATCACCAGGGCCGGGCCTTCCTGCGCCCGCTTGGTCAGCACGGCCAGTGCCTGCACGGTCTTACCCAGGCCCATGTCATCGGCCAGGCAACCGCCCACGCCCCAGGTGGCCAGGCGCATCAGCCAATCGAACCCCTTTAGTTGGTAGTCGCGCAGTTCGGCGTTAAAATTCTTGGGCAGGGTGGGGCGGCTGTTTTGGGCCAGTTTGATCCGTTCCAGACTTTCCTGCCACAGTTCGTCCACTTCCAGGTCGTCCAGTCCCTCCGCCAGTTCGGCAAAGTGCCCGGCGGCCAGGGTGGGCAGTTCGCGCTTTTTGCCGCGCTGGTGCAGCAGGCCCTCCATGCCCAGTATCCGCTCGCGCAGTTCATCGGTCAGGGCCGCAAATTCTCCGGTGGCCAGTTTGATGAACCCGTCGCCGTTAGCGGCGTGCTCCAGCAGCAGCTCGAAGTCGATGACGCGGTTTTCGTCCACCCGCAGGTCGCCGCTCACCTGAAACCAGTCGCGGCTCTTGTTGATCTGCAGGCGCAGGTCGTCCGATCCGGCTACCGAGACCAGTTTCAGTTTTTCGCCGCGCGGGTGTTCCAGGGTAATGGTGCCCTGGGCCAACAGGCCGCGCAGTTCCAGCAGCACCCGCAGGGCCGCCTGCACGTCGTCCAGTTGCCACTCATAGCTGTCGTGCGGCCGGCCGGCCAGCGTGGGGCAGGCGGCAATCAGGGCCTCCACTTCGGCGCGTTCGGCAGCCAGATCGCGCACCAGCACGGCACGGCCGTCTTCCTGGGCCACAATGCTGCGCGGCAATCCGTCGCCGGGTTTAAAGTAGTAGCTCTCCTCGGGCAGCGGCCGCGCATACAACTCCAGTTTAAAGGCATCGCCGAAGGGCAACAGTTGCACGCAGGGTTTGGGGCTGCCCGCCAGTTCCGGCAGCTCGCCGTTGATCAGGTCGGTGGAGGAAAGCACGGCCACTTTGTTGCGGATTCCCGGCAATTTGTCTTCCAGCGCCTTGCGATAGGCATTGGGCACGGTGGTTGCCTCGCCGATCACGCGGGCCAGTTGTGCCTGCTCTTCCGTCAGCTTATAAATGGTGTAGCGGGTGGGGGTGTCTTTCTGGTACACATAGCCCTGTTTCGATGCCGGGGGGTCGAAGCGCAGCAGCAGGCCGTCTTCGGTTTCGGTCACCTGCAGCTCCGGCGTACCCCGTTTCAGGGTCAGGGGGATGCGCTTTTTCTCGTCCATGAACACCAGCGGATGACCGGCCAACTGGTAGAGTGCCTTACTGAAGTAGACCTGGATATTGTCGTTGGAATAATAGTAGTGCGGCGAAATCTGCTTGCCGTCCCGGCTCACCAGAGCCGCTATCACCTGCTCGTCCCGGTCTTCCAGGATAAATTCTTCCTTCACGAATTCGCTCCAGTTGAGCTTGCGGCCGCTCGTCCAACCTTTCTTGCCCTGCTTTTGCTCCTTGGGGTAGATGTCGTGGGTGTCAAAATCCACCAGCCAGATCAGGCGAGTCTCGCGCTCGGTGTCGCTGCCGGTAGTGGGTGCCTGCTGGTTGTTCAGCTGGTCCAGCACCTGAAAGGCCCGCTCCCAGGCAGCGCGCACCTGCACCATATTCTGCAAGTAGGTAAATCCGTGCCGCTCGGCCAGCTGCTCGGCTTCGCGCTTCCAGCCGGCCTGCTCCTTTGTTCCGGGCAACAACAGGGCCAGGCTGTTATAAATTTCTCCCGTCACCCAGGGCATCCGGCCGAAACCGCCCTGTTGCAACATCCGCTTCAGGTAGAGCACCTGCTCCTCCAGGGGGCGTATATTCAGCCAGCTGCCGCACCACAGGGTCACCATCCACTCTATCGCATTGGTGCCGTAACCGGGGTAGAGCTGCTCCGGCTCCAGATGATCTTGCTTGCCCAGCTCGTAATCGAGGTAGTACCGTAGCGAATTTGCCACGGCGGGCGTATGCGATACCTGGATTTGCTTGATTGACTTCACCAGCCGGGCGGCGGTCATTTCTCCTGCCCCCAGGCGGTACAGGCACCCCACCAGAAAGGGCAGGTCCAGTATTTGGTCATGGATCGGCTCTCGCACCAGTTCCGGCGCGGTTGCGGCACGGTCGCCCTTCAGCAGCTTCGCCACGGCCGTCAGGCCGGGAAAGTTCTTCTGCAGTTTCGGCCAGTTGGGCACCTCCTGCAGGGTCATCATGCCCGCCGTCAGCTGTGTTTCCCGGTGATCTACTTCGTAATAAGGATCCAGCGGCAGATCGGACAAGTACACGCAAATGTGCTCGGCCGTGGTCTCGTCCCAGTTCTTGGTATTGCCCACGGTCTCCGTCAGGGCCAGCGAGTGAAAATAAGGGTGGAAACTGAGCCAGAAATCCGCGTCGAAATAAGAAAAAAGACGGTCGATCTCTTTTTTCGTATCCGCAATCGAACCGACGTGGAAATAAAAATTACGCGAGGTCAGTTCACTGTAGAGCTGCTCAAAATCCTCCCACTTGTTCTGCAAGAGCAGCAGAAGGCAGCGTCGCGGGTAATCTGAGTAGTTACCTGATCCGCTTCGGTATAAATTTCGGGAACGATAATTATTTTTTTCCCCATACCGTAAAAACTGGTAGGTGCTAGCCGCCAGGCGGGCCGTCACTTCGGGGTGCAACAAGTAGGTGCCCATCATGATGGCCGGCCGCCACTCCGCCGTCATCGTTGTCGTACCGCCGGAGGTCATTCGTGCGTAACCCTCCCGCTCAAACTCCCGCAGGATGGATTTCACCCCTTCCTCCTGCCAGACTACCCCCCGGGTTTTGGCCAGCCGCGCACCATTCAGCAGGTATACCAGATTGCCCACCGTAGCCTTATCCCCCCACGCCACCAAAGCGGTCATTACCCACAGTTCATCGGAGGGCAGGGTTTGGATCGTGGCTTTCCGGGTTTCATAATCGAGCATGGCGGGCAGGGGCGAGGGGTGAGCAAACCGCAAAATTAGGCAATCTGCCGTTGCCGGGAGCTAAATAAACCGCGCTACGTTCGTAGATAATTAAGGAGGTTCCTTCCCCGGCCGCTAACTTCTTCCGATTAGTTGGGCGTGTCCCGTCCTGACGGCCGGGCCGGCACCTTCCCGGCGCGCCTGTCGGCTTGGCCCTGCGGGCTGCCCGCTGCGCGGATCACCGTCCAGGCACCTCACGCGGGCAGGGGCAAGGATTGAAGGAATGAAGGATGGAGGGAATGAAGGAATGAAGGATGGAGGGATTGAAGGAATGAAGGATGGAGGGATTAGCTGCGCTGCTTCTCTCGATCATAAATGATCTTTCGAGGTGAGGGGCTGAGTAATCGGGGTGAATGAGGTGCGTAAAAAAACGGTGGAGGAGTTGCACTCCGATCAGGCGGCTTTGCCGCCGTGCGCGATGATTGAATGACTGAATGATTGATTGAATGGCTGACCTCGAAGAATCGCTTTGCGATTGAGAGAAGCAGCGCAGCTAATGACTGAGTAATCGAGTTGAATGAGGTGCGTAAAAAAACGGTGGAGGGGTTGCATCCCGTGCTATGGGGATATAACAGATCGCCCCGCCCCGCCGGGACTAACCTTTGAGTGTTTTGCAAAATAACGGTAAAAGGGTTGAGGAATAAAAAGCGAATGTTCTATTTTCTGAACATTTCGTACACGCTGACTCGCGGGATGCAGCACCGAGGCTGCTGCTATGGTGGTTACTCGCGATGATGCAAGGTTTACAGACGCATCAACCTCCCCCCGTGGGAGAGGTCAGACCGCAGGTCTTGGGGAAGATATGGAAGAGTAGGCGGAGTAACAACTTAACAACGTTGCATAACACGTCTGCCAACTCCGAAGAGCTAGCTACGATCACCGCAGGTAAAGTACCAGCGTGCGCAGCACGCCTACAAAAATACGCAGGCGCAACGCGCCTGCCCAGCTGTGACCGAAGGAGTCGAACCTTCACGGGGCGGTTAGTGCCGGACTATTCGCAGCGGCTCACGTCGGGTGAAGACGAGTCGCTGCCGGTAGCCGATTTTTATCCCGGACTCCCCACCCCCGAGACAGGAGGGCATGGCTGCCAGTTTCATCAGATCACAATATATATAGCCCCATACCTCTGTATGCCTAGGCTGAGTACCAAAGTACTGAAATACCAGCGTGCGCAGCACGCCTGCAGAATTATGCAGGCGCAACGCGCCTGCCCAGCTGTGACCGAAGGAGTCGAACCTTCACGGGGCAGTTGGGGTCGGTTTCCGGCATTGAGCAGTATCGAGCGATACGGACCGGTGCCGGTAACAAACCTTTATCCTGAACTCCCCACCCCCGAGACAGGAGGGCATGGCTGCCAGTTTCATCAGATCACAATGTTGGTCGGCAAGGTTTGAAAAGCTACGTTTAGCGTTACTTGCTGACAGTGCAAATATAGGGGCAACAGGTTTTAACCGGCAAGTTTTTCAACGAAATGATTAATTTATTACGGTTGGTGATGTTTAATATGAAATTTATTGAATATTTCATAATTTATGGGAAGCACAATTGTCGTTCATGATGAGATTCACAACGGCCGATTTAGCATAATTTCAGAGTCGCAGCTTTTGCCAGTTGACTGAATTGGCTACCTTTCCACCAAAGCCTTCGAATACTATGCGTACTGCCGTCTTTCCCGGTTCCTTCGATCCCATCACTCAGGGCCACGTCGATCTCGTGCGGCGGGCCTTGCCCCTCTTCGACCGCGTGGTGGTGGCCGTGGGCATCAACTCGCAGAAAAAATACCTTTTCCCGCTGGAACAGCGTATCGCCTGGCTCGAAGCCGTCTTTGCCGGCGAGGATCGCGTAGCGGTGGACCGGTTCGAGGGCTTGACCGCCCACTACTGCAATCATATCGGGGCGCAGTACCTGCTGCGCGGACTGCGTAACGCCTCTGATTTCGATTATGAGAAGACTATTTCGCAACTCAACAGTATCGTGGGGGACGGGATCGAAACCATTTTTCTCATCAGCCAGCCGGCCTATAGCCACATCAGCTCTACCATCGTGCGGGAGATTATCAAGGGAAAGGGAGACGCCCGCCCCTTCCTGCCGCCGGAGGTGATTGTGTAAGAAAATAATAATTCTCCGCTCCGCAGGCAACGGATTACGCATTAGCCGTATCTATCATCCGAAGCCGGTACTGCCGGTGGTTGCAAACTACTCTGACACCGACGATCGCGGCTCGCCTCACGGCCTGCCGCGATCGTTTTTTTGTGCCCGGCCCTAATCCAACCCCATCTTATTACCTTTGCGCCTTTCTGAAAAAGAACTACCCATGTACCGGACCAACACCTGTGGAGAATTACGCCTGCGCGATGCCGGCAAGCAAGTTACCCTGAGCGGCTGGGTACAAACCGCCCGCGAGTTCGGCGGCATGACCTTCGTGGACCTGCGCGACCGCTACGGTATCACCCAGCTCGTTTTCGATTCGGAAGACAATGCCGAGTTGCAGGCGGCCGCCAACAAGCTGGGCCGCGAATTCGTGATCACGGCTACCGGCCCCGTGCGTGAGCGCACCAACAAAAACCCCAACCGCCCCACCGGCGACGTGGAGGTAATGGTCAGTGAATTGAAAATCCTGAGCGCGGCCAAAACCCCGCCCTTCACCATTGAGGACGATAGTGACGGCGGCGACGACCTGCGGATGCGCTACCGCTACCTGGACCTGCGCCGTATGCCCCTACAGAAAAACGTGATCTTCCGCTCTAAACTAGCCCTCGAAACCCGCAAGTACCTGGACGGCGAGGAGTTTGTGGAGGTGGAAACGCCTTTCCTGATTAAGAGTACCCCCGAGGGTGCCCGCGATTTCGTGGTGCCCAGCCGCCTCAACCCCGGCCAGTTTTATGCCCTGCCGCAGTCGCCGCAGACCTTTAAGCAGCTCCTGATGGTGGCCGGTTTCGACCGCTACTTCCAGATCGTAAAGTGCTTCCGTGACGAAGACCTGCGGGCCGACCGCCAGCCCGAGTTCACGCAGATCGACTGCGAGATGAGCTTCGTGACCCAGGAAGAAATCCTGCAAACCTTCGAGGGACTCACCAAGCACCTCTTCCGCCACACGATGGGCGAGGTACTGCCCGATTTTCCCCGCATGGATTATGATACGGCCCTGCGCAAGTACGGTAGCGACAAGCCCGACCTCCGCTTCGGTATGGAACTGGTGGAACTGAACGATGTAGCCCAAAATAAGGGATTCCAGGTATTCGACTCGGCCGAGTTGGTGGTTGGAATTCGAGTACCTAAAAAATCAGCATTGACCCGCAAGGAACTGGATAGCCTGACCGAATGGGTGAAGCGTCCGCAGATCGGGGCCAAGGGCCTGGTGTATGTGAAGTGCAACGAAGACGGCAGCTATAAGAGCAGCGTCGACAAGTTTTTCGATCAGGAGGCACTGGCCGCCTGGGCCAAAGCCGCCAGGGCCGAGGCGGGCGACCTGCTGCTGGTTATCAGCGGTGAGGACGAGAAGAGCCGTAAGCAACTGGGCGATCTTCGCCTGGAGGTAGCGCGCCGTTTCGACATGATTCCTGCCGGAGTCTTCAAACCCCTCTGGGTGGTCGATTTTCCCCTGCTGGAATGGGACGAGGAGGCCGAGCGTTTCCACGCCATGCACCACCCCTTTACCAGCCCCAAGAAAGAGGACATGGCCCGGATGCTGACCGGCGACCACGATACGATGAAGGCCCTGCGGGCCGACGCCTACGATTTGGTCATCAACGGTTCGGAGATCGGCGGCGGCTCCATTCGGATCTATGACCGCGAGTTGCAGGCGCGTAACTTCGAGCTACTCGGTTTCACCAAGCAGGAGGCGGAAGACCAATTCGGGTTCCTGATGGGTGCCTTTGAGTACGGTCCCCCGCCCCACGGCGGTATTGCCTTCGGTTTCGATCGCCTCTGCGCCGTGATGAACGGGCAGAGTAGTATCCGGGATTTCATTGCTTTCCCGAAAAATAACCAGGGCCGCGACGTGATGATCGACGCCCCGGCCCCCGTGGCGGAGGAGCAGATGAAGGAACTGGAGCTGCGGTCTACGGTGGAGTAGTTGGATAGTAATTGTAGAGGGTAGTGGAAGAGGCCGGGATGATAGTAACTCCCCTCTCACCTCGAATGATTGCTTTGCGATCAGGAGAAGCCTGCGGCTGATCCTTGCACCCGCGTGAGGTGCCTGGAAGGCCGACGTAGGGGCAGGGCTTGCCCCTGCCCGTAGGAGGGTGCGGCAGCACGGAGCGACAGCGAACCCTGAAAGGGACCGACCGCAGCCCGTCAGGGATGGGGGCACGCCCGAAAGACACCCGATATGCTTGTTCATTTCAGGTCAGCGACCCACATGATTCGGGGAATATAACCTTGCCATAAAAAACGGCCGGTCCGCTCTTAAGGAGTGGATCGGCCGTTGCAATTTGTGATGTCTCGTTACTGCTTGATGAAGCGGCGCGTGAAACCGGTACCGTCGGCCAGTTCGAAACGGAGGAAATAAAGGCCGGCGGGCAGGCGGCTGACGTCCAGGCCGGTGGCGAGGGGTGCGCCGGTGGCGGGCACTTGCAGGCGGCTGATCTGGCGGCCGAGCGGGTCGGTGAGGCGGATGGTCCAGTCTTCCGTGCCGGGGGCGGGCCAGCTGATGGTGAGGCGGTCGGTGGCCGGGTTGGGGAAGAGGAGGAGACCTTCGGCGGCCAGGGGTTCGCGCGTGCCGACGGTGCCGACGGTGACGGTGTAGGTGATGGCGTCGTTGCAGTTGTCGGAATGAACGGTCACGACTTCCAATTCGTAGCTACCCACGGCGGGGAAGGTGTAGGTGAATTCCGGCCCGACCCCCCGCAGGATGCCGTCGATGAACCAGCTGATGGACGTGTACTGGGTCGGGTCGTCGTTGTCGAGGGTGAGCGTGGTGGGGACGCCGCCGACAATGTTAGCGGGGAGGGTGACGTATGGAATGGTTACGTTGGTGACGGGTACGAACAGGGTTTGCACGATCGTGGTATCGGGACCGGTGGCGGTGAGAACAACCTCGTAAACACCGTCGAGGGAATAGCTGAAAAACACGTTGTCACCCGTGAGGCTCACCGCGTCGCTGAGTACATCCCAACTGTAGGTGAAGCCGGGCACATCGCTGGAAGCGAAGAAATTTACGTTTCCGCCGCAGGGCAGGAGGTTGTAGCCGGCCGTGACCAGACTGGCCTCTTTGCAGACATAGAATAGCTCGAAGCCGGGGCGGGTAACGCTTTCGTCGGAGCTGAAATTAACGGCCATGCGGCCGGCGGGCACGTTGATGATCTGGAAACCCACCTCGCCCTGGAGGGAGGTAAAGTAAATGAATTCACCCGTCTCGTCGGGAATGAGGATGGTGACCGAGTCGTAGTCAATCTCGGTGTTGAAGGAATTGACAAAAATATCGTAGCCGATGGCGTTGGGTGCCTCGACGAAGAGGGTGCTATTAATAAAATTAGCGTAGTTGCCCGGCCCATCGGTGATGGTGAGTTGACAAGCGGAAGTGAAGGCTTCGTTTTCCTGACCCAACACGACATCCGCGCAATCGGAAGCGTTCGCGGGGTCATAGGTCACGTAGTCCGTTCGGGTGAGGGTATCGCAGCCCAGATCATTGCAGGTGATGAGCGTAATGTCGTAGGTGCCGCCGTCGGGAAGCGAGATGATGGGGTTGGGCAGACTGCTGACCTCCTGACCGTCGAGTAGCCATGAGTAAGTCAGAAAACCACCGGTGCTCCGGTCGTTCAAGACCAGTTGGTTGCTGCACAGATTGGGCGCATCACTAAAAGCGGCCACCGGCACGGCGGGCAGGAGGCATTGCCAGGTGAAATCGAAACCGGCACGGGTGACACTGAAATCGGTGGTAAAGATCAGTTCGATCCGAGCGGCAGTGAGCGTAAGTTCCTGGCCGTTCAGTTCGGTTCCGGTATAGGCATTTTCACCAGTTTCGTTGCCCTCCTCATCGAAGGTGGTAATGGTAAGCGTGTCTGCGTCATTTTCCAGCGAGAACTGGGCGAAATCCAGCACGTAGCCGTATGCCTCGGGAGCCTCGATGGCCAGGGTGGAAACGGAATTATTCTGGTAATCTCCCTGGGGGCCGCCGCTATCGGTGGCACGGCCCGCACAGAGCGGGCTGAAGTAGTTCTGCTCGTCGAGGAATAGTACCTGATCGCAGCCGGGTCCCGCCGGGTCGTAGTTGATGAGCGCGGGGTAGGTGACGGTGTCGCAGGCGGTTACGTTACACACCTGCAGGGTTACGTCCCAGGTTCCGGGCGCGGGAACGCTGAGGGTAGGGTTTTCCTGCGTGGAAACGGTTTGGCCGTCGATGATCCAGTTCCAGGAATCGGTAAATTCGGCGGTCATGTTGACCAAATCGAAGGAATTGACGCAGGAGGGCGAGTTGCTCGTGAGCGCGGCGGCGGCCGTGGGTGCCGCGGGTATGATGCACTGCCAGCTGAAAGCAAAGCCGGCTTCGGTGATCGAAAAATCGGAGAAAAACTCGATGCGCACCCGCTCGCTATTTATGGTGAGTTCCTCACCCGCCAACTCATCACCGGAAAAGGCCCCGACGATGGTTTCATTACCGGCGGCGTCGTAAGCGAAGAGCGTCAGGAAATCGTAGTCGATCTCCAGGTCGAAGAGCGTGAAATCGAGCACATAGCCGATCGCCCCCGGCACGGCGAGTTCGAGTCGGGAGAGGATGTCGTTGCTGTAATTACCGTTTTCCCCCTGGCCGTCGTCTTCGGCAAATCCGCTGCACTGCGTCAGGATGAGCGATTGGCCGTTATCGAATGTCAGTACGTCGCAGCCCTCCTGATCGGGATCGTAAATGAGCAGATCGGTGTAGGTGATCGTATCACAGCCAATGTCGTTGCAAACTTCCAGCGTGAGGTCATAGCTGCCGGGGGCGGGCACGGTGATGAGTGGATGTTGCTGGGTAGAAACCACGCTGCCATCCAGGCTCCAGGTCCAGGAAGAAGGGAAGCCCCCGGATTCATCCCGCAGCAGAAAATCAGCGAAGCAGGCCGGGGTGTTTCCGTTGTAGGAGGCTGCCGCTGTTGGTTGTTCGGGAGGCAGGCATTCAAAATTGATGACGAAGCCCGGGGCAACCACCCCGCCGTCGGTAGTAAAGCGAAGGATCAGTTCCTGGCCGCTGAATACGTAAGTTTCGCCCTCCGGCTCGTCACCGGTCCAGACGGCCGCTTCGGTCTCCACGCCGGCATTGACGGTGCTCACGATCAGGTAGTCAAAATCCGCTTCCAGGTTAAACGATTCCACCACCAGGCGGTAAGCCGCCGCGCCGGGCGCGGCGAGGATGACGGTGGCGTCTACGTTGTTGGTGTAATTGCCCGCACCGCCGTTGTCGATCAGCACACCCAGGCATTCCTCAACGGTGGCGGTCTGGAAGTTGACGAAGGTTGTGGTATCGGAAGATAACAAGTCGATCTTGAAACTGCTCAGTGCTTGGCCGCTCAGGGGCGTTAGCAAAAAAAGTAGTGCGGCAACGATGCCGGTGAGGGTAGTGAATCTTTTCATACGGTACATTGGGAGGTTAGTGCCCACCGGCACGGAGCGGCGGGGCGAAAATATAGGGCATGCGAATACGTATAATCGGAGATCGGGGCTGTTGCCCCCGGGATGGAGACACATGATAGTAAAAATTACCCGATTTATTTACCTCGCTGCGTCCTTTGGTTAGCCGGCCGACTAAACCGGCGGCGTACCCGCTGTATCCAGTGTTGCTACTCCTTTTCCGTGAGTACTTCTCCGAGCGTATTGAAAACCATCACGGTAACGAAAATCGCCATGCCCGGAAAAACCGCCAGCCACCACGACGAGGCACGCGCACGGCTCTGGGCCAGCAGGCGGCCCCAAGTCACTACCTCGGGTGGCAGACCGACGCCGAGGAAAGAGAGAAAAGCCTCCAGCAACACCGCCCCGGCCATGCCGAAACTGAGCGCCACGATCACCGGCCCCAGGGCATTGGGCAGGGCGTGCCGCCAGAGCAGGCGGGACTCCGAATAGCCGGCCACGCGGCCCGCCAGGATATAGTCGGCCGAACGAATGCGCAACAGCTCGGCCCGCACGAAACGGGCGATACCCGTCCAGCGCAGCAAGCCGATGATAAGCATGACCACCAGCAGCGTAGGCTGCCGCATGAATCCGAAGATGGCCAGTAGCAGGAGCAAGCCCGGAACACTGTTGAACAACTCGACCAGGCGCATCAGGGTAGCATCCAGGGGCAGGGGGATGAGACGTCCGGAACGGTCCAGCCGCTTACCCAGCGCGGCACCCGCCGTTGCACCCACGACCCACCCCAGCCCGCCGAGCAGGAGGGGCATGCCCGCAGCGGCCGGAGCGATGAAGGTGGCCAGATTGATCCCGGCATAAAGTGCGCCCACCAGTCCACCCAGCAGCAACCCGATCAGCCAGCCCCGCGAGCGGTAGTAGCCCCGGTTGCCGAAAAAGCCGCCGATGCCGCCCAGGAGCAGACCCACCAGCAGGGCCGCGCTCATGGCCGCCACCCCCACCGCCAGTGCGATGCGGGTGCCGGAGATAAGCCCCGCCGCCAGGTCACGGCCGTTACCGTCGGTGCCCAGCCAGTGTCGGTAACGCCGGGAGGCCACCCGCTGTGGGCCGATGGGCGACAGGTTGGATTTACCCAGCGTGCGGGCGGAATAGGGGATGGGTGGATAGACGGCCCAGTCGGTCTCCAACCGTTGCCAGGGTTTGCCGCCTACGTCGGTATAGGGAGAAAGCAGGCCCGCCCCCACGCCGTAGTCGCGGAAAATGGGAAAGCGGATACTGTCCTGGTAAGAGGCGACCAGCGGTTTTTCGTTGGCCAAAAAGTCACCGAAGACTGCCACGAACAGCAGGAAGAGCAGCACGCGCCACGCCCACCGCCCGCCGCGCCCGGCCCGGACACGACCCAGCAGAATGCGGGCGGCGCGGGGGGCACGGAGTTTAGTCAGCACGGGCAACCACTTTGGGGCCGACGCCCACGCGGGGGTCGGCCAGACGGTACAGGATTTCCGATAGCAGCAGGCCGAGGATGGTCAGCAGGCCGCCCATCAGCAGAATGATGTACACCACCGGCCAGTCGCGGGTGCCGATACTTTTGAGCATGAGCAAACCCATGCCCGGAATACGAAAGATCATCTCGATGACCACCGACCCCGCCAGCGATGCCGGAAATACCCCCGCCAGCAGCGTGATGATGGGGAAGAGGGCATTGCGAAACACGTGCCGCCAGAGGGCGCGGCGGGGTGAAAGCCCCTTGGCCAGCGCGGCCTGGTAGTAGGGTTTTTGCATCTCGTCGCTCACGGCGCGTTGCATCTGGCGGCTCAGGAAGGCCAGGCTCCCGTAGGTGAGGCAAAAAACGGGCAGGATCATGGCCCCCGCCCGGATGCTCAGTGTGGCCGGCCAACTCGCCCCGGCCGGCACCGTGCCCAGGCCCAGGTTAGGAAACCAGTCCATGCCGTACTCGCCGGTGGTAAAAAAGAGGGTAAGTAGCGTGGCCACCCAAAAGCTGGGCAGGCTGTAGGCCGCGAACAGGGCGAACGTAGTCAGCCGCTGCCGGCGGCTGCCGGCGCGGCGCGCCAGCCACATCCCGAGGGGCACGCTGAGCAGGAAAGCCAGTAGTACGGCCGTCAGGTTAAGGACTACCGTCCACTCCAGCGCGTCCATTACTTTATCGAATACGGGACGGCGGTCGGTATAGGAGATGCCGAAATCTCCCCGCAACAGTCCGAAGAGCCACTGGTGGTAGGCGTTTTCGGTGCCGTGCCAGTGAACGGCGGGCAGCAGGTGCCGGCCGCGCCGGGGTTCGGATTGAAAGTTTTGCCAGGCCGTCAGGGTGGCTTCCCCTGCGGCAGAATCACCCGCTTCTTCGTTCAGTACCCGCTCGATCCGTTCCGGCTCGGCCCGGGTCATCAGGTTGGCCAGTTTAGCGCGGCGGGCGGGCGCATCGGCACCTTCCAGTCCGTCTTCCCAGCGGCGCAGGGCGCGGTAATAGTCCTGCAGGGCGGGCCAGTTACCGTTGCCGGCCAGCAGACTTTCCAGTGCCTCCCGGTGGTCGGCCAGTACGATGCGGTGCAGGGTGTCGGGACGGGCGGCCGTGGTCACGTCGAAGTAGAAGGCGGGCAGGTCGCGGTGCAGTTGGCGTTGCAGGCTCGCGTAGTTTGCCTCGTAAGTTCCCACTTTCCCCGAACCGCCCGCCAGATTGGATTGCAGCAGATCGGCCACCGGGTCACCCGGCGTGCAGCGGCTGAGGCCGAAGACCAGCAGGCTGAGCAGGAGCAGGGTGGTGAGAAGCAGGAGGAAACGCATTCGCAGGGGGGCTGCGCCCGTATTTTGATCGGTGGGTAATTATGACAACGCCCCCGTGTGCGGGGGCACGCGGGGGCGGTCAAAAGTAATCAATTAAGGATAAATAACCCCTGGCCGGCTTGCCGGCATCCTGCGGCCGTCATTCGCGGAGGGCGATGATAAAGCCGCTTACACGTCCACGCGGGCGTACTTCGCGTTGGCCTCGATGAACGCGCGGCGCGGCGGCACCTCGTCGCCCATCAGCATGGAGAAGATGCGGTCCGCCTCGCGGCCGTCGTCGATGGTCACCTGCTGCAGCATCCGCGTGTCCGGGTCCATGGTGGTCTCCCAGAGCTGCTCGGAATTCATCTCGCCCAGACCCTTGTAGCGCTGGATCTTGATCGACTTGTCTTCCACGCCCTTACTGAACCGCTCCACGGCTTCCTTGCGCTCGTCTTCCGTCCAGCAGTACTGAAACTGCTTGCCCTTGCGCACCTGGTAGAGCGGCGGCTGGGCAATGTAGATGTAGCCCTGGTCCACCAGGGGGTGCATGTAGCGGAAAAAGAAAGTGAGGATCAGGGTAACGATGTGCGAACCGTCCACGTCGGCATCACACATGATGATCACCTTGTGGTAGCGCAGCTTTTCTGTGTTGAGCACACGCTCGCCCTCGTCGTTCTCCTCGATCCGTACGCCCAGGGCGGTAAAGATATTCTTGATTTCCTCGTTGTCGTAGATGCGGTGCTCCATCGCCTTTTCCACGTTCAGTATCTTGCCGCGCAGCGGCAGGATGGCCTGAAAGGTCCGGTCGCGGCCCTGCTTGGCGGTACCGCCGGCCGAGTCGCCCTCCACCAGGTAGATTTCCGATCCACCGGGGTCCTTGCTGGAACAATCGGCCAGTTTGCCGGGCAGACCGCCGCCTACCATCACGTTCTTGCGCTGCACCATCTCGCGCGCCTTGCGCGCGGCGTGGCGGGCGGTGGCGGCAATGATCACCTTTTCGATGATCTTGCGGGCCGAGTTGGGGTTCTCCTCCAGCCAGTGGCCCACCGAATCACCCACGGCGCGGCTCACGATGCCGGTCACCTCGCTGTTACCCAGTTCGCCCTTGGTCTGGCCCTTGAACTGCGGCTCGGGCACTTTCACGGAAACCACGGCCGTCAGGCCCTCCCGGAAATCCTCGCCGCTGATCTTGAACTTCAGCTTCTTGAAGTAGCCGTTTTCCTCCCCGTACTTGGTAAACAGTCGGTTTACCGCCCGGCGGAAGCCGTTGACGTGCGTACCGCCCTCGCGGGTATTAATGTTGTTCACAAAAGCGTAGATGTTCTCCGTATAACTGGTGTTATACTGCATTGCCACCTCCACCTCCACGTTCTCCTCCTTGGATTTTACGTAGATCGCTTTGTCGATGATGGGGGTCTTGCTCTCGTCCAGGTACTTCACGAATTCGGCCAGACCGCCCTCGCTGAAGTAATCGTCGCGGCGCGGTTGGCCCTTGTCGTCCAGATCGCGCATATCGATCAGGCTCAACTTCAGGCCGCTATTCAGGTAGGCCAACTCGCGCATCCGGTTGGCCAGCATCTCGTACTTATAGACGCGGTGCTCGAAGATGCTCGCATCCGGGCGGAAGGTGATGATGGTACCCGTATGGTCGGTGGTGCCGATCTCGTGTACCTCGTTCTGCGGAATGCCCTCGCTGTACTCCTGCTCGTAGATCTTGCCGTCGCGGTGCACCTCGGCGCGCAGGTAACTCGACAGCGCGTTCACGCACGATACGCCCACCCCGTGCAGACCGCCCGAGACCTTATAAGTGTCCTTATCGAATTTACCCCCGGCGTGCAGCACGGTCATCACCACTTCCAGGGCCGATTTGCCCAGCTTGGCGTGCATGCCCACGGGAATGCCCCGCCCGTCGTCCGTGACGGTGATCGAGTTGTCCTCGTTGATGATCATGTCGATCGCGCTGCAATAGCCCGCCAGGTGCTCGTCGATCGAGTTGTCCACCACCTCCCACACCAGGTGGTGCAGGCCCTTTATATCGGTGCTGCCGATGTACATGCCCGGGCGCATCCGCACGGCTTCCAGCCCCTCCAGGGCGGTTATGTTGTCAGCGTCGTAATTCGCCCTTGACACTTGTCCGTTTGTACTACTCATAGGCCACAAAAATACGAAAAAAAGGCGGGACTTCCCCACCTTTTCCCCCACAATATCCACTGCGGGGCAATTATTTGATTGTCAATAAATTAACCGGAAATTTCCGCCCCGGATCAGGCGCTAAACGAAGTGCCGCAACCGCAGGTCTCGCTCGCATTCGGGTTATTGAAGATAAAGCCCCGGTTGTTCAAACCCGTATGCCAGTCCACTTCCATGCCCAGCAGGTACAGGGCCTGCCCTTTTTGCATCACCACCTGGATGCCCTTCACCTCAAACTGCTGGTCGCCGTCCTGGCGCTCGTCAAAACCCAGTTCGTAGGTAAACCCGGCACAACCGCCGCCCTTGGCACCAATGCGCAGGTACAGGTCTGCGGGTATCTGCTTTTCCGTACGGATACGGTGCAGTTGTTCCACGGCCGTATCGGTCAGGCTGATGGGGGTCGTAGCGGTTTTCTTCGGTTGGTCGGCGGTAGTTACGCTCATGCTAAATGGTTTATCTTGCGGCCGCGCCCCGGGTCATGCGGGGCCGATCGGCCAGTTCCCCACCAAAACATCCGCGCCCCCCGCATGGTTGAAACGGGCAACCGATTCCGGCCGCTTTTCCCCTTCACCCCCACTTCGCCACCCCTTATGTACAGCCCCCTGCTCATCACTTTCCTCCTCCAGCTATTCTTTCTCATCGTGGTCGGCTTCGCCATCTATTACATCGGCACCCGCCTCATCGACTACTATTTCCACAAACGACCCGCGCCCACCCCCACCGCGCCCGCTGCCACCGCCGCCGCCGTCACCACGCAGGACCACACCGACACCACCGGCCTGCGCCTCCAGGCCTACGAACGCCTCGCCCTGCTCACCGAGCGCATCGCCCTGCCCAGCCTCCTGCTCCGCACCCGCAAAGACGGCATGACGGCCGGCCAACTCCGCGCCGCCCTCCTGGTGGGCATCCAGCAAGAATTCGAGTACAACCTCACCCAACAGGTCTACGTCAGCGGCCAGCTCTGGCAAATCATCAAACTCACCCGCGACGATCTCAGCCGCATCGTCAGCCTCGCCGCCGATGAGGGAGGCACCGGCCGCGAAATGTCCGACCGCCTCTTCCAGCTCGCCCAAAACCGCGAGAATGATCCCATCCTCACCGCCCAGGAGGCCATCCGGCGCGAGGCGGCCACGGTACTAAAGTAGGTGTCTCGGGGCCATCCCCCGCCCTGAACGGGCGGCGGTCGCTGCGTCCGCGGCTCGCTGTTCGCTCGGCCCTGCGGGCTGTCTCCCTGCGGTCGGCCCCGCTCCCATCGCTTGTCTGAGGGAATGAGGGAATGAAGGAGTGAGGGATTAGCTGCGCTGCTTCTCTCGATCGCATAGCGATCTTTCGAGGTGAGAGACTGAAGGAGTGAGGGAATGAAGGATAACCGGCCCCGCGCAACAGTATGGTTATTCCCTGCCAACCGGCACCTACACCTACGACCTGGCGGGCAACGTAACCTCCGACGGCCTGCACGGCCTGGGCTACAATGCCTTTAACCTACCGACCGTCCTAAGCCCGAACGGCGACGGCGAAGCCGTCTCGAACGTGTACCGGACGGACGGCACGATCTTCAAGCGGTTCACGGCGGACCAAACCCGCTACTACCTGCACGGGTTGATCATCGAGGACGGTGCGATCAAGTCGTACGAGCACGCCAATGGGCGGGTGACGTTTGGTGAGGACGAGCAGCCGCATTTCCAGTACCGCCTGGCCGATCACCTGGGCAATACGGTGGTGTTGTTCGAGGACCGGGACGAGGATGGGATCATCTCCTCCAGTCTGGCGGACCCCGCCACGGCGGAGGTGTTGCAGCGGGAGTTGTACTATCCCTTCGGGCTGCCGCTGCGCGGCACGGCCCCGTTGGCACCGGAGCCGAGTCAGGATTATTTGTATAATGGGAAGGAGGATGTGTGGGAGAGTGGGTTGCTGGATTATGGGGCGCGGATGTATGATCCGGCGGCGGGGAGATGGCTGGGGGTTGATCCGCTGGCGGATCGGTATGGCTCGGTTTCGCCTTATAATTATGTGCTGGATAATCCGATGATGTTTATTGATCCTGATGGAAGGAGCCCTGAAGACATCATCATTCTCAATAACTCAAATGGAGCTTATGGATTTGGTCATATGGCTTTACTTGTTGGAGATGATGATAAAGGATGGACTTTTATATCAAAAGAGGGACGATCACGTACTGATGACGGTGGAAGGGCCGGCACCGATCTATTTGGAGGTAAATCGGACGTAGCGGAGCAAAAATTTAATTCTTTGGATGAAGCTCTTTCATCCAAAATAACTAGTGGGTATGACGAAGGTTATAGAATAAGCACAAATTCAGACCAAGATGCAACTGCAACTAAAACAATGCGAGCATCGTCGGAATCTCGTTATCATGCAGGTGTGAGTAATTGCGCCGATGCTTGTAGTGATGCTCTTGAATCAGTAGGTTTAAATGGTGGTACTCGCAATGAACCCGGCAAGTGGCGGTCTCATGAAGTACGGGATCCACAACCAAATAAAAGATTCGATCAAATATCAAAGCGCAACCCTGAGGGGGAAAAAGTGGATATGTCAAATTATAGATAAGATGCATAAAAAAACAATCTGGTTACTTCTCTTTTTGGTTTTCGTTCTAGTCAACGGATGTAATATTGAATCAAGAACGGGTCAATATTTAATTAGCGGTTCCAAGGAATTGGCTGTTAAAAATGGAGTTTTCATTTGTGAACTACACGCAATTGGAGAAGACATTCATGAATTCGAGCAGCGAGGCATATCGTCTATGTGGATGGAATATAGGTATCAAATAGGTTCGACTATCAAGGAGCTTAAGATTGACTCTTCTCAGCAGGTTATGGTGTTTCGTACATCTTCCGGTGCTTATGAATTACTTGACGAACTTTATTCAGCAGGAAACGGCTCTATTGGAATTTATAACGGCAAAAGTGTTTATATGGAAGTGCCCCCTAGTTCTGTCTATAACATTGACTTTTATGACCAAGTAAAGAATACACTGTCAGTAAAGGTATTATGTAAGGAATGAAATTTAATTTATGGTCTTTACCTTCTTTCTTTGTCAGTTCTTTGTAACAATGCTGGGGGAGTGATGCTGCAAAAGGCGAAATTTATATTAATTTCTATTCTGCCACAAAAAAATAGTAACTATGATCTCCAAATACATGATATATTTAGTTTTTTTATTCATCCCGGTGTGTCCGAATCAGCAAAGTTTGAGCCGGGAAACTGAATTGAAAGTAGAGAGCACTCAGTGCCTTCAAGATTTTGTAAATGAATATATGAACGACCATATAAATAAAATTATTATGCTCGATTCCTTTTCCATAGGTGGAAGCAAAATGATTTATATAATAGAAGTTGAGCAAGGACCAGGAGTTTCAGGTTATTTTTTAAAATGCTATAATCTATCGGATAAATCATGCTCAAAAAGCAATTTAAGAATAGATAACAACTGGACTAAAAAAGGCGAAGTTGGATTTGACCCTAAATATAGATTGACAAAGGAGCCATTGTATGGCGCAGTAGACATTAACAATGATGGAATACAGGAAATTTTTGTTAAGGAGCGAACACATAATGGAACCACGTACAATGCATCTTTAATAAGATATTTTGAAATTTTAAATGATGGCAAGTTCAATCAAATATTAGTTCACGAAGACAAGACTGTTCATCCTATAGAAAATTGTCTGATAGAAAGAATTATCGGTAAAAATTATATTGTTGAAGTCAAATCAAAATGTTTCGATGGAAGAAAACCAGAAGACGTAGGTTCTTATCGAATAACTTGGACGGGCAATACTCCAATTATAATAAGCAAAAAGATTTTCATAGAGTTTTACGGAGAACTATTGATAACCGGAAGCGATACTCCGGATTCCATATTTTTAAGACAAGGTTATTAATTCGCGTGAGGCACCTGAAAGGGGGCGGCGCAGCCGCCAGTGCGCAGCACCGAGCGAACAGCGAGCCTGCAAGACGCCGCCCCTGGCACCAGCCGGGGGCACGCCCGAAACCGGCTGACGATTTTGTCTCATTTACAGCCTCTCCGAGCATCTGTACGGTCAGGAGATGAAACACAAAGGATTGGATGTGGACTGGATCGAGTATTCCGGGGACTGTTTTCTGGGCCTGAGCCGGTATACGTTTAGCTATGACGAGGACCACCGCGTGGTGAAGGGGCAGCACGAAATATTCGGACCGAACCCGGTGGTGGACGGTATTAAGGCGCTCAATCAAATGACAGCACATGGAATGCCAATTTCTCAACTAAAAGCAGCGTAATTAAAATGAATATTAGCGCAAGCTCTACCTCAAATCTTCATGCAACAACGCCCCAGCATGGTAGAAACAGTACTACGCAACCTGCTTCAACATTAGACCCTATAAAATAAAAAATATGCTCAGAATCATAATAGCTATTTTACTTTTATCGTGTTGCTCTCCTAAAGAATCGGAGATCAAACAACCGATTAAATTTGAAATGTGTGAATTAAGTCCAAAACAATTAGAAATTGTCATGAATGTCTTAATCTCAAGAAATATAATCGAAATATTTTGGGATAAGTCAATTTATGCCAATGGAAGCAGCGATTTTTTTCTTTTAAATTATACTCAAGTTAAACATAATTTAATCTTATCGAAAGAACGCCCCAGTGATAGCACATTGCCATTCGTATATATTTTAGAGCCTATTCGTAACGAAAGTAACGGTTATGAGATAAGCTTTGCCGCTTATCAGGCCGGAGTTGAGTACAGAGGTTCTGTTTATCTAACTTGCACAGCTAATGGACTTGTTTATGATCGAGTTCTTTTTAGCTCTGGAATAGACTGATAACTGATAAGGTCTTTTAAAATAGTAACTATTCAGGGTTACGTACAAGGCGCATATAACTTTTATCACCTGGCGTGAATAGCTTGGTTAGTTCTTCAAGCGGTTCACGGCGGACCAAACCCGCTACTACCTGCACGGGTTGATCATCGAGGAGGGTGCGATCAAGTCCTACGAGCATGCCAATGGGCGGGTGACGTTTGGTGAGGACGAGCAGCCGCATTTCCAGTACCGCCTGGCCGATCACCTAGGCAATACGGTGGTGTTGTTCGAGGACCGGGATGAGGATGGGATCATCTCCTCCAGTCTGGCAGACCCCGCCACGGCGGAGGTGTTGCAGCGGGAGTTGTACTATCCCTTCGGGCTGCCGCTGCGCGGCACGGCCCCGTTGGCACCGGAGCCGAGTCAGGATTATTTGTACAATGGGAAGGAGGATGTGTGGGAGATTGGGTTGCTGGATTATGGGGCGCGGATGTATGATCCGGCGGCGGGGAGATGGCTGGGGGTTGATCCACTGGCGGGGGAGTATGGAGCGTTTTCGCCGTATAATTATGTGCTGAATAATCCGATGCTACTCGTTGATCCTGATGGACGCGAGCCGTGTCCACCAGGACAAGATTGTGGTGGTGCCAGCTGGGCTGGTTACGATTTCTATACTCGGACTATTGAAAAAGGTAAGCAATTCACCTATAAGATTTTCCGAACCGCCGATCAATTGATTGGTAATGTTTTATCCTATACTGATGTTAATGATGTGTTCGTTTTGTCTTCCGCTGCCGTGGGAGCTCCGAGCAACACCGATGGCACCAAAGCTGACGGATTAGATATTGGAATGGCGGCAGGGGGCATATTTCTACCCTATGTAGGTGGATCTGCCGTGAAAAAGGGGGGAGGAAAAGTGATTGAATTTATTGCTACAGAATTCGATGCTCAAGATGCCAGAAAAGTAGATGCCATTGCAAACGAACTAAAAACAGCTACAAACCAAGATGAGTTTAATAAAATGATTATGGGGAAGTCAGGTCCAATTCGAGTCATAGAAGACAATGGTGCCTTCATTATTGATGATGGTCATCACAGGTTAAAAGCTGCTGATAAAGCAAATACCGGTTTTTCAGTCCCTGTTCAGGTGACTCCAATTGAAGAAACAAGATTTAAAACAATTCAAACTGCAAGAGATGCAACACGAGAAAGATATTAAATCAGAATCAAAGATTCTATTACAGCACATTCTTAGATTTGAAAAATTAACTCAACGCGCAGAAATTATATTGAGAGATAACTTTCAGTTGGATGAGCACCCAATTATAGCTGCCGCAGCTAAGAAGATATCGAGGCATGGAGAGTTAAATTCTTCAATAGGTATTCTCCAATACCGATTTCACGGGAATGGATGTGAAATAATTTATCCTACTGGAGAAGTAGTTGATTATAATTATGACACTAAATCTTGGACTTATAGTGGCCTGGATGTATATTCTCTGAGAAATTTTATCGATTCTACCGGGGAGTCAGGGTGGGATATGAATAAAATTCGGAAGATAGTAAATGATCTGGAACGGGAAGGAGCTATTTATCGTCCTATAGAACAATACGAGAAGTATAAGACGAAATTTGTTGATACATAACAGATGGTACGCTTGATATAAATGAGGGCTAATACTGAACCAAATTTTTATCACGGCCCCTTCCGTGAATGGGACGATGGAGATGACCTACCGCACCGACGGCAGCGTGTACACGCGCCGCGCCAATGACACGACGCGCTACTATCTGCATAACCTGCTGGTGGAGGATGACAAGATACGCTCTTACCAATTTCCCAATGGCCGCGTCACCTTCCCCGCCGCGACGGAGGAAGACCCCGACCCCCGCCCCCGTTTCCAGTACACCCTCAAGGACCACCTGGGTAATACCGTGGTGCTGTTCGAGGACCGGGACGGTGACGGCTTCATCAATTCCTCCCTGGCGGACCCCGCCACGGCGGAGGTGCTACAGCGGGAGTTGTACTATCCCTTCGGGTTGCCGCTGCGCGGCACCACGCCGTTGTGGCCGAACCCGAGCCAGGATTATTTGTATAATGGGAAGGAGGATGTGTGGGAGAGTGGGTTGCTGGATTATGGGTTTCGGCAGTATAGCCCGGAGGTGGGGCGGTTTATGGGGGTTGATCCGCTGGCGGGGGAATTTGGGGCGTGGAGTCCTTATAACTATGTGTTAGGAAATCCGATTAAGCTTATTGATCCGGACGGGAGAGCTCCCTTTGGAGACTACTACGGAGCTGATGGTAGATGGATAAGATCTGATGGGATTAACGATAACAAAGCCTATGTTGAGACTACGCTTACCACGACAAGCGAAATTGGAATTAATTTTTCTTACACGGGGGTTGTAGAATTAGCTGAGTCTAACAGTGATCTAATGCTTTTAGCCGCAGTTTCCTATGGCGAATCGAGTGAGCGCCTGAATGATGCTAACGAAATGAGTGCGATTTCATCTGCCATCATGAATAACAGTGAGGCTAGAGGTTTTGCATCAATACCGGAGACGATAGCCGGTTTCGCTCTGGCAGCAACTGACGGTAATGCAAGAGTTGCTGAATTTAACAGTACAAATGCAGTTGATCGAAACGGGACCGCTATGCAGTCTGCCGTTGCGGGAGCTTTGAATGCTGTAACCGGTGGAGAAGATTTGTCAAATGGAGGAACTCACTGGGCCGGGAGGGATATAGGTTCAAGTTCTGAGAAGCGTGCTACAGGAGGTCTCCTTTTCACAAACGCGTCGCATGATTTGCAGGGATTAGGTAGCCAAAAAGCACCTGGTGCTCCTGTTACCACTTATTGGCGAAATAGTCAAGGGCAGGCTACTGGTACACGCGGAAGCTATAACTATACTTGGCAGACAACTGCTGCCAGGGGGGAAACTACTTTCATGAAAAAGACAAGTAACTTTTTAAATGCTACTGCAGGCCCGAGATACTGATGAAGAAATTTATAGTGATACTGCTATCAGTAATGCTGGTTGCCTGTGGAAATGTTGGGAGTTCTAACATTGATGGTATTCATGATGTGGACACTTCACAAGTAGTCGCGGTAGCTGAGCTACCCTCAAAGCTCGGCCTTACTCCTATGAGTAAACAACCGCTAATGGGAGGTTTTGAGTTTTTCTTCAGCGACCTCGAATCAGGAATATTTAAAAGCGTCTTCGTTTCCCAAAGAGATGACGAAGTGCCCCTGATGAGATACTTATCTTATACTAGTATGAGTCTAACAGATACCTTACAGATAGGTGAGAATGAAATTGTACTTCCAGTTACGCATAAAATGAATCCTAATTCGATAAAGGCTTACCGTTTGAAACATAAGGATGCCGCATGGTTACTACTTGCGGGTAGGGGACCATCTGCTTCTGGTCGTGGAGCACGAAAGATGTTTTATGTTCTGATAAGTTCTCCCGATAATGAGTTATATAGCTTGCTATCTTCTGCACTAGGAGATGTCCAAAGCTTTGGATACTGTGATCAATCAGGAGAAGTGTTTTTTATCGAGCTAACTAACTCCACTAAAAAAGTAGACAGTTACAACCTATTAATCAAGGAAATTGACGGTAAGAGCGTAGGTGAGAAACTGGAAACAGAACTAGAATACAATATGAGGGACAGCCTTATCTATTCCGGGGAGCTTCAAACGCTGTGTTCAGCGCCTCGCGTTATTAAGAATAAGCCGATCGGGTTTTAGCATCCCTAAGTAATCCATCGAGCGCAAACAAAATCCCTTACGGATCTTGGTCGGGGAGACTGACCAACTCCTCCAGTTTCCTAAGCAGTCCTTTGTCCACCACCGCCGTCTCCGACTGCCCGACGAGGTAGTCTAACGAAACCTCCAGCGCAGCAGCCAGTCGTGTAGCCGTATCAATAGACGGCTTCATCTCGTCACGCTCGTACTTGCTAATAATATCTCCGGAAATCTCCGTCAGATTACTTCCCATTTCTTACCTTTAGCGCACCACGATCACCTTCTCGGCGGATGCGCCGGAAATCGTGGTCGTACACTACGCCGCAGATTACTTCCCCTACGGCAAAATCTTGCGCAGCTACGCCCCCTGCACTTTTTCCTCCCCCCGTTACCAAACCACTCACCACGAGCGGGACCAGGCCACGGGCTAAGAAAACTGCGGGGCACGGTTGTATGATGCGGAGATTGCGCGGTTTATGGGGGTTGATCCGCTAGCGGGGGAATATGGCCAGTTTTCGAGCTACTCCTATACGGTTAATAATCCGATTAGGCTAATTGACCCTAATGGGCTTGCACCAATGCAACCAGATGATGATCACTACATTGGTAGGGATGGAAGTATAAGAACGGTTTCTACAAATGATGATTATGATAGGTTTTTTATCCAGTGCTATAATGCTTGTAATGAATATGAATTTAGAATGATTGCACAATTAAATAGGACTGATGATGGATTAGTTCAATTTCCTGCATCTGGTGAAGGTTTCGGAAGGTACGGAACAGTTGATGCTGGAGGCTATGATTCCAATGCTAGGGGTGGGGCAGAAACAGTTGGCGAAGGAGACCATTATGTCAGACCTGAAGTAGCCGCAGCTTTGTTTGGAACCACCTCGGATCTATCAGATGAAGGAATCAATATTCTTTTAGGTGATATGTCTTCATCGAATGGTAGCGACCCATGGCAAAGCGGTTCAATGCATCATGGAGGCCATGGGCACAATGGAAATAGATCCGGAATGGATGCTGATTTCAGATATATAAATACCAGTGGCGAAAGTTTTCAAAGTTCTACAGCTACAACAGATACACAATTTAGTGCAGATAATAATTCATCTGTATACAACACTGCCGCAAAATATGGATTTAGGAGAAAATACCAAGGTAGTAGTGGAACAAGTCTACCTAATGCAAATCGAGCGGGAGGTCATAATGATCATGGTCATTTAGGAATAGACTATGGACATTTAGACTGGAGTTATGTCCGTGAGGCACCAAATAACTAATATCATGCGAAAACTAATAATTGCTGTTTTATTATTTGCAGGGTGCACCCCTAGTAACGATGTTAATAAGGATAATACTTCTTTGATTACTCATATGGAGTCAGAGACAATTTTTATTACTAATACTCCGGTAAACCAGCAGGTAACGAATAAAAAATTAGGAGAAGGGGTTTTAGTTTTAGACGCATCATTTAGTAAAGGGTTTTCATTCCCTTTATTTAACACGGATTATTCTATATGGGATACTATTCGGGTGAAGCAGCGACTTCCTACAACTTTGAAACCATATGCCTATCACTATGATCAAAATTTGCTTGTTTTCAGATGTGTCGGGTTAGAAAACGATTACAATGTTATTGTAGTAGACGAGCATGATAACCTGATTAAGCTTGTCGATAATAAGCAAGAGGGATTCAAATTATACTCATGGGAACATCACATTTTGAATCAAATATTTTCAGTTGAGTTTGATGATGTGAAAAATCCAATTCGTCAATTATCATCGGTTGATAGTCAAATTCAGGATGTTGGACATTCTATATATGGAGGATATATTTATCAACCTATAAAGATTGATGGTGAATGGTTAAAAATAAAATGGGAAAATGATTCCAGTAATTTCATCGAAGGATGGATAAAATGGAAAGAAAATGAACAACTCTTATTAGAGATTTACTATTTTGCCTAGAAAATTTGTTATTAGCTTTAATATCTGTGGACGGCCCAATGGAGATGACCTACCGCACCGACGGCAGCGTGTACACGCGCCGCGCCAATGACACGACGCGCTACTACCTGCATAACCTGCTGGTGGAGGATGACAAGATACGCTCTTACCAATTTCCCAACGGCCGCGTCACCTTCCCCGCCGCGACGGAGGGAGACCCCGACCCCCGCCCCCGTTTCCAGTACACCCTCAAGGACCACCTGGGTAATACCGTGGTATTGTTCGAGGACCGGGACGGTGATGGGTTTATCAATTCCTCCCTGGCGGACCCCGCCACGGCGGAGGTGTTGCAGCGGGAGTTGTACTATCCCTTCGGGTTGCCGCTGCGCGGCACCACGCCGCTGTGGCCGAACCCGAGTCAGGATTATTTGTATAATGGGAAGGAGGATGTGTGGGAGAGTGGGTTGTTGGATTATGGGTTTCGGCAGTATAGCCCGGAGGTGGGGAGATTTATGGGGGTTGATCCGCTGGCGGGGGAATATGCGTGGATGAACGGATACAACTATACGTTGAATAATCCGGTATTGTTAATTGATCCAGATGGTAGAAGTATTTCTCCGCCAGATGATCACGTTTTTGATAGCCAAGGAAACCATTTGTACACTGTTGAAAATGACTTGCCAGATCGGTTTTTTATCGAAGAGAATTATCAAACATATGGTGATGATCGCGATATGCTCCTTAATCCCCAAAGTATCGAAATATCCCTAAACAGTAATTTGGGTCATATGGCAAGAACTATATATGCAGAAGGAGCGGGTCAAAGTATGGAGTCTAAAGTTGCACTTGGAGAGGTCATCCGAAACAGAGCTAATGACAACACCGCCCCCGGTTCTGCTAACAACTACAATGCGCAATTTTCAAATGTGTCCACTTATGAAGAAGTAGTGACTCAGCCAGGTCAATTTGAATCAGTTATTACAGGGTCTCCCCGATATACTAATGTTCTTAGTCAGATAGGAGGTGATGGGCCAAGAGGTTCATCGCGAAACCAGATTCGAACAACGGCATTTCTGCAAAGTATAGGAGCGGCAATAAATGTAGACCGACAGCAGACCAATACTGCACAGGAGCAACTCATTTTTTCTCGCCGTATATTCCTACTCCACCTTGGGCAAGCACCATGACTTCAATTTCCATTACGGGAGTAAGTAATAAAGATTTTAAGTTTTATAGATACTAAGGATCTTGCAAAGATTGACCTCTAGATTTCAGATTGACAAGCCCAGCGTTGCGGCCTTTCGAGCAAAATCATCACCGAGGTTGATCTTTGTCCATCCCTAAATTACCATCAAAATGAGAATAATTGCTTGTTTCTTATGTTTGTTTTTGACTGTTACTTGTTGCGAGATACGGTCTGGGAAAGGTGTATTAACGGTGGCCAAATATACCGACTCAATAGTGGCTTCTACAATAGATACCATTTATTCTAAAAATGACACTCTAATAGAAGCTCACAGAACCATTGACGATTCTGGGTTTGTATTCAACTGGAGTGTAAAAAATAGTTTTACGAATTTCAGCACAGATACTCTGCCTTATGGTGGGTTTGCTTATGAAAATGTAATCAAGCACGATGACATTTTCTATTTAAAAGACGGTTGTGGAACAGGTTGTAGTTATTTGTACGTTGCCGAATTTAAAAAAGGAGATCGTGGAAGCCTATTTTTATCCCCCCTGCTCATAGACGTAGATCGTCAAATAGTCATATATCAAGGTAATAATTTAGAAAATTTATTATCAATACGAAGTATCAAATCAGGTCGAGTTACAGAAATTATTGAGCAATTTAATCGTAATCGACGACCTTACAATTTAGGCGTGGATACCCTGTATTTTGAAAAAAACTTTTTACACATAAAATGGGAAGTTCAAAGCGATAGCTTCTCGACACTAAAAATTCATCTAAGTCAATTGGAGTAATTCTAGCACCTTCGGCCACGACCTCACCGGTAACGTCACCTCCGACGGTCAGCGCGGGCTGACCTACAATGCCTTTAACTTTCCGAGTACCATCTCGGCCCCTTCCGTGAATGGGACGATGGAGATGACCTACCGCACCGACGGCAGCGTGTACACGCGCCGCGCCAATGACACGACGCGCTACTATCTGCATAACCTGCTGGTGGAGGATGACAAGATACGCTCTTACCAATTTCCCAACGGCCGCGTCACCTTCCCCGCCGCGACGGAGGGAGACCCGGACCCCCGACCCCGTTTCCAGTACACCCTCAAGGACCACCTGGGTAATACCGTGGTGCTGTTCGAAGACCGGGACGGTGACGGCTTCATCAATTCCTCCCTGGCGGACCCCGCCACGGCGGAGGTGCTACAGCGGGAGTTGTACTATCCCTTCGGGTTGCCGCTGCGCGGCACCACGCCGTTGTGGCCGAACCCGAGCCAGGATTATTTGTATAATGGGAAGGAGGATGTGTGGGAGAGTGGGTTGCTGGATTATGGGTTTCGACAGTATAGCCCGGAGGTGGGAAGGTTTATGGGGGTTGATCCGATTGCAGAAGACTTTGCGTGGGTTAGTCCTTATAATTATGCCGAAAACGAACCAGTAGGTCACATTGATTTGTGGGGTTTGCAGAAGGTGGATATAAGAAATACTAGAAATTCTTCTGGCGCAATTATTTCAAGAGATGTTGACGTTACGATTAATCTTAAAATAATTAATCTTACGAAGTTCGATAACTCAATGATGGTAGCAGCAAGAGATCAAGTGGCGTCTATGGGTAATAGTGTTTTTGGCGTGAAAGGTTCCGCTTCAGTTGTAGATTCGAAAACAGGAAGGATGACTGAGAATAAAGTGCCAATTAATATTAAAGTTTCTATTAGTACTACTCTAGTGACGTCCCTTAGTCAGATTAATGATGCTGATCATGTGATGATGATAATAGATAAAGCAACTAATGAAGGTAGTAGCGGCAATGTTAGTGGTCGGGGACAGAATCCTGGAAATATAACTATAGCCGAATACCAAGTCAACAAATTAAGTTTTGCGGAGCTTATTCTTCACGAGTTAGGCCATAATTTAGGATTAGACTTCTATTACAATGGAGGGGATGAACACACTGCTGATGGTACAGGTTTGATGGGGTCAAATCTGAATGGGCAGAGATCGGTAGATTCTCGGGCATTGATTGAAGTATTTCGGCTGTTGGGAAGCGAAGGAATTAAAAACACAACGATTAATCATCCAAACACTAAAGAAAATGCACGTAAATTTCTCTTTAAAAACAGCATTAAATATCAGCAAGACAAGGCTGATTCTGCTGGTTTTTAGTTTTCTCACAACTATTCTATTGTTTTATTGCAGAAATAATAATTACAAAAAAACTCACGAATGGTATTATTCTTCCCCGTATGCCGATGGGAGAAGGCTATTTACAAATAATTGTGCATCGTGTCACCTGCCTATGAGTAAGGATAGCCTGTTTGAGGATTTTTTGCAAAAACAAACCAAATTGGACACATTGAATAAGGTTTCATATTTGCAAAAGGAGTTAATAGGTGTGAACCACCGTAATATGAGTTTGGACACTTTACTAGTGGATGAGTTGATTTTGTTGCAACGGTATTTAGAAACTCCTTGGACATCCATCGACTCACAATAGGTAATAGGGAATCTAATTTCCAAATTATGCTAACGATACCCTTGATTTTCAGATCAAGTTTGGGGGCGCAAACCAGATTGTCGCACCAAATTCCTGAAAAATCGGTCCCATATGATTTTAAGTTGGGCGAATAGGGCGGTAACGCTTACTTCTGTATCATATGCGGATTTCTCTCTGCGACAAATTGGTTTGCGCCCTGGAGGATGTTTGGGAGAGAAACTATTTTTCACTTGTGATTGCAAAGCGAACATTCCAATTAGGCTTCCCATATGACACTGCTTTTTTTCCCAAAAAAAGAAGCAAAAAAAAGGCCGGCTGTGGAGTCTTTTTAACGCTGCGCGGGCACCCTCCGGCGGGTCGTCACCCCAACTCGCAAGGTCGTCGGACTCCCAAGCTCAAACAGAGGTTCCTTTACCTCGCCGGTGGGTACCTGCTCGCTAAAGCCTCCAATGCCGGGGTCCTTTAAGCAAGAATTGAAGGATTTGCTCCCGGCAAAATCCAATTTGTACTACGAAGTTCCCGGCCTTGAGCAGGTTTAGCAAACGATCCACCCAAAACGGAAAAGTTGCCAACCCTGTCTGAGCTTAGGAGTCTGACGACTTTGCGAGTTTGGTTGGCGACCCGTTTTGGGTGGTGAGAGCGCGTTAAGAACCTGCGACAGCCGGCCGGTTTTTTTGTTTACTTTTTTTGGCGGTCAAAAAAAGTGAAACATAGGGTTGAGGAGTAGGGAAGATGTTTCCAAAAAAATACGGCAACATTCCGAATATACACGTCATATTTGCCGTGACAACAACAAACCGAACCTACACCCCCCGGCCTTGAGCCGGTTTAGCAAACGATCCACCCAAAACGGAAAAGTTGCCAACCCTGTCTGAGCTTAGGAGTCCGACGACTTTGCGAGTTTGGTTGGCGACCCGTTTTGGGTGGTGAGAGCGCGTTAAGAACCTGCGACAGCCGGCCGCTTTTTTTGTTTACTTTTTTTGGCGGTCAAAAAAAGTGAAACATAGTGTTGAGGAGTGGGGAAGATGTTTCCAAAAAAATACGGCAACATTCCGAATATACACGTCATATTTGCCGTGACAACAACAAACCGAACCTACACCCCCCGGCCTTAAGCAGGTTTAGCAAACGATCCACCCAAAACGGAAAAGTTGCCAACCCTGTCTGAGCTTAGGAGTCCGACGACTTTGCGAGTTTGGTGGGCGACCCGTTTTGGGTGGTGAGAGCGCGTTAAGAACCTGTGACAGCCGGCCGGTTTTTTTGTTTACTTTTTTTGGCGGTCAAAAAAAGTGAAACATAGTGATGAGGAGTGGGGAAGATGTTCTCCAAAGAAAATACGGCAACTTCCGAACATATACGTCATATTTGCCGTGACAGCAGCAAACCGATCCTACACCCCCCCGGCCTTGAGCCGGTTTAGCAAACGATCCACCCAAAACGGAACAGTTGCCAACCCTGTCTGAGCTTAGGAGTCCGACGACTTTGCGAGTTTGGTGGGCGACCCGTTTTGGGTGGTGAGAGCGCGTTAAGAACCTGCGACAGCCGGCCGGTTTTTTTGTTTACTTTTTTTGGCGGTCAAAAAAAGTGAAACATAGTGATGAGGAGTAAGGAAAGAGCCGACCCGTACGACAACACTTCACCGCTCCTACCAATTTCCCAACGGCCGCGTCGCCTTCCCCGCCGCGACGGAGGGAGCCCCCGACCCCCGCCCCCGTTTCCAGTACACCCTCAAGGACCACCTGGGGAATTAGGAGGCTTGCCTCGATTCAAGAGAGCTGCTCTCTTTTTCTACCCGCGTGAGGCACCTGAAAGGGGGCGGCGCAGCCGCCAGTGCGCAGCACCGAGCGAACAGCGAGCCTGCAAGACGCCGACCCCGGCCCCAGCCGGGGGCACGCCCAAAACCGCCCGCCAAAAAATTACGTCCCCACTTTTCGGTTGCGCCCCCCGGCCCCAAACCCGACCTTTGCCGGCCTCACCCACCCCGCCGACCGCCATGCTGATCTCCGATACCGCCACCGCCGACCGCTATTACCAAGCCCTGGTGGCGCGCGACGCCGATTTTTTGGGCACCTTTTACGTGGGGGTGCGCACCACCGGCATTTTCTGTATTGCCACCTGCCGGGCCAGGAAACCGAAACGTGAAAACGTGACTTTTTATACCACCCTCAAGGAGCTGCTGGACCACGGCTACCGGCCCTGTAAGATCTGCCGGCCCACGGAGCATGCGCACCGGGCACCCGCGCCGGTGAGCCGCGCACTGGCACTGATGCGGGAAAAACCAAAGGAGAAAATTTCCGACCGGGACCTGCGCGAGGCCGGTGTTTCCCCAGACGCGCTGCGCCGGTGGTTCAACGAGCATTACGGCATGACGTTTCAGGCTTACCAGCGGATGTACCGCATAAATCAGGCGTACCGGGAGCTGCGGGAGGGGGCGGCTACCACCCGTGCAGCCCACGAGAGCGGCTATGAATCCGTGAGTGGGTTTGGGTATACGTACAAGAAACTGCTAGGCAAATCGCCCCATGCGGCCGCACGGCCGCGGGTGATGCTGCTAAACCGGATCACCACCCCGCTGGGACCCATGTTCGTGGGCGCCACCGAAACGGGCATTTGCCTGCTGGAGTTCGTGGACCGGCGGATGCTGGAAACGGAGCTGCACGACCTGCAGAAGCTGCTGGGGGCCACCATACTGACGGGCGAGAACGAGCACAGCCGCCGGGCGCGGGAAGAACTGGTGGACTATTTTGCCGGCACGCGCCAGGCATTTACCGTGCCGCTGGACCTGCCCGGCACCGCGTTTCAGCAGGCGGCCTGGCGGGCGCTGCACGGCATCCCGTACGGCACCACCGCCTCTTACCAGGAGCAGGCCAAAGCGGTGGGCAACACCGGCGCGGTGCGGGCCGTGGCGGCGGCGAACGGCATGAACCGCGTCTCGATCATCGTGCCCTGCCACCGCATCATCGGCAAAGACGGCAAACTGCGCGGCTACGGCGGCGGCGTGGAGCGCAAGCGGTGGCTGCTGAGCCACGAGCGGCGGCACCGGGTGAGTGATGTGCTGACGCTGGGGGAGGGGTGGTGATTTTTCAATTGTTTCGTGCGGGCGTGCCCCCGGCCTGCGGGCCGGGGTCGGTCCCTTCCAGGCTCGCTGTTCGCTCGGTGCTGCGCACTGCTTCTCCGGCAGGGCAAGCCCTACCCCTCGCCGCCTTCCAGGTACCTCACGCGGGCGGGGCGGCAGACCTTCTTTTTCTCCTCCGGTTTATCGTGAATAGGGTACCGGTTATCGTCGAGTCGATTGTCTTTGATCAGTTGCTCTCTTTTCCGTAATTTGGTGCACCACCCGGATTTTCACCCCCTCGGAAAGAATGCTTATGAACAATCAATTATCCCGTCTTTCCACGCTGCTAGCCCTCCTGGTCTTTTCCTGTTGCGGACCCAAAGAACTGCCGCCTGACGAGGCCGCCGTTTGTACGTTCTCTCCGCTGAATACCGGCCGGGCACTGTCCCAGCGCGATGCGGCACGGGGCTACTTCATCGAGGGCGGCGGCTGGGATTCCAGCTACAACGGAGTAGCCGCCAAGTTGGCCCTGGAACTCTTCACGCTCCTCCCCTCCGATCCGGCACCGCCGATCAGACGGGAGCTGGAGATTGCGAGTAGCTGTGCCATGAACTGGCAGAAGAGCCGTATACTCACTAGCGGAGAAATATCCACCGAGGGGAATACCCGGGGGTTTTCCGGGTGGAGAAGCGTTTCCGGGCAACGAAAAGGGAGTGGACGTCATTAAAACCGTCAAAGCCTGCTTCTACCTGGCTGCCCTGACCGACGACGAAGAATTTATCGAACTGGCGAACCGGGTCATTGCTTATTAGGAGTAATCGAAAGCTATTCGATCCACCGTGCTGTTGATGCGTTCAACCGCCGGAATGTAGCTAAATACGAAAGTGTCAGTGCTGTTTTACGTCACTCTCCTAACAGAAACCGGCAGATCGTTCAGCAGCCCCTTCCATCTGCGCCGCATTCCGTAATTTTACGCCCCGCTCCACCGTTCCAACCTCATAAAACGACTCCCGTGAAAAATCTGCTCCTCCTTTTCTGCTGTGCCTTCCTTGCCCTCCAGTTGCCCGCTCAGGGCATCGAATTCTTCCACGGCTCGTGGGAAGAAGCCCTGGCCGAGGCCAAAAAACAGGACAAACTCATTTTCGTAGACGCCTATACCACCTGGTGCGGACCCTGTAAGGCGATGGCCGCCAATACCTTCCCCGACGAGAACGTGGGCCGCGAGTTTAACCGCAATTTCATCAACGTGAAACTGGACATGGAAAAACCCGAATCGGTCACCTTCCGTCAGCAGCATCCCGTACGGGCGTATCCTACTCTGTTCTTCGTTAACGGAGACGACGAGGCGGTCCACACCGTCGTCGGCGGTCAGCGGCCCGAGCAGTTGCTGAGCCAGGCCACCGCCGCCCTGGCCAAACTGGACGACCTGGATGCCTACCGGGAAAAGTATGCCGGCGGCGACCGCAGCCCCGAGTTCATGTATACCTACGTGCGCGGCCTCATCCGCGCCGGAGAACCCCACCTGAAAGTGGCCAACGACTACGTCCGCGATCACGCCGACCGGCTCGATTCCGAGGGCGGCCTGCGTTTCCTGCTCCTCACCGCCACCGAAGCCGATAGCCGTTTATTCAAGCTACTCAGCGAGCGCCGCGCCGCCGCCCTGGCCCTGGTGGGGGAGGAAGATTTCGACCGCATAACCGCCGCCGCCGCCCGCACCACCGTGCAGAAAGCCATTGAGTTCAAAGACGAGGACCTGCTGGAGCGCGGCCTGAAAGCCTACACCGCCGTAGCCGAACCCCAGCGCGCCGCCCGCTACGAACTGACCTCGGAAATGGATTTCGCCGCCGCTACCCGGGACGCTAAATCATTCCTCAAGGCCGGTAAAAAATACAAAAAACTCATCTCCGGCCGGGCCGAGGAACTGACCGCTTTTTTCACTACCCTCGCCGCCGCACCCTTCGGAAAAGTCGAGAAAGTGACCGCCCTGACCGTCGAGGTCGGCGAGGAATCAGCCGAGGCCACCAATACATTCCGCCAGTGGTACACCTATGCCGATTACCTGCAGAAGTCTGGCAACAAAGCCGCCGCCATGGCCGCCGCCGAGCGTGCCCTGGTACTGGCCAAGGAAGAAGGACCTAATCAGGAGCGACTGGCGAAATACATGATTATGCAGTTGAAGGGGTAGGAAATCTCCTATTATACCTCTTTCGCCACCAAATAACCCGATGTGCCGTTCAAACCCGGCCCGGGGTGGGTGGAAGCACCGATGTGGTAGAGGTTTTTTACGGGCGTCTCGTGGCCGCGCAGGGCCGGCAGGGGGCGCCAGAAAAGGAACTGATCCAGGCTGGCGGCACCGCTGTAGGGGTCTCCGCCGACGAGGTTGGGGTTGATGCGGGCCAGCTCGGCGGGGGAGATGACGTGACGCTCCAGGATGCTTTCTTTGAAGCCGGGAAGTTGCTTCGCGATACGGTTAACGATGCGGTCGGCGTAGGCCTGGGCGATGGCGTCGGTCCACTCGCCGGCACAGTCGATTTCTCCGGCCTCGTCGCCGGTGGGGTAGGCGGGTAGCTCCTGGAGTTGCATCCAGATGGTCCATTTGCCGGCGGGGGCGCGGCCGGGGTCGAGGGCGGTGTGCTGCCCCACCACGATGGTGGCCTGGGCGGGAAGCAGACCGTTGACGGCGGCATTGACGGCGCGGCTCACCCCATTCAGGCCCGGCGTGACGTGCACCATGGCCGTGGATAGCAGGCGTTCGTCGGGCCAGGCGGGCGGGGAATCGAGGGCGAGGTGGATTTGCATATTGCCCCGGCCGTAGCGGTAGTTGGCGGTGTCCTGCCGGACGGCCTCGGGTACTTCGGCGCGGGGCAGTAAGTGCTCGTACAGGGCGGTGGGAGTAACGTTGGCCACCACCAGATCGGCTTCCACTAGTCGGCCGGAGACGGTGACACCACTCACTTTGCCCTTATCTGTAGTGATGGCTTCCACGGAGGACGAGGTGTGGCACACCCCACCGTTTTCCTCGATGATCTCCACCAGTACCCGCACCAGTTCCGAGCCGCCGCCTTTTGGCACGGGCATCCCGGTCTGCTCGAAACTGGCCAGGATCACCCGCAGCATCAGGCTCGACGCCTGGTCGTCCGGCCCCAGGCCGGTGTGCAGCACCCAGGGTGCCATCAGGGCCTTGGTGAGGTCGTTTTCAAAAGTATTGTCCAGCCACTTGCGGGCGTTGGGCAGTGCTTCGCCCAGGAATTCCAGCATTCCCTCAACGCCCAGGTCCCAGACACCCTTGGCGGCCAGCCCCGCCCCGGCCAGCGACCAGAGTTCCTTGCCCAGTAGCCCGAAGACCAGCTGGGCCGACTCATCGAATTTATTCATGGCCGCCAGGTAGGCATCGCCTTCTCCGGCGGCAATGCCGTTGAGGGAGGCTACCGTCTTCTCGCGGGTATCGTGCAGTACGGCGGCGCGGCCGTCGGGTAGCAGGACGCCGGTGGGGTTTTCCGTGTTGAGGTAGTGGAGGCCCTTTTCTTCCAGTATGTCCTTTAATTCCTTATAAAAAGGACCGGTAGTGAAAAGCGGGTGGAAGCCGGAAAAAATCTCGTGCTTGAAGCCGGGTACGTCCAACTCTTTGGTGCGGATGTTGCCGCCCAGCCATTCATTTTTCTCGTACAGGATCACCTTGTGTCCCTTGCGGGCCAGGATGACGCCCGCGCACAGGCTGTTGATGCCGCTACCGATAATGACGACTCGTTTGGACATGGGGTGGTTTTAGGTCAGTTAAGGTGACGGGGAGAGAAGTGTTCACGGGGAGGGGCTACGTGAGGTGCCTGGACCGGCCGACGCAGGGGCAGGGCTTGTCCCCTGCCCGGAAGACGGAGCCCGCAGGGCCAAGCCGACAGGCGCGCGGGGAAGGGACCGACCCCGACCCGGCAGGGGCGGGGGCACGCCCGAAAAAAACCTGCCGCCCGGGATTAAACGGCCACCAGATAGTGCGTACTGCGGCCCGCGCCCGTTTGCGTGAGGGCACCGATGCGGGCCAGATACTGGAGGTCGCGGGTGGCGGTGGCGCGGGAAACGCGGTTGATGCTTGCGTACTTGCGGGCCGTCATGCCGCCGGTGAAACCGTCGGGACCGGCGGCAAAGATTTTGTCGACGGCCTTGCGGTGCTTGTCGTTAAGTTGACTGCCGTAATGGGCGTAAAAACGGCTTTTTTGCAGCGTGAAGGTTACCATGCGTGCGCCCGTAGGTAAAAGCAGGCCATTCCGGTAGTTGCCAGTTGTACATTTTTTGTCAATTGGGACAGGGATGAACCCAAAAGTAGCACAAATGAGGCGATTGATGCTACCTAATCGCCTCATCTACCCAAAAAATGAGGCGATTAGGTCTCCTAATCGCCTCAAAAGTGCTTACACGGCCCTTTTATCACCCCTAATTGCCTCACGCCTATGGTAAGTCGGACGCTATAAAATGGAGTACTGGATAAAATCCTGTCGCTCGGGATAATCGGTATTGTAGTGCAGGCCGCGGCTCTCGTGGCGCATGCCCGCTCCCTTGGTGACCAGGTAGGCGATGGTGAGCAGGTTGCGCAGTTCGCAGAGCTGGGGCGAGAGGACGGAGGTGGCGTAGAGGTCTTCGGTTTCCTGGTACAGCAGGTGAAGGCGGCGGGCGGCGCGGCGCAGGCGAACGTCGGAGCGGACGATGCCGACGTAGCTGCTCATGGTTTCTTTGAGTTCTTTGATGCTCTGCGTGATGAGGACCATCTCCTTGGGTTCGGTGGTGCCGGAGGCGTTCCAGAGCGGGAGATCGGTGCGCAGGGCGTGGGTGTCGATGTTGGCCACGATGGTATTGGCGATGCGGTGACCGAACACGAGGGCTTCCAGCAGACTGTTGCTGGCCAGGCGATTAGCACCGTGCAGGCCGGTGCAGGTGGCCTCGCCGCAAGCGTAGAGGTACTGGATGGAAGAGCGGCCCAACTCGTCTACCCGAATGCCGCCGCAGACGTAGTGGCAGGCCGGCACCACGGGGATCAGGTCCTTCAGGGGGTCGATACCGATACTCTTGCACTTTTCGTAGATGGTGGGAAAATGGGCCAGGAATTTTTCCTTGTCCAGGTGGCGGCAGTCGAGCGACATATGTTCGGCACCGCTTAGTTTCATTTCGTTGTCGATGGCGCGGGCCACGATGTCGCGGGGGGCGAGGCTGAGGCGCTCGTCGTATTTCTGCATGAATTCCTCGCCCTGCGGGGTCTTCAGGATGGCCCCGAAACCACGCACGGCCTCGCTGACCAAAAATGCCTGCGCGCGGCTGTCGCCGCCCGGTTCGTAGAGGGCGGTGGGGTGAAACTGGATAAACTCCATGTTTTCCAGGTGCCCCTTGGCGCGGTAGACCATGGCGATGCCGTCTCCCGTGGCGATGACGGGGTTGGTGGTGGAGCGGTAGATCTGGCCCGCGCCGCCGGCGGCCACCACGGTGGTGCGCGCCAGGATGGTCTCGATCTCCTTGGTTTCCTTGTTGAGGGCGTAGGCACCGTAGCACTCCACGTTGGGGGTCAGGCGGGTGACGGTGTAGCCGAGGTGGTGCTGCGTGAGCAGATCGACGGCGAAAAAGTGCTCGTTCACCACCAGATTGTCCAGCGTGGCGGCCTTGGCCGACAGCGCGCGCTGAATTTCCCAACCGGTCAGGTCTTTGTAGTGCAGGATGCGGTTTTCGGAGTGGCCGCCCTCGCGCCCCAGGTCGTATCGCTCAAACTGGTCCAGGTCGAAACGGGTGCCCCACTCGATGATCTCGCGCACGCGCTCGGGTCCTTCCTCGACCACGATGCGGACGATCTGCTCGTCGCACAGGCCCGCTCCGGCGTCGAGGGTATCGGCAATGTGTTTTTCGTAGTTGTCGGTTTCCAGGTCCCAGACGGCGGCTACGCCGCCCTGGGCATAACTGGTATTGCTCTCGCGTTCGTTGGTCTTGGTCAGCACGTCTACCCGCAGGTCGGGTCGTTGCTGGGCAATTTTGATCGCCGTGCTCAGGCCCGCTATTCCGGACCCGATGATGAGGACATCGGTGTGGTGCATGTATCGCTTTTGGTCTGCTTGTAGAGCAAAAGGGGATTTTGGGGGAAATGTTGAGCAGGCGCGTTGCGCCTGCGTACTTTACCTGCGGTGATCGTCGCAAGCTCCTCGGAGCTGGTGCTTTTATATATAAGCCCACGCGTACACGGAGGGCTTCGCCCTACTATACTTTACCCGCAGTGATCGTCGCGCTTTCCGGAGGCGTTGGAGGTATAGGTGTACGTCCCTTTACTTCGTCCTTAACCGAATGATCGGGCACACGATCTCTTCCAAGCTGATGCCGCCGTGTTGGAAAGTATTGCGGTAGTAATTATTGTAGTGGTTGTAATTATTGGGGTAGAGGAAAAACTTATCCTCCTTGGCGAAGATGAAGGTCGAACTCACATTCGGGCGGGGCAGCATGGCGGCCTTGGGGTCGCGCACCTCCAGCACGTCGCCGGACTGGTACTGCAGGTTTTTGCCGACTTTGTAGCGCAGGTTAGTTGTCGTGTCGCGGTCGCCCACCACGCGGCTGGGGCTGTTTACGCGGATGGTGCCGTGGTCCGTGGTCACGATCAGGTTGATGTCGCGTTCGGCCATGCGTTGCAGGGCCTGCCACAGGGGGCTGTTCTCAAACCACGACTTGGTCAGCGAGCGGTAGGCTTTTTCATCGCCCGCCAGTTCCTTTAGTACTTCCATTTCCGTGCGGGCGTGGCTCAGCATATCGATGAAGTTGTAGACGATCACGCTGAAATCGTTGTTCAGGTAATTCAGCGCATTGTCCTGCATCTGGCGGGCGTAGTTCACCTTGGTCACCTTGGTATAGTCCCACTTGATGTCGCGGCGCACCAGCCGGTCGATCTGCTTACCCAGCAGGTCGGCCTCGTGATTGTTCTTGCCACCCTCATCGTTGTCGTTTTTCCACCACTCCTTATAGTGCTGCTCGATCTCGCTCGGCATCATGCCCGCAAAAATCGCGTTGCGGCTATACTGGGTCGCCGTGGGCAGAATGCTGAAAAAGTAGCCTTCTTCCTCCACCCGGAACAACTCCGTGATGATCGGCTCGATCACTTTCCACTGGTCAAACCGCATATTGTCCAGCAGCACCATCACCGTCGGCCGCTCCTCCGTAATGTGGGGCAGCACCCGCTCGCGCAACAGGCGGTTGCTCATCAGCGGAGAACCTTCTTCCTCGCGCACCCAGCTGAGGTAGTTGCGCTCCACGTGCTTCGAAAATTCCTTATTGGCCTCGGCCTTCTGCATCGCCAGAATATCGCCCATCTCCACCGAGTTGGCGTCATCGATTTTCAATTCCCAGTTGATGATCTTGCGGTAGGTGTCCACCCATTCTTTGGTGTCCAGGCCGCTATTAATCTTCATGAACAGCTGCCGAAAATCCTGCTGATAATCCGAGCTGGTCTTTTCGCGCACCAGTCGCTTGTTGTCAATGATCTTCTTCAATGACAGCAAAATCTGGTTCGGGTTCACCGGCTTGATCAGGTAATCGCTGATCTGGCTCCCGATCGCCTCCTCCATCACGTGCTCGGCTTCGTTCTTGGTAATCATCACCACCGGCAGCGCGGGATAATCGTCCTTGATCTTGCTCAGCGTCTCCAGGCCCGTCAGACCCGGCATCGACTCGTCCAGGAACACCACGTCAAAGTTCTTTTCCTTCACTTCCTCCAGCGCATCGTAGCCGTTGGTCACGGTGGTCACCAGGTAGCCCTTTTGTTTCAGGAAAAGGAGTTGGGGCTTCAGCAGGTCAATCTCGTCGTCGGCCCAGAGCACGTTGATGTGGTCGTCCATGTGTTTTATTCGTTGGGTGGTTTTGGTTCGCCGTTTTGGCTGGTACCACAACGGGCAGGGTGGGGTAGGTAGTTCGTGGGGCGGAGAAGTATTTTAGTAAGAGCAGGGGAGTGTAGGCATGCAATGACCAGACGGGGAGGTAACAGAACTTGTGGGTCGGGTGTCTAAATGCCGGTCGGCTCGACGATTTCGATCCCGCTTCTGTAACTTTATCCCGTAAAAACAGCGACCCGAACACAAATTTTGCGTTCAATACTCGCCCTACTCCTGTGGGAATAGCGAACTTTGCCCGAATTTATCCGGCCACACCCCGTCAAACCGACCAAACCCGCCCCGCGCGGACCTATATAATGAGTGATTTTTCCTTTACCGCCAACGCGCACCCCGCCTTTATCGAATCGATGTACCGCCAATTTGCCGCCGATCCTGAGTCGGTGGACCAGAGCTGGCGTGACTTCTTTCGCGGCTTTGATTTTGCCACGCAGTCCAACGGCCACGTGCCCGAGGAAGGCGGGTCGGGGACGAGCGGAGAAGTGGATTTCGGCCACCTGGCAAAGGAACTGAACGTGCTTTCGCTCATTAAAGCCTACCGCGTGCGCGGCCACCTGGAAGCCCAGTATGATCCGCTGGGCGAGTTCAAGGAGCGGCCGGCTACCCTGAACATTACGGATTTTTCGCTCTCCGATTCCGATTTGGATACGCCCTTCCAGGCCGCCGGCCGCATGGGCCTGGCCGAGGGCAGCACGCTGCGCCGGGTGGTGGAGCGGTTGCAGCACATTTATTGCGGCACTATCGGCTATGAGTACCACCACATTGCCGACCGCGAACGCCGCCGCTGGCTGCGGGAGCGGATTGAGAACAGCACCCCCGAAACGGCCTACGGCATTTCGTTGGAGAAGAAAAAGAGAATCCTGGAAAAGCTGAACGGGGCCGTGGGTTTCGAGGCGTTCCTGGGTAAAAAGTACCTGGCGCAGAAACGTTTTTCGCTGGAGGGCGGCGAGAACACCATCGTGGGCCTGGACGCCATCATCAACAAATCGGCCGCCGATAACGTGCAGGAGATCGTGATCGGGATGGCCCACCGCGGCCGCCTGAACGTGTTGGCCAACATCATGGGCAAAACCTATGAGATGATCTTCAAAGAGTTCGAGGGTTCCGTGCCCGAGCAGCAGTACGGCGACGGCGACGTGAAATACCACCTGGGTTTCAGCAGCCAGGTAAAGGCCGCCGACGGCAAGAAGATCGACCTGAAACTAGCCCCCAACCCCAGTCACTTGGAAGCGGTCAATACCGTGGTGGAGGGCTTCGCCCGCGCCAAGGCCGACATTCTTTACAACAGCGATTACGACCGCATTTTACCCATCCTTATCCACGGCGACGCCGCCGTGGCCGGACAGGGCATCGTATTCGAGACGGTGCAAATGTCCGGTCTGGACGGCTACACCACCGGCGGCACGCTGCACTTCGTGATCAACAACCAGATCGGGTTTACCACCGACTACGATGATGCCCGCACCAGCATCTACTCCACCGGCGTGGCCGCCGTGGTGCAGGCCCCCGTCTTTCACGTGAACGGCAACGACCCCGAAGCCGTGGTCTACGCCTGCGAAATGGCGATGGATTTTCGGCAGGAATTCAACAGCGACGTTTTTATCGATATGTTCTGCTACCGCAAGCACGGCCATAACGAGGGCGACGACCCCCAGTACACCCAGCCGGGCATGTACGACAAGATCAGCAATATGCCCGACCCGCGCGAAATCTACACCGAGGTGCTGGTGAAGCGCGGCGACGTGGAGCAGCAACTGGCGCAGGACATGGCCGATAAGTTTGCCGACGACCTGCAAAACCGCCTGGACGACGTGCGCCAGAACGACCTGCCCTACACCTACCAGGAACCCGAGCTGAACTGGAAAAAACTGGAGCGCCACGTGCGCGACCCGCAGGTGTTTAACGAAAGCCCCGTGACCGGCATCGACCGCAAACAACTCACCTACCTGCTGGATAAACTGACCGACCTGCCCGCGGGTTTCGATCCCATCCGCAAGGTAGACCGGCTGTTTAAAAATATCGTCAAACTGCGCGAAGCCGACCAGTTGGACTGGGCCATGGCCGAGCTTTCCGCCTACGGCTCGCTGCTAATGGAAAAGCACGACGTGCGCATGAGCGGACAGGACGTGCAGCGCGGCACGTTCAGCCACCGCCACGCCATCCTGCGCGGCCAGGACAACGTGACCGAGGTCAACCGCCTGGCGCGGCTGAGCGAAGATCAGGGCAAATTCCGCATCTTCAACTCCCTGCTCTCCGAGTTCGGCGTGCTCGGATTCGAGTACGGCTACTCGCAGGCCACACCCAGTGCGCTGGTGCTCTGGGAAGCCCAGTTCGGCGATTTTGCCAACGGTGCCATGACCATCGTCGACCAATTCATCAGCGCGGGCGAGAGCAAGTGGGGCCGCATGAGCGGCCTGACCATGCTGCTGCCCCACGGCTACGAAGGCCAGGGCCCCGAACACTCCAGTGCCCGCCTGGAACGCTTCCTGCAACTCTGCGCCGAGTATAACATGATCGTGGCCAACGTCACCATGCCGGCCAACTTCTTTCACCTGCTGCGCCGCCAACTCACCTGGAATTTCCGCAAGCCGCTGGTGGTCATGTCGCCCAAATCCGGCCTGCGCCACCCCATGGCCATCAGCGGTGCCGACGACTTTACGGGCAACGCCCGCTTCCAGGAAATCATCGACGACCCCACCGTCGGCCCCCGCTCCGCCAAGCGCATCAAGCGGCTGGTGCTCTGCTCCGGCAAGGTCTACTTCGACCTGGCCAAATACCAGCAGGAAAACGACATCAAAGACGTGGCCGTGGTCCGTTTCGAGCAACTTTACCCGCTCCCCCACATCCAAATCCGCGACCTCCTCAAGCGCTACGCCGACGCCGAACTGGTCTGGATGCAGGAGGAAATCGCCAACGGCGGTGCCTGGCGTCATATCCAAGCCACCTTCCTCAACGACACGCAACTGGGCGTCCACCGCAACCTGCGCTACATCGGTCGCATCGCGGCCGCATCGCCCGCCACGGGTTACAAGCACGTCCACGAAAAGGAGCAGGCACGGATCGTGGAGGAAGCCATGACGGTGGGGTAGGGATTTTGGGCGTGTCCCCGGCCAAGGGCCGGGGCCGGCACCTTCCGGGGTTCGCTGTTCGCTCCGTGCTAACGCACCAGGCCCTCCAGGCGCCTCACGCGGGGGGGGCGGGGGCAAGAAATGAGGCAATGAGGGATTAGCTGCGCTGCTTCTGTCAATCGCAAAGCGATTTTTCGAGGGGAAGGAATGAAGGTTGTTGAATGCCGCATTTTGTATGTTGCAGCTACCCTTGAATAACTTGATTGAGCGGGGTGAGTTTTTCTGGCAATGTGGGTAGATCAAGCTCCCCCACCCCCGGCCCCTCCCCGGGGGGGAGGGGTGACGGGGCGTGGCACTCGTCGCTCGCCACCCTCTCCCCTGGGGAGGGTAAGCGCGATAGCGCGGGAGGGGGCGCACACAAAACAGAACGCACCCCGTCACCCCCCTCTGCGGCGGCTGGGGTTACCACGAAGTAGCCGCGAAGCGAACGGGACCCAGACGAATAGCCGGGCCGGGGGTGAGGGATTAAGTAGCGTGTGCAAAACCTGTACTGGTTCAAGCCTGATAAACGGGACAGCCTAGGTAAAACCCATGTCAAGTTCGCGTAGATAAGTCAGGGTTATAGACGGTCGGGATAAATCAGTCATCCGTATCAGTGACGCGGGGATTAGGCAACTAAGTAGTTAATTTTGTCGTTTTAGCTAAAAGGACTCACTTATGACTGCTCTACAGATTATTGAAAAGTTGAGGGATGCCAATCCAACGGTGCGTACCAGGTTCAACGTGAATTTGATCGCACTATTTGGCAGCTATGCACGGGAAGAACAGCGTGCTGACAGTGACATGGATTTAATTTATCAGTCCTTTGATGATTATAGTTTTGGTCTAAATGAAATTACCGGACTAGAAGATTATATAAAAGATTTGTTCAATGTCCCGGCAGTAGATTTAGTAGATAAGGACTATATCAACCCTGTTATCGAGATGGAAATACAGAATGAGTTGATCTATGTTTGATAAAAAAAATATTGCTTTCGTACTTACTTGTCTTGAAGCCATTGAAAAAATATACATTTATTCAAATGGAATAAAAACTCCTCAAGAATTTCTTGACAAGGACGACCAGTTAATATATAGGCTATCCATTCTATTTATGTTTACCCAATACAGTTTTAACTGTATGCCAACTCCCCGTCACCCCTCTCCTTTGGAGAGGGGTCGGGGGAGAGGTCTCCAAGTAGTGAGTGAAAAACCTGTATTGATCGAAGCATGATAATCTGGTTAGCCTAACATACAATGCTTGTCAGCTACTGTATTCACCTGGATTATTTGAAATAATATTTTTACCTCAAAATTTAAAATACCCCCTTTCCATGAAATATCTCTTCTTCCTTACTGTCCTTCTACTCGCCACCCCCCTCATTGCCCAATCTCCCGTCGGGCGCTGGAAGACGATCGATGACGAGACCGGCAAGGTCCGATCTATTATCGAAATCACGCAGCGGGGCGGGGTGCTGGAAGGCAAGGTGACCAAAATATTCCCCCAGCCCGGCGATAAAGCCAACGGCATCTGTGAGGAGTGCCCCGGCGATAAAAAAGGTAAGCCGATTCTAGGCATGACCATCATGGAAGGTCTAAAAAAGGACGGGGATAGCTGGGAAGGCGGAACCATTCTCGATCCCAAATCCGGCAAGGTTTATTCCTGCTACATCAAACTGATGGAAGCCGATAAACTGAAGCTACGCGGTTACGTGGGCGTGGCCATGCTGGGGCGTACCCAGTACTGGCTGCGGGTGAAGGAGTAACCTCCGGCAGCCGAGTCATTACCGACCGGGATTCACCCCGCCGTTTTTCTACCTTTGCGGCATGATCCTGTCCGACAAAAAAATACTGGCCGCCATCGAGCGCGGCGAGATCGTTATCGAACCCTTTGACCGCGAGAAACTGGGCACCAACTCCTATGACGTGCACTTGGGCAAATACCTCGCTTACTATAAGGACCACATTCTGGATGCCCGCAAGCACAACGAGATCGAGCATACGCTCATCCCGGAGGAAGGTTTCGTGCTGCACCCCAATACCCTCTACCTGGGTGTCACGGCCGAGTACACGGAGACCCACGCCACCGTCCCTTTCCTGGAGGGCAAGAGCAGCGTCGGCCGTTTGGGTATCGACATCCACGCCACGGCGGGCAAGGGAGATGTCGGTTTTTGCAATTACTGGACGCTGGAGATCAGTTGCACCCACCCCGTACGCGTATACGCCGGGATGCCGATCGGTCAATTGATCTACTTCGCCGTGGACGGCGAGATCGAGAATTATTATAACCAGAAAAAGGGTGCCAAGTACAACACCCGTACCGAGCGGCCGGTAGAGAGCATGATGTGGAAAAACAAATGGTAAACCACGTAGCGACGCAAGATTTTGCGTCGCCGAACGGCCCCCGCCGTTCGGACCATTTTAATGACATGGCATGATTCCCCCCTTCCGGGATCCGGGGGGGCAACATCACTCCTCTCTTTCCAACAACCCCAATTTTGCATCCGGCCGGGTAACCTCTCCGCTGGAATAGCTGCCCCAGGCGGACAAACCGCACTCCAGAAAGCTGAGGTATTCCTGTACATCGGGGGTGTAGGCGACGGGGGTATTGAGCACCTTACCGTCGGGGCTGACCAGCACGTAATAGGGCTGGGTATTGCGCTGGAAAGCGACGGCCTGAAGGTACTGCACCCGGTCGCGGACAAGTTTGAGTTGCTTGGTGCCCCGGCCGTTGGGGGCGGGCACTTCCACCTGTTTGGCTACGGGTAATTCCTTTTTATCATCGGCGTAAAGGCTGATGAGGACATAATTATCCTGGAGAAGTTTTTCTACTTCGGGCACCGACCAGACATTCTCTTCCATCTTCCGGCAGTTGACACAAGTATAACCCGTGAAGTCGAGCATGACCGGACGGTTGGTGGAAGCGGCAAACGCCAGACCTTCCTCCAGGTCATGGAAGCAATCCAGTTCGCGGGGGCAATCGCAGGGCTTGAAGTAGGAATAGCAGACCGGCGGCGCGATACCGCTCAGCAGGGTGAGCGGCTGGTAACGTTCGTTGGCGGCATTGGTGCCGAAGCCGGTGGCCAGGTAAACGGTGAAGGCCAGAAAAGCGGCCGCCAGCGCATAGCGCACCACGCCCGGGCGGGCGCGTTTGCCATCGTGGGGGAAGCGGATGAGGCCCAGTAAATAAGCCACGATACCTAGACCACAGAGGATCCAGATAATCAGGAAGGGTTCGATACGCAGCAAATCCCAGGAGGCGACCAGGTCGGCGTTGCTGAGAAATTTGAAGGCCAGCGCGATCTCCACGAAGCCGAGGACGACCTTGACACTGTTGAGCCACCCGCCCGATTTGGGGAGCGACTGCATCAGGTTGGGGAAGATGGCAAAGACGGTAAAGGGCAATGCCAGTGCCAGACCGAAACCCGCCATGCCCGCCGTGAGCGGCCACGCGCCGCTGGAAGCCGCACCCACCAACAGCGAACCGAGAATGGGACCGGTGCAGGAAAACGAAACCAGGGCCAACGTAAGGGCCATGAAAAATATGCCCACTAGACCGCCCGCACCCTCGGCCCGTGCGGCGCGGTTGGTCCATTTGTCGGGGATGGTAAGTTCGTAGAAACCGAAGAAACTGCCGGCAAAAAACAGGAAAACCAGGAAGAAGAACACGTTGAGTGGCACGCTGGCCGCTACCTGGTTGAGGATACCCGCATCAACGCCGGCAATGAGGTGAAAGGGTAGACTGAGCAACACATATACCAGCAAGATGAAGAAACCGTAAGTAGCCGCGTGACTGATGCCCTGGCTCCGGTTTTTGGCACTTTTAGTAAAGAAGCTGACCGTGAGCGGGATCATGGGAAATACGCAGGGCGTGAGCAGGGCCAGCAGGCCGCCGATGAAGCCGAGGCCGAAGATGGTCCACAGGGACTTGCCCTCCATCACCACGGCTTCGTCGCCGCACTCGGTATTGACGGGGGTGGTATCGAAGGTAGGCAGACCGGCCACGGCAACGATGCCTAAACCCGGAGCGACATCCTCGTCTCCGGCGGCCACCTCCGGGGCGGCGGCGGCGGGAAAAGCGGGGTCGTCACTTACCAGCAGTACGGGGCCGGCGGGCAGGAAACGGAAGTAGAGTTCCTGCGGCGGAGTGCACTGTTCGTCGTCGCAGCTCATGTAGTAAACCGAAGCGTCTAGCGTAGCCTGGTCGCCGAGGCGAACCACCTGGGTGTAGGTGACGGGACCCTCGGTATGCTTATTAACGGTAGCCTCCCAGACGGGGTCGAAGGAGTTCTTGAGGTGGTCGGTTGATTCCCGCAGGGGCTGGAGTAGCTCCACGCCGGGGCTGGGGGTGAAGGAAAATTCGGTTGGGATAAAGCCGATCTCCAGTGAGTTATCCATGCCGTAGAGGGTCCAATTTTTCTCCAGGTCGGCGGTAAACTCCAGGCGGAAAGTCTGCGGATCGGGTAGGGCGTAGGCACGGACCGTCCAGCGAACGGGTTGGAGGAGCACATCTGCGGCCGCGAGGTTAGCCTGCTCCGCAGAGGCCAGTAGTGTACCTGCGGCGGTGGGTTCGGCGGGAGTCGGGGTAGGTGTTGTGGCAGTTTCGGCCCGGCCGGTGGTATTGGGCGCGGCGGGTTGCGGGGTGGCGGGGGTAGCAGGCTTAGCGGGCGGGGCGGTTGCGTTGCCCTGCTCCGTTTTGCCTGCCGGTTTCGGCGCTTCGACCGGGGCGGCAGCGGCCGGTTTAGTCAACTGGTAGGAGAAGGGCACGTCGGTGGGGGGGAGGCACTGCTCGTCGTCGCAGCACATATATTCCAGCGAACCGGTGATGGGTTTGCTATAGTCGGTAATGCGTACGCGCTGGGTGTAGGTATAGGGCTTGCCGCTGAGGAACTTGATGACATCGGAGTCGAAGAGCTTATCGAAACCGGCTTTGCGCTGCCCGGCCTCTTTACCGGACCCGACGAATTGGTAATGGCCGCCTTCCGTGAAACTGAAAGTAGTAGGTACCGGCCCGTCGCCGGTATCCTTGGAATAGACGGCCCAACCGGCATCGATGCGGGCGGTGGCGATGAGGTTGAACTCGTCGTTACCCAGTGCCTCGGATCGGAAGGACCAGCGCACCGGGTTGGCGATCTGCGCGCCCAGGCCGCCGGCGAGGGCGAGGAAGAATACCAGCAGGCCGAGGAGCCGCCGGGTGCTTGCCGAAAAGAAGAAGAGGTGCCGCATGGAAGGTAGCGTTTTAACTGAGCGCGAATATACGGCGGCGGGGCGGCCCAACGTGACCGTAACGAACGTTTAGGACGCTGTTGACAAAACACGCGCCTGGTTTTGAACCACATTATTTTAGGGTTAAGTTTTCCCGAAACCGGGAATAAGTATGAATAGCGGTTTAAATTTGTAGCTTGCGATAGCGTGGCGTCTTGCCGCTGTTAATTTTTCCAAAATCAGTTTTCATGCGATTAACCCTACTATTGTCTCTGCTGATATCATTAACCGGAACGCTGTCCGCTCAACTTATTATTAGCGGGATAGTGGATGGACCCCTGATGGGCGGTACACCCAAAGCAATCGAAGTTTACGCGCAGGTAGACATTGCTAATCTAGGCATTTACGGTTTAGCGACGCCCAACAACGGAGACCCTTCCGCCGGAACGCCCGAGTTTACTTTTCCGGCCATCAGCGTTAGCGCGGGAACGTTTCTTTACGTGGCCTCGCAGGCACCTCCCTTCGTGACTTTTTTCGGTTTCGCGCCGAATTACACGAATTTTGTGGCGAATATTAACGGTAACGACGCCGTCGAACTCTATAAGAGCGGCACTGTGGTAGACGTATTTGGCGTGGTGGGCGAGAACGGCACGGGAAAACCCTGGGAATACACCGACGGCTGGGCGAAGCGAAACGACCTGAACAACCCGCCCGCCCCTTCCACGACCTATGACCCCGCCAACTGGCTGGTGCAAATCGGGGCCCTGATCGGAGAAGCGACCAATGCGACCGCCGCGAACCCCTTCCCGCTCGGTTTTGCCCTGCCCGTTACCTTGCTCTCCTTTAATGCCCAAACCGCAGCCAAAACCGTCCGCCTGGAGTGGGCCACCACCGCCGAGACGGACAACGATTACTTCGCCATCGAGCGCAGTGCCGACGGCGGGCGCACTTTTACGGAGATCGGCCGCGTGCGCGGCGCGGGTAGTAGCGAGTTGACGGCCGAGTATGCCTATACCGATGCGGCACCCCTGGCCGGCGAGACCTATTACCGCCTGCGGCAGGTGGATTTTGACGGCAGCACGGTCTACTTCGGCCCGCTCTCCGTGCGGATGCTGGATGGCGGCGCGGCGGATGTGGCGGTTTTCCCTAATCCGGTGCGGGGGCAGTTGTTTCTGACTACGGACTTGGCGACAGTCGGCGACATCAGTATTCTGGATGCGAGCGGCCGGTTGGTGCGGCGCGTGGCCGGGTTGGGAAAAACGGAAAGCGGGATTGACGTGGCTGACCTGGCGAGCGGCGTTTACTTTCTGCGGCTGAGTGGCGAGGGGGAAACGCAGACGATTCGGTTTGTGAAGTAGCAGTAGCTGTCTTGAACGGGGGTATGCCAGTGTTATCTCGCGTGAGGTGCCTGGAAGGGGCGGCGTTTGAGCCGCAGCCCGCAGGGCCGAGCGGTAGCGAGCCTGGAAGGGACCGACCCGACCGCAGGGAGGGGCACGCCCAAAAGCACCCTTGCCGATACTGCTTTAACAAACGGATAACTACCGGGCTGACGGTTAGCGGGTTGATGGATGCGGGCAGCGGGGGAGCCGAAAATAAGCGTACCTTCGCGCCTTCTTTTAGCCTCCCCGGTGGGTCTGCCCACGGGCGGGCCGCGTCCCTAACCACCGTTATTATGAGCGAGAAGATCAAACACGAGTGCGCCCTGGCGATGGTGCGCCTGCGTAAGCCGTTGCCCTATTATGCGGAAAAGTACGGTGACCCGATCTACGGGCTAGACCGCCTGCGGCTGCTGCTGCGCAAGATGCGCAACCGGGGGCAGGACGGCGCGGGCATGGCGACGATTAAACTGGACGTGGAACCCGGCAAAAAATTTATCAGCCGCCGCCGCTCGAACGCCAAAAATTACCTGGACGACCTGTTCGATCACGTTTATTCGCGCTTTGACGCCCTGCCGCCGGAGCTGCGCCAGGACGGGCAGTACCTGAAGGACAACCTGCCCTATACCGGTGAGCTGATGCTGGGGCACCTGCGCTACGGCACGCACAGCACGAATGCGATTGAGACCTGCCACCCGTTTTTGCGGCAGTCGAACTGGATGACGCGCTGCCTGATTTTGGCCGGTAATTTTAACCTGACGAACGTAAAGGAGCTGTTTTCCGAGTTGGTGGACCTGGGTCAGTACCCCAAGGAAATGTCGGACACGGTGACGATGCTGGAGAAGATCGGCCACTTTCTGGACGACGAGGTGAACCGCCTGCATACGTGGTACAAGCCGGACGGGCACACGAATATTGAGATCAACGAGCTGATTGCGCAGAACCTGGACATTCAGCGACTGCTGAAGCGGGCGTGCAAGAAGTTTGACGGCGGCTACGTGATGGGCGGCATGATGGGCCACGGCGACGGGTTTGTGATGCGCGACCCGGCGGGCATCCGCCCCGCGTTCTGGTATCAGGACGATGAGTTCGTGGCGGTGGCCAGCGAGCGGCCGGCCCTGCAAACGACCTTTGATATTCACATTGACGACGTGCGGGAAGTGAAGCCGGGGCACGTGCTGATCATGAAGAAGGACGGCCGGGTGAGCGAGGAGCAGTTTACCGACCTGCTGCCGCGCGCGGCTTGCTCGTTTGAGCGAATTTACTTTAGCCGGGGCAACGACCGCGATATCTACCTGGAGCGCAAGGAACTGGGCCGCCGCCTGGCGAAGCGGGTGCTGAAGGCGGTGGATTATGATTTTGAGCACACCATTTTCAGTTACATCCCCAATACGGCCGAGACCGCTTACCAGGGCATGGTGGAGGGGCTGGAGCACGAACTGGACAAGTGGAAGAAAAAGGAGATCAAGAAGCTGCGCAAAAAGGAGGGGGAATGGTCGGATAAGCGGTTCAAGAAGATCATGGCTACCCGCCTGCGCAATGAGAAACTGGTGCTGAAGGACGGTAAGACCCGCACCTTTATTGCCGATACGAGCAGCCGCGAGGATATGGTAAGCCACGTCTACGACGTGACCTACGGGCTGGTGAAAAACGGTAAGGACACGGTGGTGTTGCTGGACGACTCGATTGTGCGCGGCACAACGATGCGCGATAGCGTGATCCAGATCGTGAGCCGCCTGCGGCCCAAGCGGATCGTGGTGGTGAGTTCGGCCCCGCAGATCCGCTACCCGGATTGCTACGGGATCGATATGTCGAAGATGGGCGAGTTCGTGGCCTTTCGGGCGATGGAGCGGATGCTGGAAAAGGCCGGCAAGCACCACCTGATGGACGAGGTGTATCAGCGGTGCCGGGAGGATGCGAAACTGCCGCTGGAGCAGATGAGTAACCAGGTGAAAGTGCTTTACGATCAGTTTGATTACGATGAGGTATCGAGGACGATTGCCAAGATCGTGACGCCCAAAAACATCAAGCCCAAGATCGACGTCATCTACCAATACGTAGAGGATTTGCGGGAGTCTTGCCCTAATAATAATGGCGACTGGTACTTTAGCGGTAACTATCCTACGCCGGGTGGGAACCGGGTGGTGAACCGGGCTTTTATGAATTATGTGGAGGGGAGTACGGAGCGGGGGTACTGAGGGGAGAGCAACTTTGGGTTTTAAATTTTCGTTGTACCTTGGACTTAACCAATCTCCGGTTTCCGGCCTGCTGTCATGATTCAAGATTTTCGTCCCATAGATCGGGTGGTCGATTTCCTGACCTCAACGCCCAGCCCCCGCGAAGTGCTGGATTATATGCCATCTAAACAAGACGTGCAACGGTTCGAGTTGCTAGCCGATAAAAAGCGTGAGGGGAATCTCTCGCAGGGGGAGGTGGAAGAACTGGAGACTTTTTTATTGGTGGAGCACATGATGAACGTTGCCAAGCGGCGGGCGCATCAGCGTCAGCGAGCCGTTTAATTCTAATCTTTGTCGACTACCCGCATAATCAAAGCATTGCGTCTGCTAGTGAAAGAGCGGGCAAATTACCGTTGTGAGTATTGCGACCAGCCTGATTATCTGACGTTTTTTCCCTATCATATTGACCATATTGTCAGCGAAAAGCATGGAGGTGCTACACATGATAGCAATCTGGCATATGCCTGCCCACGTTGTAACATACGTAAAGGTAGCGACATTGCTACGCTGAAAGTCGGCTCTGATAAACTAATTCGCTTGTATAATCCTCGTCTCGATCGTTGGTCAGACCATTTTGAATTGCGAAACAACTTGATTGTTGGGAAAACCCCTACCGGAGAAGCAACCGCCGCTTTTTTGCAATTTAATTCGCCGGAGCGATTGATTGAACGAGGGGTATAATCGAGCTTTGTTTTTTCTCTGTAACAATAATCTATTCTCATACCGCCACCAACCCCGCCGCCCCACCTATGGTTTCCATCATCATGGGGTCCGATTCGGACCTTCCCGTCATGCGCGCCGCCGCTGATATCCTGACCCAATTGGAGATACCTTTTGAACTCACCATCGTCTCCGCGCACCGCACGCCGGAGCGGCTGATGACCTACGCCCGCGCGGCCCACGGGCGCGGTATTCGGGTGATCGTGGCCGGTGCCGGCGGCGCGGCGCACCTGCCCGGCATGGTCGCCTCCCTCACACCCCTACCCGTGGTGGGCGTGCCCATAAAATCCAGCAACAGCATCGACGGCTGGGACTCCATTCTGTCCATTCTCCAGATGCCGGGCGGCATTCCCGTGGCCACCGTTGCGCTGGACGGTGCCAAGAACGCCGGCCTGCTGGCGGCCCGTATCCTGGGGGCGGCGGATGAGGAAATTCGCGAACGGCTGATCGCTTACCAACAGGAACTCACCCGACAAGTGGCCGATAAATACACCAAACTGGACCGCATCGGTTACCTCGCTTACCTCCGGGAAAAGGAAGGCAAATGAATCGCGCCATCCTGCGGCTGGCCGTCCCCAACGTCCTGAGCAACATCAGCGTACCGTTGCTGTCCACCTTTGACATTGCGCTCATGGGTCGCCTCAGCGCGGGCCACGTAGCCGCCGTGGGGCTGGGGGCCATGATTTTCAACTTCGTCTACTGGAATTTCGGCTTCCTGCGCATGGGCAGTACCGGCCTCACCGCGCAGGAATACGGCAAGGGGGAAAATGGCCGCCCCGGCCTGGTGCCCACCCGCGCCGCCGTGGTGGCACTGATCCTGGCGGCGGTGCTGCTGGTGTTTCAGGTGCCTTTCGCCCAGCTTTCTTACTGGCTCCTCGGCATCCGCGCCGAGCAGGAAGCCCTGGTGGACGCCTATTTTTATATGCGCATCTGGGGGGCACCGGCCGCCCTGCTACTTTATGCCCTGTTGGGTTTCTTTTTCGGAATGCAGAATGCCGTCTACCCGCTTATCCTCACTTTCGTCATCAACGGTCTCAACATCGCGCTTAGCTACTACTTCGTCTGGTCGCTCGGCTGGGGCGTAAGCGGCCTCGCACTCGGAACGGTACTGGCGCAGTACGGCGGGCTGCTCCTCGGCCTCGGTCCTGTTGGCCTACAAGTACGGCCACCACTTTCGCGGCCTGCGCGCCGCCGCCGTCCTCCGCTGGACGGAGCTACGTGCCTTCCTCCAGCTCAACGGCGATATTTTCCTGCGCACCCTCGGCCTCACGCTCAGTTTCGTTTTCTTCTACAACGTCTCCAACCGCCTGGGCGGAGATGCCCTGCTGGCCGCCAACGTGCTACTGCTCCAGCTCATCAATTGGGTCAGCTACGGCATCGACGGTTTTGCCTTTGCCGCCGAAAGTCTGGCGGGCAAGTACGCCGGTGCGCAGGACCCGGCCGGTGTTCGCCGCACGGCCCGCTACTCGTTCGGATGGGGCATGGCCCTGGCCGCCGGCTATTCACTTGTCTTTCTTGTCGCCGGTCCCGGCTTGCTGCGCCTGCTCACCACCGAGGCACCGGTCATTTCCGCCGCCCTGCCCTACTGGCCGTGGCTGGTCGCCTTCCCCCTGCTGGCCACCCCTTGCTACTTACTCGACGGCCTTTTCGTGGGCCTCACCTGGGCACGCGCCATGCGCGTCACCATGCTACCGGCCGCGGCGGGTTACGTGGTTACTTACTTCGGGCTGAATTACCTCACCGGTTGGGGCAACCATGCGCTGTGGCTCAGTTTCTGCGCCTTCATGGTGTACCGGGCGGTGGCCATGGGCTGGTGGTATTATCGCAGGGTTTAACAGTTTTTTGGGCGTGCCCCCGTTCCGCTAACGCGGAAAACGGGGTCGGGCCGTCCAGGGGTTCGCTAACGCTCCGCGCTGCGCGCCGCCGCCCTGCGGTTGCCGCCCTTCCCACCCCTCACGCACGGTCCGGCAAAGGGATTGCAGTCGCTAATAATCCCCCCATCAATCATAAAACCGCAACGACCTGAAAAACCGCTCCGTACTCGGATTGATGCCGGTGGCGTAGCGGCTCACCGTCTGGATGGCGTAGTAGCGGCGGCCCACCACGAATGCCTGCGTACGCACGCCCGCGCGGCCGTTCAGGTAGTCGATGCGCCAGTAGCGGCCGGGGTGCCCCTGCTTCGCCACTTCGGTATCGAAGCGCAGTTCGCCGCGCACGGTTTCCACGGCCGCGTCACGGCTCACGTCCAGCAGTTCGGTGACGGTTTCGGTGCTATCCTCGTGCAGACTGCCCTCGGGATAGTCAGTATAACTGAGCATATAAACGGAATTGTCGGACGTATCGGCGGATACCACCAGATACAGGGTGTGGTAGACCAGTTGCCCCACCGCCGTTTCGATGGTATCCACTTTCTCGCGGAACTCACCCGGCGCGGTAACCGTAAAGCGGCCCGCCAGGGAAGGAATATCCTGCCAGTTCTGCCGGGCCTCCCACGCCTCGGTGGGGGCCAGGGGGGGTAACTGTTCGGCCTGTGCCCGGGCGATGCGGGGCAGGAAACTGACAGCCAATAAACAGAGCAAGGCAAGTGAGGACGGGAGTTGACGCATACTGGTAAAGACAAGCGAGGGGGTGAGGTGGTTGGTTGCGGGTAAGCGCAGGGTGGAATGAACCGTAACGAAAACGCGCCGCCCCACGGAAGTGGAACGGCGCATTATTCGTACTTAAATAAACGGCAGGTCGGGATGACCTGAAATTAAAACTTATCCTTTGGGAAAGGGGATAATCAGTTCCTGACCGGGATGGATCTTGTTAGGATCGTCCAGTGTGTCGGTGTTGGCGGCAAAAATTTGCTTGTAGGCCATGGGGTCGCCCAGGTATTCCTTGGCGATGAGGGAAAGGCTTTCGCCTTTCTGCACGGTATGCTTGGCGTAGTAGCTGGTATTGCTCACCTTGATGTCGGCCTCGATGTCGTGGGGGTTTTCACCACCGGCTTTTTTGATGGCGTCCCACATCTTGTCTTTCTGGCGCTGGGTTTCCACGGTTCCGCCGACGCGGATTTTGCCGTCGGTTTCTTCCACGTAGCCGTCCTTGGCGTTATATTCACGGCCGAGGGCCAGTACTTCACTGTATTTGCTTTGCAATGCCATGTTGCTGGTTGGGTTGGTGCGCGGCCGGCCGGGCCGGGGTCCGCGCGGGGATTGGTTAAATAGGTTGGTCTAGGAAACGGGCGGCCCCACCGTACCGGCGGGGTAGCCTGTTCCTACTCCTAATAGGTCTCGGAGCGGCGGATTGTTTGGTGAGAACCTTGTCATAACCGTCCGGCCGCTCACTTTCCTGTCACCAGCCCTGTCCCGTTAACCTTACGCCCGGCTCGGCTATTTAAAGCGGCTTTGCCGCCAAAGCCCTGAAAGGGCGGCATTTATCAGCAATCAATTCCGGGTTGGCGGGCAAACTTCAACCTATGGGAATACCCGCGTGAGGTGCCTGGACCGGGCGAGCGTTAGCGAGCAGCCCGCAGGGCCAAGCCGTCAGGCGCGCGGGGAAGGGACCGACTGCCGGCCCGCCAGGGCGGCAGGCACGCCCAAAAAAACTACCCAAACATCCGCTGGGCCGCTTCCTCGCGGTAGGCGAAGATCTGGTCGATCTGGCTGCCGACGAATAGGGCGTTGGCCAGGCTGCCGATGGGGCCGAAAGGGACCTGGTAATGCAGCACGTCGCGCATGAGGGTGCTGCCGTCGGGTTGCGCGGCGAAATGGTGCTGGTGGTGCCAAAGCGCGTAGGGACCGGCCCGCTGGTCGTCGACGAAGTAACGTTTGGGCTCGATGTGGGTGATCTCCGTCATCCAGTCGAGGTTGATGCCGAGGAAAGGGCTGATGCGGTACTGGATGACCATGCCCTCGTACATGAGTTGGTCGGCATCGGGGCTGGTGATGGTGAAGCTGACGTTTTCAGGCGTCATTTTGCCCAGGTTTTGGGGGCGGCTGAAGAAATCCCACACCTCGTCGAGGGGGCGGGGGACGCGGAGGTGCCATTCGCGGCGGAGGGGTCGCATAGCGGAGGTGGTTGGTGCACAGGCCAAAGCGGCGGCCGCGCTAAAAGGTTCAGCGCGTACCTAAAACACGAAAGTGAGGGCCAGCACCTGCGCCAGGAAACCGACCAGGTAGCCGCCGTACAAATCGAGCGGCTGGTGGGCGGAGAGCAGCAGCCGGCAACTGCCCACCAGGCCCGCGAGGAAAATGACGATGAACAGAATGCCGAGGGTGGTGAGTTCCACCACCGACCCGCCCATGGGTATGGCAACGCCCTGCGGCCCGAAACGGAACAATGTAATGAGCACCATGCCCACCAGCCCGCCCATGCCCACGGCGTGGATGCTGATCTTGGAAAAGATGTTGATGAAAAAAGCCACGAACAACGCAATGACCACCCCCAGCATAAAGGCGACGTAGGCCGTGGGCATCTCGCCCTGCTTGAGAAAATTATAGTAAACCCACAAATAAAGCATGCCGGTGAGGAGGTAGGGACCGGTGCGGTCTTGCTTGTCTTCCATCTGGATGCTGGACAGAAACCCAAGTGCCAGTAGCAAGCCGATGGCCAGCATGGGTACCAAAAAGGTGTACATAAAGGTGGCCAGCAGCAGAATGCGCGCTCGCTCCTCGAACGGCTGGTTGACGCCGAACAGGAAGGGGTTCAGCAGTAGCAGCAGCACCAGCATGTAGGTGCTGAGTAGCAGCGGATGGAAAACGATGCTGACAAACTGGGCGAAGGGGCGGGCGGGGTTGGTAATGATTGACTGATTGAATGATCGAATGATTGAGTAGGGGGGCTGCACGCTTACTTTGGTACAAGCCTAGGCGTAAAACTTATAGTCTGGCTTGCTAGGGTGCAAATTTAGCGAAAGTGGTTTGGTTGAAGGCTTTTCCGCCCCTCACCTCGAAAGATCATTTATGATCGAGAGAAGCGGGGTAGCTAATCCCTCATTCCTTCATTCCCTCATTCCCTCATTCCCTCACCTCGAAAGATCATTTATGATCGAGAGAAGCAGCGCAGCTAATCCTTCATTCCTTCAATCCTTCAACCCCTCATTCCTTCCGCCCCTCACCCCACGACCGTATTCTGCACCGCCCACATCAGCCGCGCTACAGTGGTGCGGTGCGGCCGCCAAGCTTCGGCTCGCTCCAGAATGGCCTGGGTCTGGGCGCGTGGTTTTAATTCGGTCAATTCCAGGCGTTCTACCAGTTGGCGGCGCACGACCAGGTCGTTCAGGGGCAGCAGATCGGGGCGGTGCAGGGTAAAGATAAGCAACATCTCCACGGTCCAGCGGCCAACGCCGTGGATGGCGGTCAGGCGGGTAATGATTTCCTCGTCGGCGTCGGCGGACCAATCGTGGTTCAGCAGGCGGTTGTCCAGAAAATAGGCGGCCGTAGCGCGAATGTAGGCCACCTTGGCGCGGCTGAGTCCGGCGGCGCGCAGGGCGGCGTCGTCAAAATCGGGTAGCAACTCCGGGTCGGGGTACTCGGTGGGGAAAAGATCCAGGAAGCGGCCGTGAATGGTGGACGCCGCCCGGCCGGAAAGTTGCTGGCCCACGATGGCACGCACCAGGCTGGCGTACACCCCGCCGCGCGGCACGATCTCAGGTAGCGGCAACAAATGCGCCAGCGGGGCCAGCACGGGATCGGTAAGGAGGGATTCGATAGGGGTGGTTTTTAGGGGAATAAACGGCTGAGGGTGAAAATGGTTAGGGGCGCGTCCCCATCCACAAAAACGGTGCGTTTGGATCACTCATTCATTTACCCGGATTAAGAGAAATATCACCCGCACCAAGCGCAACCCAACCGTAAAATTCAACCGTTCAACCATTAAAGTACGTCATCAGTCCAACTTATGACGGCCTCGGCACGTCTCTACCCGTACCTTTGCCCCACGTTTTTGCCCCCTCCCCCAAAACCAGTCTATGAAAATCAGTTTAACCATGCTGCTTACGCTCTGCGTCAGCTTCTTAACGCTTGGCGGCCTGGCCGCCCAGACCGTCACCCTTAAAGGATACGTCCGCGACGCCGATAATGGCGAAACCCTTATCGGGGCCGCCGTTTATCTGGCCGGCACCGATCGCGGCACCATCACCAACGAATACGGCTTCTACTCCCTGTCCGTCGAGGCGGGTACCTACACCGTCGTGGCCGGTTACCTCGGATTCAGCGACCAGCGGCAGGAGGTGAACCTGACCGATAACCTGACCCTCGACTTCGAACTACCCGAATCCGGCAGCCAACTGGCTGAGATCGTGGTGACCGCCGAAGACGAGGACCGCAACGTCAGCAACCTGCAAATGAGCGTGGAACGACTCGACATGAGCACCATCCAGAAAATCCCCGCCCTGCTGGGCGAGGTGGACGTTATCCGCAGCATCCAGCTCCTGCCCGGTGTCACCAGCGTGGGCGAGGGCGCGGCCGGTTTCAATGTACGCGGCGGCAGCATCGACCAGAACCTCGTCATCCTCGACGAGGCACCGGTCTACAATTCCTCCCACCTGTTCGGCTTCTTTTCGGTCTTCAACCCCGACGCCGTCAAGGGCGTCCAACTCTACAAGGGCGGCATCCCGGCCCGCTACGGCGGGCGGCTTTCGTCCATCCTCGACGTGCGGATGAAGGAAGGCAACAGCAAAAAACTGCAGGTGCAGGGCGGCATCGGCACCATCTTCAGCCGCCTGTCCGTAGAGGCACCCATCGTTAAAGACAAGGCTTCTTTCCTGCTGGCCGCCCGCCGGTCCTACATCGACGTGCTGGCCAAGCCCTTCCTCGACGATGACATTCAGGGTTCCGCCCTCAACTTCTACGACCTCACCCTCAAGACCAACGCCAAACTGGGCGACCGCGACCAGCTCTTCCTCTCCGGTTACCTGGGCCGCGACAATTTTCGCTTCGGCGACGCGGCGGGCTTCAGTTGGGGCAACCGCACCGCCACCCTACGCTGGAACCACCTGTTCTCCGACAAGCTGTTCGCCAACATCACCAACTACTACAGCAACTACGATTACCAGATCAACTTCGGCGACGACGAGGCCGACTCCTTCGACTGGAACGCCCGCATCGTTAACTACAGCGTTAAGCCGGAATTGAGCTACTTCGTCAACCCCGACAACGTCATCCGCTTCGGCGGTCAGGGCATCTACTACCGCTTCGAGCCGGCCAACGCCATCGCCGTTTCCGATAACCAGACGATCGACATCAGCCTCACCGAGCAGTACGCTACCGAGGCGGGCATTTTCATCGAAAACGAACGCACGCTCTTCCAGCGCCTCAAGATCAACTACGGCCTGCGACTCTCCTACTTTGCCTACCTCGGCGGCCGCAATATCTACCGCTTCGGCGACTCGCCCACGCCCGGCACCGAACGCCCCCTCACCGACGCCACCCCCACCGACCGCAGCGACGTGATCGAGGACTGGACCAACCTGGAGCCGCGCCTCTCCCTCCAGTACACCCTCACGCCGGGCAGCTCCGTCAAGGCCAGCTACAACCGCACCGTGCAGTACATCCACCTGCTGTCCAACACCACCGCCTCCGTTCCCGTGGATATCTGGACGCCCAGCACCAACAACATCCAGCCCCAGAAAGCCGACCAGGTGGCCCTCGGCTACTTCCGCAACTTCGCCGATAACAAGTACGAACTCTCCGCCGAGACCTATTACAAGCAGTTCTACGACCTGGTCGACTACATCGACGGGGCCGACCTCATCCTCAACGAGTTCGTCGAAGGCCAGATCCTGGCCGGCGACGGCCGCGCCTACGGCCTCGAAATGCAGGTCAAAAAAACCGAAGGCCGCTTCTCCGGCTGGGTCAGCTACACCCTCGCCCGCAGCGAACGCCAGGTGCTCGGCATCAACAACGACGACTGGTACCCCAGCCGCTTCGACCAAACGCACAACCTCGGCATCACCGCCTTTTACGAAGCCAACAAACGCGTCACCCTCAGTGCCAATTTCGTCTACAACACCGGCACGCCCACCACGCTCCCCAACTCGGGCTATTACCAGCAGGGCTTCTTCGTGCCCAACAACGATAACAACGCCCGCAACAACTTCCGCATCCCCGACTACCACCGCCTCGACATCTCCCTCACCCTCGACCCCAAAGAGGAAAAAGCCGGTCGCCGCTGGCAGGGCCAGTGGGTCTTCGGCATCTACAACGTCTACGCCCGCCGCAACCCCTTCACCATCTACGGCCAACAGGGCGACGTCCGTACCCTCCCCGGCGGCGTCCCCACCACCGAATCGGTCAAACTCTCCGTCGTCGGCAGCGTGCTGCCGTCCGTCTCCTACAACTTCACCTTCAAGTAAGGAGGGCTGGGGGGGGCGTGCCCTGCGGCAAAGGCCGCAGGTCGGTCCCTTCCAGGCTCGCTGTTCGCTCGGCCCTGCGGGCTGCGGGCTACCGCCCGCCCCTTCCAGGCACCTCACGCAAACACCCCAGGGGGTGTGACCTCCGCACACGCAGGGGTGTAACCTCCGCACACGCAAAGGGGGTGTGACCTCCGGTCGCGCAAAGGGGGTGTGACCTCCGGTCGCGCAAAGGGGGTGTGACCTCCGGTCGCGCGAAGGGGGTGTGACCTCCGGTCGCGCGAACACTTGGCTCCCCGACCTCCGGTCGGTGAGAAACCCCCAAAAAAACCAAACCCCTCACCCCCTTCCCAAAAAAACTCCCCAATGAAATACCTCGTCTTTCCCCTCACCCTCCTCCTATCCGTCCTCTTCTCCTGCGAAGACACCTTCGAGATCGACAGCCGCTTCGAGACCCCCCAGATCGTCGTCGACGCCTGGCTCACCGACCAGCCCGTGCCCCAGACCATCACCCTCACCGTAACGCAGGACTACTTCGACCCCAGCCGCCCCGGCGGCCTGGCGGACGGCACCGTATCCGTCTGCCGCACCACCGACGATACCTGCTTCACCTTCACCCATACCACCGAGGGCCGCTACGTCTGGACCCCCGCCCCCGGCCAAACCATCGGCACCGTCGGCGATGCGTTCGAACTTACCATCCAGCGCGGTGAAGAAACCTACACCGCCCAGTCCAGCCTGCGCCGCGTACCGCCCATCGACTCCATCAGCGTCCAGTTCGAGGATGGCCTCGGCCCCGGTGCCGAAGACGGCCTTTACTCCCAACTTTACGCCCGCGACTTCCCCGGTACCGGCGATACCTACTGGATCCGCACCACCATTAACGACACCCTCCTCAACCGTCCCGAGGAGATCCTGCTGGCCTACGACGCCACCTTCGACGCCGGTACCGCAACGGACGGCATTGCCTTCATCTTCCCCATCCGCTTCGGCATCAACCGAGAAAATGAAGACGGTGACCTCATTCCCTTCGTTACCGGCGATTCCATTGCGGTAGACCTCCTGGCCATCAACCCCATCGCCTTCCAGTTTCTCCAAATCGCCCAGGAACAAATCCTGCTCGGCGATTCGGGCATCTTCGCGCCGCCTTCCGCCAACTCCCCCTCCAACATCTTCCGCCAAAGCGATGGGAAGACGATCCTGGGGATATTTAATGTCTCTTCGGTTTCTTCCGCAGTTAAAGTGGTGGAGGAATAGGTAGCCTAAACCTCTTTTGGGGTTAATTGAAAGGTTGGTCCACGGTTAAAGATAAAACCTCCGCGATCTGGGGATCGCGACCCTTTCGGCGAGGGTCCCGGCCCCGGAACCTGGTAGGTTCTAATGCATTTATACCGTGCGGAGCGATGATGGATGCCTCCGCGATCTGGGGATCGCGACCCTTTATCCATAAACAGTGTCCGTCACCTCGAAAGATCATTTATGACCGAGAGAAGCAGCGTAGCTAATCATTTATTCAATCATTCAGTCATTCAGTCAATCAATCATTCCTTGCCCCTTCAATCCTTCCCTCCCTCATTCCTTCAATCCTTGTCCCCCCCCCCCCGTGAGGTGCCTGGACGGTGACGACCGGAGGGAGGAAGCCCGCAGGGCCAAGCCGGTAGGCGCGCCGGGAAGGGACCGACGGTGAGGCGATAGCCGAGGGGGCACGCCCTGAATATGGGGATGATGGTTTTTCCTTCGACCTGAGGTCGAAAGCCAAAATCGCGCGACCGGAGGTCACACACCACCGCGCGACCGGAGGTCACGCAGCCAAGGGTTCGCGCGACCGGAGGTCACACCCCCTGCGTGGGTGGAGGTCACGCACCACTGCGCGTGTGGCGTGTCATGCGCTTGCGGCGAAGGTCAGGTGCCACCCAGCTCCGGCAGGCCGGGGAAGCCGTTGTTTAGCTCGTCACGGATTTGGCGCCAAGCGGGGAGGTAGCGGGTTAGCAGGGCGCGGAAGGCGGGGGTATGGCCGCGCTCGCGCAGGTGCAGGAGTTCGTGGAGGAGGAGGTAGCTGAGGCAGGACGGGGCGTGTTTGGCCAGCTCCAGGTTGAGCCAGATGCGTTTGGCGGCGGTGTTGCAGCTGCCCCATTTGGTGTACATCAGTTTGATGCGGTATTCGTGGGCGCGGAGGTTCGTTTTGCGCTCCCAGTGGCGGGCGGAGAGGGTGATCTCGTGAGCGAGTTCCTCGCGGTAGAAGCGGCGCAGGGCACGTTGGCGTCCCGTGCGGTCAGTGCCGGGGCGGACGAGCCAGTTCCAACCATTCGCCGACCGGGGTGACGGTGTGCGAGCCGGTGGCGGGGACGAGGCGGATGCGGTATTGTTTGCCCCACAGAAAGGCACTTTCGCCGTCGGTATATCGGCGGGGCGGGCGGCGCGGCTGATCGGCCATTTCGCGCTGTTTGCGCCGGATCCACCCGAGGCGGGAGACGACGAAGAGGCGCACCTTATCCTCCCGGGTGGCGGCCGGAACAACTACTTTTACCGTGCCCTCGGGCGGGTGTACAATCCTGATCGAGCAGATTGCTTTCGTGGGTAGTCAGGATCAACTGCCCGGTCTTATTTTCATCGTGGCTGAATTTTTCAATCAGCTCATAGATAAGTAGTGGATGGATACTCGATTCTATCTCATCGATCACAAATACATTGTCCGTATAGGTAAGCTGGTAGAATGCCGGCAGGAAATCAATCAGCCGCTTGGTACCGTCAGATTCTTCGCCCACGTAGAATTTTTCGGTCTTGCTGCCGGAAACGTGCATCAACTGCACCCGTTTCACTACCGGCCCTTCCTCAGACATCACGATGCTGATCTCGTCACCGTTTTCCGTTCTCCTCGACAAAGATCTGTTCTGTTTTAGCTCTAATTCATTAACCGTTTTGCGAACCTCGGCAATATCATCTTTGCCGTAAAATTCTTCCAGACTGGAGGTTGTTTCGACAACGATATCGCTAATGCCAAGGTCGTAAGTCGAAAGCACTTCGCGGGCAAAGGTTTTAAACGCTTTGTCCGTATCCCCAGCATTAGCCCCGTATAGTGCCCCCAGTTTGAGCACTTCGATCCCGGCGGCAGCTATTTTGTGGTGGCCCAGTTTGGTGATGCGATCATTGGGCAGCATATCAAAACTGCGCTCCTCCGCAACGGAAAGGAAGTTTGCAACCGTTAACCGTACCAGCATGGCGTGAAATTTTCACGCAAGATAGGGCATATCTTTCTTCCGGCCTAATTAGAGCCGGCTAATGGAGTCAGGTAGTCATCCTACCGCCAACCGCGGCGGGCCGCTCACGGCGTGCCGGCCTCATGGCTTTTCCCCGGTTACCCGAAACGCCCTTCCCGCCGGTGCGTATCACCGCCCCAAAATAAATAAAGGGTTACACATTTGGATAAGCAAACCCGTTCTTACAACCGTTTAGAAGACGCAACGTCTTGCCACTTCACGAAAAAAATCGGCCCATCTTCCCCGTACGGGGAAGATGGGCCGCGATAAATTCTCAACCTTTAACCGGAGCCTTTTTATTTACGGACGATGGTAATGGCATCGACAATTTATCCGAGACAAGTGCCGCTATGCCGCTATAGTCAGCAAGGCACTTACGTCAAGCGAAAATCCACGTCGGATAAAATAAATGGGTTGGACGAACTACGCCGGCCGAAGCGTTTGAGCAACTGAGCTTCGTTATGCACATCGAGGTGTTCTTCCGCAATAATTTCTTTTACCGCCGGTTGGCCCAAACCGGGAATGCGAATGAGGAAGAAGGGCCAGAGTGATTTACTCTTATATACTTTTTCCAGATTGGAGAACCCAGGTACGGGATAAAATTCGTCAGACTTGGCGATGAACTGTTTGGAATAATAAAAGGTCCATTCTCCCTGCTCACAAGACAGCTCTCCAACGGGCAGGTTCCCGATGGTTAGCATAAAGGTCTGCCGCTCATCCACCGGAAGGTGGAGATCGGTAGATTCCCCCTTGGACTTTTGTAAAAGCTGACGGATCTTGTCTAGCATGAGGGTGTGATTTAAAGGTTGCGGACTCTTTCGAAACGGTCACCAATGGTTTTCGCCATCAAGTAAACACGCTCTGAACTAAAGAGATGACCGAACTCGGCAGCCAGTAAGGTGCGTAATTTAGCTTCATTTTCCTTGCCGGCCAAAACTTTTACGTACTCAGCGTAGCGAGGTTCCAGCGATATGAGGTAAGCCACAAAGTCAAAGTGATTGATCTCTTTGTCGTCTTCAACACTGAAACGTGGGCACGCCCGGTTCAGGTATCGCTCGTACTTGGCAAAGCCGACTTGGTCAACCAGGCCGCACCATTTAACAACAGATTCTTCCGATTGGTTCCAGAAAAAACCTCGCGAAGAATCATAAATCGGGGCAAGGCGGGGTAACCCGGCACTCTTCCTGGCCGGTCGAATTACCGCCCAATTGTAAAAATGACGATCGTTATTGCCTACCAGCGCATCGAAGATCAGCATCTTCACCAACTGATTCAATATTCTCCGGCCGGCACTGCCAAACATACCGCTGATCGCCTCGGCGATGAACTCAAACGTGAATAGTTCACGTGCCTCCCGCTTGTCGTTAGCAATCTGAGCGGCAAATTCCCGATCCTCCAAATAATCACCGCAAATTTCAGCTCCATGAATCAGCACCTCGCCTTTGCTCAGGAAAAAACGACTGAGAAACCTGACCTGCCCATTGATGCGATACAACTTGATCTCATTCATCGAAATACCCAACTCCTGACCGCAACGGTTGATAAAGTACTCCAGAACCGACTCATGGGGATACCATTTCTCGCCAGTTTTGGCAATGTAGCGAATCCAGGATTTTAGACTATCACGGCGCATCTTTCCGCCTGCCGTATACTCATATAGCTTGATCAACTGTTTTGGGGCATCTCCATCTAACCGAGTATCAAGAACGATATAGTCTTTTTCCCTCAATAAGGGAATGGTATTGAATCCAATCAGCGGACCGGAATTATTCATGGACACTTCCTTTCGAAGTCGCTGTGAAGTTAGCGAGGCGCGATTACTCATATAATGGCAGGTATTCATCAGCAGCCACCCGGAAAATTCTGGATTTGCAACTAATCGGTGTTATCGGGGGTAAGATAAAACAAATAATTATGTTTCCCTCCAACTCCCTCATACCAACCGCACCCCGCCCCCCAACAACGCCTCCATCATCCCGCCTTTCACCAAACCCAACTTCGCCCGCCGCGCCCGCAAGCCCGCCAACTCCCCGTCCAGATCACCCAACACCCCCGCAATCGCCCGCTGCTCGGCGAGGGGCGGGAGGGAGAGTTCTAATTTTCTAAGGTCTAGATAGTGATAGTCCCAATACAGTACTACCTGCTTCCAACAATTTATCATTGTATCAAGATTTTGATCAAACCAATATTTGAAATAAAGGGGTAAGTAATTTGGCTTGAAGTATAGGGCTTTCAGGTCTTGATTTATGGCTACATACTATTTCATATATTACACACTTGCCTAAAGCAATACGAGTAGCAAGAATCAACTGTTCCGGCAGTAACTAAGTTTGATGAAGATTGATTTAAACGCTTCTCTTGTGATTCGCTCTTCTGTACTTTTTGAGAGACGTATGAAGTGAAATCGTTTCACTGCATCCAATAAAATATCTCCTTTCCAATACTCTTCTATCGATCTACTGGGCGTTCCATCCTCCAATGGCTGAACTCAGAATGTCCCCCAACCTCACCTCCTCCCACTCCCCCCCAAACCCCGCCAACCGCACCTCCCCGCCCAGCAACGCCTCCATCATCCCCCGCTTGAACGCCTCCTTCTTCGCAATCAGCGCATCCAGGGCCGCCAGCAGACCATCCATGTCCCCCAGGGCCGCGGCAATCGCCCGCTGCTCGGTGAGGGTGGGGGGGAGGGGGAGTTGGAAAGATTTAACTTGTCTGAAATTAAGACCTTCTCTATTTCCTCCCGCTTGAAAATTGTCAATCTGCTGTTGTCCAATCTTGGAAATCAGAAACGAACTTAATAAGTAAGAATTTAATATTTCTTCTTTTGGTCTAATTATGCAAACATGCTGATTTACATTCCCTCCAACCACACGTTTCCTGGCAACAGCACTCCGCCCAATTGAAGCACCTGTAATATTTAAAAAAGTGTCGCCTTCCTCAATTTCGGAACCCAAAAATTCATTGTGTGTTGCTTCGTCAATATAAACTACGTCAGGGAGCAGTTGCGATCCGTGTAACACAATGGGAGCAGTTGCGATCCGTGTAACACAATTTAATTTACCAAACGGATGTTTCGCATAACCGTTTCCCATCGTCCCGACAAGACGGAACCCCGCAAAAAGTACAATTTTTCCACCGTTTCTTGATGCCAGAACGATGAAGTGTTTTTAAAGCGCAAGTTTATCAGACGCCTCACTCCTGACTCTACTATTCCACTACCACACGGTAGGTTAGCTTCCCTGAATTGTTCATATTGCATCCTCTTCGGGTCATTCGATAGATAATTAAAACAGGTTCGGACCTTCTTACTGACTCGCGTGTAAAATTCCTTGCATCTCGCCACTATTCGTTCTCCATTTCCTTGCCAAAGCAATTCCTTAAATTCCTTGGTTAATTCTTCGCGAAGTCTCTTCCCCACCCGTTTCGGCATTCGTTCCACCAGCGTATTGACGTATTTCATGGCGTGATAGTAGTCAAGCGTACGCGTTAATCGTGATTCTTCAACCCCCAGCCGTTCGAGTAGTTCGGTTACTCGTTGCCAGATCCAGGGGGCACCGTCCGCGACGACTTGAACGCACTCCGCGGCGGCTATATTCATTGCCTTGAGGTAGTCTCCCAGTAACTCAACGCAGTCTTCCACGCCGAATCGACATCCGTAAGGTGGCATGAAGGACTTGTCCATCGTTCCATCTTCATTGAGTACGCCGATCACGAAAAGTTTCGGTTCCTTCCAGTGAGTTTTATAGGTGGGATTGCCCTTATCCGTAAGTTTACTCCCATACTTTCGCACCCGAGTCCTTCCCCCATCCACGCCGATTGCCACCCGCTTACCCGTCAGGTCGTCCATGTTGGGGTCAAGGGCAAAATTCACCTCGCCCCTCTCATGAACATACTCCGCCAGGGCATTCGTAATGTCTTTGGTGGAAGAAGGACAAATCCGGACTCCCATCTTTGCAAGTGCTTGATTAGCGGTTTCATACGAGGGGCAAATTGATGAAAAGTAAGCCGTCAGATCATAGAGCAAGGGGCTTGCCCCGCCGATGATCTTCCAACGGTCGACTAGAGGATGTCGACAACCTTCAAAGCCGGCCGGAACCCGACGGTAGTAAACACTGTCGACGCTAATGCGGCATCCGCTTGCCAGACGGAAGCCGTAGGTTCGCTTTTCACGGTGAAATCCGGCGGGCGGTCGGGTTTGCTTCGCAATCACTTCGGCGGCGGACGTGATGACTTCCCGGCAGACTTCATCGGCCAAGGCGGCACAAATATCGCGGATACCGCGCTCGATCTCCCGCAAATCGCCATGCGTCACCAGATCGTCCCGTAGATCGGTCAAGCGATCAAGCAGTTTGCTTTGGAAAAAATCTTGTACATTCGTCGTGGCGGCGGAGGGAAGCATCATTGATGGATTTTAGCAACCTAAAGATGCTAAACTTCGCCCCATTTTTCAAATTCCTAACTGTTACACAGATCGCAACTGCTCCCTAACACAATTTAATTTACCAAACGGATGTTTCGCATAACCGTTTCCCATCGTCCCGACAAGACGGAACCCCGCAAAAAGTACAATTTTTCCACCGTTTCTTGATGCCAGAACGATGAAGTGTTTTTAAAGCGCAAGTTTATCAGACGCCTCACTCCTGACTCTACTATTCCACTACCACACAGTAGGTTAGCTTCCCTGAATTGTTCATATTGCATCCTCTTCGGGTCATTCGATAGATAATTAAAACAGGTTCGGACCTTCTTACTGACTCGCGTGTAAAATTCCTTGCATCTCGCCACTATTCGTTCTCCATTTCCTTGCCAAAGCAATTCCTTAAATTCCTTGGTTAATTCTTCGCGAAGTCTCTTCCCCACCCGTTTCGGCATTCGTTCCACCAGCGTATTGACGTATTTCATGGCGTGATAGTAGTCAAGCGTACGCGTTAATCGTGATTCTTCAACCCCCAGCCGTTCGAGTAGTTCGGTTACTCGTTGCCAGATCCAGGGGGCACCGTCCGCGACGACTTGAACGCACTCCGCGGCGGCTATATTCATTGCCTTGAGGTAGTCTCCCAGTAACTCAACGCAGTCTTCCACGCCGAATCGACATCCGTAAGGTGGCATGAAGGACTTGTCCATCGTTCCATCTTCATTGAGTACGCCGATCACGAAAAGTTTCGGTTCCTTCCAGTGAGTTTTATAGGTGGGATTGCCCTTATCCGTAAGTTTACTCCCATACTTTCGCACCCGAGTCCTTCCCCCATCCACGCCGATTGCCACCCGCTTACCCGTCAGGTCGTCCATGTTGGGGTCAAGGGCAAAATTCACCTCGCCCCTCTCATGAACATACTCCGCCAGGGCATTCGTAATGTCTTTGGTGGAAGAAGGACAAATCCGGACTCCCATCTTTGCAAGTGCTTGATTAGCGGTTTCATACGAGGGGCAAATTGATGAAAAGTAAGCCGTCAGATCATAGAGCAAGGGGCTTGCCCCGCCGATGATCTTCCAACGGTCGACTAGAGGATGTCGACAACCTTCAAAGCCGGCCGGAACCCGACGGTAGTAAACACTGTCGACGCTAATGCGGCATCCGCTTGCCAGACGGAAGCCGTAGGTTCGCTTTTCACGGTGAAATCCGGCGGGCGGTCGGGTTTGCTTCGCAATCACTTCGGCGGCGGACGTGATGACTTCCCGGCAGACTTCATCGGCCAAGGCGGCACAAATATCGCGGATACCGCGCTCGATCTCCCGCAAATCGCCATGCGTCACCAGATCGTCCCGTAGATCGGTCAAGCGATCAAGCAGTTTGCTTTGGAAAAAATCTTGTACATTCGTCGTGGCGGCGGAGGGAAGCATCATTGATGGATTTTAGCAACCTAAAGATGCTAAACTTCGCCCCATTTTTCAAATTCCTAACTGTTACACAGATCGCAACTGCTCCCACTACGTCATCAAGTATCATTCTGCCCCAACCAATATTTTGGCTTCTCACAAATGTCAATCCGGTGTTTCTGTATCTTGATCTACCACCTCTAGGAGTTTTTCCGCTCCCTATTTTAGTTGTAACCTCCCCCAACTCCACCACCTCCCAGTCCACCGGAATCACGCCCACCTCCGTCTGCTTATAGCCTTCCCTTACCATGTCAGTCCCATTTTAGCCAGGTGAACGTTTACTTTCTCCGCCAGCACGGCCACCTCCGTCTCCAGTTCGCCCAGCGGACGGTCGTAGCGGGCCGCCAACTCGTTCAGGCGGCGGTTCAGGGCCTGCCCCACGGCCGCCGTCTCGCCGCCGATGCGGTCCTCCAGGTCCGTAAACCACTTGTGGTTCACCACCAGGTCTTGCACCAGCGCGGGGGTCAGGGTATCGTAGAGGGCATAGGTCTGCTGGCGCAGGTCGGCCTCTTGTTGCTTCAGCTGCTTGCCCAGGTCCGCGCGCAGCGTGGCGTGTTCCAGGTAGTCGTCCAGGTGGCGCAGCTCCTCCCGGTCATCGGCATCGCGGCTGCCCTTCAGGGCCTTGCGGCGGGCGGTCAGGTCGCCCTTGGTCACCTTGCCCTTATCGTTCACCACCTCGCTCAGGCGGCCGTCCTCGCCACCCTCCTCTTCCAGCCGTTCGGCCAGGTGGGCCTCCGCGGCGGCCAGCCTGCTTTCCAGGCGGGCCAGTTCCGCCTCCTCGTCTTTCAGGAAAAACCCCCGCACCACCTCCGGCGGCAGCAGGTCGCACGTAAAGTAACCGCGGCGCACCTTGCGCTTGTCGCCCGTGCCGGTCATTTCCGGTTGCAGCTCGGCCGCCCAGCCGCCCGCCTTCACGGCATACACGTCGTCCTGCAGCGTCGCCTCCCAGTAATCCATCAGGTGCTGATACACGGCATAAGGGTCTACCAGCGGCAGGGCATCGTAGTGGGCGCGGATGCGGGTGCCCAGCCGTTCGATGAAGTCGTGCGGCTTGGTCTGCTCGTCCACTCCCCCCAGCAGGGCCTCCACCCCGTCGAACCAGGCGGCAAACACGCCTTCCGCCCGCTCGGTGAAGGCGGCAAATTCAGCCCGGTTTTCCACCGCCGGCTTAGCGTCGGTCAGCGCCAGGTAGCCGGGGCGCAGCTCGGTAAACAGTGCCGCCCGCATCTCGGGAAACACCCGCCAGTAGCGGTCCAGCGCCGCCACGTCGGCCGCCGGTATCCCGCCGCGCAGGTGGCCCTCCAGGTCCTGGCGGTCGGCCGCGTCGCGGCCGTCCAGGTAGCGGGGCAGGTTCAGGTTATGGTCGTTGTCCGCCACTTCGGTCAGCGGCACCAGGCGGCTATAGCCGGCTTCCTCCCGCCCGGCGTTAAACACGTCGATCACGCGGTGCAGGTCGCGCTCGCGCAGGCGGTTCTTGGGGCCGTCCTTGCGGTAGCCCTTGCTCGCGTCCAGCAGAAACACGCCGTCCGGTCGGGCACCGCTCTCTTTTTTCATCACAATCAGGCAGGCCGGTATGCCGGTGCCGTAAAACAGGTTGGCCGGCAACCCGATCACCCCCCGGATCACGCCGTCCTCCAGCAGCCGCCGCCGGATGTCCGCCTCCGCATTGCCCCTGAACAGCACGCCGTGCGGCAACACTATGGCCGCCGTGCCGCCCTCGCGCAGGCTCGCTACCACGTGCAGCAAAAACGCAAAATCGCCGTTCTTGGGCGGCGGTATCCCGTAGCGCGTAAACCGACCGTAGGTATCGTTGGCCGGTTCCAGGCCGTTGCTCCACTCCTTCACCGAAAAGGGCGGGTTGGCCACAATCACGTCGAAACGTTTCAAAAACTCGTGGTTCTCCCGCACTTCCGTATAGCGCGGCTCGGTCAGCGTATTCCCCTGCAGTATCGTCGCCGTCGGCCGGCCGTGCAGCCACATATTCATCACCGCCAGGCCGGTGGTGGCAATGTCGCGCTCCTGCCCGTAGACCGAGATGTCCACCGGGGCCGCATCGGCCACCTTCAGCAGCAGCGACCCCGACCCGCAGGTCGGGTCGTAGGCCGTAAACCCCGCACTATCGGCCCGGCCCACGTCCACAATCGCGGCCATGATCCGGCTCACCTCGGCGGGCGTATAAAACTGGCCCTTACTCTTGCCGCTCTGCGTGGCAAAGTTACGCATCAGGTACTCATACGCATCCCCCAGCAGGTCGTCGTCGCCCGCCCGGTTGCCGCTAAAGTCCAGGTCCTCGTTCTGAAATATCCCGATCAGGCGGCTCAGCCGGTCCACCATTTCGCGGCCCTTGCCCAGTTTTTCGGGGTCGTTAAAATTGGCCGTCGTTATATTTCCGCTCAGGCCGTTGTGCCGCGCAAACCTGGCCACGATCTGGTTCAGTGCCTGCCCCATACCCGGCTTCCCCTTCCAATAGATCATGTCGTCAAAACCACCGCCGTAGCCCACTTCCGCCTCCGGCCGGTCTTCCGGCGGCTCCTGCGCCGGCAACTCGATAATAGCATCGCCGCTCCCCGCCCGGTCGGTCACATACTTCATAAACAGCAGCGTCAGCACGTAATCCTTGTACTGCCCCGCGTCCATCCCGCCCCGCAGCACATCCGCCGCCGACCAGATGGAGGCATATAAATCAGATTTTTTCAGGGCCATGGCGCGTTGTTCGGGTTAGGGGCGCAAAGTAAGTAAACATCGCTTACGTGGGGTGGGCTGCGCCCCCTTTTTTTATAAATGCTTCGCCCTTAGTAGTTTACCTGCGAAGATCGTCACAAGCTCCTCGGAGTTGGTACTTTGCCACGAGCCCACGCTTTTACGTTTCCCCACCCCCCAGTGGGGATAAGGGTGACGACGCTGCCAATGTCAAAAAACGTCACCCCTCTCCCGCTGCGGCGGCTGGGGTTAAGGGCGCGCGGCGTGGTACGGGCCAAAAAACGTCACCCCTCTCCCCCCATGCCAACCGAGCAAAACATCCCGAATCACGCCTCACGCCTCATACATCACCTACTCGCTCGGGCGTGTCCGTCCCCAAACGGGCCGGCCGGTCCCTTCCGGGGTTCGCTGTTCGCTCCGTGCTAACGCACCCTCCCTGTTGGTCGGCCCTCCAGGCACCTCACGCAGGCAGAACATAAGGATTCCGGTCTCCGAACCCGGTAAGTTACAAGCATTAGGCCACGTAAAGCATCCGGTACAAACCTCCGTAGTCCAGAAATCAGGACCCTTAGCAGTAAGCCATGTCATTCCTTCGTTCCTTCACCTCGAAAGATCATTTATGATCGAGAGAAGCAGCGCAGCTAATCCTTTATTCAATCATTCCTTCCCTCCTTCAATCCTTGTCCCCTCCCTCCTTCCTTCACCTCGAAAAATCGCTTTGCGATTGAGAGAAGCAGCGCAGCTAATCATTTATTCAATCATTCAGTCATTCAGTCAATCAATCAATCATTCCTTGTCCCCCCCCCCCGCGTGAGGTGCCTGGACGGTGACGACCGGAGGGAGGAAGCCCGCAGGGCCAAGCCGGTAGGCGCGCCGGGAAGGGACCGACCGTGAGGCGATAGCCGAGGGGGCACGCCCTGAAAATGGTGGTTTTCCTTCGACCTGAGGTCGAAAGCCAAAATCGCGCGACCGGAGGTCACACACCACCGCGCCGCCCCTGCGCGACCGGAGGTTACACACCACTGCGCGACGAGACCGGGCACGCCCAAAGTGGTGAAAACAATCTTTGATGGGAGCCGTACAGTTGAATACCGCTAAATTGTTATTTTTGGTGGTGCTTTTTAACGTAATTTAACCCCCACCCCATGCGCTTGAGTTTGTTTGCACTTTTTTCCTTGCTTCTTAGTCCCCTGACTGCTCAGTTTCTGTTTCAGGGTAGGGCACCGGAGCAGTATCATGGTAAAATGGTTCATTTGGACATCATCGACGGGTGGAACGATTTTCGGTTGATTGCTGATGATCAGTTGCTCTTGGAAGCTCCGGTGGATAGCCAGGGAAACTACCGGATAGTCGGCCATGGTCTTCCGGCTGGACTAGGCTATTATCGGCTGCGTTTTCGCGACTCGGCTACGGAAGGTGCCGTATCCATGTATTACAGGAGGCGGCATTTTATCTACTTTCTGGCGGGGCCGATGGATACGTTATCTTTTGACGGCCTCACATCGGTAAATGCGGGACCGACTAACGCGCTCATCAACCGCGTTAGTCGTGAAATTGATCGGTTAAATGAAGAACGCAGCCGGGCCGAGACGGGGCGGATGGTAAAATTGATTGAAGATAAGCAGGGTCGGTTATTGAGCGGGGAATTTACTGCTGACAATGCGGCCGCCGGCATCTTTTTACTGGGTAACTGGCCGGAAGAGGCCGTGCCCACCGACTTGCTAGAAGAACTGGAAGACCAGCTTGGTAATGAAGAGGGTATTCGATCGATCTATCTCGCTAGCTTGAAAGCTGAGATTGGCGCACGCTCCATCGACTCACTTCGGTGGCAGATTGGTAAATACCGGCTGCTACTGGGCTTGGCACTATTAATAATTTTAGGCTTAACCGTGATAGCGTGGTACCGACGAAGTAACCGAATAGTCGATGGCGAGCGGGGTGTGGGAGTGACTACTTCGCCAGAGCTTTCACCGAAGGAGGAGGAAGTGATTACCCTCATCTTTGAAGGCCGGAGCAACAAGGAGATTGCCAGTCGTTTGTTTATCTCACCGGCCACAGTAAAATCTCACATCAATAATATATACCGTAAAGCGGGTATCCGTACCAGAAAAGAGGCCATTGCACTGGGTGCACAACTGAAATCAACCCCGGTCTAGTACTCTTTTCAACCCACTGGAAAGCGTGTTGTGGGGTTATTAACGCAGAGTTTTGTGCATTCCAAACTTTAAAACAGTTGACCATGCGCCCATTCATTCCCTGCCTACTAATACTGCTAACAATCAACGTCCTCTCGGCTCAGAAGGACTACCCCCGCTTTACCCTCGCCCAACGAGAAGCTCACCTGATGCGCCTGGCCGATAGCAGCAGTTGGGATCGGACCATGCTGAACAGAGATGTGGAGGCCGTCAATTTTTTTGCCGATGCTGAACCCATGCTGCCGGGTGTGTTTCCCGTACCACCTTACGATCTGGTAGGAGAGGGGAGTTTTGACGGCATTTTCGATGCCGGTACCCTCTGGAACCCGGATACCATTGCCGGGAAAACGATCGTCTACCATGCTTTTGGGATCGGTAACAACGCCTGGAATCGTCCGTATATGGGACCCGACAAGGACCAGGTTTATTTTACCCTCATTACGGTAGTAGACACTCTCGACGAAGACGGGTATGCCATACACAACGGCATGGTGAGTTCTCGGAATAACCCTGATGTGATCGGGGAAGGTAGCATCCGGAACACGATAAGCCGTATCGACTACATCGCCTTCATGACCGCCGAAAACGACCGTTTTGCTATCATCAATATGCGTCTCTTTGACCTCTCGCACGGAGATGTAATCGTAATTGCCCCCCAGCGGGATGGGAGTTTCCGAGCTTTGCAGATCAAGAACGAACCCCGTAGCGAAGCGCGAAACGATACCTTTATTCGTGAGGATGTGCTTCGAAGGGAGGGGGTGCAAATGTTTTTAAGTGAGGCAGAGGTGATTGGCGGGGGGAGTTGATTGGATGCTAATCACTAAGAGCGTGTCTAAATTTTTACTTCCTGAGAACCAAGCATTTAAGAACCTGGCGTCATAAAAACTGACTTACGTAACCCGCTATGCGCGCACCACGAAGTAGCCGCGAAGCGAATTTTTTATCTAGCTAAAACCTTAACCACGAAGTAGCCGCGAAGCGAATCATTGATCCTCAGTTCTTAAAAATTTTAGAAACGCTCTAAGTCGAGTAGATATACCCGCCGGAGAGTTCTGAAAGAGGACTGGTACAAAAGGAGACGGCAAAATAAATCCTCTAGCAAAACAAACAAATCGTTTTGTATTTCCTTTTATAGGAAACAAAACAACAAACGATGAAAGTCAAAGTAGCCGAGAAAGCCCGCCTGAAGGATGGCCGCCACGTGGTGACCATTACGCAAATTACGGAGGGCGAGAGCGAGTACAAGCGCATTCCCTTTTTTGCCGCCCGCATGGAGAATGAGGAGGGTTTCGTGGAGCAGCGTTTCTATAGTAGCGAGCCGAGCAAGCCGATTCTGGCGGAACTGATGAATGCCGTGCAACTGGAGGGCAAGGATCTGAACACTGATGACCTGGTGGGTAAGGAACTTTCCATCGAGGTGAGTGAGCGGACCTACCCCGACCCGGATACGGGCCAGGAAAAGACGATCAAGGAAGCCCATAACTTCCAGGTCTCCGGCGAGGCGGATACGTCCGACCAGCCGGCCGGTAAGACAAAGAAGAAATAAACTGACCGCGCTGAATTAATGGCTGAAGGCCGCCGTGAATCCCAGGTTCACGGCGGCTTTTGTCATTATGGTGCTAGTAGCCGCCATTTTAGGCGCGTGATGCATCCAAATGAGTGATCGATTCGTTATATTTATCTTCATAAAAAGATAGCAATGGCCCTTTTCAGCGTGTTCCGCCTCCCGTCTCACCAACGTTTTAGCTACAAGCCCCGTTACTGGGACCCCAAAAAAGAAGAACTGGACGAGCGTCTGGACCGCCTCCGGCAATTGGAGGAAGGCGGGGTGGACGGCGTGAAGGCCCGCATTAGCGGTGGGTTTAAGCGCGGTGCCGGCGGCGCGGCTAGCGGGCGGTACCGGGGGCAGCAGGTGAAGCGGAGTAATATGACGCTGTTTATCATCATCGGTTTTTTGGTGATGATCTCTTACCTGCTTTTTTACGTGTATATGCCGCAGATGGAGGGCTGGCTGCAGGCGGCACCGCCGCAGTAGGGTCAGTTTGTGCCGTAGGCTTGCCGAATCAATTTAATGTATAGCTCGATCCCCGCCTCGACTTCCGAGAGCAGGATGTATTCATCTGCCGTGTGGCTGCGTGCGCTGTCTCCGGGGCCGAGTTTGAGGGTGGGGAAGGGCATCAGTGCCTGATCGGAGAGGGTGGGTGAGCCGTAGGTGGGCCGCCCGAGGGCGAGGCCCGCCCGCACCAGTGGATGATGCGCGGGGATGCCGCTGGAGTTGAGCCGCAGCGAGCGGGGCTGCAGGCGGGCATGCCTCATTTCGTCCTGAAGCAGATCTACTACTTCCTGATTGGTGTAGCATTCGTTGACCCGTGCGTCGATCACGAACCGGCAGCGGTCGGGCACCACGTTGTGCTGGCTACCTGCCTGAATTTGCGTGACGGTGACACCCACGGGGCCGAGCAGTTCACTCAAGCGTGCGAACCGGTAATTGCGCAGGCGGTCGATATCCTCCAGGGCGAGGTAAAGGGCGTTGGTACCCTCGTTGCGGGCGGCGTGGCCGCTGACGCCGGTGGTTTCTCCGTCGATGACGATCAGCCCCCGCTCGGCCACGGCCAGGTTCAAACTGGTGGGTTCGCCCACGATGGCGCAGTCGATCGGCGGTAGTTCCGGCAGCAGGGCGGCAATGCCCTCGGGGCCGCTGATTTCCTCTTCGGCGGTGGCGGCCAGGAGAAGGTTGCAGTGGAGCGCGGGATCATTTTCGAGGACGAGGAAAGCGGCAATAAGGCTCACCAGCGGTCCGCCGGCGTCGTTGCTGCCGAGGCCGTAGAGCGTGTCGCCTTGTATGTCGGGTGCGTGGGGGTCGCGGGTGTAGCCGGCGGCGGCTTTTACCGTGTCATGGTGGCTGTTGAGCAGGACGGTGGGGCGGCCGTCATCCCGCCAGTTACGGGCCTTCAGCCAGACGTTGTTGCCCGTGCGCCGGGGCGCGAGGTTGCGGCTGCGAAAATATTCTTCGAGGCAGTCGGCCGTTTTATCCTCTTCGCGGGAGAGGGAAGGGATGGCGATGAGTTGGCGGAGGAGGTCGGTGGCTTGCTGGGCGGGGGTAGAGAGCATATACGAGCAGGTTGTTGACCCTGGATGAGGCATGAATTTGAAAGGTGGCTCATTCCTTGGTTTCCCCCTGCCCCCGAAGGGGGTTCTAAATAATGCGAACCTTCCATCCTTCACCTCGAAAGATCATTTATGATCGATCGCGTCGCTACGTCCGAATGATCAACTGCTCCCGGTCGGGGCCGGTGCTGACCATGGTTACGGGCACGCCCAGTTCGCGTTCCAGTTCGCTGAGGTAATCGCGGAGGCGGCCGGGTAGTTTTTCGTAATCGCGGATGCCGGCGAGGTCGGTCTTCCAACCGGGGTAGTCGGTGTAGCGGGCGCGGTAGTTGTCTTCGCGGTTCAGGTCGTAGGGCAGTTCGCGGGTCAGTTCGCCGTCGACCTCGTAGGTGGCGGCGGCGCGGATGGTCTCGAAGTTGTTGAGGATATCCACCTTGGTGATGGTGAGCTGCGTGACGCCGTTGATGAGAATGGTGTAGCGCAGTTGCACCAGGTCGATCCACCCGCAGCGGCGGGGGCGGCCGGTGGTGGCACCGAATTCGGCCCCTTCCTTACGCAGCAGTTCCCCGGTCTCGTCGTGCAGTTCGGTGGGGAAGGGGCCGCTGCCCACGCGGGTGCAGTAGGCTTTGGTAATACCGATCACCTCGCCGATGCGGGAGGGTGCCACGCCAAGACCCGTACACACGCCCGCCGTGATGGTATTGGAAGAAGTGACGAACGGGTAGGTGCCGAAATCCACGTCCAGCATGGAACCCTGCGCTCCTTCGGCCAGCACGGATTCGCCCCGGTCCAGGGCGTCATTGATGAAATACTCGCCATCTACCAGCGGCAGGCCGAGCAACTTTTGGATGCATTCCATCCAGCGGGCCTCTTCGGCCGCCAGATCGAACTCGATCTCGGGGTAGATCTTGAGCAGGTCCAGGTGCTTGGCCTTGAGGGTGGCGTAGCGTTCCTCGAAATCGGGGGCCTGGAGATCGCCCACGCGCATGCCGTTGCGGCCGGTCTTGTCCATATAGGTGGGGCCGATGCCCTTGAGGGTGGAGCCGATCTTGGCCTTGCCCTTGGCGGCCTCGCTGGCCGCGTCCAGCAGGCGGTGCGTGGGCAGGATCAAGTGGGCCTTGCGGGCCACGAACAGGCGGTCGGCGTAGGCGACGCCGGCGGCGTCCAGTTCGGCCAGTTCACGGGCCAGTGTGATGGGGTCGATGACCACACCGTTGCCGATGAGGTTGCGCTGTCCCTCGCGGAAAATGCCGGAGGGGACGGTGTGCAGCACGAATTTCTTGCCGTCGAAAATGAGCGTGTGCCCGGCATTGGGGCCGCCCTGGAAGCGAGCGATGAGGTCGTAGTGGGGGGCCAGTACATCCACGATTTTTCCCTTGCCCTCGTCTCCCCACTGAAGACCCAATAATACATCGACTGCCATAAGTTGGATAATTGATTAGCAGTGGGCGAAATTACGGGTAATGCCCGAATGATCCGGTTTATTCGCGGGGAATAATAAAAACAACAAAGCGGCACCGACCCGGAGGACGGTGCCGCTCTTACTTGCGGGAACTGAGAGGGCAAATTTTACTCGCCGCTTCCCGTCGCCTGCATGGCCTGTTTCACGTCCACGCGCTGACCGTCGGTGTAGGCCACGATGAAAGCACCCTTTACGCCCATCTGGCGCAGGCGGTCGCGGAGTTGCTTGGCGGATTCGTAGCCGCGAAACTGGCCCACGACCACTTTTTGCATACTGCCTTCGTCGCTCAAACCCAGGGCGTCACCGGTATCCATCCCGGAGTCCATGCGTTTCTGCTCGAAGGCGCCGATCTGTACCCGGAAGATGGTTCCGTTCACCATTTGCTCGTCGGTCATGATCGGGCCGGCGGGCGCGGAGGTCGGCACGGAATTCTGGGCGGCGGCCTCGGCGGCCAGCACGCGCTGATTCAGGTCGGCGGTTTGGTCCTGTGCGGCGGCCAGTTGGCGTTCTTTCATGCTCACCTGGGCCTGCAGGTCGCTCATCTGCTGGCGCAGGGTCAGTACTTCAGTCTGGTATTCTTCGTGCTCCTCGACCAGCTTTTTCAAGCCGGGCAAATTGCGGCGGTATTCGCGGGCTACGTCCTTGTACTGCTTTTCTTCTTCCTTGCTCAATTTCTGAGCGGTTAAGTTCATGTTCGGCAGTAGAAAGACGGCGGCCAGCAGCAGCAGCGGAAAGGTGGATGATCGGGTCATGGTTGGCTTGTTTTGGTATGTGTAGTAAAGACTTCTTACGCTGACAACAACATAAGGAGTTAAAGATAAGGTAAATTTTTATTGATGGTTGCAGCGGCTATAACGGTCCCGCCCTCAAAATAGTGTATTTCACATATGTGACAGGCTCTGATTCGATTCAGTAGCTATCCCGAATAAACCGCAGTAACCGCTCCGTTTCCTGGTAGTAGGGCGTGGTTGGCTCGGTTGCATTATTGATGAGTAGACTGAACAACAGCAAGCGGCCGCTGCGGCAGCGCAGGCCGCCGCTCAGAGCAATGGTATTACTCAGGGTGCCGGTCTTGGCGAAAACGTAGGGTTCGGGGTCACCCGCGTAGCGCCGCCGCAGGGTGCCGTCGCGCCCACCAGTGGGCAGGATGCTGAATAGGCGTTCCTCGCCCAGGTCCGTCAGCAGTGAATCCAGCACGAAGATCAGTTGCCGGGGCGAAACCAGGTTATAGCGCGAAAGGCCGCTACCGTCCACCCACTGTGGCCCCCGATCGTTGCCCAGAAGGCCGTCCATCTGCGCCTCGGCGTATTCCACTATTTTATCAATGTCCACCTTGCCGTAGCGGGCGGCCGAACACGCAAGGAGCAACTGCTCCCCCAGGTAATTATCACTGTTTTTCATGAAGGCCCGGTAGAGCGTGTCCGGCACCGGCACGCGTAGAAAACTCACGCCGCCGGGCAGCGGCAATTTGCCCACTCGGATCTCCCGCCCGAGGGTATCCGTCAGTAATTGGCCAATCAACTCAGGTCCGTAAGCCACTCCCCGGCTGAATTCGAACTCACCGGCCCGCGCCAGGCGCGGGCCGAAGGTGAACGTGTTCTGGTACTCATCACGCTCCAGCCAACCTTCGTAAGTGGACTCGTAGACCAGGCGGCGGGCAAAGGTGTCCGGCAGGGTGGTCAGGGCATGGTTAACTTCCTTATTAAACCACGCTCGATTACCGTAAAGCGGCAGTAAAGACCGCTCGGTCATATAACCGCCGTTGTAATCGTCCCAGCACCAGCCCGATCCGTAGCGCGGCGGCTGATCGGCCAAATGCAGGTAAATGGGCCCCGCATCCAGTTTTGCCAGCCAGGGCGTCAACTCGTCGTAGTCCCGAAAATCAGGGTGCAGGCAGAGCGGATAAGCCTGCGGCCACACGTCCCAGCCGCCGCCCGGGCGTTTGCGGTAGGCGGCAACGGTCATGCCGTCGCGCAGCAGTCGGTTACTCAAAAAGAGCGTCAGTAATTTCTGGTTCGAGGCCGGCACGTAAAACCGATCCGCCTGCGAGGTGCACATAAAAGTATCGGCCGCCGGGTCGTAAAGCGCAAATCCCACGGCCGCCGAACCGAAAACGGGCGACTGCTCTACCAGAGTGGTGACAAGTCGCTCAATCGGCACCACCATCGAATCCGTCTGGCCGCTCACTGGTGCGTAAATAAACAAGACCAGAAATACCGGTATGAAATACTTCATCGAGAAGTTCGGGATGGTTGGAAGAAAACGATTTATCCGGCAAGTTCGGGTCCTTTCCGCGTCCCGCTCGTCACGCCGCTTCACCCTCATTGTTTCATGGCCTGTTGCAGAGAGCGATTCACATCCTCCCGTGCGGGGCGGATCAGAAATTCGACGCGGCGGTTGGCGGCGCGGCCGTTCACGTCCTCATTCGAGGCGCGGGGCGCAAAGGCTCCCATGCCGGTGGCGGCCAGCCGGTTTCCGCCCACGTCGGCAATTCCGGTCATGTACTCTACCACGGCGGCGGCCCGTAGTGCGGTATAGGTGCGGGCATCTACGCCGCGGCGCGGGATCGGCTGGTTGTCCGTATGGCCTATCACCTCGATGTTCTGCAGCGGATAGGGCCGGATGGCCGCTTCAATGGCCGTCAGAATTTTGGCCGCATCGTCCGTCAATCGCTCCGCCGAGTTGGCCCGGAACAGCACTTCGTCGCGCACGCCCAGAACCACGCCGTTCGCGTTACTTTCCAGGTAAAAAGCACTTTCCTGCCTGATCAGCGTCGTCAGCGAACTGCGCAGGCCGGCCGCAATAGCCGTCGCCTCCTGCTCCAGTTTGGCCAGTACGCTTCGGTAGCCCTCGATCTGGCCGGTCAGCCGCTTGCGCTCGGCTTCCCATTCCGTTTCGCGCCCGCCCAAATTGACCCGGCTGATCGCCAGTTTTTGGTCGCGGTCCGCAATCTCGGCCTGCAACTCGTCTATTCGGGCTTGTAACTTATCCTGCGTTGCCAATAGTGCCGTATTACCCCCATCGCTCTTCAGCAGTGCGGTACGCAGGTCGTAAATTTCGCTCTCAGCCACGCGCACACTATCGCGCAGCGTCGTCACCCGGGCCAGGGCACGGGTGCCCAGCTCCTTGTATTTCGCCTTACTCACGCAGGAGCATAGCACGGTAGCAACAAATAACAGTAGCAGAATAAAACGCATAATGGGATGATCTTTCGGACGGGCCGTAAAGATATTATTTTCCCTGTGGGTCTCCCCCTGGTGGGTCGTTTAGCACCTGCTCGGGGGGGCGTGCCCCCGGCTAAGGCGTGTCTAAAATTTATGAACTGAGGATCAATAATTTAAGGTTCTGGCTAGATAAAAAATTCGCTTCGCGGCTACTTCGTGGTGCGCGCATAGCGGGTTACGTAAGTCAGTTTTTATGACGCCAGGTTCTTAAATGATTGGTTCTCAGGAAGTAAAAATTTAGACACGCTCTAAGCCGGGTCGGGCCGTCCGGCACTCTCTCCGCTCCGCTTCATTCAAACAACGCCTCCCACCCCTCACGCGGATGTGGTGGATGAAAGCTACACCAGGTAATTTACCTGCGGTGATCGTCAAGAGCTTCTCGGAGTCTTCTCGCTCGAATGGCGGGGGCGATCGGAGACGCAAAATCTTGCGCCGTTATATTCGGGTCCGAATGGCGGGGGCCATTCGGAGACGCAAAATTTTGCGTCTCTACAGCACCCGCAACTCGATGCGCTGAAACCCGTCCGTCGGAAAACGCTTTCCGTAACCCCGTGCCTCGATCCGCGCCCCGTCGATACCCTGTTGGATCAACCGCTCCCGCACGGCCGCAGCCCGGGCATCGCTCAGGCGCTGTGCAAAATCGTAGCTTAACCGACCGGCCGAGTGCGCACCGATCTCGATTCGCACCTCCGGGTTAGACTGTAGAAAATAGGTCAACCGCGCCAATTCCGCTTCGGCGGTGGATTTAAAAATAGCGGAGTTGGGCGCAAAACGCAGGTTATCTAAAACCACCTTTGCCCCGCCGGTCAGCGATAGCAGTGAGGTTTCCCGGCCGGAAGCAGAAACCGCGTCAGACGTGGGCGTCGGCACACCCCGGGCAGAAACGTCCCCCATTACCGGGGCAGTTCCCAGTCCCAATTGCCGCTCTTCCCTCCGTTGCGCCTCCACGGCCGATTCCATCCGCTGATCCAGCGGCGGGGCGGTTGCCGGCGGCGGGTAGGCCGAGTTTGTCGGTTGTGGATAGGCCGAAATGGGATAGGCCGCAGTCGGCGCGGGATAAACCGGGGCGGCGGCCGGCGGGTCATACGGTGTTCCGGCGGCGGGCGGCGGATTGAGCGGTGCGGCGGGGGCCGTCCCACCGGGCCGGGTATCCAGTTTGTTACCGAGTTTTTTCTCCCATGCCGCCTCTTCATAGTAGGCGGGGGTTCGATCGTCGTACAGCCCCTCACGAATAGAGCCGGACATCCCGCTGGAATCAGGGGCAACGGCCGGTGATTTTACTCCGAGGTCACGGGCCGGCGGGCCGTCATAAGTAGTAGTACCGGGCGGCGGGGCGGCGGCGGCCGGAGGATAGTTTGTTCGGCCGGCCGGTTCCTCATAGTTACCGTTGCTGCGCTGACGGCGCAATTCCTGGGCGCGCTGATATTTGGCGCGCAGCACATCGGCCTCACGCTGCACGGGTGGGGTGCCGTTGCGGGGTGTCCAGCCGCTAGTGGGCGGCGGCAGGGTATCGGTTGCCCTACCGGAAGCCGGAATTTCCACCCCATTTGCCTGCGCATACCGGTGGCGCAGTCCGTCCAGCTCGGGGTCTTCATAGCCGGTAGTCGGGTTACGGCCCGCCGCCAGTTCGGCCGTGCGGGCGGCGCTAGCCGCCGCGCGGCGGTCTCGCTGCAGGCGCGTCCGCTCGGAACCGGTGGCGGAAAGCTCCTCGCGCCACCCGGCCATCTCCTGCTCGCGGCGGCGATAATCGGAGCTGAAACGGGTGGCGGCCAATTCATAATTATTCTCGTAATCGGGTTCGGGTGCCGACCCGTTCTCCGTATCGATCAGGTAAAAACCGGGAGAACCCGACAGCAGCACGGGCGCACTACCCGGTGGGCTGAGATAGGTATAAAAGCCGTAGCGATCCACGAATACTTCCCGGGTCTCCCCCCCGATCAGCAAACGAAGCTTGTTGTTTACGGGCCGTTGTCCGGCCGTCGCGCTCAAACGGCCGGTAATAACGGTTGCTGCGGGGGGTAAATCGGCTAAGGCCGGAGCAAATTCGATCAAGCGCATTGGACGGTCCATTGCACTTTCGCCGGTAACGGCCTTATTACCGGTAGCCGCCACGGCGAGGGGGCCGTCTCCGGTGATGCTGCCACTGAGCGGACGGATTCCATTAACCTCCACCCGGCCCTGAGTCACGGTTAATTCGGCCCGCAACCGCCGGACCGCAGCACCCACTTCCCGGCGCAGCAGGTAAGCGGTCCGCCCGTCGGGGGCCAGGGAAAAGGCATACTCATCGGCAGCGGAACTAAGAGGTGCGGGCAGCGGCTGCGCCGCTAGCCAGCTACCGGACGCGGACGCATAAAAGCTGACAAATACATCCAGGTCAGCGGCCGGGCCGGCCGCGCTGAAGAAAAGGAGATCATCCCTGAAGGAGTAAACCAAGCCCGTTCCCCCCACGGCGGCATCGGGCAACAAACGGGTGGCCGCAATGCGCCACGACCGCCCGCTACGCTCCAGCAAATCCAGGTAAGGCAATCCGTTCCCCCGTCGCACCACGGCCAGGCGATTGCCGCTCACGTCGATCCCGATCGCCCGGTCCGACAGGTTGGAGTTGATCGGTGCCCCGGCGTTGAGCGGTGTTCCCCAGCCGCCGTCGCGGGCGGGCAGCATCCAGATGTCATCGGTATTAGCGCGGCCCAGGTTGCGCTCGTGTCCCTGGCGGCTAAAATACAGGTAAGAGCCGTCGGCCGTTAGCAGGGGCGAGTGATCGGCAACACTGGGCGGGCCGGAGGGCAGCAAGGGAACCTGAGCGGCCAGTGCACTACCGCCGAGCAAACCCAGCAGGGCAAAAAAGTAAAAGAAATATTTCCTCCGGGGATAAGAAACCGGTAAACGGCCGGGCATGGGGACGACTTTATTTGGGCGAGGGAAGGACTAAAATGCTATAACAAAGACCGAGTGGAATGGGTTTTCGTGGCCTGACGGGGGTGAGTTTTGCAACAGGCGGTTTTGTGAACCATACTTTCATCTCGCTATTTGCCACCGGACAACCCCACCCCCCTCACCGTTGTTACTTACCTTTACGCTTTCTCCCCGACCTCAATTTACCCCATGATTACCGCTACCGAAACGCAACCGCGTACCATTGAAATTCGCCACCTCCGCTTCGACGATTACCTCGGCCTACGCCGCGCCATGGACAGCGTCTATGCCGTCATCGACGAGGAATCCTGGACCCGTGCCGAGGTTAACAAGTTGCTCGACATCTTCCCCGAGGGCCAGCTCTGCGTCCTCGTCGACGGCCGCGTAGCCGCCTGCGCGCTCACCATCGTGGTCGACTACCAAAAATACGGCGACCGCCACACCTACCAGCAGATCACCGGCGACTACAGCTTCGACACCCACGACCCCGAGGGCGACACCTTATATGGTATCGAACTCTTCGTGCACCCCGACTACCGCGGCATGCGCCTGGGCCGCCGCCTCTACGACGCCCGCAAGGAACTGTGCGAAAAACTCAACCTGCGCTCCATCATCACCGGCGGCCGCATCCCCGGCTACCACCGCCACGCGCACGAGATGAACCCCCAGACTTACATCCAGCGGGTCAAGCTCAAAGACATCTACGACCCCACCCTCACCTTCCAGCTCAGCAACGACTTTCACGTCAAGCGTGTCATCACCGGCTACTTGGAAGGCGATACCGAAAGCAAAGAGTATGCCACCCTGCTGGAGTGGATCAACATCAACTACCAGGAAGACGACGACATCTTCCACCAGCCGCCCGGCGTGGTGCGCCTCGGCATCGTGCAGTGGCAGATGCGCCTCTTCAAAAACTTCGATGCCTTGGTAGAGCAGGTCGAGTACTTCATCGACGCCGTCAGTGATTACGAGAGCGACTTCGTCCTCTTCCCCGAGTTTTTCGAGGCACCGCTCATGGCCGAATTCAACCACCTGGGCGAGGCCCTCGCCATCCGCGAACTGGCCGGTTACACCGAGCCGTTGCGCCAGAAGATGTGCGAGTTCGCCGTCAGCTACAATACTAACATCATCACCGGCTCCATGCCGCACCTCGACGGCGAGGGCAACCTTACCAACATCAGCTACCTCTGCCGCCGCGACGGCAGCTGGGAAAGCTACACCAAGATCCACATCACCCCCAGCGAGGCCAGTGCCTGGGGCATGGTGGGCGGCGATAATCTTAAAGTGTTCGATACCGACTGCGGCAAGATCGGCATCCTCATCTGCTACGACGTCGAGTTCCCCGAACTCTCCCGCCTATATGCGGATCAGGGCATGCAAATTCTCTTCGTGCCCTTCCTCACCGATACCCAGAACGGCTACAACCGTGTCCGACTCTGCGCTCAGGCCCGCGCCGTGGAAAACGAGTGCTACGTCGTCATCGCCGGCTGCGTCGGCAACCTGCCCCGCGTCAACAACATGGACATCCAGTACGCCCAGTCGGCCGTCTTCACGCCCTCCGACTTCGCCTTCCCCACCAACGCCGTCAAGGCCGAGGCCACGCCCAACACCGAAATGACCATCATCGCCGACGTCGACCTCCAACTCCTGCGCGAACTCCACACCCGCGGCAGCGTCAACATCCTCCGCGACCGCCGCACCGATCTCTACGAACTTACCTGGAAAGGCCGCACCGATTAACCCAACCGCCTCCCCCCTTGTTCCAGTACCATGAAAGCAGCTCTCGACCTCATCGGACGCCTATTCCTCTCGTTCATCTTCCTCTTCGAAGCCTACGATTACATCGCCTATTTCAAGGCCAACAAAGCCGTCATGACCGCCTACGGCATTAACTGGCAGCAGGATATGCTCATCTACGGGGCCATCTTCCTGCTCCTCGTCGGCGGCATCCTCTTGCTGCTCGGTTATCGCTCCCGCTTCGGTTCCATCCTGCTGCTTCTCTACTGGGTGCCCGTCACCTTCATCGCCCACAGCTTCTGGAACGACCCGCCCGAAGTCATCCGCCTCCAGTCCATCCTCTTCATGAAAAACATCGCCATCACCGGCGGTCTGCTCATCACCGCCGTCAACCCCGCCGGCAAGTACAGCGTTCGCCGCCTGTTCGCCACCACTAACGTCCCCGACTACTCCAGCGCACGTGACAATTGGGACTGATTCTAGTTCGTTAGTGCGTAGTTTGGTAGTGGGTAGTTATACTCGTGCTCTGAGCGTACTACCTATTACCTATTAAACCTACGGTGGGCGTGCCGCCTCGGCTAACGCCTCGCCGTCGGTCCCTTCCGGGCTTCGCTGTTCGCTCGGTACTACGCACTAAACCCTCCAGGCACCTCACGCGGGCGGTAGGGAAAAACGTGGTACGAGCCGCATCCCGTCACCCCTCTCCCCTGGGGAGGGGCCGGGGGAGGGGTCGCACACGAAGCAGAACGCATCCCGTCACCCCCTCTCCCTTGGGGAGGGGCCGGGGGAGGGGTCGCACACGAAGCAGAACGCATCCCGTCACCCCTCTCCCGTTGGAGAGGGGCCGGGGGAGGGGTCGCACACGAAGCAAAACGCATCCCGTCACCCCTCTCCCCTGGGGGGGGCGGGGGTGAGGGATCGCGGCGTGGTACGAGCACAAAACGTTACCCCTCTCCCGTTGGAGAGGGGCCGGGGGTGAGGGATCGCGGCGTGGTACGAGCAGAAAACGTCACCCCTCTCCCTTGGGGAGGGGCCGGGGGAGGGGTCGCATACGAAGCAGAACGCATCCCGTCACCCCTCTCCCCTGGGGAGGGGCCGGGGTGAAGGGGATCCAGCCGAATAGCCGGGACTCGCTAGCCCCCCCCTCCAACCATGCCGCCCCAAAAATAAATTTTTACACAACCCTATCCGTACCAGCAGGACTTGCCCGTGCCGGGTGACGGAAACCCCCGACCCGACAGAAAACTTCACACCAGACTTAACCATGCGCCTACTACTCTTCTTCTTTCTTCTCACCGCCACCCTCGCCGCCCAACCCGGCAGCATGACCGAGGCCGAGGTGAAATCCGAAAAAGCTTTTATCGAGGCCAAGCGCGAAGCCCTGCTCGGCAACCTCGACGAGGCCATCCCCCGCTTTGAGCAGATCATCGACGAAGACCCCGCTAACCACGTGGCCGCTTTCGAGTTGGCCCGCCTGTATAAATCGCGGGAAGACATGAATAAGGCCGTTACTTTTGCCGAGCGGGCTTACCGCGCCCAGCCAGCCAATAATTGGTACCGCGCCTATCTTGGCGGCCTTTACCGCGACGCGGGCCGCAACCGCGATGGAGTTGACTTCTACGAAAAACTGGTCAAGGATTTCCCCGATGACCCGGATTATTCCCTCGACCTGGCGGAATTCCTCATCCGCGAGCAACGCACCGATGATGCGATCAAGGTATACGACAACCTCCAGCGGCGCATCGGTATCAGCATGGACCTCAGCCGGCGCAAGCATAAACTTTACCTCCAGTCGGGCGACACCAAACGCGCCGCCCGCGAGCTGGAAGACCTGGCCGAGGCCCGCCCCCGGGATACCGAGGCCCTGCACCTGCTGGCCGGTTTTTATCAAAGCCAAAACGACGGGCGACGTGCCAAAGAAACCTACCAGCGTATCCTCGCCATCCAACCGGCCGATGTGCGCGCTCAATTGGCCCTACTCGAAAACGCGCCGCCACCCGATGCGACCTCCGGGGCCGGTCAGGCCGACCGACTGACCACCGAGATGGGTCGCTCCGATCTGTCCATCGACCTTAAGATCGGCAAGCTGCTGCCGTCCCTCACCCGCGCCGTCGAGACCCGCGACCCCGCAGTAGCTAACTCGCTGCTGCCGGCCGTTGCCGAACTCACCCGTGTTCACCCCGATCAGGCCAAGGCTTTCAGTGCCGCCGGAGACCTCTATCTCGCCGCTGACCGGCCCGCCGATGCGGCAGCCGCTTACCGCCGCGCCATCAAACTCGACGATACCGTTTACCCCCTCTGGGAACAACTGCTGGCCGCCGAGTACCAGCTCTTCGATCCGGCAGCCGTGAGCAAAACCGCTGAATCGGCCCTTGACATCTTCCCCAACCGGCCGGAAATTTACCGCTACTATGCGTTGGCCCAACTAGCCGCCGGTAGAACCGATGCGGCCGCCGATCTACTGGATCAGGGAGAATTCATGGTTGTCGATAATCCGCCGCTGGCACTGGGTTTTCAGCTCGCCCGCGTGCGGCTGGAATTGGCCGAGAATAATATGTCCGCCGCCCGCGACCGGTTGGCCGGCTTGCCTGCCGCCGCCCGCAATACACCCGCCGCCCGCGCCGCCACCGCCGCGCTGGAACTGAACAACGGGAGAGCAAAGGAGGCCCTCGCGCAATTAAAACCCGGCATCGACCTCGCTGACCCCTGGACCGTCCTCGACTTGGCCCGCGCTCAATTCGCCACTGGCGATTTTGCCGCTGCCCGGCAAACCCTGGCTGCGGCTTTACCCGAAACCGCCACCCACGCTCCTGCGTTGGAGTTGCTGGGCGATGCTCAGTTTCGCGCCGGAGATACCGCTGCCGCCCTCGCCACCTGGCAGCGTGCGGCCGATCTGCCGGGTGCATCTAAACTATTGGCCAAAAAAATCACTGACCGTAACTACTACGAATGAAAATCAATCCGCTTCTCTTTTTAATAGCTCTGGCTACTACCGTCACGCTGGCCTCTTCCTGCGGCACCCGTAAGCAGGCCGGCCCCACCGAAGTACTCACCGGTAAAATGTCGGCCGATGAGCTAATCAAACGCGCCGCTCGCAGCCAGTTTACCGCCCAGTGGATGGACGCTACCGCCAAGATAGACCTGGAAAGCCCCAGCCGTGATATCAGCGGTACGGCATCGATCAAAATCGAACGCGATAAGCGGATCTGGGTCAGTGTTCGCAAGTTCGGTTTCGAGGGGGCGCGTGCGCTCATCACGCCCGATTCGGTCTTTATCATCAACCGACTGGAAAACGAGTACACGGCCGAAAAGCTTTCTTACCTGGAGAAAGAGTACAAACTTCCCGCCCGCTTCGACCTATTGCAGCAAATTCTACTGGGTAACCCCGTGTATTTCGAGCGAAAGTTTGATGTACAGGAGCAGGACGATGCCTACGAGTTGCGGGGAATCGACGGCGGCCGTTACCGCACCGGTTACTTTTTTGATAAGGAGAGTTACCAGACCCGGCGTTTCACCATCAACGAACCCGCCGAAAAACGAATGGTAGAGGTACTTCTCACCAACTACCGTGACTCCGGAATTCCGGCAGCGGGCGGGCAGTTCAGTTACGACCGCCAGATCAACATCGTTAGTGAGGAATCGGGCAAAGCGCGAGTAATGCTGGAATTTAAGGACGTTACCTTTAACCAGCCGACCGAGATGATCTTCGAGGTGCCCGACCGTTATAAGAAGGCCGATTAGTTAAAGAAGCCCTAAAGCTCCTCTGTAACTTAAACTTCGTCGATCATCGCCCGTCAAAAAGGCAAAATCCAATACAATGAACAAGTTAATGATGATTTTCGGCCTCTTGCTGCTCACGGTAGCCGGCCTGCTGGCCCAACGCCCCGCCGATCACGGCGCACGAGAGGAGCGATCCGACCGGAAAACGGCCGTCGATTTCATCCGCGCCAATCGGGTGGAACTCCAGATTACCGACCGGCAGATGACCCAACTGGATGAGTTGTCCGCTGAGACCCGCACCGCCGCTCAGGAACTGCGCTCGGGAGATCAGCCCCGCGAAGACAAGCGCACTGCCGGTCGGGAACTGATGCAACAGCAACGTGCTAAAATGGATGCCATCCTCACATCCGGTCAGCAGGAAAAGCTGAAGGAAATTCGCCGCGCCGAACAGCCCCGGCGTACCGCTGCGGCACGCGGCAAAACGGTAGCCAAGCATAGAGGCAAAGGAATGGCCTTCATCCGCGCCAACCAGACGGAACTTGGGGTAACTTCCGATCAAATGGCCAGACTCGAAGCCTTGGCCGCCGAAACGCAGGCCGCCGCCGTCCAAATCCGTGACGGCAACCAGCCGAAGGAGGAAAAGAAGGCCGCCGCCCGCGAACTGATGGATGAGCAGAAGCAACAAATGAATGTCATCCTGACCCCCGAGCAGCAAAGCAAAATGAAGGCCATGCTGCGCGAGAAAAAGCAAAACCGCAACGGAAGTAACGAGCGTAAGTAACGCCGATCGCCGAAGCTCACACAGAGTTTTCTGAAGCCGCCCCGATTCATGAAGAAATCGGGGCGGCTTCGCTCTTTTAGCGAAAACCGGCTCACTACCCTGATCTTAATGAAAAGATAAGGCTGCTACTTCATCGATCAATTTGGAAACGGTCGTGTTGTGGTTAAGTGGTTGGCTTACAATAAGTGATAAAAACCTGGGCTTTGTAGGCCGGCCGGCTGAAGACCGGGGTTTTTCGCTGGAATTTATCTGCCATATTACTTCCGGCCGACGCCCTGGACTGGAAATTACCCTTATCTTGCGGCCCGAAAGTAGCAACGACTGTATCCCGTTCTTCATTCCTCCCGGGATACCTTGGACAAAATAACATAAATGAAAGATCAACAACTGATTGAATCAGTAGGCAACTGGAAAAAGCTGGTTGCCAAATACCAGAAAGCGGATTCGCTGAAAGCCGTGCAACAAATCATCACGAGCTTCGGCCCCTTCATCGCCTGCTGGATCCTGATGTACTTCAGCCTCGAATACTCTATCTTGCTCACCCTGGCCCTGGGTATGCTCAATGCCTTTTTCGTGGTGCGGATTTTCATCATCCAGCACGATTGCGGCCACTTTTCGTTCTTTAAAAATCGCCGGATTAACAAAGCGATCGGCTGGATCTGTAGCTTTTTTAGTTCCATTCCCTTCGATTACTGGTCGCGGGTGCACAGTTTTCACCATGGCCATACCGGCCAACTGGAACACCGGGACATTGGCGATATCAACTTTAAGACCGTGGAGGAGTACCGCGCCATGAACCGCTGGCAGCGGATCCAGTACCGGATTTTCCGGCACCCGCTGGTTATCTTTGTAGTGGTTCCTTCGCTTTACCTGGCCGTGGTGCAGCGTATTCCCCGGGTCTCGTTTCCCGGTTGGAAAAAAGTGCACTTCAAGCAGCACCTCAACAACCTGCTGCTTCTGGCGGTATACGTCGGTCTCGGGTTTTTGATCGGCTGGAAGGCTTTCCTGATCATTCAGGGTAGCACCTTGTTCTTCTTCGGCATCATCGCCTTCTGGTTCTTCTATGTTCAGCACCAGCATGAGGAGACCTATATGCAGTGGTCGAATAACTGGGACTACATGATGGCCGCCCTCAAGGGTTCGACTTACTACAAGCTCCCCCGCTTCCTGCACTGGCTGACCGGCAACATCGGTTACCACCACCTGCACCACCTCAGTTCGCGTATCCCCAGCTATAACCTGCCGAAGTGCGCCGAGGAAAATCCCATTTTCCAGAAGTACGTGACCACCATTTCGTTCTTCAACAGCCTGCCCATGATGTTTAATAAGCTCTGGGACGAGCAGTCTCAGCGCATGATCACGCTACGCGAATTTTATCGGATGGAAGCGGCACTGGCCTAACGGTCCTCCCTCTTTCTTCTTTCGCAAAAGCGGCTACGGAAACGAAGTTTCCGTAGCCGCTTTGTTGTATGCGTGAGGTGCCTGGAGGGTGATCCGCGCAGCGGATAGTGCGTAGCACCGAGCGAACAGCGAAGCCCGGAAAGGACCGGCCCGACCGCAGGAAGGGACACGCCCAAAAAACGTACAAACTATTAATAATTATCTACCAGGTGGCACCCGGATGGGCACGCTGCAAAAACTGCATTTCGGCCAGAATATAGCCGAGGCTTTCCGTATGCGCGCCGGTTTTTCCACCCGTGCGGGCTGCGGTTTCAAGGGGAACAATGAGGGTGGCCTCCTGGAAAATGGCCCGGCGGCGTTCGCTCACTCGCGGGGCCAAATCGGTAGGACTGACGGCCCAACCCTGCCCGGCGGCCCACTCGTCGGCGGGCGTGGGGTGAAGTGCTTCCTCGGCAAAGCGCCAGTGTTCGTTTAGGGCGGTTTGCATCCGTTCATGGCTCTCCTCGGTGCCATCGCCCAGGCGGATGACCCACTCGCTGGAGTAGCGCAGGTGATACGTGGCCTCCTTGTGCGATTTTTGCGCAATGGCGCGGATGCCCTCGTGACCGCTTTGGAGCAGTGATTCTAGCTGGAAATAATGAAAACTGTCGAAGAGGAATTGCCGGATGATGGTATGCGCAAAATCACCGTTGGGCTGCTCGACGAGCAGTAAATTGCAGTAATCGGTGGCATGGCGCAGGAAGGCGAGATCGTCCTCGCTGCGTCCTTTCATCTCCAGTTCGCCGGCCAGCGTGAGCCAGTTGCGGGCTTCACCCACCAGGTCGAGGGCGATATTAGTCAGGGCGATATCGGGTTCGAGGGCGGGTCCGTGACCGGTCCATTCACCCAGGCGCTGGCCGAGGATGAGGGCATTGTCTCCGCACTGGAGAAGGTAGTCTAGTCCGGCGGGGGGCAGGGCCATCGGGAGGTCAGGTTACATGTGTGAGATGTCATCCGGCACGTCGTAGAAGGTGGGATGGCGGTAAATTTTGTCCTTGGCCGGTTCGAAGAACGAGTCGCTGTCCTCGGCCTGCGAGGCGGTGATGTGTTTGCTCTCCACCACCCAAATGCTGACGCCTTCGCTGCGGCGCGTATAAACATCACGGGCATTACTAACGGCCATTTGCTCGTCGGCCGCATGGAGGCTACCGACGTGTTTGTGGCTAATGCCCGAGCGCGGGCGGATGAAGACCTCGAAGAGCGGCCACTCGGCGGATGAACTCATTAGGCGACGCGTTGATCGGTTGCGGAAACGGCCGGGGCGGGGGCGATGCGGCGTTCGGCATCCTCTTTGCGGGCACGCCGCTTGGCGGCGTGGGCCAACGCGGCTTCGCGTACCCAGCTGCCCCGCTCGTGCGCACCCCGGCGGGCGGCCATGCGCTCGTGGTTGCAGGGACCGTTGCCTTTGACGACACTCCAAAACTCGGTCCAGTCGATGGCGCCGAAATCGTAGCCGCCCTTTTCTTCATTCCACTTTAAATCGGGATCGGGGACGGTGAGGCCGAGAAATTCCGCCTGCGGCACCGTTTGGTCCACGAAACGTTGGCGCAGTTCGTCGTTGGTGAAGCGCTTGATCTTCCAGGCCATGCTCTGCTCGGTGTGCTTGCTTTCCGCGTCGGAGGGACCGAACATCATCAGCACCGGCCACCAGAAACGGTTGAACGATTCCTGGGCCATTTCCTGCTGCTCGGCCGAACCGTTGCAGAGGGTTTGCACGATCTCGAAGCCCTGGCGCTGGTGGAAACTTTCTTCCTTGCAGACGCGCACCATGGCCCGGGCGTACGGGCCGTAGCTGCACCGGCAGAGCGGTACCTGGTTCATGATGGCCGCGCCGTCTACCAGCCAACCGATGGTGCCCATGTCGGCCCAGCTGAGAGTGGGGTAGTTGAAAATACTGGAATATTTGGCGGTACCGTCGTGGAGCTGATCTACCATTTCGGCGCGGCTGACGCCCAGCGTCTCGGCGGCACTGTAGAGGTAAAGGCCGTGGCCGGCTTCATCCTGCACTTTGGCCAGCAGTGCCGCTTTGCGGCGTAGGCTGGGGGCGCGGGTGATCCAGTTGCCCTCGGGCAGCATCCCGACTATTTCGGAGTGGGCGTGCTGGGCAATCTGGCGGATAAGGGTCTTGCGGTAGTTTTCGGGCATCCAGTCACGCGCCTCTATGCTGTCTTCGGCAGCAATGCGGGCGTCGAAACGGGCCTGAAGGTCGGTGGTGGTGGGCATGATCGGGCTGAAAGTTGGTCGGTTGTATAACGGCGGCGGGGGTGGATGGTTTAGTTATGATAGTCCAGTATCGTAGAATGCTCGGGTGTGACAATTAGCAGTAATCAATTAACAATGCCGATCCTTCCGCGTGAGAAAGATCGGCATTGAAATTATTTAGCAGAGCGGTAGTTAGTCAAACGACTGATTTGCATTCTGCGCCGCCTGCACCAATTCCAGGTACTCTTTGGTACTCAAGCCGTCGTGGCAGTACTGGATGGGGTCTACTTTGACGCCGTCCTTCATCATTTCGTAGTGCAGGTGGGCACCGGTGGACTGGCCCGTGCTGCCGATCTTGCCCAGTGCTTCGCCGCGCTTGACCTTGTCACCTACTTTCACTTTGATGCTGCTCATGTGAGCGTAGAAGGAGCGGTAGCCGAAACCGTGGTCGATCATTACGGCGTTGCCGTAGCCGTCGCCCTTGTTGCCGGCCTGAATCACTTTGCCCGCGCCGGTAGCCTGGATGGGCGTGCCGTGGGGAGCGGTGAAGTCGATGCCTTCGTGCATCTTGCGCGTTTTGAAAATCGGGTGGATACGGTAGCCGAAACCGGAGAGCAGGTTCATGCCTTTGCTCAGTTTGTCGCTGCGGACGGGCTTAATACTGGGGATGGAGGCCAGCATTTCTTCTTTCTCCTCGGCCAGTTGGATAACGGTATCCAGCGAGCGACTCTGGAGATCCATCTGGTGGCGGATCAGGTCTACCTTTTCGCGCAGGCCGGCCATCAAGTCACCGGAATTAGTATAGGCGCGCAGGTCTTCGTACTTATCGTGGCCGCCCTTGCCGCCTTCCCAGACGGCGTCGTCGATGGGCTTCTGACCGAAGATCATCCGGTGGGCGAAAGCGTCGCGATCGCGGAGGTTGGCAAGAACCGACTCCTGCTTGTCGATCTCATTTCCCAGCAGCTTCATTTGCGACTGGAGTTGTTCGTTTTCGGCCTGCAACAGCTTTTCCGCCGGGGAGGGGAAATAGCGGTGCGTGACCATGGTCATGACGAGTGCCGTAAAAGCGGCGGCACAGGCAAAACCGAAGATGCGAAGAATGGTGTAACTCAGTGGTTCCACTACCTTCTCGTAACGGAGGGAGTTACGATTATAGACGTATTTTTCTCTTCTCATAAGTGTTTGCACTAACCAGAGGATCGCGGGGTCGAAATGTAGTACTCAATCAGGGGGGCGAGCGGCCGGGGGCCGTTGCTTACTCCTTATATATGGTGTGGCGATTCGATTCCTTTGTTCCAAAATACCCTACCGTCAGTCAATCCTGTTTTCTCTCAAAGCGCTCAAACATGACGGCGGGTCAATCCCATGCGACAAAAATAGTAAACGGCCAAGCCGAATAATTACTTCCGTCAGGCTCAAATGTACCTCCGTTCCGATTATTCGCCAAATAATTCATGATTATTTTACCAACACTATAACCTATTTGGTGAAACAGGGCAACTTTATACGCGATATAGGTGCATAATTACCGGTATTTATCAACTCAGACGAAAGAGCAAAGATGAAATATGTTTATCTGAAACCTAACGTTTTGATTCATAATATAATGTAACAAACAATTTGACGATAAATGGGCCTGACAGAAAAGACCGCTTAATGCGGGTCAGCAGGAAAACTGATTAGTAATTTTCCCCGCCCCGATCGATTCCGTACCTTGGACGCCCAATGGAAACCAGCACCGTTAATAATTTACTGACCAGCGCCGAAGCTTTTGTCGAAGCCTACATCACCGAACGGGTTAACCGTAAGTATGTCTTTCACAATTTTCAGCATACCTGCGGGGTAGTAGATGCCGTGATCGAAATCGCGGCACATTACGAATTGAGCGAACAGGAAAAGACGGCCCTGGAAATTGCCGCCTGGTTTCACGATACCGGCTATGCCGAGGGCTGGAAAAACCACGAAGTGAGGAGTGCCGAACTGGCCGTGAACTTCCTGGATAAGAAAGAAGAAACCGAAACCGAGCTACGGGAAAGAGTGCAGCGGCTGATCCTGTGCACTAAAATGCCCCACGAACCCGCCGACCTGCTGGAGCAGATCATCTGCGATGCCGATCTGAGTCACCTCGGCAATATCTCTTACTGGGACCGCTGCGGCCGGGTCCGCCAGGAATATGCCCTTACGCGCGATATGATTATGTCCGATCAGGACTGGATCAACTTCGAACTCAATTTCATGCTCCAGCATGAGTACCAGACCGAAGCGGCGAGGGAATTATTCGGTCCGGAAAAAGACAACCACGTCCGTCAACTCTTTAAGCAGAAAAAACGGCTCTTCCCCGATCAGACTCCCTCCAACCTGAATGAACTGGAAGAAAAGCGGCGCAAAAAAAAGAAGAAAAAGAAAAAGAAAAACCGCTTGGAAGACGATGACGGTGAAACCAGTATCCGTGACCTCAATATCGGGCGCGGCGTAGAAACCATGTACCGGGCCACCTATCGCACCCACGTCAACCTCAGTAGCATTGCCGATAACAAGGCCAACATCATGCTGTCTGTTAATGCCATCATTATCTCCATCGTGGCGGCCAATTTAATTCCCAAGCTGGATAATAACCCCCACCTCGTCGGTCCATCCATCATTATCGTTTTGTCCTGTCTGGGTTCGCTTTTCTTCGCCATTCAGGCCACCCGACCCAAAGTGACCGAAGGGAAATCTACTCGCGAGGATATCGACAGCAAAAAATCCAACCTGCTCTTTTTTGGCAACTTTTACCAAATGCCCATCGAAGATTTCCACTACGGCATGATGGAAATGATCAAGGACGAAGAGTTCCTCTACAGCTCCATGACCCGCGACCTTTATTACCTAGGGGTGGTGCTGGGGAAAAAGTACCGTTTTCTGTCCATCTGTTACAATATATTCCTCTACGGTCTCATTGTGGCCGTCATATCTTTCATCGTGGCCGCCCTCATTTACGGCAGGGGTGATATAAATTGACGGGAGCCGAACCTGCGTGCCTCGTTAGCTGATACTATAAGGAGAACCGGCCGGTCAGCCGGCAGTATCCCCACTTATGGCTACCATCCTGGTTACCGGTGCCACCGGCAATGTCGGCACCGAAGTTATTCGCTACCTGTCTGAGGGAGATCAGGGGCACCACGTTATTGCCGCCGTCCGTGACGTAGCGAGCGACAAACAGCACTTTACTGATTTTCCTAACCTCGATTACTACCATTTCGATTTTTCCAAACCCGAAACTTGGGGTCCTGCTCTCGCGGAAACGGATTATGTTTTTCTGCTCCGCCCGCCCGCTATGTCAGACGTGGCGGAAGACCTCGTCCCCCTGCTCGACCGGATGAAAGAAGCGGGAGTCAGCGGGGTGGTATTGCTTTCCGTGCAGGGGGCCGACAAGAGCAAACTTATTCCGCATCATAAGGCCGAAGTAGCCATCCGGGAGCGGGGCATCCCCCACGTTTTCCTGCGCCCTAGCTATTTCATGCAAAACCTTACTACCACGCTCTATTCCGACATCCGTGACAAACGCAAAATCATCCTGCCCGCAGGCACGGCCGAGTTCCTTTGGGTAGATGTGGCCAATATCGGCGAGGCAGCGGCGGCCATTTTTAAAAATTTCCACCTGCACGCGGGGCAAGCCCTCGACATTACCGGCACCGAGCGGGAAAATTTTTACACTGTCGCCGCCCTCATCAGCCGCGTCATTCCTGATAAAATCAAATTTTACAGCCCCAATTTGCTGCACTTCTTCTGGATCAAAAAACGCGAGGGCGTCAACGCGGATATGATATTCGTCCTTACTCTCCTACATTACCTCAAACGCTTCCAGGCTCGTTCCCCCATCTCCGACAACTACCACCGCCTCACCGGCAAGCAACCCACCACGTTGGAAGAATTCATCAGCCGGGAAAGGGAAAAATTTATGCCGCCTAAAGGGGGGTAGTCAGGTTATTTTCTTGGCTGGAATAGTTACTTGGTCATCCGTTTCACTACTTCTCGCTATTCAGCGTCTTCTATCAAACTACCACTACTCTTTCGGGCATGCCCTCTCGGCTATCGCCTCGCGGTCGGTCCCTTCCCGGCGCGGCTATCGCCTTGGCCCTGCGGGCTTCGGGTTACACCCTCACCGTCCAGCCACCTCACGCAAAATACTTGGTTGGCACCGAATCCGTCAGCCAGACCCCGTTTTTCGATTGGTAAAAATTGTGTCCGTCCAGCAGCATGGCCCGTGCCTTTATCGTAAGGATAACCAATTTGCCGTGGCGTTTCCCCACCAGTGCCGCCGTTTCCCGGTCGGCCGATAGGTGTACGTGATGGCGTTTGCCTTTCACTAGTCCCCGCTTGTTGATCGAAGCGATAAACCGCTCTGCCGTACCGTGGTAGAGCAAGATGGGTGGGGTGGCTTTCTTTAACCCCAGATCTATTTCAATGGAGTGACCTTGATTGGCACGAATCCGTTTGCCATCGGCAGACAGGGCGTAACGTTGCTTATCGCTCTCCGCCACGATCCGTTCCAGGTCGGTGGGGGTAATGCGGTGGCCGGCGGCAGCCATTTTGGTCAATAACTCAGCTACATTGGTCCAGCCCTGTTTATCCAGGTGCAAATCAATCTTTTCCGGCCGGTGCCGTAAGACCAGTGAGAGAAATTTAGAGGTTCGGGTATCATCTTTCATAACCGGAGAATTAGCTCCGCCTAAAAAAAGTTCCTCTACAAGTTATGGGGATTCATCTTTTCAGTCGGCTCAGTTCCTCACGCAACCGCCGCCACTGTGCGGGATAGAAATAATTTCGCTCCAACTCAAATCCCTTGCCGTCATCCCGCACCACCGAGATGGAATCGTCCTTCATGTGCACTTGCTTGATGTCGAACAAGGGCAAACTGGCCGGGGCACCGGGGCCGATCTTCACGTCCAGTTTTATGCTATTCAGGTGCAGGTAGTAAAGGTTCTGCAAGCCGAAAAACAGGATGACCGGCAGCAAAAAATAGCTGATCGGGCCAAAGTATTCTCCCCGCCCGATTACGGCCGATACCAGCAGGGCGGGCAACAGAATGAAGGTAGCCAGCGTGACGTAGAACGTCAGGTTGCGCACCAGGTAAAGTTCTCCCCGCTGGAAAAAGCGGATCAGGCGGTACAGCTCCAGACCCACGGCCATCAACACCACGGCGGCCAGGATACCGGCGGCGGTAAGCAGCCATTCTACCTCGGGCAGGAAGAAGATGGCAACGATGAAGCCCAGCAGGAGGGCGGAAACGATCTGGGCGTAGCGTTGGTAGGGTAACATAAGGTGTCGAACGCAAGGGCGGGGCGGCACGTTTGGTCGGGTGGCAACATTTATCCGTTCCGGCCTATAATTCGTTTCGGTCCAGCAGGCCGTAGGCGTGATCCACGGCACGGGCGGTCATGGCCATATAGGTAATGGATGGGTTCTGCGTGCCCGCGCTGGTCATGAAACTACCGTCGGTCACAAACACATTCGGCACGGCGTGTACCTGGTTCCACTGGTTGAGTACACTGGTTTTGGGGTCACGGCCCATGCGGGCGGTACCCATCTCATGGATGCAGGCACCGGGGGCGGTTTCCTCATTGTAGGTGGAAATATCCGTACAACCGGCAGCCTCCAGCATTTCTTGGGCGCACCGAATGCCGTCTTCGCGCAGGGCGTACTCGTTTTCCCGTAGCTTGGCGTCGAACGTGATGGTCGGTTGCCCCCTGGCATCCAATTTCTCGAAATTGAGGTACATCCGATTCTCGTGGTAAGGCAGCAACTCGCCGAAACAGGTCATGGCCACGCGCCAGGTACCGGGGCGGGCGGCTCTTTCCTTGATGCCCGGTCCCAGTTCCACGTCATTTTCCCGGCCCCGGTAGACACCCCCCTGGTAGCCGAAGCCGCGCAGGTAATTCATCTTGGTGGCGGGGTCGTCCGTGTTGCGAAAGCGGGGAATATAAAAGCCGCCGGTGGGTTTATTCCCCCGGAAGTACTTGTCCTCAAAACCCGGCATCACCGCGCTTGCTCCCATGCCGTAGTGGTGGTCCATCAGGTTATGCCCCAGCTCACCGCTGTCGTTTCCCAGCCCGTCCGGGAATCGTTCGGAGCGGCTGTTGAGCAGGATCGAGGTCGAACCCACCGTACTGGCGTTGCAAAAGATGATGCGGGCAAAGAATTCCAATTCCTCGCCGGTCTGATTATCCATCACCCGCACGCCGGTGGCCCGTTGGGTCGCGTCGTCGTAGATGATGCCGGTCACGATGCTGTCGGCCCGCAGGGTCAGGTTGCCGGTAGCCTGCGCTACGGGGATAGTAGAAGACAAGCTGCTAAAGTAGCCGCCCAGCGGGCAGCCGCGCCAACAGCGGTTGCGGGTCCGGCACTGCCCCCGCGTGCCCAGGTGTACGGCGGGGTCGTAGCTGCTCAGGTTAGCCGTGCGAGCGGCAATCACGTGGCGGTGTGGGTATTTGGCGTTGACTTTTTTGCTAAAATGGTCCTCCGCGCAATTGAGGTCGAAGGCGGGCAGGAACTGCCCGTCCGGCACGGCAGCCAGGCCGTCGCGGTTACCGCTCACGCCGACAAATTTCTCCACCTTGTCATACCACGGCTCGATGTCGGCGTAGCGAATGGGCCAGTCGACGGCTACTCCCTCACGGGCATTGGCGGTAAAATCGTTTTCACTCCAACGGTAGCAGTGCCGCCCCCACATGATGGAGCGCCCGCCCACGTGGTGGCCGCGTATCCAGTCAAAGCGGTTATCCTCGTCATAGTCGTATTCCGAGTCGTCGTTGACCCAGTGTTTGTTATCCTGCTGGACCCACCACGATAGCCGGCTCTGCTTGGAAAATTTGCGGGCTTTCTCCTCGGCCGGCACGGCCCCCCGGTATTCCAGGTCCCAGGGGTCGTCGTTCGCCGTCGGGTACTCCCCGTGGCGGACCATGCGGCCGCGCTCCAGCAGTAGTGTTTTCAGTCCTCTGTTACAAAGTTCCATCGCCGCGTAGCCGCCGCTGATTCCGGTACCGATGACGATGGCATCGTAGGTGACGGCTTGTTTGCCCTGGCTGTTGAAGTGCATGGTGGTTTGGTGTGAGTGTGACTGGAGTGGTGGAGGAGACGTTGAATGCTATGGTAGTGGGTGGGTTAAGGAGATTTTTCAGGTGTTCCGTGGGACCTCTCCCCCGGCCCCTCCCCAGGGGGGAGGGGTGACGGTTTTTGGCACTCGTTACGTCACCCCTCCTCTTCGGGGGTGGGGAAACGTGTACGCGTAGGCCGAACTTCTAGGAGCCTGTGAAGATCACCGCAGGTAAGGTGCGTGGTGAGTTTTTAATCCACCACCCGCGTGAGGTGCCTGGAGGGGTATCCGCGTAGCGGGGCGTGCGCAGCACCGAGCGAACAGCGATGCCCGGAAGGGACCGACGGCGAGGCGCTAGCCGAGGCGGGACGCCCACCCGCCGGCAGGTAGTAAAAGTGCGATTATACTACCGCTTGCCATTAGGGGTAAGTTGCCGGCAATTTAGTACCACGACCTGAATGATTCTTACAGTGCCCACGCCTTGCCGCCCGTTAACTCTTGCAAATCGCCGCAGGGGACGTATTCGCCGGGGACGGGCAGGTAGGCGAGTTGGTTCATGGCCACTTCCTGACTGCCGAAGTAGCCGGAGATGATCTGGCTCTTGAGGTCGAACCAGGAACCGGTTTCCTGCTGTTCGTCCATTGACATTTCGGGCGCATCCTCGCCGCGGGGCTGCTTGTAGCGGCCGTCGATGTCCTGTGCGTAAGCGAGGCGGCCGGCGTCATCCAGGTCGGCAAAGGTGTTGCCTTCTTTTTGATCGGACTGCACTTTGGCCATCAGTCGTTGCAGGCCCTTTTGGTATTTTTCGCGCTCTTCGGGCTTGTAGATATTGCCGACCACCTGGTCGATCAATTCGGGCACGCCTACGTCGTTGGCTCCCGGTGTGTCGGTGCGCGGAATGATGACGTCGGACATCTGTTGGATGAAGCGGTATTCATCGGCACTGAAAAAGGCGGGTTCGTAGGCGGCCGCGCCGGTAGCGGCGGCCGTGCTATCGGCCGTGCAGCCGGATAACAGGGCACTAGCGAACGGGGCCGAGACGGCAAAACCCGTTACGTAGGCGGTGTAGCGGAGTGCTTCTCTGCGATTCATAATGGATAGTTAGTCGTTATTAAAGGAGGTGCGCGGCGATTTAGAGGTTCATTTTCTTCAATTCGCTGACGGCGTGGTCCGCCGCCCGGGCCGTGAAGGCCATGTAGGTGAGCGAGGGGTTGACGCAGGCGGCCGAGGTCATGAACGAGCCGTCGGTGACGTACACATTGGGTGCGTCCCAGACCTGGTTGTGTTTGTTGAGTACGCTGCTGGTAGGGGATTTGCCCATGCGGGCGGTACCCATTTCGTGGATGCCGAGGCCGGGCCAGGAGCCGGCATCGTAGGTGCTGACATCTTTAAATCCGGCGGCATCCAGCATCTCGGCGGCGTTGTCCTGCATTTCCTGCCGCATGGCCATTTCATTCTCACGGTTAGCAGCGTCCATGGTGAGGGTGGGCAGGTCGTTGATGTCGCGGACCTCTTCATTGAGGGTGATGGTGTTGCGCTCGTCGGGCAGCATTTCGGCAAAGGCGGTCATGCCGCAGCTCCAGTCGCCCGGCCGGAGGAGTTTATCCTTAAAATCGGCCCCGAGGGTTGTATTGAGTTCTTTAATGCCGCGCGTCCAATCGGCGCGGCCCGAACCGCCCTGATAGCCGAAGCCGCGCAGGTACTCTCGCTTACTGTCGGCCGTGCCCAGGTTCTGGATACGGGGAACATAGAAGCCGTTTGGTTTGCGTCCTTTATAGTACTTATCTTGCCAGTTGTCGTGCCAGCCGCTGGCTCCGGCCCGGAAGTGGTGGTCCATGACGTACTTGCCCAGTGCACCCGATGAAGCTCCCAAGCCGTCGGGCGTAGCCTCGGTCTTGGTATTCATCAGGATGTAGGTAGAGGCTAGCGCGGAAGCGCAGAGGAAAATGACCTTGGCATGGAACTCATGTTCTTCGCCCGTTTCGGCGTCGCGCACGCGTACGCCGGTGGCGCGTTTTTTATCGGCATCGTAGATGAGCGAGTAAACCACGCTGTGGGGCCGTACGGTCATGTTGCCGGTAGCCGATGCGACGGGCAGCGTGGATGAGAGGCTGCTGAAGTAGCCGCCGAATGGGCAGCCCCGGACGCAGCGGTTGCGGTACTGGCAGGCACCGCGCGTACCCAGGTGGATGGCGGGATCGTAACTGGTGAGGTGCGCCACGCGGCCGGGGGTGACGGTCCAGCCGAGTTTTTCCTTGACTTTTTTGGAGAGGTGGTCTTCGGCGCAGTTGAGTTCCATGGCCGGCAGAAACTGACCGTCGGGAAGCTGAGAAAGCCCCTCGTTTCGGCCGGAGATACCGGCAAAGGTCTCTACCTTATCGTACCAGGGAGCAATTTCGGCGTAACGGACGGGCCAGTCGATGGCAACGCCGTCCTTGGCATTGGCCGCAAAATCCAGATCGGAGAGCCGGTAGGAGTGGCGCCCCCACATGAGCGAGCGGCCGCCCATGTGGTAGCCGCGCATCCAGTCGAAGCGTTTGACTTCGGTGTAGGGATGCTCGTCATCTTTGACAAACCAGTGCTTGGATTCTTCACGGATCGTATAACCGGTACGCGATTGTTTCTGGTAGTGCTGCTCGATTTCGGCGGCGGGCACCTGGCCCCGGTAGTCCATGTCCCAGGGGTCGAGTGAGGCCGTGGGATAGTCGCCATGCTTGACCATGCGGCCGCGTTCGAGGACAAGGGTTTTCAGGCCTTTTTCGGTCAGTTCTTTGGCGGCCCAGCCGCCGCTGATGCCGGTTCCTACTACTATTGCGTCGTAGGTATTCTCATCAGCCCCTTGCGAGTTGAAAAACATATAGGATTGTTTGTTTCGTTGTCCCGCCAAATACATAGGCGGCGGGACGGCAATATACGAATTATCCTACCGAACGAAAACAGTACGATACTGATTTTGCGGGTTTGTGCGGGAAGGCGATCAAAAGAACCATAATAGGTTAGGCGGGTGGGGTAAGGAAGTGTCAGGATTTTGGTAAGTGTGCTTGCCGGCAAGTAACCAATGAGAACGAGCCGACTCGGCTATACCGTGTTGGACGCGACGGCCGTCGTCTTTACTCCTACTTTCAAAAATTTTTGAAAGAAAAATAAGAATCCAGTTTTAGTAAATTTTAGCTACAACCAATTGAATTACAGTACTCTATGGGTCATAATCTTGATTTTCCATCTACGATTTACGTCATAAACCACCCGGATGCCCCGCTAAAACTTGCGATTTGTTTAACTAAACCCTAATTTTGGTTCAACAAAAGATCAACCAAATGAATACTCCCGCCGCCCAGATCATGTCCGCAGACGATTTTTACGCCAAGTTTACGGACCTCACCTCCATCTTGCAGTCTTTTGCTTACAACCTGACCAAGAATCAGGACGATGCCAAAGACCTGTATCAGGAGACTGCTTTTCGTGCGCTGACCAACCGGGACAAGTTTCGGAGTGGAACCAACTTCAAAGCCTGGCTTTTTACGATCATGAAGAACATCTTCATCAACAACTACCGTAAGCGCATGAAAGCCCGTACCATTATGGATAATACGGACAACCTTTATTACCTGAACTCGGGGCGTACCTCGATCGAGAACTCCGGCTCATCGAATATCATGGTGAAGGAATTGACTGCCATGATCGACTCGCTCGACGACAGTACCCGGGTGCCGTTTCTGATGCACTATCAAGGCTATAAGTATCAGGAGATTGCCGACCACCTGTCGCTGCCGCTCGGCACCGTTAAGAGTCGCATCTTTTTTGCCCGTAAAGATCTGAAACTGCAAATTAGCCGCCAGTACGGAGCGATGAACTAAAGGGGTTATCGTGTCACAATATTTTATATTATTTGAACCTTCTACTAGTCTGCACGGTTTTCAATCAAACACAAAAGCTTACTGCATTTCCCCTTATTCGGGGCAAGTGGGTCTTAAATGATTCACTGAAGTCGACTCATCCCCCCAGGGTCGGCTTCTTTGCGTTGGCACTAAAATTGAAAATGTAATCACAATAGTTACAAAACTGTATATTTTATCTAAAATAACCAAAATAGTTGCGATTTATCAAGAAACTGCGTATCTTTGACGAGTCAACGGGAGGTAGCTTATCTGCCGCTTGGCAACGATTAGATTTTTGCAACCTTTATCGGCCGGCACTCCCTTGGGGTCCGGTCTTTTTTATGCCCGTACGGCTGCGAATTGTTCGGGAAATCCTCCCCAGCCCTGCAGGCCGCCCGTGTGGACGGCCACTATGATACTTGCCGGAGGGAAAGTGCCCCGGCGGATGAGATCGTATAATCCCAGCATCATTTTACCCGTGTAGAGCGGATCGAGCAAAATACCCTCCTCGTAGTAGAAACGGCGGATAAAGGTGGCTAACTCCGGCGTCCAGCGGGCAAAGCCGCCCTGATGATAGTCAGGATAAATTTGGAAACGATCGGCGAACACATCAGTGGTAAAGGGAGCTAACTGCGCCTCCCAAAAATTCCCCTTCAGTGCCGGAAAACCCAGTACTCGACCTCGCTTGGTCAGGATCGTCTCGGCCAACAGGCCGCCGAAGGTGCCGCCGGTACCGATGCTGACCGCCAAATAATCGAAACCTGTCGGAAGACCGGCACGTATCTCGCACACGACCTCGCGGCAGCCGCCTGCGGCCAATTCATTCGTGCCTCCCTCGGGCAACAGGTAGGCAGGGCCGAAACGGTGCAGTAATTCTTGCCGGTAGTCGGCATCCGCTCGCCGCCGGTAGTCGGTTCGGCTCACGAAATGGAGTTGCATCCCGTCGGCTCGCACTCGGCTCAGCGTCGGATTGTGTACCGGCTCGCCGCGTATTATTCCGATGGTTTCTACGTCATACACACGCCCGGCCGCCGCCAGTGCCGCCAGGTGATTGCTGTAGGCCCCGCCGAAACTTAGAATACGATTCAGTCCTGCCGCACGGGCGGCCGCCAGATTGGGCAATAATTTACGGCATTTATTACCCTGCAAAGGACTATCAGTACCGCCGATTCGCAGCAGGTCATCTCGTTGCAAATAGATCGTGTGGCCGAAGTCGGTAAGGGAAGACGCGGCTAATTGGGTAAGCACTGAACTCACTTCAAATCACGCTGATAGTTCCGGGCGGCCCGCTTGGCAATGAAGATACTGATCTCGTAGAGGAAGTAGAGCGGCACCCCGATCAGAAACTGCGTCAGCACATCGGGAGGAGTAAGAACGGCCGCCAGTAGCAGGATGCCTATGATGGAGTGCCGCCGGTACTGTTTCATTCCCTTGTCGTCAATGATCCCGAACCGCGCCAGGAAGTAAACCACAATGGGCAGCTCAAAAATCAGGCCCGCCGGTAGGGTGAACATCACCATATAGCCCACAAACGAACCGATGGTAGGCGTATTGGCGGTGTTGGGTAACTGGTAACCGCCCAAAAAATTAACCGCAAACGGTGCTACGATGAAGTAGCCGAACGTGACACCGATAAAAAAAAGCATCGAGCAAAAGAAAATAACCCAGCGCGTGGCCTTCTGCTCGGTCTCGTACAGACCGGGCCGCACGAAGGACCATATCTCGTAAAATATGTACGGAAAAGCCACCACGATCCCGCCGAGGAAACACATCCGAATCGCCTGAATAAACGCCTCGCCCAACCCAATTGCTACCAACGTCAGGCCCTGCGGCGGGCCGAAGCAAAGCACGTTGCCCGCATGCAAAAAATCGGAGGCCCAGCAGAACAGGCGGTAACTGAGGAAATCCTCGTTGAGCGGTCCCAGCAGAATATAATCGAAGTAAGGCTTCTGAAAAATAAACAGCACAATGGCAGCTACCACTACCGCAATCAGCGAGCGGATAATGTGCCAGCGCAGTTCTTCCAGGTGGTCGAAAAAAGACATTTCTTCCTTGCCGTCCGCCGGTATGGGGCGGCCGTCCTCGTCAAAATCCAGTTTGTCAACATCCATTTGGTCCAGCGGCATGGCGCGAAGATAAGTTGGTCAGGCTAACCAAACCCCGCCCGGCGGGAAGAATGTTCGAGCACCGCTTTTTTTTACGAGCGGGTGGTTATTACGGCTACCTACGAAGCTGGCAATTAAAGGAGATGCGGAGCAACTTTAGCCGCCGTCCACGCATTGGTACAAAAGCAAATTCGAGGCCGCCCGGCGGCCGCCCCCCTCCTTATTTATGGCTGAACAGGACAAGAAAAAACTGGATCTTTACCTGCTGGGCCGCGTGCTCGGTCTGGCCCGGCCGCACCGGCTCATTTTCGGTGTGGCCATCGGTCTGGCCGTCGTGCTGGCACCGCTGGCCGTGGCGCGCCCGCGCCTGATTCAGTACATGGTGGACAACTATATTTTTACCGGCAACATCAACGGCCTCACCACGGTAGCCCTCATCATCGCCGGGCTGCTGGTCCTCGAAGCCGTTTGCCAGTACGCCTTTATTTATAGCTCCAACTGGCTCGGCCAGTCAGTGGTGCGCGACCTGCGGGTGAGCGTTTTTCGCCACATCAACAGCATGCGGCTGACCTACTTCGACCGCACGCCCATCGGCACGTCCACCACCCGCACCATCAACGACATCCAGTCCATCAACAGCATCTTTGCCGAGGGCGTCATCACTATCCTGGCCGACATCCTCAGCATCGTAGCCGTGCTGGCGGTCATGCTGCTCACCAGTTGGAAACTGACGCTGATCTGCCTCACCACCATGCCCTTCCTGATTTTGGCATCCTACATTTTTAAGGAAGCGGTCAAGAAATCATTCCAGCGCGTCCGCACCCAGATCCAGCGCATGAACGCCTTCCTGCAGGAGCGGATCACCGGCATGCGCATCGTACAGATTTTCAATGCCGAAGAAAAGGAGGCCCGCCGCTTCAAAGTCATCAACCGCGAATACACCTCGGCCAACATCGACGCCATCCTCTATTACGCCATCTTTTTTCCGGTGGTCGACATCATCGCCGCCGCCTCCCTCGCCCTCATGGTCTGGTGGGGCGCACAAGACGCCGCCCGCGCCGGCGGCGTCACGCTGGGGGCACTCATCGCCTTCCCACTCTACCTCAACATGCTCTTCCGCCCCATCCGGATGCTGGCCGACAAATTCAACACCCTCCAAATGGGTCTCGTTGCCGCCGAGCGCGTTTTCGCCGTCCTCGACCGCCAAGACCACATCGAAGACAACGGAACCCACGCCCCCGAAGAGCTGCGCGGCGAGGTGGAATTTGAACACGTAGACTTTGCTTACATCGACGAAGATTGGGTCCTGCGCGACCTCAGTTTCCGCGTCGAACCCGGACAGACCCTGGCCATTGTGGGCAGCACCGGGTCGGGCAAGACCACCATCACCAATTTGCTCAATCGTTTTTACGAAATACAGGGCGGCAAGATCAGCATCGACGGGCACAACGTAAAGGATTACGAACTCACCGCCCTGCGCAGCCGCATCGCCATGGTCCTGCAGGACGTTTTTCTCTTCAGCGGCACCGTGCTCGAAAACATCACCCTCCGCGACCCCGAGATCAGCCGCGAGCAAGCCGTCGCCGCCGCCGAAATGATCGGGGCCGACGAATTCATCCGCCGCCTCCCCGGCGGCTACGATTACCAGGTGCAGGAACGCGGAGCCACCCTCAGCATGGGCCAGCGCCAGCTCATTTCCTTCGTCCGCGCCCTCGTCTTCGAGCCGGACATCCTCATCCTCGACGAGGCCACCTCCTCCGTCGATCCCGAGACCGAATCCGTCATCCAGTACGCCATCGAACGCCTCATCGAACGGCGCACCTCCATCGTCATCGCGCACCGGCTGTCCACCATCCGCAACGCCGACAACATCATGGTCCTCGAAAAGGGCCGCATCGTCGAGTTCGGCCCCCACGACGAACTCGTGCACGTGCCCGACGGCCATTACCGCGAGCTGTACGAGATGCAATTCCTGGAAGTAACGGAGTAAGGATAGCAAAGGGGAATAATAGCGGCAGACTTTCACAGCTTGTTCATCGTGAGCCTACAGCCCCTACCTGCGACCTACTACCTACTAGACGATGGGCGTGCCGCCGTCGCTAACGCGCCGCCGTCGGTCCCTTCCCGGCGCGGCTGTCGCCTTGGCCCTGCGGGCTGGTTCCTGCGTCACCACCGTCCAGGCACCTCACGCTGTTTAATGAATGACCTCGGAATATCGGAGAAAAGCATGGTAGGTAATAATTGAATATCCTGTTTTTTATCGCCCTCCTCCGCGGCGGCCGGGGGGGCAACAAGCGGTAAGAGAAAGCCCACATTCGATCGGGCGGCTTTACCGGCGTCAGCTAAAACCCTTACTTTGCCGCCCGGCCGGCATTTCAACGAAAATAAAATTCCGTGTACGCATGGGTTTGTCCGAAATACCAGCGGCAACGCCGCCTACCAACTTCGAGGAGCTTACGACGATCGCCGCAGGTAAAATACGGGCGCAGCCCCCCCGTGTACGCGTGGGCTTCTACCAAAGTACCATAAATACCGGCGGCAACGCCGCTTACCAAAATACGGGCGCGGCCCAAAAATATGACTCCCCAAACCGTTTCCTTCTACACCCTCGGCTGCAAACTCAACTACGCCGAAACCAGCGCCATCGGCCGCCAGTTTACCACGGCGGGCTACCTGGAGGTCGACTTCACGGCCGGGGCCGATATTTGCGTCATCAACACCTGCTCGGTGACTGAATTCGCCGACCGCAAGTGCCGCCAGACCGTGCGCCGCGCCCTGCGTACCAACCCCGCCGCCCTGATCGTGGTGGTCGGCTGTTACGCTCAACTCAAACCCGAGGAAATCGCCGAAATCCCGGGCGTAGACCTGGTGCTGGGGGCCGCCGAAAAGTTCCGCCTGCTCGATTTCATTGACGGGATTGGAAAGAGCACGGATAAGGGAATGATCAGGGCCGGGGCCGTGCGCGAGGCCGATGAATTCGTGCATTCCTTTAGTTTCGGCGACCGGACGCGGTCTTTTCTTAAAGTGCAAGATGGCTGCGATTACAGTTGCTCCTTCTGCACCATCCCGCTGGCGCGCGGGGCCAGCCGCAGCAGCACCGTGGACCGGGTGGTGGCGGATGCCGAGGCAATCGCCCGCATGGGCAGCCGCGAGGTGGTGCTGACGGGCGTCAACATCGGTGATTTCGGTAACGGTACCGCCGTTATCGAGGGGCAGCGGCCCAAAAAGGAAGCCCTGTTCATCGACCTCATCCGCGCACTGGACCGGGTGGAAGGGATCGACCGCTTCCGGATTTCCAGCATCGAACCCAACCTCTGTACCGACGAGATCATCGACTTCGTGGCCGCCAGCCGCCACTTCATGCCGCACCTGCACCTGCCCCTGCAGGCGGGCAATAACAAGCAACTGGCCCAAATGCGCCGCCGCTACCGCCGCGAGTTGTACGCCGACCGCGTGGCCCGCATCCGGGCCGCCATGCCCCACGCTTGCATCGGGGTAGACCTTATCGTCGGTTTCCCCGGTGAGACGGAAGCGGATTTCGAGGAGACCTTCCGCTTCGTCCACGAGCTGGATGTCAACTACCTCCACGTATTCACCTACAGCGAACGGGCCGATACCCCCGCCGCCGCCATGCCGGACACGGTGCCCCTGGCCGAGCGCCGCCGCCGCAACAAACGGCTCTCCATCCTGAGTGACAAGAAACGCCTCGCCTTCTACCGCCGCCATGCCGACCAAAGCCGGCCCGTCCTTTTCGAGCGCGGCGCAGCGGACGGTCTCCTCACCGGCTTCACCGACAACTACGTCAAAATCGAAGCCGCCCTGCCCGAGGAATGGATCAACCACATCCACCCGGTTCGGCTGGGCGCGTTAACCGGTCGGGGGCGGGTGCTGGCGGAGGTTGCCGCCGGGGCCGGGGTATAATTATTTAATTTGATCCATGCTGCTCGAATGCGTACCCAATTTTAGTGAGGGCCGCGACGCTTCCATTCTGGCCGCGCTGACCGGGGCCATCCGCTCGGTAGAGGCCGTTCGCCTGTTGCACCAGGACGCGGGCGCGGACGCCAACCGCACCGTTTTCACCTTTGCCGGACCGGCGGAAGCTACCTGTGAGGCGGCTTTCCGGGCCATGCGGGTGGCGGCCGAGCGGATCGATATGCGCCGCCACACCGGAACCCACCCGCGCCTGGGCGGCACCGATGTCTGCCCGCTGGTGCCGCTGGGCGATACCCCCCTGACCGCCGCCGCCGACTACGCCCGCCAGCTGGGCGAACGGGCGGGCCGTGAACTCGGCATCCCCGTCTATCTCTATGAAGCCGCCGCCACCCGGCCCGAATACCGAAACCTGGCCGCTATTCGTCGGGGCGAATACGAGGGACTGGCCGCGAGATTAACCGACCCCGGCCGGCAGCCGGATTTTGGACCCGCCGAATTTCAGCCCCGCCTCGGTGCCACCATCCTCGGTGCCCGCCCCTTTCTCATCGCCTGGAACATCGATTTGAATACCGAAGACATCGCCGTCGCCAATTACATCGCCGGGCGGCTGCGGGAGAGCGGCTACCGGGAAAAGTCGGCGGATGGAAAGTCGCTGCGGCAATCGGGAAAGTTTAAGGGACTCAAAGCCATCGGCTGGCACCTGGCTGCCTACGGCCGCTGTCAGGTAAGCATGAACGTGACCGATTTTCGGCAAGCCCCGCCGGCCCGGGTATACGCAGCCGCGCAGCAACTGGCCGCCGAAAGCGGTGTGGCGGTAATCGGGTCGGAATTAATCGGCCTGGTACCGGAGGCCGCTATTTTGGCGGCCGGAAAGCATTTTGCACCGAGCGAAACTGCTAAAATCGCCCTGGCCGGAGCCGCCGTAAAGGGCTTGGGTCTGAATCTTTACCCCGACTTTCGCATCGAGGAGCGGGTAGTGGAATGGGTGCTGAGGAATGCTAAAATATAATCATATTGACGTGCCTCGCCGTGGGGAAGGGTAAGTCGCTATATCTTTTCCAGATCCAGCCCCTGCACCAACTTCAGGAACGACCGCGAAAAATCGGTCAGCGTATCCCATTCCAGGCCGGAGAGGCTGGGCCGGAGGCGGGGGTACTGCCGGCGGTGTCGCTCGGCAATTTCGGCAATGGCGGCCCGGATGACGCGGCGGTGCGGGCGGCCCTCGGCATCCAAAAATTCCTGCTCGTAGCCGAGCTGCCGGAAGTAGGCGTTTTCGCGGATGTGGAGGTAGAGGTGAAACAGGTCACGGTCGGGTGGGGGCGGGGCGTAGTTGAAAAGCGTGTAGCCGACGATGTAGCCGGGGATGGCGAGAGCCACCGTGGCGAGGTCATTGTCCTGGTACCAGTCCATGTGCGACAACTCGTTGCCGATGAGCTGGGCCAACCGGTCGTGCGAAATCGGTTGGGTGATGGCAAAAGTGGAGCGGCCCCGGTACATCTCGGTACGGAAATCGGCGGGGGCGCGATCCAGCAGTTCCTTCAGGTGACTGACCAGGCGGGCGTTTTTGTAGGTGACCCGTTTGTCCGGCTCGTTGGCAAAATAAAGGCGGTGCATTCGCTCCAGTGCCTCCATGGTGTAGCCCTCGGGCCGGATGAGGTAGTCGAGTTTGTAGACGAGGTCGAGTAGCAGGTAAGCCACGCCGCCCGGCTGCGATTCCGGGTTGGGCCGCCCGCTGGAGAGCTGGTCCAGTACGCCCTGAATGGTCTGGGTGAGAAATGTAATCTTCACCTCCCGTTCGGCCTCCGGCAGTTCGGTCAGGTGAGAAGCTTCCAGGGGGCGCAATTGCTTGAATTCTTCCAACAGCAGATCGTCCTGCTTGTCGGCCTGCAGGGCCACTTCCTTGAAGGCGTGATAGAGTTTGTGGGGCGTCCCGTCGTCCAGACCGGAATCGAAGACGATGGTGATCTCCCGCTCGGGCGAGAGCGAAAAACGGCTATAGCGCAGTTCGTAGTTGCGCTGCATCAACCGCCGCAGCAGGTTGGGGCTGGCACTTTCGGGCAGGGCGGCCACGCGGGCTTCCAGACGCAACCCTTTATCAGAAGCGCGGCCGGTAATGCGTTTGCTGCCCTGATAAAACTCGAAGTACAACTGATCGTTCTCGCGGTGAAAACGGACATTGTGTTCGTCCTCGTCCCGCAGGTAGCGCAGAAAATGCTCGTAGGCCGCCAGTGTCCGTTCGTCGTCAAAGGCCGCCAGACTCTCGTCCCAGGCGCGGTAGTTGGCCGCCGTTTTGTAGGCGTCCGAATAGCGGCCGAAGCGCACGCCCGGACCCGCGTCCGCCGCTGGGGCGTCGTTGCCGAAAAGCCGGTCCCAAATACTCACGAGCGCACGGTTTTAGTTTGGAGAAACGGGCGTAAGATACCGCCGGGGTAGTGAATCGTATCGCGGCCTTGTGTACTATGGGACATATCGAACACTAGTTTCGGTAAATGTAGCAAAAAAGGCGTTTATTGGTGGCTCATTATCTTCCTACCCTAACTTTCCGATCATGCAAAAAGCCTTACTCCTCTCTCTCATGCTGTGTCTCGGCCTCACTACCGCCCGTAGCCAGGAAATGGTAAGCGTCAATTTACAGGCAGAACTATCCACCACGCTGCTTAACTTCACCGTCGGCACTTTCGTGCCGGTGCAGTACGCCGTCAAGGCATACGGCGTTACCTACACCACCACCGATGCCTTCGGCCAGCCCGACACGGCCTCCGGCATGATGGCCATCCCCGTACCCAACAACCCGGCGGCCGCTCCTTTTTTCCCGCTGGCCATCTACCACCACGGCACCGTGCCCGACCGTACGGCCGTGCCCTCCAATCCATCCACGCAGGAGCGCCTGTTGGCCTTCGGCCTGACCACCAATGGCTACATCACGCTGGCCCCCGACTACTTCGGCCTGGGTAGCAACGCCGGCCTGCACCCTTACGTCCACGCCGAAACCGAGGCCCGCTCGGCCACCGACCTGCTGCTGGCCGCCCGGGCCTGGCTGACCGACCAGGAAATCCGCTACAACCAGCAACTCTTCCTCACCGGCTACAGCCAGGGCGGACACGCCTCGGCCGCCACCCACCGGGCCATCGAAACCGACCCCGCCCTAAGCGACCTCACCGTTACGGCGGCCTCCCACCTGTCCGGCCCTTACGATATCAGCGGCATCATGGGCGACCTGATCTTCGGCCCCGACCGCTACGATTTCCTCTCGTATCTGGCTTACACCTATATTTCCTACAACTACGTTTACGGCATGTACGACGATCTGGGTCAGGTTTTCCAACCGGAATACGTGCCGGCCATCGACAGCTTCATCAACGAGCAGCTCGACCTCGATCAGTTGAATGACCGGATGAACACCATCCTCACCGCCGAAACGGGTGATGAGGAGAGCATCCCCGCGCCCATTTTCCAGGACAGCATCCTCGACATCCTCGCCAACCAGCCGGATCACCCCATCAACGTGGCCCTGCGCGACAACGACCTCTACAACTGGGCGCCCCAAGCCCCCACCCGCCTGTTTTACTGCACGGCCGATGAGCAGGTGCCCTTCCAGAATGCCCTGAAAGCCGATTCCGTCATGACGGCCCTCGGTGCCCCCGATGTGGAGGCGGTTAGCGGCGGTCCGCTCAGCCACGGTGGTTGCGTCTTTCCCGCAGTCGTCTTCTCACTTAACTTCTTCAACCAGTTCGCCGTCATCAGCAGCAACGACGACCCCGAGGTGTTCGTCGGCAACCTGCAACTGTCGCCTAACCCCGTCCGGTCCGGCGGCCTGATCCGTTTCAGTGCCCCCGAACTATTGCCGTCAGATGCCACCATTTCACTCATCGGCATGGACGGCCGCCATATCTGCCGCCTCCAGGGCAATTTCAGCGATGGACTACGGATGCCCAACCTCGCCGCCGGTGTCTACGTGTTGCGGATCGAATCCGCCGGCCGTAGGTTGGTGGAGCGGGTGGTGGTACGGTGATCCAGTGGGCCGACCCGCAAGTTCTGTTATCCCCGGGTCTTATTTTTTTTGTCCCATGCTTTGTTGTGGAAAGCCTTACTTAGCTACGGCTATATTCGGTTTTCACGCTTGGCCTGGAAGAAAATATCCGGCGACTTAAGCTAACGATACTTACAGGTTAGCCCACAAAGAAGGCAAGGATGTTATTAAAGAAACGAAAGTTTTTCCACGGGTTTGCGAAATCACCCTCCCCCTCCCGAGCCGTTGGCTCGACCTCCCCAGAGGAGGAGGTTGGTGTTAGGTGAGTTCTCTCGTACCCCGCCGCGCGCCCTCACCCCCGGCCCCTCTCCCCCGCGGCGGCTGGGGTTACCACGAAGTAGCCGCGAAGCGAACGGGACCCAGACGATTAGCTGGGCCGGGTTAAGGGAAACGTACGCCTAGACTTGTACCAAAGTACAAAACTCCGAGGAGCTTGCGACGATCACCGCAGGTAATTACCAGCGGCAACGCCGCCTACCAAAATACGCGCGCAGCGCTCAGTTATGTTCACAGGAATCATCGAAGCCCCCGGCATCATCACCGCCCTGCGCCCCGAAGGCGACAACGTTCACGTCACCTGCGCCAGCAGCCTGAGCGACGAGCTAAAAATCGACCAGAGCCTCGCGCACGACGGCGTCTGCCTCACCGTCGTCCACCAGGAACGGGGCAAGCATACCGTTACCGCCATCCGCGAAACCCTGGACCGCACCCGCCTGGGCGACTGGCAGGTGGGCGACCGCGTCAACCTCGAACGCGCCATGCAGGCCGGTGCCCGCCTCGACGGCCACATCGTGCAGGGCCACGTCGATACCACCGGCGAGTGCATCTCCGTCACCGAGGCCGGCGGTAGCTGGTACTTCCGCTTCCGTTACCGCCCCACCCCCGAGCACCTGCTGGTCGATAAGGGCAGCGTCTGCATCAACGGCGTCAGCCTCACCGTAGTGGAGCCGGCGGACGACGAGTTCAGCGTGGCCATCATCCCCTACACCTACGAGCACACCAATTTCGGCCAACTCCGTGCAGGGGATCGGGTAAATCTGGAATTCGATATTATCGGGAAGTATATTGCGCGGCAGATGGCGGCCTACCGGTCATAACCAAACCGCTTCAGCTGCTGCTCGTCATCGCGCCAGCCCTCGCGCACCTTCACGTGCATCTCCAAAAAAACCTTCTTCTCCAAGTAGGTCTCGATCGCCTTGCGGGCCTCGGTGCCCAGCTGCTTGATGGCCGCGCCGCCCTTACCGATCAGGATCGGCTTCTGGGTTTTGCGCTCCACGTAGATCATCGCGCTGATGCGCACCAGTTCCTTGCCGTCGCGGGTCACGTCGTCCTTAAACGCCTCAATGTCCACCTCGGCGGCGTAGGGGATTTCCTGGTGGTACAATTCCAGAATCTTTTCCCGGATGATCTCCGCCACAAAGAACCGCTCCGTGCGGTCGGTCAGTTGGTCCTTCGGGTAGTAGGCCGGCCCCTCGGGCACCGCGTCCTTAATTAGTTGCAACAGCGTGTCCGTCCCCTCGCCCCTCAGCGCACTGATCGGCACGATCTGGGCCGGCTTCAGCCACCCTTCAAACTGGCGCGCCAGCTCCAGCGCACGGTCCTGCCCGGCCGCGTCCACCTTATTGATCACCACGAAGACCGGCACGTCCTTCAGCTGGCGCATCCGCCCCACCAGCTCCTCGTCCTCCGTATACTCCTCGGTGGCGTCAATCAGGTACACCATCACGTCCGCATCGCTAAAAGTGCCATGCACCGACCGGTTCATCACCTCCTGCATCCGGTAGGCGGGGTCCACGATGATGCCCGGCGTATCGCTGAATACCAGTTGGTAATCGTCGTCGCTCACGATTCCGATAATCCGGTGGCGCGTGGTCTGCGGCTTGGCCGTAATAATACTCATCCGTTCGCCCACCAGGGCGTTCATGAGCGTCGATTTTCCGGCATTCGGCCGGCCCACAATATTAATGAATCCGCTTTTGTGCATCCCGCAAAGGTAGGGAAATTACACCTCCTCCACGCGCACGCCCTTCCAAAACGCCACGCGATCCTTCACGTGCTCGGCCCCCTTCAGCGGGTCCGGATAATACCACACGGCATCCTTGTTTTCCTCTCCGTTCACGGCCAGCGTATAATATTTCGCATCGCCCTTCCAGCCGCAATAGCTCGTCGTTTCACTGGGCCGCACATAGTCCTCATTCAGGCTCGCGGCCGGGAAATAGGCATTGCCCTCCACGGTTTCAATATCGTCACTTTCGGCCAGTACGGTGCCGTTCCAGGTAGCTCGTTTCATGGGTGGTACATCAGTTTTAGTTAAGCTAATTTTTTCGGGTCAAACGCACGGCAACTTCCAGCCTTCGGGGCATTCGGCAGGGCGGCAAACGTTTTTCGGGCGTGCCCCCGGCTGCCGCCGGGGTCGGCACCTTCCAGGGTTCGCTATTCGCTCCGTGCTCCGCACCCTCCTTCCGGGCAGGGGGCAAGCCCCTTTGCCCTCCGGTCGGCCTTCCAGGCGCCTCACGCAAGTGAAGCAGCAGTTTATCCGGTCAGCTCACCGATGCTAAAGAGACCTCTCTCCATAAAGTTCACGTTCCCCCAACCACTGCGTTTAACTTTCCCCCGGCCCGCCTGTTTGTCCCAACCATATGCACGCATGGGAATACCTTTTACTCTTCGCCTCGGTGCTGGTGGGCGGCGGCCTGGTCTTCACCGCCAACCACCGGCGCGTTCAGCGCTTACTGCCGCTCATTCTCTCGTTCAGCGGGGCCTATCTGCTCGGCATCGCGGCCCTGCACCTCATGCCCGGTGTCTTCGGCCAGGGTGATTCCACGGTCGGCTACTGGCTGCTGGGCGGCTTCTTCATCCAGCTCTTCCTCGAACCCCTCAGCCAGGGCGTCGAACACGGCCACATCCACGCCCACGCCGGTGCCCGGCCCGCCTTCGGCCTCCAGATCATGCTCGGCCTCTGCATCCACGCCTTCTTCGAGGGCCTCCCCCTGCCCGCCTACGTCGGCCTCGCCGACGAGCACATCCACCAGCACAACGACCTCCTTTTCGGCATCGTGCTCCACAAGCTCCCCGCCGCCTTCGCCCTCGCGGCCCTGCTGCGCGGCTCCGGCTTCCGCACCCGTACCGTAGTCGCCGCCGTCCTCTTCTTCGCCGCCGTCTCCCCCCTCGCCGCCGCCCTCAGCGGCTGGCTCACCCTGTCCACCCTCTGGCAAAACCGCCTGCTCGCCCTTGTTATCGGCTCCTTCCTCCACATCGCCACCACCATCCTCTTCGAGGCCGAGGCCCGGGGCAACCACCACATCTCCACTAGCAAACTCATCGCCGTCCTCCTCGGCGGTGCCCTCGCCGTCGCGGGGAGTTTGGTATGATGTGAGGGGGTGCGCGGGGTGTGACCTCCGGTCGCAAGGGGTGTGACCTCCGGTCGCGCGAACCCTTGGCTGCGTGACCTCCGGTCGCGCCTTGGTGTGTGACCTCCGGTCGCGCGATTTTGGCTCCCGACCTCCGGTCGCGGTATATAACCACTTTTGCTCCTACGCGATCTGGGGATCGCGACCCTGTGTTCCTACGCGATCTGGGGATCGCGACCCTGTGTTCCTACGCGATCTGGGGATCGCGACCCTGTGTTCCTACGCGATCTGGGGATCGCGACCCTGTGTTCCTACGCGATCTGGGGATCGCGACCCTGTGTTCCTACGCGATCTGGGGATCGCGACCCTGTGTCCTACGCGATCTGGGGATCGCGACCCTGTGTTCCTACGCGATCTGGGGATCGCGACCCTGTGTCCTACGCGATCTGGGGATCGCGACCCTGTGTTCCTACGCGATCTGGGGATCGCGACCCTGTGTTCCTACGCGATCTGGGGATCGCGACCCTGTGTTCCTACGCGATCTGGGGATCGCGACCCTGTGTTCTTACGCGATCTGGGGATCGCGACCCTGTGTCCTACGCGATCCGGGGATCGCGACCCTGTGTTCCTCCGCGATCTGGGGATCGCGACCCTGTACTAATATTCCTTCTTCATCCGCGCCAGGTTGCGCTTATTTTCCCGCTCCTTGATGCTCTGGCGCTTATCGTGCACTTTCTTACCCTGCGCAAGGGCGATCTCGATCTTGGCCAGGCCGCGCTCGTTGAGGAATAGCTTGACGGGGACGATGGTAAATCCTTTTTCCTTGACCTTTTTCTCCAGTTTTTCCAGTTCCCGGCGCTTGAGGAGGAGCTTGCGGGTGCGGCGCTCTTCGTGATTTTGCAGGTTACCGTACTTGTACTCGCCGATAAAGAGGGAGCGCAGGAAGAGTTCGCCTTTCTTAAACACGCAGTAGGCATCCCGCAGATTGACGTTGGCCAGGCGGATGGACTTGATCTCCGTTCCGCCCAGGACAATGCCGGCGGTATAGGTGTCGATGAAGCTGAATTCAAAGCGCGCGCGGCGGTTTTCTATTTCTATTTTCTTGGACAAAGGGAGGTAATATTAGTAGGTAGTGGGTAGTATTTAGTGGGTAGTTCCGGGAAGAAGCAAGCTTGATTTGCGTTTTTGGACCTCCTTCTTAACAGCACAGTGGGCGGCTAAGGTTGAGTGGGTGGGCGAAAGGGAGATTTTCCCGCACGGGCGGCGGCAGGGGCGGCGGCAGTGCCACCGAGGGAACCCGTAACATTTCGTGGTACCCGCTTAGCGTATGTGCAGGCTAGTCAAAAGTACCAACTCCGAGGAGCTTGCCGACGATCAGCGCAGGTAGCGTACCGGCATACGCAGCGCGCCTGCAAAAATGCGGATGAAACCCCCGCGTGAGGTGCCTGGAGGGGTAGTGCGCAGCACCGAGCGACAGCGAAGCCCGCAAGGGACCGACGGCGGCGCGTTAGCGACGGCGGCACGCCCGAATGCACCGGATGCCCTCTTACAATCGCAGCTCCCGCTCGGTGAATACCCGGCCCTCGTGGCAGCGGATGATGCGGGCCTGGAAGTTTTCGAGCACGCGGTAATCGTGGGTGGCGAAGATGACGGCGGCGTTGCGTTCCTTGGCCAGGCGACGCATGAGGAGGAGGATTTCGTCGCTCGTTTCGGGGTCCAGGTTACCGGTGGCCTCGTCGGCTAGCAGTAATTCGGGGTCGTTGAGCAGGGCGCGGGCGAAGGCGACGCGCTGCTGCTCGCCGCCGGAGAGGGTGAAGGGCATGTCGTCGCGGCGGTCGAGCAGATCGACGGCGGCGAGGACTTCGTTGACGCGGGTTTCGATGCCGGCGCGGTCCGTCCAGCCGGTGGCGGTGAGAACGAAGCGGAGGTTGGCGGCCACGCTGCGGTCGGTGAGCAGGTTGACGTCCTGGAAGACGATACCGAGCCGCCGCCGCAGTTGGGGAATGGTGCGGCGGTTGAGCTGGTGCAGGTCGTAGCCGCAGGCCGCGGCCCGCCCGCCGGCGGGCGGCAGCGCGGCGTAAATGGTCTTGAGCAAGCTGGATTTGCCGGAGCCGGTTTTACCCACCAAATAGGTGAACTCGCCCGGCGAGACGCGCAGGTCCACGCCCCGCAGTACGGCACGGCTTTGCTGAAGAATGTCGACTTGGCTAAAATCTACGGCGAGAGGGGAGGGCATGGAGGAGGAGGATGTGGGATATGGGATGTGCGATGTGCGATGTTTTCCCTCGGTATGTACTGCGCGTAGGCTGGTCAAAAGTACTAAACTCCGAGGAGCCTGCGACGATCACCGGAGGTAAATAAAAAAGGCAAAGCCTTCATCAAAACTACGGGCGAAGCCTCCCTCAATTCCCATCCAGACTCTCCTCCGTCCGCTCCAGCAATTTACCCCTTTTACTAAAAGTGAGGGTGTAAATGTGCGTAGGCGTATCCACCGTAAGGCCGTAGTTGGTGCCGGATTTGCTGCGCACCTCGTAGGCCAGCGCATAGGCGTCGGCAAAATTTTCGTCGAGGTAAGCGGTAATGGGGTCGGGCAGTCGGGTATTCTCGATGCCGACTGTGGTTTCGCGCCAGCGGCCCTTGCGGTCGAAGGTCATCTGTACGGGGCAGCGGGACTCGAGATCGTAGAAAGAGGCGTACACCTCCCCATCGTAGGCGGCCCACTCCACGGCCTCGGCCAGCGGAAAACGGTCGGCCAGCTCACGGCGGGCACGGTCGGGTATTTCCTCCACCAGCGAGGGCGTGGCACAGCCGTTGCCGGTGAGCAGCAGCGCCAGCAGGAGGAGGCAGGAAGTGGACAGGGCGTGCGGTCGCATCGCAAATGGAGCGTAGTGAGAAGTGATGGCGTGAAGGTACGGAAAATACGAAACCCGGTCGCGCCAAGGGCGCGACCGGGTTGCTGTTTCATCCGGTGGTTCTTTCAAACCGAGCGGTCGTTCGTTGCCTACTGAAAAATGTAGCGAATACCGACCTGGCCCTGCCAGCGGCTGGACTGGATGCCCGAGTCGTCGAGGAAAGGATCGATTTCACCATCCGCGTTGAGAGCATCTGCATCAAAGGAGAACTGAGGTACGTTCGTCGTGCCGGGAGCAAAGCCCTCAAACTGTAGTAATTCATACTGGCTGCTTACGAAGGTACGGCGGCCCCAATCCTTATTGATCAGGTTGGTCAGGTTAAACACATCGAAGCTCAACTGCAGACGGTTTTTCGTGCCGCCCAGGGGAATGTCCTGTAGGAAGCGAAAGTCTACCACCGTGTTCCAGGGACCGAAGTCACCGTTACGCTCGGCGTACTGACCTCGGTTATCCTTGGTATACTTGTTGGTGCTCAAAAAACGATCCAGCTGCTCGTACTGCTCATCGGCCGTTAATCCGTTCATATCGATCAGGTTGATCTCACTCCGGTTGGCGGGAATATAGATCAGATCGAAGTTACGGCTGTCTTCGTTCGTTAACGTTCTGCCGTTAGGAGCAGTAGAGTAGATCAGGGAGTAAGGGCTACCCTGACGTGTCTCGGAGAAGAGCGTAAAGGTGCTCCCGAATCCGGATTCCCCGCCGTCAATGCGGTACGAAAAACTACCGGTAAACCGGTGGCCCGACGCAAAGTCGGAACGGTAAAGCTGCTGGTCGATGTTACGACCTTGCACGCTGTTGAAGTTCCGCCACTGCGAACTGTTGGTAGAACTGGTGCCGTCGAATACGGAATAAGCTTCACCATAGTTATAGCTGAATTGTAGGAACAGGCCATTATCGAATGGACGCGCCAGCGTAGCCGATAGGTTATAAGCATAACCCTCGGTCGTGTTGTAACCCAGGTAAATCGCCGTATAGTTCCGATCAACCCGGTCACCCCGGTTGTACAGGTTACGGGTATCCGGTCCTCCGTCCAGATTCGCAACGGAAGGCTTCAGGTTGAGGTTCTGGTAGGCAACGTTCTGTAGTGTCTTATTATACAGCAGGTCGATCGTACCGATTAAACCGAAGGGCAGCTTCCGGTCGATAGCTAAGTTGACCTTCAAGAAGCGGGGTAGCTTCAGATCGTCCGCAAACAAGTCGATCTGACCACCCTGGGGCCGTGTATTGATATCAAATGGTACCCGGGGCTGATTCTGCACATTCGGCTCGAAGAATGGAGCGTCGGGTGACTCAAAGAAATTACCGCCTACATTTTGGCCATAGTTATTGAAGGCACCACCTACCCAAACCAGGGGAGCACGACTGGTGAAAATACCAATGCCACCACGCACCTGCGTAGTTCGGTCATCCAGTACGTCCCAGTTAAAACCGACCCGGGGTGAAAACATAACCTGGGGCTTGACGAACTGACCCACACGGGCACCACGCGTATCGTAAAATTCCTGCAGCTTAGGAATAATAGAGTCATTAAAGAACATATTTTCGGGAGTGTCCTCGTAATAGGGCAGGTCGGCACGCAGACCGACGGTTACCGAAAGGTTATTACGTATCTGGAACTTATCCTGTACGTAAATGCCGGCAATACCTGAGTTAAACGCCGCGATGGCACTCGATTCGTCACCCGACACATTATCTACCAGCGAGTAGCTGCTGTTGAAGTTAGTAGACTGCTCCTCATTAAGGAAAGAAGCCACACTACTGAAGGTATAGTTACCGTAGTTGAATGGGATGAACAGGTTTTCCGCCCGGTAGAATTCCAGGTTGGCACCGATCGTAACGGTGTGCTTGCCTTTGAAAATTTCAAAGTTATCGTTGATCGTCAGTACATTCTGGTTCAGCAAGTTGGCCGAAGAGAAGGGTTCGCCACCAAAAGTGATGCCACCCGATCCGTCACGGATAAATACGCGGGGGAAGGGGTCGCCCGTCGGGTCGCGGTCATCTACCTGACGGGTAAAGCCGATGGTCAGGCTGTTGGAGAGGCTACTGCTGAGCAGGGTGTTCAGCTCCAGGGCGGCGGAGTAGGTCTTGGCCACAAAGCTTTCCGAAGAATTGAGAAAACGAATGCTCCTAGTATTCGACTGAACTCCTTCCAGGTTATCAGCACCAACGTAACCAAAACGTACGGCTAGTTTATTCGTCGGGCTAAGGTTAAAGTCGAACTTGGCGGTCAGCTTATCCGAGTTCAAAGAACGCTTGTTGTTCGTGAAGGTGCCCGGATCGTAGCGGTAGTTATCCCGCAGGAAGTCGGCCAGCACATTCAAGGAGTCGATCGAAGTATTACCGATGTAATCATCCGAGTCAAAGGGCAGCGGAGTTTCCTCACGCTGGCGCTCATAGTTAATGAAGAAGAACGCCTTGTCCTTCACAATCGGACCGCCAATCCGGAAGCCTTCGGTATGGGCCTTGAAGGGAGTCACGCCCGCACCTTCCAGATCGGTAGCGATCAGGTTCTGGTTGCGGTAAAAACCGTAAACGGAAGCCTCCACGTTATTCGATCCCGAGCGGGTAATGGCACTAATGGCCGCGCCGGCAAAACCGGCGATCCGCACGTCAAAGGGGGCAATGTTCACCTGGAACGACTCGATGGCATCCACCGAAATGGGTGAAACACCCGTCTGGCCGCCGTTAAAACCGGAAGAAGAGAGGCCGAACACATCGTTGTTTACCGCACCGTCCACGTAAAAGGCATTGTAGCGGTTGTTCATGCCACCTACGCTGATGGAAAATCCATCTCCACCTTCCGAGACGGTCGCTTGGGGCGTCAGGCGCACGAAGTCACCCACGGCCCGGGCCACGGTCGGCAGCACGTCGATCTGCTCCTGCGTGATGGTCGTTTCCGAGCCGGTCTTCTCGCCGTTGAACAGGTCAGAGCGGCTGGAGATCACCTCGATGCCCTCCAGGTCGATACCGCCCGCACTCAGTTCGGGGCTGTAGTTATAGGTCTGGCCCAGGGTCAGGTAAATACCCGATTCCACCTGGTTCGCGTAACCGGTATAGCTGACGGTAATGGTGTACGGTCCGCCCACCCGCATACCGGGAATGCGGAAACGGCCGTCCAGATCGGTCGAGGTACCGTAAGTCGTACCGGATGGCGTGTGCAGCGCCACCACGTTGGCACCGATCAGGCTTTCGCTCGACTCGGCGTCGTTGATCTGGCCGAAAATACTGGCCGTGGTCACGCCCTGGGCCGGCAAAATACCGGGCAGCAGCAGGGCGACAAAGGCCAACAGCAAGATGGATTGATGTAAAAAAAGTTTCATCTGTGGTATTGTAGTTAGTGAGTACCGATTTCGCCGCAAAGGTAATCCGCCCATGTTAACTACACGTGAATAATGCACTGATATTAAGTGTCTTAGCTCCTATCGTCTAATTGCTTATTCGGGCAATCTTATTTGGCAAATCATCCCCGTGGCCGTTAAGAACAAGCATCTATTCTTCAGCGGCAGAAGATGGTTGTCGGGTCAACTAATCCATATGTTTTCCGCCGCGTTTCCGGCAGGTTTTTTCTGGCGTGCCCCCGCCTGCCGGCGGGGTCGGGCTATCCGGCACTCTCTCCCTTTCAGGGCGCATGCAATGCGCCCTGAAAGTCCGTTCAGACAACGCCTCCTATCCCTCACGCATACGCTCCTCACTAAGCCTACCTTTTCCCTATCTTCGCGCCCTCAAAACAGCTCCCGCCATGACCGCCAACGAGATTCGGACCGCCTTTCTGGACTTTTTCAAAGACCGCGATCACAAGATCGTGCCCTCCGCGCCCATCGTGAGCAAGGACGACCCCACGCTGCTGTTCACCAACGCGGGCATGAACCAGTTCAAGGACTATTTCCTGGGCAACCAGACGCCCGACCGGCCGCGCGCGGCCGATACCCAGAAGTGTATGCGGGTGAGCGGAAAACACAACGACCTGGAGGACGTGGGCCGCGACGGTACGCACCACACCATGTTCGAGATGCTGGGAAACTGGTCGTTCGGAGATTACTTTAAGGACGAGGCCATTGCCTGGTCGTGGGAACTGCTGACCGACCGCCTGGGCATCGACCCGGAAACCATCTACGCAACCGTTTTCGAGGGAGACGCGAACGAGGGGCTGGAAAGCGACGAGGCATCGCGTGAATTCTGGCGGCGGGTGCTGCCCGACGAGCGGATTCTGAACGGCAACAAAAAGGACAATTTCTGGGAGATGGGCGATACCGGTCCCTGCGGGCCGTGTACGGAAATCCACGTGGATACCCGGACGCCCGCCGAGCGGGCGGCCACGCCCGGCCGGGAACTGGTGAACGTAGACGATTCCGGCGTGGTGGAGATCTGGAACAACGTCTTCATCCAGTTCAACCGCAAGGCCGACGGCGGTCTGGAGAACCTGCCCGCCCGCCACGTGGATACCGGCATGGGTTTCGAACGGCTCTGCATGGTGCTACAGGGCAAAACGGCTACCTACGATACGGACGTATTCACGCCCCTGTTGCGGGCCATCGAGGCCGGAAGCGGCAAAACCTACGGCAATTCCTACGCCCCGGCCGCCAAGGCCGACATGGCCATGCGCGTAGTGGCCGATCACCTGCGGGCCGTGGCCTTTACCATTGCCGACGGGCAACTGCCGGGCAACGGCGGCGCGGGCTACGTGGTCCGGCGGATACTGCGGCGGGCGGTGCGCTACTACTACTCCTTCCTCGACGTCCGCGAACCCTTCCTCCACACCCTGCTACCCACCCTGGTGGCTGAAATGGGGGCCGCTTTTCCCGAGCTGGGGCAGCAGGGCGAGCAGATCGCCCGCATCATCGAGGGGGAGGAAAAATCTTTCCTCCAGACCCTGGAGACCGGCCTGCAACGTTTTGCCGGATTGGAAGCAACCGACGGCGTAATCAACGGCCGCGACGCATTCGATCTCTACGATACCTTCGGTTTTCCGATCGACCTGACTCGCCTGCTGGCGAGCGAGCAGGGCTGGACGGTGGATAACGCCGAATTTGAAACCGCCCTGCAGGAACAACGCGACCGCGGCCGGCAGGATGCCGCCAAGGCCGTGGGCGACTGGACGGAAGTGAGTGCCGGCGAATCCGTATTTATCGGCTACGACTACCTCAGTGCCGATAAAACCCGGGTGCTGAAGTACCGCACCGTAGAGCAGAAAGGCAAGGAAGAATACCAATTGGTGCTGGCCGAAACCCCCTTCTACGGCGAAAGCGGCGGCCAGGCCGGCGACCGGGGTGCCCTGGAATTTGGCGATGCCGAAGGCATTGCCGTACTGGACACCGTCAGGGAAAACGACCTGATCGTACACATTGTCAACAAGCTGCCCAAAGACCCCGCCGCACCCGTGGATGCCTTTGTGGATACCGCCCGCCGCCAGGCCACCAGCAACAACCATACGGCCGCCCACCTGCTGCACGCCGCATTGCACCAAATACTGGGCGAGCACGCCCTGCAGAAGGGCCAGGATGTAGGAGCCGGCCGGATGCGCTTCGACTTCGCCCACTTTCAGCGGCCCACGGTCGAGGAACTGGCCGCGCTGGAACGACTGGTCAACCTGAAGATCCGGGAGAATATCGCACTGCTGGAGCAACGCGATTTGCCAATAGACGAGGCCCGCGCGTCGGGAGCACTGATGCTGTTCGGAGAGAAGTACGGCGACAAGGTGCGCGTCATCACCTTCGGCGAGGACTTCAGCCGCGAGCTGTGCGGCGGTACCCACGTAAAGTATACCGGCGAGCTGGGGCTGTTCAAGATCACCGGCGAATCCGCCGTGGCGGCGGGGATCCGCCGCATCGAAGCCGTAACCGCCGACGCGGCCGAGGGCTGGGTAAATGATAAGCTGGCCGAGTTGGAGGGCGTGCGCGGGTTGCTGAAAAACCCCCAGGATACCGTCAAGAGCGTCACTTCCCTCCAGGACGACAACCGCCGCCTGAAACGCGAACTGGAAGAAATGACCGCCCAACAGGCCGGTGACCTGAAGGGTGAGTTGCAAGAGAAATTCGAGTCACTAAACGGCACCAATTTCCTGGCCGCCCTTGTACCCCTGAGCGATGCGGCCGCCATCAAAACGCTGGTGTTCCAGCTGGAACAGGAGGTGGAAAACGCCTTTATCCTGTTGGGCAGCGAAAACGAGGGCAAGGCACTGCTCACACTCGGCATCAGTAAATCGCTGACCGAAAGTACCGATCTCCACGCCGGCAACCTGATCCGCGAACTGGCCCGCCACATCAAGGGCGGCGGCGGCGGCCAGCCCTTCTTCGCCACGGCCGGCGGCAAAGACCCCGCCGGTCTGGACGCCGCCCTGCAGGCGGCGCGGGAGCGGGTAGGGGGCTGAGGAAGAAGCCGGCAAGGTGAATAGCGGGGCCGCCGAAAATTGAGTCACCCGCCTTTTGCTATCTTTACCACCCACCTACCTCATATCATGCGAACACTCCTTTATACCGTACTATTAGCCGGCCTCGGCGTCATGCTACTCGCGTCCTGCGACACGGACGGCCATACCTACGCGATCATCGAAACCGATTACGGCGACGTGAAAGTGATGCTCTACGACGAAACGCCCCTGCACCGCGATAACTTCGTCAAGCTGGCCGACGAAGGCTTTTTCGACAGTTTGCTGTTTCACCGCGTCATCCCCGGCTTCATGATTCAGGGTGGCGACCCCGTGAGTAAGGATGCGCCCGACGGCGCGATGCTGGGCAACGGCGGCCCCGGTTACGAGTTGGATCCCGAGATCGGTGCCCCCCACCTGCGCGGCGCGCTGGCGGCGGCCCGCACCAATAACCCGCAGAAAAAAAGCTCCGGCTCGCAGTTCTACATCGTCCAGGGCACCCAGGTCGACACGGCCGCCCTGGACCGGATCGCCCAGACGAAGGGGCTGAACTACAACCCGACCCAGCGCCAACTCTACGCGGAAAAGGGCGGCACTCCCAACCTGGACGGCGAATACACCGTATTCGGCGAAGTGGTGGAGGGAATGGACGTGATCGACCAGATCGCCAAATTGCCAACCGACGGAAATAACCGCCCCACGCAAAACATCCGCATGAAGGTGCGCATTCTTTAATGGTTAACAACCCGCCCGTTCCCCTATGATGTGCTCTGCTCTCGTTTTCCGCCGCTCCGCCCAATTTGCGGCGGCGGCCTGCCTTTTTTTCCTGTTGCTCGGCTGTGCCAAGCCGATCGCCCAGTTCTCCGCCCCGGAATCGGCCGATGCCTACGGCGGGGTAACGCTCACTAATCAATCGGAAAAAGCCACCGGCTACCGCTGGAATTTCGGCGACGGCGAGACCTCCGAAGAAGAAAACCCTACCCACCGCTATCTTAAATCGGGTGACTACGAGATCGTCCTCACGGCCGTGGATGAAAAGGGTAAAACCGACCGACAAACCAAAAAAATAAGCGTGGAAGCACCCAAACGATGCCTCATCCTGATCGAAACGCCCCAGGGCAATATGGTCGCCGAACTCTACGACGTCACCAGCAAACACCAGGATAACTTCATCAAACTGGTGGAGCAAAATTACTTCGACAGCCTGCTGTTTCACCGCGTCATTACCGGCTTCATGATTCAGGGCGGCGACCCCGAAAGCCGCAGTGCCGCCGCCGATGCCCGCCTGGGTAGCGGCGGCCCGGGTTACACCGTCCCGGCCGAGTTCGTCGATTCGCTGGCCCACGTCAAAGGTGCCCTGGCGGCGGCCCGCACCAACAATCCGCAGATGCGCAGTTCGGGTTCGCAGTTCTATATCGTAGACGGCCGCCCGGTTACCGAGGCCGACCTGAACCGCCAGGAATCGGCGCAGAATTTCCGTTACCCCACCTCCGTACGCGAGGAATACCTGGAAAAAGGAGGCGTGCCCTTCCTCGACCAGCAGTACACCGTTTTCGGCCGCGTGATCGAGGGGTTGGACGTGATCGATCAGATCGCCGCCCTGCCCACCAACGGTTCCGACCGCCCGCGCACGGACGTGTGGATGAAAGTCAGTCTGATCCGCTAAACTCCCGACGGCCTCCCGCTACTATTCTTACCTTTACCCACCATGGCAGATAAGCAGAACATCATCCTCGGCGTAGACATCGGCGGCACGGGGATCAAGGGCGGGTTGGTCGATATCGAACAAGGTATACTGGTTTCCGAGCGCTACCGCCTCCCCACGCCCCAGCCGGCCACGCCCGACCGCATGGCCGAGACTTTCCGTGAGTTGCTCGACCAGATTGAATATACCGGGCCGGTCGGCGTCGGTTTTCCGGCGGTGGTGCGTAAGGGCACGGCCCTTTCGGCGGCCAATATCGACGAGAGCTGGGTCAATACCTCCATCACCCAGACGCTGGGCGATGTGTACGGCGGCGGCGGCATCCACGCCCTCAACGACGCCGACGCGGCGGGGCTGGCCAGTGCCATCTACGGGGCCGGGCGCGGCGAACCGGGCACCGTGCTGATGATCACCATCGGCACCGGCCTCGGGTCGGCCCTTATCGTGGGCGGCGAGCTGATCCCCAACTCGGAACTCGGGCACCTTTACCTGCGCAACATGAAAAAGGACGCCGAAAAATACGTCAGCAACGCCCTGCGCAAGCACAAGGAATGGACTTGGGAAGAGTTCGGCGAGCGGTTTAACCGTTACCTGATGCACGTGGAAATGCTGTTCTCCCCCGATCTCATCCTGCTGGGCGGCGGCGGCAGCAAGGGCTTCGAGGAATACCAGCACCTGTTGCAGGTAAAATGCCCGGTCAAATCCGCCCTCCTCCTCAACGCGGCCGGCACCGTGGGCGCGGCATTTTACGCCTACCGCATGAACGAGCGCGTGGGGAACCAGCTACCGATTTAAAATCGATCAATCAGGACGACTTAGCTCCGGGCGTGTCCCCGCCGATGGCGGGGCCGGTCCCTTCCAGGCTCGGCTATCGCCTCGGCCCTGCTGGCTTTCTCCCTCCGGTCGTCACCTTCCAGGCACCTCACGCGGCCGAACCCGAACATTTTCGCACCGTCCGGGGTAGTAGCCGGATGAATGACTTGTTTCGCCTCGCTCTCCTGTTCCTGCTCTTTACCATCGTTACCGGCTGTGCTTCCCGTCGGCCCGCCCTGCCCTACGAGCGCACCGCCGTACCCGCCCCGCCGGATTACGGCCGAGCGGAAAACTGGGCCGCTCTGCCCACCAAAAAAGACGCCGCCGACCGGGTGCCCCCGGGTAATTTTACCGACCGCCAGGCCGCCGCGCCGGCCGACGTATTCTTCATTCACCCCACCATCTACCGGGGCAACGACCCCGAGCAGCCCTGGAATGCCGCGCTGACCGACGAAGATCTGAATGAGGAGGTAGACGAATCCACCATTCTCAATCAGGCCACTGTATTCAATGCCGCCGGGCGGGTGTACGCGCCGCGCTACCGGCAGGCCCACCTGCGGGTGTTTTACCCCCGCGGCCAAGCCGACGGCGAACGTGCGCTGGATACCGCCTATACCGATGTGCGCGCCGCTTTTCGCTATTACCTGGATAATTATAACGACGGACGCCCCTTCATCATCGCCTCCCACAGCCAGGGCACCGTCCACGCCGAGCGGCTGATCCGCGACGAGGTGGACGGCCGCCCCGTACAAAAACAACTGGTGGCCGCCTACCTGGTGGGGATGCCGATAGCGGTGGATGCCTTCCGGAATATTCCCGTTTGCCGGGATAGTACCCAGACCGACTGCTTTGTGAGTTGGCGCACGGTGCGCGATGATTTCACCCCCGATGATAAGCCGAACGAAACCCCGGCCGTGGTGAATCCGCTGAGCTGGCGCACGGATGAAACGGCCGTGCCGAAGGAGCAAAACCGGGGCACCATCCTGCTAAAATTCGCTAAGCAACCCGAACCCGGCATGGTGGGTGCGCAGGTGCGCGGCGGGCGGTTGTATACCAATAAGCCGGGATTTTTCGGCAACATCTTCTTTACCCGCAAGAACTACCACGTGGCGGATTTCAACTTCTTCTGGGTGGACGTGCGCCGCAATGCCGAGGCCCGGGTGGAGGCATTTATCCGCAAGTAACACCGGACCAGGGATGGGAGTGGGCCGCCGCAGGGTGTAACCCGCAGGCGGAGCCGCGCAGCGGCCGAGCGAACAGCGAGCCACGGACAGCCCGGCCGGACCGCCCCGGACAGGGCGGGCCGGGGGGCCCCGAAAAACATTCAAATACCCTTGATGCGCGTCACCAATTCATCCAGCATTTCGGGGCCGTCGAAACTTTCGCCGGGGGGCGGTTGGTAGACATCGAGCGTGCCGTCGGGCCGGAGTTGGACGATCCAGAAGAAGACGTAATTATTGGGTTTGCCCGTATCGCGGCCGCCGCCCGTGGCGTAGCGGAGGTCGTTGAATTGCCATTTGCCCTCGCCCAGCGGGATGATGCCGTAATAGCCCTGCGTGAACCAGCGCAGGATGCGGAGTTCGCGGCGGTCGTGGTAGGCGGCCAGTAAATCGTGGTTGCCGGCGATGGTCTGGAAAGGCGAGAAGCTGCGCTCACGGTCGAGGAGGGAGTAGGAACCGTAGTAGAAGGTCTCGTTGTCGGGTGCGCGGGCGGTTCCCTGCCAGAGGATATTGTTGAGGATGCTGGGTGATACCCGGTAGTCGTGCACGGTGAGCGACCGGTCCGCCAGCGTGTTTTCCATGATGCCGGCCACGTTGAAGTGATTGACCACCGTGAACAACAGGTAGACCGAACTGAGGACCAGCCCGACCCGGTTGAACCGCCGCCGCGAGCGGCTGCCACGCCGCAGGAAAAAGGCGATGGCGAGAAATAGCAGGAAGGGTAGCGTGTAAAGCGGGTCTACGACCGAGATGGTGTTCCAGGCGATGCGGGTCTTGCTGAACGGCTCGAAAAATTGCGTGCCGTAGGCCGTAAAACAATCGAGCAGCGGGTGCGTGACGATGGCCAGAAAGAAGAGGAGCGACCACTGCCGCCACGACGCATTGTCGTTGGCGGAGGGTCGTTTGCGCAATCGTTCGCGCAGGGCAATTACGCCCACGATAGCGGCGAATACCACCGTAATAGTGGCCGTGATACCGGGTATTTCATACACCTCGATGGGCATGAAATAACTGCCCGCCAGCAGAAGCAAAAAGAAGGGAATAAATAGTAGTGCCGCCGGCCACCCCCGCAGGGCGGCGGGCGGCGGCGGTGCGGTGAGCGGCACGGCCAGCCGGCTTTCGCCGGCGGCATAGAGGCGGTGTACCAGCAACCCGATGAGCGGTGCGGCCAGCACGGCAAAGGGCAGCGAGTGGGTAAAGGCCCGGTGGTAAGCCAGCGCGCTGAGCGGATCGGTGACAGCGTTGGCCAGTACGTCCAGATCGGGCAGGGTGCCGGCAATGGCCCCCCAGACGATGGCCCGGTTGCCGACCTTGCGGCCCAGCGCGGCTTCGCCCACGGCGGCACCCAGTACAATTTGCGACAGTGAATCCAAGCGGCGGTGGGGGTTCAGTGGGCCGCCCGCGGAGGTGCGGCGACCCGGTAAACGTGCACACAACCCCACCACCGGCCCGGCGGTTCGCCGGGGAAGCAAGGAATAGCTTTTCGGCGGGACTGATTAAAAGGCCAGACTGAGGGAAAGCAGGATCCGGTGGGTGGTAAAATCGGTGGCAACCGTTTGCTCCACCACGGGCGGGAAAGCCTGGTAGGGCCGGAACACCTGCGCCTGGGTCTCGTACTGGTAGGCCAGATCGACGGCAAATTTCTTGATCCGGTAGCCCGCGCCGGCCGAGAGCAGGGGGTAGGTTTCTTCGTCTCCCCGGAAGGCCGAACGGCGCACCTGCGCACCCGCCCGCACCATGACGGGGTTCAGATTTAGCTCGCCGCCCACCCGGGCGCTGAACACGCCGTCGAGGGAGTTGCGAATACCATCGTTGAATACGGCGGCGTCGTCGTCCAGGTTTTCAAAGCTCACGGTGTTGGTGGCATAGTTGGCATAATCGCCATCGATCGAAATGAATCCTTTCTTGCCCGCCAGAATTCCCACGCCGAAATTATAGCGCCAGGGCGTACGTAAATTATAATCAAAAGCACCGGCGGGTGAAAAACCGTTGCCGACAGTGGGGGTGCCGTCTACGGTAAATTGATAATCTGCATCAGTGGAAAATTCGTCGCTAATGCTATAAAAGGAAGGCGAGTGAATGGCCGCGCTGATCCGTACCGGCTGGCTGACCCGGTAGATGAGTCCGAGGCGGAAATTTACGCCCGCGCCGGTGCTGGTCAGGCGTTCGCGGTATTCGAGGTTGTCGAAAAACTCGATCTGGTCCTGATCGTCGATCTCCCGGTAGGTACGGTTTTCGGTGAAGTTGATCAGCGGAATGCCGAGGGTGAACCCCCACATCAGCCGGTCGCGGTAATTACCGGCCATGGAAAAATCCAGTTCGCTGACACCACCCGTGCGCGTGACGGTCTGGTCGCGGTAGATCTCGCCGGTGGGGTTGGTGTCGAAGTCGCTAAGAAAAACACCGGAGTTATCGGGGTCGTCAAAAATCGCCTCGGCATCCAGGAAAGGGATATTGGTATAATCATTGAAAAAGCCCTCGTTCGCATCATCGGTAAATGCCTGTACGATACTGCCCTGGTTGCGTCCCTGGTAATTGTAGCTCTCGTTAAAATCAGCCATGCGGTTGAGCGAAATGGCAAAGTTGAGTTGCGGCCAGTTGACCGATCGCGTGGTACCGGCTACCACAAATCCCAGACTGGCGAAGCCGAACTGGTTTTCGGGCAGGTCATTCCCGCCTAGTTCACGCGCATCGGCAAGGGTGGCATCCACGCGGCTCATATCAAAAACCGGTGAGACGGTGGCGTAGGAAGTACGCACCCACGCCAGACCGGCGGGGTTGGTGACGGCCGTGGTCAGGTCGCTACCCAGGGGCGTGAGTGCCCCCGCCGTGCCCGCAAAGCGGGCCGTGCCGAAGGGGGAGAGGTAAGAATAGAGATAGGCCTGATCGACCGTCTGGGCGGACAAAGCGGCGGAAAAAAAGAGAAGTCCCACGAGGGAAAGTAAAGCGTGGCGAATCATTGGGCTGAGGTTAATGGTCGGCAATTGCCGCCGATGGTAAAACGACAAATACCGGGAGGGGTTTGCAGGCAGTCGGGTCAGGGCATAAAAAAGGGGGCGGAAATGATTCATTTCCGCCCCGCTAATTCGTCAGGCTGAGTCTCACCGGGAAGGATGAGCGCCAAGTCTATCTTATGTTACTCACCGCCACCGCGCCGCGAGGACGAGGGTGCGCGGCTGGAACCGCCGCTGCGGCTGGAACCCGAGCTACGGCTGGGCGAAGCACTACGCGAAGGCGAACTGCTGCGGCTGGGTGTGTAGCTGGGGCGAGAGTTGCTGCGGCTGGGCGTGGCCCGGCTAGGCGTCGTGCTACGGCTGGGCGTGTAGGTAGGACGCGAAGGACGCGTACTACGGCTGGGGGTAGCCCGGCTCGGCGTGCTACTACGGCTGGGAGCAGTCGTGCTGGGGCGAGGCGTACTGGGACGAACCGTGGTGCGGCTCTGGTCGATCCGACCGGAATTACTACGACCGGCAGCGGAAGGAGCGGTCGAAGAACCGCGAGCCGAGCGAACCCGGTCGGCGGCACTCGATTGGCCGGTGCGGGGAGCCGTGCTACTCGATGAACGAGGAGCGGCATTGCCGCGGGCAGCACCGGTAGACGATGACGGCGTACGGCCGGGAGCGGCAGTGCTACCGCCACGTGACTGAGCATTGATACGGGGAGCGATCGACGTGGAAGCGGAACGCGGCGCGTAGGAGCGGGTGCGTCCGTTGGCGGTGTTTCCGTTATTCACGTTGTTCACGTTAATCGTGTTGTAGGTATTGCCGCCTCCCCAGCTGGGTGGGCAGTAATAATTGGAAGCGAAACCGCCGCCGCCGAATCCCTGGTTAAAACCGTTGTTGAAGCCGCGGTTGAAACCATTATTAAAGCCATTGTTGAAGCCGCGGTTGAATCCACCGGCACCCCAACTGTTATAGGGATTGAAGCCGAACGGGTCGTTGAACGCATTAAAGCGGTTCCAGCTATTGAACGGCGCATACGGGTTGTAGCGGTTCCACTGGGCGGCACGGCGGGCGGCAAAGTAGCTACCGGCACCGAAGTTGTCGTAGATCAGTACCGTAGTACCGCCGGGACGGATGAACGGATCGTAGTAGAGCGCATCCACATAGACGGGGTCGAAGTAGTTGAACCCGTAGTAGGGCTGCTGGAAACGGCGGATGCGTGAGCTGTACTCGTAACCGGAACGGTCCTCGAACTCACGGTTGTCGATACCACCTTCGTAGTAATCGTCATCGTAGTTGCCGGCGTAAGCCTGGTCGTTGGTAGTCGGGGCGTCGTTAGAGCTGCCGTAATCGTAGTAGTTGGTATTGGGATCGACATCACGACTCGGGTCGTAGTAGATGTCATCGTACTGGGCGTAGGCAATGTTGCCAACGAACAGGGCCGCTACCAGGAGGAGGTAAGAGGCGAAATTATTCAGGTTTTTCATTGTTGTAGACGTTTAGCGTAATCAGCGAGACTGTGGTTTGCGTTAATTGCAAGGCCAAATTACTACTTTTGCGCCGCACGAACCGTTAAGGTCCACTTAAAGTCCGTAGTCGGACGCGTTAAAATTCTTAACGCTTAACGAAAAAGCAGTATAAATACACTGATTGTCAGTGATTTACTAGCAATACAACACATTTCGCCCCCAATAGTTCTACCCATGGCCAACGCAGTTACGCCCCGCGACGAAAATTTTTCCCAGTGGTATTTAGACATCGTCAAACGGGCCAACATGGCCGACAACAGTGCCGTACGGGGCTGCATGGTCATCAAGCCCTACGGCTTCGCACTATGGGAAAATATTCGTGACCAGCTGGACCGGATGTTCAAGGAAACCGGCCACGTCAACGCCTACTTTCCCCTGCTCATCCCGAAGAGTTTCCTGAGCCGCGAGGCCCAGCACGTCGATGGTTTCGCCAAAGAATGCGCCGTGGTCACCCACCACCGCCTCATGAACGCCCCCGACGGCAGCGGCGTCATCGTGGACCCCGACGCCAAACTGGAGGAAGAACTCATCATCCGGCCCACCTCCGAAACCATCATCTGGCACACCTACCGCGACTGGATCAACTCCTACCGCGACCTGCCGCTGCTCATCAATCAGTGGGCCAACGTGATGCGCTGGGAGCTACGCACCCGCCTGTTCCTGCGCACCGCCGAGTTCCTCTGGCAGGAGGGCCACACCGCCCACGCCACCGAAGCCGAGGCCGTGGAAGAAACCCTGCGGATGCAGGAGATCTACGCCACCTTCGCCGAAGAATACATGGCCATGCCGGTCATTCGGGGCGTGAAAACGGAAAACGAACGCTTCGCCGGTGCCATCGACACCTACACCATCGAGGCCATGATGCAGGACGGCAAGGCCCTCCAGGCGGGCACCAGCCACTTCCTGGGGCAAAATTTCGCCAAGGCCTTCGACGTAAAATTCGCCAACGAGGAAAACCGGCAGGAATACGTCTGGGCCACCAGCTGGGGCGTATCCACCCGTCTCATCGGCGGCCTCATCATGACCCACTCCGACGACGAGGGCCTCATGCTGCCTCCCAAACTCGCGCCCACGCAAGTCGTCATCGTGCCCATCCCCAAACCCGTTCCCGAGCTGGACGAGGCGGCCCACCGGCTGCTGGCCGAGTTAAAGGAGCGCGGCGTCCGCGTCGCCTACGACAACGACGCCCAGAAGCGGCCCGGCTTCAAATTCGCGGAAAACGAACTCAAGGGCATCCCCATCCGCCTCGGCATGGGCAAGCGCGACTTGGACAAGGGCGTCATCGAGGTGGCCCGCCGCGACACAAAGGAAAAAACTTCCGTCCCCATGGAGGGCATCGCCGATCATGTCGTTAGCCTCCTCACCGAGATTCAGGATAATATGCTGGCCCGCGCCAAAGCCTTCCGCGCCGAGCACACCCACGTGGTCGATACGATGGAAGAATTCCAGGAAATCCTCGAGCGCGACATCCCCGGCTTCATCCACGCCCACTGGGACGGCACCACGGAAACGGAGTTGAATATTAAGGAACTCACCAAGGCCACCATTCGCTGCATCCCCAACGATGCGCAAGCCGAAGCGGGCAAGTGCATCCTGACGGGCAAGCCGAGTGAGCAACGGGTTGTCTTTGCGAAGGCGTATTAATTATTGGGGGGTTGGGCGTGCCCCCGGCTAAGGCCGGGGTCGGGCTATCAGGCTCTCTCTTCGCTACGCTTCGTTCAAACAACGCCTCCTATCCCTCACGCGCAAAACGGAGGGGGGTGGAATAGAGATACGGATTAAATATCTTTTCTAATTACCGCTACAAACACATTGAAAATACTGTCCAAATCCTTCATGTCGAGTTTTCTGCCCGCAGAAAGATTGTTAGGATCGTTTATTTGGTAGTTGCGCTTAACAATGGTCGGCCCGGCTTCCGTAGGGGTTCGTTCTATGCTGGATATCATATATTTCGGCCCGGCAAACAACTCATCCGCTGATTTTTTAAATTCTTCCTTATAACGATCGGAAACGTACATGGAGCAAATCAAAGCCCAAATTTTCACTTCGGCGATTTCGTCATAAAATTCTTTATGGTCTTCTTTTTCTAGTTGTAGATTTCCTTCAGAATCTATGAAGGAAGTTTTGTTTTTAACTCTTATGATATATCGCAACAGGTTGGTGTAGCCTTCTTGCTTCCTGAGTCTTCTCTCCTTATTTTTCTCTCGCCTGAATGTAAGATAACCACCGATCAACACAACGACGGTAGCGGAAACAGCACCAATAATTGATCCTAGGAAAGCTTCAGACATAGCAGCGAGTATGGTTTAATTTACTGCCGGCCTGAATGAAATACTGGTAAACTAATAAGCCGGTACCGATATATTGAAAACTGATTACCGATAATGAACCGGTTGCTTTTTGCCAACAATCGTTCGAGCGATTAAATTTAGTTTTTTAAGTAATTTAGGGTTTGAACGCTTTTTCTGCGGTTCTTTACTTGTAGACAGAACATGATAAGTTCTTCGGACAATTTTTAAGCCGGCAACCTCGGCTAAAACTTCCGTCTTGGTGCGAGCGGGGTCGATAGTGATTCTGAATGAGTTTATCATGTACTTTAATTTATGAAATTATATTATGTCCAAGTCGGAGTGTAACACAAATTCCTTATTGGAGTCCCAGGTACCGATTACAAGAACGAGACCAGGATTCGAGAGAGCTTGAGCAATGAATTCTTTGTAGGTGAATTCGAGTTCTGTGAGTTGCTCATCCGATAATTCAAGGTGCTTGAACCTTTCAGCCAAAGCATGTCGAATTGGGTCAATAGTATCCTTGCTCAAAGCACAGCGTGTTTATCAATGTTGCGCCAAGGTAAGTATTTTATGTCTAATTTATGACCAATGTTCATAAAAGGATGATGAAAACGTTGGTTGCTGCGTGAAAGTTGCTCGACGCATTCAGGGCTGCTTAGGAATTTTTTGATGGTTATGGTGCATTTGTACGTCAACCTTCTTCCCTCGCGTTATCCGTTACTCAGTGCGCAAACCCCTATCTTCGCCCCCTCCCACAACCCCCTTCCATGCTCCGTCTCCCGCTCCTGCTAGTTGCCCTGCTGACCGCCCTCACCCTGGCCGCGCAGCACGATTTCTACGCCGACCGCACCTTCACCCACGCCGATTCCCTGCGCGGCAGCCTGCGGCCCGAACGCACGGCCTTCGACGTGACCTACTACGGTCTCCACCTCGACCTGCTGCCCGATACCAAGAGCCTGCGCGGCTACGTCGATATCGGCTACCAAATGGTCAATCCCGCCTCCCGGATTCAACTGGACCTGTACCCCAATCTCCAAATCGACCGCATCGAGCAGGAGGGACGGCCGTTGGACTACACGCGGGAATTAGGCGCGGTTTTCGTGGACCTGGGCCGCACGCAGGGCAAAAACTCCATCCACCGAATGCGGGTGCACTACCGGGGCAAACCGACCGAAGCACAAAATGCGCCCTGGGACGGCGGCTTCGTCTGGAAAACCGATAAAAAAGACCGCCCCTGGATCGGCGTGGCCTGCGAGGGAGACGGTGCTTCATTGTGGTGGCCCAACAAGGACCACCTGTCCGATGAACCGGATAGCGTACTCATCAGTGTCAGTGTTCCCGATCCACTAATGGTGGTGGCCAACGGCAACTTGCGCTCGCAGGAAAAGGAAGGCAAGGGGCGCACCCGCTATGAGTGGTTCGTATCCTACCCGATCAATAATTATGACGTATCCATCAACGTGGCCAACTACGTTCACTTCAACGACATTTACCAGGCGGCGGACGGCGATACCCTGGCCCTGGATTATTACGTGCTCGACTATAACCTCGACCGCGCCCGTAAACAATTCCGGCAGGTGCCGGGCATGCTGGCCGCCTACGAGCACTACTTGGGCAAGTACCCCTTCTGGGACGACGGATTCGCCCTCATCGAAACGCCTTACCTGGGAATGGAACACCAGTCGGGCATCGCCTACGGCAACCAGTACATGCGCGGCTATCTGGGCGGCATGATCCCCCCGGACATGGACTGGGATTACATCATCATTCACGAATCCGGTCACGAATATTTCGGCAACAGTATCGGCGTAGCCGATCTGGCCGAAATGTGGATTCACGAGAGTTTTACCACCTATTTGGAAGCACTTTACGTCGAGCACGTTTACAACGCCGCCGATGCCCGCCGCTATCTGGCCGGACAGCGACCCTACATTGAGAACAAAGAACCCATCATCGGCCCGCCGGGCGTCAACTGGGACAAGCAGCGGCAGTCCAGCGACCACTACTTCAAGGGGGCGTGGGTGCTGCACACGCTGCGGTCCGCCATCGGAAACGACGATCTCTGGTTCAGCATCCTCCACGATTTCTACCAGGACCACCAACGCAGCCTCATCGTCAGCAAAGATTTTTTCGATTACGTTGCCCGGCGCACCGAACAGCCCTGGACCGCCGCTTTTTTCGAGCAATACCTCTATTATCCCGGCATCCCCACGCTCCAAATTCGTAGCTCGGGCAGTGGCAAGGACCGGGAGGTTCGCTACCGTTACCAAGCGGACGTAGCCGATTTTGCCATGCCCATCGACCTGGTGGTAGATCGCCGTACGCACCGGATCAAACCCACTACCACCGCCTGGCAAACCATCAAGGTCGGCGCGGGCGCGCTTGGCGTGGCCCCCGACCGGTTTTTGGTGCACCTGGACATGGAGGAAGATTAAAACGAGGCAACGATTGAAGAAAGACGACAGTCAACGATCTATGCGCGTCGTTTTTTGGGCGTGTCCCCTCCTGCCGTCGGGGCCGGTCCCTTCCCGGCGCGCCTGTCGGCTTGGCCCTACGGGCTGTCATCCGCAGGGCGGGGCCGAGGCCCCATCCCTGCTGCTGCCACCGTCCAGGCCCCTCACGCGGAGGTGACTCAGATAAAACGCTTCGCTAGCCGCCGTAATTCGATCCATTTCCAATTTGGCCCGCCGTTGCTCTTCCGTTACATTTGTAGTAGCAAGAGGGAAAGTATCCTCTTCCGCTACCTCATTCACACATGGCCCGATCGCTTACCGTACTTCATCCACTTTCGATTGTCGGGGTGCTTCCGCACCCAACGATGAGGAAAGCAACGGCCTGAACCGACCGCCCGCCCGAAAAGCCGCTTTCCCCATCCCGGAAAGCGGCTTTTTGCTTTTACCACTTTCATGCAAACGACCGATCTCAACAAGTACAGCCGCACAATCACGCAGGACGAAACGCAGCCTGCCGCCCAAGCCATGCTCTACGGCATCGGCCTGAGTGAGGAAGACATGAGCCGCGCCCAGATCGGTATCGCCAGTACCGGCTGGGAGGGCAATACGTGTAACATGCACCTGAACGGACTGGCCGAACTAGTAAAAGAAGGCGTACGCGAGCAGGAACTGGTGGGACTGATCTTTCATACCATCGGCGTCTCCGACGGCATGAGCATGGGCACGGACGGGATGCGCTATAGCCTGCCGAGCCGCGATATAATTGCCGATAGCATCGAAACCGTGGCGGGGGCACAGTGGTATGACGGCTTGGCTACCGTAGTGGGTTGCGACAAAAATATGCCCGGTGCCATGATCGCCCTGGCGCGGCTGAACCGGCCCGCCATCCTGGTGTACGGCGGTACGATTGCGGCCGGCTGTCACGGCGACCGGAAGAAACTGGACATCGTCTCCGCCTTCGAGGCCCTGGGCGAGCGGATTGCCGGCCGGATCAGCGACGAGGATTTTCGGGGCGTGGTGCGCAATGCCTGCCCGGGTCCGGGTGCCTGCGGTGGCATGTACACCGCCAACACCATGGCATCGGCCATCGAAGCCCTGGGCATGAGCCTGCCGGGTAACAGCAGCATACCGGCCAACGTGCCCGAAAAAACCGACGATTGCCGGCGCGTGGGCCGCTACTTGCGTCTGCTGCTGGAACGCGACATCAAACCCCGCGACATCCTGACCCGCCCGGCCTTTGAAAATGCGCTGGTGGTGGTAACCGCCCTGGGCGGGTCTACCAACGCCGTGTTACACCTGCTGGCCATTGCCCGTGCCGCCGGCGTGGACCTGACCATCGACGATTTTCAGGCCATCAGCGACCGCACGCCTTTACTGGCCAACCTGAAACCCAGCGGCAAGTACGTAATGGAAGACCTGTACCAAATCGGCGGCGTGCCGGCCGTGATGAAACTGCTACTGGAAGCCGGCCTGCTGCACGGCGACTGCCTGACGGTAACCGGCAAAACGCTGGCCGAAAATCTGGCCGACGCCCCCGCCCTCACCGCCGGGCAGGATATTATCCACCCGCTGGACCGGCCGATCAAGACTACCGGCCACTTGCAAATCCTGTACGGCAACCTGGCCGAGGAGGGGAGCGTGGCCAAGATCACCGGCAAGGAGGGCGAGTTATTCATCGGCCCCGCCCACGTTTTCGACTCCGAAAAAGAGTGTAACGCCGCCATCACCGCTAAACAGATTGCGGAGGGCGAGGTGATCGTGATCCGCTACTGTGGTCCCACCGGCGGCCCCGGGATGCCGGAAATGCTCAAACCCACCTCGGCCATCATGGGCGAGGGGCTGGGCGGCAAGGTAGCCCTGATTACCGACGGCCGTTTTTCCGGCGGCACCCACGGTTTCGTGGTCGGCCACATCTCGCCCGAGGCGCAAGCCGGCGGCCTGTTAGCTTTGGTACGGAACGGCGACCTGATCACCATCGACGCCGGAAATAATACCATTGACGTAGACTTAACGGCAGAAGAGATCGACCGCCGCCGCGCCGCCTGGACCGCACCGCCCAACCGCGCCGAATTCGGCATCCTGCGCAAATACGCTAAATCCGTCAGCAGCGCCAGCCTCGGCTGCGTTACCGACCTGTAATCCCAATCTCATGAGCACGAAGACCATTACCGAACAGGTGACTGCACCGGCCGCAACGCAAGAAATTTCGGGCGCACAAATCCTGCTGGAGTGTATGCTCCTAGAGGGTGTGGACACCATTTTCGGTTATCCCGGCGGAGCTATTATGCCCGTCTACGACGCACTGGTGGCCTACGAGGACCGGCTGCGCCACGTGCTGCCGCGCCACGAGCAGGGGGCCATCCATGCGGCACAGGGCTACGCCCGCGTGACCCGCCGTACGGGGGTGTGCATGGCCACCAGTGGACCCGGTGCCACCAACCTGATCACCGGCCTGGGTGATGCCCTGCTGGATAGTACGCCACTGGTGGCCATTACCGGTCAGGTAGGCAGTCACCTGCTGGGCAGTGACGCATTTCAGGAGATCGACGTGATCAACTGCAGCATGCCGGTAACGAAATGGAATGTGCAGGTGACCGACCCCGCCCTGCTACCGGCCGTAATTGCCAAGGCTTTCTACGTAGCTAATTCGGGTCGGCCGGGGCCGGTGCTGATCGATATTACCAAAGATGCGCAGCTGAATAAAATTCCGCGCGCGGAATTCACTTACCGGCGTAATCCCTACATCCGGTCTTACCAACCGCACCCGATTCTGGACGATGCCGCCATCGAGGAAGCGGCTGAGCTGATCAATGCGGCCCGCAGGCCGATGATCCTGGCGGGGCACGGCATCCATATTGCCAAGGCCCACGGGGTATTCCGGGAGTTTGTGGAGAAGACCGGTATCCCGGTAGGGGCCACCATCCACGGTCTGTCTACGCTGCCGAGCGATCATCCATTGCACGTGGGGATGCTGGGGATGCACGGCAATTACGGGGCCAACATCAAGCAGAACGAAGCCGATCTGGTGATCGCCATCGGGATGCGGTTCGACGACCGGGTGACCGGCCGCCTGAGCGGTTACCTGACCAAAGCGCAGGTGATCCACTTCGAGATCGACCCGGCGGAAATCAGTAAGAACGTGCGGGCCGACGTGGCCGTACTGGGCGATGCGCGCGAGTCGTTGGAGGCCATCCTGCCGTTGGTCAATCGCCGGGAGCACACCGATTGGCTGGCCGAGTTCCGCGCCTGCGACGAGATCGAATACGAGCGGGTGGTCCGTGCCGCCCTGTCGCCCACCCCCGACGGGAAGATCAGGATGGGCCAGGCCGTGCGCGAAGTGAGCCGCCTGACGGATGGCAAAGCGATCGTGGCCACCGATGTGGGCCAGCACCAGATGGCCGCCGCCCGCTACTACGTGTACCGGGGCCACGATCAGTGGGTTTCTTCCGGCGGGGCGGGCACCATGGGTTTCGGCCTGCCGGCGGCCTTCGGCGCGGCTATGGCACGGCCCGAAGATACTACGGTGGCCTTCATCGGCGACGGTGGTTTTCAGATGACCATTCAGGAACTGGGGATGTGCGCGCAGTGGGAAGTTCCGGTTAAAATCGTCTTGCTAGACAACGATTACCTGGGCATGGTGCGCCAGTGGCAGCAACTGTTCAACGAGCGACGCTATTCCTCGGTCTCCCTGCAGAACCCGGATTTTATCACCATTGCGCGCGGTTTCGGGGTGGCGGGTCACACCGTCTCCGATCCGGCGGAATTGACATCCGGGATCGAGCAGATGCTGCAACACGACGGTCCCTACCTACTACACGTGCGCGTGGCGCAGGAGGAAAATATTTTTCCGATGGTGGCGTCGGGGAAATCGGTAAGTGAGATTGTGCTGGGGCCGGAGGAGTTGTAGCGGCTGCGCCGCTACGTACTTTGGTAGGCGGCGTTGCCGCTGGTAACTACCTGCGGTGATCGTCGCAGGCTCCTCGGAATTATTAGGCGGTATTGCCGCTGGTAAAATACGGGCGAAGCCCACAATACTAAAAAGATGCCCGCTTACACCATTACCGTTTTCACCACCAACCAGACCGGCGTACTGACGCGGGTGGTTACCCTGTTTAACCGGCGGCACATCGGTATTACCAGCCTGACCACCAGCCAATCCTCTACGCCGGGAATCCACCGGTTTACGATTGTGGTGGACGTGAGCAGTGAAATGGTGGCCAAGCTGACCGCGCAACTGGACAAGCAGGTGGATGTGCTAAAAGCCTATTACTACGAACCGGACGAGATCGTGTACCAGGAGGTGGCCCTGTATAAGGTGCCCTTTAAAGTATTTGCCGACGGCTCGGCGGCGGAGGAACTGATCCGGCGGCACAATGCGCGGGTGCTGTTGATCGAGACGGAATTCGTGGTGATCGAGAAGACGGGGCACGAGGAGGAAATCGAGGCCCTGCTGGAAGAACTCCAGGAGATGGGCATCTACGAGTTTGTCCGCTCCGGCCGGGTGGCGATCGTGAAGCCGATGGAGCGGCTCAACCAGTATTTGCAGGGTTTGGCGGAGGCGGAGGAACGTTGAAAATCAGCCGCTCTAATCCCGGCTCAGGCTCGCCTTATAAGCGGCGAATTCCTGCACCTTATAATGGTTTTGGGCGGCGAAACGCAGTTCGATCATCAGTTGGTCGCCGGGCTTGAAGCCGGGGCTGATGGCGATCCGGTCCTGCTTCTCGTCGAGGTAGACCATGCTGGGGTAGCTCATGCGGCCGTCGAGCAGGGCAATGGCCAGTTCGTGGGCACCGCGGCGGCCGGCGTCGGATTTGAATTGAAAACTGTGGCCCCGGTACTGGAGGGTGCCGCGCTGCTCGGCGTCGAACTTGACGGCGTAAAAATTTTCGTTGACGTAGTTGACCACCACCGGATCGACGAAAGTAGACTTGTCCATTTTTTTGCACCAGCCGCACCAGTCGGTGTAGAGATCGACCATGATCTTGCGGGGGTGCTTTTTGTTGAGGCGGATGGCCTCTTGCCAGGTGACCCACTTTATTTTAATGGCTGTTTCGGCTGCGGGTTCCACTGAGACGGGGGCCGCCGGGGGAACAGTAGGGCTACTGCTGAGAAAAAGCAGGGCACCGAGAGAAAGCAGGAGGGCAAGGGAAAAAAACTTCATGTCAGTAATGTATTCAAGAGGAAAGTAAAGACCGCACGACCGGAGGAGGGTACCCCCTTCCGGTGAACGTTATAATTTTTTCATTGGTGTGAAAGTAGTTAATTGTCGCCACTTACCCCTGCTGATGCCTGCCGGTGGTGGTAAGCTAGTGACACTGCCGACAAATATCCGGCCCCGCGTTGCGTGAGGTGCCTGGACGGGCCGACCCCGCAAATTTGCGGGGGCGGAGTGCGCAGCACCGACCGACAGGGAGCCGGTAAGGGACCGACAGCGGCCCGCCAGGGACGGTGGCACGCCCAAACGACACGCACGGAGAATTAAAACTTAGGGCAGAGTACGGCGTCGTCTTCCTCCTGCTCGCCGAGGTAGGAAACGCTGAGTTCAAAAGCATTGCGCCGCTGACCGGAACCCGATAGATTGGAAAGGCCGATGTCGTAGCTGAGACCGAGGAGGATGTTGCTGAATTCGAGGCCCACCATGCCGATGGCGGCATCCATGTTGAATTGCGTGTCGCTGCGCACGGGGCGTGCCCAACCGCCGACGTGAAAAGCCGTGCCGCCGATCTCGTTGAGCAGGAAGCGGAAGCCGGCCCCGACGTTGGCCGCCTGGTGCGGCCCCTGCACGTAAAGGAGGGCGCGGGGGCTGAATTTGACTGCTTTGCCGAGCGGGATGCCGAAGTTGAGGTAGGCCGTGTATTTCTGGAAAATCTTCTCGCTGGCCGGCTCCTCGTTGGGGTCGATGGGGACGATGCTGGCGTAGAAACTCTGCTCGGGGCGGAGGACGTGGAACATGGCCACGCCCGCGTAAACGGACGTGCCGCGCTGGGGCGCATAGGTGTAGTTGAGGCCGACCTGCATGTCGAAGTAGGCAAAATTGTTTTCCGGCAGCTGCTCTCCGGTGGGGTTGGAATAGACGTTGTTGCCGTCGAACTCGTCCTCGAAGGTGAGCAGGTCGTAGCTGATGTTGCGCTGCGCGATGCCGAGTTGGGCACCGATGCTGAGGTACTGGCTGTTCTTGGGGTTGAGGGCCTTGTGAAAAGCCGCCGATACCATGATCTGGTTGGTGTTGAAGTTGATCTCCGCGATGCGGTCGTTGTAAAAGACCATGCCCACGCCGATGGCGTCGCGGCTGCGCCGCTGTTTGGGCTTGAGGTAGTAACGAAAATCGGCGGCGGCCGAAGTGGTGATAAAGGGTGTTTCGAGCATCTGCCGCCACTGGTCGCGGTGGATGATGCTAGCACGGTACTTGCCGTCGAACTGGCCGGTGAGGGCGGGGTTGAGGGTGAGCGGGCTGGCGAAGAACTGGCTGAAGTGCTGGTCTTGCGCGTGCAGGCCGCCGGCCGACAGGAGCAATATAAGGAGGCAACCGAGGTAAGAATAGGCGTGGGACATGCGGGGGCGGAAGTGAGAACGTGGGAATTGTGGGATAAAGGTAGGGCTGATTTACGAACGGCGCGGGAGAGTGGGGTAGTGTTTCGCGCTGGAATTTAGCGCAGGATGAACGGCGGGGAAATATTTTCCAGTTAATCATTGCGCGGCCCGTGAGTATTGTCTACCTTTGCGCGTCCAAACCGAAGGAGTGCTTCGGAATGATAAGCTAATGACCATGGATGCTATTAAGTTCGTAAACGAGCAAATGACGCCGACGAAGGAGATGCCCGCCTTCCGCGCCGGTGATAACGTAATTGTCAACTACCGGATTACGGAAGGTGAAAAGACGCGTATTCAGCAGTTTCGCGGCGACGTCATCCAGATCAAAGGAGAAGGCTCGACCAAGACCTTTACGGTGCGCAAGATGTCGAACGGCGTCGGTGTGGAACGTATTTTCCCGCTGATGAGTCCCTTCATCGATAGCCTGGAAGTGACCAAGCGCGGCAAGGTGCGCCGCTCGCGCCTGTTCTACCTGCGCGACCGCGTGGGCAAGAAAGCCCGCATCAAGGAGCGCAAGACCGCTCGTCCTACTGTCAGCAAGTAAGACGTTCAACCGTTGTGCCGGCAACGCCCGGCCCGGAAGCCCGCCGACCCGTCCGGTCAGCGGGCTTTTGTCGTTCGGCCGGTGCGGCCTAACTTTCCCTGGATCAGCACGTTAGCCCGGCCGGGGCGAACAAAAAAGGTGCGGATAAGTTGCCCGCGCCCGCCGCGAATACCCTATATTTGCGCGGCTTAAGCGCGAGCGGGTCTTGGGAGGTCCGTTCGTGTTGCAAACCGCCGCCCCGCAGGGGTGGCGCACACCGCTTTTTTTAACCTTCTTGATGGCGACCACTACCACAAAACCGGATACGTCGCCGCGTGGAAATTCAATTTACTAACTATGCAAGGCAAAGGAATTGTAAAATTCTTCCTTGTGGTCATGATACTGGTCACCCTCGTACAGTACCTCTACATCCTGCCGACGCGCAAGGTGGAGAAGGACGCCGAGGAGTACGCCCAGTCCATCGCCAATTTACAAGGAGATAGCCAGGAACGCGACGCCTACAAAGCCGCTCGCTCCGCTTACCTGGACAGTATGTCTACCCAGGTGATCGTCAACATCCCCTACATCAAATCCTTCACGTACCAGGAACTCAAGGGCCAGCAGTTGGCACTCGGACTGGACCTCAAGGGCGGTATGTCCGTCGTACTGCAGGTAGACCTGCGCGACTTCATCCGCAAACTCGCCCAGGATTCCAAAGACCCCACGTTTCAAGAAGCGATCGCCAAAGCCTCCCAAGCCCAGAAGGAAAACCAGGACGACTTTGTCTCCCTCTTCGCCGATGCGTGGGAGGATGCCAAGGCAGGCGACGACAGCAAAACGCTGGCCTCCATCTTTTACAAGAGCGAGGTATTGCGCGAAGACCTGGAAGTCAACTCATCCGACGCCGAGGTGATCCGCGTACTGCGCGATAAGGCCGATGAAACCGTTAACCGCACCTACGGCCTGCTGACCAAGCGGATCGACCAGTTGGGCGTGACCCAGCCGAACATCAGCCTGGACGCCGACCGCGACCTGATCCTGGTGGAGTTGCCCGGTATCGATAACCCCAAACGTGCCGAGACCTTTTTGAAGGCCGCTGCTAACCTGGAGTTTTTCGAGACCTACCGCATCACGGATGCCAACCTGACCCAGGCCTTCATTACCGCCAACGAGCGGCTGAAGGACGAGGGAGAAGAGGGCATGGCCGAGCAGGAGCAGATCATCGAGCGGGTGGATACCACCTACGGTATTGACGCCGATGGCAACCCCACCGACGAAATAACTGCGCTAGACACGATCTACCAGGGCGACGACCTGACGCAGGGACCGCTCTTCGACCGTTTCGCGCTCAACCAGGGTAACCTGGGCGTAACGCCCATGGGTACGGCCAACCGATCGGAAATGAAAACGGTGATGCGAATGCTGAACCAGCCCGAGATCAAGCGCCTCTTCCCCAGCGACCTCTCGCTTCCGCTGGGAGCGCAAGGCACTGGACGAATTGGACGCCAATAATGATCCTACCGGTAATTCCACCAACGACTACGTACTATATGGTGTGAAACTGCCCCGCGGCGGCGATGCAGAACTGACCGGTGAGTACATCATCGACGCATCGGCCCAACCCAACCCCGTAACCAGCGAGATGGCCGTGACCCTGTCCATGAACCGCGACGGATCACGCATCTGGCGCGACATCACCACCCGCGCCGCTGCCGACAACAACCGCAGCGTGGCCATCGTGCTCGATAGCCTGGTGGTCAGTGCACCCAGCGTGCGCGGTCCCATCGAGGGCGGCAACACGGAAATTACCGGCGGTTTCGATATTCAGGAAGCCTCCGATCTGGCCGGTATCCTGAAAGTGGGTAGCTTGCCCGCCCGCACGGAAATCATCCAGCAGTCGGTCGTAGGACCCACGCTGGGCGAAGAAAACATCCGTAGTTCCATCATTGCCCTGGTCATCGGTTTCCTGATCGTACTGGGCTTCATGATGTTCTACTACGGCGGCGGCGGAATCATCTCCATCATTTGCCTCCTGCTCAACCTGGTCTTCATCTTCGGTGCCCTGGCCAGCTACGGCACGGTGCTCACGCTGCCCGGCATCGCCGGTATCGTGCTCACCATCGGTATGGCCGTGGATGCGAACGTGATCATTTTCGAGCGGATCAGGGAGGAATTGATCGTGGGCAAAGGATTGTCAACGGCTATTGCCGACGGTTTCAAGCAATCTTATTCCGCCATCATCGACGCCAACGTGACCACCATCCTGGTAGCCATCGTACTGGCCTACTTCGGTCTGGGTCCCATCAAGGGCTTCGCCGTTGTTTTGATCATCGGTGTACTCAGCTCGTTGTTTACCGCCGTTCTCGTCGGCCGCCTGGCCATCGAGTGGTGGCTCGGTCGCGGGAAAGACAAGCGGATGTCGTTTTACACCTCCGCTTCCAAAGGTCTGTTCTCCAACCTCAACATCGACTGGATGGGCAAGCGCAAAATGGCCTACATCCTTTCGGGTGTACTGCTGGCCATCAGCCTCGTCAGCATTCTCACGCGCGGTTTCGACCTCAGCGTGGATTTCCGGGGCGGCTACAGCTACGTCGTCGAGTTCGCCCAGCCGGTAAACGGTGAGGAACTGCGTACCGATATGGACGCCGCTTTTCCCGATGCCTCCACCACGGTAAAATCGGTCAGCACCGACAACACCTTTAACATTGTCACCAGCTACCTGATCGACGAGCAGGTTTCCGAAGAGGTCGGTGCCATCGACCCCGCCGACCGGGTGATGCGTGCTCTTTACGAGGGTGTCGTTGCCGCCACCGGTGATACCGGTCTGGCTTACGAAGATTTCAGTTCCGCCGATGCGCAGGGCGTTACCCACGTCACCACGTTCAGCAAGGTAGGACCCACCATCGCCGACGATATTTTCCGCTCCTCGCTGGAGGCCGGTATCGCGGCGCTGCTGCTCATCTTCCTCTACATCGGCCTGCGTTTCAGCAAGTGGCAGTACTCGGCCGGTGCCGTTGCGGCCCTGTTCCACGACAGCATCATCGTACTCGGCCTGTTCTCGCTGCTCCACGGCATCGTACCGTTCAACCTCGAGATCGACCAAGCCTTCATTGCCGCCATCCTGACGGTGATCGGTTACTCCATCAACGACACCGTGATCGTGTTCGACCGCATCCGCGAGTACCTCAACCAGTATACTACCGGCAACAAGACCGAAATCATCAACAGTGCCATCAACAGCACCGTCAGCCGGACGATCATTACGTCGCTCACCACCATTTTCGTGGTCGCCGTACTGTTCTTCTTCGGCGGCGACAGCATCCGCGGTTTTGCCTTCTCCCTCATGATGGGTATCATCGTGGGTACCTACTCGTCCATCTTCATCGCCACGCCCATCGTGCACGATCTGACGGGCGATATGCGCGCCACCAACCGTAAGAAGACATCTTCTTCCGAGTCGTTCTCCAAGCCGCTGGCCACGCGCTAGTCGTTTCGTAAGCCGGTCTTTCGATCGGCAGTTTGACTTAATAAAATCCCCCGTTCTCTTCGGAGTGCGGGGGATTTTTGCGTGTGACTGGTCGGGTGGCAATTTTTTTGATCGCTTTTTGAGTTCTGGGCGTGCCCGGTTCCGCCATGCTGCGGAAACCGGTCGGGCTATCCGGCACTCTCTCCATGTTACCACGCAAGATGTTGCGTGGTAACATTCCGTTCAGACAACGCCTCCTATCCCTCACGCGGGGAAGCCGACTATAAATTAAACCGGAAAACCGTTCGATACTTGCAACTACGAATTATTTCGTATACCTTTACCTACGAAATAATTCGTATGATGACTCAACCAACCGATTCCGAACTGCAAATCCTCCGGGTTCTCTGGGAGAAGGGACCGTCTTCCGTACGGGGTGTGAATGAACGGCTGACGGCCGTTACCCGGATGCCCATCGGCTACACCACTACCCTCAAACTAATGCAGATCATGCACGAGAAAGAATTGCTGGGCCGCGATACTTCTCAGCGCAGCCATATTTACCGGCCACTGGTAAAGCGCGATGACGTGGAGGGCGGCCTGTTACGCAAACTGGCCGATTCCGCCTACGGCGGATCGGCTACCCGGCTGGCCCTGCGTGCGCTGGGTGAGGCGGAATCTACCTCCGCCGAGGAGTTGGAAGAACTGCGCCGCCTGATCGACCGCCTGGAAAAAGACAATTCCCATGAGTAACTTCCTCCCACCCCTGCAAACGGCCCTGGCCTATACCCTGCTACACAGCCTATGGCAGATCGGGTTGCTTGTCGCTCTTTTTCTGCTGATCGAGAAAACGACCGGTCCGCGCCTACGCACCACCGACCGCTACCGATTGGGAATATTGTTGCTCACCCTGATTCCGGTTTTGGCGGCCCTGACCTTTTACGGTAACTATGAACCGGCCGCCGCCGCCCCTGCACCGGTTGCCACGGTGATTTGGCATGCCTCGCCGGAGGAAGCAGTTACCGTTACCGCCCCACGGCGCATTGCCGATGCAGGAATTATCTGGCCGACCGTAAAACGGTGGGCGGTAGATTACCTGCCGCTACTCTGGCTGGTCGGGCTATTACTCGGCCTGCCCCGCCTGGCGATCCAGAGTGGGCAATTGTACCGGCTACGCACCCGCAACCTGACGCCGCCACCGTCCGCCTGGACTGAATTACTGCACCGGTCGGCCGCCCGGATCGGAAACCGGGTCTTGCCGAAACTGGCGGTTTCGGCGGCCGTGAGCGGACCCGTATTGCTGGGTCAATTGCGGCCGGTCATCCTCTTCCCCATCGGGTTGGTCAACCAGCTCACTACGGCTGAAGTGGAGGCCATTTTGCTGCACGAACTGGCGCACCTCTACCGGTTGGACACCTACGCTAACTACTGGCAGGTAGCCATCGAAACCGTCTTTTACTACCACCCCGCCCTGCACCCAATGAGCCGCCGCATTCGCGAATTGCGCGAACACTGCTGCGATGACCTGGCCGTGCGCCACCTGAGCGGGGCCGCCCCCGCCTACGCCCGCGTACTGCTGCGCTTACGCGAGCACGAACACCGGTTACTGCTGGGCATGGCCGCCCGCCCCGGCGGCCTGCGCGGCCGCATCGAACGTCTTTTTACCCCCAACTCAATAACCTCCTTACCAATGAAAACAAGTGTAATGATCGCCCTGCTCGTGCTGGGCCTGGTCGGCCTCAGTGCCGCCCGCTACGTGAGCGAGCCAACTGCAACCGCGCCGCCGGAAACTGCCCTGCTTCCAGTATCTCGCGATACCATGCCACCGCAACAGCGGGAAGGAACCTATGATTACCGCAATGACAACGGTTCTCAAGCAAGAGTCACCCAACGCAAAGATGATTCGCGGACGTTTGTGATTGTCCGCGATAGCGGCAAAGAAAGTGCAACTGGAAGAGAAGAATGGAGAGGTCACCCTGCTGAAAGTAGATGACCGGGTAATTCCCCGGGAGCAGTATGGCGAGTACCGGGAGTTGATCGAGGAGACGCGCAACAACTTGCCGCCGCCCCCACCGCCCCCGCCGCCGGCCCCCGCTATGGCTCCGCCCCCCCCGCCGGCCGCTCCCGGAGGAGTCATTCCGCCGCCGCCTCCACCACCACCGGTCCCCGGCATGGCACCTTTAGCTCCGCCGCCGCCGCCCGTTACGCCCTATACCGAAAGAGGACAACGCAGCGTCCGCATCAATTCTAACCTGACCGACGGGCGCAGTTTTCAGTATGAAGAGCGCAATGGCCAGGTTACCCGCTTTGAACTGGACGGTAAGCTTGTTCCGGCAAACGAATACGACCGCTATCGAAAGGAGTTGAGCGAAATTCAACGATTCGACCAATCGGCCCCGGTGACTCCCCGCCGGCAATCGGAACGTTTCAATCGGCCTCCGCCGCCGCCTCCCCGCACCGCAAGCCCGGGCGGTGGTGGGACCTCCTTTTTCCAACTGCCGTCTCGCCTCAGTGAAGATCAGCCGGCTACTCGCTATATTTTGCCGGGAAGAACGAACTCCGGTTTCTTATCCCGCCGGGATACCCTGCCGCCCGCCGGCCTGACCGAAGCGGAGACTGAGCAAATTCGCGCCGCACAACGGCAGTTGGCGAAAGCTCAGCAACAAGTAGCAAAAGCAGCTCAGGAATTGGCGGTAGCCCGTCAACAGGCTGGGTTGGCGGAACAGGAGATGCGATTGAACGGTCTGGCAGCCCTCGAACAGCGTAGGGCGATGCTGGATGCGCAACGACTGAGTTGGGAAGAAGAGCGAAAAGTGTCCTTTGAAGAGTTACGGGAGCAGCAGCGCGAAATGCTCCGTTCCTTTGAAGAATCACGTCAGGAAATGGAGGAGACCCGTCGGGAAGCGGAAGTGCTGCGCCGGGCAGCCGACCGGATGCGCACGGCCTTCAGCGAAAAGTACACCCGTTTCATGGTCCTGTTCGATCAGGCAATGGAAGAAGGCCTGCTGCCCGCCGGGTCCGATAAGCAACGGATCAAGCTGGATGCCGACCAGTTGAAAGTGGGCGGTAAGAAGTATCCGGCTGCACTTGAGCGAATCAAAGCCCTTTATCAGCAGCGGTACGGTGAGCAGTTCGATCTGAAAATGGAAATCACCCAGCCGGTAAACCGGGATTGACAAGAGCATTCGGACTCGAAGAGATTAGTTGGTTTTAGTTTTGAATGGAACAGTGTTCGACGCCTATGGCCTCTGGATTCGGTAGTATACACCGGGCCGGCCGTGGGCGTCGAACTTTTTCCAGTAGGTCATGCCCAGTTTTTCGAGGATATGGATGGAAGCGGTATTCTCTGCCTCGGCGCGGCCTACGACCTCCGCCAGACCGAGAATATTGAAAGCATAGTCCAAACAAGGGAGGGCGGCTTCGGTAGCGTAACCCCGGCCCCAGTAGCGTTGCATGAACCGGTAGCCGAGATCGACTTCACCGGTTTCTTCCAGGTATTTGAGGCCGCACCAGCCCAGGAAAGCACCATCCTCCCGCCGAATCACGGCCAGGCGGCCGGTCCCCCAGCGGTCGTACTGGTCGTAGGTTTCGATCCACTGCCGTACTGTTTTTTCGGAGTCATAGGGTCCGTCGGGCACGAAGCGGAGGACTGCGGGGTCGGAATTCAGTTCCAACAGGTGTGGGGCATCCGCAGTCTGGAATTGGCGCAGATGAAGGCGGGGGGTGAAGAGTTGGATGGACAAAGGGAAGCGTTTTGCCGGCAAATATACAAGTGAAGCGACGCAACATCCTGTGTCTCCGAATGGTCCCTGCCAACCGGATGATGTTTCCGTTTTCGCGTGAGGTGCCTGGACGGGCCGACCGTAGGGGTAGGGCTTGCCCCTACCCGGAGGGAGGAGACCCGTAGCGAAGCGGAGGGGCCGAGCAGACCTGCGAGCCGGGAAGGGACCGACCGGCCCGTCAGGGCCGGGCACGCCCAGAGACCTTGCGAACAGACGCCCGAAAATAGCGTACTATCCCCATGAAAAATAACTGCCCGCTCCGCTACCACTATCTGGTCCTGTTTATTTGTCTGCTGGGTTACGGCCTGCCGCTGCTGGGTCAGGCAAGTGAGGGAGGCCCGGATGTATTGCTGGAATTTAATCAGCGGCAACAACGGCAGCAGCGCACGGCCATGTTGGTGCTGGGCGGCTGGGCGGTGGGTAATATTGCGACGGGTGCCCTGCGGCGCGGCGCGGTGACGGGCGAGGACCGCTATTTTCATGAGATGAATATGTATTGGAACGGCGTGAATCTGGCGATTGCGGCCTTCGGCTATTATTCGGCGGTGAAGATGGACCCCGCTGCCATGACGCTGTTTGAGAGCAACCAGGGCTTTCAGTCGTTTGGTAAAACGCTGTTGTTCAATGCCGGGCTGGACTTGGGCTATATTGCCGGGGGATTTTACCTCCAGGAACGGGCTAATCGGCCGGACGTAAACGGCGACCGGTTGCGCGGTTTCGGTAAGTCGATCGTGGTGCAGGGCGGGTTCCTGCTGGCCTTCGATCTGGCGAACTACTACATTTTGTCGCGCACCGGCAAGGAGTTTCTGCCGGTATTACTGGGTCCGACGGCGGATGGGATCGGGATGACACTGGTATTTTAAAAACTGCACGAACGGTCAAATTGCTATCTTGGCGGGAAACATAATGCCATGCCCGCCTATACTATCCGCCTCTTTTTCCTTGCTGTTTTTTTACCGGGGTTAGCGATAGCGCAGCCCACTAAATTGGAGGCCCAGCGCAATGTGCTGGAGCGCATCATCCGGGACAACAAGAACGATTTCGGTCCCTGGGCCACCGCGCCGGCCGACTATGACGTGCAGGTGATCTACACGCAAATTGAGCGAGACAAAGACGGCCGCCCCCGCCTGACCAGCCACCGCTGGGGCGTGGACGGGAGCGAGTATTTTTACCCCGCCAGCACCGTAAAAATGCCGACTGCCCTGCTGGCACTGGAAAAAGTGCACCGGCTGGGCCTGCCGGGCGTGGACCGCGATACCTACCTGCGCACCGGCGCGGGCCGCGCACCGCAGACCCCGGCCCTGGTGGATGAGAGCGCGCCGAATATGCTGCCGAGCGTGGGGCACTATGCCCGAAAGATTTTCCTGACCAGCGATAACGATGCACATAACCGATTATATGAATTTCTGGGTCAGGCGGAACTAAATATGGGTCTGCGCGAACACGGGTTTAACCGGAGTCGCATCATTCACCGCCTGAGTGTTTCGGGTTTCGACACGCTGGGGAACCGCTATGCGAACCCGGTGAGCCTGCTGCGCGGCGGCGATACACTGGCTTATTACCGGGGCGAACAGTACTCCATGCTTTACGACGATTTCGACCTGACGGACCAGGTACGGGGCAAGGGTTACCTGGACGACGCCACCAATGAAGTGGTGATGCAGCCCTTTGATTTTCGCTATAAGAATTACCTCTCCGTTCAGGATCTGCACGACATGGTGCGGGCCATTGTGTTGCCCGAATCGGTGGCGGCCGAGCGGCGATTCGATCTCGGCCCCGGTGATTACGAGCACGTCTGGCGGGCGATGGGGTCCTTTCCGCGCGAGAGCGGGATTGAGGATTATGCGGACCTGGCGGATAATTACGTCAAATTCTGGATGTACGGGGACAAGGATACCAGTACGGTGATTCCCGATCAGATTCGTATCTTTAATAAGGTGGGCTGGGCCTACGGCTACCTGACCGATGCGGCTTATATCGTAGACTTGGCTACGGGCGTGGAATTTTTGCTGGTAGGAACGATCCACGTGAACCGCAACGAAATTTACAACGACGGCAAGTACGAGTATGATGAAGTGGGGCTGCCGTTTTTCGGGCAGCTGGGTCGGGCCGTTTATGAGTACGAAGTGCGGCAAAAACGCGGTAAACCCGGCAAGCTGGGTCCGGCCGCCGAGTTGTTTAGAAGGTAGCTAAACATTCGCCCCCGCCGGGGCATTGATAAACCAAAACCACTTACACTATGTCCGTTAAAGTAAACGATAAGGCACCCGCGTTCAGCCTCTATGCTTCCGATAAGAGCAAAATGAGCCTGGCCGATTTCAAAGGCGATAACGTCGTCCTCCTTTTTTTCCCCCTTGCTTTTTCCAGCGTTTGCACCGAAGAGTTGTGCACCATGCGCGACAGCCTGGGCGAGTTTACCGATCTGGATGCCCGCGTGATGGCCATCTCGGGCGACAGCGTTTTCTCGCTAGAAAAATTCAAGGAACAGGAAGGTCTCACCTTCCCCCTGCTGAGCGACTTCAACCAGGAGGTGAGCCGCCAATACGGTGCCCTTTACGAAGAGTTCGTGATGGGGATGCGCGGCGTGTCCAAGCGAGCCGCTTTCGTGGTGGACAAGGAGGGCGTGATTCGCTACGCCGAGGTGCTGGACGATGCGGGCAAACAGCCTAATTACGTGGCGATTAAAGAAACCTTGAGCACGCTGTAAACGTTATCTGAGGCGTATCCTACGAACTTACTCGGAAGGTTAAACGCACGTTCCACACCCGGCGGCCCACATGATTTCAGGCGGGCCGCCGGGTTTTTTCACCGCTAATTTATTCAGGCCATGCAGCCCCACAACGGTACCCAGTACGAAGAAGACGAGGATGTTCTCGTGTTAGACGAGGTAGATACGGATGACCCCGCGCAAATCCTCGTTTACAACGACGACCACAACACGTTCGATTGGGTGGTCAAGTCGTTCCAGGAAATTTTGGGCCATAGCCCCGAGCAGGGCGAGCAGTTGGCCATGCTGATCCATTTCAAAGGCAAGGCCAGTGTAAAGAGCGGTTCGATGCCCGAACTACGCCCCCTGCGGGAGGGTCTGACGGACCGCGGCCTGTCGGCGGTAATCGAGAAGGTAGATGCCTGATACCCGACGGACCGGGTGGTTAAAGAAGCCGTAAAATCGGCGGATGGTACTACTGGTTGCGCGAAAGTCGTTATCTTGTACGGGATTACACTCTTTTCAACCGGCCAATATGTATCGCTTACCTTTCTTTCTTTCGTTGTTTTTTCTCACCGCCGCCCTCACGGCGCAGCAGGGTTATACCCGGGTGGGGACCGATTATTTTGCTTATACCGTCAATGAGTGCGGCGATACGCTGATCCTGGCCAGCCTGGAAGGCGTGTCCGTTTCCTCGCCCCGTGCTTTTGCCAGTCGCGAGGATGAACTGCGTTACCGCAAATATCGCCGCTACGCGATCAAGGTATACCCCTACGCCCGCGAGGCGATCCGCATTTTTCGGGAAACCGAATACGTGACCCAGCACATGAAAAGCCGGGAGCGGAAACGTTATATTCGCAAGTTGCAAAAGGAATTGGACGATGAGTTCAAGGAACCCCTTAAAAAACTGAGTAAAACGCAGGGCCTCATCCTGATGAAGATGATCGAGCGCGAACTCGACCGACCCATGTTCGACCTGGTACAGGACCTGCGTGGTGGTTTGACTGCTTCTTACTGGGGCACACTCAGTCGGTTTTACGGTTATCGGATGAAGGACGGCTATATAGTGGGCGATGACAACATCCTCGATTCCGTGCTCGACGATTTCAATGTCGCCTATCAGGTGCCGGCGACTTCCATCGTTACCCGGCCGGTAGAAGGGAACTGATGAAGCCGGCTAATGACTTTCCTGCCCGGCCGTCCCTACTTCAGATGATTATTTTCTCCTCTTTCCCGTAGCCGCTCGTAGTGGGCGCGGTGTTTCACCGCATCGCCGAAAATGCTGACCCCGGCATTAAATACAACCAGAGCCGCCGTGCCTTCCGCCAGCCAAGTTGCCGTTTTGGCACCGCCGGCTTTTTTCGTGGCTGCCTCGGCGATCAGGCAAGCTCCAAAACCGATAATGACGAGTCCGAGTGGGGCTTTTTCCAGCCACTGCCGATACTGGTTTTTCGTGGTGAGGGTTTTCATGGGAAATGTTTTATTTGTAGAACCAAGTCAGGGGAGGGGTTTGTTGGGCGTGGCATTTGTTATACATTGGCGGTCACCATCAATTAAGCTATTCCCTTGTCAGACCAGACCGCTTTCGCCAACCGCCTCCGGAAAATGTGCCGCCACCACGATAAGTGGGCGCGCCGCCGGAACATCAGCTGCTACCGCGTTTACGACCGCGATCTGGAGGAGTTTCCCTTCGTCATCGACCGCTACGGCGACCAGGTGTTGGTCATTGATTACACCACTCCATCCAGCGAGGGGCCGCCGCCCGACGAGATGTTGGAACGCCGCCGTAAACTGGAACTGCGGGAGACGTTGGCCGAGGCCATGACGGTGTCTACCAAAAGCATCCACTTAAATAGCCGTACTCCCGCCGCAACGGATAAACCCGCCCCCGCCGGCCGCCCGCAAACCGTGACGGAGGACGGCCTGAAGTATTTAGTTAACTTGGAGACCAACCGGGATACCGGCCTGTTTCTGGACCAGCGGGAGTTGCGAAAACTGATCCGCGCCGAGGCGGCGGGCAAGGAAGTTCTGGACCTGTTCGGCTCCACCGGCACCTTTACCGTGGCCGCCGCCGCCGGCGGGGCGGCGGCCGTACAGTACGTAGAGCTATCGAATACCAACCTGGAATGGGCGAAGAAAAACCTGGCCGCCAATGATTTCGACCCCGCCGCCGCGAAGTACCGGTTCGAGCGGGCGGATGTGAGCGAGTGGCTGCGGATGGAAACCGAGCCGAGCTACGATCTGGTGGTGATGGACGCGCCCGCCTACCGCAATTCCAAGTCGATGCGCCATCCGCTGGACCTGCGGGAAGATCATCCGTACCTCATTAATGCCGCGCTGCGTCACCTGCGCCGCGGCGGGCGGCTATACTTTGCCACCAGTGCGCAACGGTTCAAGTTGGCCGATGACAAGATTTTTGGGGGCACCACCATTAAAGAGATCACGCCTCAGACCACCCCGGCCGATTTTGCTAAAAGCAAACCCCACCGGGCCTGGCGGATAGACCTGACGCTGGAACCGAAGTAACCCGAACGAAAACAGTTTAAACATTAATCGACAATCGCAAGCGGCATCCTTACTCCGGTAAGGGTGCCGCTTGTTTTTTGTGTTGCAGCCACTCGTCGATTTCCCAAAGCATATGCAACACACTCTCGCGGGCCTGGTAGCTGTGCTGCTCATGGGGCAGCATGATGAGGCGGGTACGCTTGCCGAGACCCCGCAGGGCGGCGAACATCCGTTCGGATTGGAGGGGGAAGGTACCGGGGTTGCTGTCTTCCTGACCGTGGATAAGCAGCAACGGCGCGTCGATCTTGTCGACGTGGGAGAAGGGTGACATCTCGGTATAAATGTCGGGCGCATCCCAATAGTAACGTTCCTCGGTCTGGAAACCGAAGGGCGTGAGGCTGCGGTTAAAGGCACCACTGCGGGCGATGCCGGCGGCAAACAGATCAGTGTGCGCCAGCAGGTTGGCCGTCATGAATGCCCCGTAAGAGTGGCCGCCCACGTAAATTCGGTCGAGTTGTGCGATGCCCCGGCGGTCCAGCTCATCAACCGCCGCCTCGGCATTAAGGCGGATTTGCTCGATAAAGGTGTCGTTAGGTTCCTCGTCGGCTTCGCCCACAACGGGCATGGCCACGTCGTCGAGCACGGCAAACCCCCGCGCCACCCAGTAGAGGGGCGAGGCCCAGAAGAGGTAGGTGAAACGGTGGGGCGAGGTCTTGACCTGACCGGCGGCTTCCTTGTTTTTGTACTCGCGGGGGTAGGCCCACAGCAGCACGGGTAGGCGGCCGTCGCGGGCGGGATCGTAGCCGGGGGGTAGGTGCAGTTTTCCCTGCAGGGCCAATCCGTCGGCACGTTGGTAGTGCAGGTCTTCGCGCTGCATATCGCGCAGTTGGGGGTAAGGGTGCGGAAAGTGCGTTACTTGCCGCTCCGTGCCGGTGGAGAGGCGGCGGATAAAAAAGTTGCCGCGTTCCTCCTTGCTCTCACGGCGCAACAGCAGTTGATCGGGATCGCCGATGCGCAGAAAGGCCGGGGTCTCCAGCAGATCGGGGGCCGATTGCCAGAGGCGGACGGTGCCGCCTGATTCCAGATCGTAGGTGTCCAAAAATGGGCGGTTGCCCGCAGGAGAAGCACCCTCGCCCGCCAGATAGGCGGTACGGGCGGCGGCATCGGTGTGTAAAATCTGGCGCCCGTACTCGTTAGTACGGGTCAGAAAATCACCGGGCTGGGCGTAATGGTCTTCGGTGTCCAGATCGAAAACGAGCTGCGGCTCCGCCGAGAGGTTACTGGGCTGCCACCGGTAGATGTGGGCGTGGCGGTTGGCAAACCAGTAGTCGTAGAGCAGGGCCAAACCGTCGGAATGCCAGCTGACGCCGGTATACCGCAACACGGTTTTAGGACCGGCCTGGGGCGGACCGCTAAAGGGGGCGGGCAGCAGGAAAAGCCGGTCGCGGAAAGGAACTTCCCGGGCGGGATCACCGCCGTCTAAAGCCTCCACCCAGTGGATGGTGGCGGGCTGGTCGGTCCGCCACCCGTAGGAGCGGGGGCCGGCGTCGGTGGCCATGAATCCCTGGGGGCGGGTCTCCCGCAGGGGCAGGGCGGGCAGCTCTTTGGCAACTGCTCCGGCGCGGTCCAGCACCACCATCCGGCGGGGAAAACGGGAGTACGGCACGGCATACGAGTAGGGCCGGCGGATGTAGCCCAGCCGCAGATAACGGCCGTCGGGCGAAGGAGAAATTTCGGCAATCAGGCCGGCCTCGGCGTAGGGTGTTTCACTACCCGCAGCCAGGTCCAGCGTAACGAGTTGCGACGTACCGTAGTAATCAAATAGCAGTCCGTCGGCGGGCGTTTTCAGCAGGTCCTGGTAGGTACGGAGGGCGGTCTTGGCGGTACCGTCGGATTCCTGCATGATCGGCCGAATCTCGGCGGCGGCGGGTGTGGGCGGCTCGGCGGGCCGGTCGGCGGGCACCCGGGCATAGATAATGGCGGCACCGCCGTCCAGCCAGAGAAAAGGGCGGCTCAACAGAGCACTATTCAACGGGGCGGTACTCAGGCAGCGGGCGGTGGCGGTAGCCGCTTCCAGTACCCACAGTTCCAATCGGTCGGGATGGGTCAGGGAAAAAGCACAGTAGCGGCTATCGGGCGACCACAACAAATGACTAATCAGCGGCTGGTCCGGCAGGCCGGTAACCGCCGTTTCCGAATCGTTATCCAGCGAGCGCAGCGTCAGGCCGGTGGTGTAAGAGGTACGTGCCGGACCGTTGGTAGCCGGGTTGATGCGTACGCCGGCCAGTTTTAGTTCCGGGCGGGCCACCTCCGCAATGGAGGGGAAACTAGGCCGCCGGAGGAAGAGCAGGTGCCGCTGGTCGGGCGAGGCCATAATGCCGGGCGTGGGGGCTACGTCGATCAGATCGAGGATCTCGGCGGGGGGTAGTTGGTAGGTCATGCAGGGTGGATAGCCGGGCGCGGGGAAAACTACCCGAGCATCCGTCTTTCGGGACGGATGTCATAAATTGTGGGCCGCCAAGGTAAGCCTTCCTGCGCTAAAACCGGCTATTTTACCAGTTCGGCATCCATCATCACGTACATCAGGCGGTTCACGTTATCCTTATTTAACAGCAATTTTCCTTTGATCGTGATCTTCTCCGACGAGTACTTGATCGGTTCGGTGGCCGTTACTTCCATCACCGTTTCGGGTCCGGCACCGCCGCAGAAGAAGCACATACTGTAGGGATAGGCGGAAAAAACAAATTCGGCGTGGCTTTTATAGCCTTCCACCGGGATGATGTAGCCGCTGACGGTCACCATTTTGCCCTCCATCGCCTTCACCTCGTCGGCAAAGACCGGCACGTCCACTTTGAAGCCGAGTAGCTCGTCGTACTTCTTTTCGTACGTAATTTTAGCCAGCGTTTTCCACAGCGGCGGCCCCGACTGTGCCCGCAGGGCAGCGGCCGTCAACGTCAGGCAAAAGAGAGTCAGCAGCAGGGGCGGGGCAAGTCGTTTCATGCCGTTATAACGCCCCCCGGCGGCGAAATGATTTATAGCCGGCGGCCATCTTGCGTTAAGGGAGTGATAAGGTGTTTTCGGGCGTGCCCGTCCCTGACGGGCCGGTCGGGCTATCCGGCACTCTCTCCGCTGCGGGTTGCTAGCGCCCCCCGCCGCTCCGTTCAAACAACGCCTTCTATCCCTCACGCCGGGGGTAACTAAGAGTATGTCTAAATTTTTACTTCCTGATAACCAAGCATTAAAGAACCTGGCGTCATGAAAACTGACTTACGTAACCCGCTATGCGCGCACCACGAAGTAGCCGCGAAGCGAATCATTGGTCCTCAGTTCTTAAAAATTTTAGACACGCTCTTAAGCCTTCCGCTGCTTTTTTTTCAAGGGCAAACGATTTTGCTAGTTGCGGGTTATTGGATCTTGGATGCGTTATTTTATCTTCCTTTTCTCGGCATACCTGCTGATCCTGGCTTTTACTCCTTGCCAGGATAGTTTCTCGTCGGTAATCGACGGGACAGCCACCTCCTTTCAAGACCGGGGCACGAATCACCAGCACCCCGTTCCCGATGAGGACGACCATTGCACGGCTTTCTGTATTTGTGCCTGTTGCGGAATCACTCTCGATACTCCGCCTTCATTTTTTGTTTTTGTGAATGTGGACCCGCTTCCACCCAAAGGAATCACCCGCCCTCATGCTGCCCATATCTGGAACCCCGGTAGTTTCGCCGACGGCAGTTGGCAACCTCCCAAGCTTGTTTAAACCAATTTTAACGGGACATCTACGTCCCGCACCCACCCATTGGTTTAACAGGTGGGCCGGTTTCAGGTGTCAGTAATGCAAATACTGACCAACCGGGCTGGTTGATTACAGCCCTACGGGACGGCCCCGGTAACTACATTCAATGTTTGATAAGATTATCGCTTATTCCGTTCAGAATAAGCTGGTGGTCGGTTTATTCGTCCTGGCACTCATCGCCTGGGGCGTATTCTCCCTCCGTCAAATACCCATTGATGCCGTACCCGACATCACTAACAATCAGGTACAAATAATCACCTCTTCTCCCACTCTGGCTACCCAGGAAGTGGAACAGTTCATCACCACGCCGGTCGAACTCGCCCTGCAGAACCTGCAGGACCTGGTAGAGATTCGTTCCATCTCCCGCTTCGGGCTTTCCGTGGTTACGGTCGTCTTTGAGGAGAGTACCGATATCTACCTCGCCCGCCAGCTCGTCAGTGAACACCTCGGGGAAGCGGAAGAGAACATACCTCCCGGGCCTCGGCACTCCGGATATGGCGCCTGTCTCTACCGGCCTCGGTGAAATCTACCAGTACGTCGTCCACCCGGAACCGGGCTACGAGGACCAGTATTCCCCCACCGAGTTACGCAGTATCCAGGACTGGATCGTCAGCCGCCAGCTATCCGGTATCGAGGGCGTCGTAGAAGTCAACACCATGGGTGGTTTCCTCAAGCAGTATGAGGTGGCCGTCGATCCTGAATTACTCAAATCCGTCGGCATTACCATCAATGATGTATTCACCGCGCTGGAAAACAGCAACGAAAACACGGGCGGTGCCTACATCGAGAAGAACCCCCGCACCTATTATATACGTACCAACGGCATTGTCTCCAGTCTCGACGATATCCGTAAGATCGTCGTTGACGTCCGCGCCGGCCGCCCCATCCTGGTCGAAGACGTTAGCATCGTTCAGTTCGGTCAGGCTCCCCGCTACGGTGCCCTGGTCCGTAACGGCGAGGAAGCCGTCGGCGGCCGCGTCATGATGCTCAAGGGGGCTAACTCCGCCGCCGTTACCGAACGGGTGAAGGAGCGGGTCATTCAGATTCAAAAATCCCTCCCCGAAGGCGTCGTTATCGAACCCTACCTCGTCCGCGACAAACTGGTTTCCACCGCCATCGGCACCGTCCAGACAAACCTGATCGAAGGCGGTCTGATCGTCGTCTTCATCCTCATTCTCCTGCTCGGCAACTGGCGCGCCGGACTAATTGTCGCCTCCGTCATTCCCCTGGCCATGCTCTTCGCCATCAGCATGATGAACGTGCTCGGCATTTCCGCCAACCTGATGAGCCTCGGGGCCATCGACTTCGGCCTCATCGTCGACGGCGCGGTGATCATCGTTGAATCCATCGTCCACCGGCTTCAGGTCGGTTTTGCCGGCAAGAGACTTTCCCAAGCCAAATGGACGAGGAGGTAACCGACAGCTCCATCAAAATCCGTAGCTCGGCCGCTTTCGGTGAAATCATCATCCTGATGGTCTACATCCCTATCCTTGCCCTGGTCGGTATCGAAGGAAAGATGTTCCGCCCCATGGCCCAGACGGTCATGCTGGCCATCGCCGGCGCGCTGATTCTGTCGCTCACCTACGTGCCGGCCATGTCCGCGCTGTTCCTCAACAAAAAAATTACGAACAAACGCACCATCGCCGATCGCATCATCGGATTTTTTCAACGAATCTACACGCCCGTACTCCGCGCGGCCCTGCGATTTCAAAACGGTCTTCGTGCTGGCTACCGTCGCCCTCTTTGCGGTAAGCATCTTCGTTTTCTCCCGCATGGGCGGTGAGTTCATCCCGACGCTCGAAGAAGGAGACCTGGCCATGCAGCAGATCATGCCACCGGGAACTTCCCTCAGCCAAAGCATCGAAATGACCAAAAAGGTGCAGGACAAGCTACTCGCCGATTTCCCCGAAATACTAGAAGATCGTCACCAACATCGGTGCCGCCGAAATTCCTACCGACCCCATGCCCGTAGAGATTGGTGATTACACCATCGTCATGAAACCAAAGGACGAGTGGACCACTGCCGATAACCGTCAAGGATATGTTTGAAGCCATCGAGGAATCCATGAATGTTTTTCCCGGTCTCGGCCTCGAATTCTCTCAGCCCATCCAGTTGCGCTTCAACGAACTCATGACCGGCACCAAGGCAGACATCGCCATCAAACTCTACGGTGCCGACCTTGATCTCGCTTTCCAGAAGGCCAAGGAAGCCGAACGCATCATCTCCGACATCCCCGGAGCAGGAACGGTGACGGTGGAACAAACCATCGGTATGCCGCAAATTCTCGTCGACTTTGATTACCCGAAAATGGCGCAGTACGGCCTGCAAACCCGCGACGTTAACCGCGTCATCGAAACTGCCTTCGCGGGGGCCGCCGCCGGTACCATTTATGAAGGTGAACGACGCTTCGACTTGACCGTACGCTTGCAAGAAGGTAATCGTGTCCGGTATCGACGACGTGCGTAATCTTTTTGTTCCGCTGGAAAACGGTAGCCAGGTCCCGCTACGTGAAGTGGCCTCCGTAGAACTCGTCGACGCGCCCATGCAGATCAGCCGCGAAAACACCAACCGCCGCATCGTCATCGGCGTCAACGTGGGCGATACCGACGTAGAAACCCTCGTTGACGACATTCAGTCAGCCCTCGACCAAAACATTGATCTACCCCCAGGTTACTACTTCACCTACGGTGGTCAGTTTGAGAACCTCCAGGCGGCCAGTGCGCGGCTCGCCATTGCCGTTCCCGTTGCCCTGGCGCTCATCTTTATCCTGCTGTTCTTCACCTTCGGTAGCTTCAGCCAGGCCGCGCTCATTTTCGCGGCCATTCCGCTCTCCGCCATCGGCGGCATCCTCGCGCTGGAGCTGCGCGGAATGCCCTTCAGTATCTCCGCCGGCATCGGTTTCATTGCGCTCTTCGGGGTGGCGGTGCTCAACGGCATCGTCCTGATCGGCTACTTCAATGAGCTTAAAAAGGAAGGCTGGGACGACGTGCGCGCCCGCATCATCGAGGGCACCAAAGTCCGCCTGCGGCCCGTCATCATGACCGCCTCGGTCGCCTCCCTCGGCTTCCTGCCCATGGCCCTGTCCACCTCGGGCGGCGCGGAGGTGCAGCGGCCACTGGCCACGGTCGTCATCGGCGGACTTGCTCACCGCTACTTTCCTCACCCTAATCGTGCTGCCCATCCTTTACAGTTGGCTGGAAGGCTGGAAAAAACGACAGGGTGGCGTGTCTAAAGTAGCCATTTTGGTACCGTTACTACTGTGTTCTTTTCGGGGCGCGGGCGCAGGTGCAAAGTGAGTTGATGGAGCAGGGCGAACCCACCCCGATCACCCTGGACGAAGCGGTTAACCTCGCGATCACCCGTAACCCAACCGTAACCGCCGCTAACCAACTCACGGAGCAAAGTAGGAGCCTACAAAACCTCCCCTACTCCCCCGGTAACACCGACATCAGCTACAACGGCGACGGCCTTTTCCGAGAGAACGAACAACGGGTCAACCAGCTCTCCATCGTCCAGCAGTTCGCCCACCCCGCCGGTATCCGGGCCTCCAATGCCGTCCAGGATGCTATCGTTCGTTCCAACGAAATCAGTGGTCGGCTTACCGAGGCCGAGCTGGCCCTGGAAGTAAGTAACCGGTATTATGAACTCCAGCAGCGGGAAGCATTGCTCCGACTGTACGAACGGCTCACCGCAACCTACGCGGAGTATTACCGAACGGCCCTGATCCGTGCGGAAACCGGCGAAGCAAACCGCCTCGAAGCCCTCAACCTCAAGTTCCCGCCTCCAGGCAACAGGAGTTACTGGCCGAACGGGCAAGACTTTCGGTAGCGTCCCTACGGCAACGGCTCGGCGTACTGATCGGAGCCGACGGCGACGTCACCGCCAGGGACACCTTAAGTCAGATTGCCCTCCCCTTCTCCATCGATACGTCCATAAATACGCTGGCCGTTCAACTGGCGGAGCAGGACATCGCCTTCACCCGTGCCAATATCGGCCGCACCCGCGCCGAACTCAAACCCGGCTTTCGCCTTGGTTATTCCGCCCAGCAGTATTTCGAAGGTGGCTACCTCAGCGGTATCGAGGCCGGTATTACGCTGCCCCTTTTCAACAAGTCAACTAAGAGGCGCATCGAGGCTCAACAGTTGGGCGTCGCCGTTGCGGAATCCCAACTGGAAGTTACCCGCCTGCGCCGTCGTAGTCAACAACTGGAGGCCAGTAACCAGCTGCGGGAGATCGAAGCTTCCCTGACCTTTTACCGGGAGCAATTGGCCGTGGTAAACCCTGAAATCGTTCGCATCTCCCGCCTCAACTACCGGGCCGGTGAGATCACCTACCTCGAACTGCTCAGCGCACTCGATATGCTGGCCGACAACAACATCGGCTACCTCGAATCTCTCCTGGCCTACAACCAAACCGTAGCCCGCATCCAATTCCTCAACCAATAATTCCATCGTCCCGATGAAAACCATAAAGCAACTAACCAGGCCCTCCCCGCACTGCTCCTAATCCTCCTCCTCAGCACCTGCGACCGCGCCCAACAACACGAAGAAGGGGACGGCCACGACCACGATGCACCCGCCACCGAGAAAATGGTCGACGATAGCACGGCGATGATGAACACGATGACCATGACGGAGAACACGAAGAAGAGGAAGGCATCCACCTCACCAACGATTCAGATGGAAACCATGGACATCGGCTTCGGCGATTTCACCAACCTGAAAATCAACGACTACGTCTCCGCTACCGGCACCCTCGACCTGCCGCCCAACGGCTACGCGGACGTAAGTGCCCGCGCCACCGGCTTTGTCCGCAATTCCCGTAATTACGTCGAGGGCGACTACGTCAAAAAAGGAGCCACCCTCGGCTACCTCGAAAACCCCGATTTTATCGACCACCAGCAACGCTACCTCGAATCTGACGGCCGAGCTCACCTACCTGCGTGAGGACCTTGACCGCCAGGAAACGCTGCTGGCCGCAGATGCCGGCGTGCTGAAGAACGTTCAGCGCCTCCGCTCCGACGTAGCCGCCAAAACAGCCCAATTGGCGGGTACCCGCCAACAACTGGAATATCTCGGCATCCGCACCGCTAACCTGACGACCGACAACATCACCAACCGCATCACCCTGTTTGCCCCCCGTTCCGGCTACATCACCACCATCGCCATGCACGACGGGATGTACGTCGAACCGGCCACTAAACTGATGGAACTCATCGACGAAAAGCATTTCCACCTGGAACTCGATGTATTCGAACGTGACGTCGCCAAAATCAGCAAGGGACAGCAACTGACCTATACCGTCCCGTCCCTGGGTTCCAGGCGCTATACCGCCGAGGTCCACGTGATCGGCAAGGAGTTCAACGAGGAAAATAAAACCGTGCGCGTCCACGCCCACCCCACCGGCGAGCAACCACCCTTCGTGCGCGGCCGCTTCGTCGAAGCCCGCATCTTCCTGACCGACCAAACGGTCCAGGCGCTTCCGGAAGACGCCGTTTTACGCGAAGGCGAATTGTCCTACATTTTTGTCGCACCGGCCGAAAACAATGGCGATGAGGTGGAATTCGAACGTCTGCGCGTCAACCCCGGTATTACCGATGGAGGCTTTACCGCCGTTCGTCTCATCGATCCTTTACCGGATGGTATGCGCATCGTCACGCAAGGAGCCTATTTCGTCTACGCCCAGAGCCAGGCCGGAGAGCTTGAACACGAACACTAAACGATCATGAATAAAAGTATTTATAAAGTTACCGCCATGAACTGCTCAACCGAAGAGCAAATGGTCCGTATGCAGTTAGAGCCGCTCCCTCAGGTGGAGCGGCTCGACTTCGACCTGCCCGCCCGACAACTAACCGTATATCATAGCGATGTGGTTACTCCTGTTACCGAAGCCCTCCATCAGCTTAAATTAGGAGACCAATTACTCACCACTGAAGCCGCCGAACTTCCAGCAGTGGATGATGATAGTGCTCAGCAAAAAAGGATCCTTTGGTGGGTACTCGGCATCAACGCCGGGTTCTTCCTGGTCGAAATGGTTTTTGGTCTGATTTCCGGTTCCATGGGGCTTATTGCGGATTCGCTCGATATGCTGGCCGACGCTTTTGTCTACGCCCTGAGCCTGTTGGCTGTCGGTGCGGTTGCAGCCCGTAAAAAACAGATCGCCGGTTACAGTGGCTATATCCAGATCGGGCTTGCTGTTATCGGTTTTGCGGAGGTCATACGTCGCTTTGTTGGTTACGGGGAAGTGCCTGACTTTAAGGTCATGATCATCGTAGCCTCCCTGGCTTTGGTTGGTAATGCCGTCTGTCTGTGGCTTATCCAAAAAACCAAGCGAGGCGAAGCCCACATGGAAGCCAGTTACATCTTTACTTCTAACGATATCATCATCAATTTTGGAGTAATCTTATCCGGTGTCCTCGTCTACCTCACCGCTACGCGCTGGCCTGACTTGATCGTCGGAAGCATCGTCTTTGCCGTTGTCCTGCGGGGAGCTTTTCGCATCCTGAAACTATCAAAATAAACTTTCCCAGATCGACTACCGTGAGTAAACTACAACTGGACCTCCCCGTCCTACTACCCGAAATACCCGACGAGCGCGACCTGTGCGTCACCCGCCTACTGTCCGCGCTCAACGCCGAAGCCGGCATTGAAAAAGCCCACATTAAAGAGGGCGCGCCGGCTGAGGTCTGTATCCATTACGATCCCGACCAGCTAAGTCTTGAAAAAGTGAAGGCCATCGCCCGGCGCGCCGGTGCGGAGATCACCGACCGCTACCGCCACCTGCTCCTTGACGTCACCGGCATCCGGCACCAACGCCACGCCCGCCAGCTCGGAGAACAAATCGGAAAAACACCCGGCATCCTCGAAGCCGTCGTATCAGGTGCCGGGGTAGCCAGGATTGAATACGATAGTACCCTCACGGACGAAAATACCGTGCGGGCCGCTATTGCCGATACCGACCTCCAAATGCGAGGCACGGTCAAAAGGGACGAACATGCCGGCCACGACCACGGCCCCGGAGAACACGGAAAAGAAAAACACAGCGCCGGAGACGGCCACAACCACGATCACGGTGGCATCTTCGGCGAGAATACAGAATTGTACTTCGCGATCGGCAGCGGGGTTTTCTGGCTTGTCGGACTTATCCTGAGTTTCCTGGGAAATATTCCTGAATTAGTTTCAACGGTGCTGTTCATCATCGCCATCCTGCTGGGAGGTTACTTCATTCTTATCGAGGCTATTCAGACCATCCGTCAGGGTAAGTTCGAGATCGATTTCCTGATGCTCGTAGCCGCCGCCGGTGCCTGCGCGCTAGGGGAATTCCAGGAAGCAGCCCTCTTGCTATTCTTGTTCAGCATCGGCCATGCCCTGGAAAACTACGCCATGGGCCGAGCCCGTAAATCAATCGAGGCGCTGTCCGACCTGGCCCCGCCAACCGCGCTGGTCAAACGCGATGGCACCACCACCGAAGTAGGCGTGGAAGAACTGGCCTTAGGCGACATCATCGTTGTCCGCCCAAATTCCAAAATCGCCGCCGACGGCGTGATCGTCAGCGGCACCTCCGCCGTCGATCAGGCACCGATTACCGGCGAAAGTGTTCCTGTAGACAAGGTACCTGTGTCCGGTCCAGACGCTTCCGTGGACCTGGATACATTGCCGGCGGAACACCGCGCCTTTGCCGGTACTATCAACGGCAGTTCCCCGCTTGAAATCAGGGTACTCAAGCTGGCAAAAGACAGTACCCTTTCCCGCCTCGTTACCCTCGTTAAGGAAGCGGAAACCCAGCAGTCCCCTACCCAGCAATTAACCGATAAGTTCGAGCGGTATTTCGTGCCCGCCGTGATCGGCCTGGTATTCCTATTACTCTTCGCTTTCCTCGTCATCGACGAGCCGTTCTCCAAGAGTTTCTACCGGGCCATGGCCGTCCTGGTCGCCGCATCCCCTTGCGCTTTGGCGATTTCCACTCCGTCAGCCGTGTTAGCCGGTATTGCCAGGGCAGCGCGCCAGGGAGTTCTCATCAAAGGCGGACGCCCCCTCGAAGACCTCGGTGGCATCACCGCCCTGGCTTTCGATAAAACCGGCACCCTCACCGAAGGCAAGCCCCGCCTCACTGAAGTGATTCCTTCCGGGGAGGCGACCGAGTCCGAGCTGTTGACCGTAGCTATTGCCGTCGAGGAACTCAGTGACCATCCGTTAGCCGCCGCCATTGTCACCGGCGGTAAAGAACGCCTGGGGTTCGGCACGACTGCTATTCCCGCCGCTGAAAACCTGGAAGCCCTCACCGCCCGGGGTGTCAAAGCTACGGTTGCCGGCAAAACGGTTCACATCGGCAACCGTCGCCTGTTCCGCGAACTGACCGATCAAGAAATCCCCGCCGATATCGATCAGCAAATGGCCAAACTGGAAGATACCGGCAATACCGCCATGATCGTTCACCAGGATGATCGCTACCTCGGCATCATCGCGGTAATGGACGTTGCCCGTCCCGAAGCGAAAGCTACACTGGCCGCTCTCGCAGCACTCGGTATTAAAAAGATGGTCATGCTCACCGGCGACCATCAAAAAGTAGCCGATGCCGTTGCCGCCGATATCGGCATCACCGATCCGCTCGGTAGCCTTCTGCCGGAAGACAAAGTGGCCGCCATCGAACGGCTACGCGCTGAAGAAGGGATGGTGGCCATGATCGGCGATGGCGTCAACGATGCGCCCGCCATGGCCAAATCCACGGTAGGCATCGCAATGGGTGCCGCCGGCTCCGACGTAGCCCTGGAAACCGCCGACGTCGCCCTCATGGCCGATCGCCTCGATAACCTACCCTTTGCAATTGGTCTAAGCCGTAAAGCCAAAGCCATCATCCGCCAAAACCTCGTGATGAGCCTCGGTATGGTAATCATTCTTATTCCGCTTACGCTGCTAGGGATTGCCGAGATCGGGCCGGCGGTGATTGCGCATGAGGGGTCGACTTTGGTGGTAGTGGGGAATGCGCTGCGGTTGTTGGCATATAAGAAATAGCCTACATTGCCTTTCAGCCACAAGCATAATTTCTTATTAATTAAATTAATTTACATAGAATGAAATTTTACTGGAAAATGCCCTGCGACCTGCAACCGCATTACCAACGAGAACTCAACGATTTCCGAAACGCTTTCCTAGCAGGAAATCTCTCCCGAGCCTGGCAACACCTGGAACGGGCTCATATACTGGGCCAACCCTGGGCCGTAGAACACTCCGAAGTCCACTGGTTGATGCTTCGTTTCGGCTTTACCATTAAAAGCTGGAAAGAAATCCGTGGGCAGATACTGCGCCTGGTATTTGGCGGCGTAAAATCCTTTGTCGGTAAAGTTCCCACGGGTAATACCGGAGGAGCCGACGTTCCACCACTGCAACCAATGGACATTCCGGCGGATTTAAAGGAGTTGCTACTCCCTTATTCCTGTAATGATCTAAAGTGAATGATGAAGTTTGTTACAATCTAGCGGGGCTGACAATTTCAAAAAGGACATCACTTAATAGTTGCCACTTTCTCCCCCCTGCGTGAGGTGCCCGGACGGGCCGACCGGCAGGGAGGGTGCGAAGCACGGAGCGAATAGCGAACCCCGGTAGGGGACCGACGCCGCCGGCAGGCGGGGGCACGCCCTTAAAATCCTCCTGACCTAACTGCCGGTTTACACCTTATAACCGGGCACACTCCCGGAATTCCCTACCTTTGGGCCTTACCAAACGAGACCAGCGGAATGTCCGGCAAATCTTACATCGCCCCCCTCAGTACCGAAGTCAATTTGTTTGCCATTACGGCCACTACCGGGCTGGCCCGGGAAATTGCCGCCGGTTACGGGCAGGAACTGGGGGACCTGACCGTGGCCCGGTTCAGCGACGGCGAGATGCAGCCGGTCATTAACCAGTCGGTGCGGGGCAGTTATGTTTTTCTGATCGGCTCTACGTGCCAGCCGCACGAGAACCTGATGGAGCTGCTGCTGACCATCGACGCGGCGCGGCGTGCCTCGGCGGGCTACATTTGTGCCGTGATCCCTTACTTCGGCTACGCCCGCCAGGACCGGAAGGATAAGCCCCGCGTGCCGATCTCCGCCAAACTGATCGCCACGCTGCTCGAAGCGGCGGGCGTGAACCGCATCATGACGATGGAATTTCACGCCGACCAGATCCAGGGCTTCTTTGATATCCCCGTGGATCACCTGAAGAGCGAGGCCATTTTTATCCCCTACTTTCAGCAGCAGGACATGTCGAACGTCATCTTTGCCTCGCCCGACGTGGGCGGCGTGAAGCGGGCCCGCACCTACGCCAAGTACTTTAACCGCGAGATGGTGATCTGCGACAAGTACCGCCAGCGGGCCAACGAGATTGCGGGGATGACCCTGATCGGCAACGTGGAAGGTGGAGACGTGATCCTGGTAGATGACTTGGTGGATACCGCCGGTACCCTCTGCCGCGCCGCCGACCTGCTGATGGAGAAAGGAGCCAACAGCGTGCGGGCCATCGCCACCCACCCGCTCCTGAGCGGCGGCAAGGCGTACGACCGGATCAATGAGTCCGCCCTGACCGAACTGATCGTCTGTGATACGATCCCCCTACAGGAAGAGTCGGAAAAGATCCGGGTATTGACCTCCGCCAACCTGTTTGCGCAGGCCATTCGGAATGCCCACGCCAACGAATCGATCTCGGCCTTATTCGTGCAGCAGGGATAAGCGAAGAAGCCTCCCTACTGAATAAGTTAAAAAAAAGTTGGCAACCAATTGCAAAACAGCTATCTTTGCGGGCCGAATTGGCAACCGCCGAAAAATGACTGACTTATGCAAACGGTAGCAATCCAGGCGGAAGCCCGCCACGACTTAGGAAAAAAGAACACCAAGGCCGCTCGTCGCGAGGGCCTGGTGCCCGGTGTACTCTACGGTGCCGGTGACCCGGTTCACTTTACGCTGCGCCCCCTGGACGTGCGCGACCTCGTGTACACCCCCGATTTCAAAACGGCCGAGGTAACCATTGGCGGTACGACCACCAAGGCCATCCTGAAGGAAGTTCAGTTTCACCCGGTGACCGACGAGATTCAGCACATCGACTTTCTGGCCCTGCAGCAGGACCAGGTTGTGAAGGTGGACGTGCCCGTACGCCCCGAGGGCGTCTCGGTAGGGGTACTGAACGGCGGTAAGCTACAGCAGAACATCCGCCGCGTGCGGATCAAGACGACCCCCAGCAAGCTGGTGGACAGCCTGAAAGTAAACATCTCCAAGCTCAAGATGGGCCAGTCGGCCCGGGTGCGCGACATCCAACTGCCCGAGGGCATCGAGCTGATGACCGCCGGTGCGACGCCCGTGGTTACCGTGGTTGTACCGCGTGCCATGCGTAGTGCCGCTACGGCCGAGGCTAAAGCTGCCGCCGAAGGTGAGGAAGGTGAAGAAGGCGAGGGTGGTGAAGAAACCGCCGCCGCTGAATAGACCGATCTTTCCGATCGTACGATCCGCTCCGGGGCGGCCGCAAGCTTGCGGCCGCCCCGGTTTGGTTTTGGCCCGGCGGCACCCGATCTTTGGCCCGCTTGCTAACTTATATTCCCCCGCCAACCCGATCCCCCGCTTATGTACCCCGATATTTCTTACATCCTCCACGATATAATCGGTACCGACCGGGATAATTGGCTGAGTATTTTCAAAACCTTCGGGTTATTCCTGGTCCTGGCGATCCTGGTCGCCGCCCTGATCCTGAAATCGGAATTGCGGCGACGGCAGGCGGCCGGTCAGTTTTCCGGTCGGCGCGAGGAAATGACCCAGGCCCGCCGCGTATCGCCCGCCGACTACCTGATGAACGGCTTTTTCGGCTTCCTGATCGGTTACAAATTACCCTACGCGATCGCCAATTTCGCCGACCTGAAACAGGACGCGGCGGCGGTGATCCTAACCTTTGCGGGAAGCTGGGTGGGCGGAATAATCGGCGCGGCCCTGCTGATCGGTTACTACGTGGCCTACGACCGGATGCAACGCGACAAACTGCCGGGTAACCGGGTGGTAACGGTTTATCCCGCCGACCGGATCGGGGTAATTACCACCATTGCCGCCATTAGCGGTGTGGTGGGGGCCAAGGTATTTGCCATCATCGAGGACCTGCCCGCTTTTTTTGCCGACCCGGTCGGGGTGTTTTTTTCCGGATCGGGCCTGGCCATTTACGGCGGCCTGATCGGCGGGTTCGTGGGCGTGTTCCTGTACTTGCGCAGTAAGGACATACCGGTGCTGCCGGTGATGGACGCGGTGGCCCCGGCCCTGATCGTGGCCTACGGCGTGGGGCGGATCGGCTGCCAACTGAGCGGCGACGGCGACTGGGGGATTGCCGCCCCGCCCGTGCCGCCGAGCTGGCTGCTGCCGGACTGGATGTGGAGTTATGATTTTCCGCATAACGTAATCAACGAGGGTACCGAAACCGTCGCCGGCTGCACCGACCGCTATTGTAGCCGCCTGGCCGATCCGCGCTACCCCACCTCTTTTTATGAGACGCTGATGGCTTTTACCATCGGCGGTATCCTATGGGCGGTGCGCAAAAGGCTGACGGTAATTCCGGGGGCACTCTTCGCGCTTTACCTGCTCTTCAACGGCGTGGAGCGGTTCTTCATCGAATTCGTGCGGGTCAACGACCGCTACGACATGCTAGGGTTCCAGCTCTCGCAGGCCCAGATCATTGCCCTGTTGCTGGTGGCTATCGGTGCATTGATGGGCGGGTGGGCCGTGCGCCGGGCCGGGCGACCGAGGCGTGAGGATAGGTTAGAATGAATGGAAGGAAAGCCGGTCAACATAACTGATTGCGTGAGGTGCCTGGACGGGCCGCCGCCGGGCCGGGGCCTGCCCCGGCCCGGCGGGAGGAGTGCGTTAGCACCGAGCGAACAGCGAGCCGGGAAGGAACCGACCCCGACCTCCGGGAGGGGGCACGCCCAAAAAAAGATAAACAACTGTAAAATAGCCGATTGAACGTTAACCGCTTCGGCCCCGAACCGGTAACAGCGGTTTGCGCCGGAGAAATACCGTGCAACGGACAATTTTCCTGACGCAATCTTACTTACCTTTGGGAAAATTTGCCGGCGAGTGCCGGTTCATCCCTACACCGATTTTAAAACTCTTATGAAGCTGTCTGAAAAGTTAGACGGTTTGGAACTCAAACTGCGGCAGCTTGCCGGCAAACTGGCCCGTATGGACCGGGAGGCTGACGAGATGGCCCGCGAAAATAACCGACTGAAAACGGAACTGGACCGCCAGAACGGCGTGGTCAGTTCACTCAAGGATAAACTTGCCCGCGTGCAGCGTGACAGTGCCGAACCGAATGGGGAGGACACCCGCGAACAGATCGATCATTACCTGCGGGAGATCGACCGCTGCATCGAATGGCTGCGGCAAAACTAGGACACGGACCCATGGAACAGCAACCCGAAGCAACCGTATTACTGACGGTCATCATTGCCGGCCGCCCGTATCCGTTGCGCGTTTCGCGCGATGACGAAACGGCTTTTCGCCGGGTGGTGAAGGAGATCAATGACAAGATCAGCGATTTCCAAATCAGCTATTCCGACCGCGATAAGCAGGACTGCCTGGCGATGACCGTGCTGACCTATGCCGCCGAACTGAACAAGGTGAACCAGCGGCTGAACGCCGCCGGTGCCGTGGGCAGCCTGACCGAGCAAGTGGACCAACTGGAAGAGCTGGTGGACGAACTGCTAAAGTGAAACCGCCCGCGTTTTTTTGTCGGTAGCCCCCTTCCCCGCGCCCCGCGTGAGGGAAATAACCCCGGACCGGACGGCCGCCCGCCGCCCCGCCCCCAACGCTACTCTTACTAATGGACCTGATAAGTATTGTAATCGGACTAGTCGTCGGCATCGTGCTGGGGCTGGTTTTCCACCAGACGCAGAAGAAGAAAATCCTGTCCTCGCAGGCAGACGCCAATACGGCCGAGTCGGATAAGTTGCTGCAAGAGAGCCGCGAACGCGCCGCCGGTCTGGTAACCGAAGCCGAGCAGAAAGCCGCCGGGATCATTGAGAATGCCGAGGCCCGCACCGAAAAGGTGAAGCAGCGCAAAATCCGTGAGAACAAGGACAAATTTGCCCGGATGCGCTCGGAATTCGAGACCTGGAAGGCCGAGGAGAGCGTGCGCCTGAAGGACCAAGAAGTGGAAGTGAAGACCCTGCTGGCCGAGATGCGCACCGAAAAGAGCGACTTCGGCCGCCAAAAAAAGGAGATCGAAACCGGTCGCGAAGCCCTGCAGGGGCGCGAGGAAGAACTGCAAGCGCAGCGCGACCAACTGAAGCAGCAACTGCTGGTGGTGGAGCAGAAGCAGGACGATCTGGATACCCAGCACGAACGCTTCATCCGCGAACTGGAGAAGATTGCCAACATGACCGAGGAAACCGCCCGCGAGCAATTGCTGGAGGCCACCCGCGCCCGCGCCGAAAACGAGGCGATGGCCCTGATCCGCGACCGCCTGGCCGAAGCCCGCGAAACCGCCGCGCAGGACGCGAAAAAGATCGTGATCAAAACCATCCAACGGACCTGTGCCGAGATCACCATCGAGAACACCGTTTCCGTTTTCAACCTGGAAAGCGACGACCTGAAGGGCCAGATCATCGGCCGTGAGGGCCGCAATATCCGCGCACTGGAAGCCGCCACGGGAGCCGAATTCGTGGTGGACGATACGCCCGAGGCGATCGTGATCTCCAGTTTCGACCCCGTCCGCCGCGAGGTGGCGCGCCTCTCGTTGAAGCGCCTGGTGGCCGACGGCCGCATCCACCCCGCCCGCATCGAGGAGGTGGTGGCCAAAACGCAAAAAGAACTGGACGAGCAGATCCGCGAAATCGGCAAGCGCACCGTGATCGAACTGGACATTCACGGCCTGCACCGCGACCTGGTGCGCATGGTGGGCCGGATGCGCTACCGGTCCAGTTACGGACAAAACCTGCTGAAGCACTCCATCGAAACCGCCCACCTGTGCGCCGCCATGGCCGCCGAAATGGGCCTGCCCTCCAAGGTGGTCAAACTGGCCAAGCGCGCCGGCCTGCTCCACGATATCGGCAAAGTGGCCGAGGAACCGAGCGAACTGCCGCACGCCCTGCTGGGCATGGAACTGGCCGAAAAAGTGAAGGAACACCCCGCCGTGCTGAACGCCATCGGCGCGCACCACGACGAGATCGAAATGACGGGCATCGTCTCGCCCATCGTGCAGGCCTGCGACGCCATCAGCGGCTCGCGGCCGGGTGCCCGCCGCGAAATCCTGGAAAGCTACCTGAAGCGCCTGGGCGACCTGGAAAAACTGGCCATGAGCCACGACGGCGTCTCAACCGCTTTTGCCATGCAGGCCGGCCGCGAACTACGCGTGATCGTGGAATCGGACAAGGTGACCGACGAGTACGCCGACGAGCTGTCGTTCAAAATTTCCGAAAAAATCCAAAACGAAATGCAGTACCCCGGCCAGATCCGGGTAACGGTAATCCGCGAGAAGCGGTCGGTGGCCTACGCACGATGATGTAGGTGGGGAGTGGCGTCTTTTTGGGCGTGCCGCCGCGGCTAACGCCTCGCCGTCGGTCCCTTGCAGGCTCCCTGTCGGTCGGTGCTACGCACTCCGCCGCTACGCGCCGGCCCTTCCAGGCACCTCACGCAGAGGATGTGGGGGCTTCGCCCGTACTTTTGTATGACGCTGCGTGTCTGGTATTTACCTGCGGTGATCGTCGCAAACTCCTCGGAGTTGCCGTCAGAGCACTGAGGTAAGCTTCGCTGCCGTAGCCCTGAAAGGACGGCACTTACTTGCCCAGGGCGTAAGCCCTGGGATTGATAGGCTCTTCTACATCCCCGCCGCCCGCCCAGCAGCGTTGCTTAACAACGCTGCTGGGCGGGCGGCTGTTTGCGCGTGGTACGCTGTCGCCCAGGGCTTACGCCCCGGGCTGCTAAATGCCGCCCTTTCAGGGCTTAAATCCTGCGAGATTTACATTTCTCACCCCTCGCGCTTCACCACCAGCCGCCCGCTTGCACCGTCGAATGACGCCGGTTGGCCGACGGACAGGGTGCACATATCGTCGATGTGGCCGATGGGCAGGCCGTAGAAGACCGGTACCCCCAGTTTGCCCAGGCGATCGCGCATGGTTTCGGGCAGGGTCAGGGAGCCGAGGTCATCCTCCTCGGCCGAGCAGCCGACGAAAGTGCCGAGAACGACGCCCGCCACCCGGTCAAAAACCCCGGCCTGGCTCATTTGCAGCAGCATCCGGTCGATGCGGTAGGGGCGTTCCTCGATGTCTTCGATAAAAAGCAGGCTTCCCCTTACTTTTGGGAAGTAGGGGGTGCCGACGGCGGCGGAGAGCAGGGTGAGGTTGCCGCCCAGCAGTTTTCCGGTAGCGCGGCCGGCCGCCAGTGATTCCTGGAAGAAGCCGCCGTCCGTCTCTTTTTCTCCCGGCACCAGCGGCAGAATATCCAGGGGAAGGTTGGTTTCCAGGGCAAGTTGCAGTTGGGTCCGGGTGTAATCGGTGAGGGTGGAGGAACCGACGGGGCCGTGGTAGGTAACCAGGCCGGTGGCATCGTGAATACCGTTGAGCAGTACGGTGATATCGCTATAGCCGATGAAGATCTTATTAGCGCGCCGGATCAGTTTCAGGTCCAGGTCGGGCATCAACTGGGCGGCCCCGTAACCGCCGCGGGCACACCAGACGGCCCGGGATTGGGGATCGGCGAAAGCGGTGTGCAGATCGTCCAACCTCTCTCGGATGGTGCCGGCGGTGTAGCCCCGCCGCCGGCGCAGGTTAGTGCCGGGCTTGACAACGTAGCCGAGCGATTCCAGGTTGGTGTAGGCGGTTTGCAGGCTATCGTCGCTGATAAAGCTACCGGGGGTAACGAGGCTGACCGTGTCGCCGCGCCGCAGGCGCGGGGGCACGTGAATGCGTGCCGGCGCAGCGGCGGCGGGCGCGGTGAAGCCGGTGCCCGGCAGGGCCAGGGCGGTGAGGCCGAGGGCGAGGTTGCGACTGAAAAGGCGGCGGCTGAGCGGGCTGGGGGGCATAGTGCGTTGGGTTGGGCGGGCACGCTTTTGGACGAGCTGCCATAGCGGCGTAAGATAATGCTAAACTCGTGATCCTGATTCAGGACTGATAGCGTTCGGAGTTGTCGAATCGAGAAACGGCCGTATGCGGTTGGGAAAACGGGATCAATACGAGGCTGCTTTGAGGTTGCCTAACGTAAAAGAGCCTATTCCGTGACAGCTTTTTCTAGCGGGTATTTGCGCCAAAGAAGTGAACCGATCAGAAATATTTATATTTTTACCCCGTTGATTAAACCGTTGCTTCCGTTGCCGGTCCAACCTTTAACGCAATCATAATATCCCCCCTTCATGGCATCACCCACTACCATGGCCGCCGCCGTTACTACCGGCTTGGCACCTTATACCGGCCCCTGGACGGCCGCGCAAGCCGCGCACCTGCTCCGGCGCACGGGCTGCGGCCCGCGCCGCCCCGAGATCGAGCAGGTTGTCATTGCCGGACTTTCCGCCACGCTGGTGGAATTATTCGCGACCCAACCGGTCCCCGCCCCGCCCGTCAATCACTATTTTGAATCCGACCCATTGGTTGCCATCGGCGAGCCGTGGGTGGATAAGGCCCTGACAGTAGTAGCGGGCCTGGCCAATTACCGCCGCCAGAGCCTGAGTGCGTGGGTGGTGCAGCAGGCCGAAAACGAGGGAATTTCCGTACGGGAAAAAATGACGCTGTTCTGGACCAACCACTTCGGTATCACCGTCAACAACGACCAGCGTGTCAACTACGAGTACAATCGCCTGCTGCGGGAATATGCCACCGGCAATGCCCGCCAGCTGGTGAAGGAAGTGACGCTCAACGTGGCGATGCTCATTTTTCTGAATGGCAACCAGAACAGCAAAAACTCCCCCAACGAAAACTACGGCCGGGAGTTGATGGAACTATTCACCCTCGGCAAGGGGCCGCAAGTCGGTCCGGGCGATTACACCAACTATACCGAAGACGACGTGCGGGCCGCTGCCCGGGTACTTACGGGCTGGCGCACCCGCTACATCAATTCGACCAACCCGGATAACGACCCCGAGAGCTACTACACGGCCAACCGCCACGATAGCGAGGACAAGCAGTTCAGTGAACGATTCGGGAATGCCGTAATCAGCAACGGCGGCGACCAGGAATACGCGCAACTGGTGGATCTGATCTTCGATCAGCCCGCCACGGCCCGTTATTTGGTCACCAAACTGTACCGGTTTTTCGTTTACTACGACATTACGCCCACCGTGGAGAGCGAAGTGATTGCGCCCCTGGCGCAGTTGCTAATCGACAATGATTACGAGATCGCGCCGGTGCTACAGGCACTGCTCGGTAGCCAGCATTTTTACGACATCGTCTACGCCGGCCCGATGATCCGTTCACCCTGGGACTACACGATCAACATTCTGCGGCAGTTCGGTTACGATCATCTGGAAGAAAATCTGGAGCGTGATACCCATGTGCGGTTTTTAACCTACAATGCCATCGCCCTGATGGACCAGGAGTATTTCAAAACGCCCAGCGTGGCCGGCTGGAAAGCCTACTATCAGGCACCCGGCTACTATCGTTCCTGGATTTCCGGTCCTACTTTGCAGGCGCGGGCTAATATGGTCGGTGACCTGACGCGTGCCAACGGCTTATTCGTGAAGGGTGTACGTTACCGCTTTAACTATGTGGCCTGGATCGAGCAATTCGGCTCCGAATCCTACGATCCGAATACGTTGATTCAACGCACCACGCAGTTGTTATTGCCCCAGCCGGCCCTGCCGGAGCAACTCGACTCGTTGAAGGAGATACTGCTGCCGGGCCTGCCGGATTTCGAGTGGACGGATGAGTACGGACTCTACCTTACCGACCCGACCAATGAGATGCTGTACGCTGCCATCGACAGTAAGCTGCGTGAACTGTTCAAAGCCATTTTCAACATGGCGGAATTCCACCTTTCCTAATCCATCCTCCCCAAAGCTATTCCGCCATGATGAATCGACGCCACTTCCTCCGGGCCGGCAGTGCCCTCAGCCTGCCGCTCTTCCTGAATAAATTGCCGCTACACGCCGCCCCCAGCAGCCTGCTGGCAAGCCTGATCAACCCCGACTCCGACCGGGTGCTGGTGCTGGTACAGCTCAACGGCGGCAACGACGGGCTGAATACCCTCGTGCCGCTCGACCAGTACGATAACCTGGCGGCGCTGCGCTCAAATATTCTGTTACCCGAGAGCAGCCTGATCAACCTTAATACGACGAACGCCCTGCACCCGGCCATGAGCGGAATGGGGCAGTTGTTCTCCGAAGGTAAACTGGGCGTGGTACAGGCGGTGGGGTATCCCGATCAGAACCGGTCCCACTTTCGGTCTACCGATATCTGGACCAGCGGATCGGCCTCCGACGAGGTGGATACCACCGGGTGGATGGGGCGCTACCTTATCGACGATTACCCCGACTACCCGGAAGGCTACCCCAACAGTGCCACCCCCGACCCCATTGCCATCACGATGGGTACGGTGGTTTCGGAAACCTGCCAGACGGCGGGGTTCAATTTTTCGCTGACGGTCAACGATCCCTTTAGCCAGACCTCCCTCTTTCCGGGCGGAGATACGCCGGTACCGGACAACTACTACGGCGAGGAGCTTTCTTTCCTGCGCACCACGATGGCACAGACCAACACCTACGGGCAGATCGTGTTGGCGGCCGCCGAGGCCGGAAACAGCCTGGTGGAATACCCCGATACCCGTTTGGCCGAACAGTTGAAGAACGTGGCTTACCTCATCAGCGGCGGCTTACAGACCAAAATTTACATCGTGAACCTTGGCGGTTTCGATACCCATGCCAATCAGGCAATCGGGAGTGACCCCACTACCGGCACGCACGCCGAATTACTCGGCACCCTCAGCGGCGCCCTGGCGGCTTTCCAGGCCGACCTGACGGCCCTGGGGCTGGAAGAGCGCGTGGTGGGCATGACCTTTAGCGAGTTCGGCCGCCGTATCCGATCCAATGATGCGCTGGGAACCGACCACGGCAGCGCGGCACCGCTTTTCCTGTTCGGCCCCTGCGTGCAGGACGGCATCATGGGCGAGAATAGCCCACTGGTAGCCGATGAGATCGACAGCCAGACCGGCGTGCCGATGCAGTTTGATTTCCGGGATATTTACGGCAGTATTTTGGTAGACTGGTTCGAGGCGGACGAGGAACGGGTGCGGAATATTTTGCATCCCGAATTTACCTACCTGCCGGTACTCAGCCCCTGCGGAGAAACCCCCAACGCGGTGCGCCGTGACGGCGCGGAGGATTTTCCGCTGAATGTGGCGCCCAACCCGTCGGACGGAACCTTTTTGCTGCGGTTTACGGCCACGGGTGCGCCCGTGCGGCTGTTCGTCTACGATCAATTGGGCCGGTTGGTGATGCGCCCCCGCACCCTGGACCTGGCCGCCGGTGAGCGGCAGGTGCCGCTGCGGCTGGCCGGCCACGCCCCCGGCACCTACCTGGTGCGGCTGGAGATGGACGGCGCGGCGGTGAGCAAGCGCGTAGTTCTGCAAGGACGGTAGCGGGTAATGTTATTTCTTGCCACAAGATATTTTGCTCGTCTGCGTGAGGTGCCTGGAGGGTGACGGCGCAGCCGGAAGTGCATAGCACCGAGCGAATAGCGACGCCCGCAAGGGACCGACCCCGACCGCCAGGGACGGGGGCACGCCCGGAGCAGTGCCAGAGGCTAAACGATCAACGGGTGATGAGGTGATTTTAGTGCAATAAAGTTATATAAACAAAAAATAGCGGGACTTTGCCCTTATCTTAGCGGATCATACCGGCCGGATATGCTTTCGGCAATTTACTAACCCGCTTTAGACCACTAATCGCGCAATCTTCTGCACTATGACCTTATTAAATCGGATAGCACCTGCTATCCTGTTACTCTCTTGCCTCCTGTTTGGCAACGCTATTCTCACCGCCCAGGATCAGATCTGGCAAATTGACCTCTACAAAGAACTCAACAGCGTCAATTGGATTCAGCAGGCCAATGACGGAACCCTGCTGGCGGCCGGCGACAAGGGCCTGATGGGCCTGGACCATGCCACCGGTGCCACCCTCTGGACCAATACCGACCTGAAAGCCGTGGACCGCGAAACGTTCTTTAACGTGGAAGGTCTGCCCCTCGCTTACGTGGAATACAGCTCGAACCTGGTTAAAAAAGGAGCCATTTTTAATACCAATTCGGGCGAAGTTTACTACGATACCGGCGACGACGGCCTGCGTATCCAGTCATATACGAGCTTGCCGGAGCAAAACAGCATCCTGTTCGAAGCAACGAAGGGCAACACCCAGCAGTTGATCAACTTTAGCGTAGCCGACCTGAAAGCGGTTTGGTCCGTGGAAGTAGGCGAAGTGAAGGGATTGCTCTCGCAGGTGAAAAAACTGGCCGGCCAGGGTTCTTTCATCGACCAGGGACCGATGTTCACCAATACCGGTGCAATGGTGATCGGAATGGACGACCAGATTCATTCCATTGATTTTGCGAGCGGTGCCAAAAAATGGCAGCAGGAAACGGATAAGAAGATCAAGGCACTGGTCTATAGCCCCGTCAACAACAGTCTATACCTGGGTATCCGGAAGAGTAATCGCCTGACGGTATTGCAGCCCGAGGATGGTAGCGATATCACGCCCGGCAAACTGAAACTGAAGGGTACGATGTTGGACGTGGTGGCCGACAACTCGGGCAACCTGGTGCTGGTAGAGACGGAAGGTTTTAACCTGATCGAACCGAAAAGCAACGACCTGATCTGGAAGAAAAGCTACAAAGTGGAAGCCCTGGACGAGGTGATCCCGCACCGCGACGGCTTTATTGCCATTGCCAAAACGGAGAAGGGGAGCGAAATCCATTATGTGGATAATTCGGGCAAAAAGGTTTGGGACAGCAAAGTGAAGGGTTACGCCTATTTTGCCGTGCCCACACCCAAGGGCGTGATGTACATCAGTACGGACCGATCCAATATTCTCTCGTTTGACGACGGTAAGGACGTGTGGGACAAAGACGTGAAGTTTAAAGCCGTGCCCGCCGTAGCCTACGACGAGGCAGATGACAAGGTTTTCCTGTTCGAGAATGGTAAGGCCTACCGCTTCAGTTTCACGGACGGCAAAATCGAGCAATTGCGCGACGATCTGGAACTGACGGAGATAAAGCGCGACACGCCGCTGGAGGCCGAGGCACTGCCCAATGGTTACTTTGTGTATGCCGACCAGCACGCGAGCCTGATCGACCGCGATGGCAAATTGGTTTACACCACCTACTACAAGCCGATGTCATCCACGGACTTCACCAATTTGGCGCAATTTGGTAGCCGCATGGCGGGAATTGACGTGGACGTTGACGGTGCCTTGTCTAATATGCAGACGCTGCGGAATCTGTCTAACGGCACCATTAAAACGGGCAAAAGCCAGTCGGGTGCCACGGCCGATACGCGCAAGACTTTCTCGATGGGAGTGGGTTCGGGAGCCAACTATACCGAACTGACCAACGTGACCCAGACCCGCTACACGAACAGCCTGCAAACGAAGGGATTCAAGTTTTTGACCACGCAGGGTGACGGCGGCGGCGAGAAGTCGATCTACATGATCGACAAAGCCACCGGCGAGGTGGTTAAGCGAATTGCCCTGACGGATAAGGACCCGGGCTACGAGATCGACACGGTGGATAACCTGATCTTCGTGAACGAGAAGAACCGCACGGTGACCGCTTACCGGATGTAGGCGGTAGCGTGGTAATTAAAAACGCCCCACTCGGCCTTGGCCGGGTGGGGCGTTCTTATTATTTGCCCTATTTATTGATGGGTATCTCTGGGCGTGTCCCCGGTCCGCTAACGCGGACCCGGGGCCGGGCTGTCCGGCACTCTCTCCATTTCGGGGCGAATGCCATTCGCCCCTGCATTTCGTTCAAACAACACCTCCCATCCCTCACGCGGTACGAGCAAAATATCACGCATCAAACACCCCCACCGTTTTCCACCACCCAAACCAACATAAATTCCCCTCCCTCCAGCATCCGGTAATAAATATCATAAGTGAGCCGCAGTTCCTCCTTCACCAGCAACCCCCGGCCCCGGCCGCCCCGATCGTCGAAGCGCAGCGGATCGGTAAATTCCGTGATTAAGTTATCCTGGAAGGCGAGTTCGCGGCGGCCGTAGGCTTTGTAGAGGGCTTCCTTGGCCGACCAGATGAGGTGCGTATAGAGAAGTGATTCCCGGTCCGGCAGGGTGGGGCGTGCCTCGTCGGGGCGAATGAACTTATGGGCCAGCCGACTGATCTTGGGCACGATCTGCTGAATGTCCACGCCGCAGGGGCGGGGGTGCGCCAGGGCGGCGGAGCGGCCGTGCGTGTGGCTGATGGAAACGTGGAAGAGACTGTCTTCCAAACGGGGCTTGCCGAATTTATCCTTTAACAGCCCACCTCGCTCCGCGCGGCCGGACATCACGTGCAATAACCGGCGGGCGGCCAGAAACTCGCGGCGGCGGCCTTCCCCCAGGATGCGCAGCAACTGGGCCGTTTCTTCCGCGTGCAGAGGGAGCTGATGAGCCAACTCACGCTCCGATTCGGTGATGGCCCAGCAGCCCAACTCACCGACGGGCTGAAGCAGGTGGTGGAAAAGAAGCGGCAAAGGATTGATGGATTGGTGAGACTGCTAATGTAACAAGTTATTCGCGGCAGGCGATTTTGCCATCAAAACTCGTCCTCGTCGAAAATGGTGGTCGAGGAATAAAGAAAGGCGAAAATCAGGACCGCCAGTACGCCGCCGACAATCAGGGCGGTGGTGCTGAAGAAGGGGGGCAAAACATAGAGCAGTCCGCCCACGAGCAGTCCGATGACAATCAGGAAAATTGGTTTGGGAGACATGGGGGCTAAATTTTACTCTTGCAAGGTAGTCAATAACAAGGTGCTGCCGCAGCGGCATCCTTATTTCTACTGGTGTAAGCAAAATCCCATGCTAGTACAAATAAAACCGGATTTAAGCCGGCCGTGTTCGGATCGTATGTGGAAACGCCTGCACCAGCTCACCGGTCACCGGGGTTCGATTTATTCTTTGGCTGCCGCGCCGGACGGGTCCGTTTTCTATTCCGTCGGCGGTGACGGCTGGGTAACGCGTTGGCAAACCACCGACCCGGAAACCGGCCGCCTGGTCGCCCAGACCGAGGGTCAGTTATACAGCTGTGCCCTGTTGCCCGGCGGCACTTCGCTGGCGGCGGGAGATATGCGCGGCGGCCTCTACTTCATTCCCCTCGACGGCACCTCGCCTGCCGGTGAACTGACCGGCAAGGCCCACCACACCGGTGGCATTTACGACTTGCATCCACTCTCCGATGACGAGCTGCTGAGCGCGGGCGGCGACGGCGTCCTCAGCAGTTGGAACGTCGCTACCCAGCGGGTGACCCAGAGCCTGCGCCTGAGCGACCAGGCATTACGGGCCGTCGCCTATTCTCCCCACCGTGATCTGTTGGCCGTGGGTGCTTCCGACAACGGCATTTATCTGGTGGGCCGCAAAAGTTTCAATTTTATCCGCCGCCTGGAGGGGCACGATAATTCCGTCTTTACCCTCGCCTTCCATCCCGACGGCCGACGGCTTGTCAGCGGCGGCCGCGATGCCCGGCTCCTGACTTGGGATGTCAATGACCCGGCCGAGAATCCCCGCCCCCTTACCGACCAAGCCGCTCATCTCGGCACCATCAACCACCTTGCTTTTTCTCCCGACGGCAAGCTCCTCGCTACCGCCTCCCGCGATAAGACCCTGAAAATCTGGTCCGCCGCCGATCTCCGTCTCCTCAAGGTACTGGAACGCGTACGCGATGGCGGGCACGCCAATTCGGTCAACCGCCTGGCCTGGTTGAATAACGGTCTCCTGCTCAGCACGGGCGATGACCGGACGGTGGTGATGTGGAAGAAATCAGGACCGGGATAAAAAATTCGGTCAATCCATCATCTCCACAAACGTAACCTCCCGCGTGTCCATGTTGAATGCACACAACTCACCCATGCCGGGAGTAGTATGCGAACAACCCGCATCCAGCCCCAGTACCGGGTGCCATTCCAGGTCTTTAACCTTTTTTTTAATCTCATCGGCCGGAACGGGCGTATGACCGTGCAGCACGGTGCGGCCCGCCAGCCAGTCGCGGTCGAGATGCTGGTCCCAGTCCCGCAGGTAGAGCAGGGATTCCTTATCCTTAAGGGGATCCTCCCACTGGAAATTCAGACCCGCGTGCACCAAAACGTAGTCCGGCAGGAGGATATAGTAGGGGAGGGCACTGAACCACTCATAATAGCGGCGGGGCAACTGCGTGATACGGGAGACGCCGAAATCGGACAGCAGCGGCTTCTGGTAGGGTTGAATATGGTAGCGGCCGTCGATGGTCTCCAGCAAAATAGCTTCGTGATTACCCCGAAGGCACTGAACCCGGTAGCCATCCTCCTGCAATTGCATGATTCGATCGACCACGGCGCGGCTTTTGGGTCCGCGGTCGATGTAATCTCCCAGCAGAAAGAGTTCGTCCTCTTTCATGAAGTCAATTTTGGCCAGCAGGGTGTAAAAGGTGCGTACACATCCGTGGATGTCAGTGATGGCGTAACGGGGCATGGGGTGTGTATTAGAGCGGTTAGCGTCAGGTGAGCTATAACAAGTATCCATTGCCACGAGTTCCGACTACTGCCCGGCCAGAAGACCCAGTATCCACTGCCTGCCGGTGGTCGCTTTACTCAGCTCGGCCTCGATCTTGATCAACTTCAGGCGGGCGTCCAGCAATTTGTTTTCGCGGGTGTTGAGTAAGAAAACGGAAGACTCCCCGAAATCGAACTTGGTCCGTTCGGCTTCCAGCAGCGTTTGGTAATCGGTTACCACTTGGCGGTATACGGCCAATTGATTGCGGTAAAGCGCGATCTGCTGCTCGTACTGCTCCAGTTTGAGGGCCAGTTCCCCGGCTTTTTGTTGGCGGTCCAGGGTGGTTTGCTGGATTTTAATCGCGTTGAGTTGCAGGTCGCCCCTGGCGGCGCGGAAAAAGAGGGGCGCGGAAAAGGTGACGCCCCACTTATTGTCCTGCAATAGAAAATCTCCCACGTCGTAGCCCTCCGGATCGCTCTGGGGCGTAAAATCAAAGCCCTCGGCCAGCAGTTCGTATTTGATTGTCAGTTTGGGCAGGGCTTTTTGAGCTTTCAACCGTCGCTCCAGCTCCAGATCACGCAACTTAAAATCATAGGCGAGCAGGGCGGGGTTATTACTCACCAGACCGGCCACGGCGGGTTGCAGCAACAGGGCCGTGGGTTGGGGCATGGTTTGCGGCCTCATCGCGTCGGGCAGTCCCTCCTCCGACCACAGAAACTGGCCCACGGTCTGGCGGGCGGCGGTCAGGTCGGCGCGGGTCGATAACAGGTCGGCGCGGCGGGTTTGGAGTTGAATGCTGGTTTCCAGGGTATCCAGGGCGGGTTTGTCGCCGGCCTCGAAGCTCTGGATCGTTTGTTGCAACCGGAGTTCGGTCAGCTCCAGCCCGTAAACCAGCACGGCGGCTTGCTCCTCCAGATAGGCCCACTGAATGTAAGCGACGATGGCATCGTAGGCCAGGTCGTTGCGTTGAGCAGTCGCTTCCAGGGCATTCCAGTCTTGCAGCAAATCCGCGCGGCGCAGGTCAGTACGTCGTTGATCGGTTACCAACCCACTCAGCAGATTAGCTTTTAAACCGACAAAGCTTTGCCCCCGCGTGGGAGATTGAAAATTCTCTGGATTTAGGAAAGAACCGGTCGCCCAGCGGTAGCCGCCGCCAAACTCCACGCCGCCCAGGGTAGGCAGCCGCAGGCCGCCCTCGCCGATGTCCCAGTAGTCCGTGCCCTTGAAAAATTTGTCGTCGTAATCAACAAACAATTCCGGATCGAACCCGCCCCGTGCCAGTTGCTCGTAGGCACGGGCTTCCAGGGCCAATAGATTGGCCCGTCGGGCGGCGGGGTGGTAGGTAAGCACCTGTTGCAGGTACTCTTCCAGCGGCAGTACCGGTCCGGTCACCTGACCCATCCGGGGGGTAATCGGTTGGGCGGCCAACCTGCCGGCGATGCCGCAGATGGAAAAAAATATCCCCAGAAATAGTAAGGCCGTAGCCGGAATAGTCGAACGCATGAAACCTATTTAATCACTTTTTTAGCCGGGGCCTTTTTTTTGGACTCCTTGTCGCCGTCTTTCTCCTGCTGGTAGAAATCAGCGGGGAAGCCATTGAGCTGGCGCCACAGTTCGTACCACAGCGGAACATCCGATAACAGCGCGATACCCTTCGCCCCCGAACCCGGACGCAGTTGCTCGGGCCAGTCGCCCACCTCGGCGGGGGCTACTAAAATACGGTACTCGCCCTTGTCATTAACGTTATTATCAATGGCCGTGATTTGTCCGGAAAACGTACCGAATGACATGCCCGGCCACCCGCCGAACACAATAGCCGGCCACCCGTCGAAAAGAAAGCGGACCTCCTGACCCAGCTGGATCAGTGGCAAGTCCATCGGCTTGATGAACAGCTCCACGGCCAGTTTACGGTCGGCGGGCACGATGCTAACCACGGGGTCGCCTTCTTTAATGGTTTCCCCGACACCGGCCACGAACGCCTTGGATATCAAAGCATTCTGCGGAGCGATGATGTAATAAAAATCTTGCCGCCGCTCGTAGCTCTCTACCAGAATATCCAGCTTCTGTACGTCACCCGTGGCGGTGAAATTATCACTCAGGGCCGTGGCGCGATCGGACTGGGCCTTGGCAATCTTTTCGCGGGTTTCGTTACCTACGTTCAGGCGTTCCAGGCGAAGAATCTCCAATTCGTTGCGCAGTTCGGCCAACTTGTTTTGCTCGCTAATCAGCTTGGCGCGAGCCGCTTCCAGTTTGTTCGAGGTTTCCTCGAATTTGCTGCGCGGGTGAATCCCCAGCCGAAACAAGCTATCCGAACGATTGTACTGAATCTGGGCAATGTTCAACTGGTTTTGCTGATTCGCTATATTGGCTTCCTGCGTACTCACTTTCAACTCCGTCTGCCTGATTTTCTGATCCAATTGCTCACGCTTCAATACCAGTTGGTCTTCCAGCGTCTGGATCATCTGCGTCAGTGCCGTCACCTTGTTCTGGTAGCTGTCGGCACTTCCGGCCTTGGCATCGCGCTGGGCGGCGGTCCGCCCCACCAGGTCGGGGTCCAGGTATTCGGGCTTGATCTCCGTCAGGCGCACGATCGTATCCCCTTCGGAAATGAACTGACCCTCCCGTACGTACCACTGCGCCACCCGTCCGGCGATGGCCGACTGGATCGTCTGCGGCCGGTCCTCCGGTAGCAGCGTGGTTACCTGACCCGTGGCCTGAATATTTTGGGTCCAGGGTAGGAAAAGGAAGACGAAGAAGCACACCAGTAATAACGACAGCCAAAACCGGAACAGCCGGTTGGCACGCGGCATCACTTTGGTAGCGTTGGTTTCAAAATCCCGTAATTCAGCGGGCACGATGTTTTCCTGGGAACTGATGTTAAGCATTAGCGGCAGATTGAAGGTTGAGGGTAGGGTCGTCAGAACTTAGGCCCAGCACGTAGGCCACGCGGGCATCTTGGTGTAATTCTTCGTAAGGTCCTGAGAGTACGATTCGTCCTTCCTCCATGTATAACAACCGGTCGCAGGATTTGGCAAAGTAGGGGTCGTCGGAAACGGCCAAAACTGTCCAGGGCTGTTCGCGATCATTCAGTAAGTCGGCCACGCGGCGGCGGTCGGCGGCGTTCAGGTTGGCACCGAAGTCACCCAGGGCCAGCAGTCGGGGTTCCCCCATCAGGGTGCGGGCAATCAGCAGTTTGGTGCGCACGCTGGCGGGCAGATTGCGTCCGCTCGGCATCAGTTCGGTCTGGTAACCGGCCGGCAGACGGGCCACGTACTCGGTCAGCCCCACCCGCTCCATGGCCCACTGAACCTGTATCAGGTTGGGTTCCTCGTCATGTAGCCACAGATTATCCAGTAGGGAAGCACTGAACAGGTCTTCGTCCCGCATATAGTCGCCGATGTGCTGGCGCAATTGCTGGTAGTTCATGTTGCGGGCGGGCAAGCCGTTGTAGGAGATGCTTCCCTCATAATCGGTATACAACATACCCGCTAACTGGATCAGCGTCGTTTTACCCGACCGGTTGGGACCCAGAATACAGATTCGCTCGCCGCACTCGATCTCCAGATTAATGTTATTCAGCACCAACCGGTGACTGTCGGGGAAACTGAAACTCACGTCCCGCAGTTGCATGGCCAGCCCCCGGTTTCCCTGGTCGATGCGCTCGAAACCCAGCCCCTTATTATCTTGCTCCAGTTCCAGATCGGTAAAATAGCCGATCTTTTCTACCGCCGTCAGCATATCGTAAATGGTGTCGATACTCAGGATCAGTTTTTCCACCGAGCTGAGTACCAGGATGATCACGATCTCCGCCGCTACGAACTGACCGATGGTGATCGAATTCTCGATTACCAGCAAACTACCCAGGGCCAGCAGTGATAAGGTGACCAGCGTCTTGAATAACACCATCGCCCCGTACTGCCACAGTAACAGCCGAAAGTGGGCGTGCCGATATTTCAAATAGCCCGATACCAACGTCTTGGTTTTTTCCAGCGGCAGTCGCCCCTGCCCCGACAACTTAAAGGTGGTTACCGCCCGGGCGATCTCCTCCAGCCAGTGCGCCACCTTGTACTTGTACTTACTTTCCATCATGCTGGTCGCCAGACCGCGCGGACCGGAAATGGAAAAGATCAGGATCAGGACCAGCATCAGGACGATACTGAACGCCACGAAACTGGGGTGGTAGAGCGAGATCAGGAGCAGACCGAAAATGATTTGGAGCACGGCCGTGCTGATGTCCGTCAGCAGTTTAGGTAGTCCTTTTTGTAGGGTCAGGGTGTCGAAAAACCGGTTGACCAGTTCCGGGGCATACTCACTTAGCAGCCGCTCGTATTTGATGCGGGGCAGCCGCCAGGCAAACTCAAAACTGGAACGGGCAAACAACCGCCGCTGAATGTTTTCCGTCACAGTAAGTTGCATTACTTTCAAAAAACCCGTCAGCATACTACCCACCGTCACTATCCCGATCAGTACCACCAGGGCCGCAGATACCGCGCCGCCCGCAATTAGGTTGATGATGGCCTGAATACCCAGCGGTAGCGAGAGTACGATCAATCCACTAAAAATAGCATATAGATAAATATAGCCGATGTCCCTGCGGTCCAGGCGGAGCATCCGAAAAAAGCGCTGAAGCGCAGTCAGTTTAGTCATTTAAGCGTCTTTGGCGCAAGATTCAACACCGGAATACCCCGGCGGTTGCCCCAAAGGTACGGACTTACACACGCGTGACGAACTGCCGAACGATTATCGGTCAGGTCATTCCGGCGATAGCCGGAATGCTGTCACGTTTTCACTGTCACTGGATTTATAATTTCCATCCGCTACCCTCAACCCGCTACAAATACTACCCGACTGCTCCCATTATCCCAAATTCACCACCTCGCCCAACTCCGGTATTTGTACATCCTTAAAACCGACGCCCTGTAATTTATCGCGGAAAATTTCCATGCGGTCCAGGGTGCCGTGGACGAGGAAAAGGTGCTTGTTGCGGCGCTGTTGGCCCTGAAGAAAGTCGATCATTTCGGCTTGATCGCCGTGGGCGGAGAAACCCTCGAGCAGGACGACTTCGGCCTTTACCTCGTGGTATTCGCCGTAGAGTTTCATGCCATCCACGCCGTCGCGCAGTCTGCCGCCGGGGGTGTGGGGGGCGCAGTAGCCGACGATGAGGATGGTATTGTGGCCGCTGCCGATGAGGTTGCGCAGGTGGTGTTTGGAGCGTCCGGCGTTCATCATGCCCGACGAGCTGATGATGATGGCGGGGCCGTCGAGGTGGTTGAGTTTTTTACTTTCGGCGGCCTTGCGGATGTAGGAAAGGTTGCGGAAACCGAAGGGGTCGTCGTCGCGCAGCAGGTATTCGTTCAGGTCGCCGTCGTAGCACTCGGGGTGGGTGCCGAAAATGTTGGTGGCATTGACGGCCAGCGGGCTATCCACGAAGACGGGTACCCGGGGCAATTGGCCGCTGCTTTCCAGTTGGTCCAGCATATAAACGATCTCCTGGGTGCGGCCCACGCTGAAGGCCGGGATAAGGAGTTTGCCCTTTTTATTAATGCAGGTATGGCGGATCACGTTGAGAAATTTCTCCGTCTCGGCCGGTTTGGCCTCGTGCAGGCGGTCGCCGTAGGTAGATTCGCAGATCATATAATCACATTCCGGCATCCGGCGCGGGTCGCGGAGGATGGGCCGGTCGGGCCGGCCGATATCGCCGCTGAAGCCGAGGATACGCTCGCCCCCGCCGGTCTGGATGCGTAAGGTCACGTTGGCACTGCCGAGGATGTGGCCCGCGTCGCGGTACTGAATCTCGACGCCCTCCCGAATCTGGTGCCACTCGCCGTAGGGCAGGCCGATGAAGTTATCCATGGTGGGTTTCACGTCCTCGGTGGTGTAAAGGGGCGTGCGCTGCGGGTCGCTTTGGTGCTTTTTGTTGTAGTACTCCGCGTCGCGCTCCTGGATGTAGGCGGAATCGAGCAGCATGATGGCGCACAGGCTGCGCGTTGCGTGGGTGGCGTAAATGGGGCCGCGATAGCCCTGCTTGTACAGGCCCGGCACCCGGCCGGTGTGGTCGATGTGGGCGTGGGACAGCACGAGGCAGTCGATCTCGGCGGGCGGGAAGAGGAAGTTTTCGTTAAAGTCTTCCATTTCGTCATTGCGCCCTTGGTAGAGGCCGCAGTCGAGCAGAATTTTGTAGCCGTCGTCGAGGGTGAGCAGGTGAGCGCTGCCGGTTACTTCGCGGGCGGCTCCGCAGAATTGTAGGGTCATTGGAATGATTGAATGACTGAATGATTGAATGACTGAATGACCTTTCGAGGTGAGGGGGTTGAGGGTGGCTGCGCCACTTAGAGCGTGTCTAAAATTTTTAAGAACTGAGGATCAATGATTCGCTTCGCGGCTACTCCGTGGTTAAGGTTCTGGCTAGATAAAAACTTGCGCGTATAGCGGGTTACGTAAGTCAGTTTTTATGACGCCAGGTTCTTAAATGCTTGTTTCTCAGGAAGTAAAAATTTAGACACGCTCTTAACTTAGCAGACGTGCTGCGCACGCTGATGTTTTACCCGTAAAGATCGTTGGCAAGCTCCCCGGAGTTGGCACTTTTGACCAGCCCACACGTACACTTAATTAAAGCAACGCCGGCATGGAAAGGGGTAAGTTAGTACATTTGCACTCCTTTTACACGCGAAAGGATAAGTTAGGTGCCAAAATACCGGGTCGCAGGCTCTTACCAAAGTACGTGGCGCAGCCACAATGTGTGCGCCCAGGCTTGTACTAAATTACCAGCGGCAACGCCGCCTACCAAAGTACCGGTGCAGCCATTCTTTCACCTCGACAGATCATTTATGATCGAGAGAAGCAGCGCAGCTAGTCCTTGTTCTTCCTTCTTCCCTCCTTCAATCCCTCAATCCTTCTCTCCTTCAATCCTTGTTCTCCCTCAATCCTTCCCCCATGACCCCCATCAAATTCGGAACCGACGGCTGGCGCGCCATCATCGGCGACACCTACACCAACGATAACGTGGCCCGCGTGGCCGAAGGCACGGCTCTCTGGCTGAAACAAACCGGCGGCAGCCGGGTGGTGATCGGTTACGACTGTCGGTTCGGGGGGGAGATGTTTACCGAAACCACGGTACGGGTGCTGGGCAAACACGGCATCACCTGCCTGCTGGCCCCGGCCTACATCTCTACGCCCATGGTGAGCCTGGGCGTGGTGAAAACCGGTGCCGACCTGGGCGTGGTCATCACGGCCTCGCACAACCCGCCCAGCTATAACGGCTATAAGCTGAAGTCTAAGTTAGGCGGCCCCTCGGTGCCCGCCGATGTGACGGCCGTGGAAAACCTCATCCCCGATGCCGTGCCCACCGACCTGCCGGAAATGGACGAGCTGCGCGAAAAAGGACTGATCGAAACCCACGATTTCGAGCAGATCTACCTGGACCACGTGCGGGAGAATTTCGATATGGACCTCATCCGCAACTCGGGGATCAAGGTGGCCTACGACCCCATGTTCGGGGCGGGCAAATCGGCCATGCAGAAACTACTACCCGACGCCGAGCACCTGCACACCGACAATAACCCCGGCTTCCACGGCCAGGCCCCCGAGCCGATCGAGCGAAACCTGCAGGAACTACAGGCCCTCATCCGCAGCAACGACACCATCAAACTGGGCATCGCCACCGACGGCGACGCCGACCGCATCGGCCTGTTCGACGAGCAGGGCGACTTCGTGGACTCGCACCACATCCTGCTCCTCCTTTTATACTACCAGGTAGAATACCGCAACATCAAAGACGGCAAAGTGGTCATCACCTTCTCCGTCACCGACAAGATGAAAACCCTGGCCGACCGCTACAACCTGCCCTACGAGGTAACCAAAATCGGCTTCAAGTACATCGCCCAGATCATGGCCGAGGAAGACGTGATCGTCGGCGGCGAGGAGAGCGGCGGCCTGGCCGTGAAGGGCCACATCCCCGAGCGCGACGGCATCTGGATCGGCCTGATGATCCTGGAATTCATGGCCAAATCGGGTAAAAGCCTCGATGACCTCACCAAGGAAGTCTACGAGCGCGTCGGCGGCTCGTTCAACTGCGACCGCGACGACCTACACGTGGAAAACGACGTCAAGTGGGCCATCGTCAAACGCGCCGAGGAAAACCCCTACACCAAATTCGGCCCCTACCAGGTCACCGAAGTGGAGCACATGGACGGCAGCAAATTCTACCTTGGCGGCACGGACAAGTGGATCATGGTCCGCCCCTCTGGCACCGAACCCGTACTGCGCGTCTATGCCCAGGGCGAGGATGCCGCCGAAACCCGCCGGATTCTGGACGCGGCGCGCGAGGAAATGGGCGTTTAGGGTGGCTTGCGGCGATCGTCGCTAGCTCCTCGGAGCCGGCACTTTGGCACGAGACTATAGTACACAATTTGCCCGGACACTGAATCGGAATATTGAAAGTTAATGGATTAAAAAGCCGCTCTCGCTCTTTGGTGAGAGCGGCTTTCTAATGGCACGGCACCTGGTTCGAGTGTTTTTTGGGCGTGCCGCCTCGGCTAACGCCTCGCCGTCGGTCCCTTCCAGGCACGCCTATCGGCTTGGCCCTGCGGGCTTCCTTCCTCCGGGTAGGGGCAAGCCCTACCCCTACGTCGTCACCTTCCAGGCACCTCACGCACATATTATACAAAAACCTGATTACCAAGTATGGAGAGCTGTAAATGACCCGTTAATTCGCCTGTCATTACCCTTATTTTGCAAAACCATCTTGCAAAAGAGGAAAACACTTGGGCTTTGTTCCAACAATACTTGCCTCGCCTCTTTCCCAATATCTGGGAGATGCGCAAATTTGGCAGGTTTTTTTATGCCCGCAAATGAACAATCATATTTATAACAGGCCTCCCAAAACTTTTAAAGAACAGGTTGATCTATTGAAGCGGCGGGGGTTAAACATTCAGGCTAAAATAACGGCGGAACGTATTCTGGAAAATATCAGTTATATCGTTTAAATAATTATTTATTCTGTTTATAAAGCGGCGAAAGTAAGCCCGAGGTAACTACTTTTCCATTGTGTTCGTAAAAATAGACTTTTTCCTTATTTATAATGATTTCCTTACTGCGCGGCATACGTTCTTCGTCGATGGGCTGTGTAATGGTTATTTCCAGAAAATTCGTCGCCGGATCGGAAATAATGAACTTGTGGGGCCGATCAAAACCGTAGGAATAGACCCAGATCGTTTTGAGGTCCTTGTGAGGAAGCTTCACGATATTGGTGGTGCTATCGATTAGAACCTGTCGTTTTATGCTGGGAGCGAACATGCAAATACTATACTTGCGGTGCTTTACAATATTGTATCTCTTTTTCGGCTTGTTTAAGCTGATTGTCAGCATATCGAAGTCGAATGGTTTAATGGAAACGAGTTCTTCATTTCGATATACCTCAAGGAAATAGTTGATTTTGACGGTTAGCGAATCCTCTGATCCGACGTAGCTTTCCGCAACGTTTATGACCAATTCGCGGGGTTCCAGATCGTTGTTGAGGATCACACTTGAACCCACAACCGTCCAATTACCGGTAGTGGCGTATTTTTTATAGGTGTAACTGAAAACCGGGTCTACGGTTACGAGTTTAAAGGTACTATCCGTATAGAGCACAAGCTCGGTCACCTCCGTTCCATCCAAACCATCAAAACCATCCGTATAGCGTCCGGCAGGGTTAGTCGGGGTTTGTTGGGCAAGCATTATTAAGGGCAGTAAGGTGAGTAGGGTAACGATAGTTTTCATTGGTCAAAATTTTGTGCTGATTTAGGATTAATCGGTGCTGCGACGCGCCGGTTTACTGCATGCTAAGCATCTACGGCCAAACAATTGACCGTTCTGTGCGGGTATTCTGTCTTCATTCTTCATTGTGGAATGCCTTACTTAACCCGCCGGGCGTAGCAACCCACGTCTCGACTGAGAACAAAACCCTTCACGTAATTCCGATCACTTGTTTATCCTGCGTTGCTAAAGGTAGGCCGTAATTTGATATTTTGCAAGAGATGGCTATTCAGTTTGCCAAGCTTCAATCAGTACAGGTTTTGCGTTTGCTTCCTGGTGACCTCTCCCCCGACCCGGCTATTTGTCTGGGTCCCGTTCGCTTCGCGGTTACTTCGTGGTAACCCCAGCCGCCGCAGAGGAGAGGGGGTGACGGGAAGTTGACATACCGTTAAAACTGTAGTGGGTAAACCTAAATAGATTGGACAGCCTACTCCGATGTACTCGTAGCATATGGTCGGAGCATAGCTCCTTATCGGAGTGCAACTCCTCTACCGTTTAATAAAAATGGTGGAGGAGTTGTAGTGCGATGTACTCGTAGCACATGGTCGGAGCATGGCTCTTTATCGGAGTGAAACTCCTCTACCATTTGGTTATAGTTATGCGCTTCAAGTTTACGCCCCACAACCTTCAATCCCTCAATCCTTCATTCCTTGTCCCCCCCCCCCGCGTGAGGGATGGGAGGTGTTGTTTGAACGAAGCGTAGCGGAGAGAGTGCCGGACAGCCCGACCCCGGCGGTAGCCGGGGGCACGCCCCGATAAATGCCGAAAAATAAGGGTAAAATGATCTGCCGGTCGGTCAGTAGCGCCATTCTTCCTCCAGTTTCCAAGGGGCGAGCCGGGCCAGGTCGATGCGGAAAGCCAGGCGGCTGAGGATACCGCCGCGCTCTTTGACGGGGTTGAGCAGCAGATCGGTGCCGAGAAGGGGGAGGTAGATGCCCGCGCGGCCGTCGAGGAAGGAGAGGGCGGGGCCGGAAATGACGCGCAGCCCCCGTTCGCCGGCGGTGCGCAGGGACGTGGGGTCGTAGAGGGCGGCGTCGATGAAGACCTGGAGGGGAAAGAAGCGCGGCACCAGCGGCAGGTCGAGGGTGAGGTTGGCGGACAGGAGGAAATTGTTGGACCGGCCGATGCCGAGGTTGGCGGGGACGGGTGCCCGGAATCCGCCCTCGCGTTCGCTGATCTGTTGTTGGTAGGTGCCGGAGGAGTTGCGGCCGAGGTAGAGGTCGTCGAAGCGGTAGTCGGTGGTGCCGTTGTCGATCAGGGTGAGGGCGTAGGCGGGCGTGAAATTGGAGGCACGGAGGTCGTTGAGCAGGAAGGTGCCGCCGAACAGCCGCCAGTGCAGGGCCTTACCGGGGCGGTAGAGGAATTTGCCGCGAGCCTCGGCCGTCAATTTCAGAAAGTTGCCGCCGTCGATCCGTTCCTCCTGCCCGATCCGGTATTCCAGGCTGGTAGTGAACTGGAGCGGGGCCAGGGTGCGAGGATTGCGATAGCGGTATTCCAGGGTGTAAAACTGATCTTCTACCGTACGCAAATTGGCCAGGCGGCCGTCCGCGTTATAATTTCCCTCCTCGCGGCTAATGCCCAGCGACTGTAAACTGAGGTAAGACCGCTTGCCCCCGGCGGCGGGATGCTGAAATTCCATCTGCAATGTCAGGCCGCTCCGGATGAAGTTCACGGGATCCTTCCGGCCGTTGATGTATCGGTAGCCGCCGCCGCGAACGCTGGTGATGAGTTGACCTTCCTTCACGAATCGATCCCGGATCAGAAAACGCTGTCGAATACCCAGGAAGCCGTGGAGACCGGGATTGTTGGTAGCCAGGTAAGGTGCCCAGGCAAACTCGGTCATTTTCGGTTCAATGGTGCGGTTATGAATTACCAGACCCAGCCCCAGCCGGTCGTAGTCCGTAAAGGTGGCCAGGGGCGAGAGGAAAACGTACTTTCCCGTGCCGTTGTCGGCGTGGGTGCCGAGGCGAAGTTTGAGTTGGCGCGGACCGCTGAACGCTCCCTTGGTATGGCGGGCGTTGTTAGCGGGATAGAGGTCCAGCGTTTGCCGGTTAGCGTCTAAACGGGCCAGATGAACGTCAGGCGCATCCAGGAAGAGGGTGGTATCACCATTAAAGCCTCCGAGCCAGACGGTCTCGCTCTCGCCCCGCTTACGCTCCAGGGTAAGCGGCACGGGCGCGGCGATCTCTCCATTGTTGCGCAGTTGCAACCGAAGTTTTCCGTTTTTCTCATAACGTGCGCCGCGCAGGGAGTAATCCTGCACTGCGGTCGATTCCAGGAAACCGGTGAAGAGCCAGCCGAGGTCTTCGTTCAGTTCGGTTTCGAGGGTAAGGCGCAGGTCCGCCGGTTGGGGGTGGCGGAAGGCGAAGGCGCGGAAGTAGGCCTGCATGGCGCGGTCGAGCCGTTCTTGGCCGACGTAGGCGGCCAGTTGGCGCAGGGCCAGGTCGGGTTTGGAGTAGGCCGTCATCCAGTAGTTCCAGTAGGTCAGCCCCTCGGCGGTGGTGGAGGGCGGCTGATCGGCGGCCTGGCGGGCGAGGAGGCCGTAGCCGGATCGGTCCAGGCTGAAAGCGGTCAGGCTGCCGCCGGGGCGTCGGGGCGGGGCGGGGTAGTAGCGTTGCATGTACCGCTGTTCGTAGTAGCTGTTGAGGCCTTCGTCCATCCAGGCGTAGTCGCGTTCGTTGCTCGCCAGCAGGCCGTAAAACCAGTTGTGGCCGACCTCGTGGGTGAGCACCTCGTCGAGGTCGCGGCCGTTGCCCGCCAGGCCGATGACGGTAATCATGGGGTATTCCATGCCCGCCCCGGCGCTGAGGGCACTCTGCACGGCCGTTACCTGCGGGTAGGGGTAAGTGCCGATGCGGTCGGAGTAGAAGCGGACGGCCCGCTTGAGGTAGCCGGTGGCGTGCTGCCAGAGGTGGGCTTCGGTGGCGGTGTAGTAGGCCCACACGTCTACGGCTTCCGGGCGGCCGGGCAGTTGCAGCGTATCGTGCAGCACACGGAAGCGCTTGTCGGCAAACCAGGCAAAATCGTGAACGCTATCGGCGCGGTAGGTGAGGGTCTTGGCGGCGGCGGCGGAGGGCGGGATGGGTTCGTAGCCGTAGGCTGCCTCTGCGGTATCGATCGCCCGGCGCGTGGCGGCGGCCAGGGTGAGGAGCCGCTTGCGTTCGGCCTCGTTCTGCAGGAGGCCGGTGGCACCTACGGTATAGTTTTCCGGCAGGGTGACGGCCACTTCGTAGTTGCCGAACTCGGAATAGAATTCGCCCTGATCCAGGTAGGGCAGGGGGTGCCAGCCCGCGCGGTCGTAGACGGCGGGCTTGGGGTACCACTGCGTGACCTGGTAAGACCGGCCCACGTGACCGAGCCGGCTCCAGCTGCGCGGAATGACCACCCGGAAGGGCGTGGTGATGAGCACGCTGTCGCCCGCCGCCAGCGGCACGGGTAGTTCGAGCCGAATGATGTCGGCTTCGTCCTGGTAGTAACGGAAGGCGGCGGGCCGGCCTCCCACCCGGAAGTCCAGTCCGTCCAGCGTTCCGCGCTCCGCTTCCGGGGCGAAGTAAAAATCCGTTTGCCCGTTGCGCAGTTGCTGCTGTCCGAAGGCCGTTTCGCCGCTACGGTAGGCGCGCGGCCAGACGTGGAGCAGCAGGTAGTTGAGCCGGTCGGGGCTGTTGTTGGTGTAGGTCAGTTGCAGCTCTGCCCGCAACTCGTGCCGCTCGTCGTCCAGCGTGACCTGGATGCGGTAGTCGGTCCGTTGCTGAAAGTAGTCGGCGGCCGGCTGCGCGGCGGCGGTGAGGGAGGTAGCCAGGAGGCCGCAAATAATAAGGAAGCGCATGGGGAGGAAATGAGGCGCTAAAGGTAGGGAATAAGGCAAAGGTTACTAAGGTCCACGCCGCTCAGGTCGAGGACGTCCACGTCAACTAAGGTCCACGCCGCTCAGGTCGAGGACGTCCACGTCCGAGACGGGCGGCGCAGCCGGCTAGACGCTAGGTATCACGTTGGTACAATGGTAATCCTTCGCCCCGAAAGATCGCCAGGTGATTAAGAGAAAACAGTGCCGGCTAATCCCTCAAAACACCACCACCCTGCCCACCACCACATCCTCCGCCACCCGGAACCGGTACACATAAACCCCGCTCGCCAGCCGCTCGTCCGGCAGGTCACCAGATGAGGCCCAGCGGCCTACCTTTTGCCCGCCGATGGTAAAGACCTCCAGCTCACTCACCCCGATCTGCGCGCCCGCCGCCGTGAACACCCGGAACTCCCGCAAACTGCGGATGGGGTTGGTGACGCGGTAACCCGCTGCCCGCGCGAGGGGGTTGCCGGTGCTGGAGATGACGTCCAGCACCACGCGCAGGGTGCTGTCGCAGCCGTTGGCGGCGGTGCCGGTGAACAGGTAGGTGCCCGGCGTGGCCAGGATGGTATCGGCCACGGAAAGAGTCTCGCCCTCCAGGATGGCGGTATCCAGCACCGTAATCACGGCGGGCAGGTAGGAGAGCGTGATGGCGAAGATGGAATCGCAGCCCTGCCCGATGGTGTTGTTCACGTTGTAGACCCCGGCACTGGTGAAGAAGGTGCCCGCGTAGAGTAGGATCTCGCCCGCGCAGAGGGTGGTGTCGAGGCTTACTTGCACGGGTGGGCGCTCGGTCAGACTTAGCTCGTATTCGGTGGGGCAGCCCTGCTGGTCCACGGTCACGTTGTAGGTGCCGAACTGGCTATAAGTAGTACCGAATAAGCTGATCGTCTCCCCCTCGCAGATGGTGGTGTCCAGGCTGACGGCGGTGGGGGCGTCCAGCAGCAACAGGTCCAACTCGTAGGTGGTGCCGCAGGCACCGGCGGCGGGGTCGCTAAAGGTGTAGCTCCCGCTCGCGCTGAACACATTACCCAAAAACTCGAAGGAGCCGCCCGTGCAAACGGTGGTGTCGATGCTAACGGTCGGGGGTTCGGTGACGGTCAGGTCGAGGGTATAAGTGGTGTCGCAACCCTGGCCCGGCACACTGAAAGTATAGCTGCCCGTCGCGTCGAAGGTCATGCCGCCCACGCTTACCGCTTCTCCCGCACACAACAGCGTGTCCACCGACCGGCTGAGTGCCGAGTCGGGCGAGGCGATGAGGGTGATGGAAAGCCATTCGTAACAGCCGGAAATGATGGTATTCTCCGGCCAGAAGTAATCCACCCCCGCCCGGTAGGTGCCGGGCTGCGTGAGCGGGAGCGGGTCGAAATTACCCGTCGTTTCGTGGAAGCCGTTGAATACGGTGGGAAAGGAGGCCGGGTCCCACAAATAAGTGGAACCGGCACAAATAAAGGCCGTATCGTTAGGGTGGGGCACGGCCGCCAGTTGTTCGGCGGGCGGGCGAATGTCGATCACGGCCGTATCGGAGCGGCAGCCCTCGCGCTCCACGATGTAGGTGTACTCGCCGTAGGCGATGGAATCGGAGTGAAAGATGGTATCCGTCGCCCCCTGTGGGAAGGGCAGGTTGCGTACCGCCAGTTCCGGCTCGAAGCGGCCGCCGGGCGAGGCATCGCCGATCAGCCGCTCGCGGCGGATCACGGCCGAGCGGCAGGCGTAAAAGGTGCGGTCCGGCCCGGCGGTGGGCAGGTTGGGCCGCACGTTCACGTAGCTGCGCGCGCCGTCGGCTTGCAGGCCGCCGGCGTAGAGCAGTGTTTCCACGGTACGCACGCCCCCCAGCTGGGGTTCGGGTACCTCCAGTTGCAGGGTGGCCAGCCACGCCCCCCAGTCGGCATAGCCCACGCCGGCATCGGTGGGGTAGACGCGTAGCAGCGTGTCGTTTACGTTCACGATGGTGAAGTTGGGGTCTTCCTGGTAGTGCAGGTACTGCTCTTCCGGTCCCGGCCCGAAGTCCTTGATGTAGACCACCACCGAGTCCACCAGCCGCTCGTCGATGGTCCAGATGCTCACGTCCGTGTCGGCCAGCGAGAAAAAGGTGGTGCAGGTGGGTGCCGTGCGGTAGTGCGGCCCCACGCGGCCGCTGTCGTCGTTTTCGTCCAGGTCCAGGCGTACTTCGCAAACCTGACGGTGGGTTTCCCAGGAGGCGGCGTCGTAGGTAGCATCATATTCCACAATTAGCATGGAACCTTGACACGCAAGCGACACTTCCCCTTCGTTGTATGTCACATCCATCAAACTAAATAGAAAAGGTATTTCCAACTCTACTGCGTTAGTAGCATAGGTTGTAGGTATGACTAACTCTTCATTACTACAGTCGGTATGCCACTGAGAACCCAACCCTGGTAAACCGGCAAGATTATCATTACTAGCAGTAATTATCTTGAATGTTTCAACTACCATTCCGTCAGATGGGTCTATTTTTGAGATATTACTTTGCAAAAAAGACATCGGATCTTCCGTAACTGCATATAGATAACCATCTACGTGTTCTAAATCACCCTTAATCGTTCCCAAGAAGTTTTGAAGTTTTACAAGTTCACCAATTTCTCCATCTATGAAAAAAATTGAATTTTGTGTGCATATATAATGCTTATTTTCTCCAATGGAGGTAGCTCCAATTATTATCGTAATTGCAGTTTCTCCGAGTGCAAAAGTGCCTAAAGGCAATATTAGTGGATCAAAATTAGATAGTTCCCCTAGCTGAAGGTATACACTATCCGCCTGCCAAGTTAACTCAGCAGATAAAATAAGCCCATTATTATCAATTCCAAAAGTGGGATTTAAAACGGACGATGTAGACCCAATTGGAACCGTACTAAAATTTCTTATACAGCTGTTGGTATTGAATTTGTCGAAATAAATATCTCCATTCCTTTTGTGTGTGCTAAATATAGTCTGTGAAAAGCACTGAACAACGCTAAAAATTATGGCAATAAAAACAAGAATTTTTTTCATGATTGATCAATATTAATATAGGAAAACATCCCGTATAAGGACTTGTCCTTATACGGGATGAAGTTATAAGCGGTTTATTTATTTTTTAACAACCGTCTGCGTGATCACGTTGCCACTCGGCAGTGCAATATGCAAGACATAGGCACCGGGAGTTAGTCGAGATAGTAGCTGATCATCAATGACAACACCATTTCCAGACACCGCAAATGTCCTTGTTAAAATGGTCTGCCCCAATAAATTACTCAATTGCAGCGATGCCGGGCCAAATTCAGTCGTTTCCCAATTGACGGCAAACGAATTGATAAATGGATTGGGAGCGACGCTACCGAGAGCGTTAGCTTGTCCGCGATCGGCTGAATTGAACATGAGTGACAGAGGATGAATTTAGACAGGCCCGATAACGTTTCACCGAAGGTGACGGGGGCTTAAGAGGGCCGGCCAGGTAAGGCGCGTTCGTTTTTGGAAGGCGAGGGGGGATAGGATGTTTAGTTGCTGCATTAAAGATAGTTGATTTGTGACGAGTTTTCCAAATGGGGTTTAATAGAAATTTGAATTTAGTTGTTTCGGGTTCTTTTTTAAGGCGCAAGCGGTAGGTATTGAGCGATAAGCGGTTGACAAATTTGGCTGCTGCTTCTGATGATTTTTGATTTATAACAGTTGTTTTCACGAACCGAAATGAAGCGTTGGTTTTCTAATTAAGAGCGTGTCTAAATTTTTACTTCCTGAGAACCAAGCATTTAAGAACCTGGCGTCATAAAAACTGACTTACGTAACCCGCTATGCGCGCAAGTTTTTATCTAGCCAGAACCTTAACCACGAAGTAGCCGCGAAGCGAATCATTGATCCTCAGTTCTTAAAAATTTTAGACACGCTCTAAGCAAATAGTAAATAGTGGTCCCGACGCCCGCGTCAGGCGGGCGGGGGCGCAGCGGCGCCCCCGGTACGTGCGCTACCGCGCACCCACCCGCGACCGGAGGTGGCGCGGGGCCAACCCCACCCGCGACCGGTGGTCACGCACCCCTCGCGTAATCCTTCATTCCTGGTCACCTCCCCAGCACCACCACCCGGCCGATAACCCGCTGCCCCCGCGAATCAGCAAAACGGTACACATACACCCCCGCCGCGAGCGGAAGATCGGGCAAGTCGGTCAGGCCGGGCCACGCACCCACGCGCCGGCCGCCGATGCCAAAGATCTCCAACTCTCGCACCGCCACCTCGGTTCCCGCCGCGTCAAAGACGCGGAAATCGCGCAGGCTGCGGATTGGGTTGGTGACCCGGTAGGCCGCCGCTGCGCGGCCGGCCGGGCCGGCGGTGGAGGAAATGATGTCCAGCACCACCCGAAAGAGGCTGTCGCAGCCGTCGGGCAGGGGGTAGGTGAACTCATAGGTGCCAGCCGATGTGAGCACCGTATCGGCTACCAGCAGTGATTCCCCTTCCAAAATGGCGGTATCCAGCACCGTAAGCACGGCGGGCAGGTAGGAGAGCGTGATGGCAAAGATGGAATCGCAGCCCTGCCCGATGGTGTTGTTCACGTTGTAGACCCCGGCACTGCTGAAGAAGGTGCCCGCGTAGAGCAGGATCTCGCCCGCGCAGAGGGTGGTGTCCAATTCGACCTGGACGGGGGCGCGCTCGGAGACGGTGAGCTGGTAGGTAGAGGCACAGCCCTCCGGCCCGATCTGAAGCTCGTAGGTGCCGAACTGGTTGTAGGTGTTGCCGCCGAAAACGATGCTCTCGCCCGCGCAGACGGCCGTGTCGAGTACCACGGTGGCGGGCGGGGGCAGGATGGTGAGTTGTAGCGTGTAGGCGGTATCGCAGAGTGGACCGGGCGTACTGAACTGGTAGCTGCCCGAGGCGGTAAAGGTATTGTCCCCCACGTTCAGACTACCGCCGCAGATGGTGGTGTCGATCGTTCGCGTGGGCGGTTCTTCGAGCGTGAGGTTGAGGGTGTAGGCGGTGTCACAGAACGCGCCGGGTGCGGTGAATTGGTAGGTGCCGGAACTGGTATACGTAGTATCATTAAAAGTGTAAGCGGCTGCACAAGTTACCGTATCGACCACAATACTCGGTCCATTGTCGTAGGTAAGCTCCAATGTATAGGTCGTATCGCAACCCTGACCGGGACCGCTAAAAAAATAACTGCCTTCCTGGTCAAAAGTGATACCACCCAGCGTAAGTGATTGCTCTCCGCACAGAACGGTATCTACAATCCGGGTAAGTTCTGACTCAGGAGCGGGAAGCAGGGTTAATGAGATATTTTCAAAACAGGTAGTCGGCAGTAAAAAATCATAAAATATTAATACCCTGTGGTGACCCGTATCTGAATAAGTAATAGGCTGATTGATAAGATCATAGGTATCTGCATCATATGTTTTTCTCCGGTATGGTATATTTGGCACATCCCAAACGTATGAGCTATTCTCACATAAAAAAATAGTATCATCTTGTCGAGGAACGGCTTCGACAAGAAAGGGATGAGTAATCACGTTAACTACGGCCGTGTCGGCTTCGCAGCCCGGCTGCTCCAGAATGTACCGGTACTCACCAAATTCCATCGAGTCAGAGTTAAATGCCGCCGAGATTGAGTTGGGTCCATAAACCAGTTCGGGTTCCCACCTGCCGTTGGGGTTTACGTTTGGCAACGCTTCTAATAGGTTACTGGGTAGGGAGCGACAGGCCCAGTAAGTTGTGTCGTAGCCCGCAAATTTTTTGTTTTGCTGTATGTCAATGAACGATTGAGCTATGTCCGCTCGTTGGCCGTCCGAGTAAAGTTTAGATTCAATTACTCTCAAGCCGGATGTCCTCAGTTCGGGTACTTGGATATTCAACGAACTCAAAAAGCTTGCCCACTGTGAGTTTGTAAGCGGAGTAGTATTTGGTAGAATTAACAAAGAGGAGTTACCTTCATTTATAACGATAAATGAGCCGTTGGGTACAAACTGAAAGACTTGGAACTCGTCAATGATCGAACCGTCTCGATAGGCGATGCGCACCGAATCGATGGAATTACCCGCCGGCGTGCGGATACTTACGTCCGTATCCGTCAGCGCAAAAATATTCGTACAAGTAGTAGCATTTTTGAAATGGGGACCCACTCGCCCGGCACTGTCGTCGGCATCCAAATCCAGTCGGAGTTCACAGTTTTCCCGGTGAGTCTCCCATGAACCGGTATTGCTCAACGTATTGAATGCAAGTTGAGCGGTGGTGGCCGGACCGCTGCAGAACGTATCTAGATTAAGTGGAAATGGTTCGGTAAGTGAAAACGTACGAAAAGAATGATTGACTTGTCCTCCAAGCGGAGGACTATATAAGGCTGACGAAATCAACTGCTTTCCCGAACAATCGGTTTGCCAGCTATGGGTCAGCCCCGGAAAAAAAGAAGTGTTAGGGTCAGGAAATGAGTTTAGTGACAGGGTGTCGGTAATTAATCCGTTGGTAGGGTCTACTTTCAACACGACTTGTTGCGGGGTATTGTTGATTGAAAGCGAGGATACCGCATATAGGATTTCACCAGCATAGGTGAGTCCACCGGTAAAGCGGCCCGTAAATTCAGATAGTTGGGTCAGGCTACCGGTATCTAAGTTAAGTCGAAACAACAATTCAAATCCGGGGGCAGCCATATACAGGTTGTTGTCCTGGTCTAACGCTATTCCCCAAATAGTGTAGAGTTGTGATATCTGGGGAAATGGCCCGTAAGGCACGGCAGTTGTCGACGCGCTGTCCAGATCAGAATAGAATATCGTGGTAGTGGTGCCCAACTTATTTAACCACAAGACTTGACCCGTTGGTGTGATCGTAAACGGCTTATTGTTAAAGTTTCCGTTGGGATACTCATCGACGGGAATATTCGTAAAGGTGCAACTGTCTAAATCGTGGCGAAATGCGGGAGTATAGTTTGTATAAACAACCTGGCTATTCAGCACCGTTGCAAAGCCGAAGATGAGCAGGAGTAGGTAAAAACATTTCATGAGATAACGTTTAAAACGGATCGTTCCCTACGCCGGGCATGGGAACGATCCGTTATGAAATAACGATTTTAAAATTTATACTGGTTGTACTATTGTTTGACTACCCGGTAGGTGTGGCTGGTTCCACTAGGCAATGTCAGCTTAAATAGATAGGCACCAGGGTGCATTGAAGTCACGGTTGCCCCGTTCAGTTGTAGCTGTCTGCCTCTAATGGAGAGGGACTTTTGCATTACGGTCTGGCCCAATTGATTAATGATGGTTATTCTTCCCTTTCCCTGCTCGGCTTCCGGCCACGAGAGTGTAAGTGAGTTAATGAAGGGGTTAGGCCAAACGCTTTGATCTTTTGCGTGAAGTTCATCGAATTCTCTTTCGCCGATGATAGGGAAAAGAACCAAATTACTTACGTCGGCCCGATTTTCGCTGAATACGGCATAGCGGTCCAAGTTAAAGGGATGCAAACTGAATATTTTTCCCTTCAAATTAGCGTTTTCCGATGCAATGAGACGAACTGACAAAAGCGGATCTGATGATAAATCAGCACTTTTAGTCAGCCGGTCACTGGGCAAGGTGAAAATTGAAAAGGAAGAACCGTCAGAGGCTAACTTGTTGTTTTCTTCCGAATTTACATTGAGTATGCCATTATCGAGACCGATAATTTTGAAACCGGAAGCCACCTCCAATTGAAACGAAAGCACCGAAAAAGGATCGTAGTCCGCCATATGGATGGGTACACTAAACTCTTTTCCGGGGATAATAGCTGCGGGGTCAGGAATATTGATTGACAGGGTAGTGACCGTTGAAGATTTTTCTTCCGAGGAATGGCCTTCCTGTAAAGAATCATATTCATCAAACGGGCAATTTTGGTCCACATCGCCGATTTTTACCGCCGCAAATCCAATATTTGTCGGACTCAACACTAAGGAGGGCGATACGTGACTGCCGGTATAGCTGAACGAATTATCAAGTGCGTCTTCCTGATTTATCAAGTAAAGATCTTCCACGGTAGGATAAATGACGGAATAATAAAAGTTCTTAAAATCAGGGCTATTATAACCAAAGTAGGCCCGCCGAATAAGTATCGCATCATAGGATGAGGCAAACCCACTATTGTTGGCATCCGTGGCCAATTTTTGAGCAGCGTTTAACTCTCCAACACCCGGAGTCCCCAGAATAAAATATTGCAATAACACAACATCGTCCGCATCCACATAAACTCCACAATCATCAGGAATAATACTTCCGCCAAGATTAGGATCCACGTAAGTGGTAACCTCCAACCCGGCGGTGTTGGGGGGTAAGGCTATAGCAAACGGACTATAAGGAGGATTTCCAGCATAGGAGGCTACGGTAGAATAGCTAAAGGGCGAACCTGTAACATCAGCACGAACGGTTACGTCCGGCATATCATAACCACTTAATCCCGGCACTCGGGGACGTACACCACCGGCCACATATAACGGGCCTGGGCAATAGACGGGGGAAGGCAGGAAGGTTGCGGGTTCACAAGGACTAAAACTGCAATCGAAGCCGGATGTTCCGGTGATTTGAGGCTCAATGCATTGACCCGTACTGAGCGTGAATGTGATAGTTGCAATAGTTCCGTTCGCCAGATTATTGGTAAACACATTAGGATCAGTTGAAAGCGTCCCGGAGGATGAACTTTGGGAAGTGTAGGTGAATGAAGGAATGAAAGTGGCTACATTAGTTATTGTAGCACTTGCGCTGTTCAAGTCAAGCAAAATGTCCAGGGAAGCATAGCAACTCGTAGCCGATGCATTAAGAATGACATCCATGGAGTATGTAGTTGCACTAAATGTTGATGCTACCGGATTGCCGAATGAGACATAACCGCAATCAACTTGCTGCGCGTGAACCGCGCCCCCAAAACCGCTAAATAGCAGCACGAGCGAAAACGCAATCCGCGCCGACCACGCCAAGGCAGCGGGGGGTGGGGGGGGGGGTGAGAAAAGAGAAAGAGTAAGTCATGATAAGGAAATTGAAAAGTGAAAAATCACATTTTCCCAGCCAATAAATCTCGGTTACGCTAACGCGGTTAAGGTGTGGGACGGACAGTCCGGGTTCGGCCCGACGGTTTTGTCAAGTGGCAAAGGGTCAGGATGTTAAGCGCGGAAGTAATTGGGATTTGACGGTCTACGGGTTTAAGGCGACCTAACGGGTTGGTGGAGGTGTATGTCACCTTAAAGGTAAGGTATTGAACTGACCCGGCCAAAATTTTAACACTTTTTGAAGCAACATATTGCTGAGTTTTAGCAAGATCAACCGGCCGGGAAGATCGGTATCAGTTTGGGAAGCCGGTATAAATTTAGATTTTGCTCAATGAAACCGGGAGAGTGTTACGAATATGCCTTTGATCGTTGTCGTATATTGTAGATGGTGGTGGTGAGGATAAAAATTATGGATTTTTGGTGGTTAGTTGTTCGGGCGGTCGAAATAAGAGCGTGTTTAAAATTTTTAAGAACTGAGGATCAATGATTTAATGTTCTGGCTAGATAAAAACTTGCGCGCATAGCGGGTTACGTAAGTCAGTTTTTATGACGCCAGGTTCTTAAATGCTTGGTTCTCAGGAAGTAAAAATTTAGACACGCTCTAAGGTGATGGGGTGTGGGGGTGTCGAGCATAACATCACCTGGTTTGCATATGTAGCGTGCACCCCGACCGGAGGTGGCGCGGCCCTCATAGGACCGGACAGTTAGAAGCTCCCGCATCCCCAGCGTGAGGTGCCTGGACGGACGCGACGCAAGGAGCGGGTGCGCAGCACCAAGGCGTTAGCCGCGCCGGTAAGGGACCGACACCGCCCCGCCCTGAAGCGGGGCGGCGGCACGCCCAAAAAACTAACCCGCTAAACACCCAAAAAAACCCCTGCCCCGGTCACATCCATCCCGCGCCTCTTTTTCGTAAGTGCCACCGAACCCCGGCCCGCCCATATCGGTTAGGCCCACCGAATTTTCTCCGACTAACCCCACAGATGACCAGACTTCTTACCCTCCTCCTTTTTTTCCTTCCCTGCCTGCTATGCGGCCAGATGACCGTGACCGGCACCGTGACCGACACCGAGCACCGCCCGCTGGTGGATGCCTACGTGTACCGGCCCGGCACGGATTTTCATACCCACACCGATGCGCGCGGCATGTTTCGCCTGCCGGGGCTGCAAACCGGCGACTCGCTCCAGATCAGTCACCTCGGTTATGCCGGTAAGGTGATTGTGGTGGGCAGCTCCACCGCGCCGCTCGACATCGAGCTGGCCGACGGCGACCTGCGCCTGGAAGACGTGATCGTACGCGCCGACATCGGCGCGCTCACGGCCATCACCAAACTCGACCTGGCCACCATTCCCGTTACCTCCTCGCAGGAACTGCTGATGCGCGTGCCCGGCCTCATCATCGGCCAGCACGCCGGCGGCGGCAAGGCGGAACAGCTGTTTCTGCGCGGCTTCGACATCGACCACGGCACCGACGTGGCCGTGAGCGTGGACGGGATGCCCGTCAACCAGGTGTCGCACGCCCACGGGCAGGGCTATGCCGATTTGCACTTCCTTATCCCCGAAACGGTGCAGGACATCGACTTCGGCAAAGGCCCCTACACCGCCCACGTGGGCAACTTCGGGACGGCCGGCTACGTGGATTTTTCCACCCGCGACCGGCTGGACAACAGCACGGTGCGGCTGGAAGGCGGCCAGTTCAATACCCTGCGCGCACTGGGCATGTTTAACCTGGTGGACAACCAGAAGCAGTCGGCCTACCTGGCCACCGACTTTCGCCAGACGGACGGCCCCTACGTGACGCCGCAGAATTTCGACCGCCTCAACCTGTTCGGCAAGTACACCACCGTGCTGCCCGGCGGCGGCAGCCTGTCGGCCTCGCTGTCGCATTTCACCAGCGAATGGGACGCCAGCGGGCAGATTCCGCAACGCGCCCTGGACCAGGGCATCATTACCCGCTTCGGGGCCATCGACGCCACGGAGGGCGGTACTACCGACCGCACCAGTGTGGTGGCCACCTACCGCAAGCCCACCGACCAGCGCAGTTTCCTGCGCAGTACCACCTACCTGAGCAAGTACGGTTTCGAGTTGTTTTCCAACTTCACGTTTTTCCTGGAAGACCCCGTCAACGGCGACCAGATCCGGCAGCACGAAGAACGGCTGACCTTTGGCAACACCACCGACTGGAACTACTACACCCGCCTGGGCGACGCCGAGGCCGTGCTGCGCGTGGGCGCGGGCCTGCGCAACGACCGCGTGAGCGATAACCAGCTGCAACGCACCGCCAACCGCCGCGATCTGCTGGAGGAAATCCAGGACGGCGACGTGAACGAGACGAATACCTTCGGGTTCGTGGAGGGCGAGATCACGCTGGGCAAACTGCGCATCAACCCCGCCCTGCGTTTCGACCACATCAACTTCATCTACCGCGATAACCTGGCCGCCGACTACTCCAACGAGTCGACCTCCGCCACGGCCTTTAGCCCTAAGCTGAACTTTACCTTCCGCCAGTCGGCGGCCCTGCAATTTTACCTGCGCACCGGCATCGGTTACCACTCCAACGATACCCGCGTGATCCTGGCCGGCGAAGCGGCCCAGAGCCTGCCCAGTGCCTCCGGTGCCGACCTCGGTTTCATCTGGAAACCGGTGCCCCGCCTGCTGGTCAACACCGCGCTGTGGACCCTCTACTCCGAGCAGGAATTCGTCTACGTGGGCGATGCCGGCGTGGTGGAAGCCAGCGGCCGCAGCCAACGGCAGGGCGTTGATTTCAGCCTGCGCTTCCAGGCCGCCGACCGGCTGTTTCTCTACGCCGACGCCAACTACTCCCACGGCCGCGCCCTGGACGAGGAAGAGGGTGCCGACCGTATTCCGCTCGCTCCCGAGTTTACCACCACCGGCGGCATCAGCTATGCCGAACCCCAGACCAAAGGCATCTACGGCGGCCTGCGCTACCGCCTGGTCGGCGACCGCCCCGCCAATGAGGATAACTCCATCGTGGCCGAAGGCTACTTCGTGCTGGATGCCAACCTGGGCTACCGGTTCAACCAACTGAGCTTTCAGGTGATTGTGGAAAACGTGCTGGATACCGAGTGGAACGAGACCCAGTTCGCCACCGAATCGCGCCTGTTCAACGAGCCGGAGCCGGTGGAGGAAATCCACTTCACCCCGGGCCTGCCGTTCTTTGCCCGCGCGGCGGTTAATTACCGGTTTTAATAGGGCGCTTAACACTGAAAAATCGAACCATTCGCCGGCCCGGTCCTTCCCATAAGACCGGGCCGGCTTTCGTGTGGGCCGCCCGTTCAACACCGCCGCCCATGTCCCTCTGGAACTCCATCCGCAAGCTGTTTAACGAAGCCGAGGCAAGCTCGCCCTCCCAACCGGCCGTCCACGAAATGATCGAACGCTCGGAGGCCGACCGGGCCGATTACCAGCGGTGGTACCGCACCCACGGCCGCCGCCGCCTGCTCGACTGGCTGGCCGATCAGTACGCCGTTTACAGCGTGGCACCGGACGATATCGACAAGTCGATCGACTTTCTCAACACGCCCTCCAGCAAGGGATTCGTGATGCACTTTTTTCGCACCGAGTACACGAAGGAAGAAGTGACGCACTTCTTCGACTACCTCAAAGAGCGCGTACTGCAACTCAACTACCGCACCCAGATCTCCGACCGCCGGGTGTTCGGCCGCCCGCAGTGGGTGGAGACCCAGGAACGGCACTACCTCAAGCCGCGCAACAAGGCCGATCAGCCGGGCCGCTTCATCCAGGCATTCGGCAACATCACCATCGAACTGGAACTGCGCGACGACCGCGTCCGCAACCTCCGCCTGCGCGCCACCGTCTACCAGGATCACATGTTCCAGGCCCCCGAAAGCTTCCGCAGCCTCATCGGCGAGCTGGTGGAACCGGCGGAATAATCCCGATCCCTTATCTTCGGCCCCATGAACGACCTGCTCCCCCTCGCGCGCCGCCTCTACCCCCTCATCCGGGCGGCGGGCGGTGCCATCCTGAAAATATACCACGGCGAAGACTTCGGCATCGAAATCAAGGCCGACGAATCGCCCCTCACGCGCGCCGATCGGGCCGCCAACGACATCATCGTCGCCGGCCTCCGGGACCTGCCCACCGTTTACCCCATCGTCTCCGAGGAGAACAAGCAGATCCCCTACGCCGAGCGCAAAGATTTTCACCGCTTCTGGCTCGTCGACCCCCTCGACGGCACCAAGGAATTCATCAAGCGCAACGGCGATTTTACCGTCAACATCGCCCTCATCCAGGCCGGCACACCCATCCTGGGCCTGGTCTACGTGCCGGTCACCGACGAGCTTTTCGTGGGCACGCGGGGCGGCGGTGCCTTCCTCGTCGGCCCCGCCGGCAGTGAGGTAAAACTACAAGCGGCCGCCTTCAGCCTCACCGATCCGGGCCTGAAAGTACTGGCCAGCCGCAGCCACCTCAGCGCCGAAACGGAAGCCTACCTCGGCGGCCTCAACCGCCCCGAAACCGTCAGCCGGGGCAGCTCCCTCAAATTCATCGAACTGGCGCGCGGCGCGGCCCATCTCTACCCCCGCCTCGCCCCCACCATGGAGTGGGACACCGGCGCGGCCCACGTCATCCTCCAGGAAGCCGGCGGCAGCGTCATCGACCACGAAACCGGCCAACCACTACGGTACAATAAAGAAATACTGCGCAACCCCCATTTTATCGCCTACGGGGCCGTCAAGCAGTGAAAATTGCGGTTTTGGTCGTTCCTCTTTTGGGCGTGCCCCCTCCCGCAGGTCGGGGTCGGTCCCTTCCAGGCTCGCTGTTCGCTCGGTGCTAACGCACTGCCCGCTACGCGGATCACCTTCCAGGCACCTCACGCGGGTGGGATATAATGATTAGCTTCGCTACTTCTCTCGATCATACATAACCTTCCGAGGTGAGGGATTGAATACCCGCGCAAGACGATCGACCATTTAGCCGGAGTTACCTGGAGCTTGTTCAGGAATTTGGCGGTGTACCAGATGTAAGGATGCTCCTATAAAAGAGCAGCAAAGGCCGATATTCATTAGCTTTGGAGTGTCCAAACCTCAAAACAATGTACATCAGTTGCCCTCGCTGCTGCTCGACAAAAGTAGTCAAAAACGGTTTTACCCACTACGGCAAGCAGAATCACCTTTGCAAAGACTGTGATCGTCAGTTCGTCCTAAACAACCGTCACATCATCCAACAGGAGGTTCGAGACTTGATTGCCAAAGCACTGTTGGAGCGCAACAGTCTTCGGGCGATCTGCCGAATCTTCGACGTCAGTTTAACCTGGCTGCAAGCTTTCGCTCAGTCGCTGTGGTGTCAAGTTCCCAAACGGCTGGGCTTAACAAAGAAGATGATCAAGAAAATAAAAAAGATGCAAGTCTTTGGTTTACAGGCCGATGAAATGTGGTCGTTCGTAGGTTGTAAGGCCGCTAAACGCTGGATCTGGATCGTCTTCGACCCCATTCACCGCGTAGTTGTTGCCTACCACATCGGCGATCGATCCGACCAATCCGCCCGGGCACTCTACCAAAAGATCCCCAAGCGGTTGCGGTCGTGCAAGTTTGAAACCGACGATTGGGATAGCTACAAGAAAATCTTCCATCAAGACAAGCACCGCATTGGTAAAGCCTACACCTACTTCATTGAAGGCTTCAATGCTACGATTCGCGCTCGCTGTAGTCGGTTGGTTCGTAAAGCCTTGTCATTTTCTAAAAGCGATACTTGGCACAATCTCGCGATTGGATACTTGCTCTGGCAACTTAACTTAGACCGCCATCCTTACTTTTGATACACCGCCAGGAATTTTAAGAACTGACGATCAATAATTTATAGTTCCGGCCGATTCAAAAATTGCGCATCTTACGAATTTAGTAGATCGTTTTTAATTAAGCCGGGTTTATAAATATGTGGTTATCAGGGAATAAAAATTCAAGCAAGATTTTTAATCTAGCATTTATACGGGTATGCTGAAGTGAGTTTAGAGCGTGTCTAAAATTTTTGAGAACGGAGGATCAATTATTTACAGTTTCGGCTAGATCAAAAATTGCCCATTTAGCGGGTTAAGTAAGTTGTTTTTCATGACGCCGGGTTGGTAAATTTATGATTATCAGGAAACAAAAATTCAAACAAACGCTTAAATTGTTTTGGCATGGCTCAATGGAACAAGCCCGGCTCCCTACTGCTGCCTGTCTCTAACCCCACTAAATCAACCAACCCCCATGAATGTCCTCGACCGTTTCCAACGCTACGTCCGCATCGATACCCAGAGCGATCCGGAAGCCACCACCTTCCCGAGTACCGAAAAGCAGAAGGACCTCTCCCGCTTGCTGGCTGAAGAATTACGTGAAATGGGCCTGACCGATGCCGAGATGGACCGGTACGGCTACGTCTACGCTACCCTGCCCGCTTCCCCCGGCCACGAGAACGAGCCGGTAATTTGCTTTTGCAGTCACGTGGATACCTCGCCCGATAGTAGTGGTAAAAATGTGAAGCCGCTGGTCCACGCCGATTATGACGGCCGCGACCTGGTACTGCCTGATGACCCCACCATCATCATCCGCCAGGCGGATCACCCCGATCTGAAGGACCAACACGGCAACCGGATCGTTACCGCGTCGGGTACTACCCTGCTGGGTGCGGATAACAAGGCCGGCGTGGCCGCCATTATGGCCGCCGTGGAGCACTTGCTACAACACCCTGACATCCCCCACGGCAAACTGCGCATCCTCTTCACGCCCGATGAGGAGGTGGGCCGCGGGGTGGACCACGTTGACATAGATCGCCTCGGTGCCGATTTCGGCTACACCGTGGATGGGGCAACCCGGGGCAGCATCGAAGACGAGACTTTCAGCGCCGATGGGGCCACTCTGCACATCGAGGGTGTCAGTGCTCATCCCGGTATTGCCAAGGGCAAAATGGAAAGTGCTATCCGTATCGCCGGAGATATTCTGTCCGCCCTGCCCAAAGATCGCCTTCGCCCCGAAGCTACCGAAGGCCGGGAGGGTTTTGTCCATCCCATGCAAATGAGCGGCACCGCCGAAGCGGCCCGCATCGAGTTTATCATCCGCGATTTCGAGACCGCCCGCCTCACCGATCATGCGGAGGAAATCCGTAAGGTTGCCGCACAGGTATTAAAGGAGTATCCCCATAGTACCGCTAAGCTCGAAGTTCGGGAGCAGTACCGCAACCTGAAGGAAGTCCTTGACCGTCACCCCGAAGTTATAGCCCGGGCCGAGGCGGCCATGCACCGGTTGGGTATTCCCCTGGCCAAGGGTGCTATCCGGGGCGGCACCGACGGATCACGACTCAGCTTCATGGGCCTGCCCTGCCCGAATATTTTTGCGGGCGAGCACGCTTTTCACTCCAAACAAGAGTGGGTCAGCGTGGAGGATATGCAGGATTCGGCAAGGCTGATCGTGGAAATTGCCAGGGTAGTTAATGAATGACTGACCTCGAAAAATCGCTTTGCGATTTGGAGAAGCAGCGCAGCTAATGACTGAGTGATTGACCTCGAAAAATCGCTTTGCGATTTGGAGAAACACCGCAGGTAATGACTGAATAATTGGCATCGCTGCTTGTCTCGATCATAAATGATCTTTCGAGTTGAATGACTGACCGATTAGCTGCGCTGCATCTCTTGAGCAAAATGATTTTGCAAGATATGGGTCTTAAACTTAGGGTGTTCGGTTTATCAGGATGTAAGTAATGACAGGTTTTGCACTTGCTTCTTGGAGACCTCTTCCCCGGCCCGGCTATTCGTCTGGGTCCCGTTCGCTTCGCGGCTACGTCGTAGTAACCCCAGCCGCCGCGGAGGAGAGGGATGACGGGGAGGCGTAAACAATTTTTTGCCCTACTGATTGAACTCCGGTTTCCGCTTTTCGATGAATGCCCGGATTCCCTCCTGGTAGTCGGGCAGGACGGCGGCTTGTTGTTGCAGTTTATCCTCCAGGTCGAGTTGCTCATCGAGGGTATTGCCGGCGGAGGCGTCGAGGGCCTGTTTGATGAGGGCGAGGGTGCGGGCGGGCAGGGCGGTGAGTTTACGTGCGAAAGCCAGCGACATTTCCGCAAAATTGTCATCGGGGTAGGTGCGGGCGATCATACCCATTTGCAGGGCCTCGGGCGCACTCACCGGCTCGCCGGTGAGCATGAGGGCGGCAGCCCGCTGGCGACCGATCAGGCGGGGAAGTACCCAACTAGAACCGGTGTCGGGCACGAGGCCTACATTGACGAATGCCTGGATGAATTTAGCCGATTCGGTGGCCAGGCACACGTCGCTCAGCAGGGCAATGCTGACGCCCGCTCCGGCCGCCACACCGTTGACCGCCGCGACGATGGGCTGGGGCATGGCCCGCATGGCTCGCGCGATGGGGTTGAGCCGCTGGGTCAAAATCTCGTCGATGGCCGGCGGGGAATCGCTGGTCAGCTCGCCGATGTCCTGACCGGTGCAGAAAGCCCGGCCCGCGCCCGTGAGGTAAACGACGCGAACCTCCGAGTTCTTCGCTATTTCCCGTAGTGCTTTGAGTAGATCGGCCGCTAGTTCGGCATTCAGGCTATTATAACTATCGGGCCGGTTGAGGGTGATCCGGGCCAGGCCGTTGTCGATGGTAAGATGGAGCGGGGTCGTCATGGTTATATAGATGATTTTGTCCTAAAAAAATGTTCCCCCCGCCCCCCGCCCCCCGCGCGCGTGCGTGCGTAGAGACGCAAAATCTTGCGTCTCCGAATGGCCTCAGCCATTCGGATCCACGTCCCCCCGCGCGCGCGCGTAGAGACGCAAAATCTTGCGTCTCCGAATGGCCGCAGCCATTCGGATCCACGTCCCCCCGCGCGCGTGCGTAGAGACGCAAAATCTTGCGTCTCCGAATGGCCGCGACCATTCGGATTCACGCCCCCCGCGTGAGGGATGGGAGGTGTTGTCTGAACGAAATGCAGCCACGCAACATCTTGCGTGGCAGAATGG
>CAVPZP010000035.1:252500-268198 GCA_963710215.1 Lewinellaceae bacterium | reverse complement strand
ATCAAACGATCAATCAACCCCAGATTTTTTCCAACTTCAACATCGACGCGATGGTCGACTTGCGCCTGACGCGCTGATCAGGTATGTTCCAAGGCATAGTTAACTTGCACAATCCAACCAGAGTACTACCTTCGTACCTCCAAACGAGCAGCGCCCCCTCCGGGGACGCTGCTCGTTTCGCATTTGATCACCAGCAAGTACCCCTTGACGGCAGCAGCACAGCAACGGAAAACCGCCCTCCTCCTCTTCGCCCGGACGCCGGACGAGGAGAGCCGGATCAAGACCTTCACCCACGCGGGCGAGGGATTGAACCGGCGCGTGGCCGCTACGCTGCACGCCGAGACGCTACGACTGGCCCGCCGCACCGGCCTGCCGATTTACCACATATCGGAGCGGGAGCAGGTGGGCGAGACCTTTGGCGAACGCTACCGTAACGCCTTCGAGCGGCTGTATGCGCGGGGCTACACGCACGTGCTATCCATCGGTAGCGACTGCGTGGGCCTGACGGCAAGCGACCTGCGGACTGCCGTTGCCACGCTGGAGCACACCGGCCGGGTTATCGGCCCCACGCCCGCCGGCGGTGCCTACGTGGTGGGCGTGGAGCGGAGCCGTTTCCGGTCCGCCGAGTTTACCGCCCTGCCCTGGCAGACCAATTATCTACTAACCGCCCTCAGTGCTCACCTGACTTGCGCCCCGGCTGATTACCTGCCCCTGCGCCACGATGCCAACGGTGCGGCCGAACTGCATCTGGCCCTGCGCGGGCTGTCCTCGCTGTCCTCCTGGAGGCGGGTGCTACGGTTCGTACTTGCCGGGCCGAAGGTGACGCCCATCTCCACCAATTTTTTCCCGACCAATCCGGCGGCCCGTTTGCTGCCCCCTACGCGTGCGCCCTGAGTTTATCAGGAGCCGGAGAATTTGAATTTCTGGGTTTGCCTGCCGAAGGGGGAAGGATTGTGATCCGACGCATTCGTAGCACATGGTCGGAGCAAAGCTCCTCATCGGAGTGTAACTCCTCTACCGTTTAATGAAGTGGGTGGAGGAGTTGTACTCCGATGTACTCGTAGCACATGGTCGGAGCAAAGCTCCTCGTCGGAGTGAAACTCTCCACCGTTTGCAGAAGAGGGGGAGGATTGTGATCCGACGTACTCGTAGCACATGGTCGGAGCAAAGCTCCTTATCGGAGTGCAACTCCTCTACCGTTTGTGGAAGATGGGGAGGATTGCGTGAGGTGCCTGGAGGGGCATCCGCGCAGCGGGGCGTGCGCAGCACCGAGCGAACAGCGAAGCCCGGAGGGCCGGCCCCGCCATCGGCGGGGACACGGCCCCGTTTTAGCAGGTAGTTAGTACGCTCATGGTGAGTGCATTACTGCCCGCTACCAAACTACTCACTATCTCCCTAACCCACTACCATTACCATTACCACCCACTCACTTATCTAACACATTATGCGACTTATTTTAATGGGCTTTGCCCTGCTACTGACCGTAACCTTATTTGGTCAACAGAATCTTTCCGTCGAACTGATCGACTACCAGACCAACGGCCCCGCCGCGGCGGGCCTGGAAGTGACCCTGACCAATACGGGCCAGGGCATTAGCCGCACCCAGACCACCGATGCGCAGGGGCGCACCGTTTTTCGTGCCCTGCCCGCGCTGTCGGGTTACCGCATTGTGGTGGGCGAAACGGACGACTACCTGGACGGCGAATCGGAGGCGATCGACCTGCGGTCGAACCAGGACCGGACGGTGCAGCTGGTGATTTTTAACAAGCAAACCGTGGACATCGAGGAAATCCAGGTGAGCGCGTCGGGATCGGCGCGGATCAACCGCAAGGATGCCGAGGTGTCGTTCGAGCTGACACAGGCGGAGATTCAGGCCCTGCCGATCGAGGGGCGCGACATCACGCAGGCCCTCTTTCGCCTGCCGAACGTGTCGCGGGCGACGGGCTTCTTCCCGGAGGCGCCCAACGTGGCCATCAACGGTGCCAATGCCCTGTTTACCAGCTACCTGATTGACGGCATGGACAACAACGAGCGGTTTCTGGGCGGGCAGAAATTTGCCGTGCCTACCGGTTTTGCCCGCAACGTGACCGTGCTGACCAATAACTACTCGGCCGAATACGGTCTGACGAACAACGGCGTGATCAACGTCTCCACCCGCTCGGGCAGCAATGAGATGACGGGCGAGGTTTTCACCGTCTGGCGGCCGAGCAGCGGCGATCTGGGCGATGACGATTTTACGCTCCGCGACCTGTCGGGCAACCCCGTGCGCGATGGCTTTCAGCGGTTCCAGGGCGGTTTTGCGCTGGGCGGTGCCATTAAGAAGGACAAAACGTTTTACTACGTGGACGTGGAGCACACCACCGACCTGAAGGACAACTTTTTGAGCAGCCCCGAGCTGGGCGTGCGCGAGACGGTGCGCGGCAACAACAACTTTACCTACCTGAGCGGCAAGGTGGACCACAACTGGAGCGACCGCTTCCGGTCTTCCGTGCGCGCCAACATCGGCCGCGTGGGTATCGACCGCCAGGGCGGCGGTCTGGAGGGAGGCGTTACCTTTCCCACGGCCGGCAACGAGCAGGAGCGCAAGTCGCTCCTCATTGCCTCCACCAACACCTACGTGGGCGAGGGTTTCAGCTCGCAGACCAACCTGCAATTCGCCCGTTTCGACTGGGACTACGCGGCGGCCACCAACTCCGGTAACCCGCAGGTGACCGTGCTGGGTCCTACCGAGCAGACGCTGGCCGTGCTGGGCCACCCCGGCTTTGTGTTTCAGCAGATGGAGAACACCGTGCAAGTGCAGCAAAAATTCTCGTTCTACCGCGACAAGCAGACCTTTAAGGCGGGTTTTAATATCATTTCCTCCGACCACCAGCTGGCCGGCGGCGGCGTGCCCAACGGCAGCTACCGCGTGAAACTGACCCAGGCCCAGCTGGACGCGCTGGCGGCCCGGAACCTCGGTTCCGGCCTGGCGGCCGGCGACCTGCCCGCCGACGTGGAGGTGCTGAACTACAACGTCGAACTGCGGCCCAATACCTTCGGCACCCGGCAGAGCATCTTCTCCGTTTTCGTGGAAGACCAGATCGCGGTTAACAACAAGCTGAACCTGACCCTGGGCCTGCGCTACGACTATGACAACCTCTCGAAGGGCGGCAGCGACCGGGGCGACTACAACAACATCGCACCCCGTTTCAACTTCAACTACGCGGCCGGTCGCAAGTCGGTCATTCGCGGCGGTTACGGTATCTTCTACGACAAAGTACTCTATGCCGTCTATAGCGACGCCCTGCAACAGAACACCGACGATGCCGACTACCGGATGCAGATCCAGGCCTTTATCGACCAGGGAATCCTGCCCGCCGATACCGACATCGACCGCGTGGTATTCAACGGTAACCTGGGTGCCTCGGCCCCTAACGCTACCTACCTGAACGGCCCCACGGCGGCAGAACTCCAGGGGCAGCGCGCCAGCGTATTCAGCGGCGAGCGCCGCATCCTGAATCCCAACGGCTACGACAACCCCTACACCCACCAGTTCGCCCTCGGCTACCAATACCAGCTGGACAACCGCACGCTGTTCTACGTGGACCTGGTGAACAACCGCTCCGAAAACCTCTACCGCCTGCGCAACCTGAACGCCGCCGCGCCATACCCCACCACCGACCCCGATAACGTGGTGGTGCGCACCGTGGCCGAGGCCGACGCCACCCGCCCCGTGCCCATCGTAGACGGTGCCGGCATCATCAACGGCCGGCGCGTGGCGGGCGTAGCCCGCAACGTGGTCGTCACCGAGGCCGGCGGCAAATCGCGCTACTACGCGGCCAGCTTCGTGCTGCAACGCGAGCGCGGCGACACGCCCTTCGGCTGGCGCCTCAACTACACGCTTTCGTCGCTGAAAAACGACACCGAAGACATTAACTTCCGCGCCATGGACGGCAACGATTTCGATGCCGAGTTCGGTCCGTCCATCAATGACCGCCGCCACATCATCAACGCCATCGGCACCTACTCGGCCCCCTTCGGCCTCAACGTCACGCTGGCCTCCCTGCTCCAGAGCGGCCAACCGGTCAACCGCATTCCCGATGCCACCATCTACGGCACGGCCGACCTGAACGGCGACGGTGCTTCCTTCGGCGACGCCTACGTGGGCAACTCCGACCGCTTCCCCGGCGAGGGCCGCAACTCCGACCGCCTCGACTGGTCGTACAATTTCGACCTCGCCCTCCAGTACCTCCTCCCCATCGGCCGCAACAACCTGGAGTTCCGCCTCGACGTGTTCAACCTCCTCGACACCCGCAACCTCAGCGGTTACAGCAACAACGCCACGCAGAGCAACCAGATCCAGGTCGGCCCCGCCGGCTCCGGCATCGTACAACGCAACGCCGATGCGCCCCGGCAGCTTCAGGCGGGCTTGCGGTGGTCATTCTAAGGATTGAAGGATTGAGGGAATGAAGGATTAGCTGCGCTGCTTCTCTCGATCATAAATGATCTTTCGAGGTGAGGGAATATTCGGCTTTGGAAATCGCTTTGCGATTTTGAGGAGCGCTTGAGTTTTTTGGGCGTGTCCGCCCGGCTCAGGCCGGGCGGCCGGTCCCTTCCAGGCGCGCCTGACGGCTTGGCCCCGTGGGCTTCGGGCTGCGCCCTCACCTTCCAGGCACCTCACGCTGGGGCAGGCGCGTTGCGCCTGCGGTGGGGGCAAGCCCCACCCGTACGGATGATTTCGCCGGGATTTTTTCAAGAAAGCCTTAATTGCCTCTTTTCTAAAATCCTTGATTCGCCCTTCATCTCGAAAGATTGCTTAGCGATTGAGAGAAGCAGCGTGGTTAATCCTCGCGCTGGGGCAGGCGCGTTGCGCCTGCGGTGGGGGCAAGCCCCACCGTACGGATGATTTCGCCGGGATTTTTTCAAGAAAGCCTTAATTGCCTCTTTTCTAAAATCCTTGATTCGCCCTTCATCTCGAAAGAATGCTTAGCGATTGAGAGAAGCAGCGTGGTTAATCCTCGCGCTGGGGCAGGCGCGTTGCGCCTGCGGTGGGGCAAGCCCCACCCGTACGGATGATTTCGCCGGGATTTTTTCAAGAAAGCCTTAATTGCCTCTTTTCTAAAATCCTTGATTCGCCCTTCATCTCGAAAGAATGCTTAGCGATTGAGAGAAGCAGCGTGGTTAATCCTCGCGCTGGGGCAGGCGCGTTGCGCCTGCGGCGGGCAGCCCCACCCGTACGGATGATTTCGCCGGGATTTTTTCAAGAAAGCCTTAATTGCCTCTTTCTAAAATCATTGATTCGCCCTTCATCTCGAAAGATTGCTTAGCGATTGAGAGAAGCAGCGTGGTTAATCCTTCATTCCTTGTTCCTTCAATCCTTCATTCCCTCCATCCTTCATTCCTTGCACCTTCATTCCTTCAATCCTTCATTCCCTCTATCCTTCAATCCTTGCCCCAATGGTACACGCCGCCGTCATCTCCAATCAAATCGTCGGCCTCGACGACTACTTCCAGTCCAACCCCCAGGTAGCCTACACCTTCCTGCCCGTGGACGGGCGGACGGATCATGATTTCCTTCCCTACGACTTGTTGGTGGTGCCTAACGGCACCGACCAGATCGCCGTGGCCCGCCTGCGGCCCCGGATCGACGAGTTCCTGGCGGCGGGCAAGACCGTTTTCTGCTTCGACGGTTGGTTCACCGACTGGGTGCCCGGCAACCAGTGGGTGATGGACAACACCAAAAAGACGATCGACATCCGCTACGCGGTAAAGACCGACCGGCGCGGCCTCTTCGACGGCTTGCCGGTGGAGGATTTTACCTTCATGCACGGCATCAGCGGCTGGTGGGCCTGCGGCTACATCCAGCCCGCCCCCGCTGCCGATGTGGTACTGGAAGACACCTGGGGCCGCGCCATCGTGGTACTGGACGAGACATCGACCAACGGCAAACTCTTCCTCACCGCCAGCGCGCCCCTCGGTGATTCCAGCTACGCCTTAACGGACGACGAGGCGTTATATGCCTCCCTGGCCAAACTATACCGCCGGGCGGTGGAGCGGTTGGTGGGGTGAATGATTGAATGACTGACCTCTCCAAATCGCTTCGCGATTTGGAGAAGCAGCGCAGCTAATGATTGAGTATCCATGCCTTGTGTTGTGTGTATCACACCCGCCGGCTTTTCCTTCGAGGCATCTTTGATTCGGCTGTGCCGAACGAAAGTCCCTCGGGGGCGGAAGCCTGAAAAGCAAAACACCTAAAATCATGCTCTCAAAGTCAATACTTCCCTCCCCCCAAAACATAAAACCAACACATAAACCGACTCATATGCAACCTATCGGATTAATCTTTAACGGCGTCTGGTCGCACTATACCTTTGCGAAGGCGGAAAAATACCGCGACCTCTACCGCCTCATTTACGTCCACGATCTCGATGCGGAGGCACTGGAGGGTCTGGAAGCCCTCGTGATTCCCTTCCAGAGCCACCAGCCGGCCCTGGCCGAGCGGCGAGAGTTACTGTACGGCTTTCTGGCCGCCGGCAAGAAGATCTTCGTAGAAGGCGACAGCACCACCGAGTGGCTGGACGCCACCTGGGAAGACCGGCCCGTAAACAACTACTGGTGGGTGGAAAACCCCGACAACCCGCCCGTGAGCGACACCAACTACGAGCACACCATCTACCGGGGCCTGCTGCCGCGCCACGCTTGCTGGCATACCCACGGAGCCTACACCCGGGTACCCGAGCACGCGGAAGTAGTGCAGAAAAACGCCGCCGGCGAAGTGATCTCCTGGGAAACCAGTGCTTACGGCGGCACGCTGTTCGTCACCACGCTGGACCCCATCGTGGAGCACGGCATTCAGCAGATCACCCACCTGGATCACTACGTCGACCGGCTTACCGAGTGGCTGAGCGGCACCAAGCCCGCCGGTAAGTTTACCTTTGCCGCCACCGACTTCGGCGTCTCGGCGGAAACGGCCCTGATGAATTAATTACCTGATTACCTACCTGACCAAGCCTATGCGATTTATTGGATGGTGTTTTTGCAGCCTATTGCTTTTTCTCGCCGGTTGTGCCGACCCCGCGCCCGAGACCGACCTGAGCGTGCCCTCCACCTGGGCCGCCATCGAAAACGCCGCCCGGGGCCAAACCGTGGACTGGATGATGTGGAGCGGCGACCCCTTCATCAACGACTACGTGCAAGGTTATGTGGTACCCACCGTCAAAGACCGCTACGGCATCACCCTCAACGTGATCTCCGGCCAGGGAAGTGCCATCGTACAGGTGCTGATGACCGAAATGGAAGCCGGCCGCACCGACAGTGAACTGGACATGATGTGGATCAACGGCGAAACCTTTTTCCAGCTCCGCCAAATCGACGCGCTCTACGGCGACTGGACCCGTAATATTCCCAACGCCGAGTACATTGACTTTGACAATCCCTTCATCGGGCGCGACTTCCAGCAACCGATCGAAGGCTACGAACTGCCCTGGGGTAATGTGCAAATGGCGCTCATTTACAACAGCGAAACGGTAACCACCCCGCCCCAGACCCGGGACGAGCTGGCCGCGTTTGTCCGGCAGAACCCCGGCCGCTTTACCTTCGACGTGCAGTTTACCGGCCTCACTTTCCTCAAAGCCCTGCTGATCGACATTGCCGGCGGGCAAAACGCCCTGAACGGTGATTTCAACGAGACGAGGTACGAAAAGTACAGCACCGAATTGTGGACCTACATCAATTCCCTGAAGCCCTACCTCTGGAAAGAGGGCCGCACTTTCCCCGAGGACGTTGCCCAGATGCACCAGATGTTTGCCAACGGCGAAATCTGGTTCACCATGAGCAACAACGACTCGGAGGTGGATAACAAGATCACGCAGGGACTCTTCCCCACCACGGCGCGCTCCTACGTACCGGCCTTCGGCACCATCCAGAACTCCCACTACCTCGGCATCGTCAACCGCAGCGACGCCAAGCCCGCCGCCATGGTGACGGCCAACTTCCTCATCTCGCCCGAGGCGCAACTGCGCAAGGCCGACCCCGCCGTTTGGGGCGACGGCTCGGTGCTTTCACTGGACAAACTTCCCGACAGTCTGCGCACCCGCTTCACCAACCTACCTTCGCGCAAGTACTCCCCCGCCCGCGCCGATATCCGGGAGCGTGCCCGCCTGGAGTTGGCCCCGGAATACATGATCCGCCTCGCCGAAGATTTCCGCAAGTACGTCATCAACCGTTAGTGGCGCGCCGGACTCGCATATCATTCGGCCTCGTGCTGTTCGTGCTCCTCACCGCCGGTCCGGTGGCGGCGGGCGTGGGCTATGCCTTACTTTACAGCCTGGGTCTGGCGGGCTTGCTCTCGCGGGGCTTCACCTTCCAGCACTGGCTGGCGGTGCTGGGCAGCGGAGATTTTTGGTCGTCGGTTGGTTTCAGTGCCGCGGTAGCGGCGGTCACCATCAGCCTTTCCGTGGGTCTTGCGCTGGCGGCCGTGGTCAGTTGGCGCAACCGGCTGCTCAGCGGCCCGCTCTCCTACGCCGCCTACTTGCCGCTGGCGTTTCCGGCCGTAGTGGTGGCTTTTCTTATCTTCCAGTGGCTCTCCAGCGGGGGGCTGGCGGCGCGGCTGGCCTGGCACCTCGGCCTCATCAGCGATACCGTCGATTTTCCCGGCCTCATCAACGACCAGTGGGGCATGGGCATCATCGTGGCGCACGTACTCATGGCCACGCCCTTCTTCACTATTTTCTTCGCCAACCTCTACCAAAACGAGGGTGTGGATCAGTTGCGCCAAGTGGCCGCATCCCTCGGTCTTTCCGGTCGCCAACTCACTACCAAACTGGTGGCACCCCTGCTCATCAACCGGGCGCGGGCCACACTCTTGCTCTACGGCATTTTTGTATTCAGCAGCTACGAGATCCCGCTACTACTGGGCAGTCAGTCGCCCAGCATGATCACGATCCTTACCATCCGTAAATTAAAGCGCTACAACCTGGGAGAGATCCCGCAGGCTTACACCATCAGTTTTTTCTACGCGCTGCTACTGGTAGCCGTGCTCCTCCTTCTTGCGGGCTGGTCGCGCTACCGCCGCACCCTGAAAACCGCCTTCGATGACCGCTAAACCCACCGATTACCTGGTCCTGGCGGCGGTCCTGTTTCCCTTCGCTTTCCTGCTTCTCCTCTCCTGTGCCCAGCAGTGGGTTTTCCCCCACCTGCTACCCGCCGGTTGGTCACCCGGTGCCTGGCTCAATGCCCTGGGCGGAGACGACGATCTGGGCGGCAGCCTTCTGCGCTCATTTCTCATCGCCCTGGCAGTAGCCTCCTCCGCCACCGGCCTGGGCTTCTTCACCGCCCGCAACCTCAGCCGCCACCCCTGGGGTGAGCGGCTGCTGCGCCTGGCCTACCTACCTTACATCTTCGCCCCCGTCATCCTGGCGGCCTGCCTCCAGTATTATTTCCTGCGCCTTCACCTCACCGGCACCCTGCTCGGTGTGGTCCTGGCCCAGTTCCTCATCGTTTTCCCCTACACCGTTATCCTATCCGCCGGCTTCTGGAACCCCCGGATGCTGGCCACCGAACAGGTCGCCCTCTCCCTTGGTGCCACCCCCGCCCAGGCGGCCCGCAAGATTTTACTGCCATTGGCCAAAGGGCCGCTGCTGGTGGTGTTTTTCCAAGCCTTTCTGATCTCCTGGTTCGAGTACGGCCTCACCCTCCTCATCGGGGTCGGCAAGGTTCGTACCCTCCCCCTGCGCGTCTTCGATTTCGTCAATGAGGCCAACATTTTCTACGCGGCCATGGCGGCTTGCCTGCTGTCCATTCCGCCGGTGGTGTTGCTGGTTGTCAATCGGAGGTTGTTATTTGTAGCGAAGGAGTAGTGGGTAGTATGACGTAGGTGGGCGTATAAAATACTAGAAGATATTACCGCGGCCGTTTCTCCGAGCGTTTCATGTTTTGCGCGAGCAAAAAGGTTTTTCGGAGCGTCGGGGACGCGAGAGCAATCGACATTTTTGCATACCCTGCCTCCCAGGTCATGATACCGGAACCCTGACCTTCCCGCAAGACTTCTTCCGACATCAGACCCTGACCCCCTTCAATTAACCGGATGTAGCCGGAACAATAGCCGCAACGGTTAGTTACCCTGCCGACACGCAGGTATCGCCTGTTTAGCTCTCTACCATTTACTCAAAATCCCCGCACTATTTATGGCAAATCAGCTCTTCTCTCCCTACACCCTCGGCTCCGTAGAACTCAAAAACCGCGTGGTGATGGCACCCATGACGCGCAGCCGCGCCATCGACAATGTGCCCAATGACCTGATGACCGAATATTACGCTAACCGCGCCGGTGCCGGACTCATCATCACCGAAGGAACCGCGCCCGCACCCGGGGCACTGGGCTATCCCCGCATTCCCGGTGCCTTCAGCCCCGCCCAAATGAAGGGATGGAAAGAAATAACCGATGCCGTGCACGCCGGGGGCGGCCTCATCTACCTGCAACTGATGCACACCGGCCGCGTGACCCACCCGGCCAACCTGCCCGGCGGCAGCGGCCGCATCCTGGCCCCCAGTGCCGTGGGTCTGACGAAGACTAAAATGTACGTAGACGGCGAGGGCGAACTGCCCATGCCCGTGCCGGAGGAGGCGAACCACGACGACATTGCCCTGCTGATCGAGGGCTACGTGGAATCGGCCAAACTGGCTGACGATATTGCCCTGCTGATCGAAGGCTACGTGGAATCGGCTAAACTGCCGTCCGGGCCGGTTTTGACGGCGTGGAACTACACGCCGCCAACGGCTACCTGATCGAGCAATTTTTGAACGGCAACAGTAACCGCCGCACCGACGAGTACGGCGGCAGCGTGGAGAACCGCCTGCGGTTTGCCCTGGAAGTAGCCAAAGCCGTCTCGGTGGCCGTGGGTAAGGAACGTACCGGGATGCGGGTTTCTCCCTACGGTGTATTCAATGAGATAAAGTGGGGCGATGAGACCGAAGAAACCTTCGTGAAACTGGCCGAGAAACTGAGCGAGATCGGCCTGGCCTACCTCCACCTCGTGGACCATGAGGCAATGGGTGCCCCCGAGGTGCCGACCGGCATCAAGCGCAAAATTCGTGCTGCATTCAACGGCACCCTTATCCTCAGCGGCGGCTACGATGCCGAACGCGCGGAGAAGGACCTCCAGGCCGGTCACGGTGACCTGGTGGCCTTCGGCCGCCCCTTCATCGCCAATCCCGATCTGGTAAAACGAATGAAGGACGGCCTGGAACTGGCCGAGCCGGACCAGGATACCTTTTATACGCCGGGCAAAGAGGGATATACGACCTACCCGACCTATCAGGAGGCCCACTAGCCGGTACGCTTGACCGATTGTAGGAGAGTGCTATCACAACAAAGATCAGCTATGATCGAAAGAAGCAGCACGGCTAGTCCTTCATTGCTTTCTTCCCTCGATCCATCATTCTTCGGCTACGAGCGTGAGGTGCCTGGACGGGGCGAACGATAGGGAGCAGCCCGCAGGGCCGAGCGAACAGCGAGCCGGTAAGGGACCGGCCCGGCCCTTAGGCCGGGACACGCCCTGAAAAGCATTCTTGAAAGAAGCGAGAACTAGTAATCGTAGCCGTTCAGGGGCATCCCTTCCATGCGAACCTGGCGGAGGGAATCTTTCTGCAACCGCTCGATGGTGGGGTAGGAAAGGTCCATGGTGTCGCGCGGTGAGGTGGGGTAGCGGTCGACGGAATCCTGGATGATATTGAGGTAGGAGAAGCCTTGGGGCAGGCGTTCGGGGCCGGTACGTTGGTTGAGTTCGAGGGTCTCGGGCTGGTCCTGGGGGCCGCCGCAGGCAGCAACGAAGAGGAGGCAGCAGAAGGCGGCGAAAAGGGAGCGAAACATGGGGCTTGATTTTATCGGGGGTAATGATATAGTAGGACAAGGCGGGCACGGGAATTAAGTTCGGCCGCCGGCCGGAGCGGGCGCAAATCTACGGCCATTCCGCACAATACCTTGCCCGTGGGTTAAACAACCCCTCGGGTCCGTGCATTAAGCACTAGTCTGAACCGGGCACCGCCGCCCGGTTTGATGACGCAGGCCATTGAAATAGTCGCTATTTGGAAGACCACGTTATTGTAATCGGAGCCGGTTTTGCCGGGCTGGCCGCCGCCACTACCCTGGCCGCGCGGGGGCACCGCGTGACCCTGCTGGAAAAAAACGAGCAGGCCGGCGGCCGCGCCCGCCGCTACCAAGCGGAGGGCTTTACCTTTGACATGGGCCCCAGCTGGTACTGGATGCCCGATGTGTTTGAGGACTATTTCGGCCGCTTCGGGAAGAAAGTATCCGATTATTACCAACTGGACCGGATGGACCCCAGCTACTCCATTTACTTCGAGGGCGGCGACCGCATGGACGTGCCCGCCGGACAGGATGCCCTGACCGCCATGTTCGAGCGGCTGGAACCGGGCAGCGGGGCCAAATTGCAGCAATTTCTGGAGCAGGCCGAATACAAGTACCGCGTGGGCATGGATGAGTTTGTGCACAAACCCGGCCACTCGATCATGGAATTTGCCGACCTGCGGGTATTTGCCAGCCTTTTCCGGTTGCAGATGTTTTCCAGCATTGCCAAACACGTGCGGGCTGAGTTCAAGCACCCGCAGTTGCGGCAGTTACTGGAGTTTCCCGTGCTGTTCCTGGGGGCCACGCCCCAGCGGACGCCCGCCCTGTACAGCCTGATGAATTATGCCGACCTGCGGCTGGGCACCTGGTACCCACAAGGCGGCATGCACGAAATAGTGCGCGGCATGGTAAACCTGGCCGAGGAAATGGGTGTGGACATACGCCTGAACGAGCCGGTAACCGAACTGCGCACGGCCGGCGGCCGCGTGACCGAAGTAGTGACCGCCAAAGCGACTTACCGCCCCACCGGTGTAATTGCCGGGGCCGACTACCACCATGTGGAGCAAAACCTATTGCCCGCCGCCGACCGTACTTACGACGAGGCCTACTGGCGCAAACGCGATATGGCTCCCGGCAGCCTGCTGTTTTACGTGGGCGTGGAAGGGAGGATTCCAGGCCTGCACCACCACACCCTGTTTTTTGACGAAGATTTCGACCGCCACGCTTACGACATTTACGAACAGCCCGCCTGGCCGGAGAAGCCGCTGTTTTACGTGTGCGCACCCAGCGTGAGCGACCCAGCCACGGCCCCGGAGGGACACGAAAACCTGTTTTTTCTCATTCCCCTGGCTCCTGGGTTAGAGGATACCGAAGCGGAACGGGAGAAATATTGGCCTATCTTGCTGGAGCGTTTCGCGCGCCTGACGGGTACGGACATCAGCGAGCGCATCGTGTACCGCCGCTCTTACGCGCACCGCGATTTCATCAACGATTACCACGCTTACCGGGGCAACGCCTACGGTTTGGCAAACACGCTACTGCAAACGGCGTTTCTTAAACCCAAAATGGCCGCAACGAAGGTGAGCAATCTCCTGTATGCCGGTCAATTAACCACGCCCGGCCCCGGGGTGCCGCCCAGCCTGATCTCCGGCCAAGTGGCCGCCGTGGAACTGGAAAAGATCATCGGCCCGGCGGTGCCCGCCAACGCAACCCCCACGACCGCCCCATAACTCACGCCCCTGTGTTCAGCCTTTACCAACAAGTATGCCGCGAGTGTGCCAAGCACATCACCCAGCGCTACAGTACATCGTTCTCGTTGGGGATCAGGGTGTTCGACCGGTCGCTGCGGATGCCGATCTATGCCGTGTACGGTTTCGTGCGCTTTGCCGACGAGATCGTGGACACCTTTCACAACCACGATAAGGCCGCCCTGCTGGCCCGCTTCCGGCAGGACACCTACCTGGCCATCGAAGAAGGCGTGAGCCTCAACCCCGTCCTCCAGGCTTTCCAGGAAGTCTGCAACCGCTATGGGATCGGAGCCGACCTAATCGATCCTTTTCTCGACAGCATGGCAATGGACCTGCACCATAATGCTTACCACACCGACCTGTACGAGGAATATATCTACGGTTCGGCCGAAGTGGTGGGCCTGATGTGCCTGCGCGTATTCGTGGATGGCAATGAGGCGGAGTACGAAAGGCTCCGCGCCCCCGCTCAGAGTTTGGGGGCCGCTTTTCAAAAAATCAATTTCCTGCGGGATTTGCGCTCCGACTATGAGGAGCGAGGCCGGGTATATTTCCCCGGAGTGGAGTATACCGAGTTTACCAATGATGTAAAGGCGGGTATCGAAGCGGACATCGCCAAGGATTTTGCCCACGCCTACGAGGGCATCGTTGAACTGCCCCGAACGGCTCGTTTCGGGGTCTATTTGGCCTATGTTTACTACATCAACCTTTTTCACAAGATCAAACAGGCCCCTGCCCGTCAGGTGCAGGAGGAGCGGATCAGGGTGCGGGACTCGAGGAAAATGATGCTGCTGGCCAGTTCTGCCGTGCGGGTGCGGTTAGGGATGCTGTAATATAAGGTGTCGATTTTTTTGCTCTCATGCCTGCCAATACCCACTCTGAATGCCAAGCCCCCCATACTTTGCTGACGTAAATCAGCTGATCGGATCGTCCGCCGGCGGTTCCGCAGCCGCCCCGCGAACTGTCCCGGTGGAGCGTTACTACGCCGCCTTCCTGCTTTTCGCCTTCGGTTCGGGTACGCTGGCTCACCTGCTACCGGCCGTCTACCCGATCACCCGCCTGACTACCGATGGACTACTGTTGGTCATCAACGGCGGCCTGCTCTACCTTGTCTACCGCCGCAACGGCGATGCCCGTCTATGGGCGTGGTTGCTTTTTGCTTACCTGGTCACCTTCTTCACCGAAGTGGCCGGTGTTGCCACGGGGGCCGTCTTCGGCAGTTACCAGTACGGCCCCACCATGTGGTGGCAGGGCTGGGGCGTCCCTTTTGTCATTGCCCTCAATTGGGCCGTGCTGGTGCTGGCCGCCAACGATTTGGTGGACCGCTTTTTGTCTTCCCCTTTGATCGGCTCCGCCCTGGCGGGGGTGATCGTGGCGGGCTACGATTTCTTTATCGAGCCGGTTGCCATCCAACTCGACTACTGGCAGTGGGCGGGCGGCAGCATTCCTACCCAAAATTACCTGGCCTGGGCGGTGGTCGGTTTTATCATTTCCCTACCGCTCCGCTACCTCCGCATTCGCTATCAATCACCACTGCTGCCCATCTATCTCGTCAGCCAATTGCTTTTTTTCCTCCTGCTCAACTGGTTGCTATGAGAAACGAGTACGACTACATCATCGCCGGCGGCGGCATGGCCGGTCTCAGCCTCTGCTACCATTTACTCCGGCAGCCCGCCCTGGCCGATCGCCGTATTCTGCTTATCGACCGCGAACGCCGCAGCGGTCATGACCGCACCTGGAGTTTCTGGGAAAAAGACCCCGGCCCCTTCGAGTCCCTGGTCCATCACCGCTGGTCGGATATCGTGGTGGCCAACGAAGCGCAGGTCTTGAACCGCTCGCTTACACCTTATATATACAAACTAATCCGGTCCACTGAATTCTATGAGCATACCTACGCGGCCATCGCCGCTGCCGGAGAGCGCGTGAGATTGGTGTTAGGTGATGCCGGGGATATACAGACCGGGTCGAAGTCAGCCTCGGTCAGGGTGGGGGAGGAGCGCTACACGGCCGACTATCTCTTTAGCAGCTTGCCTCCCGACTGGGGTGCCGTACACCGGGACGCTCCCCATTACCTCGATCAGCATTTTCGCGGCTGGTTCATCAAAACGA
>CAVPZP010000035.1:0-247500 GCA_963710215.1 Lewinellaceae bacterium | reverse complement strand
CTAGAAATAGCGAGTAAAGCGGCCCGTACCGTAAACCGACACAGGTAGTCGAGGAGAGTATCCTAAGGCGCTCGAGTGATTCATGGCTAAGGAACTAGGCAAATTAGACGCGTAACTTCGGGAGAAGCGTCGCCCCCTTCTGGGGGGCCGCAGTGAAGAGGCCCAGGCGACTGTTTAGCAAAAACACAGGACTCTGCCAAATCGAAAGATGAAGTATAGGGTCTGACACCTGCCCGGTGCTGGAAGGTTAAGGAAGGGGCTTAGGGAGTAATTCCGAAGGTCTTGACTGAAGCCCCAGTAAACGGCGGCCGTAACTATAACGGTCCTAAGGTAGCGAAATTCCTTGTCGGGTAAGTTCCGACCTGCACGAATGGTGTAACGATCTGGGCACTGTCTCGGCCATGAGCTCGGTGAAATTGAAGTATCGGTGAAGATGCCGATTACCCGCAACGGGACGAAAAGACCCCGTGAACCTTTACTATAGCTTCACATTGTGTTAGGGTATAAGATGTGTAGGATAGGTGGGAGACGATTGAAGCGGCCACGCCAGTGGTTGTGGAGTCATCCTTGAAATACCACCCTTCTTATACTTTGACACTAACTCCTGGAAAGAGGAGGACCGTGTGTGGTGGGTAGTTTGACTGGGGTGGTCGCCTCCTAAAGAGTAACGGAGGCTCGCAAAGGTACCCTCAGTACCGTTGGTAACGGTACGAAGAGCGTATAAGTACAAGGGTGCTTGACTGAGAGACCGACGGGTCGATCAGGAACGAAAGTTGGCTTAAGTGATCCGGTGGTTCCGCATGGAAGGGCCATCGCTCAAAGGATAAAAGGTACTCCGGGGATAACAGGCTGATCTCCCCCAAGAGCTCACATCGACGGGGAGGTTTGGCACCTCGATGTCGGCTCGTCACATCCTGGGGCTGAAGAAGGTCCCAAGGGTTGGGCTGTTCGCCCATTAAAGTGGCACGCGAGCTGGGTTCAGAACGTCGCAAGACAGTTCGGTCTCTATCTGTTGCGGGCGTGGGAATATTGAGAAGATCTGCCTCCAGTACGAGAGGACCGGGGTGGACGTACCGCTAGTGTATCGGTTGTGGCGCCAGCTGCATTGCCGAGTAGCTATGTACGGAACGGATAAGCACTGAAAGCATCTAAGTGCGAAGCCAACTTCAAGATGAGTATTCCATTGAGGGTCGCGGAAGATTACCGCGTTGATAGGCTGCAGGTGGAAGTACGGTAACGTATGGAGCCGAGCAGTACTAATTACCCGAAAGCTTCCTTTCTTTTCTTTTTTCCGGCGCGAGAGCGCGCGGGCGCGTGTCTTTCGGGATGCGTGGCGGCGCGTGGGGCGTGGGGATGTTAGGGAGAAAAGGACAAGTCGTAAATCAAGTTTGAAAGAACCGGATTAATGAATTGTAATAAAGCGGAAAGACGCTGTACGAGATTTTAGATGAAGCCTGCCGGGCTTCGATCGTGAAATTGCCTCTTACTGACTTGTTAAAATATAGCGTCGCCACGCGTTCCCGAGAGTCGGGGGCGGGGTGATCGACGCGCCGACTAGGCGGTTACAGCAGGCAGGTCCCACCTCTTACCATTCCGAACAGAGAAGTTAAGCTGCCTTGCGCTGATGGTACTTGGGTTTACCCCGGGAGAGTAAGTCGCCGCCTTTTTTTCATGAAAGCCCGTTTCGCACCCGCGATCCGGGCTTTCGCCGTTGGTAGCAATACCTCGAATGATAGGTTGAATATTCACCGGCTACACCTTGTTATTCGTAGCTTTGTAACCTGCATGCCCGCGTGAGGTGCCTGTACGGGCCGGCGATAGCCGGAGACCCGGAGCGAAGCGGAGGGGCCGAGCAGACTTGCGAGCCGGGAAGGGACCGACCCCGACCCTCCGGGAGGGGGCACGCCCTGTATCTCTTAAAAAAATGTTAAAACTGTCGTCCTAAAAACGTACCTTTCTACCGTAAACCGCGTCCCAACCACAGCGACCTCCCCCCGCCGGCATTGGTTGAGAGAGAGCAAAACCACCACTACCATTGCACGCTATTTGTACCCAGGACATGCCCGATACGGACGTGATCGAAAATTATCTCAACCTACAGGCGGGGGAATGTTTCGAGTTGCTCTACCAACGCTACGGCAGCAAAATCTATAGCAAAGCCCTGGCAATGTTGAAAGACGAAACCAAGGCAGAAGACGCCACCCAGGAAATATTCACCAAGATATTTCTTAACCTCGCCAAGTTTAACGGTAAATCAAAGTTCTCTACCTGGGTCTATTCCGTCACCTACAACTTTTGCATCGACTACATCCGTAAGGGAAAGAAGAAACGCAATCTTTTCACCGATGAACTCGAAAACCCACCCGACCTGGCCGAAGAAGTGCCCGACCTGGAAATCATGCAGATGGAAGTCAGGATACTGAAGGAAGTGCTGGACCGACTGCCACCTGCGGACTCCGCAATTTTGCTGATGAAATATCAGGATGATATGCAAATCAAGGAAATCGCCGAAGTGCTGGATAAGAGTGTCTCGGCGATCAAAATGCAATTGAAAAGAGCCAAGGAAAAGGCGAGGCGGCACCACGATGTGCTAAAACCGCAGTACCATTAGAGCGATGGACGCAGAACTTGTCTGAATCCTGAACCGGCTTAATTGCTACGTTTTCCGTAAACCGGACAAAATCGAAATCCCACCCCAATCCATCAAGCGAATCGACGTTGGCTGAATTCCCCAAAATGTGCAACAGATGAATTCTTTTAAACTGCTGGACGACGAAAACCAACGGCTGTTTCTGGAACGGTCGGACCGGCGGGTGCGCCAAAAGATTGACGATTCAATGGGCATCTATCGGTTGTTCGGATCGATCATGAATATGTACGTGCCTACCCTGGCGTCCACCGTGGTTACTTTCCTGGATAGCAGCAAACCACTGGCGGGAAGTAACGATCCGCGTGCCCCAATCAAATCGACCACCCCTCCGGTCCCCCGTAAAGAATCGGATAGTGAAGGGCGTACCGATCCCGATAAACTGTAAAGACCATCCACCGAACAAAGCCGGCCGTAGCGGGCCTGTCGCTAAATTTTTTAGTTTAAAAACCGCCTCCGTGCTACTACAGATCGAATTACCAACTTATGTGTCCGGCTTTATACTTTACTTGCTCACGTTGCTGCCGGCACTGATCAAGGCACTGGTCATTTTTATCGTGGGTCGGTTCCTGGCCCGTCTTTTCGGTCGCTTGGTGGAGACCGCTTTGAGGGCAGTGGGAGTAGATAAACTTGCGGCCAAATTGAAGCAAATCGAACTGATTGCGTCGTCCAACATCGAAGTCGTCATCAGTGCCGTGTTAGGCAGGATCGTGTATTATATCGTGATGTTGATCGTGCTGATGGCCGCTATCGAAGCCCTGCAACTTCAGATGGTTTCCGAATTGATAGCCGATCTGATCGACTATATCCCCAAAGCACTATCGGCTTTTGCCGTCCTCGTACTGGGCTTATTCATGGCCGATTTGGTCAAAAAACTGGTACTCACCACCTGCCGTTCCCTGGGGCTTTCCTCAGCCGGGCTGGTGGCAAACGTGGTTTTCTTTTTCATCTTTATTAATATCATTTTGATTGCCCTGAGCCAGGCCGACCTGCAAACCGCCTTTATGGAGCAGAACATCGGCATCATTCTGGCCGGGGTGGTGGCGGCCTTTGCCATCGGCTACGGCTTTGCTTCCCGGGATATTATGTCCAACCTGCTTGCCGCCTTTTATAACCGCGACCGACTGCGGATTGGCGATGAAATTACCATCAGCGGCAGGCGAGGAGAGGTGATTCAACTCAACAATAATAACATAGTGTTGCGCACTACGGAAAGCGAGGTAGTGGTACCGTTCAAGGTACTGAGCGAAATCGGGGTGGAAATCCACTCCCGCGCCGGCAGTGCCAACGTGTTGCCGCCCCATGAGGGAAGCTAGGACGTAAATTTTTTTGTTACAAAAAATCTGTCGGGTGACTTCTTTGCAAGCTCACGGTCAGAAGCATGTGCGGTCGGATCAGTCCGCCGTTTAATCTAATAAACAACACCACCGAATGAAAAATTGGACGTTACTTTCATTGCTTTGCTTTATGCTTTTCGTCTCCGGCACAACGACTCTGCAAGCGCAGGATGCCGAAGAAACCACCCCCGAGCCACCGAAGATCGGCTGGGAACGCGGCCTGGGCCTCGGATTCGATTTTGCCCAGTTACTCCAGATCAACCCCAAGCAGGGTGCCGGCCAGAACCGGATCGGATTCGGTGGCGCAGCCAACTTTTTCGCCAACAACCGGCAAGAACTCAGCCTCTGGGAAAATACCGCCGCCTGGCAGTTCGGCCTCCAGCGGTTGGGTTCCGGCGTCATCGCACAAGGACCCGATTCGGACAAAATTCCCTTCCAGAAGGCGATCGACGAATTCCGTTTCAATTCCAAATACGGCTACAAAATGGCCCCGAATAGCAAGTGGTACTACGCCGCCAACGCTACTTTTATTAGCCAAATTACGCCTACCTACCAGTTTCCGGATGTGTATCCCGGCAACTTCGTATCCGACTTCATCGACAGTGGCAACACGCCCATCGCCAAATTCCTGGCCCCGGCCACGGCCACGGCATCCATCGGTGTGGACTATAAGCCGTCCGACAATCTGTCCATCTATTTCTCGCCCCTGGGTGCCAAATTCATCATCGTCGCCAACGATTCCATCGCCGCCCGCGGCATCCACGGCAACCCCGTGGAAGGCGAGCGCAACGAATTCGGCTTCTTCCCCACCTACGACAAAGTGGACAGCCAATTCGGTGCCCTGGCCCGCATCGGTTACGCCGATAAATTCGCCGACGACAAGGCGGCCTTCACCAGCAATATCATCCTGTACAGCAATTACCTGCGCAACCCGCAAAACGTGGACGTGGACTGGACCAACTCGCTCGGCTACGAGATTTTCAAAAATTTCCAGCTCAACCTCCTCGTCAATGTCTTTTACGACGATGACGTCAATGTGCAAATTACCGACAACGACTTCCCCAACGGCATCAACGGCATGGGCAAGCGCGTCAGCATCACGCAGCAACTGCTCCTCAATTATTCGTTGGTATTCTAACGACGGTTTGGGCAGTTAGAAAAAATGGATCTCGCCGCTTGGTGGGGTCCGTTTTTTTGTGGTGCTTTCAGTTGGGCGTGCCCCGGCCTGCCGGCCGGGTCGGTCCCTTCCAGGCTCGCAGGTCTGCTCGGCCCTGCGGGCTGCCTTCCTCCGGGCAGGGGCAAGCCCCGCCCTTGCGTCGTCACCTTTCAGGCACCTCACGCAGGGATATTTGGATAGGAGTGGTAATGAATTGTGGAGTGTTTTCCGTCTATTTTGTGACTTGCACAGTTTGCTAATCGCCCCCTAACCAACATATTAGCACAAAAAATATGTATTGGTTTCGTATGAAAGACTACCTTAATTTATAATTTTGTGTTCAGTCGTACACCCGCAGGCTTCCTCAGTTGCAGTGATGGAAGCCGGCAGGGCGGGCGTTTTTGTGACGCTTGATCCCTGTAAACTAGCGACTTATAGAAATCTAGCATAGGACTTTTACTGAATCGGGTAGCGGAAATCGGAGAAAAATATCCGGCCGCTCTACTTAGAAAAGAGCTTAACAAACAAGTTTTACGGCCTTCGATGACCCATCGAAAGGTTACTGCCGTAGGCAATCGACAAATCATTTTTCCCATCCCAGTTAGTCGCGGAGACCACCCAAACGATCTCTTCCGTCCGCTAGCCACCCAAACACTTATCGTGAGAACAACTCCTACACTTTTCTCCACCGCCCGCCCGTGGAGCCGCTTCTTTTTCTTCCTCTTATTGATTGCCACCCTGGGCACCGCCGCCCAGGCCGCCTCGCCGCTGGCCTACCTCACCAAGCCGCTGGATCGGAATGTCTCCGTTGCGGGGCAGCTGCCGTTGATGGAGGCGTATGTGCAGCAGTACTTCGTGACACCGGCGGTTGGGCAGACGGCGATGACCAATTGTTTTATGTCATTCGGTGCCGGCGCGGATAAAACGTCTTGTGCGGGTAGTCCGGTTACCCTCTCCGCCGAGCAAACGGTGTATCTGGGCGCGAATTATAATGCTACTGCTTGGCAGGTGGCAGCGGGTCAGCCTTCTGGAGCCACGGGTACTTTCAGTAACTTTTTTGATCGCAACGCAGTATTTACGCCCAATCCCGGCTATATCGGTCCGATTATGTTGATATGGTCGGCCAATGACCCTGACAACGGAGGACAATGTATGACACAAATGGATGCCATCACTGTCGTGGTAGACCCGTCTCCCAACGTTACGCTGGATATCGATGCCGGGGTTCCGGGTGTACCGCTTTCCTTGAACCAATCTCCTACAACGACAGCCTACTCAGTTTGCTCGGGTACCACGTTTACCGCTAATGCTGAAACGAATACGCTGAATGGTGATCAAGGCTCGGAGCTTTGGATTGAATTGGTAGTTAGCGGTGCAGGAACCGTCTTAACCAGTTACGCTCCCGGCACCTACTATTTGCCCCAAGCCTCAGTCAATTTCAATGATCTGCTGACAAACACCGGTACCGTCACAGTGAAAATGACACCTTATTATGAGACCGACCCGAATGGAGTAATGCCCACATTGAATGCCAACGAGTGCACCGGTGCCCCCCTCACCTTTTCCCTCACCGTCCGTGCCACCCCCATCGCCAACATCGCCGGCGCGGGCAGCACCCAGACCTACTGCCAGGGGCAGAACATCCCCCTGACCTTCACGGGCACCCCCAATACGACCATTACCTACACCGTCGGCGGCTTCACCACCACCACCCGTACGGTAGCCATCGGTGCCGGCGGCACGGGTACCGACACGATCGTCAACCCGACCACGGCCGTCACCGTCAATCTGGTTAGCGTAGCTTACACCAGCGGCACGGCTTGCTCCACCTCCGTTTCGGGTACCGTTAACTTTACTCCCGTCCCCGCCCCCACGGGTACCCTGGGTGATGATTACGAAATTTGCCCCGGTGCTAACACTCCCATCAATTTAGTTTTTGACGCCACAGCCGGTACCGGTCCCTTCTCCCTCGTTATCGAGCGCGACAACGGCACGATGGGCGGTAAGGACACGGTAACCATCACGGGCGTTGCTGACAACGTCGCTTTTGACGTGAATGGCGGTAACAACCTCGCACTGACCACTACCTACCGGCTGATCGGCATTTCCGACCAGATGTCGAGTTGCCCAGCCATCGGAATGACCTTCGGCACCACCGTCGTCACGGTAGTCACGCAGCCGAACGCTACCCTGAATATTACGTCTCCTTTCGTGGCGACTTATTCGAGCACGGCCGTGATGCCTAACCCTCCGGTTAGCGTTTGCTCGGAGACTACTTTCGCCGCTACGGTCAGCACGACCACTCCTTCTTCGGACGCCGAGGGTAACCCCCTTTACCTGGCCATCCAAGTTACTGCGGGTGGTAGCTACATCGGTTACACCAATGGCACCACGGTCTACGTGCCGGCCGCCGGTTTCAGCATCAACCAGTTCCTGGACAATGCCTCGGGAACAGTACAAAACATCACGGGAACGATCATCCCTTACTACGAAACAACTCCCGCTACACCCCTGCAGAATCCGGGAGAATGCTTCGGCGGTACGATCAACTTCGATTTGCGCCTCCAGCCGGAGGTCGATCCGGGAATGATTACCATTGGTATCCCTCCGGCCTTCAACAACCCGATTTGCGAGGGTGACATGACCCGCATCAGGGTTAATGCCGGCATGGCTAACTCTGGTGCCCAAATATTTATCGCACTTAGCACGGGTGGAGTCATCAACCGTACCGTTGGTTCGAATGGTTTCGCCGTAGCAATGGTCAGCCCTACGGTTACCACTACTTACTCCCTGCAGCAGATCGTGAACACCATCGGCATGCTCCAATGTACCACCCAGATCCAGAGTTCCGGCTCGGTGACGGTAGTGGTGGAGCCGCGGCCGAACGGCGAGATTTCCAGCGTACAGGAAAGCGTTTGCACGGGGGATAATTACAACTTTACCTTTGATGCGACGGCCGGCATCGGCACTTCTTACGAGATTGGCTATGAGGTGAATGGTGCAGCGGCATCTTTTACAACGGTAATGGATGGAGCTAACGTTATTGTTCCTGCCGGTGCTTTGATGACGGGAGTAAATACCGTCGTGCTCACTGAAGTAAGGGATCAGGGTGGTACCCTCACTTGCAGTAATATGGGTATCAATGACACTTTGCTGGTCACGGTAGAACCCACTCCCGCCGTGGAACTGACCCTGATCGACGATAATAGCATGTTGTCTACGGTCATGTCGCCCTTTGGTCCCCAGGGCTTCTGCGCCTCAATGACCAATACCATCGCCTTTACCGCCGACACGACGGTAACCAGTGCCGCCCCGCTGACGGGCCGCATTTACCTCTCGGTAACCGTCACCCAGGACGCCGCCAACCGCCTCGGTTTCGGTGCCCCCGGTACCTACACGCGTAACGTGGCCGGTTTCGACGCCCAGTTGGCGGCCATCAGCCTGATCAACAACGGCACCACAAACGACTCGGTATCCTTTACGGTTACTCCTTATATAGAATCCGATACACTGTCCATCCCCGCCGGCACGGCCTTCAACCCGGCCGCCGAATGCGGTGGTACACCGGTGGTGGTGAATTTCTTCGTTCGCCCCGCTTTCACCGCCAGCATTGCCGGTGACCAGGATGTGTGCGAGGGATCAAGCGCCACGCTGACCATACTCGGCCCGATTAACGGTTCGGTCACCATTACGGACGGCACTACCCCGAGCATGGTTGCCATCAGCGCCTTGGGAATCGGTACGTTTACGACCCCCGCGTTGGCGGTTACTACTACCTACACGCTGATTTCCGCTACCTCTTCCGCCGCGAACGGTTCTTGTGTGCGTACCGTAACCGGTTCGGCTGTTTTAACGGTCGTTCCCGATCCGGCAACCGGACTGATGATCGCCGGCCCAACCGCTGACATCTGCCAGGGCACTTCGGATACCATCCGCGTAACCGGCGGCCCGGCCAACGGCGAACTCTTCTACGTGATCGGAGCGGCTACTACAGCCAGTCTGGCAACGCTCGATGCGGCTGGCGAAGTGAAGATCCCCGTGGCCCCGATGACCACGACAGTTTACACCTTCGATTCGATTCGGACCACCAGCCCCATCGGCTGTACTTCGGCCCTTAGCGACATGATCACCGTAATGGTTAATCCCGCCCCGGCCGGTACCCTGACCAACGACGGCCCAACCTGTAATGGCGGCGATGTCATGTTTACCTACACGGACACAACGGGTAATGCCAACGGCCCTTACACCCTGGTGATTAGCGGCGTAAGCTATATGGGTATCGTAGATGGTGCTGCTTTTATGTCTACCAACCCCGCTCCCACGGCGACTACGACCTATACCCTCGATACGATTATCGACATGAACGGCTGCGGTAGCCTGAACGTACCCGCCGATATGACAACTGTAACGGTAGAAGCCGTGCCCGAAATCACGATCGACATCGACCTGCCGCTGGACAGCAACCTAACGGCGGCCAACTCCCCGCCATCAGCACCTTTCTCGGTGACCTACTGCAGCGGAACCCGCTTCCTGGCGGACGCCGTCTCCTCGACCCTGATGAGTTCGGCCGGCGACCCACTCTGGATCGACCTGGAAATTGTCGATCCCGGTATGCTAATCGGCGGTAACTGGTCGGTACGTCTTCCTTTGGCCAGCTTCATTCTCGATACGATTCCGGTGAATACTTCCGGCGTGGATCAGACTTTCACGATGGAGTTCACCCCCTACTACGAGACCATGCCGATGCCCGGTGCTACCGTTGGTGCCGGTGAGTGCGTAGGCGAAACCATCCTGCTTTCCGTAACCATTCAGCCCCAGCCAACGGCAACCATTACATTGGCGGATATGACCGTCTGCGCGGGTGACTCCACTGACATCACCCTAAGCGGCACCCCCAACGCGATCGTTTCCCTCACCGGACCGAACGGTAACTTTACCCGTACACTGGACGGGATGGGCAATCTGGTATTCTCCTCCGGACCGTTAACATCATCCACTGACTTCGTTATCACCGCCATTACCAACCCCGGCAACGGCTGTACGGTAGACGTAGTGATCGGTCAGAGCATCGCCGTAACGCCGACTCCTACCGCTGCTTTCACGGCTGTGGTTACTAACCCCATTTGTGCAGGTAGCTCTACGAGTTTCAGCATTACGGGCGGCCCGGCCAACGGCCAGGTGGACTATACCCGTAGCGACATGACCGGTCCCCCGATCACGGCTACATTAGATGCCGGCGGTACCGTAGTAATCAATACCGGCCCGCTTGCCGATACGGTTACGTTCACGTTGGTTGAGGTACGCACGGACGCAATGGCGGCACCGGTTTGTTCCGCTCCCCTCACCGAGACGCTGACAATTAACGTCATCCCCGCCCCGACAGGAACATTGACTAACAACGGCCCGGTTTGCAACGGCCAGCCGATTACGCTGACTTACAATGCCACCGTCGGTACCGTGGGCGGGTCGTATGACCTGACCATTAATGGTAGTGTTGTTACCGTCACGGAAGGAGTAGCGTTTCCCGCCCCCTCCGGCGCGATAACCTATGACGTAACGAACATCGTGGACAACTCCACGGGATGTACGGCTACGGGCAGCATCCTGGCTACGACCACTCCGGTTCAGGAAAGCGTACCTAATTTGCGGGTGAACGTCAGTTCGTTGCCGGCCGTCTTGCTGAACAGCGACGCCATGTTTACGACCTTGCGAACCTATAACGCCTCGCTCTGCTCGGGTAATCCCTTCAACTTCACATCGAGCACGACTACTACGATGAGTTCGGCCGGTGACCCGCTTTACATCATGTTGATAGTTACCAGTGATCCGCTGAATGCCTTCGGTCAGGGAACTGCGGGAGGAACCTTCTTCCTTACCCCGGCCCAGTTTACGCGCAGCATGAATGCACTCGTTAACCCGAGTATCTCGCAGAATGCCACGATCACGGCTACGGCCCGGCCTTATTATGAGACCAACCCCGCCGCACCTTCCGCCCCCACGGCGGGTACTTGCACCGGTAATTTGATCAATTTCAACATCACCGTGCGCCCCGCCCTCCAGGTATCCCTGGTTGCGGCCAACACGGAAGTTTGCGCCGGTGCCGGCGGCACATTGAATTTCATTCAGGGCACCCCCGGCGCTACGGTTACGGTAACCAGTGTTGATAGTACCTTTAATGTGGTACTGAATGCCAGCGGCACGGCTACCCGCCAGGTTGGTCCGTTTACCACCAACTACTCCTACGAAGTTACGCGCATCGCGTTACGGCAGGGCAATGCCAACGTCACGGACAGCTGCATCGTCATCCCGACGGGACAGATCGTGACTTACACCGTTAATCCGCTACCCGCCGGCACTATCGACGTGACTCAGAATAGTACCTGCAACGGTGGTGATACCTATGTTACCTTCACCAGTTCGGTAGGTACGGCTCCCTTCACGGTCGATCTGGACGGCACCACCTATACCACCGATATCAACGGCGACCCGATTACGGGCACGGGTGACTCCATCCTCTTCGTGACCGGCCTGACTGCGGACGTTACTTACGAGCTACTGGCCATCACCGATGACAACGGCTGTACCACCACCGCCGCAGCAGGTAGTAATCTGGACAGCGAGTTAGTGGAGGTAAATGCAGTACCCGACCTAACGGTCAACGTAACTAATCCGACTACCACCATGGTCACGGCAACAACCGATGCCAACGGCACGACGGACTACTTCGTTACGGCTTGCTCGGGCGAGCAATTCTCCTTTACGTCCCTTACTACTACAGCCAACAGTGTAGATGGAGAGCCGATTCGGTTTGAAATACGGATTGTAGATACTACGGGCATGTTTAATTTCCCGACGGATACCACCTTCCGTTACCGAGCTGAGAATGGTAGTGCGTTCACTCGTACATTAGGTAACATTACTACTAATGTTGTTGGAGTAAAAGTAAGGGTAACACCTTTCTTCCAGCAGCCTGGTACCCTCGGCACGTTGGATCCGGGTGAATGCGCCGGTCCCCCGGTAGAGATCGAAGTTCGCGTTAATCCCGTGCCGCAGTCGCCGGCTAGCGTGCCCAATACCATCGTTTGCTCGGACAATGCGCTGAATATCAGCTTGAGCAGCCTCATCGCAAATAACATTCCCGGAGTAACGACCTTTACGTACGATGTAGCTAGTTCTAACCCAACTGGCGTACCACCTGCTACGAATCGTTTCACGAGTTCTGCGGCTAATATCACGGATACCTACACAAACACAACGACTGGCCCGGTAACGATCACTTACAACGTACGACCATTTAACGGTACTTGCTTCGGTTCCGAATTTCAGGTCTGGGCGATTATCAACCCCGAGCCGGTACTGGCTGCGGGCATAAGTGCTCAGGTTTGCAGCGGCGATATGTCGGGCATCACGCTGGCAACGAACGGTACTTCCGTGGCCGCCGCCGATTACACGATCAATACGATCACGTTCAGCAATACGAACGCGAGCGAGTTCTTTGCTTCCATGGGCAGTAGTAATGCCGTTACCGGACCCAACCAGGGTGCCGGTGCCGTCAGCGGAGACCAATTCACCAATATTTCCAACGGACCGGTCACGGTTACCTACGCGATCACGCCCGTTAGCGCGGCCGGTTGCGCGGGCGACATGACCAACGTGGTGCTTACCGTAGAACCCGAACCGGGAGCGGCCAATACCATGCTCACGGTCTGTAATGAGACGACGCTGAATATTGATTTGCAGGCGCTGGTGGGTAATGGTGTACCGAGTACGTTTGCCTGGACTTCTACCAGTCAAAACAGCTTCATCCTGACCGGGAATACCAACGGTTCCGGTAGCGTCATCAACGATATGCTCATCAATGCCGGTGGTAGCCCGCTAGATGTGGTGTATACCATTACGCCTACTTCAACTTCCAGTACCTGTAGCGGTTCGGGCCAATCCTTTACCATTACGGTGACGGTTACGCCGGACCTGGAATTCTCCTTTAACTCTTCCACCTTCGAGGTGTGTGCGGGAGATTCGATCTCGGTCAGTGCCACCATTTTGGGTACCAGTCCTTACCAGTACCTGTGGTCGGTAGTCGGCACGACGGGTAGCGTCACCAATGCCCGGGTAAACGGCATGGCCACCAGTACGGCCGCCTCGGTTTTCCTGAATGCGAGCGGGGTCGGTACGGTCACGTTGCAATTGGATGTTACCGACGCTGCGGGCTGCATGGAGTCGGAAACGCAGGTGTTCGATATCTTCGAGGCACCGGTGATGAATACGGTGCTGGGGGAGTTTGAACCTTGTATCGGCTCTACCAGTACTTATTCAGTTCAGGACCCAATCGCAGGAAATACCTATACTTGGTCACTTAGCAGTGGCGGTACGATTACTTCAGCGGCAATGGCTAATGCAGTGACTATTCAATGGTCGAATATTGCGGATGGTCCGCATCAACTGACAGTAGTCGAGAGTAATGGGATTTGTACTACGGTGAATACCGTCAATGTTACTAAAGTAGCAACGGTAGCAGCGTTCACGGTAGCCAGTGGATCAGCAGATGGATTTACGGCTGACTTCAGTAGTATTTCAACCGAGGCAAATTCCTTCAATTGGAATTTTGGAGATGGTATGACGAGCACTACGGAAAATCCTTCACACACCTATGCAGTTGCGGGAACCTATACGGTTACGCTGACCGTTACGGGCAAGTGCGGTACCAGAACGGCCACTCAAATAATAGATGTTCCCTTGGGGAATACCTTTTGTGATGTAGTGCAATTGGTGACTGGTTATAACCAGATATCCATTGATGTACAACCGAGTGTCGGACCCAATGTAGCCGATGTTTTTGCGGCTCAGATTGCGGCAAACCAGCTGATCAGTGTGTCCCGTCGTAATTCGGCGGGTATCATTGAAACCTACTCTCCTTCCGCCGGCCCATTCTCGGACTTCACGACGCTTACTCCTGGTAAAGGTTACTATGTACGGGTAAATGCATCTTCTACGCTGGAAGTCTGTGGGACGCTGATCGGTGGTGGATTCCGTCCGGCGCTAAATGCAGGATTCAATATGATTGCCTATTTACCTCAGACGCCTACCGCACCGGAACCGTTTTTCATCAATCTGATCAACGTGAACAACCGCCCGGCATCCAATCTGCAACAGGCTACCGGATACGATCCATTCAATGGCTTCCTGACTTACACGCCGCCATCGGGTAGCTTTAGCTCATTGCAGCAGCTTTCTAATGGACAAGGATATGAGTTATTCATGACCAGTCCAGTTACTCAAGGCAGTTGGTTGCTTGATAACGGGGGCGTACAGGAAAAATCAAATCTTCCCCAGTCCAGTTCCTGGATGGCAATGTTCATCGAAACAAACCTGACAGAAGACTTTATCGGAAGTAGCGTATCCATCGTAACCCAGGACGGACAGGTTCTCGGTGAAATGGAAGTTGCTGCTGACGGTAAACTTCACCTGGGACACGTTTATGGTACGGATAAATTTACCGGCTATGAAGGCGCGGAGGAAGGAGACGAGCTATTCCTGGAAATTGCCGGTCAACGCACACCGCTTAATCAGCGATTCAGAGGAGACCGTTTTTTCTTCCAGGAGATCGTTACTTTTGATCTATCGCTGCTGAACAGTGAAGATGAGTTCACGGAAATCGAAGAATCAGTATCTCTCTCCATTGCGCCTAATCCGTTTCAGTCGGAATTGTCGATTGACATTAATTTGGTTCGCGCCGGACAAGTGGATGCAATGATTTACGATGTGAACGGCCAATTAGTAGCCGAGGTAGTATCCGGCGTTTCAGCCGGTGCCGGTGCTAATCACTTCCAGTACCAACCCTCCCGATTGGCTAGCGGCATTTATGTGCTGCGAATTTGGCTGGACGGTAAATTGGTGGGCACTGAGCGATTAATCTACCAACGATAAGTCTTTACAGTTAAAGTGATGAGCGGATACTTGAAATCTGCTCATCACTTTAATATCTTTGTCAGGCTTGCTCGCAAGAGTACGCATCACTTCCCAAAAATAATTCCTATGAAATCAATTTTCACAATTTGCTTTTTCTGCTGTATAGGTTGTCTGTTGAGTCAGCCGCCCGAGTTCGCTAACAGCCCCTCGGGAGCGGGTAACTTTCTAAGACTTGGAACTAAAGCGATGCTTAACCCCGGCGGTCCGGTTACGTCTGCCGACTGGTTGGCTGCCGTTGACGTCCAAGGTCTGGTAACGGGTTCCAAACAATTTAATGTTGTCAGTGGAGATGCTGGATTGATCCTCAATGTCAACAAGAAAGATGCCAATGGCGGTCAAATCGACTGCGTAGGTAGCGTTTGCGAGAAATTTTTCCTCATCCTGTGGGATGCCAGCAGCGGAATGTTTTATACGGTATCGAACCCATCTAATCCATTGTTTATTGATTACGTAGAGGATCCCATGAGAGCCGGCTGGATAGACGGCTATAGTGATATCGATGCTTTCACGAACAATCAAACCCTCACCTTCAACGGCCCCGGCTACGCCAACTTCCAAGACCTCGTTAACTTCATCCTCCCCGTGGATTTCCTTTCCTTCACCGCCCGCAACGACAACGCGGCCGTAGTGCTGGACTGGAGCACCGCCACCGAAACCGACAACGATTTCTTTAACATCGAACGCTCGGCAGACGGGCGCGAGTGGGCTACCCTCGACCGTGTTAATGGCCAGGGGACGACGGAGCTGGTTAACAACTACCAGTACCGAGACCTCGAACCACTGACCGGCCGTAGCCTCTACCGCCTCCGGCAGGTGGACTATGACGGTGCCTATGCTTATTCCGCCCTCGTGAGCGTAACGCGTGGCGGCAAGAATGACGGTGAGGCCGTTAGCGTGTTCCCGAACCCCGTAACGACCGGCCAATTGACAGCCGAACTGAGCGGCGAATGGACCGCCGGTGCCGACCTGACCCTGGAGCTACATGATCTAGCCGGCCGAATCATCAGTCGGCAATTGAGTGCTGCAGCCTCGTCGATCACTTTTCCGCTGGAGAACGTGCCCGCGGGTGCCTACCTGCTCAGCGTGAAGCGCGACGGACGCTCGGTAAGCCAGCGCGTGATGGTGCGCTAACGGACCACACCCGAATCAGCAATTGAAGAGTCCGCAGACCGTAGGTCTGCGGACTCTTTTGCGATGAATGTAACTGGATGAAGACTTGAACGCCAGTGAGCTAACCTACAAATTTTGTTACATCCGAGTCCTGCCATTGGATGCTCTATGTTTCGCCCGAGAAAAGGCTTAGGAAGTTGAATAGTTACGTTATTTTCTTATACTTACCTTATGGTAGAACAGGTAATATACTTACTGATACCTTACGATCATGGTCTCATGGCCCGCGTTCGCCGCGTTCCGGGAGCCCGGTGGTTACCCGAGCAGAAACTGTGGATAGCGGACGATCGGCCAGCCGTACGCCAAGCCATCGAAAGCGAAGGTCTAAGCGACAGGATCGTCGATAAAGCGGGGAAAACCGTTGCCGAGCCGCCCCCCATCCCGGCCGCTGCCCCCGATCCCCTGGTGCTGCTCGAGGAACTATTGATCCGGGAAGGGGCCGCTTACGCTACGCGCAGGAGTTATGTCTCCGCGCTGCGTAAATTGGTGACTTGGTATTCGGGAGACGTAAGGCGGGCAAATCGTCAGGATCTGCTGGATTTTCTCACTTACTGCGCGGACACCCACCGTTACAGCCGTGCGACGATGAACCAACTGGTCAACGCCCTCCGTGCCTATTACGAACGCGTGCTTGACCGCCCACGGGATGAGTTGCGACTCCCTCGGCCGCGTAAAAAGCGCTCTCTGCCTAATGTCTGCTCCGAAACGGAAGCCCTACGGATGATTCGGGAAACACCTAATAAGAAACACCGCACCATTCTGGCGATGCTTTACGGGTTGGGGCTGCGCAAAGGGGAGGTGCAAAAAATGCTGGTTCGCCATGTGAATTTAGAAAGAAACGTCGTCCAGGTAGTTCAAGCCAAGGGAAATAAGGATCGCCACTTACCGCTGCACGGCGGCCTCAGACAGCTACTGCATAATTATCTGGCTGATTACCGCCCCGCCCACTGGCTATTCGAGGGGCAAACCGGAGGACAATACTCGGCCACTTCCATTCAGTCGGTTTTCGTAAACGCCAAGGAACGCTCCGGCCTACCCGACCAACTGACCGTACACGGCCTGCGCCATAGTTATGCAACGCATTTGGTGGAGCGCGGTACGCCACTACACGTCGTAAAGGACTTGCTGGGCCACGAAAACATCCAGACCACCCAAATTTACCTTCACACCTCCAGCGAACGCTTTCGTAATTTGCACGATCCACTGGCTGATCTCTGAGTCTATGCGTATCGACATTGTTTATTTGGTATATAACTTTTGTGAACGATGGGATTGTTATCTTTGTACTCAAGGGTTTCTGGGGATGAATTGCCTCGAATAATCAGCTTTTACTTATTGTTATCGACAATAGTGGTTGATATCCATAAGTTGGCGGTAATTTAAAAAAACAAATGAAGTACATAATAATAGGCATAATCGCAATTGTAATTATTTTAATTCTTTTCAATCAGTTTGGAGCGAAAAAGGAAAACAATTCAATTAGTAAAAACACTAATAATATTGAGACTAAAGTAAAAACAACTGTACAAGAAAAACTAACTCTCGGAACATTAAAGAAAATAAAGAGCGAAGATTACTACAGATTTATACTTACAAAAAGCACAACTGAAAGTTACATTCTCAAAGGAATTAAAGAATATGGAGAACTTTCAGGAAATGAAGAATATAAAATATACAATTTCGGAATTGCGGAATACGGAGATTGGAAAATAATCAAAGTAGACCAATCAATTAGTTTTTATGTTTATCACAATCTTGTTGGTTGGTTAAGTGGATATGAGGAAAATACAGCGATTCCCGAACTTTCAATTGGATTCTCTAAAAATAAAAATGATACGCAAGAAGATTACTTGTTCTTTTTAGACCCTGAAAACGAATATGGAGACACGCAAATTGGAACTTTTAGAAACGGAAAATCATTTTCAATCTATTTACCAGAAGCTTATGAAGAATATGGAAATCTGACAATTAAAAAAGAAATTCAAGTTTCAATGAAAGAAAATGTGGACTATATTTCTGAACAAGGATTTAATATTTCGGACATTGAATCTTTGAAATATACTGAACACAAAATAAAAATGAACGAATAAAAAACTACCGCCAACAATGGCTATAAGTAATTGCTTGTTCTCGCCTACTTCTGAAAATCCGCGAGGATTTTCAGTTTGGTGTGTACCTGCAAGGTTAAGTGCTAAACCACGCAACTACTCATAGCCGAGACCGTTGGCAACAATTAAAACTAAAGAAATAACAATATGAAAACAATTATTACATATATTTTAACATTAATAACGATTACTGGATTCTCGCAAAATGTAAAAGAGTTATCTATTGCAAAAGAAAACGGTAAATACTTTCTAACAAATGTAAAAGTTAACGGACAATTAGTTCATGCTAGATTCATTTTAGATACTGGAGCGGAGACACTTATTTCAGAAGAATGGGTTAAAAAGCTTGGAATTAAGATTAATTCAGGTACAACAGAATTTACTGATGATAAAGAAATTAAGGCTTTAGCTAATGCCAAAGCAGACTTTGATATTGATAATATTAATTTTGGAACCATTAAGATAAATGTTATAAAAGACAAAGTGCTAAGCCCTATTTGTAATGTAGCAGGTATTATTGGCAATGATTTAATGGCTCAAAAATCCTGGTATCTTTCAAAAGATAAAATAATGATAATTGACAAGGTTAAGAAATATTCAGAGATAGAAGAATTCAAGAAAGAAAAATTAATTCTTAACTCTAAAACATATCCGACTTTTGTAGTAAAAGTTGGTACACCACGTACTTACTCTTTGTTTGATTTGGGCGATAATTCATTTGGGTCAATAAGTAGTGGATTGTACAAATATGTTAAGAATTCAGATTTTATAAAAGGTTATGGGGTTTCCTCATTGAATGCATTTAGTGAAAATAGTAACGGAGGAGTGGCAAAAATCAATACCATAGAACTTAACGGACTAAGTATTAACGACGCTGTAATATATGTTGATAATAACGATGAAAAATTAAGTTTTAGCTTAGGTAGTGAATTTCTAAACTACTTTGATATAATTTTAGATTTCCCTAAAAAGAAAGTGTATTTCAAACAGAAGTTAAACACCTACGATACTACTTTTTGGCATAAATTTAATTTCAAAGTAAATGTTACTGATGAAAATGTTACGGTTAACTATTTATGGGGTAAAAGTAATGAATTCCAGTTAGGTGACAAAATATTCCAAATTAATGGGAAAAGTATAATGTCGTTAGGCTCTAACGAGTGCGAAATAAGAAATGAATTTAATTATTTAATGAGAGAAAATAATAGTTTAGAACTGAAAATATTGAGAGACACAAAAGAATCAATTATTAAAGTATCAAAGAAAAACATATTGAAATTATAATAACTGTTGCCAACATCGCAGCCACGACAAGCCGCCAGTAGTGTCTATAGACTTCGGTAGGTACTTGGGTAGGAGTATTGGTTTTTCTTCGTATTATTGTCTGTGGAATGGCGGCCTGCGTGGCTGCGCCCGTTAGGCGTAATGAATAAAAACAAATGAAAGAAATCACCTACTATGAAAAAGTTGCAGATTTATACAATGCACTCAATATGCCAATCGAACAAGATGATTCTTTTACAATAAATAGCCTATTGGATATACATAAGAGTTTTCCTTATAAATCACACGTTTTTAGAACTAATTATTACTCTTTTATCTTCATTAAAAATGGAAGCGGAAACTACACAACGGATGAACAGACTTTTGAATATGATGAAAGAACAATCTATTTTACAAATCCAGGTCATCTAAAAGCATTTGAATTTTACGAATTAGAAGAAGCCTACTTAATAACGCTAAGTGAATCATTTTTAAAAGAGAATGTGCATCAGGATATTTTTAGCGACTTCCCGTTTCTATTGGCAGAAACCATTCCTCCACAATCTTTATCCGAAGGTGATTTTACAGAAGTCGAACAACTTGTATTTACAGATTTTACGGGAATACGAAGGTACCTCACAGTTCAAATATCGTATCATCGGCAATCTATTCGTAGTACTATTGCTAAAGATAAAGGAAACTTTTTGGGAGGATTATTTACCATTGGAAGAAGGAGATAGAAGTTCCCAAATTGTCCGAAAGTTTAAAGAAGCGTTGGAAACGCACTATACCGAATTGGTAGAAGGAAAGGTCACTTTCCAGTATCAGGCACAAGATTATGCCAACGCCCAACAACTCCATCCTAATTATTTTAGTCAGGTTATTAAAAACAAAACAGGTAAATCTGTTTCGCAGTGGATGTCTGAAAAAACGATTGCCCAAGCCAATGCATATCTGAGACATTTTGATTTTTCCATCAAAGAAATTGCCTTTAAATTGGGTTTTACGGAAGCGGCACATTTTAGTAATTTTTATAAAAAAAATTCTGGTAGTACTCCAACAGCCTATCGGAAAAAGCACCGTTAAAGCGCCCGTCCTAATCAATTTATAGGTAATTCTAAGATTTTTGCAAGGATTGAAAAAGTAATTGCTGTTAATTTTGCAGCATTATTTTTTAATCAAAAACAAAAATTATCATGGCAAAAATTGATTTGCAAGACAAAGTCGTCGTCGTAGCAGGTGGCGCAAAAAACTTAGGTGGTTTGATTAGTCGGGACATGGCAGCGAGAGGAGCAAAAGTTGTGGTACATTTTCACAGCGATAGTACAAAAGCGGATGCCGAAGAAACAGTAAAAGCAGTAGAAGCGGCAGGTTCAGATGCCGTTATGGTTCAAAGCGATTTGACCAAAGTGAAAAATGTACAGCAATTATTTCAAACTGCTAAAGACAAATTCGGTCGAGTGGACGTAGCAATCAACACCGCTGGAATGGTCCTTAAAAAAACATTTACCAACACTACTGAAGATGAATATGATGTAATGTTTGGAGTGAATTCCAAAGCGGCGTACTTCTTTATTCAAGAAGCGGGAAAGCAGTTGGAAGACAACGGAAAAATCATCACTATTCTAACTTCATTGTTGGGTGCATTTACAGGATTATATTCTACTTACGCTGGTGCAAAAGCACCCGTTGAACATTTTACCAGAGCTGCGGCTAAGGAGTTTGGGGAGCGAGGTATTTCGGTGAGTGCCGTTGCACCTGGACCGATGGACACGCCGTTTTTCTACGGGCAGGAAGGCGAAGATGCGGTGGCTTACCATAAATCTGCTTCTGCTTTGGGTGGTTTGACACAGATTGAAGACATTGTTCCGTTGGTTACCTTTTTAGCGACCGACGGCTGGTGGATTACTGGTCAAACGATTTTAGCTAATGGTGGATATACTACTAAATAATTCGGTCGTGGATTCAATCCATTGATATCATCCATCACATTTTATTGAGCGAATATGTCTTTTTTCCAAAAATGACATATTTGCTTCTTATCAATTCACCGATTACTAGTACAAAAAAATAAAAAAAATGAAATACCCACATCAAGTAGCCGATGAGCTTGTCCCAATACTAAAGGCTTATAATGCCAGCCAGCCCCACCAGAGAACATGCCTTTGCAGGAAATTTTTAGGGGAGCATTAATTCAAATGGCGGAACAGGTCAAAGTAAGCAGTACCGATGAGGTACGGGTGGAGAACAAGTTTTTTACCAATAGTGATGAAATGCAAACGCAGTTGAGGGTATTTACTCCCTTAACTGGCAAAGCACCTAAACCACTGCTCTACTGGATTCACGGAGGTGGAACTATGAGCGGATTGCCCGAGCAGGAAGATCCGACGCTGTATCAACTTGCTCTCGATTTAGATTGTGTGATTACTTCGGTAAACTATCGATTAGCTCCCGAAAATCCATTTCCTAAACCCTTAAACGATTGCTACGAAGGTCTGGAATATGTAGTAAATAACGCCTCGGAATTCGCAATTGATACCACAAAAGTAGCGGTCGGCGGCGGAAGTGCGGGCGGTTTGCTTTCTACTTCCGTAGCTATTCGAGCAAGGAATGAAAATGGTCCAAAAATCCAATTGCAAGTGCTACAATATCCAATGTTGGATAGTCGATGTCAAACCGATAGTCATCAACAAATCACCGATGTAGGTATTTGGGATTCGGGAATGAATCAATACGGTTTTCAATGTTACTTAACAGGTGTGTCCGAAAGCGAGTACCCAAAAGCTATACCTGCTTTAATGACAGATTTGAGTAATCTTCCAGATACATTTATCGCAGTAGGTACTATGGATTGTTTGCGAGATGAGTCTATTGAATACGCCCAACAACTGGCAGCGGCAGGTGTCCAAGTAGAACTACATATCTATCCTGGGATGGTGCACGTTTTTGATTCTATTGCACCCGAAATTAAAGCATCCAAAGATTTCTGGCAAGCCAGAGTTGCTGCTTTGAAAAGAGCTTTTAATCAATAAATTTTAACCAATGTTTACGAATATACTTAATGCCATTTTGATTCTTGTAGCGGTTTTCATGGGTCTGAAGCAAGGCTACGCTATGTTTTCAGGTAAACCCGAAATGCTGGAGATGTTCGGCAAATGGAATTTTGATAAAACGGGAGTAATGATTTTTGGCATAATTACAATGTTGAGTGCGGTACTCATCTTGTTTCCCAAAGACCTTTGTTTGGGGCAACTTCTTGATGGCAGCTACTATTTTGTTAATTATCTGCTTCCAATTACTTGACCAAAACTTAAAAGGTGCAGGAGTTGAAATTCCATTTTTGCTGCTCAATTTAATCATTATTTATTTGCAACATCCATTGTCTAAATTGAACTAATATGAAATTCATTTTTCACATGATGTTGATGGTCTGCCTCACGTTTAGTGCTTGCGGACAATCCAATAATCAACCAAATCATTCATCAAAAAAAACTAATACAATGAACTTAAATAAAATCATTAACTCAACCGTTAAGCAAGCCATCGAAGCCTTACAAGCTAACGATAAAGAATTATGGTTTTCTTACTTTACAAATGATGCTACCTTTACCGATGATGGAAATACCAAAGATTTTAAAGCATTCTTCGAAAATGCTTTTGACAAAAAAGAAAAATTTCTTAGTATTGACAAAATTGAAAACGATGGTAAAAACCTCGCTGGTAAATTTTACGCTGGACAATGGGGAACGTTTCCAGTTTTCTTTAACTTTCACTTGAACGATGACGGTAAAATCGAAAGATTGGATATTGGTCAGCAGTAATTAAAACCCTTTCAACAATTTATTTATGTACACTAAGAAAGTCTTTAAAGTTACAGATATGGCAAAATGGACTCGCTACGAGACCTTTTTGTTTTTTGTCATTGTTGTAGTAGTCGTTTCCTTGTATTATTTTCTGGATTTGAACTGGATAAAAATTCCGTGGACTCCATTAGCCTTGATAGGTACAGCAGTTGCTTTTGTGATTGGTTTTCAAAACAACTCCGCATACGGTAGAATTTGGGAAGCGCGAATGATATGGGGCGGCATTGTTAATTCTTCCCGAACCTTTGGTATGTACGTACAGGATATGGTCACTAACGAACATACTTCCGTACAGTTATCCAAGGAGGAATTGCAGCACGAAATCAAAACATTAACTTATCGTCATATCGCTTGGATGACTGCATTACGTCATGCCATGCGGATAGCTAAACCGTGGGAAACGGTGATGTCAGAAAAAACCAACAAAGAATGGGCTGAAATGACGGGACCTCCCGAATGGGATTCGACAGTAGAAGAGGACTTAAAACCCTATCTTTCTGAAAAAGACATGAAGTATGTATTGAGTAAAAACAACAAACAAACTGCTCTGTTGTATTTACAATCTCACCACCTTAGAAGATTGAAAGAAAACGGAACAGTTTGGGAGTTTTCTTTTTTACAATTGGAAGGTGTCTTAGAAGAGTTTTTCACTTTGCAAGGTAAGTCGGAGCGAATAAAAAACTTTCCTTATCCTCGGCATTTTGCGTCGCTGAATCATTATTTTGTATGGATATTTATTCTACTGTTACCTTTAGCAATTGTTCCCCAATTTGCGGAAATCGGTCAGGAAATCAGCGCAGTTCGTCCGTTAATTGGTAACTTGTTTATATGGCTGTCCGTACCATTTTATATGGTGGTTGCTTGGGTTTTTCACACGATGGAAAGAATTGGAAGAACTGGAGAAAACCCGTTTGAAGGTTCGGCGAATGATGTGCCGATTTCCACTATCGCAAGAGGTATTGAGATAGATTTGAGACAGAATTTAGGAGAAACGAATGATGAAATACCAAAGCAATTTCCAATGAAGTATGATACGCAAATGTAAAGTAACAGAAAACACAATACGCCTAACATTGTGCAAAACGGCAAGTGAGGCTACGCGCCTCACCTGCGTTTGCACTCACCGTTAGCGGTAATTTGAGAAAAACGAAAAAAAAACAATATGAACATTAAACAATTAGCATTCGGACTTTTGACAATTGGACTGATAAGTTGCAATTCGACACCGAAAGAAAAGAACACAGATACAACAGAAACCTATCCTGACATTAAAATTGTAGGTGCAATGAAAAACGTGATGTGGAAAGGCGAATTGGGCAGTAGTATTGACCTTGATACTATTTCGGATAAAAATGGACTTTATGGGCTTGGACCTGTGAGCTATTTAACAGGTGAATTGTTGATTAATAATGGAAAAAGCTACGTGTCAAAAGTGACTTCGGACTCGACAATGACCGTTGAAAAAACATTTGAAACATCAGCACCGTTTTTGGTTTATGGAAACGTAACTGAGTGGGATGTAATTGAATTGCCATCTGACCTCAAAACAACTCAGGATTTGGAGAAATTCGTTGACGACAAAACAACTGAATTTAAAAGACCTTTCGCCTTTAAATTAATCGGACAAGTTTCAAGTGCAATCATTCATATTCAGAATTTGCCCGAAGGAACAAAAGTATCATCGCCAGATGAAGCACATCAAGGACAAACAAATTACAATATCGCAAACGAAGACGTTGAAATAATAGGATTTTTCTCAACTGAACACAAAGGAGTTTTTACACATCACGACTCATTTTTACATCTGCACCTGATAACAAAAGACGAAAGTAAAATGGGTCATTTAGACGAACTGAAAATCGATGAAATGAAATTATATCTGCCGAAAAAATAAAAAAATACCGCTAACAATGTATATAAAAAATAGGCGAAATACTCGTAATTTCAAGGCTTTGGACTCGTATCAAACTTTGTACTTAACCGAAAGTTTCGTGCTTCGTAATCGCCTACTTTTCATATACTAACCGTTATCTACAATTTAGAAAAAAATGAATTACAGAGTACTACTATTTATAGCAAGCATTTTGTTTGTTTCTTGCAAAGAGGGAAAGAAGCAAAATTCAAAACTTAATTTACCTTCTGAAATAGCTATAACTTATGAATGGTTTTCAGCTTGGGAATTGGTTTCTGAAGATATTTATAATCTTAATGAATATGAACCTGTTGATTTTGTTTTTTTTGACGACAAAAATGTTTATTCAACTTCACCGGTAACTATTCCAGATGGTAAAGAAATAGACGGTCCTATAATATTCGACCAAGAGTTAATTTGGAAAAAAGAAAAGCATAATGGCAAATTAATACTTCCCACAGGAGAAATTGCACCAGTTGGACTTATGGTTTTTGCTTCGCCCTTACAGAATAGTGGTAAAGAGGCGTTTTTTGTAATGCCTTTACCTAAATTTTGGAAAGATGTAGGCATACCTAGTGATTTGCCGTACGAACTTTTTCTAACTGGGATTTTTCTTCACGAATTTTCGCATACTCAACAAATGAATGGTATCGGTACAGAGATTTCTAGATTAGCGGAAACGGTAAAATTCAGTGATAATCTAAGTGACGAAATAGTTCAAGAAATATTTTCGGAAAATCCGGTTTATGTTGAACATTATAAGTTAGAGCATTCTAAAATTTTCGAGGCACTTAAAAGCAATGAAACAGAAACAAGTTTAAAGCTAACTGAAGAGATATTGAATTTGATGAAAGTAAGACAAGATAGGTTCTTCATTGATGATTATTCAGCCTTGACAGAATTGAACCAACTATTCATGACTATGGAAGGTGTAGGTCAGTACACTATGTACAAATGGTTGATTCACCCCAAGGGAGGAAACTTAAATAAAGAGTTGGCTTTTAATGGAACACGAACAAAGAGCTGGATTCAAGACGAAGGGTTTGGTTTTGCTTTACTATTATCTGAATTTGAAAATCCTCAAGAATGGGGAACGCAAGTATTCGGGGAAAATTCTAAGACTTTGAATGAATTAATGGAGTTAGCGATAAAAAAACTGTAGATAACAAAGTATATAAAAAATAGGCGAAAAAGTAGTAAAATCAAGGCTTTTGGCTCGTATCAAAGTTTGTGCTTAACTGAAAGTTTAGTGCTTCGAAATCGCCTACTTTTCATATACTAAACGTTAGGCGTAATTAGAACAAATGCCAAGAATCATCACAGAACCGATTAAAATTGAGTCCTTTGAGACGGACAAAATCACTTGCGAATTTGAGAAAATTACGTTTTTCGAATTGGTGTATGTAGAAAGTGGAAAAGGTATTCAGCGGATTGAAGAAATGGAATTCCATTTTAAATCGGGCGACTTCTTTTTGCTGACACCCAAAGAACATTATTCCCTCGAATTGCACGAAAAAACAAAAATCCACTTCATAAAATTTCAAAAAGTCTATTTCAACCAACCAAAGCAAAACAAGGACGTGGCGTTTCGATTGGATGCTTGGTTCATTAAGTTAGAATACATTTTCAACAGCTACTCACGAACGAACCTGCCCATTATTAGGACAGAAGGCGATAAAAAGACCTTCCAGCATTTGATTTCAATCACTATTGAGGAATATTTCAAGGGGCAAGCATACTGCAAAATTGTGGTTCAAAATACCTTGTTCTCTTTACTTAGCATCATTGCCAGAAACTTGCAAGAGAATAGCTTAAGTGCGAATATCTCAGCAAAAAGACAAGACAATTATATTTTGGAATACATCCATTTCAACATCTACGAAAACGAAAAACTGACGATTGCTCACCTGTCCAACCAATTTCATATCTCTAAAAATTATTTCGGTAGCTACTTTAAGAAGCTGTTCGGTATTCCGCTCAGGCAATATATTCTCAACTACAAAATTGCCTTAGCCGAGGAAAAGCTCAAGTTTACTGACTTGTCGCTCAGCGAAATTGCATATCAGTTGGACTTCTCTGACCTTCAACATTTCAACAAAACCTTTCTCAAAATAAAGAGTACGCTTCCTAACGATTTTAGGAAAAACGGCAACTTACCAAAAGATTGATTTTTACCAATTAACCATCTTTTCTTACCAATAAATCCTTCACCCATTCCTGAACTTTGCATAATTGATTCATTTAAAAGAGAAGAAATATGCAAGCAGTAGTAATTAAAAAGTTTGGAAATCCTTTAGAGGTCTTTGAGCAAATAGAAGTGGACATTCCAAAATTAAGTGCAAATGAGATTTTAGTAGAAGTCCACACTACCTCAGTAAATCCTGTCGATTATAAAATTAGAAGTGGAGAATTGGCAGATTTGTCGCCAGATTTTCCTGCGGTTTTACACGGTGATGTATCGGGAATAGTTGAGGAAGTAGGCACAGATGTCACCCAGTTCAAAAAAGGCGATAAAGTTTTTGGATGCGCAGGCGGTCTCAATGGTCTTCACGGAGCATTGGCGGAATATATGAAGGGTGATGCACACCTTTTTGCGAAGATTTCCAATGATGCAGACTTGAGCCAATATGGTGCAATGCCTTTAGTGAGCATTACGGCTTATGAAGCCATTTTTGAACGAGCAAAAGTCCAAGCGGGCGAGAAAGTCTTAGTTTATGGCGGTACGGGTGGCGTTGGTCATTTGGGTATTCAATTTGCGAAAATTGCAGGAGCAGAAGTCTATACAACGGTGGCAAATGAAGCTCAAGAAAAAATAGCCAAGGAACTTGGAGCAGATGCGACCATTCACTATAAATCTGAAAGCGTTGAAGGTTTTGTGGAGAAATACACAGACGGTAAAGGCTTTGATGTCGTTTTCGATACTGTTGGCAATCAAAATTTGAACAACAGCTTTCAGGCGGTGAAAGTAAGTGGCAGGGTCGTTACCACCTTGGCGTTGGACACCTTAGACCTTTCGCCACCACACATCAAAGGACTTGACTTTCACATTGTTTTTATGCTTATCCCGATGTTGCATAATTTGGATCGCGAACGGCACGGGAAAATCCTAAAACAAGTCGCTGAGTACGTTGAAAGTGGTAAAATCAAACCGCTGATTGATGAAGAGACCTTTGATTTTTCACAAGTTGGCGAAGCACACGCAAGAGCCGAAAGCGGAAAAGCAACGGGCAAAGTAATCATCACAAAATCTTGAACTATGGAATTATTGGTGATTGCAAAAATCTCAGCCGAAGAGGCATTTGTAAAAGAAGTAAAAGAGGCATTAACCGCTCTTTTACGACCAACTCGGAACGAAACAGGAAACTTGGAATATTCATTATTTCAAGATACGACCCAATCAACCGAATTCTTAATGTATGAGAAATGGTCAACTCAAGAAGCCTTTGAAAATCATAATCAGATGCCTTATTTGACCGATTTTGTTGAGAAATCTAAGGATTGGTTAAGTAAAGAAATGTCGGTTGAAATAAAAAAATAACTACGCCTAACAAGGTGTATAAGCAATAGCGGTTTAGGTGCCTGAACCGTTTTTGCATTTAAATCAGTATCTTGCTACCAGACAGTTTAGTGGTTTAAAATCCGCTACTGCTCATACACAGACCGTTAGTGCCAACTAGAAAAATTAAGAAATGCAATTAGCTAAAACATTTAATGAAGAATTTTTTCTACGATTAAACCAGTTAAGAAGGTTTACTAATCATGGCCCATCAATAGGTAGATTTGTTGAGGTATTACTTTTGGATCTTCTTAACAAGTACTTTCCGAAATCATTATCATTTTCTTCAGGCTTTATTCAAGCAATGGACCCAGAGTTATCAAAAAGTATTTCTTCTCAAATAGACATATTGTGCTATAATAGATTAAATTTCCCAGTAGCATTTGAGTCAAATGAAATTATAGTAGCAACGCCAGCTTCTACTAAAGGATTAATTGAGGTAAAAAGTACTTTAACAAAATCGTCTATTCAGCAAGTCATTGACTTAACGAGTTTGGATGTGATGAAAGAAACACATATTGAATCAAAAACTTATTTAATTGGGACTAAATCAAAAATTAAATCTCATTCAGCATTTGAATTCTTGAGAACTCATTATCAAAACAGGGAGAATAAACTTGTTAGGTTAATTGGGGGAATTTATAGCTTTGATTGGAATAATCGAATCCATTGTGATTTAAGAGTAATAGATGGTAAGCTTAAGTATACAATTCTACTTTTAAAAGGGAATGATTATGGTTTAGCTCCTTTTGTTTTGAATCTCATTTATGAATTGTATGGTGCGAAAGCATATGAATCTATAGCAAATATAACAGCACCTTCTCTGAACGGAGTTGTAGATAGTGCGGAAATTGAACTTTTTACATCTTGAGGTATATTGAAGTAATAAAAAATGAAGAAAGCTGGCACTAACAAGCCGTGACCTCGCCATACTCCCTATCGGTCGTACTTCAGGTACGGCGGGACGTTAGCCACAATTAAAAATATAAATAGCGATCACACTACGAATAGCAAACAACAAAAATAAAAAAATTGTGATATCAGATATACATTGGATAAGTGATGAAAAAATTGGTAAAAAGAGAATTGGAATAATGGCTCGACCAAGAGGAAACGATTGGTTAGATGACGAAATAAAGTGGTTAAAAACAAGAGATGTAGATTGTTTGGTTTCTCTGTTAGAGAAGTCAGAAGAATGGGAATTGGGGCTTCAAGAGGAAGCAGAAATTTGTAAAAAACATAAAATTGATTTCATCAACTTCCCAATCAAAGATGTAAATACGCCACAAAATGAAGCTGAGTTTATACGTTTAGCAAATAAATTGTCAAATAAGATAAATAAAAATAAAAAGGTTGTAATTCATTGTCGAATGGGAATCGGAAGGGCGTCTGTTTTAGCAGCGGCAACAATGATTAATCTTGGGTATGAAGCAAAAGATATTTTTGAAATAATTGGAAAATATCGAAAATTAGAAGTTCCAGATACTGATGAGCAAAAAACATGGATTTTATCGATTGAAGATAAATTGAAAAAAGTTAAGTTCCAGATACTGATGAGCAAAAAACATGGATTTTATCGATTGAAGATAAATTGAAAAAAAAAGGTAAAACACTGTGTAACAATATACATACGTCCATCCCGAGCAAAAGCTTGGCACGGCGCATCTACAAGAATGTTCACCAGTCAAAAGCGAATGTACGTAGATGTAGGCGCAGACTATCCATTCCATCAACACAACCACGCGGAACTTCTCAGCTCCTGATCTTCACATTTTCTGAGACTCCCAAAATTGTCGCACGTATGCTCTTGCCTCATCCAGCGAGTTCATTTTGGTGGGGTCGGGCCGATGCCTCGATCACAAAAGCGGTGTCCAGTTTGCGCCCGTACAGCGCGATGGCCAATGCGTCGGTGCTACTGACCCTCACGTCTCCTTTATTCTTGTAGCGGCCGAAAGTACTTTCGATTACGTCGGAAGTTACCGTGATCCGCCCGTGGTCGGCTACCGGTTCCTTGTGATCGGCCATGTACTTGCGCAGTGATTCGATCAGGATGCCCGGCCTCCCGGGTGGGCGGCGGGTTTTCTAAAGGCGGCCCGACGAGTTTTTCCCACTCCATCAGTTCGGCGTAATACTGGGTCGCCAGGGCGGCACAGCGCATCGGCGAGAATATTGACACAGAACAGGATAAAATTTCCCATCCGCAGCTGATTACTTGCGTGAGGGCTGTGCCGTTAAATGATTTTGAACGGCCCCATGCTCCACCCACAAAGTTCCCCCGCCCCGCAGGAAATAAAAATCCGGCCATCGACATAAGGCGACACATCCACACCGAACCTCCCCGCCGTAGGTATAGTTATAACATCGTAAACGCAATCAGTGTAAGTACATCGAAAGCGCTCGAACTTTTTTTATATCCCACTGAACATTCACCCCATGGAACTTCGACTCAATATCTTCCGGCTGCTTTATTTGATGCTCATCCTCATGGCCGTCATTTCCCTGTTCATGTTGCCGACGATCGGTAACTTGTTTTAGCGCATGACCCCGGCCCACCAGGGGGTGCAAAATTTTGGGTAATCGAGCTTTCCCAAGTGATAGTGGTTGCATCGGAGTGCAACTCCTCGACCATTTGCACTATATGAGTGCGTCGGAGTGTAACTCCTCAACCATTTGCACTATATGAGTGCGTCGGAGTGCAACTCCTCGACCATTTGCACTATACGAGTGCGTTGGAGTGCAACTCTTCGGCCATATGCATTATACGAGTGCGTTGGAGTGGAACTTTTCGACCATTTAGGAAATAGATAACTCGCGGCACCTACCCCTCACCGGCATCCGCCGGTGGGGGTTTTCTCGTTGCGTTACGGGGGTGGAACCGCAGCACGGTCTCGCGCAGGTAGTCCGTATCCAGGTGGGTGTAGATTTCGGTGGTGATGATCGACTCGTGGCCCAGCATATCCTGCACGGCTTTGAGATCGGCACCGCCCTCGATGAGGTGGGTGGCAAAGGAATGGCGGAAAGTATGGGGACTCACGTTCTTGGTGATCCCGGCGGCGGCGGCATACTTTTTTACCGCCGTAAAAACCGACACCCGGCTGAGCGACCCGCCCCGGCGGTTAAGGAACAGATAGTTTTGGGCGGCCGGTTTCACGTTGTCCTGCGTGCGGCGGATGCCGTCGTAGTAGAATTGGATGTGCCTGGCCGCCGTATCCCCGATGGGCACGATGCGCTCCTTGTCGCCCTTGCCGATCACGCGCACGAAACCGTCGGCCAGAAAGATATTGGTCAGCTGCAAGCCGGTCAGTTCGCTCACGCGCAGGCCGCAGGCGTAGAGGGTTTCCAGCATGGCCCGGTCGCGGGTACCGTGGTCGGTACTCAGGTCGATGGCCTCCAACAGGGCCTGGATCTCGTCGTAGTCCAGCACTTCCGGCAGGTGGCGGCCGAGGCGGGGCGGCCGCAGTAGTTCCGTGGGGTCGGTGGTGATAATGTTTTCGGTAAGCAGGTACTGGTAAAAGGTCCGCAGCGCGGAAACCAGTCGGGCCTGCGAGCGGGCACCCAGGCCGAGATCGTTGAGGTAGGCCAGAAATTCGTCCAGCAAGGGCCGGTCGACTTGCGTCAGGCCGAGGGGTGATTCCCGGAGTTGCAGGAACTCGATGAGTTTGCCCACGTCACGCAGGTAGCCGTCGATGGTGTGCTCGGAGCGGGCGCGTTCGAGGAGGAGGTAGGCGCGGAAAGATCGAAGGTGGGGTGACAAGGGGCGGCGGGGGAGGTGTGCTTTGTAAACCGAAGAATATGTCTTCGGATAGTATAAGTAAAATAAGATTAATCAGGCGCAACAAGTACCGGTATTCGGATATCGGCCGACCGGAGGTCGGTAGCCAAAATCGCGCGACCGGAGGTCACACACCAAATCCTCCCGCGAGAGGTGCCTGGAAGGGGGAGGCGTTAGCCGACAGCCCGCAGGGCCAAGGCGACAGCCGCGCCTGGAAGGGACCGACCGCGGCGCGTTAGCGACGGGGGCACGCCCGAAACAGCAGAATAGAAAGGAGTAGATCGGTGGTTAATGCCCGGCAAAACAGGGTTACGCTCCAGGTTAAAGAAGCGATCTAGCTTTTCGTGATCCGCTTGGTTTTAATGACTTGCGAGCGACTGTCGAGAAACTGGATGAGGTAGATGCCGGTGGGCAGATCGGCGATATCGTACTGGTCCTCTTTGCGGAACTCGAAGTTGCGGATGCTGCGGCCGGCTACGTTGTATACGTTGATATTAGTGACCTGGAAGCCGCCCGGGTCAACCTCGAAGTAGGAGATAACGGGATTTGGAAACACGCTAAGCTCCGGGCCGTTGGCGCGGGCAAGTTGGCCGTAGACGGCCGTGCTGAGTCCAAGAAATAAGAACAGGAGTAAGGCGTGCTTCATCGGGATTATTAAGTTGAGGGTAAAAGTAGGGTAATTTTTCGTTTATCCCGCCACATTCAGGGAGGTTACCACAAAATTAACAAGGACCGTGCCGAAAATGTGCGGCCCGGCGGCAATTTTGCCGCCATTCCATCGTTTCGCCACCCTTGCTGCCCTAACTTACGCCGATGAACGCAACTACGGATGTTGGAAAACTGATATTGATCCCCACGCCACTGGGCGATGACGGCCTGCCGGCCCTGCCCGAAACGACGCTGGCCGAGGCCCGCCGCCTACGCGTATTTATCGTGGAGCGGCTGCGCACCGCCCGCCGGTTTTTGCGGGCCGCCGGATCGACGGCGGACTTTGATAACGAATGCACGTTTTACGAATTGGACAAGCGCACGCAGGAGCGCGACCTGCCCGGCTTTTTGGTGAAGGCACTAAAGGAGGGCCGGGATATCGGGCTGCTTTCCGAGGCCGGGGCACCCGCCGTGGCCGACCCCGGGGCGCGGGTGGTGCGCCTGGCGCACCGGCACGGCATGCGGGTGGTGCCGCTGGTGGGGCCGTCGTCGTTGCTGCTGGCCCTGATGAGTTCGGGCATGAACGGCCAGACGTTTGCCTTCAAGGGCTACCTCAGCCCAAAGCGGCAGGAACTGGGCCGCGACCTGCTGCAACTGGAGCGCGACAGCGCGGACCGCAGCGAAACGCAACTCTGGATCGAGGCACCCTACCGCAACCGGGCCAACTACGGAACGGCCCTGGAAGTGCTGCAACCCGGCACGCTGTTCGGCATCGCCACCGACCTGACGCTGAGCACGGAATACACCCGCACGCTGCCGGTGGAGCAGTGGCGCAAAGAAAAGGTACCCGACCTGCACAAGCGGCCGACGATCTTTTTGCTGTTCGTGGAAAAGTAAATTCAGGCCGGAACCCCCAGCTTTTTCACCAGATCATCGACGATAATATCCCCGTGGTCGCGGGTATTCTCGATGAACAGTTTGCTGGTTTGCTTGCCTGCGCAGACCACCCCGGCCAGGTAAACGCGGGGCAAATTGGTCTCCAGCGTCTCGGAGCGGTGCACCGGAATGCACTTGTCATCGCGGCTGATATCCAGACCGATTTTGGCCAGCAGATCGTAATTCGGCTGGTAACCGGTCATGGCCAGCACCCAGTCGTTTTTGATGGTAAAATCACCGTCCGGGCCGCGTAAATCCACCTCATTCGGGCGGATGGCGGTGACCTCCGTTTCAAAGTGAGCGGGGATGCTCCCCTCCTTGATCCGATTCTCGATATTGGGCTTGATCCAGTATTTTACCTTGTCATAAATTTCCGTTCCCCGCACCGCCATCGTCACGCGGGCACCCTTTTGCCAACACTCCAACGCGGCATCGCAGGCCGAATTGGCGGCCCCGATCACCAGCACGTCCTGGTCCAGATAAACGTGGGCGTCATCGTAATAATGCTTCACTTTCGGCAGGTCCTCGCCCGGCACATCCAACAGGCGGGGCGTATCGTAGAAGCCCGTAGCCACTGCAACGGCGCGGGTGGGGTAAGCATCTTTGGGGGAGTGAACCACGTAATCCTCACCGCTGCGGTCCACGTGCGTGACCGGTTCGTAGAGGTGCAAATTCAGCTCGTAACTCTGCACCAGGCGGCGGTAATATTCCATCGCCTCGCGCCGGGTCGGTTTCTCGCCGTGGCTGATAAAAGGCACGTCACCGATTTCCAGTTTTTGGGAGGTGGAAAAGAAGGTCATGTTAACCGGGAAATTGAACAGCGAATTGACCAGTTTTCCCTTCTCCAGGATCACATAGTTCAGCCCCGCGCGCCGTGCGCTGATGGCAATATTGATGCCCGAGGGGCCGCCGCCGATGATAACGAGATCGTACATGCCCATGAAACAAGGGGTGGGGTAGGGAGGTTGTATCGGCCTGCCGGGGCGGGTGTTTTTCGGGCGTGTCGGCGGCCGGGGCCGCCGTCGGTCCCTTCCCGGCGCGCCTGTCGGCTTGGCCCTGCGGGCTGCTCGCTGCGCTCGCCCCGTCCAGGCACCTCACGCGAGTTGCCCCGAAATAGTTCCTCCAGATTGTTGGTTTTGCGCTGGCGGTGAGACGATTTTTATTAATTTTGTGGGTTGCCCATTATTGAGGCTGGACGCAAGATGTTGCGTTTTTGCAGCGGTCGTTTTTGCGGAGACCGTTGGTCGGCTGGACGCAAGATGTTGCGTTTCTACTTGGCCGGCTGGACGCAAGATGTTGCGTTTTACGGCGACCGTTGGTCGCCTGGACGCAAGATGTTGCGTTTTTACGGCGGCTAACGCCGCCTAGACGCGAGGTGTCGCGTCTCTACTTGGTCGGCTGGACGCAAGATGTTGCGTTTTTACGGCGGCTAACGTCGCCTAGACGCGAGGTGTCGCGTCTCTACTTGGTCGGCTGGATGCAAGATGTTGCGTTTTTGCGGCGACTGTTGGTCGCCTAGACGCAAGATGTTGCGTCTCTACATAATCCTTCAATCCTTCATTCCCTCAATCCTTCCATCCCTCAATCCTTGACCACCACCTACGCCGATATCATCCTTCCCCTGGCCCTGGCCAATACCTATACCTACCGGGTGCCCGAAGAACTGGTGCCCGAGCTGGCGGTAGGCCAGCGCGTGGAGGTGCAATTCGGCTCTAAACGACACTATACCGGGATCGTGAAGGGAATGCACGGCAATTCGCCGGGGCATAAGGCCAAGCCCATCCTGACCATCATCGACCCCGAGCCGCTGGTGACCGACCAACAACTGGCCCTCTGGGGGTGGATCGCGGAATACTACTGCTGTACCCTGGGCGAAGTGATGAACGCCGCCCTGCCCGCCAATCTGAAACTGGCCAGCGAAACCGTGGTCACGCTCGGCCCGCTCTTCCACGCCGAGGCCCAGGAATTGGACGATAAGGAGTACCTCATCGCCGAGGCATTGACCATCCAGAGCGAACTGAAACTGGATGAGATCGCCGACATTCTACAACAGCGTACCATCTACCCCATCATCCGCCGGATGCTGGATAAGAAGATCATCTACCTGCAGGAGGACTTAAAGGAACGCTACAGTCCCAAAGTGGCCAAAGCGGTGCGCTTCGCGCCCGCCTACGCCGAGCAGGGCGAATCCCTACACCAAGCGTTCGATCTCACGGCCCGCTCCGAACACCAGACGGCTATACTAATGGAGTACCTGGTGCAGTCTAAACTGCACGACGTTATCCGGCAGGCGGATCTGCTCAAACGGACCTCCGCGCCCGGCAGTGCCATTCAGGCCCTGGTTAAGAAAGAAATATTCGAACTCTACGACCAGCAAATCAGCCGGATCAGCGGCCCGGCGGGGCCGACCGACGCGGCGGGAGACCTCTCGCCCGGGCAGGCCGTAGCCCTCAAGTTGGTGGACGGGCTGCTGGCAAAAGGCAAGCCCACGCTCCTGCACGGAATCACCGGTTCGGGGAAAACCCGGCTGTACCTGGAACTGATGCGCCGCGTCAACGAGGCGGGCGGCCAGACACTGTACCTGCTGCCCGAGATCGCTTTGACCTCCCAGATCATCCGCCGCCTGCAGGTGGTGCTGGGTGATAAAGTGGTGGTCTACCACTCCCGCCTGAACAGCAACGAGCGCGTGGAACTGTGGAAGGAAGTGATGGCCGGCAAGAAGAGCGTGGTGGGACCGCGCTCGGCTATTTTTCTGCCCTTTACCGACCTGCAACTCATCGTTGTGGACGAGGAGCACGATCACAGTTTCAAGCAGCACGAACCCGCGCCCCGCTACAACGGCCGCGATGCGGCCGTGTGGCTGGCGCGCCACGTAGGCGCAAAAATCCTGCTCGGCACGGCCACGCCCTCGCTCGAAACCTACCACAATACCCAGACCGGCAAATACGGTTACGTACAACTTAACGAGCGTTTCGGCGGCCTGCAACTCCCCGAACTACGGGTGGCCGATATGCGGGCCGAGGTGGCCGACCGCAAGCAGCAAGCCTATTTTACCGTCCCCCTGATCGAGGAACTAAAGGCCACCCTGGAACGGGGCGAACAGGCCATTCTTTTCCAGAATCGCCGCGGTTATGCGCCTTCCTACCGTTGCCCCACCTGCGACTGGCACAGCGAGTGCATCCACTGCGATGTCAGCCTCACCTACCACAAGCACCACAACCGCCTGCGCTGCCACTACTGCGGCTATTCCACCAGCCTGCCCGAAGCCTGCCCCGCCTGCGGCGACCTCAAACTCACCCTCAAGGGCTACGGTACCGAAAAGATCGAAGACGAGCTGAAGATCTACCTGCCCGACGCCAATATCGGTCGGATGGACCTGGATACCACGCGCGGCAAAAATGCCCACGCCCGCCTCATCGAGCAATTCGAGGAAGGGCGGCTGGATATCCTGGTCGGCACCCAGATGGTGACCAAGGGACTGGATTTTGAGCGGGTGGGCCTGGTGGGCATCATCAGCGCGGATAGCTTGCTACAGTTCCCTGAATTTCGGGCGGGGGAGCGGGCGTTTCAGTTGATGCTGCAGGTAAGCGGCCGGGCGGGGCGCAAGCACCGGCGCGGGCTGGTGGTGATCCAGGCTTACAACACCAGCCACCCCGTCCTGCAGGAAGTGCTGGTGGGCGACTACGCCGAGTTTGCCCGCCGCGAACTCCACGAGCGGCTCACCTTCGATTACCCGCCCTACGTTCGCCTGATCCGCATCCAGCTCAAACACAAGAAGCCGCTCACGGCCGACGATGCCTCCCGCCTGCTGGCTTCCCGCCTCAAGGATCGGCTCGGGGAGATCGTCAACGGCCCCGCCGAACCGGCCGTGGCCCGGGTGCGAAATTATTACCTCCGCGATATTCTGATCAAATTCGATCGCAAGCCCGCCACCATGCGCCGGGTGAAGGAGGTGCTGCGCGAAGAATCCACCAGGCTTCAGGCGGAAACGGGGTTCAGTAGTTTGCGGGTGGCGATTGATGTGGATCCTTATTAAAGGGCTTTGCCCCTTAGAGCGTGTCTAAATTTTTACTTCCTGAGAACCAAGCATTTGAGAACCTGACGTCACATAAACTGACTTACGTAACCCGCTATGCGCGCAAGTTTTTGTCTAGCCAGAACCTCAAATCATTGATCCTCAGTTCTTAAAAATTTTAGACACGCTCTTACTACTTTGGTAGGCGGCGTTGCCGCTGGTAAGTTGGTACTTTTGACTAGCCTACGCGTACACGCTAAATGGGCAAAACATCCCAAATCACACTTCCTACCTCTTGCATCATTTATCCCCGCCTCTTCCCTTCGGGGAAGTCGGGCCGCAGGCTCGGATGGGGAACCACGCCGGACGAGCAAAACATCTCATCATACCTCTCAGATCAACCTCTCCCCCCCGAACTACCGAACTAAGCCTACCTTCGTGCGTATAAGCCAGTATAGCGGACCGAGACCCTCCCCCGCCCGATACTATTATCACCTCGCCCCACCACCCCTTTACCACCAAAAGTACGCGGCAGACCCGCCATGCGAGCCACTCTCAACAGCATATTCGACGTCCGGTCCGGGGAATGGGGCCGTGTGCTGCTGATGCAGTTACAGGTGTTCCTGCTCATTGCGGTGTTGCTGGTGACCAAACCGGCCGCTAACGGCCTGTTTCTGGCGGAGTACGGGCCGCGTTTTCTACCCTATATGTTTATCGCGGCGGCCCTGTGGGCGGCGGTGATCTCCACGGTTTACAGTAAGTTGCTCAACCGGTTTTCCCTGCTGCGGCTCAATATCTGGAGCCTGGCGGTCAGTCTGGTACTGCTATTGCTGTTCATCAGTTTGCTCTCGGTCTCGCGGGCGCACGTGGCGTTTTGGTTTTACCTGTGGGTGGCCCTGTTCGGACTGCTTTCCGCCTCGCAGTTCTGGATGATGGCCAATTTGGTTTTCGATATCCGGCAGGCCAAACGGCTATTCGGATTCATCGGCGCGGGGGCCATTGCGGGCGGCATCACGGGCGGCTACCTGGTGAGTTTGCTCACGCCGCTCATCGGTACGCAGGGTATTTTGCTGGTCGGGGCGGGCTTGCTGTTGCCCTGCCCGTTCATCAGCTACTTCATCTACGGCCGCTACGTTAGCCGTGAGCAGCGCGACTCGGTGCGCGGCCTGGGAGGGAACAAGCGAGTTACCGATAGCACGCCCTTTAGTTTGTTGCGCGGCTCGCGGCACCTGATGTACCTGGCGGCTATCGTGGGTATCGGGGTGTTGGTGGCAAAAATGGTCGATTACCAGTTCAGTGCCCTGGCTTCCGATCTCTATCAGGAGGAAGACCGCCTGACCGCCTTTTTCGGATTCTGGTTCTCCACCTTCAATGTGATTGCTTTACTGATCCAGTTGCTGGTCACGCGACGTGTCGTACACCGAGTGGGGGTGACGGGGGCCATGCTCTTCCTGCCGGGCGGTATCGCGCTGGGTTCGATGATGATGATCTTCATTCCCGGACTGGGGGCCGCCATCGTGGCACGCCTGGCCGATGGTGCGCTGAAGCAATCCATCAACCGTGCCGCCTCGGAAATGCTCTTCCTGCCCCTGCCCGAAGACCTGAAAAACCGGACCAAAACTTTTATCGACGTATTCGTCGACAGTGCCGCCGGCGGACTGAGCGGCTTGCTGCTGGTTGTGCTCATCGACGGTCTGGGCCTTAGCCCGATCGAACTGACGCCCGCCATCCTGATCGGGGTGGCACTGTGGGTGTTTTTTATCTTTTTGGTGCGGGGGGAGTACATGGATTCTTTCCGCTCCCAGTTGGTGGGGTTAAGTAAGAAAACGGATAAAAAACGCTTCCGCTCCAACCACAAGGCCGTGCTGGACGGCCTGTTGCGGGTGCTGGACATGGGCGAGATCGCGGGGGAAAACCGCCTGCTTTACGTACTCGACCAGGCGGGTAACTTGCGCGACGAACGCTTTACCGCGCCCATCCGTAAACTCCTCTACCACGAATCCCCCATTATCCGCGCCCGCGCCCTGCGCACTCTCTACCTCTACCCCAAAGCCGACCCGGTGGTGGAAGAAGAGGCGAACCGGATGCTCAGCGACGAGAGTCCGCGGGTGCGTATTGCCGCCTTCGACTACCTGCTGGCCCGCGCCCCGGAGCGGATGTCGCACACCATCGAGGGCTACCTGGATAGCAACGACCCGGCCATTGCCGGTCCGGCCCTGGTGAGTATCATCAGCGAAACCGTGGGTAACCCCGCCATGCGCGAACGCTTGCGGGTGGAACAACGACTGGACGAACACCTGGCCGCCCTGGAAGAGATGCCGCCGGCCGAAGCCACGCGCTGGGCACCTCACCTATTGCAGGCCGCCGGGCGCGCCGGTACGACCGAATCGCTCTCCTTTATCGGGGAGATGCTGGAATCGACCGACGAGGAATCAGTAAAGCAGGCTATCCTGGCGGCGGGGGAAAGCCGCCGCCGCGAGTGGGTGAGTCCGCTCATCCACCTGCTTTCCAACGGCGTGTACCGGCCCTATGCTTCCGCCGCACTGGTGCAGTACGGAGCCAAGTTATTCAGCCTGCTGCCGGAAATGATGAAGCAGGGCCAACTGCCCATTGAGGATGCGCGCCGCCTGCCCGACGTGCTGGAACGGATCAACCGCCAGGAAGCCGTCGATTTCCTGTTCGGCTTTATCTCCGACTACCATTATAACGATCTGGCATTGCGGATGGAAGCCCTGCGATCGCTCAATGCCATGCGGCGGGATTTTCCGCAGTTGGTTTTTCCCGGCGACCGGGTGTTCCGCCTCATTACCGAGGAAGCGCGGCTTTATGAGGATTCGCTCCAAACCCTCCTCATTCAGGAGCAGCGGGAGTTGCCGCAAAATCCCGCCATCCGAAAAGCGAGGACCAATCTGGCCGACCTGCTGCGCCACCGGCTGGAGGGCAACCTCGACCGGTTGTTTCGGTCCCTGGGGTTGCGTTATCAGCCCGAAGACATCGTTCCAATTTTCGAAAGTATCAAGGAGGGGGACCACCGCCTGCGGCTGAGTGCCCTGGAATTTTTGGATAACCTGCTGGAGAACCAGCTCAAACGGCTGCTGGTGCCGCTGGTGGAATCGACCATTCTGCCGGAAGAAGGTGCCCGCCCCCTGCGCCGCCTCTCCGACGAGGAACTGGACCAGCGCGAGCGCGAATGTTTCCTGCACCTCCTCTCGGGCCGGGATTACCGCCTGCAGCTCGCCGTACTGGAACTGATGGAGCAGGACCCCCGCCCCAATAATTTCGAGCTGTTGCTGCAGTTCAGCCAGTCGCCGGTAGAGGCGATCCGCGAACAGGCCCTGCGGGCGCTGGTGGCGACCAAGCGAGTGAACCGGCCAAGGCGCAGAAAAAGGTTGCGATTACCGCTGGGCAGGGGAGGGGAGTGATGATTTCGTAATTGCGTGAGGTGCCTGGAAGGGCCGCCGTTCAGGCGGAGACCCGGAGGCGTAGCCGGAGGGGCCGAGCGAACAGCGAGCCTGGAAGGGACCGGCCGTTTCCCGCCCCGCAATTTTGCGGGACGGAAAACGGACATGCCCCGCAAAAAAAGCTATGTGCTACCCGCCGATCACGTCGTCCCATACGAGTAAAATCAGATCGACCGGCTACTCTTTCCAAACCCATAGTGCATCGACGAAATAAGCGCGTGCATCCCGGAAATCGGCCACCGGCCGGAAGCCACCGGCGGCGGCCAGCTCGGCGATCTCGTGGGGGGCGTACTTTTGCGAAACCTCTACGTGAATGGCCTCCCAGGCGGTGAATTCCCAGCTGCCGCCCAGCAGGGAACTGCTGACCGTCTGGGCCGAGCGGCTGACCAGGTAGCTGCGCGCCTGACCCGTGACGGGACCGTAGGTTTCCCAGTGTTGCCAGTGATCGAGCTGGAAATCGGTGCCGAGTTCGCGGTTGGCGCGGCGGAGGAGGTTGAGGTTGAAGGCCGCCGTGATGCCGGCCGGGTCGTTGTAGGCGGCGAGGATGGTGGCGGGGTCTTTCTTGAGGTCGAAACCGATCAGCAGCTTGTCGCCGGGGCGGAGGTGGGTGCCCAGCCGTGCGAGGAATTTTTCGGCCTGCTGAGGCGAGAAGTTTCCGATGTTGGCACCGGGGAAGAGGACCAGTTTGGGCCGCTTGTCATCCGTCGCCTGGGTGAGGGCGTCGAAGTAATCACCTTCGATGGGGGCCAGGTCCAGGTCGGGCCAGCGGGCCAGCACGCGTTCGCTCAATCCCCGTAACGCGTTGCCGGAAATGTCGATAGGACGGTAGCGAAATTCCCGGCCCGCCGCCCGGAAATGCTCGATCAGGAACTGGGTTTTGGTGCCGTCACCCGCCCCCAGTTCGATGAGGTCGAAGGGCCGGTCCCAGTCCAGCGCGGAGAGGATGGCCGGGGCGTGTCGGCTGAAGATCTCGCGCTCGCAGTCCGTGAGGTAGTACTCCGGCATGGCCATGATCTGCTGGAAAAGGGCGTCGCCGGCCTTGTCGTAGAAGAACTTGCTGGGCAGGCGGCGGGGCGTTCCGTCCAGGCCCGCCCGGAAGGCGCGGGCGAAGGGCGAATCGGTCCGGCGGGCGGGCGAAGTGGTCATGGCGCGGGTGGGGTTGCGGGTTACGCCCGGCAAACGCAGCGGTGGCCGGGATGGATCATTTAGGAAGGAAATAGGGAAAGATTTGTTTGCGGGAGAGATATGTTAGGTATGTTTTTACGCCCTAAATCGCTTCCGGGCTGCGGCAAGCATAGCGACAGTTCATTCCCAACATCATAATAATTTCGACGTTCTGTGGTCCGTGGTTAGGGTGAAAAATGATTTTAATCAATAGGTGTTTGTAATGAGAAACCTTCAATCCTTCGATCCCTCCATCCCTCACCTCGAAAGATCATTTATGATCGAGAGAAGCAGCGCAGCTAATCCTTCTCTCCAAACCTTCCGCCCCGCCACACCTTATACCCGCATGGATATTCGACTACTCGACCGCGAGGAACTGGACCGGCTGCTCTATGATTCCTGCGTGCATTATGCGGCAAACGGCACTTTTTTCGGTTATGCCTGGATGCTGGACCAGCTATCGCGCGACTGGCAGGCACTGGTGGAGGTGGAAAACGAAAAGTACGTCAGCGTGCTTCCGCTGCCGCGCGGCCGGGCTTTCTGGCGGCAGCCCGCGCTGTTGCAGCCCGAATTGATCCGCGAGATCGGAATATATAGCGTGAAACCGATGAGTCCCGGCCGGGTGCGGGGCTTCTGGAAGCGGCTGCCCGAGGAATATGCCTACGTGGACCTGCGCGTGGAACCCCGCAGCAAACCCCTGCCGACGTTTAGCCTGGAAGCCGCCGAGTTGGATAATTACTACCTGCTGCTTAATCGCCCGTACGAAGAGCTGGCCGCCGCCGCCGGGCCGGCCTACGAGTCCCGCCGCGATGCCGTGCAGGAGCAGGGCGACCTGTTCCCCATCTCCGGCCCCAAGCCGGAGGTACTGGCCGATCTCTATCAGGAAATTCACGGGGCCGACGATACCGGCGGCGAGAATTTTCACGGGCTGCAGCGCGTCATGTACCAGGTTCTGCACCGGGGCATCGGCTTTGCCGCCGGGGTGAGCGACCGCGCGGGAAAACTGCTGGCGGCCGCTTTTTTTATCTATTCCCACGGCCAGGTAGTGGCCCTCCTCGACCTGGAAAGCCCCGCCGGCCGCGCCCAGGATGCCCGCCTGCTGCTGTACGATAATTTCCTGCGTACCCACGCCGATCGTCCCCTCGCCCTCGACCTCAACAGCCCGGATAAAGAATGGGCCGCCCTGCTCGGTGCCGAACACCAGCCCTACTACCGCCTGCTCCGCGATGAGCGGATCGGGATCTACAAGAGTTTCGGGAAATTCGCTTAGGCTCGGGGCAAAAGCAAAGTGACCGAACGATTGCCAATCAATCGTTCGGTCACTTTATCATTGTCTGAGGCACTCCTCCAAATCGCAAAGCGATTCTTCAAGGTCGGTCATTGACTACAAGTTCGCTACGCGAACACACAGGTCGGCCAACCGGGCCGAGTAGCCGGCCTCGTTGTCGTACCAGCTCAATACTTTCACCATATTGCCGAACGTCTTGGTCATACCGCTATCGTAGATCGAGCTGTGCTGATTGCCCACGATATCGGTGCTCACCAGTTCGTCGGTGCTGTACTGCAGGATGCCCTTCATGGGACCCTCGGCGGCCTTCTTAAAGGCGGCGTTCACTTCTTCTTCGGTCACCTCGCGCTTCACGATGGCAACCAAGTCGGTCAGCGAACCGGTGGGCACGGGTACGCGGATGGCACCGCCGTCCAGTTTGCCGTCCAAGTGGGGAAGCACCAGGCCGACGGCCTTGGCCGCGCCGGTGGTGGTGGGCACAATGTTGATGGCGGCGGCGCGGGCGCGGCGCAGGTCCTTGTGGGGCGCATCCTGAATATTCTGGTCACCCGTGTACGCGTGTACGGTGGTCATGAAACCTTTCTCCAGGCCGAAAGCGTCGTCCAGCACTTTGACCAACGGGGCCAGGCAGTTGGTGGTACAGCTGGCGTTGCTCACCACTTTGGTATCGGCGGATAGAATATCGTCGTTCACGCCCAGCACCACGGTATCCACATCGCCTTTGGCGGGAGCCGAGATAATGACTTTTTTGGCACCGGCGGTCAGGTGCATTTCCGCCTTCAATTTTTCCACGAAAAAGCCGGTGCACTCCAGCACCACGTCGATGTTATGATCGCCCCAGGGCAATTTGCTCGGGTCACGCTCGGCCATGCACACGATCTTGTGGCCGTCCACCACCAGGTTATCGCCTTCCAGTGACACCTCGCCGGGGTACTTGCCGTGCACGGAGTCGAACTTCAGCAGGTGGGCCAGGGTGTCGTTATCGGTCAGGTCGTTAATGGCCACAACCTCCACGTTCTTGTCGTTCATCAGGTTGCGGAAGGTCAGTCGTCCGATCCGGCCGAAGCCGTTAATTGCAATGCGCTTTGCCATAGTAGATGGGGGCTTTTTACGGGTGGAATAGAAGGTGCCGGCGGGCCGCGAAGCGGGCCGCCGGCGGGCTTTGAGGCGGCAAATGTACGGCACTTAGTGTAAACCGAACAATAATTCCCACCGCTGAAACTCTCCGGCCGCCGTCATTGTTGACTCTCATGCAGGCAACGGGGCAGGCTGGGGAAAAGATTTTCCTTTTTTCTTTCCCATCGCTTGCACGTTAGGGCACAGTGATCGTATATTTGCATCGCCTTAGCAAAAAGGAGTTTAAATTCCTTCAGCATGGCCCGTTCGTCTAGGGGTTAGGACGCCAGGTTTTCATCCTGGTAACACGGGTTCGATTCCCGTACGGGCTACTACAAGTAGAGCCGCTGATTCGTAAGAGTCAGCGGCTTTTTTCATTTACCCCCCAGCCTTCGCCGCCTGCTCATCACCTCAGCCCCAGCAGCGGCCCCGGGTCCGGGCAGCGGTAGCCCCACTCGTCCAGCTCATCGGCATGGGCCACGCCCGGGTAATCGGTGGTGTAACCCAGCAGTTCGCGCATCACCTGAAAGTGCAGGTGGGGCGGCCAGCCGCCGTTTTCCTCCGGCTCCCCCAGTTGTCCCAGCACTTGCCCGGCCTTCACTCCGGCCTGCGGCGGTCCAGCTTGCATCGCGGCCAGATGACCGTATAAGGTGTAAAACACACCCTCCTCCCACTGATGCTCCAGTAATATAACGTTGCCATAGCCACCCTGCGTCGGGTCCACTCCCCGCTCCACCACTTTGCCGTCATAGGCGGCCAGCACGGGGGTTCCCGCCGGCCCCCAGATGTCCAGGCCCAGGTGAATGCTACGTCGGCGCGGACCGTTTTCACCCTCCTCTACAAAGTCGTCGCCGGTATAGAAGGGCCGGTTTTCCCGGTAGCCGCCGTAGCCGAAATCGGCTTCTTTCCGCTTCAGCAGGTCCGCTATTCTGCGGGTAAAAGCGGGCAAGTCCGTAGCCGGCGAGTGGCCGTCCAGGTCGGCACTACCGGTACTCAGGTCCAGATGCGTGGTCCGTTTGCCCCGCAAATCGATGACGGAGGCGGGGTGGGCGGCCAGCCAGGTTTCCAGATTGGTGGGGGAGGTGCCGGTGGCACCTCGGTAGGGGCAAGCCCTACCCGTACGGTTGTTTTTGTTGTGGGGATTATTGCGGATCTTTTTTTTCATTTTTTCCAGAGGGGTGGGGGAGGTGCCGGTGGCACCTCGGTAGGGGCAAGCCCTACCCGTACGGTTGTTTTTGTTGTGGGGATTATTGCGGAATCTTTTTTTCTCATTTTTTCCAGAGGGGTGGGGGAGGTGCCGGTGGCACCTCGGTAGGGGCAAGCCCTACCCGTACGGTTGTTTTCGTTCGGGGGAATTTTTCTTAATCCGTTTCCCCCCCACCCAAAATCGCTTTGCGATTGAGAGAAGCAGCGCAGCTAATCTATGCATTATGTGAGTCTCCAAGAGGGGCGAGTACATATAGTGTGCTATTCAATCCTTCAGTCATTCAATCCTTCACCTCGAAAAATCGCTTTGCGATTGAGAGAAGCAGCGCAGCTAATCCTTGACTAGGGCGTGCCCCCCGGCAAAGCCGGGGGTCGCGCCATTCCGGGACTCGCAGGTCTGCTCGGCCGCTACGCGTCTGCCCCTGGCGGGCCACCCCTCCATGCCGCTCACGCGGGGGCGATCCGGGATCCCTGCGCGAACCTGTAACCGGACCGACGGTTCTATAAGCAAACATTCACGCCATGCTTAAAACTTACTTGCCCGCGCTGTTCGCGTTCATCACGCTTGCCCTCCTATCTTCCTGCACCCCCAAAGCCGCCCCGCTGGTGGGTGACGACGGCACCGACTGGGCCGCCCGCGCCGAGGAGTACCGCCAAAATCCCGCCGCCCTCCGTGACTTCGTGGAGCGCTGTGACGAAATCCAGGAGCAGTACGCTTCCCTCCGCCGCGATTACGATGCCAACAGCCGCCAGGCCGGCGATCTTAACCAGCGCATGCAAACCCTGCAGGCCGAACTGGACCAGACCCGCGCCCAGCTCGCCCAGGCCCAAACCCGCCAGCCCACCGAAATGATCACCGACGGCGGCCAAACCCAGGGCGTCGTTTTCTCCGTCCAGATCGGTGCCTACGAGCAGCAAACCGTCGATCCAACCCTCGCTACCGGAGATGCCCTGGATCTGAACAACCAAAACGGTCTCCAAAAAGTAGTCGTCAGCAAATTCCGCACCTACGCCAATGCCGTCCAACTCCGCGACCGCCTGCGCCGCATGGGAGTAAAGGACGCTTTCATCGTTGCCTCCAATAACGGAAGCCGCATCGAAGTGCCGGAAGCTCTCCGGCTGACCGGTCAGAAGCAGTAAATTGACTTAATTTCCAGCCAAAACTAGCGCGAATCCGAGTCACACGCTGGTGCGTGACCTCCGGTCGCGCGAACCCTTGGCTGCGTGACCTCCGGTCGCGCGAATTTGGCTTTCGACCTTCGGTCGTAGTACGAAAAGCCAGTGATACAAGTTGTCCTATGAAACTGAGCTGACACACATGTCCCACTCAGTTAATCTCAAATCCCTCACGTTGATACCCTACCGACCTACACTTTCACGCTCAATCAAATCCACTTCAGCGACATGATCGCACAAAGTGCCGGGTCGCTTCGGCTCCCACCTTGTCAAACCGCTGCCCGTGCAGTGGAAAGAAAGCCAAAGCCCGTAGTTGTCTGGACGTTTACATATAAGTAGTGGCACGTATCTTTCTTGACGTTAGCAAAAAGCACTATTTCGCCGTATTATCAGCGATTTGACTTTCAAATATGTCAGATAAGTTATGTACGGTAAATAAGGGGTTGGGCCAACTTAATCAGATGCTTACTTAAAACAGCTCCCGGTCTCTGTTCCCCCGCCCCGTATTCCAGCGCAGGCCCAGTGTCCAATAGCGGGCGGCGGAGGAGCGGACGGGGTTACCGCTCACCTTATTGCGATCGGTATAGCTTGCATCCAGCCAGAAGTTGGGAAAAATCTCGTAAGCCGCCTCCAGTTGGATCATGCGGTTGGAGTACTCGTCTCCCTGGCCGATTTCGTTGCCGAAATCCATCAGGCGGCTGCGATTACTTAGCAGCGGGTTGGTACCGATGTTTTGGCCGGCGGGGTTTTCACCCTGCGTGACGAAGATGGCCGTGGCCCGCAGGGAGAGGTGGGGGAGGGGCCGGTAGTTGGCCCGCAGCAGCACTTCGCTGAAATTGGCCCCCAGTGGGTGTGCCAACGGCTGGTTGTAATGCGCATAAGCGGCAATGGAATCCTTGTGGCTATAGGTGAAGGGCCGCACGCGGTTGTACTCCGCCCGCAGGTCCAACTGTTCGATTCCGAAAGCGGCGGCGTACTGCACGCCCGCCTGTAATCCCCACTTGTTGGCCCACCAGCCCCGCCGCTGGACGAACAGCTCGTCGAACAGAAACTCATCCAGGATCACTTGTCCGTAAAAGCGAAAGTGCTTCGCCACGTCGATCCGCGCATCCGCGCCGATGAGGGCATTATCCGGGCTACCGAGGCTCTGCTCCACCGTCCGGTAAAAAATAACGGGGTTGAGATAGCCGAGTTCGAAGCCGTTATCGCGGCCGAACACCACGGCCTCGTAGACGCCCACGCGCATCTTTTGACCTAATTTTATGCTCAGATGATGCGCGGCCAAATAGCGTTTCGGCAGCAGGCCGTTCGCACCCCGCCGACCGACCTCGCCCGTGAGTTCGGCGAAAATGTTCTGGTAATGAAATTTCCAGACCCGCCAGTTGAGGCGCAGGTGCAGGTAGTTGTTCGCAAAATCGGATAACAGCAAGGACCTTGCTCCATCTCCGATAAAGTTACGGCCGTAACCGAACTGGACCCCCACGTGATCGGTCACGTTGAAACCGAGGTAAGCCTGGCTGTTGAGGAAATCGAAGCCGCGCGTGATGTTCAGCGCATCCAAGGTGTAGTCCTTCAGGAATCCCTGACCGGGATAGGCCTGGAAGCGTTCCACGAAGTCGGCCACCTGCGGGGGCGGGGCGGCCTGGGTTTCCTGCAGGTCGAAGCTAAAGTAAATGCGATCATCCACCCCGCCGCGCAGCCGCAGGCCGCGCTGGTTGAAAAAGTAAGGCTGATCGCTCCCGCTGATCCGGCCGTAACGGAGATCCAGTAAGGGGTCCAGACGCAGGAACACGTTGGGTTGGTTTACCTCCAGCAGGTTGGCGCGGCTGCGGTAGAAGATGCCCAGTATCGGTCGCTCGCTCGCCGGAAAGTCCGGACTTTCCAGTGCGCGGCCGATGAGCGACCCATCGGTATCGTCACGGCGGGCGAGGGGCAGGTTGGTTTCGGCTGCGCCCAGCCATTCGCTATTGGAATAGAAGATGCGCTCCAGCCCGTAGCGGTCCAATGAACTGAGTTGGGTGGCGTAGGTGGTATCCAGGTAGCGTGCGTAGCGCACCACCTGGCCGCGGGTAAGGGGGCGGGCGTTGAGGTGCAGGTCGTCCGGGCTGCCGAAGCGGATCACCCAGGAGTCGATGAGTTCGTAGGTGGCATCGTCTTCCAGGGGCAGCGGCATTCCCTGGGCGGCGGTGCGGTGAGGGATGAGGATGGCGAGTAAGGCGAGGAAGAGCGCAAGCGGGGTAAGTCTGCTGGTCACGGGCGATGGGATGACGGAGGTGCGATTTACAAGGTGGCCGGGGCAGGAATAGCCGGACTAGTTGTGTAAACCGGGAATCTTTAATGGTCGTATGTACTGGACGGGGGTGGCAAAGGTAAGTCAACCGGCCTTTGGCAATTCCGACTACAGCAATCAGTCAGTATTACGCTTACCTGATAAAGGGACCCGGTAGGAACGTGATCTTATCGTAAATATCCGCTAATGCGAGTTCTATTTCGATGGAATCAAGTTTAAGACGGCTGGAAAGCCCCGTAATCGTAGTAATTCTCCAGGTATCGCCATCGCGTTGGTACAGATCTACGTGGGGTTTGTCCTGCTCTACGATCAGGTACTCTTGTAAACTGGGCAATTGCCGGTAGAGGTACAGTTTGTCTCCGCGATCGTAAGCGGCGGTTGATTTGGAAAGGACTTCCACAATTAATATTGGATTACCGATCGCTTCACGCAAATCATTCGATCGTTCGATATCGCCGCACACTACGGACAAATCGGGGTACAGGTAGCGATTTTTGACCGCAATGGCCAGTTTGACATCGTTGTTGATAACGGTGCAGGAACGTTTAGCCCCCAATAAACCCATGCCGATCAATACGATTAACCGGGTACTGATGAGGCCGTGATTAATGCTCCCCCCCGCCATGGCAAACACGTAGCCGTCGTGGAACTCGTAGCGAATTCCCGTTTCTTCTTCCAGCTTTACGTACTCTGATAGGGATAATTGGGGTAATCTTTGCGCATCCATCGTACTGATTTATTGCAAGGTACGGTTTTAGCGGCTGTGTATGCTGACCGCTACTTTACCATCAGCGGCGCAGACGCTTACCAACTTCAAGGAGCTTGCCGACGATCACCGATAAAACGTAGGTGTTCCAAAGTACGGGCGCAGCCCCCTCTATTCAATCCTTCAATCCTTACATAGCGTGAGGTGCCTGGAAGGTGATCCGCGTAGCGGACAGTGCGGAGCACCGAGCGAACAGCGAGCCTGGAAGGGACCGGCCCGGCCGGTAGGCCGGGACACGCCCCCCGCCCTGCCTAGAAACTGTGGTGTAAACTAAGCTGGGTCTGTCCCTTGCTATAGGCGGCGTTGGTTTGTTTCATCCAGCCGGCCTGGATACGGAGGTTGTCGCGCAGGCCGTAACCGAGGCCGAGGTAGGTACGGTTGCGGTCGAAGAACTGGACGGAGCGGCCGTTGCCAATGTCGGTTTGGCCGTTGATGAAGATCTCGTTGTAGAGGGCGAGATAAAGGGTCTTTTTGCCCATTTCGGTGCGGTTGAGCAGCACGTTCATGAAGATGTTGTAGCGGTAACGGGTGCGGAGGTCCTGGTTTTCGACCCAGCGTTGCTCGTAGCGGAAGCGGTGGGTGAGCTGGATACGGTTGCCGACCCGCTGGGGCAACAGGACTTCCTGGTAGATACGGTTTTCGGAGGTGGTCTCGTCGCTGTCGCCGAAGGCACCGGTGGTGATGTTAGCGTAGCCGAGGGTGAGCAGGACGTTGGTGTTGTCCGGCTTGTAGGTGAGGCCGGAACGGAGCAGGAGCTGTTCCATGTCGCCGAGGGCGTTCCAGGCGCGGTACTGGTAATCTCCCTGGATGCCGAACTTGCTGCCCTCGAATGATTTGTTGAAGAAATACATATACCAGGCACCGAGTTGGTCGTCGTCGACGGCCTGTTGGGCGGTGAGGGGCAGGCAGCAAAGGAGGAGTAAAAAGGAGTAAAATATTCTGGACACGGAATTGAATTTGCGGGGTTAGTTAGTCAGTGATTCCCACCGGCTGCCCGGCGGGGCGGGTGGAAGTATGTCCACTAAAAATCATACCCGAATCGGGTACCGGGCGGGGTAGCTGATTCGGGTATGAGTTATTGGCGGTGCGGTAAGAAGTTGGTGTTACTTCTTTGCTTTCTCGGCCATCTCCATGAATTTGGGCAGACTGGTAACGGTTTCCTCGATGAATTCCACCACGCCGGTGTGCAGGTTATAGACCGCACCGACAATGAGAATATCCCCTTTGTAGAAGCGACGGCTCAGGACCGGCTCCAACTCACGGAGTAATGATACTTGTTCGAGAACGTTTTGGTGAACGGCGCGGTCGATGATTTCCTCCTCCGTACCGCCGGATTTTTTGGCGTAGACCGCAGCCGGCTTGATCGCGTTGATGAGGGCAACGACGTGGCCGGGTGGATTTTCGGGCAACTTCATGGCGGCCTGTACGGCACCGCAGGATTCGTGGCCCAGCACGACGATCAGCCGAGTGTTCAGCACTTCGGTGCCGTATTCGATGGTACCGTAGGAGGCTTCGGCCATTACCTGGCCGGCCGTGCGGGTGATGAACAGGTCGCCCACGCCCTGGTCGAAGATGATCTCGTTGGGTACCCGGCTGTCCGCGCAACCGATAATGGTGGCGAAAGGCTTTTGGCCCAATTCATTGTTCTTGAGATCGGCGTTGGTCTGGCGGGGTTTGATGCTCTTGTCTTCGGCAAAGCGTTTGTTGCCGTAAATGAGCTTTTTCAGGCCGTAGTAAGGATCGAGATACGCGCTGTCGCGATCGGCGAAGTACTGGTTATCCTCCAGCTTTAGTAATTCATCCAGTTTTGCGGATTGCTGGGCGGACAGACTGCTGACCGTTATCAGAGAAACGACGAAGAGCGTCAGGCAAATGATCGTAGACTTCAAGTTAGGGGAAGTTTTACTGCTTAAGAGGTGCGATATTGCACAATTCTTAAAGAGCCGGAGGATGTAAATGGTTCAGGAAGACAAAGCAGTAGTTAAGCAATAGTGATAGGTAGCTATGATTATATTCTGTTAAAAAGTGATATATCGTAATTAAATTCGTCGTTCTAATTATGACATTGTTTTTAATGATGTCATAATTATAGAGTCATGTGGGGGCATAACGGATGTGGGTCGGCCCGAGAGGTAAAAATTATCGGTTTCCCATGGCTCAGGTTAGCATTATTCCATGCCGGCACGATGTCATACAATTTCCCTTCGCCGCTAACTGCGATTCTGTGAAACATGCCGCCGATATGACTCAGGCGTGAATATTACGGTTGATCCTATTCGATCATTTCTTCCTCTTTCTCTTCTCCCGGCCGGTACCAATCGATGTTGCGGGTGAGGTACATGATGGTAGCCAGGATGAGCAACAGGCCGATGGAACCCATGAGCAGGGCATAATCCTGGAGCTGGAGCAGGCTGTAGAAGAAGATATAAAGAACGATGAGCACTCCGGCCACGAGCAGCGTAAGCCCCCGGTTTTTAAGGATGAAATAACTGTACATGGTGATGAGAGCGATAACGGCCGAGCAGGCCAGCAGGTAGGCGTAGCCGAAGGCAACGTGCTCGCTGATGGAAAGCAACAGGACGTAGAACAGCACCACGGCCGCGCCGATGAGCAGGTACTGAATAGGGTGGAGGCGTCGGCCGTTAATGACCTCGATAAAGAAGAAGGTGAGAAAAGTCAGAAACACGAACAGCATCGAATATTTGGTCGATCGCTCGGTTTTCTGATATTCGTCTACCGGAAGCAGGAGGCGGACGCCGAAGGCACCGTTGCTGTCACCATTCCCGTAATTGGGTTCGTAGCCGTAATCATCGGAGTACTGGGTGCTGGGTCGGTACTTGCCGATGCCGGAAGGAGGTACGTAGGAACCGATGTTTTGCTGGGGGTAGTTGCGGTTGAGTTGGAGGACGGTCCAGTCAGCCATGAAACCGTCGGTACTGACGTTGTGGTCTTCCGGTAGAAACTCGCCCTCGAAACTGGGGTCGGCCCAGGCACCGCTGAGTTTGACGGAGTTTTCGCGGCCGAAGGGCAGGAAGTAGAGCCGGCTGCTACCGTTAAGGCTAAGGGTGAAACTGAAATCGTGGCGGGTGCGGAAGCCGACCGCGTCACCGGCATCGGCCCGCAAGTCGATGGGGATGCTGGCCCCGCTGCCAAAAATATCGTTGGTGATGGTGCCGGGGCCGAAAGAGTACTGGGCCGTGCTATCGGTAGTCGGGTTGGACCAATTGAGGGTAATCGATTCGTTGACGCCCTTCATGTCGGTAATGCCGATGGTGATCAGCGCGTCTTCCCAGCGCAGTGATTCTTCGGGGATAGCGAGGGCGGCGGCATTGAGGGGCGCGAAATTGCCGCTGATCGCCAGGTTGGCGGTATAGAGCACGACGACGTAGATACCTCGCCGGCGTTGTTGCGGCTGGAGGGTGCCGGAGATGTCGAGCCGGTCGGGCAGGAAGTGCGCGTAACCGGTTTTGGTGATGGTTTTGCCATCGGTGTTGAGGGTGCCGTAAGTGTAGGGGACCGAAATAACGGGGCCGCCGATCTCCTGATCCAACCCCCACTTGCCGGCTACTTCGGTCTGGGCATTGTCGCGAAGGTACTGGCGTTCCTGCACCAGTTGTTCTACGAGAAAAGCCGGGATCATCAGCAGCAGGAACAGCAGGCCGATCACCAGTAGCTTGAGTGTGACGGAGCGGCCGGCCCAATCATTGAAACGGCTAAAACTGGAGCGTTGATCGTTAGCGGGTTGGAGCATGGAAGGAGTATTCGGGAAGGGAAAGGTAGGAGTATTTTCCTGATCCTTGTACGTGTCGTTCCAAACAAAGGCCGCCTTTCCGAAGGAAAAGCGGCCCAAAGTGAATACCCCTTAGGTATTGCTCTCGGGCCTTCATACCCACCCGCCGGGAAAGGTTACAAACAGAATTTGCGGAGGTGAAGAAATAGCCTTACCTTGGGTCCATCGACGATCGTGTAATCCAGTGGCGGAACCCCCGTATGGTGGTCCGCGCCCTAACATCGGGCCGTTTTTCCCGTTCCTTTATTAAAAGGATACCGTTAAGGCATACTAGCGGGGCCACGTTCGGCCTTCTCAGGGTATCTGCTAAATGATGCACGTCCGGGTCCTTATGATGAGCATGACGGAAAAAGAACTAGTACAGGGATGTTTGCGCGAGGATGTCCGCTGCCAGCGGGCCATTTTCGAGCGCTACGCCGGCACCATGCTGGCCGTCTGTCTGCGCTATGCCCGTCACCGTCCTGAAGCGGAGGATATGTTGCAGGAAGCCTTTATCCGGGTTTTCGACAAGATGGACCGCTTCGAGTTCAAAGGTTCTTTCGAGGGCTGGATCCGGCGCATCGTCATCAACACCGCCTTAAAAAACTTTCAACGCAAGCGGTTCACGCACGAGCAGATCGGGCTGGAACATACCGTGGAAAGTTCGGCCGAACCGGCGGCCTACAGTCACCTGGGCGAGCAGGAACTGATGGTACTGATCAACCACCTGCCCGATGGATACCGGGTGGTCTTTAACCTGTATGCCATCGAAGGCTACAGCCACAAAGAAATTGCCGAGGCCCTGGGTATCCAGGAGGCCACCTCGCGCTCGCAACTACTCAAGGCCCGCAAACTTCTTCAATCCCAAATCGAACGACAGCAAAGATTAGCCGTATGAGCAAAAACTTACTCGATCAATATTTTCGTCAGCGTTTACGAGCGCGCGCGGAGCCGACCCCGACCCACCTGTGGGAGGGGATCGCGCAGCGGCGCGCCGCTGCGCGGCGCGGCCGCCGCATCAAGCGGCTGACCACCGGCCTGAGCCTCCTGCTTTTGCTGGCACTGCCGGCCTATTTGCTCTGGAACACTGGCGTACAACCGGCCGCCGCCGACCCCGCCATCTCCTCCTTCCCCGCCGCTGCCGATCTGGTGGCTCCCCTGCCTTCGGCGGACATCCGGGTGGAAGTGCCCGAGCCGATCGTGCCCAGTCTGGACCCCGGGTCGGTAACTACCCGCCCCGCGGGAACCCATGCCGCCGGCCGTACCCGTGCGTTAAATGGTGCAATTACTGCTCCCGCCACGAACGAACCCGCTGCCGGAGAACCGGTGTCTGCCGCCCGCACTTCGGCGCGGCCCGCCGCCGTGCGACCTCGCACCCGGCCGTCGGTAATGCCCGCTACCCGGCCCCTGCCCGCTACGCCCACTTCGCCCGCCACGCAGGAAGAAGAGGTGAAACGCCCTTCGGGTCCGCACATTCGCAACCGCGACAGCAGCCAGACTACTTCTCCCTCAGCCACTCCCCATCCGGCGGACGGCGGTGCCGCTCTGCGCACCGCCCCCCGGCTGGGGCCGCATCCGGCCAATCGGCAACTGCCTACCAGGCCGACGGCCGCCGCGCTGCTCAATAGCCTGGTGCCGGTAAGTAGTTGCCCTACCTTCAAGCGCAACCGGCCCGCCTGGCAGTTCGAGCTATTAGGCGGCCCCGCTTACGCCCACCAACAACTGCGTGCTCGCGGCCCGGATGATTTCGGTTACCTGGAAACCCGTTCGGGCAACGAGTTCCCGAGTATCAGTTATCAACTCAGCGCCCGCCTCCAATTCGCCACCGCCTCCGGCCTGACCCTGCGGTCGGGCCTTTCTTTTGTTAACCTGCGCCGCCGGGCCGATTACCCGCTGGAAGGGGAGCGCATGGCCATCGTCACCGATCGCTACGACAGCAACGGAACACTGGTGGGTAGCGATACCACTTACGAAACTACTTTTCGGATGGTGAGCAGCCGTAATTCGCTCCGCCAGTTCGAACTGCCCCTACTGGTCGGCTACCGCTTTCAGGCCGGCAAATTGCGACTCAATCTCCAGGCGGGTCCCACCCTGGGCCTCCAGCTCACCACCGATAGCCGTCTGCTCACTCCCGACGGCGAATCCGTTCGGCCGGCCCGCCGGACCGACGATGCCGATACCGCCGCCGGTGAGATAGCCGCCTATCGCAACTCGGCCGCGCTCGGTTTTCAGGCATCCCTTACCACAACCTACCCGCTCGGGCGGCGCACCAGTCTGTTGGTGGAACCGTTTTGCAAGGTCTACCCCCGCAGTTTTACGGCTTCTGCTTATCCATTACGGGAGAAATACGTGGTGACGGGAATGCAGGTGGGCCTGGGCTATGTGTTGAAATAGAGCAACCGGCAAGTTTAACTTATTGGGATCACCATGATCGAAGTCGGCTCGCCGGGGCGGGTAAAAAGATCCGGCTAACTTTGCGGCCATATAACTAGCACAGGCACGATCTTACATGGCCAAGAAAAAATTTTACGTCGTTTGGCAGGGCCACCGGCCCGGTATTTACCAGACCTGGGGTGAAACGGAAGCACAGGTAAATGGATTTCCGAACGCTCTTTTCAAGGGCTTTCCGACCAAAGCCGCCGCCGAGGCGGCACTGGCCGAGGGTCCGCCCCGCCCCGGCAAGCCGGCCCGACGCCCGACGGCCGATACCGGTATGGCATTCGGTATCCCCCGCAGGGCGGCCAATACCAGCGGCATCGTTAAGGACAGTATTTCCGTAGACGCCGCCTGCTCCGGTAACCCCGGTGTAATGGAATACCAGGGCGTACTGACGGACAGCCGCGAACAGATCTTTCACCAGAAATTCCCCCTCGGCACCAATAATATCGGCGAGTTCCTGGCCATCATCCACGCCCTGGCCCTGCTGCAAAAACAGGGGCGGCCCGATCTGCCGATTTACACCGATTCCCGCATCGCCATGGGCTGGATCGGGAAGGGTAAGTGCAAAACCACCCTCATCCGCAACGCCCGCACCCAGAAGCTGCACGAGATGATTGAGCGGGGGGAGACGTGGCTGAAGAACAACGAGGTGACCAACCCCATCCTGAAATGGGAGACCAAACGCTGGGGCGAAATACCGGCGGATTTCGGGCGGAAATGATGTCCATGCCACCGCAACTGACCCCGGGCGTCAGATCGTAAATCAGAAGGTAACGGGTAATTGGGCGGCTAAACTTTAGCCGTTAGCCGACGTTGAAACGGCTCAACCAAAATCACCCCCCACCATGCCATTGCAATTAGGCGATACCGCCCCCAATTTTACCGCCGAAACCACTGAAGGAACCCTCGATTTTTACGAGTACGCCGGCGACGGCTACGTGGTTCTCTACAGCCACCCCGCCGATTTTACGCCCGTGTGTACCACCGAACTGGGCCGCACCGCCGCGCTCAAGGACGAGTTCCAGAAGCGTAATACCAAGGTCATTGCCCTGAGCGTAGACCCGCTCTCCGAGCACAAGGAATGGGTAAAGGACATCGAGGAGACGCAGAACGTCACCATGAATTTCCCCATCATCGCCGATCACGACAAGAAGATCGCCGAGGCCTATAATATGCTCCACCCCAACGCCACGGCTAAGGGCACCGTCCGCACCGTTTTTATCATCGATCCCGATAAAAAGGTGCGCCTGACCATGACGTACCCACCCAGCACCGGTCGTAATTTCCAGGAAATCCTCCGTGTACTGGATTCTTTGCAACTGACCGACAACTACAGCGTGGCCACCCCCGTCGATTGGCAGGATGGTGACGACGTGGTCATCTCCCCCGGCATCTCTGATGATGAATTGGACGATAAGTTCCCCAAGGGACACACCCGCATCAAGCCTTACCTGCGCACCACGCCGCAGCCGAATCGGTAGGTTCGTTGATTTAATAGTTAGTTGAGTAGTAGGTAGTAGCCGTAACGGCTGTTACCTACTGCTGTTTTCGTAGTCCTGCCTCGCACTTTGCATTCTCTATTAGGGAGAAGTGCAAAATATATTATTTAAGCAAATATTTTATATTACGAAATAAAATATGTGTTAAAAAGTGATTGCAGCTTGGCGAATGATTATTTTATCCTTAGATTCATAATATTGAAAACGAGTAATTAAACCTGAAATACATACAATGAGAAATTTTTAGGTTCTAACTATTGTACTGAGTTTCAAATCACAATCAACTTATTTTAATATGGCCTTTCCAGAAAAATTCACCTCTGTAATTCTACTTGCTGTCATGTTGCACGTTAGTGGTTACGCACAAGATACCATGGACAAAGATTCGATTCAGGTTCAAACGGCTGAAGAATTAAGAAATAGGCAGAACAGTTTTATGTTTGCGCATATCAATGATCCCGATTATTACTTAAGAGACTTTCCTACTACTGTTAAAAGTAGTGATTTTACCGATTTTCACAACACTATGCGTGCAGGGGGTGACCTATTTACTGTTCGACGTTTAGCCGGTCCTCATGACCCGGATATATTAATCGTAAATTATCCAAAAGTAAAAAGTTTTATACAACAATATCTTGACTCACCTGCCGGAGCATTACAGGATGGAAGACTCATGGGCGTTCAAATAACTGGTCAGAAGATATTGCGTCGACTATTTTTGCTGAAAGAAAGACGCCAACAATCACTTGGGGAAATCAAATTTTTGCTAGATGCATTGGTGACTGCCGGCTCAATTGATTTAGATGTGCTCACAGACGCTTATTGGGCAATTGAAGGAAACATTTCCGATGAAGATGATAGCCTTTATCGTACCTATCTCCAAAAAGTTCACGACGATGTCTTGGCAATGGTTAGATTTGAAGTTGATAAATTCAGAGAAACAGATGAGACTATTGCCGCTGACGATCCGGCCAGACTTCCTAAACTGACTATTCTCAAGCGTTTTGAAAGCTTGACCAAAAGCTGCCAGTATTATCGCCGGGCATTTGATTTGCCGGACCCCGTCAATCATGATTGAGGCAATAGTATGGATCATCTTTACTGATGAATGAGACGGACTTCAAAATAGAAAAGCAGCCTTCCCCGCTCGGAGAAGGCTGCTTTTGCATTTATCGGAGAATTACAACGTTAGTGCGTTAGGTGCCTGGACGGGGCGACGTAGGGGCAGGGCTTGCCCCTGCCCGGACGAAGCAGCCCGTAGGGCCAAGGCGATAGCCGCGCCGGGAAGGGACCGACCAGGCCGCCAGGCCGGGGCACGCCCGCAAAGTACGTGTTGCATAACTCGGTAAACCGATCAGGACATACGTACTAGCCTTCACTCCTCTTTAAAGCCCGCAACCACGCCCTCAATCAGGTCGCAGCACTCCTCCAGTTGCTCGGCCGTGATGACCAGGGGCGGGGCGAAGCGGATGATATTACCGTGCGTGGGTTTGGCCAGCAAACCGGCCTCGGCGAGGGCCAGACAGAAATTCCAGGCGGTTTTGCTCTCGGGCGAATCGTTGATGAGCAGGGCGTTCAGCAGGCCCTTGCCGCGCACGCCTTTCAGCAACCGTGGGTGTGCATCCACCAGCCACTGCATCCGGGTGCGGAAACGCACGCCCAGGATGCGGGCGTTTTGCGTCAGTTTTTCATCACGCACCACCTCCAGCGCCTCGCGGGCCACGGCGCAGCCCAGCGGGTTGCCGCCGAAGGTGGAGCCGTGCTGGCCGGGCTGGATAACATCCATGATCTTTTTATCGGCCAAAACGGCGGACACGGGGTAGATGCCACCGCTGATGGCTTTGCCCAGAATCAGCACGTCCGGCCGGACATAGGTAGCGGGCTGCCGCTCGCAGTGGCCCGCGCAGGTGCAGTCGCCGCACACGCGCAGCAGGGCACCGGTACGGCCGATACCGGTTTGCACCTCATCGGCAACGAACAAAATATTCCGCTCGCGGCAGAGCGCGGCGGCGGTGGGGATGTAATCATCGGCGGGCACGTACACGCCGGCCTCGCCCTGGATCGGCTCCACCAGCAGCGCGGCAATCGTCTCCGGGCCGTCGTCCAGCACGGCCTTCAGGGCGTCCAGATCGTTGTAGGGCACCGACTCGAAACCGGGCGTGTAGGGGCCGTAATTGCCGCGCGCGTCGGGGTCGCTGGAAAAGGAAATGATGGTGATGGTGCGCCCGTGAAAATTCTGGCCGCACACCACGATCCGCGCCCGGTCGGCCGGAATCCCCTTGCGCTCATAACCCCACTTGCGGGCCAGTTTGACGGCGGTCTCCACGGCCTCGGCGCCGGTGTTCATGGGCAGCATGGACTGAAAACCGAAGTAATCGGCGATGTACTTTTCGTAGGGGCCGAGCTGGTCGTTGTGGAAGGCGCGGCTGGTAAGGGTAAGGGTCTGGGCCTGTTCGGTGAGCGCGGCCACGATGCGCGGGTGGCAGTGGCCCTGGTTGACGGCCGAGTAGGCGGAAAGAAAATCGAAATAGCGTTTCCCCTCCACATCCCACACGTGCACACCCTTGCCGCGCGCCAGCACCACGGGCAGCGGGTGGTAATTGTGCGCGCCGTAGCGGTCTTCGAGGTCAATGTATTCGCGGGACTTGATGGTGGTGGCAGTGGTGGTCATAAACGGCAGTATTTCCTGCAAAGGACGGAAAATCAGGCAGCATTGCCAAAAGATGTGTCGTCGGGCGTGCCCCCGCCTGCCGGCGGGGTCGGCGTCTTCCAGGCTCGCTGTTCGCTCGGCCCCTCCGGCTTACGCCTCCGGGTCTGGGGCTGCCGCCCCACCTTCCAGGTGCCTCACGCGGGGTAACGAGGGAACTAAGAGCGTGTCTAAATTTTTACTTCCTGAGAACCAAGCATTTAAGAACCTGGCCTCATAAAAACGGCTCCGTTTTCAATGAATCCACGACGAGAGCGGCAGCCATATCCGGTATCCGGATGGGATGAGCGAGGCACCTGAGTTGGTAGTGGGTTACCAGGCATAAGCGGTAAAATGAAAGGAGTGAGTCGCCGATTTACCTATTAAATTTAGAAGAGCACCGGCTCACTCCATCATCCCCGCCACCTTCCCCAACTCCGGATTCACGGCAATTATTTTTCCGTCGCGGCCGATGAGGAAGGAAGTAGGCACCTGATTTACCCCGTATAGATCGCTGAGGGGGCCGGAGAAGAAGCGCAGGCTGGCGGAAGCATCCATGATCTGGTAGGGCCGGCGGCGGTTGTCGCGCTGGAGGGCGGCCCGCCAGGCGGCGGAATCACGCTCGATGGCAATGCTGACGATGGTAAGGCCGGGGAGTTCGGACAGCCGCCGCAGGTCGGGTAACTCGGCGCGGCAGGGGCCGCACCAGCTGCCCCAGAAATTGAGCAAAACATAGTCGGCTTGTCCTCCGCCGAACTGGTAGGGGCTTCCGTCTATCAGCCGGGCGGTAAAGGGGGGCGCGGTATCGGCATTATTCACGGCGGGCTGAAAATACCAGGCCCGGAACAGGTAGTAGCCGCCCACGGCAAGCAACAGCAATAGTAACGGTAAAAAGCGGCGCACCACGATCAGGGCTTACTCAGGCCGGTAGTATCGGGGGCGGCGGGTACGGCCAATTGCAGTTCGGCCAGATAACGGTCGGAAAGAATTTTGAAAGCGGGCATCTCCCCTTCTTCCAGCGGCTTGGCGGGCGGGAAGTTGAGCGAGCGGTGGTCTACCTGCTTGCCGTTCTTCCAGAAGCGGAAACACACGTGCGGACCGGTAGCCAGGCCGGTGGAACCGACGTAGCCGATCACGTCGCCCTGCGAAACGCGGGCACCGGCGCGGATGCCCTTGGCAAACCCCTGCATGTGTAGGTACTGTGTCTGGTAGGTGTCGTCGTGCCTGATCTTTACGTAGCGGCCGTTGCCCCTCGTATAGGCGGCGTGCGTGACCGTACCATCGCCGACGGCCAGGATGGGCGTGCCGTAGGGGGCCGCGTAATCGGTGCCGTAGTGGGGGCGGCGGTATTTGAGGATGGGGTGCAGGCGGTTGAGGTTGAACCCGGAACTGATGCGGCTGTAACGCAGCGGTGCCCGCAGGAAACCGCGCTTCATCGGCTTGCCCTCGGGGTCGAAGTAGCCCTTGATCTTGCCATCCTCGCTTTCGTAGTAGATGGCGTAAAATTCCTTGCTACCGGCCCGGTAGTAAGCGGCCTTTACGTTGCCTACTTCCACGGGTTCTCCTTTTATCAGAAGCTGATCGTAAACCAGCCGGAACTCGTCATTGGGTTGCAGGTGGTGGAAATCGACGGCCCACTGGAGGGCATCTTCCATTTTATCCGCGAGGCCGAAACTGTAGCCGTTACCCACCATCGCGTTCCAGAGCGAGGATTCGATGACGCCCGCCGCCCGCGCTTCTTCGGTATCGACGGGGTAGGCGAACCGCTCGACGGTGGGTTCATCACCGAGGTCGAACTTGATGTACTCGAAGGGGGAGGGTTGGTAGACCAGGTAGCCCGCAAGGGTATCCTGGGGGCCGTAGAGGAGGGAATAGGTTCGACCGGCGCGGAGGGCGGTGAGGTCCATGACCGAATCGGCACGGGAAATGGCCGTTTGCAGGCGCTGGCCGCGCAGGCCCTGGGCATCCAGCAGGTCGGAAAGCGTCTCGCCGGACCGGATGACGGTATCCCGCAGCGTGAGCGTATCCAGTGCCATGCCGAAGCGCAGCGTGGGCACCACGGCGGGGTAGGCGTCCAGAGTAAGCTCGGGAGCCGGGGCCGGGGTGCGGAAATGGTTAAAAAGAAGGATGCTGCCGGCTAGCAATAGACCGGTGGCAACAAGGGCGGCCGCTACGGTCAGGCTACGCTTGCTGAGCAAGATAGCTTGGGCCTCGGCCCGGGAGGAAGGAAATTTCACGCTTTCGTTTTTGTGTGGGCGGTAGCGGTGGGGAAAACCGCAGGGCCGCTCAAAGCTCTCTCCATTAATAATGGATGGCGCGAAGGTAAGTAAATCCGTAATTAGTTCCCTGCCGCAGGGCAATATGGGTAGTAGATGAATGATGGCAGGTAGCGGGTAAACTGTAGTAGGTAGTACGCTTACGGCGAGTACATTACTACCTTCAATCCGCTACCATTACTACCCGCTACCCTCCACACGGACCAGGGGTGGGAGCCATTTAGCCCGCAGGGCCGGAGCGAAGCGGAGTGGCGGACGACCCGGCCGGACCCGCCCCGAGGCGGGGCCGGGGGCCCAACATAAATCAGAGCAGGAAAATGATGCCGGTAACCACCGCCAGACCGATGGGGTAGCCGATCCACTCGCGGCGGGTGAGGCGGCTGTGGGAGAAGCGGAAAGCGAGGTAGCTGACGAAGGCGACGATGACGCATAATCGAGGATCTAACTTGAACTGCAATGAGGGTTCAAAGTCCCCATCGTTAGCGAGGATGGATGCTTTCGCGCCCGATTTCCAAATGCCAAGGCCGAAAAGGGCGACCATTAATGGCCAGAGTAGAGGAAAAAAACTGCACGACCTTGCCGAAAGCACCGAGCCAGGAACGTTGGAAAACGTTACGAAAAAACCAGACATAGTAGACGAAAGAGATGGCGACAAAAAGAGAGATAAATGGCCAGTCCGATCCGGTAAGGGGTGACAGCACGGCGAATAGGCCGAGGATAAACGGATAGAGAAACGTAGTTTGCGCCGTCATGTAAATGTTGATCACGACGTGTTCGGCGTAGTTGTAATCCGCGCGACGAAAGATGATCCAGGTGATGAAGGCGAAAAAGCGGCAGCTGGAGGAAGAACAGATACGTTGAAGTAGCGAACGGTGAGCAGGAAATGCTTTTTCGCCATTGAGAAAAGCAAGGGGGCTATCGGGGCCGAAGATCAACGGTATTCCCCTCGGGGTCTACGAAGGCCATCATTTCTGCCGTGTAGTCGAGCAGGAAATAATTGCCAATGGCGTAGATGGACAGCGTGAACAGCGCATAAGAAACCGCCGGCGTAAACCGCTTACGGTCTACATGAAGGTAGGTATTCACCACTTCGGCGGGGTTGGTGAACAACGTGGTGACGGTGCCGAACAGGCCGTGCTCGAAGTTGCCGACGCGGCGCAGGAAGGTGCCGAGGATTTCCTGGAGGGTGATGCGGTCCTGATTCATGATAAGGCGGATGGGGTGTGGCAATATTTTTCACAAGGTAAGTCGCAACAGGGCAATGGCCAAATGCTAGGCGGTCCGCCCAAAAATTGCGACCTTTGCGGCAAATTACCGCCATATGTCAACCACCACCGCCCGTCCGGCCGCAATGGACAAGAAATTCCTCACCCTCCTGAACCTGAAGGAAAAGAACGCCGGCACCAGTACCGGCCTGAAAGAAACCGATTCGGGTAACTACATCGACTCCCACTCGCCCGTGGACGGGGAGCTGATCGGGAGCGTGAGCGTGACCACGCGCGAGGAATACGAAGCCACGATGAAAACCGCCCAGGCCGCTTTTCAGGTGTGGCGCAAGCTGCCCGCGCCGCAGCGCGGCGAGATCGTGCGCCAGTACGGCGATGCGCTGCGCGAGCACAAGGACGCGCTGGGCCGCCTGGTCTCGTACGAGATGGGCAAGAGCCTGCAGGAAGGCTGGGGCGAGGTGCAGGAGATGATCGACATCTGCGATTTTGCCGTGGGCCTGGGCCGCCAATTGTACGGCCTGACGATGCACTCCGAGCGCCCCGGCCACCGGATGTACGAGCAGTGGCACCCGCTGGGCGTGGTGGGCATCATTTCGGCCTTTAACTTTCCCGTGGCCGTGTGGTCGTGGAACGCGATGATCGCCATGGTTTGCGGCGACGTATGCATCTGGAAGCCGAGCGAAAAAACGCCCCTCTGCGGCGTGGCCTGCCAGAACATCATGCAGCAGGTGCTGCGGGAAAACGACCTGCCGGAGGGCATCTCGTGCCTGATCAACGGCGACTATAAGGTGGGCGAGTTTATGACCAAGGACGGCCGTGTGCCGCTGGTGAGTGCCACGGGCAGCACCCGCATGGGCAAGATAGTGGCCGCCGAAGTGGGCGGCCGCCTGGGCCGCTCGCTGCTGGAACTGGGCGGTAACAACGCCATTATCGTGACGCCGAACAGCGACCTGAAGATCGTGCTGACCGGTGCGGTATTCGGTGCCGTAGGCACCTGCGGGCAGCGGTGCACCAGCACCCGCCGCATCATCATCCACGAGAGCATCTACGACAAGGTGCGCGACAACATGGCCCGTGCCTACGGCCAGTTGCGCATCGGTGATCCGCTGGACCAGAACATGCACGTGGGTCCGCTGATCGACCAAGACTCGGTGGCTACCTATCAGAAAGCCATTGAAGGCATTAAGGCCGAGGGCGGCAACTTCGTGGTGGAAGGCGGTGTGCTGGAAGGCGACCGGTACGGCAGCGGCTGCTACGTGAAGCCCTGCATCGCGGAGGTGAAACCCGACAGCAAGATGGCGCAGCACGAGACCTTTGCCCCCATTGTGTATCTGATGAAGTACAGCGACCTGGACGAGGCGATCGCCATCCAGAACAGCGTGCCGCAGGGCCTGTCGTCAGCCATCATGACGACCGACCTGCGCGAGGCCGAGCAGTTCCTCAGCGTGGCCGGTTCGGATTGCGGCATTGCCAACGTCAACATCGGTACCAGCGGTGCCGAGATCGGCGGTGCCTTCGGCGGCGAAAAGGAAACCGGCGGCGGCCGCGAGTCGGGTTCGGACAGCTGGAAAGCCTACATGCGCCGGCAGACGAACACGATCAACTACAGCCACGAACTGCCCCTGGCTCAGGGGATCAAGTTCGATCTGTAGCCGAACGACCACTGATTGGAAAGAGCCGTCCGCAACCTTGGTTGCGGACGGCTCTATTTGTTTAAATAAGATCACTTTCGACTAAAATAAATCAATTTTAATTCACTAACATTTTCATAACAGACTGTTTAATAATTAGTTAAAAAACTGGCACACCGTTTGAATAGGCAATGGCATCGGTGTGCTACATTACAGACCGCCGATGACCGAAAAACAAGTGCAGCGTCGGCCCCGGCCGGCGCGAATTAGTAAACCAGCCTAACCTACCTACCATGACCAACGGCGAATTCACCTCCGAGATCGGCAAATTGCAGAACCTCTTGTTCAGTTTCGCGCTCCGCCTGACCCGCAACCACGAGGATGCGCAAGATCTGATGCAGGAAACCGCGATGCGGGCATACCGCCACCGCGATAAGTTTACGATGGGAACGAATTTTAAAAGTTGGGCATCCACCATTATGCGCAATACCTACATTAACCGTTACCGCAAGGAAAAGAGCCGCAAGCACGTTAACGAACCCATCGAGTCCTTCACCTTCGCGCTGGAAAATAACAGCGTCGTCGCCAACCAGGGCGAGCACGACATGCGGGTGCAGGAGATCAACAAAATGATGAGCGGCATCGGCGAGATTTACAGCGTCCCCTTCCTGATGTTCTATCAGGGCTATGAATATAAGGAGATTGCCGAGCACCTCGATATTCCCATCGGTACGGTCAAGAGCCGCATCTTTTTGGCCCGCCAGAAGATGAAGGGCATGATCGGCGATCGGTTTGCTAACTAAGATTTCAATCCCGTGTTTCGTTTTCGGGCGGATTAATCCCACTGCCCAGACATATAATCCGAGTACCCGTTCCATAGGAGTGGGTGCGTCTGAAGGCCGATTCTCTCTTGAGGGAGGATCGGTCTTTTTTGCGGTAAGGGAAACCCGGACAATTAGCCGAGCCAGGGGGTGGGGAATCGAGTACGCGTAGGCTTGTACTTAGCAAAATCTGCAGTGAGAAGATGAGTTTTTTTCTGCGCGTCAGGCGATCACATTCCCCCTCCCGAGCCTTCAGCTCGACCTCCCCAGAGGAGGAGGTTGGGTGTTGCTTGTGCCCCGTGTTACGCCGCGCGCCCTCACCCCCGGCCCCTCTCCAACGGGAGAGGGGTGACGTTTTTTGGCACTCGTCGCTCGCCACCCCCTCCCCTGGGGAGGGTAAGCGCGACAGCGCGGGAGGGGGCGTGTACGCGTAGGCCTCGTCCAAAGTACCCAAGCACCAGCGTGCGCAGCACGCCTACTAAAATACGGGCTTCGCCCCGCGAAGCCCCCCCGTTTTCCTACCTTCGCGGCAAACAACCGATCATGACTTTACTACAGGATAAAACCGCCCTCATCACCGGCGGCTCACGCGGCATCGGCGCGGCACTGGTACGCACCTTCGTGGCACAGGGTGCGCGGGTGGCCTTTACGTACCGCTCCAGCAGCACGGCGGCGGACGAATTGGTAGCCGAACTGGGGGCCGATAAGGCAAGCGCCTACCAGAGCGACGCCGCCAGTTTTAGCGGGGCCGAGGAACTGGTGAAAACCGTGCTGGCCGATCTGGGCCGGATCGATATCCTGATCAACAATGCCGGTATTACCCGCGATACGCTGATGCTGCGCATGAGCGAGCAGCAGTGGGACGAGGTGATGGATAACAACCTGAAGTCGGTCTTTAACCTGACCAAGCAGGTCATCCGGCCCATGATGAAGGGCGGCGGCGGCTCCATCATTAATATGAGTAGCGTGGTGGGCATTATCGGCCAGGCGGGCCAGGCCAATTATGCCGCGTCCAAGGCGGGTATCATCGGCTTCAGCAAGAGTATTGCCAAGGAGATGGGTTCGCGCAATATCCGTTGCAACGTGATCGCACCCGGGTTTATCCAGACGGATATGACCGACGAACTGGACGAGAAGACCCAACAGGGTTATCTGGCGAGCATTCCGCTCAAGCGATTCGGGCAGCCGGAGGAGATCGCCAATGCCTGCATATTTCTGGCCAGTGAACTGGGTGCTTACGTCAACGGCCAGACACTGGCCGTTGACGGTGGGCTGGTATAACGCCCCTGGGAGGAGCGGAGAAAAATGACCGGGGGGTCGGTTGAAGGCATTGCCTTCGGACATAAGCGGAAGCCCTACGGGCTGCCCACGGGGCAAGAGGAGGGTTAGTCATATCCTCCTGCCGGAATAATTTACTCTCAGGCCCGCGCCACCGAGCGGGCAAATGCCCGCAGGCGCGTCACCCGCACCACGTTGACGCAGTAGAGCCCTCCCACGGCCCGTTGCAGAATACGCGCCGAGACCAGCAGATCGAGCAGGGGCTTCACGGAGTGGCCGATAGGGCCGCCGATCTGGGGGGCCGTACGGGGAATGCCGTCGGAAAGGATATCCATTACCTGGCCGGTTCGTCCGAGGTCGAGCAGTTCGAGGTGGAAGATCAGTTCATCCGTCCGCTCCGCCAGCGCGGATAGTTGGACAGTGATGGAAGTATTCAGGGTGGGCATACGCTAAAAATGGTGCTTCCTCCGCTGCCGGAGAGAAGACCGGTGGGGAAAGGTCGTCGTTCGTATAGTTTTGGGAAAGAATAAGCAGAGGACCGATCGCAGTAAAAACTGATAAGGGATACTTATTGGGCGTGGTCCGGTACGTAGCTCTATTTTGTACGGACGGACAAAAAAAAGGTTGCGTTTTCCGGAAAAAATAGCGGGTTCCGCGAAAACCTTCCGCGCCCGCTACCGTCATTCGGTGAGTTAGCCGCTCCGGGTCTGCCAAAAAGGGCTATTTTTGCGCCCGCTGCGGGCCTGTTTCCTTCCCGACCGGATTATATCATCCCGTCTTTTCCCCCGCGCTCAACACACTGCTTACGTGGCCCGACCCATCATCGACGTGATCATCCCCGCCTACAATGAGGAGGCCGCCATTGCGCTGGTCGTCCGGGAAATCCCCGCCGATTGGGTACGCGAGATCATCGTCTGCAACAACAATAGCACCGACGGCACCGCCGCCGCCGCCCGCGCCGCCGGGGCCACGGTAGTGGACCAGCCGCGCCCCGGCTACGGTTCCGCCTGCCTGATGGGCATGGCCCACGTGGCCGCCCGCCCCGCCGCCGAGCAACCCGACATCGTCGTGTTCATCGACGGCGACCACTCCGATTATCCCGAACAACTGCCCGAACTGGTGGCCCCCATCATCGAGCAAAATTATGACCTCGTTATCGGCAGCCGCGCTACCGGAAATCTGGAGCGCGGGGCCATGCAACCCCAGCAAATCTTCGGCAATTGGCTGGCCACCACCCTCATTCGCATCATCTACCGCTACGAATTCAGTGATCTGGGTCCGTTCCGCGCCGTCAAGTGGCCGGTGTTGCAACAACTGGGCATGGACGACCCCGATTTCGGCTGGACGGTAGAAATGCAAGTCCGCGCCGCCAAGGCGGGTCTGCGCTGCACGGAGGTGCCCATGCGTTACCGCAAGCGGATCGGGCAGTCCAAGGTATCGGGCACTATTCGGGGCACCGTGCTGGCGGGGCATAAGATTCTTTACACCATCTTCAAACTCCGGTAATGACGGTTACAACGGTTATCGCCTTCACGGTGCTCGGCATCTACACGGCCGCGCTCCTCTACATCACGATCTACTGCGTGCTGCAATTCGATCTGCTTTACCACTACCAGCGGCGGCCCGATGCGGCCGACCGCGCCGTGAGCGACCTGGTGGCCGGCAGTAAAAAAATGCAGCAACACGCCGCCGCCCTGGTCCCTGCCGGAGACGTGGATGATACGGACGACGAGGAACAGCACGAGTTCCCTTTCGTCACCGTCCAGCTCCCCATCTTTAACGAACTCTACGTCATCGGCCGCCTCATCGACACCGTGGCCGAGTTCGATTACCCCCGCGACCGCTTTGAAATCCATGTACTGGACGACAGCAACGACGAAACCGTGGATGTGGTGGCCGCCAAGGTGGCCGAGTGGCAGGCGCGCGGTCTCCAAATCGAGCAGATCCGCCGCCCCGTCCGGGAGGGCTACAAGGCCGGTGCCCTCCGTGACGGCATGGAGTTCGCCCGCGGCGAGTTCATCGCCATTTTCGACGCCGATTTCCTCCCCCGCCGCGATTTCCTCCGCCAGACCATCCCCCACTTCGCCACCGACCCCGCCATCGGGGTGGTCCAGACCCGCTGGGAACACATCAACCGCGACTACAGCATCATCACCCGCCTGCAGGCCCTGCAGCTCAACGTCCACTTCACCGTCGAGCAGGTCGGCCGCATGAACGCCGGGCATCTGCTGCAATTTAACGGCACCGCCGGCGTCTGGCGCCGCCAGACCATCGAGGACGCCGGCGGCTGGGAAGCCGACACCCTCACCGAAGACCTCGACCTCAGCATCCGCGCCCAGTTGGCCGGCTACCGCATCCAGTTCCTGGAAGAGATCGGTTCCCCCGCCGAGCTACCGGCCGAGATGAATTCCTTCAAAAGCCAGCAACACCGCTGGATGAAGGGCGGTGCCGAAACCGCCCGCAAGATGCTGCCCGCCGTCTGGCGCAGCCCGCTGGCCCTGCGCCACAAGGTACACGGCACGGCCCACCTGCTGGGCAGCACCATCTTCGTGTTCGTCTTCATCTGCGGGGTTTCCAGCGTACCGCTGCTTTACTTCCTGCCCGAACTCACCAGCCACGGCCTCAACAAAAACCTGTTCACCGGCTTCCTCGTGGGCCTGCTTTCCATCATCGCCATCTACTACGTCGCTAACGTCCGCTCGCCCGCCGTGGAGGTACCGTGGGGCCGGGCCATGCGGCGCTTTGCGGGCCTCTTTCCGCTCTTTCTCGCCCTCAGCATGGGCCTGTCGCTGCACAACACCGTGGCCGTATTCCAGGGCTACCGGGGCAAGAAATCGCCTTTCGTGCGCACGCCCAAGTTCAACATCAACGGTATCGGCGACACCTTCCGGCGCAAGAAATACCTCACCGGCTCGCTCAACGCCATCACCATCGGCGAGGGCTTTCTCAGCCTCTATTTTCTCATCGCCGTCGCCTTCGCGCTCTACTGGGGGGCCACCACCTTCCTGCTCTTTCACCTGCTGCTGGCCATCGGTTTCGGCACCATCTTCTACTTCAGCCTGCGCCACCTCAACCTGCGCTAGGTGAACGACTCATCTCACCGGCTTCGCTTCCTCACGGCCACGCTCCTCCTGGCGGGGGGCGTCTTCTTCCTCGGTTTCCTGGTCGATCGCACCCAATTCGGTCAGCTCCTGGCGGCCTTCACGGCCGCCTTTGCGGGCTACGCGCTCTTTATCGGCACCGCCGCCGCCGCCGGTCCCGACACACCCGCCCCTTTCCTCAGTTGGCACCGTACTCCCACCGGGCGGCTGCTCCTCTTCGGACTGGGCCTGCGCATACTGCTCCTCTTCGCCTTCCCCCGCCTCTCCGACGACATCTACCGCTTCGTCTGGGACGGGCGGCTCATCATCCAGGGCATCAACCCCTTCAGCCACCTGCCCGGCCACTACCTCACGCAGTCCGTCCCCGGCCTCACGCCCGAGCTGTTCGCCCGGCTCAACTCCCCCGACTACTACACCATCTACCCGCCCATCGCGCAGGGTGTTTTCGCGGCCGCCGCCTGGCTATTTCCCACTTCCGTGGCCGGCTCCGCCCTCGTCCTACAAGTTTTCCTCCTGGCCTGCGAGGTCGGTTCGCTCTTCCTCCTCCTCGCCATCCTGCGCCGCTACGGCCTTCCGCCCGCCCGCGCCCTGCTTTACTGGCTCAACCCGCTCGTTATCATCGAGATCACCGGCAACCTCCACTTCGAAGGGGCAATGGTCTGCTTCACCCTGCTCGGCATCTACTTACTACTAAAACAACGGTGGGCCGGGGCCGGGGCCGCGCTGGCCGCCGCCGTGGCGGCCAAGCTCCTACCGCTCCTGTTGCTCCCCTTCCTGCTCCGCCGCTTCTGGTGGCGGCCGCTACTGTGGTTCAGCCTCGCTTTCGGGGGCGTCACGCTACTCTTGTTCCTGCCCCTGCTCACCACCTCCTTCCCCGCCAATTTCGGCAGCAGCCTCGACCTCTACTTCCGCAAATTCGAGTTCAACGCCAGCCTCTACTACCTGGCCCGCGCCTACGGCTACTACCAGATCGGCTGGAACCAGATCGCGCGTTTCGGCCCCCTGCTCGCCCAGGCCGCCGCCGGGGCTATCCTCCTCTTCGCCCTCCTCGAACCCCGCCCCGCCCGCTGGCGCCAACTGCCCGTCCGCTGGCTGGCGGCCTTCGTCATTTACCTGCTCTGCGCCACCACCGTCCACCCCTGGTACCTCAGCCTGCCCGTCGTGCTCTGCGTGTTCACCCCCTGGCGGTTTCCGCTCGTCTGGTCCTTCCTCATCGCCCTCACCTACACCACTTACACCACCGACCCCTACCGGGAAAACCTGTGGCTGGTCGCCCTCGAATACCTCACCGTCCTCGCCTTCGCCCTGGGTGAATGGTGGTGGAGACGGCGCACTCCCGGCGGACTGGAAAAAGCGGTGTAATTTTTATTTAGCAGCACCTTTCTGCGGGCGTGCCCCCGGCTGGGGCCGGGGTCGGTGCCTTCCAGGCGCGGCTGTCGCCTTGGCCCTGCGGGCTGCCGCTCCGGGCGGGGCCTCGGCCCCGCCCTCCCACGCCACCTTCCAGGCACCTCACGCAAACCAAACCCGCCTTCCTTCCGGTCGGTTATAGTACTATGATCCACCGCCTGTTTCCCTTCCTGCTCCTCCTACCCCTGTTCGCCATGTCCGATTGCGCCGCCCAGTCCCTCACCGATTACCGCTGGCAAAACCGCCTCGTCCTCATTCTGGCCGCTAGCGAGGACAGCCCCTTCCTCCAGGACCAACTCAACGCCCTCAGCGGCGATGACCCCGGCCTGCAAGACCGCAAACTGATCGTCCTCCAGCTCACCCCCACCACCTCGCGCCGGGGCCTCGACGAAACCAAATGGCAGCCCGCCGACGCCGCCCTCTACCAAACCCACCACCGCTCCGGCGAAGAGGTCCTCCTCATCGGCCTCGACGGCGGCGTAAAACTCCGCCAACGAGAAATCCTCACCCGCGAGAAACTGTATGCCGCCATCGACGCCATGCCCATGCGCCGGGCGGAGAAGAATAAGTGAAGGGAGGGCTGCGCGGGGGGCGCGAAGCCCGTACAGTAGCTCCAGCCCTGTCCGGGCCTCCGAAATATTTTACGATGAAAGATATCGCACCACGATAAAACCTGAAAACCGATATACTGAGTACGGAGGAAAATGAGACAACCCTCCAAACTACCGAAGTAGCCCCGGACAGGGGCGGACCACAACCGCCTAGCGGAGGGAGCAGTGGACCTACGGTCCTAACTCAGCCCTCCCGCGACCGGAGGTCACGCACCAAACGCGTGTGATAGGGATCCCGACGCCCACGTCGGGTGCACGAAGGCGCAACTACGCCCCGCAGGCGTGCCCCAGGCAAACCCCGCGACTAGAGGTAGCGCGAGCCAAATCCGCGCGACCGGAGGTCACGCACCAAATGCGTGTGATGGGATCCCGACGCCCACGTCGGGTGCGCGAAGGCGCAACTGCGCCCCGCAGGCGTGCCCAGGCACGCCCCGCGACCGGAGGTAGCGCGAGCCAAACCCGCGTGACCGGAGGTCACGCACCAAACGCGTGTGATGGGGTCCCGACGCCCACGTCGGGTGCGCGAAGGCGCAACTGCGCCCCGCAGGCGTGCCCCAGGCACACCCCGCGACCGGAGGTAGCGCGAGCCAAACCCGCGTGACCGGAGGTCACGCACCAAACGCGTGTGATGGGATCCCGACGCCCACGTCGGGTGCGCGAAGGCGCAACTGCGCCCCGCAGGCATGCCCCAGGCACGCCCCGCGACCGGAGGTAGCGCGAGCCAAACCCGCGAGACCGGAGGTCACGCACCAAACGCGTGTGACGGGATCCCGACGCCCACGTCGGGTGCGCGAAGGCGCAACTGCGCCCCGCAGGCGTGCCCCAGGCACGCCCCACGACCGGAGGTAGCGCGAGCCAAACCCGCGTGACCGGAGGTCACGCACCAAACGCGTGTGATAGGGATCCCGACGCCCACGTCGGGTGCGCGAAGGCGCAACTGCGCCCCGCAGGCGTGCCCCAGGCACGCCCCGCGACCGGAGGTAGCGCGAGCCAAACCCGCGTGACCGGAGGTCACGCACCAACGCGCGACCAGAGGTGTGCGAGCCAAACCCGCGTGACCGGAGGTCACGCACCCATATACCTCCTTCTATCCTTCCCTCCCCCCCTTCACCTCGAAGAATCGCTATGCGATTTAGAGAAGCAGCGCAGCTAATCCTTCATTCCTTCCCTCCTTCACCTCGAAAGATCATTTATGATCGAGAGAAGCAGCGCAGCTAATCCTTGTTTCACGTGAGGCACCTGGAGGGGGACGACCGCAGGGAGGAAGTGCGCAGCACCAAGGCGACAGCCGCGCCCGCAAGACGCCGACCCCAGGCCCGATAGGGGATGGGGGCACGCCCGAAAAATGTACCTCAAGAAAATAGCGTACCCGCCCCGGAAAACGGACGTTTATCCGCCCTACCGGCCGGTGATTTCCCGCGCGGTGATCTTGGCGGAGAGCAGGCAGAGGGGCACGCCGCCGCCGGGGTGGACGGAGCCGCCGACGAAGTAAAGGCCGGGGATGCGGCGGCTGAAATTGGGGTGGCGCAGGAAGGCCGCGAACGGGTGGTTGGAGCTGGTGCCGTAGAGCGCGCCGCGGTGCGAGCCGGTGCGCGACTGGATGCCGCGCGGGTCGAGGGTGGTTTCCTGGCGGATGAGCGGCTCGATCTCGCGGCCGAGGATGCGGCTGAGTTTGGCGAGCGTGCGGGCGCGGGTGAGGGCGAGGAGTCGGTCCCAATCTTGCCCTTCGGCCAGGGCGGGGGCGTTGATCATGACGAACCAGTTTTCGCCGCCGGGGGGCGCGTCGCCGGGCACGTGCTTAGAGGAGATGTTGACGTAGACCGTCGGGTCGTCGGAGAGGGTGCCGGTTTCCAGGGCGGCGAATTCGGCGCGGTAATCCTCGGTGAAGAAGATGTTGTGCACGCCCAGTTCGGGAAATTCGGCCCCGATGCCCCAGTAGAAAATGACGGCCGAAGTGGATTTTTGCCGCGCCAGAATGCGGCGGGGGTGGCGGGCGGTAGGCAGCAGCTTTTGGTAGGTGAAAAACACGTCCATGTTGGAGACCACGGTCTCGGCCGCCAGGGTTTCCCCGCCGGCCAGGCGGACGCCGCCGGCGCGGCCGTCGGCGGTCAGGAGGATTTCTTCCACGCGGGTATTGAAGCGAAATTCGACCCCCTGGCGGACGGCCAGTTGGTGGATGCTTTTGCTGATGTCGTACATGCCGCCGGTGGGCAGAAAGGCCCCGAAATGGTGCTCGAAGTGGGGGATCATGCTGAGCAGGCCCGGTGCGCGGTAGGGGTTGGAGCCGTTGTAGGTGGCGAAACGGTCGAAGAATTGCACCAGTTTGGGGTGGCCCAGTTCGCGCTCGTGGACGCGGTGCATGGAGCGGGTGAGGTCGAGGCCGGGCAGGCGCGGCAGGGCGCGGGCCACGCTGCGCGTGAGCCAGGTGCGGGCGCGGTGCAGGGATTTTTCGAGGAAGGTGTGGCCGGTCAGTTCGTACTTGTGCGCGGCGCGGTCGAGGAATTTGGTGACCCGCTCGGCGGGCACGCCGAGCACCCGTTCCACCTCGGCGGCAAAATCGGCGGCCGCGGCGGCGGCATCCAGGCGGGTGCCGTCTTCCCAGAAATAGTGGCAGACGGTGGGCAGCCGCTGGTAGCTGAAGTGGTGGGACGGTTCCTCGCCCGCCAGCCGGAACAGCTCGTCGACGTACTGCGGCATGGTGAACAGCGAGGGGCCGAGATCGAAGCGGTAGTCGCCGAGGCTGAACTCGGATAGCTTGCCGCCGGGGTGCGCCTCGGCCTCCAGCACGATCACGCGCCGCCCGGCCGCCGCCAGGCGGACGGCGGCGGCGAGGCCGGCGATGCCGGCTCCGATGATGAGGGTGGGTTGGGGAGGCTGCGCCACGTAGGTTGGTATTTTGGTAGAAGCCTGCGGCTCTGGTATTTTTGAAATGGGGGTGGGTTTATGGTACTTTTGTAGGCACCCTGCGGGTGCTGGTATTTACCTGCGGTGATCGTCGCAAGCTCCTCGGAGTTTGGTACTTTTGTATTAAGCATGGAAGTGTGCGGGCGCGTGTTTCGTGGTTCCCCACCCGAGCCTAGCGGCTCGACCTCCCCGAAGGGGAGGTAAACGTCACGTAAATAGCATTTTACCTCCCCTTCGGGGAGGTCGGACCGGCAGGTCCGGGTGGGGAACCACGCTAGCAGTGTACACGTAGGCCGAATCAAAAATACCAACCTACCAACGGCGAAGCCGCCTACTAAAATACGCGCGTAGCGCCCCCAATGATAACCAGAATAGTCCACCTCCAAATCAGTTCAGCGCATACCGCTGCTTTTACCGAAATATTTCACCGCTCGCGGCCCACTATCCTCGCCCAACCCGGTTGCCGCCATGTGGAATGCCTGCAAGACGAGCACGACCCCACCACCTTTTTCACCTACAGCCACTGGGATTCGGAGGCCGACCTGAACGCCTACCGCAAGAGCGAATTTTTCGGCTCCGTCTGGCCCGCCACCAAGGCCCTGCTCACCGCCCCCGCCCGCGCGTGGACGTGTCGGAGGACTAATGGAGCTGTGCCCGTACTTTAGTAAGCGGCCGCACCCCCCACATTTTAATACTTTTGCACCTCCCCGAATAGCGCACACGTCATAAGTGTACCAAACGCACGATTCAATCATTCAGTCACTCAATCATTCAGTCATTCAAGCCTCCCCCTCCCTCTCCGTCGTCGTTACCGTTTTCAACGAAGAAGAAAACATCCAGCCCCTCGTCGACCAGATGCGGGCGGCCCTGCAAGGGATTGACTACGAGCTGATCTACGTAGACGACGGCTCTACCGACGGCACCATTGCCGCCCTGCGGGCCACCGGAGACCCGCGCCTGGTGATTGTTGAATTTCGGAAGAATTACGGACAGTCCCTCGCCCTCATGGCCGGCATCGACGCGGCCCGCGCACCCTTTATCGCCACCATGGACGGCGACCTCCAGAACGACCCCGCCGATATTCCCGCCATGCTGGAGATTGCCCGCAGCGGTGATTTCGACATGGTGGCCGGCGAGCGGATGAACCGTCAGGACGGCGTTTTCCTCCGCAAAATCCCCAGTTGGATCGCCAATGCCATCATCCGGCGCACTTCCGGCGTTCACCTCAAAGATTACGGCTGTGCGCTCAAGGTTTTCCGCGCCGAACTGGCCAAAGACCTCGGCCTCTACGGCGAACTGCACCGCTTCATCCCCGTGCTGGCCAGCCTGGAAGGCGCGCGCATCACGCAGGTGCCGGTGCGCCACCACGCCCGCCAATTCGGCACCAGCAAGTACGGCCTGGGGCGCACATTTCGGGTCGTCAGCGACCTCATCCTGATGCTCTTTTTCAAGCGCTACCTGGCCAAACCGATGCACCTGTTCGCCAACACCGGCCTGGTCCTCCTCACCGGCGGCGTGCTCATCAACGGTTACCTCCTGGTCTGCAAACTGCTCGGGCAAGACATCTGGGGGCGGCCCATTCTCATCCTCGGCGCGTTGCTGTTGCTGGCCGGCATCCAGATGATCACCGTCGGCATCGTCATCGAGCTACTCATGCGCACCTACTACGAGTCGCAGGGGCGGCGGCCCTACCGCATCCGGGAGATCCGGCGGGGCGAGGAAGTAGGGGGGTAGTTTTTGGCCGGTGCTTTTTGGGCGTGTCCCTCCCTGGCGGTCGGGCCGGTCCCCTGCGGGCTTCGCTGTTCGCTCGGCACTTCGTGCGCTAACGCCCCTGCGGGCACCTCACGCGGGTCAACCCGGTTAACCGTTTCGCCAACACCGGGAAATCGAACACGCCGGGGCTGGATCGAATTTGGTAACTACCAGCGGCGACCCCGCCGGAAGAAATACCCGTATAGTGCAACCCCCATCCGCCCGGCCTTCCTTACCTTAGCGTCGCGTCCAAACCCCCACCCCCATGTCCCGCCCCGCTTTCCCCGCCACGCCCCGCTTCGATCTCCCCGGCCCGCCGGCCGCCGCCAAATCTCCCGCAACCGATCTGCCGGAACTACCCGCCGATTTCGACCCCGGCCTGCCCGGTCTGCCCAACTACCGGCGCGGCCCCTACGCCACCATGTTCGCAAACCGGCCGTGGACCATCCGCCAGTACGCCGGCTTTTCCACCGCCGAGGAGAGTAATGCCTTCTACCGCCGCAACCTCGCCCAGGGGCAGCGCGGCCTCAGCGTAGCCTTCGATCTGGCCACTCACCGCGGCTACAACAGCGACCACGAACGCGTGCGCGGCGACGTGGGCAAGGCCGGCGTGGCCATCGACACCGTGGCCGATATGGAGCGGCTCTTCGACCAGATCCCGCTCGACAAAATGTCGGTCTCCATGACCATGAACGGGGCCGTGCTGCCCATCCTGGCCTTCTACATCGTAGCCGCCGAGCGGCAGGGCATCGGCCCGGAACAGCTGAGTGGAACGATCCAGAACGACATCCTCAAGGAATTCATGGTGCGCAACACCTACATATATCCGCCGGCGGGCAGCATGCGCATCATCGCCGATATCTTTGCCTACACGGCCGAGCGGATGCCCCGCTTCAACAGCATTTCCGTTTCCGGTTACCACCTGCACGAGGCCGGTGCCCCCGCCGCCCTGGAGCTGGCCTACACCCTGGCCGACGGACGCGAATACCTGCGCGCCGGGCAGGCGGCCGGGCTGGCGGTAGACGATTTTGCGCCCCGCATCTCCTTTTTCTGGGCCATCGGGATGCGGCACTTTACCGAAATCGCCAAATTGCGGGCGGGCCGGGTCCTCTGGGCCGAACTGGTGGACGAGTTCGATTCCACCAACCCCAAAAGCCGCCTGCTGCGCACCCACTGCCAGACCTCCGGCTACAGCCTCACCGAGCAGGATCCCTTCAACAATGTGGCCCGCACCTGCGTGGAAGCACTGGCGGCCGTTCTGGGCGGCACCCAATCGTTGCACACCAACGCCATGGACGAGGCCATTGCCCTGCCCACCGATTTCTCCGCCAAGATCGCCCGCGACACCCAACTCTACCTCCAGAACCAGACCGGCGTCACCCGCGCCATCGACCCCTGGGGCGGTAGTATATTCGTCGAGCAACTTACCGAGCAACTCATCGCCCAGGCCCGCGAACTGATGCGCGAGATCGAAGCGGCCGGCGGCATGACCAAAGCCATCGAAAAGGGGATCCCCAAACTGCGGATCGAGGAAGCCGCCGCCGCCAAACAGGCCCGGATCGACGACGGCTCGGAGCAGATCGTCGGCGTCAATGTTTTCCAGACCGACGAAGAAACCGTCATCGACCTGCTGGACGTGGACAACGACGCCGTTCGTACCCAGCAGATCGCCGGTCTGGAACGCAACCGCAACGAACGCGACGAGGCCGCCGCGCAGGCCTCCCTCCGGGCACTCACCGCCGGTGCCCGGGGGGAGGAGAATTTGCTGGAACTGGCCGTAGCCGCCGCCCGCGCCGGTGCCGATCTGGGCGAGATCAGCCTCGCACTGGAAGAGGTTTTCGGCCGCTACCGCGCCGACACCCGCCTCATCAGCGGCGTTTACGCCCGCGAGACGGGCGGCGACAGCCGCGCCGCCATCGACCGCGTGCGCTGCCTGAGCGACGAGTTCGTAACTGCGGCCGGACGGCGACCGCGCATCATGATCGCCAAACTGGGACAAGACGGCCACGATCGCGGGGCCAAAGTGATCGCCACCGGTTTCGCCGATCTCGGCTTCGACGTAGACGTCGGTCCGCTCTTCCAAACCCCCGCCGAGGCTGCTCGCCAAGCCGTGGAAAACGATGTCCACCTACTGGGCATTAGCAGCCTGGCCGCCGGCCACAAGACCCTCGTTCCCGAAACCCTCGCCGCCCTGCGCGAATACGGCCGCGAGGATATTCTGGTCATCGTTGGCGGCGTCATTCCCCGCGCCGATTACGACGGGCTGTACAATCTGGGCGTAGCGGGCATCTTCGGCCCCGGCACCAACATCCGGGCGGCGGCGGAAGAACTGCTGGGCGTGATGCTGGCGGGCTATTCGGAAATCAATAACTGATCCGGGAAGGGGAGGGATGACAATCCCCAAATAATCCCGCTTGCCCGGCGTTATTCCACCATGCCGAAATCATTCTTCCGTCTCTCCCTTTTCTTGCTGATCCTGTGTTCCCTCGCCGCCTGCGGCGAAGAACTCCCCACGCCCAAGCCCCACGCTTTTCCCCGCGTAGACTTTCCCGCACGCAACTACGTAGCCTTCGACCGGGATTTCTGCGCCTTCAGCTTTCAGTACCCCGATTATGCATGGGTAGTGCAGGATACCGCTTTCTTCGAAGAGCGCCCCCTGCACCCCTGCTGGTTCGACTTGTACATTCCGTCTTTTGACGGCCGCATCCACTTTACTTATTACCCCCTCAACGGCACCGCCGCCGACTGGGAGAAGCACCGGGACGACGCCTTCGAGATGGCCGGCTATCACAACAAGCGGGCTAATTACATCGACGAGATCCGCATCGCCAACCCCCAGGGTGTTCACGGTCTGGCCTTTGATTTACAGGGACCGGCGGCCAGCCCCTTCCAGTTTTTCCTGTCCGATAGCACCAGCCACTTTCTACGGGCGGCACTCTACTTCAACACGCAGGCCCGGCCCGATAGCCTGGCCCCCATCACGCAGTTCGTGGAAGAGGATATTTTGAACGTACTGGAGACCTTCCGCTGGGAGACCGAGTAAATCAGATACTCCCCATCCCACCGTCCGCGCCAATGATTTGGCCGGTAATAAAAGCGGCTTTCTCCGACAGCAAAAAAGCGGCCAGCGCGGCCATTTCCCCAGCCGTACCGATGCGCTTGAGCGGGTGGCGTTCGGCACCGGCCTCGCGTTTTTCGGGGGTAGCCAGCAGGTTGCCGGCCAGCGGCGTATCGGTCAGCGAAGGGGCAATGGCATTCACGCGCCAGCGAGGAGCATACTCGGCCGCCAGTGAGCGGGTCAGGCCCTCCACGGCCCCCTTGGCGGCGGCTATTCCGGCGTGGAAAGGCAGGCCGCGCTGCACGGCCACGGTGCTGAACAGTACGACGGAAGCCTGATTTTCGGCCTTCTTCAGCCGCCGCTCGGCGGCCTGAATGCACCGCACCGCACCCACTACATTCAGTTCGAAGGCCGAGCGAAAGGCATCGGGTTTCAGGCTGCGAAAACTCTTCAAATCAATATTGCCGGGGCAGTAGACCAGCCCGTCCAGTGAGTCGGGTAGGCCGTCGGCGGGCAGTTCGGCGGCGTCGGTCACATCTGCGGTGGCGAAGGTGACGCCGGCGGGCAAATCCCGTTGCTCCCGCGACCAAACCGTCAGTTGGTGGCCCTCGGCCAGTAGTTGATCCACCAGTGCCCGGCCGATGCCCGAGCTTCCGCCGATTATAAGGTAATTCGCCATAGCTGTTCTCGTTTGCCCGCCTAACGCGGTAGCACCGAAAATGTCAGTAAGGGAGGCGGATTATTTTTCAACCGAGGCGATAAGGAAAAACATCGGCAAAGCACCTTTGACTCGTGCCACGCCGCACGCCCTCACCCCCGGCCCCTCTCCAACGGGAGAGGGGTGACGTTGCGTGGCTCAATTAGCGTCACCCCTCTCCCGAGGAGAGGGGCCGGGGGTGAGGGAAAAGTAGGCGTAGGCTTGTACTAATGTACTAAAATACCAGCTGCAACGCCTATTAAAGTATGTGGCAGCCCCCCCCTAAAACCCGTACCACACCACCAGCCGCCCCCCGTACGCCACCCGCCGCGACGTGGCCGCCTGCGATTCCCCCGGCCGGATCAGGTCGGATAGGCCGAACAGGTAGCGGCCCTCGGCCTGAATCCCGATACGGCCGAGGCTGAGGTAGAGGCCGCCCCCCACCACCAGGCCGTAATTGATCCTGAAATCAATCGGCCGGCCGAAATAGGTCAGCGTCTCGGGCGGCGGGGCCTCGTAGCCCGGTGGTAAAAATTCCTTTTCGCCGATGGGAATACTCACATAGGGACCCGCCTGGATTAACGGCCGAAAGGTGCCCCGCGTGGGGGCAACCTGCGTGAGGATCTGAAACGTGAGGTAATCCAACTCCCGCCGGTAATCCACGGCAAAGGTGTCGATGGTCTGCTGCCAGCCGCCACCCTCGCGCACGATCTCGGCCTGAAAACCGACGAAGCGGTTGCTGAAATAACGCAGGGCGATACCGTACACATCGCCTTCCAGCGATGCCTGCTCGATTCCGGGCGAGGTATCCAGTTCATTGTACCAGCGGCCCGCCAGCACACCGATCTCCAGCGTACGCAGGCTGTCGGCACCCGCCTTGCGGGTGCGCACGCGCAGGCTGTCCGCCTGCGCGGAGACGGTAGTAGCAAGCAGAACCAGCAGAAAAGAAAGTACGAGAATCCTCATGCGGCAAAGGTGCGGTTTTCCGGCCGGACGAATTGCAAAGGGAAGGTTAGCTGAGAAACTGAGTTAAGCCTTAATCATCTCCTCTTCCAGGAACCGGACCAATAGGCGCGGACCGAAACCGGTAGCGCTCCGGCCCGTGGCAAATTCATTCGCCGTCATGGCCGTACCGGCAATATCCAGGTGGGCAAAACGGGGATGGTCTTCGGTAAAAGCTTCCAGAAACTTGCCCGCCGTAATGGCCCCGGCCACCGGCAGGCTGCCCAGATTGGCCAAGTCGGCCACATCGGAATGTAGTTCGCTCTTAAATACGTCCCACAGCGGCAGCCGCCACAGTTTCTCGCCGCTACCCACGCCGGCGCGGTAGAGCGAATTGGCCAGTTTTTCGTTGGTCGTCATCAGGGCACCGGCGGCGTAGCCGAAGGTGCGTACCGCGCTGCCGGTCAGGGTAGCCAGATCGATCAGGGTGTGCGGCTTAAAATTACGGATGGCATAAGACAAGCCGTCGGCCAGAATCAGACGGCCCTCGGCATCGGTGTCGATGATCTCGATCGTCTTACCGGAGTAGGATTCGATCACGTCGCTCGGCTTGATCGCATTGGCATCCACGCTATTATCGGTCGAAGGCACAATGCCCACCAGGTGCACCGGCAATTCCAGACGCGCGGCCAGCTCCATCGCGCCCAGCACGGCGGCCGCGCCGCCCATGTCGCTCTTCATCAGGTGCAGGTTCTTCGACCCCTTGATGCTCAGGCCGCCGGTATCGAAGGTCACGCCCTTGCCCACCAGGGCCACGGGGCCGTTGTGGCGCGCACCCGTACCCCGGTACTCCATCACGATCATTACCGGCGGCTCCTCGCTGCCCCGGTTCACGGCCAGCAGGGCGTGCATGCCCTTTTCCACCAGTTCTTCTTTTTCCATCACGGTCACCTGGTAACCGTACTTTTTGCCCGATTCCTCGGCCCAGTCGGCCAGCACGCGGGGGTGCTTTTTATTGGCCGGCGCATCCACCAGTTGCATGATCCGGGCCTGGGTCTCGCCCATCATCCGGCCGCGTCGAATGTAGTGTTGCAGTTCGGCGGGGTCGCTGTCCAGCTCCAGGTGCTCCATTTCCACGCGCACCGGCTTGGTTGCCTCCTCCCCCTTGAAACGCCCGATCTGATAGTTCGCCACCACTAGTCCGGCGGCCAACTCTTCGGCCATCTGTACGCTTATGCCGGGCAACCAGATCAGGCCCAGACCGGGTTTCAGTTGCGGGCGGCGCTGGTGCACCAGCCGGCGCGCGGCCAGCAGCACGGCACCGGGTTCGGGCTGCTCGCCCAGGTTCAGAAAGTAGATCCGCCGGCCGTTGGCCCGGAACAGGTAGAGCGATTGCCCCGGCTTATCGGCCAGTTCTTCCAGAATGGCCGCCAGACCGGAAGATTCTCCCACCGGAAAATCGGCCACCTGGTCGGCACTGGTATAGGGTACGAGAAGGTGCCGATCGTTTTCGGTCACTAGCTTGGTCAGGGTATCGCTCATGGTTTTATTTAAAGTATCCTCGATTATTATACGTCGGTCTCCGGAAAAAACAACCACTCGATGGCGTGCGGGAATTCCAACCCCCAGCGGGCTTCGTTGTGGCGGCCCTCGGGGTCGATGGCCAGCCGAAATTCTACCCGGTCGGCACCGTTTTGGTGCAGCAGTTGCTCCTGAAACCGTTTCAGATTGGGAATCATGGAAGCACTCTCGGCCGCGCCGCCGTACAGGTAGATTCGCTCGCCCGAGGCGCGGTCCAACCGGAGTAGCTGAAACGGAATTTTAGGGGTAACCCACAACGACGGGCTAAAGATCATTAACTTCTGGAAAACATCGGGGTACAACAGACCCGCATAGATGCTGATCAAGCCCCCCAGACTGCTCCCCCCGATACCGGTATGCTCCGCACCGGGCAGGGTGCGGAACTGCTCGTCCACCAGCGGCTTCAGGTTACGCGCCAAAAAGCGGACGTACTCGCGTCCCTCGCCGCGCCCCAGCACGTTATTAAACCCGGGCGTAAATTCCGCCATCCGGTCTTCATTCGCGTGGTCGATGGCCACAATGATGATGTCACCCCGGCCGCGCTCGGCCAGCACGGCCAGCCGCTTGTCCACGCCCCAGCTGCCGTAGGGCGCATAATCGTCAAACAGATTCTGCCCGTCCTGCAAGTAAAGCACGGGATAGCGGCGGTCGGTCTCGTAATAATCATGGGGGAGCAGTGCCGTTACCCGCCGCGTGCGGATGCGTTCGGGGATGGGGAAATCATGCTCCACGGCCACGATGTTGGGCAGTAATTCCTCGCGGTAATACAAGCCCCGGCTGGCCCAGCGCGCCACGCGGTCGGTGCAGTCGCGGTCCAGATCGGCCCGCCAGGTGCGGTTAGGGGTAAACTCACCGAAACCGTTCAGTTCCACGGCCTCCCAGCCGCCGCGCGTGTACTTGTATTCGGCCCGCGTATGGGCAGCCGGCAGCGGCACTTCCAGGCCAAAGTGCCCGTCTTCCAGCACCTGCATCCGGTACTCGCTTTGCCCGGCCTGCCAGCCGTTAAAGGTACCCGCCACGTAGATGGGCCGGTCGTCACTGTCCGTCGCATCCGGGCTTAACAGACGCAGATTCAATTGGTGCGGGGTCGTTTGGTTTGCCATGAGGCGAAGATAAGGGGTGAATTCTTTTGGGTAATTTTTAGGGGGCCATCCCCCCCGGCCGCGGCCGGGGCGGTCGCTGTGCTCCACCGTTCGCCTTTCGGCTCAGCCCTGCCGGGCCGGCCCCGCCGGGGGCCGCGGTTGCGCAGCGCTTGTCCGGCTCATCAATGTTCCCGGTCCACAACGTAGTTGATCAACAACTCCAGTGCGTCCCTCGCCTCGGAGGGAGGAAACTGGTGTAGTAGCGCAAACGCTTCGTCGCGGTAGGCAAACATGGCCGCTTCGGCATAGGGTATTCCCGGCCCCTCCCGCACGAAACGGATCACCTCGGCCACGCGGTCGGCATCATCGCTGTGTTTCTTGATGGTGCTGATGATTCGGCGGCGGGTCCGGCGGTCGGTCTGCTGCAGGGCGTGGATCAGCGGCAACGTCATCTTTTTCTCCTTGATGTCGATACCGAGCGGTTTGCCCACGTCGGCGGTGCCGAAATCGAACAGGTCGTCACGAATCTGGAAGGCGATGCCCGCCTTTTCGCCGAATTGCAGCATCCGCTCCAGATCTTCCTCGTTTTCCGTTGCCGAGGCCGCCCCGGCCTGGCAGGCGGCGGCAATCAGGCTGGCTGTTTTTTTCTGGATGACCTGGTAGTAAACGGCCTCGTCAATATCCAGTCGGCGGGCTTTTTCAATTTGCAACAACTCTCCCTCGGCCAACTGCTGCACCGCGTTCGACATGATCTCCAGCGCACGGTACTGCCGGTGCTTGAGGGCGATCTGCAGGCCCTTACTCAGAAAGTAGTCGCCCACCAGCACGGCGATCTTGTTTTTCCAGAGGGCGTTGATGGAGAAAAAGCCGCGCCGCTCATAGGCTTCGTCCACCACGTCGTCGTGCACCAGCGAGGCGGTGTGAACCAGTTCGATCAGGCTGGCCGATACATAGGAGTTCTCGGTCGTGCCGCCGCAGACCGCCGCCGCCAAAAAAACGAACATGGGCCGCACCTGCTTACCCCGCCGCTTGACGATGTAGTAGGTGATGCGGTCCATCAGCGGCACCTGCGAACGCATGGCCTCCCGGAAGTGGCCCTCGAAGTGCTCCAGTTCCGATTTGATGGGTGCCTTGATCTTGTCGAGCGTATCGCTCATGCGGTGGGGCGCGGGGCCGGTTGTTCGCTGAGTTGCCGGTTCAGCGGTTTTGGATGGTGGTGGAGCCTGCAAGCAGGTCTCGGTGGGCGAAAGTAGGACACAAGCAGCGGAATACCACGTCCCACGGCCGATAGTTGGCAAAATTCAGTCGGTATAGGTAACGGGCATCACCCGATTGAGTTGATTAGCGAGATCGGTGAATCACATCTGTTCAAAACAGCTAACGTATTAAAATAATTCGATATTCAATCTTCTGAATAAACATCTCCCATCCGCCACGCCTTTAGGATAGAGCTTTTCCCCAGGCCGATATCTTTTCTTTTCCCCCCAAACAATAGCATCGTGTCTAAAATTTTATCCTTCCTCCTGGTATCCGTCTGCCTGGCCGTTACCTCGCTTGCTGCTCAGGGCAGTGATTTTTTCCGCTCCGCGCCCGCGCCCGCTTTGTCCGCAATAACCGATCTGCGCCCCATCTTGCCCAGTCAGGCCGGTTACACTACTGCTGCCCCGGATGCCTTGGCCGCCTACCTACAGACCCTGCCCGCCGAGGAAACGGTTGACCTCGCCGCCTCCCCGGCCCTGCTGCGTCTGCCCACGCCCGCCGGCGAGTCGATCAGCTTTCGTATCGTCCGTTATCAGATGATTTCCGCGAGCATGGCCGCCGCCTTCCCGGAACTGATAACGGCCTACGGCATCGGTACAAAAGACCCCCGTCTGGTCGTTTACCTCGACTGGGGCTACCAGGGCTTCCACGCCACCGTTACCGGAGACCCGGCGGGCAAGTGGTCCATCGACCCCGTTTGGCGCAATGACCAAACGGCCTACCAAAGCTATTACCACAAAAATCATACTCCCACCGCCACTGCCGATATGAGCTGCGGCACCGATGCGGATTACCTCGCCCCCACCGCGCCGCCCCTCAAAAGCGTAGGCGATTGCCAACTACGGCAGTACGATCTGGCACTGGCCTGCACGGGTGAGTACTACGACTACTTCACCACCGGCGTCAATGATGCGGTGGTCTTTTCCGCCATGATGACGGCCGTCAACCGGGTCAACCAGGTATTCCGGCAAGACCTGGCCATCACCCTTACCCTGATCAACGATAATAACGGCGGCGATATCGAACTGCTTTACGACAACCCGAATACTGATCCCTACACAAATAGCGATCAGGGATTGATGATCAACGAAAACCAGGTCAATATCGATAACGTGATCGGCTCATCCGGTTATGACATCGGTCATGTGTTCAGTACCAACGGCGGGGGTATTGCCTCCCTGGCCTCGGTCTGCCGATCGGGTCAGAAGGCCCGGGCCGTGACCGGCTCGCCTGTTCCGGTGGGGGATAACTTCCTCATCGACCTGGTTGCGCACGAGATGGGCCACCAGTTCGGTGCCACCCATAGCTTTAATTCTACGGTTAGTAATTGCAACCAGCGCCAAGCGAGTACGGCCTACGAACCCGGTAGTGGAACTACCATTATGGCCTATGCGGGCATTTGTGCCTCGGCCAACGTTCAGTTTGCTAGCGACCCTTATTACCACGCCATCAGTATCCAGCAGATTTCCGATTACATGGAGTCCGGATTTGGAGATAACTGTGCCTCGACGGCTTCCACCGCCAATTCGGCTCCCAGTGTAAATGCCGGTGCCAACTTTACCATCCCGCGCAATACGCCCTTCACCCTCACCGCCACCGGCAGTGACCCTAACGGCAACCCACTCACCTACTGCTGGGAGCAGTTCGACCTCGGCCCCGCCGTAGCTAATATGCCTACCGGCAATGAGACCACCGCCCCCCTTTTTCGCTCCTTTCCACCCACCAACGATCCCAGCCGAACTTTTCCCCAACTGCCTAATCTGCTGGCCGGTATTTCGCCTTGGGAGGCCCTGCCGCTGGTGAGCCGCAACATGACCTTCATTGTCACTGCCCGCGATGTGAACGGCAACTACGGCTGTACGGTGCAGGACCAGACTGAGATTACGGTGGCCGGTGCCGGTCCCTTCCGCGTGACCGCGCCCAACGGCGGTGAGACGTGGGTAGCCAACTCTACCCGCACCGTTACCTGGAACGTGGCCGGAACCACCGGTAACGGCATCAATACCAACACCGTTCGCATCGAATTGTCCTACGACGGCGGGTTTACCTATCCCGTTACCCTGCTGGCCAACACGCCCAACGACGGCAGCCAGCAGATTACCGTTCCTGATGTAACGGAAAACCAGGCCCGCGTCCGCATCTCGGCCGTCGGCAACATCTACTTCGACATTAGTGACGATAACTTTTCCATCGAACGGACGGATTTTACCCTCGAACCCAACGAGGCGACCGTCACCCAGTGCGTGGGTGCCGCCACGGCCCAGTTCGGGTTCAGCGTGAACAGTGTGATGGGTTTCAACGGGGCCGTTACCTTAAGTACCAGCGGCCTGCCCGGTGGGGTAAGCCGCAGCTTTTCTCCCGGTTCCACGGTCACGCCGCCCGTTAACGGCTCCACCAATGTACTGCTCAACCTGAACGGGACGGGCGGCCTGGCGGTGGGTAGTTATTCCTTTACCCTGACCGGCGTTTCCGGCAGCCGCACCCGGAGTGAGACACTCACCCTGGTTGTCGAGGCGAAACCGACTACTGCCCCGACTAATCTGATTCCCGCACCGGGCGGGAGCGTGCCGGTGAATATGCAGTCGTTCAGTTGGAATGCCGTGGCCGGGGCCGATGTTTACGAATTTCGGATTTGCCCCAACCCCGGCGGCGCGGGAGGGGGTTGTGCCACTGCAACCGTAAGCGGCACCACCGCTAATTTCGGTAGTAGCCTTCCCTATAATAACGGGGAGACGGCCTACTGGCGCGTTACTGCGCTGAATGAAAATTGCCCCAGTGAGGGAGTGTCCTCCCCCTTCCAGGCCGTTAATTTCGGCACCGCCCCCACCGGTGCCTCACTGAGTTCGAACAATAGCCCCCGTACCATTTGCCAGGGCACGAATACGACCACCTTCCAGGTCGGTTTCATGAACGGCGCACTGACCGGTCCGGCTTCGCTAACGGTGCTATCCACCACCCTGCCGGGTAGCGTTACTATCAGTGTTAGCCCCTCCACCATCAACAACGGCGGCTCGGCTACCGTCAGTGTGGGTAATCTGGCGGGCGTGGCACGGGGCACCTACACCATTACCATCCGCGCCTCGGCCGGCGGGAACACGGAAACGCTGGAACTGCAACTCATCATCGAGGGCATCCCCGCCGTGGTGACGTTGCTGGAGCCAATCAACAACGAAATTGTGGACCGCACCCAACCGGCGGGCTTTGACTGGACCGATGCCCCCGAAGCAAACGAGTATTTAATCGAGTTCGACCTGGATCCTAATCTCGGGAGTCCTGACATTAGTCTTAACCGTACTTTTTCCGCTGCTACCCTTAACTTCACCGGTAGCGGCACACAAACCGTCTACTGGCGCGTGACCACTACCGGCACCTGCGGCAGTTCGCAGAGTAGCATCGAAAATTTCATTTTGACCGACAATCCGAGTGCGCTGCCGGTGGAATGGCTGACCTTTACCGCCCGCGCCGAAAACGGTACGGCGGCCCGCCTCGACTGGTCGGTTATCCAGGACGGTCTGGGCAGCGGCTTCGGGATCGAGCGCCGGGACGGCGAGACCGGTACCTTCCGCCAACTGGCCTGGGTGGAGGATGACGGCCGGGTGGGTGAAACCGCTTATGGGCAGCGGGACAACGGCTTGGCTGCCGGACAGATCTACTATTACCGACTGCGACAGGAAGACCGCGACGGGGCCGTGAGCTACTCGCCCATCCGTTCGGTAAATCTGAAGGGGGGGAAGTCAGTTCCGCCGCCATTGTTCCCAACCCCGCCGGCCCCGCGGCCGAGGTGGTGCTGACCGGTCCGGTGCGGGCACAAACCTGGCGGATCGTGGATCAACTGGGCCGCACCCTGCGTGAAGGGCAGTTGACGGGCAATCGGACGACGCTGAATCTGGCCGGTCTGCCGGCCGCCGTTTACCAGGTGATACTGGAAGGAGCGGGCTACCGCGAGGTGCTACGTGTGGTGAAACGGTAAGCGAGATCTCCTCCTCGTACAGCAAAGTAGATTGCCGGCCCCCTGCGTGAGGTGCCCGGACAGGGCGAGCGCAGGGTCAGGGCTTGCCCCTGCCCGGAGCGAGCAGCCCGCAGGGCCGACCGAACAGGGAGCTGGGAGGGGACCGGCCGGTGCCGCGTAGCTGAACCGGACACGCCCCAATTGCCCCGTTAAAAGAATATCTTGACGGAACCTTTACTCACCCGGGAGAGCTTGCCCGCCAGAACGAAACAGGCCGGGACCGCCAGCAGGAGACCTGCGATTGACAGGATGAGCAGCGGTTCTGACCATTTGAGGGCGTAGTGCCCGACCAGACTGTAAGCGACGGAGAGTGGAACGGTGCCGAGCAAGCAAGACCCCATGGCCGACCGGAAGGTGACCGTGGTGGCGGCACTGAGAAAGAGTATGCTTTCTGCCAGTACGGGTACGGGACGGCTGACGATGAGGGCCAGTTTGCCCCAGCGGTCCAGAAAGGACCGGGTAGTGGTGCGGCGCGAGGAAGGAAACTTTTGTTCCAGCCACTGCCCGGCATAGCGTGCGGCGAGAAACCCGGCGGCATTGCCCAACATGAGGCCGACCACCGATACCACGGTTCCCCATACCGGGCCGAAGAGGTAGCCGTTGGCCAGGAGCAAGACGCTGCTGGGGAGGGGTAAGAACGCGTCGCCCGCCAGCAAACCGCCGCTAACCAGGGCCGCTGCCCACCCCATGGACCTGAGCCGGGGGCCGGGGTCGAGCAGAAGTTGCCAATCGAGCCAGGTGACGAGTAGGAAAGTGAGGGTGAGGAAGCTGAAAAACAGGAGCAGAACCAACCAACGAGCGGACATACCTTAGTTTGTTCTGGTGAGGTAAACATTGTAGATCCCGGGGTTGGCGATACTGCCGCCCGATTCGGCGGACTGCACCCCGCTGGAAATGACACCGCCGTACATTTGTCCGATCATGATTCTGCCCGAACCGTTGGAAAGCCGGCTGAGATCGATGATTTGTTGGTTGGCGAGCAGCTCTAGTGAAGGATCGGGGATAAATTCGGCGTCTCCGCCAATGAAGGCGGGGAGAAGCCGGTCGTAGGGCTGAATGTGCTCGGTGATCCGGTCATCGGGGTGATGCGTAACCGTGCTGATGGTGCGGGTGAAGGGCAGATCGTCGGGTACCAGCGTTCCCGCCTCGTTGTAGTAATAACCGCCGATGCCCCCCAGTAGCGAGGTGTACATTTTTTTGGTAACGGGGTCGAAGAGCTGTGCCTGGGCACACTCGTATAGGCCGACTTTCAGGTTGTTGCCGTGAATTTTAGTTGCCGAGCCGGTGATGCTGACCGGCCGGAGGTAGGCTCCGTCGTCGGCCGTAAATACCCCGCCGTACACATCTACTCCCACCGTGCCGTCGGCATGAATGACGGGCACCACGTTGAGATCGCGGCGGTGAAATTGCGAAGCAGGGCCGCTATTGCCTGTGGAGTCGGCCATGAAGGAATAGTCCGCCAACTGGGGCGACGGCCCATCCCTATCGGTCAGGCTAAAGGTCCGAACCTGCTCGGTATACTCACCGTTGCGGCCGGGCTGGTACATACCGGCGTAATTTTGCCCGAATACCAGGTAAAATGTCCCGTTCACGTAACATAAGCCGCCGCCCGCTACCCTGAACCTGTCATCTTTTACCTGGTAAAAGGAGGCCGGGTCTAGCACCCCCGCTCCCTGGGTAAGCTGACGCGCTATTGCGGGTAAGTCGAGAATGGTAAGGAAGGGATAGGTCTGGTAGCATTCGTCGGTCATCCGGCCGTCGGCGCACGAGTTTCCGTAACCGCCCACACAGTAGAGGGCTTTCCCTACCTGTACGGAACTCATGCTGGTAGACGACAGCGCGGCCCGGTAGCCGGGTGGTAGAGCCGCCGCGCTGACCTGGTTGGCGGCGGGCTGGATGAGGTAGACCGAATCGTTGGCGCGTTTGGCCGGAAACCGACTGGAGTTGCCGCCCGTGCCGTGGTAGCCGTTGGTGCGTCCGCCCACTATGATCCAGCCTTCCGCCACGCGGCCCAGCGCGTAAGAGTGCAGGCCGATTCGGGTGTCGAACGCCTTTTCGACCGTGAGAAAGTAAGGCACGGAGTCGTCTCCGCCCGCAGCCCCCAATAGCGGTTCGGCAACCGGATCGGTGGTCGCTTCCGCTGCGGGGGAGGAAGAATCACAACTAAAAGAAAGGAGAAGCAAAAGGAGGCAACAGGTACGAGCGACAAAGTGGAACATGAGGGTTTTTTTGACAATTATCTAGTAGACAGCATTGGCCGGGATAATGGGGGATGCCCTAAACCGAGCCGCTAAACGGACACTGCGGCGGCGGCGATGCGGCGGCGGCGACGCCGCCCGCCGGCGTCTTGTGGCACCAGGCGCGCAGCAGCTGCCGGCGGCTACGTGACAGATCGCGGGTACGGGGCATGAAAAGCGCGCGATTGAAGTTGGCGGGATCAGTGCGACGCAGCAGCTTTTTGGCGGAGTCACCCCCGAGCCATTCTTCCCGGTTGCCGAGCGAACGGACCTGGTCCATAGCCGGGAACAGCACGTGATAGGGCTTAAACACTTTTTCGTAGAGCACCTCGAAGGTCAACAAGTCGTTGCCCACCGGTTCGGCCGCATTCGGATCCAGGTAGTAGCTGCTGTAGTCTTCGTTGGGTAGCACGCGTACCTGAGCTACCACCAGCTGACGGCCGTCCATATCCGCAAAGGTTTGGTACTTACCCAGTTCTGCCTCCGGCACCACCGCAAAGCGGTAGTTCATGGGTTGCGTCACTTCGACACTGATGGAGAGGTCCTCCATCCGGCCGATCTTTTTGGCCGTCACCTTATTGTCGTAGGCCCCGGGCAGAGGAATGGTTTGGCAGGAGATGAGGTAGAACGTCTCGTCAGTGGGTAAGTCCGTGAGTATTTTTCCTTTCCGTACCAATCGGAAAGTAGCCGGAACCAGCTCGGTGCCGTGGTCGTTGCGGAAGCGGTTTTGCACGGTCGGCTCTTCTCCCACGGCTTGTTCGGTGTAGAGCGCGCGGGCATTAAGCACTACCGTATAGGTCGGTTCGCTCATGAGTAGCTGTTGCTGTACGGAGCCGGCTACGAATTGATCGGAATCCGTTCGTAGCAACAGCGTACCGCCATCCGGGTAGGCGGGGTCCTCATTGTTCAAGCAGCGGTATAACTCCGGGCTGAGGGGTAGGTCCACCACATTTTGTTGCGGTGGGGTCAACAGATCCATCGTTGGGTTAGCATTAATCAGGTGGGGATCACTTTGCGAGACGTACTTCAAATTATCCGAGTTGCCGTAGGGTATCTCCCCGATGGGCAGGGGAGCGGGGTCGTCGGCATTTTTGCCCATACACAGGGTCAGTTTGCCCGCTACTCCGGGCAGCAGGCTGGTGAGGGTTTTGCCAACATCCAGCGAAAGCACCGGCTTGTCGGAGTTCAGCCGCGCTACCATGGGCGACATGGTCAAGGGCAGAGCGTTAGGCGACGGAGCGAAACCCGGCATTTTCATCTGCAAGCCCCCTACCTGCTGCAGTTCGCGGCCCACGGTAATGGAACTCAGATCGGGGGTGCCGGCATTATCGTCCTCGCCGTACCAGGGGGTAATGATCCCCGTAATGGGGCACTGCCGCTCGTTCAGGCGGTCGAAAAAATCTTCTTTCCGGTAGTTAGCCGCCCATTCTTCCGAACTGTTCAGGGGATGCATACCCACGTACATGATGTAGCGAATCATCAGCCCCTTTATCTCCCCTTTGGCGGGGTCGGCGTGGCGACTCAGAAAGCTCCTCATCCCGCCGGGGTCCGCAAAATCATCGCTAAACGGCAGCACGCACTGAAAGTTGGCGGCGGCGGCCGGGTTAAGAAACAAGGATTTTGCTCCGTCACTCATGTAGTAGCCGCCGTAGAAGCATTCATAGCCACCGGGGGTCAGGTAGTTGGCCGCTGCTTTGGTGGGTTTGCTGCCCATGCCGTCATAGTTGCCGGCATTGCCCGCGGATCGGTAGCAGACCGGCTCGTTATTATTATCCTGCAAAAGAATGTTATCGGCAAATATCTGTGACCCCGGCGAAGACCCCTCCGATTTCACGTCCGTCATCACGGCGGTCGTGTTCATTTCCGCCTCCTTCTTATTTGTCGGGTCCAACGGCTGTTTACTCAGGGTAGGCCAGCGGTTGTAAGAAAACGAGCCGCCTAGTATCTTGTCCACAAACTCGTCAGCGGCATTCCCCGGGGCGGTTATTTCCTCACCGGCCTTCAGGGTCACACCCGCCACTTTCACGTTATCGGCCCACACACTCATACTTCCGTAGTAGTTCCAGTAGCCGGGGGTAATTTTTACCGTCTTTTTCGTGTTGGCATTTATCGCCTCCTGCTCGGTTTTCAGCCACTCGATATAGTCGGCGGGTTTCAGATTGGGTCGGCTTGCCAGCAACACGTCTTGTGAGTTGAACGTGCGTAGCGGCACGCCCTGCTCTCCTTTGTAATAATAGTTGCCCGCGCTATCTTTTGGGTTCGAACTGGTAAAATCGTCATTGTTTGCCGTGCCCACGTTTACGCGCATAATGCCGCTGATTCTGATGCGGGGAAAATCGAAAACACTCATTGTCAGTAATTTTTGTTTACCGGAAAAAGACACGGCCCGCCGGGTTTGGCTTTCGGCACGTACCACATGACACCGCAAATAGGCCGTTCCTAATTGGTAATCAAAAATTCGCAACCCGATTCACGTATTTATACGTGTTTAGTTGCACTAACTACGCATTTAAGGGCTTTAGCCGGCACCTTCCACCGGAGGGGCGACACCGGTCAGGGGACCCCTGCTATTTCAGCGTATTTTTTTGGCGTGCCCCCGCCCCGCACCGTGCCGCACCGCGGTGCGGCACGGTGCGGGGCGGGGGCGGTCCCTTACCGGCTCGCAGGTTTGCTCGGCCCCTCCGGCTACGCCTCCGGGTCTCCGCCCTCCGGGTACGGGCAAGCCCTCCCCCTGCGGGGCGGCCCGTCCAGGCACCTCACGCAATGGTTGCCGCCGAACCATTGTCCCTGACTTCCGCCGATTTCTTCCGACCTTCGCGCCCATGGATTCACTGCCCGACTTAGGCCGCCGCCTTCGTACTGCCCTGCAGCAGCCCCTGCCCGGCGCGCCGGCCCAGTACGCGATGGCGCACCAACTGCGCGAAAGCTACGGCGATGCCCCCGCCGACGCGGCGCGGGCGGGCGTGCTGGTGTTGCTGCTGCCCACTTTCCAATCCCGTGCGCCCCACCTGGTTTTTATCCGCCGCACCAGCCACGATCCGCGCGACCGTCATGCGGGCCAGATCGGTTTTCCCGGCGGCCGCGTGGAACCCACCGATGCCGATTTGGCCGCTACCGCCCTGCGCGAGGCAGAAGAGGAAATCGGTATTCCCCGCGAGCGGGTGGAAGTGCTGGGACCACTGACCCCGCTCTACATCCCGGTCAGTAATTTTCTGGTATTCCCGCTGGTCGGGATGCTCTTCGAACCGGCCGCCTACATCCCCCAGGCCAGCGAGGTAGATGAGGTGATCGAGCTGCCGCTGGCCGATTTTCTACTGCCCGGCCGCCGTAAACTGATGAATAAGAAGCTGCCTAACGGGTTGATGCTGACCGATATGCCCTACTACGATTTTCCCGGCACCACCATCTGGGGAGCTACCGCCATGATGACCGGCGAGCTGCTGGCCGTGGTACAAACTCAGCGGGCGTGAGGATTGCCGTCAATACTCGCCTACTGCTGGCAGACCGGCTGGAAGGAGTCGGCTATTTCACGCAAGAAGTGGCCCGCCGACTGGTAGAGCGGCGACCGGAGGACGAGTTTATCTTTCTTTTCGACCGGCCCTTTGACCCGCGGTTCGTTTTTGCTGACAATGTTACCCCGGTAGTAGTGCACCCACCGGCCCGGCACCCGCTGTTGTGGTATGCCTGGTTCGAGGGTGCTCTGCCGGGTGCGCTGCGCCGCTGCGGGGCGGAAGTATTGCTGAGTCCCGATGGATATTTGAGCTTGCGTAGTCCTGTACCTACCGTCCTGGTTGCCCACGACCTGGCCTACCTGCACTACCCCCGACAGGTGCCGCCACTGGTGCGCCGCTATTACGGCTACTTCGTACCCCGTTACCTGCACCGCGCCGACCAAATAATTACGGTATCCGACTATGTAAAGCAGGATATTCTGGCGCACTACCGGTTGGTGCCCGAACGCATCAGCGTGGCCTGCAACGGCGTGAAGGAAGAGTTTCGCCCGCTGGACGAAGCGGAAAAAACTGCTGTCCGGACAGAATTTGCGGGGGGTAGGGAATACTTTTTTTACGTCGGATCCATCCACCCGCGCAAGAACCTGCCCCGCCTGCTGGGTGCCTATGCCCGCTACCGCTCCGGTGGGGGGCGGCCGGTAAAATTGCTGATCGGCGGCCGCTTTGCTTGGCAGACCGGCGAGGTAGCCGCCGCCCATGCCGCCAACCCCTACCGTGAGGATATCGAGTTTTTGGGCTATGTGCCGGCCGACCAATTAGCCCGCTTGTTGGGGGCGGCCCGCGCACTCACCTACGTTAGCTTGTTCGAGGGATTCGGGGTGCCGTTGCTGGAAGCCATGCAGGCCGAAGTGCCGATCGTGACCGCCAACGTAACCAGCCTGCCCGAAGTGGCCGGGCCGGCGGCCCTGCTGGTAGACCCCACCAGCGAAGAGGCCATTGCCGCCGCCCTCCTTCGCCTGGACCGTGAACCCGGCCTGGCCGAGCAGTTAGTAGCAGCGGGGCGGGCGCAGCGGGACAAGTTCAGTTGGGAGCGGGCAACGGACGTGGTGGAAGCGGCACTGGAGAGGAAGGAGAAATAGCGAATGCCAACTCCTCGGACAGCTGTTTTCGAGGTATTCCCACTATCCGGCCGCAGGATAGAACCGGGGCCTTGTTTGAACGGTTAAGCCGCTTTACCTTCGCGCGAAAATAACCCCGCCATACCATGAAGATGCATAACTTTAGCTCCGGCCCCGCCGTACTGCCTGATTCCGTACTGAAGGAAGCTGCCCAGGGCGTGCTGAATTTTAACGACAAGGGCCTCTCGATTCTGGAGATCAGCCACCGCAGCAAAGATTTTATTGCCGTGATGGACGAGGCACTGGCCCTGGTGCCCGAGCTGCTAGGGCTGGGTGATGACTATGAGGTGATGTTCCTGACGGGCGGTGCCTCGTCGCAGTTTTTCATGGTGCCGATGAATACGCTGGCCGAGGACGAGACGGCGGGTTACCTGGACACGGGCGCGTGGTCGGCCAAGGCAATCAAGGAGGCGAAGTTGTTCGGTAAGGTAAATATGTTGGCGTCGTCGAAAGACACGACCTACGACCACATCCCGAAAAATTACACGGTGCCCGACGGGCTGAAGTACCTGCACCTGACGAGCAACAACACCATTTTCGGCACCCAGATCCACGAGTGGCCGGAGACGGATGCGCCCTATGTGGCCGATATGTCGTCGGAGATTTTCAGCCGGCCGATCGACGTGGACAAATATGGCATCATCTATGCCGGTGCGCAGAAAAACATGGGTCCCGCCGGTACCACGCTGGTGGTAGTGCGCAAGGACCTGGTGGGCACCGTGCAGCGGGCCATCCCCACGATGCTGGACTACCGGACGCACATTGCCAAGGGGTCGATGTTTAACACGCCGCCGGTTTACCCGATTTACGTGTCGATGCTGACCATGCGCTGGATCAAGGAGCAGGGCGGCGTAGGGGTGATGGAAAAGCAGAATGCCGAAAAAGCTAAAGCTTTTTATGCCGAGGTAGACCGCAATCCGCTCTTCCGCGCCCACGTGACGGACGAGATGAGCCGCAGCGTAATGAACGCCACCTTCTTTCCCGTAAACGATGCCCATACCCAACCCTTTCTGGATGCCTGCGCGGCCGCCGGTTGCAGCAATGTGAAGGGACACCGCTCTATCGGTGGTTTCCGGGCCAGTATGTATAATGCGCTGCCGCTGAGCAGTGTGCAGCACCTGATCGAGGTGATGCAGGAATTTGAGCGGAAGCAGGGATAAAGAAAGCCCCCCGGCGATGACGCGTGCGGGAACCCGTAAGAATTTGGAGGAGGAGCATGGCTCCTCCTCTACCCTGATTATTTTTGTAAGAATTGTAAAAACTCCTTCATCGGTCTCGTATTCAGGCAGCCCTCGGCCGTCAGGCCGCCCTTGCGGGCGGTCATTACACCGTAGCGGATGTCGGCAATGCCGCCGGTGGCGTGGGCATCGGGGTTGATGCTGATGAGCACGCCGCGCTCGCGGGCATGAGGTATCCAAGACCAGTCGAGGTCCAGCCGGAGTGGGTTGGCGTTTAGTTCGATGGCTACGCCGTGGTCGGCGCAGGCGTCGATCAGGCGGCGGTGATCCACGGGATAGCCGGGGCGGGTCAGGAGGAGGCGGCCGGTGGGGTGGCCCAGTATACTGGTGTAGGGGTTGGCCACGGCGGTGAGCAGGCGCTGCATGGCCAGTTCGCCGCTCATCCGCAGGTTGCTGTGGACGGAGGCGATCACGAGGTCGAAGCCTGCCAGAACTTCGTCGGGATAATCGAGGCTGCCGTCGGCCAGGATGTCGCTTTCGATGCTTTTCAGGATGCGGAAAGGGGCCAACCGCTCGTTCAGCGCGTCAATCTCGGCCCACTGCGCTTGCACGCGGTCGATCTTGAGTCCGCCCGCGTAACCGGCCGAGCGGCTGTGGTCCGACATCACCAGGTACTCATAACCGGCCGCGATACAGGCTTCGGCCATTTCGGCCACGGTGTTGATGCCGTCGGAATATACGGAGTGGTTGTGTACCACGCCCCGGATATCCTCGTCCTCGATCAAGCGGGGCAGCGGCCCGGCGGCGGCCATTTCCACGGCCCACGCACCCTCGCGCATCTCGGGCGGGATGACGGGCAGCTCGGCGCGGTCAAACACTTCTTGCTCGGTAGCCAGACCGCTGAAATCCAGGCCGGGGCGGCGGGCCGTCACGGCCTCCAGAAATTGCCTGGTCCCCGTGCGGCGAAACTGGCGCGAGCCGAAGTTCTCCCCCGCACAGCAGTAGACGATTACCGGCAGTTCGGCGGCACGGCCGGTCAAGTGATCGTCTTGTACGTCGGTGTCGGTCAGGATGCCGGCGGCGGTCAGCTTTTCGGCCAGTTCGGCGGGGGCGGGGTGGACCACCAGCAACTCAATGGCGGTGGGCGTGGGTTCGCGGCGGCGCACGGCCCCGGTCTCGGTCACTTGGGCGGCGGGGCCGAGCAGTCGGGTGAGTTGCGCCAACAGGGCATCGCGAGCGGCCTCCAGGTCGCGGTAGAGGAATTTACCGCGCGAAGCCTGGTAGTAGGCCAGTTTCTTGCGCAGGTCTTCCTGCGTCTTGGCTCCGAACCCCTTCAGTTCGATCAGCCGGTTTTCGTTTACGGCATACTGCAACTCCCCCACCGATTCCACGCCCAGCCCCTGCCAGACGGCGCGCACCTTTTTCGGCCCGAACCCGCTGATGCCCATCATTTCCACCACGCCGGCGGGGGTCTGGTCGCGCCATTTTTCCAGGGTTTCCATGCGGCCGTTCTGCAGCAGTTCCCCGATTTTACCAGCAATCGCTTTTCCGATGCCGGGGATGGCCACCCACTCTTCTTCGGTCATGTGTTCCAGCGGTTCTTCCAGTTTGCGCAGTTTCATGTAGGCATTCTGGTAGGAGCGAATCTTGTAGGGATTATCCCGGTGTAACTCCAGGAGCTGGCCGAGTTCGCGGAAGGCGCGGGCGATGGTGCGGTTGTTCATAAGAGGGGGTAGGGGGCGGTTTGGTGCGAAGGTAGGGGTTGCGGGCGGGGGAGTAAAGCTTTGAAGAAATCCATCCGATGAAACCTTCCGCGCAATTTTATTCGCTAGGTAACTCCGCCCGCCGCCGCAGGCTAAAATGGAAAACGGTGCCCACGCCTACTTCACTCTCCACCGAAATCTGCCCGCCCTGCTGCTGTACAATGGATTGCACCACACTCAGGCCGATACCGTTGCCCCGCTGTTCCTGGCTGACGTGGATACGGCGGAACAATTCAAAGATCAGTTCCTGGTTTTCCGGCCGGATACCGATGCCGTTGTCCGCCACCCGAAAATGGGTGTGCGAGTCGTCTTCCCGGCCGCTGATCTCGATGACCGGCGGCCGGTCCGGGTGGCGAAACTTTACGGCGTTGGAAATCAGGTTATAGAAAAGCCGGATCAGCCGCAAGCGGGAACCAGCTACGGTTGCCGGCAAGCCGGGACTAATGTTGAGATGACCGCCGCAGGAGTGGAGTTCGTCTCCGAGTTGGCGAGTTATTGCCGTCATGATCGTCGGCACGTCAATCAATTCAAAAGTAGGCGGGCTACTTTCCACGCGGGAGAATTGTAGCAGATCGTCGATCAGGTCGCGCATGTCATCGGCCCCGCTTTTGATGAAACCGAGGTACTTCTTGCCTTTTTTACTCAGCTTTTCCGTCTCTTCTTCCGCCAGGAAACCGGCGAAATTACTCACGTTGCGCAGGGGTTGTTTCAGATCGTGCGAGGCGATGTAGGCGAAGTTTTCCAACTGGCGGTTACTCTGAATGTACTCTTCCAGGCGGCGGGTCTTCTGGGTCGCTTCGGCTATTTTAGCCTCCAGTTCGCGGCGGGCACTTTCCAGTTCGGAGATATCGCGCACAATCATCATCACCTCCCCGGGCCGTAGGTAGCGGATGCGGCCCTCAAACCAATTTGGCTTACCGGCAACGGAGCGGCCGAAGTTGAACTGTAGACTGACGGTATTGGACGGCTGGTGCAGTGCCACCTGAATATTGTGGTGGATGGCCATCCAGACCACGGGGGGAAGCAGTTCAGTTAATTTTTTACTGATCACCGGTGTTGCTTCCGGCACCCGGAAAAAAGCACTCCCCTCCGGTGTGTAGGTATCTAATAATTCGCCTCGGTGGGAAATACGCCATTTAATATCGGGAATCGTGTTCAGGCTGGTGCGAAGCAACTCGCTCTGGCGGGTAAGTTCTAATTGTGCTGACTTGATCCGGGTCAAATCCTCCACAAAGACGATTCCACGATCAGAACTCCCGTCTTCATTGCGGATAAAACTCACGCTGATTCGCGCGTAAATGATAGAACGATCACCGCCCACGAAGCGAGTTTCGGCGGTAATGAAATCTTTCTGCTGAGAAAAGGCCAGATTAATGACTTGCTTAGTAGCCTTCGAATCGTCAGGGTGAATGAACCCGTAGGCCTCTCGTCCCGCTATATCGTTCACATCGAGTTTAAGCATCTCACCAAACTGCCGGTTCGGGCTAAATATTTTGAACTCATTATTGACATAATAAACCCCAAGCGGACCGCGCTCGAACAGCTCCCGCAGTATCTGTTCATTTTCTCTGATTTGTAATTCGGAGGTTTTTCGGTCGTGTACATCTACTTGCACGCCTGCCACCCGCAGGGGCAGACCGCTCTCCGTACGGCTAATGATATGGCCGCGTTGCTGAGTCCAGCGATAGCTTCCATCCAGGTGGCGAAGTCTAAATTCCGCTTTATAATAACGAATAGCCGGATTAGCGTGTGCCTGCAAATAGGGACCCATCAGTAGGCTGCGATCCTCCATATGAACCTGATCGTAAAAATAATTAAAGTTAACTTCTTGAGGGATAGGTCCGAAAACGATTCGATTCCAATCGTTCAAAAATTTGATTTCCCCACTGGTAGGGTACCAATCCCAGACATTGATCTCCGCCTGGGTAATAACCGTCTGGAGCAGCATGTCTCGTTCCAGTAGCTTGTTCTCAGCCAGGCGCTGTTCGGTCACGTCGCGCAAGGTTCCCCAAACCCCGATCAAGTTTCTGTCGTCTACAATGGCAACCACATTGCTTACCACATGACGTTTCTTGCCCCTTACCTCCATGACGCTCTCCACTTGCGATAGGGTCAAATTATTTGAGTCCAGGATTTTAGCAAACCGATCGCGGTTATACCGGTCCTCTACCGGATGAATCATTGCCGTTGGCATACCGATCAACTCGCGTTTATTGCTGCCCATCAGATCTGCCATCGCCTGGTTACAATCCGCCAGGTGACTGTTGTTGTACATCCAGTCAATATCCCGGCCGGGCAGATCAACCAGCGGGACGGGTTCATTCATGGCCACATAGTAAATCCCTTCCTGGCTGTATCTGATAAAACTGGCGTAGCGCTCTTGCTCTTTTTTAAGCAGGGTTCGTACCCGAACATCTTCCGTAACATCTTGCACGGTAAGTAGATATGTTTCAATGATGCCACCTTCCCGGCGGTCCAGTGCCCGTCCCCGAGCTGAAAGATGATGAACCGAGCCACCCGGTAAACTGACCGAAAAAGTATACTCGACCACCAGATCACCGGAATCACGCCTGAATAGTGAGCGAAATACCTTTGCCATGGCTCGCTTGTCTTCCTGTCCTACGTAGTCGTCAAAGCACTCCATAATTGGAATGCGGAATTCATCCATCAGAGACACTCCAATGAATTGACGTTTATTCACAAATCTGAGTTGACCCGAATGAGCCGTTACCACCGCCACCAAGTCCGGAGTAGTATTCAGGGCCGCTTCCCGCAATTTCTTCTCCCGACCGGCCGAGAGGATACCCGCCAGCGCGGCGGCAAAACTCTCCAGTACGAGTAACTCGTTTTCTTCCCACTTGTAATCACTATCGTCGCACCCGATGGCCAGCGCTCCCATCAACTGATTGTCCGATGTCAAAGGAACGAGCACGTAAGTACTTGGTTCGCAGTCAATAAACCGTAAGGTTTCCACAATCAACTCCGGCAGGTCAGACATAACACCGGAGTAGATTTTCTCTTCCACCAATGTGCGGAGCCACTCAAAGCCGACTTCCCGGTAAGGGTAGGTAGTACCCGCCAAAAAACTAAAATCGGTCACTTGGCTACTACCGCGCATCACCACGCTGTTGCCGGATCCTAACTCGATCATGCCGCCACTTCGTTCCGTCAGGCTGGCATAGCCGAAATAGTCATAGTCCAGCCCCGCTGCTGCCGCCTGCACAGCTTCCCGCAGATCACTCGCGGGGTCACGTCCCCGGTTAATGATCTGAACGGCACGGTTCACCGCCCGCAGACCGGCCGTCAGGTCAAATTTAGACGCACCAACACTATTTTCAAGGCGGCTATGGGGCATGGAAGCAAGACAAATTGGTCTACCCCAAATATATAACTATTTCCCGATCAGCCGCCGCGCCCCGGCAATCTTCGGTTTCCAGTAGGAAGAAGCCAGCAGGTTTTCCTCGATCACCCCCCGCGATGAAGTACTGTGTACCACCTGGATCAGATCGCGATCCACTTCCGTCACAATGGCAATATGGAAAACATTGCCACCTTTACTACGGGCAAAATACACCAGGTCGCCGGGTTGCAAGTACTGCAGGTCCACCGCCTGCCCATTGCGGGCCTGGGTGCTGGAGGTCCGGTCCACACTGATTCCTTGCTCACGAAAAACGTAGGCTACCAGCCCCGAGCAGTCAAAGCCCTCCCGGGCGTTATTCCCGGCATACTTGTAGCGACTGCCAAGTTGATTGCGGGCCAGGTCCACCACATCGCGCTGGGTCCGGTTCAGCCGCGCATCCACGGGGCCGCCGGGCCGGGTGGTGTCCACCCGCGGCTCGGCGGTCAGGCGGCGCACCGTGTTGCACTGGCTAAGGGAGAAGAGCAATAACAGGCCGACGAACAGGGGGCCGGCGGAGGAAAAATGACGAAGCATAAGAACGGATTATAGGGAAGATCGGTAAAAATACGCCTAATGGACGTTCAAGTACTACCCCCTCATGTGCAAGGCAAGTAAATTTTGGACTTTAGTAACAGCTACGGCCCGGCACCGCCCACCACCTGCCGGCGGACACCTGTGGGTAATTTCCTACTTTTGCGGCTAATTCAGGCGGCAGATCAACGATGGAAAGCCGATAAACCGGTGCCATCTTCCTCCCCCGTCAACGTACCAAATCCGTGGCCCGGCCACCCGCTATGTCCCCCAACGATCAACTCCACCACTTTATCACCGCCGCCCTGGCCGAAGACGTCGGCCCCGGTGATTACACCTCCGAAGCCACCATCCCCGCCGGCTCCCGCACCCGCGCCCGCCTGCTGGTCAAAGATGTCGGCGTACTGGCCGGGCTGGCCGTGGCCGAGCGCATCTTCAAACACGTAGACCCCACCGCCACGCTGGAGATCCACAAACAGGACGGCGACCACGTTTTTGAGGGCGACGAGGCTTTCTACGTCCAGTGCAACACCCGCGCCCTGCTCCGCGCCGAACGTCTGGTGCTCAACACCATGCAGCGCATGAGCGGCATCGCCACCCTGGCCAACCGCTACGCCTTCGAGGTGGAAGACCTGCCCGTCACCGTCCTTGACACGCGCAAAACAACCCCCAACCTGCGCTTCCTCGAAAAATGGGCCGTCCGCCTCGGCGGTGCCGCCAACTACCGCGACGGCCTCTACGACCGCATCATGATCAAGGACAACCACGTAGACGCCGCCGGCGGCATCCGCCCCGCCCTCGACCGCGTCAATGCTTTCCTCAAAGAGCGCGGCCTCCATCTCCCCGTCACCCTCGAGGTCCGCAACCTCGTCGAACTCCACCAGGCTCTCGACGGCGGCGGCATGCACCGCATCATGCTCGACAACTTCGAGTTACCCCTCCTCCGCGAGGCCGTCGCCACCATCGACAACACCTTTGAAACCGAGGCCAGCGGCGGCGTCGACCTGTCCACCATCCGCGCCATCGCCCAAACCGGCGTCCAATTCATTTCCGTCGGCGCCCTCACCCACTCCGCCGTCAGTCTTGACCTCAGCCTCAAGGTCATCAAGGAGTAGGTTTTTCGGGCGTGCCCGGGGCTAACGCCCCGGTCGGGCTGTCCGGCACTCTCTCCATTGCGGGGCGAATGTAATTCGCCCCTCCATTTCGTTCAGACAACACCTCCCATCCCTCACGCGGGGGAGGTCAAGGAATGAAAGGGGGGGATCGAATGCTGGAGGTTTTGCCCGTGCTTTTAATTGCGGCTCTCCCGCTGGGTCCGAATGGCGGGGGCCATTCGAAGACGCAAGATGTTGCGTCATTATGTAACACCGGTCCGAATGGCGGGGCCGTTCGGAGACGCAAGGTGTTGCGTCATTGTGCAATATTGGTCCGAATGGCGGGGGCCATTCGGAGACGCAAGGTGTTGCGTCATTGTATAATATTGGTCCGAATGGCGGGGGCCATTCGGAGACGCAAGGTGTTGCGTCATTGTGCAATATTGGTCCGAATGGCGGGGGCCATTTGGAGACGCAAGGTGTTGCGTCATTGTGCAATATTGGTCCGAATGGCGGGGGCGTTCGGAGACGCAAGATGTTGCGTCTTTGTGTAATATTGGTCCGAATGGCGGGGGCCATTCGGAGACGCAAGGTGTTGCGTCTCTACGGTTATTATCAATTTTTAATTATTCTATTCATGCCGCGCCACCTCCGCATTCAGGATTTTGCCTACACGCTGCCCGATCACCGCATTGCCCGCTACCCCGCGCCCCGGCGCGAGGATGCCAAACTGCTGATTTATCGCCCGGGTGAGGAAATACGTGCCGCCACCTTCGGGCAGGTGACTGCCGAATTGCCGGCCGGTACCCTACTGGTAACCAATGAGACCCGCGTGGTCCACGCCCGCATTCCGTGGACGCTACCCACCGGCAAGCCGCTCGAAATCTTCTGCCTCGATCCCATTGCCCCGGACGACTACGCCCAAAATTTTGCCGCCACCGACCGCGTCACCTGGAAATGCCTGGTGGGCGGCAACCGCCGCTGGAAATCGGGCAGTATCACGGCCGAGTTTACATTACCGGAACTGGATCATGCAGCCACCCTCACCGCCACCCGCGGCCCGGCCCATGAGAATGCCTACGAGATCACTTTTTCCTGGGCTACCCCGGCCGGTATGCCCGCTGTTTCCTTCGCCCGTGTGCTGGCCGCCGCCGGGCAGGTGCCGTTGCCTCCCTACCTCTCCCGCGACCCCGAGGCGGTGGACGATGAACGCTACCAAAGTGTGTTTGCCCGCCATGAGGGGTCGGTGGCCGCACCTACCGCCAGCTTGCATTTCACCCCCGAACTGCTGGCTGATCTGGCGAGTAGGGAGGTGCGCCGTGCCGGTCTCACGCTGCACGTGGGGGCCGGCACCTTCCAGCCCGTCTCCGCCGCTACCATGGCCGATCACCCGATGCACGCCGAGCGGTTCCGGGTCGGCCGCGAGTTTCTGGAGGGGCTATATGGTCAGCTCCAGTCCGGTCGCCCGGTGGTCTGCGTGGGTACCACGGCCGCCCGCACGTTGGAAAGCCTCTACTGGCTGGGCGAACGCCTGGCAACAGGCGGGCATAACCTCTCCGCCACCGACTTACTAAATATGCAACTGGATCAGTGGGCACCTTATGAAGAGGGGGGCGGAACTATTTCTCCGGACCGGGCGATCGAGCAGCTACTCCTTCAGTTGAAAGACGCCGGCGGTGATGCCATTTCCGGTCAGACCAGCTTAATCATTGCCCCCGGCTACCGGCCGCGCCTGCTAAACGGCCTGTTTACCAACTTTCACCAGCCGCACTCCACGCTGCTGCTACTGGTAGCCGCCTGTATCGGCCCCGCCTGGCGGGAGGTATACGATTATGCGCTGGCGCATGATTTCCGCTTTCTCAGTTACGGAGACGGGAGTTTGCTGTGGATAGGGTAGGGGAGCGGTGGCGGAACTGCGGGTGGAATATTTTATCCCGGTATCGCATTCGGCGTAATGTTACTTCACTCCTGCGGGGGTAGCGAGATGCGGCCCGGAGAATTATTAAGGAAAACGGCTCATGGAGGCTGTCCGGTGAAAGAATACGCTGAGCGGTCGGGTTCCACTTCCTTTCATTCTGCTCATCTGCTAGACCCCAGGGGACACGAAAATGGTGAGCCACGTTGTATCGGATAGGAGCCGTTGCGAAAATGATTATTTTTTCTTAAATTTAAGAAAAAGACTCAAGGTCCCCTTGTGGGAGGGACCCACCCAGGCCGCCACCGCCGACCTCCCTTGCCCCGCTTTCGGCGCACCGGGCAAACCGGCGGCCTTTCTTGCGGGGCCGCTGGGCCGCAAAAAGCCTGTCTGAAAAGGAAAATCGAAGTTGCCCGCGCCGGCTATAGCGTTCGCACTTGCTGCCAGTGACAGCAAGTGGTTCCGGTGCGCGAGAAGGGCATCGATTTAAAAACTATGGTATTGGTTTCGTAAACAGGGAGCCATCATCGGGACCGATCCTGTTCTTTAGCTGGAAACCCGTCCGCGATGAGCAGATGGACGGCCCTAACTGCAAGGCATCTAACTTTTGCTATTTCCAAATTAGGAGTGGGAATAGCGTAAGGTCGAATGCCTGGATTCGAGTGAAGCGGCCCTGATCCGACCGGTATCACCCACATTAGTTATGCCGCCTCGTATCAGTGCGGCAGGAAAGGCTTGTGGCCTGTTCTTACCGCAAAGGTACAAAAAGTTTATTAAATTAGCATCATAAAACAAAAAATTAGTACAGATCGAAGAAGTGCCGGGGAGAAGGATTAAGATGGATGTACGCGACTGCGAACAGTATCCGTAAGCTATCCACGGACATTTAGCCCTGTTGCGTTAACAAATAAGGGACGAGGCATGGTAAATAGGGGGGGCAATTAGCGGTTGGTGTCCGAAGTAGTTTTTCTTTGTATGGGTGAGGTGCCTGGAGGGTTTAGTGCGAAGCACCGAGCGAACAGCGAAGCCCGGAAGGGACCGGCCGCTTTGCCGCTTAGGCAAGGGGACACCCCCAAAACGGAGCAATGGATAAATGCACGAACTACAAACCTCTCCGCATCGTTACTACTCATTCAGGGTATCCAGCCGCGTTTGGAGCCGTCTAATTTATCAAAACAAAGCCAATCCCGTGTTGAAATATCTAAGCTACGCTTTATTCCTCTGCGCTGTTTTAACGGCGGTTTCCTGTAACCGCACTGCCAGCCCATCCGCTGCCGCTACGGCGACGGCCGGTCCTGCGTTGCCGGCCGACCGTCCCAGGTTGTCGGCCGACAAGACCGCCCCCGCGCCGCCCCAGGCCGTTAGCAAAACCGTGTTGGACAAGGCCCCCCGCGCCGACGACGACGGCTCGGAAACCGCCCGCTCTAAAGCTGCGGAACTGCCCGCAGGCGAGCAGCCGTTGGACCGGACGCTATCGCGCCCCCAGCCCGCCCGGATCAAAGACAGCCCCATGAATCCTTACCCCGCCGGACAGAAAAAGCAGGATGGGGACCGCTCCGTCAGGACTCGCGGCAGTAGCCGTCCCGCCCGGGATAATGCGCCCGCTCCCGCCGCCGCCTCCTCCGCTGCCGCCGAAGGTGCACCCACCGCGCAGGCGAGCATGACCATGCGGGCGACCGAACGCCCCGCCGAGCCGATGGCGACCCTGCGCCGCACGAGTTGCTACGGCGACTGTCCGGTTTTTACGTTGAGTGTGTACCCCGACGGTACGCTGCGCTATGAGGGCAAGCGGAATGTGGAAATGGAGGGAACCTATGTGGGTAAAACCGATGAGGCAATGGTGAAGAGCCTGGGCCGTTTTGCTACCACCAGCCGCTACTTTACCTTTAAAAATCGTTACCCCGCCGAAGATGAGTGGACCGCCGACCTGCCGATGGTGGTGACGACCATGAACTATAACGGTTTTGAGAACGAAGTGCAGCACCAGTTCGGCGGCCCGGAAGCACTGAGCGAACTGGAGCAGCGGCTGGAGGAACTGATCAAAAAGACCGTCTGGACCAAGGACCCGTCCGGCAAATAGTGGGTCGGCCGGCATGGGTTTGGTGGGCTGAAGCAGAAAAAAGAGTGGAGTAATGATTCTTACGGACGTGAGCCTAAGGAAAGACAAACCTTTTCCTTACCTTTGCGGGCCGAATTTGAATATTTTTCTAAAATACTCCACATGTTTGCAATCGTAACCATAGCCGGTCAGCAATTCAAAGTAGAGGAAGGTCAGGAGATCTTCGTCCACCGGCTTGAAGCCAACGAGGGAGATAGCCTGAGTTTCGACACGGTCAGTATGACCTCGAGCGACGGTAACATCTCCGTCGGCACGCCGATGCTCAAGTCATCCATCTCGGCCACCGTACTGGGGCACCAGAAGGGAGACAAGGTGATCGTCTTCAAGAAGAAGCGCCGCAAGGGCTACCGCGTCAAGAACGGCCACCGCCAATCGTTCACCAAACTGAAGATCGACTCGATCGCGCTCTAAGCCGATTCAGCTTTTTCTTCACGACAAAAAACAATTAGACCATGGCACACAAAAAAGGTGTAGGTAGTACGGACAACGGCCGCGACAGTAATCCTAATTATCTGGGCGTAAAACTCTTCGGAGGCCAAGCCGCTATTGCCGGTAATATCATCGTACGCCAGCGCGGAACCAAATTCCACGCCGGTGACAACGTTTATATGGGCCGCGACCACACGCTGCACGCGAGAGTGGACGGTACCGTTTCCTTCTCGAAGAGCCGTATGAACCGGACCTTCGTTAACATCGTACCCGTAGAGGGACTGGAGGAGGAGCTGGCCGCCCAGCGCGCCGCTAAATCCGCTACCCGTAAAGCCGCCGCTGCCGCCAAGGCTGATGCCGCTCAGCAAGTTGCCGCCGATGACGTGGCCGTAGCCGAGCAACCCGCGCCCAAGCAGGAGGAACCAAAGGCCGAAAAGCCCGCGCCCAAGCAGGAGGAACCAAAGGCTGAAAAGCCCGCGCCGGAAAAGAAAAGTGAGGAACCCACGATTACCGCCGAACTGGTAGGAACAGTGGACAACAAGCCGGAATCGATGCCCGAAGTGCCCGAGATGCCCGCCAAGAGTGAGAAGATCGTATTGCCTAGCGGCAAGAAGATCACCCTCGACGACCTGAAGGTAGTGGAAGGTGTAGGACCCAAGATCGAAGGTCTGCTGAATGCCGCCGGCATTACCAGTTGGCGCGGTCTGGCTGATGCCGACCAGGATTTTGTACAAGGTATTCTGGACGAGGCCGGTCCTCGTTACCGGATGCACAGCCCCGGCACCTGGGCCAAGCAAGCCGCTTTGGCCGCAGAGGCTAAGTGGGGTGAGCTGGAGCAGCTGCAAAACGAACTGGACGGCGGTAAAGTGAAAGAAGAAGAGTAATCTTCGCGCCGGCCATGCTGCAAAAGGGCGATCGCACCGAAGGTGCGGTTGCCCTTTTGCGTTATTGGGCTGAAAATTGGGGGACAAGAGGAATCTACTTTCCGCTGCCGCCCTGAATTTCCGTATCTTTAAGATTCAAAATTTACCGTATGAGTTTCATACCTGAAAAGTATATCAATCCTTTCACCGATTTTGGATTCAAAAAACTGTTCGGCGAGGAACCGCATAAGGAACTCCTGATGGATTTTCTCAACGAACTGTTGCGGGTACATGAGGGGGAAATTACTAAGTTGACCTACTTGAAATCGGAACACCTGGGTGCATCGGCAATTGATCGAAAAGCGGTGTTCGACCTGTACTGCGAGAATGAGCGAGGCGAGAAATTTATTGTCGAACTGCAAAAGGCGAAGCAGAACTTTTTCAAAGATCGAACGCTGTTTTACGCAACCTTCCCGATCCAGGACCAGTCAAAGCGGGGGGACTGGCAGTTTGAGTTGAAGGCTGTTTATACGGTTTCCATTCTGGATTTTGTTTTCGACGAAAACTCGGATGAGCCGGACAAATACCGCTACGATGTACAGCTTACGGATATTGATACGTGCAAAGTGTTTTATAAAAAACTCACTTTCGTCTACCTGGAGATGCCGAAATTCCGAAAGACACTGGACGAATTGGAAACGCGGTTTGATAAGTGGTTGTACATCATCAGAAACCTGGAGCAGTTGGACGAAATACCCGAACGGTTGCAGGAAAGGATATTCGAACGACTATTTGAAGTAGCGGAGGTAGCAAAGTTCAGTAGAGAAGAGAGATCCAGCTATCAGGATAGTTTGAAGCATTATTGGGATCTAACCAACGTGATAGACTATGCCAAAGAGACCGCCCGCGAGGAAGGTTTGGAAGAGGGTCGGGAAGCAGGCCGTGAGCAGGGCCTTGAAATAGGCCGTAAAGACCAGCAGCGTAAGACGATTAAAGAAGGAATCAATGCGGGCCTATCCGCTGATTTGTTAGCAAGCCTGACGGGATTGCCGACTGAAGAGGTAAAAGCAATTATAGCTGAAATAGAGCAGACGGATTAGCCGGTGCTACTCCGTATTTCGTCTTACCTTTGCCGCCCGAAATCAACCTTGGAGCGGGCGGGGCGTTGTCTCGGTCAGGAAACCAACTACCCATATGAATTACGATTTGCTTATTATCGGCAGCGGCCCCGGCGGCTACGTAGCTGCCATCCGTGCCTCACAACTAGGACTGAAAACCGCCGTGATAGAGCGCGAAGAACTGGGGGGAATTTGCCTCAATTGGGGGTGTATTCCCACCAAAGCCCTGCTGAAGAGTGCCAATGTGTTTGAGTATATCCAGCACGCCGATCAGTACGGTATTAAAGTGGGCAGTGCCGAAGTACAGTTCGGCGGCATGATCAAACGAAGCCGCGACGTGGCCGACGGCATGAGCAAGGGCGTCAATTTTTTGATGCGCAAGAATAAGATCGACGTGATCGTTGGGAGCGGCAAGCTACTGAAGGATAATAAGGTGGAAGTGACCGGTGCCGACGGCAAGAAGGAAACCCACGAGGCCAAGCACATCATCATTGCCACCGGCACCCGCGCACGCGAGTTGCCCAACCTGCCGATCGACGGCAAGAAGATCATCGGTTACCGCCAGGCAATGACGCTGGCCGAGCAGCCGAAGCGGATGGTGGTAGTGGGCGCGGGCGCGATCGGCGTTGAGTTTGCCTACTTCTACAATAGTATCGGTACCGAAGTAACGGTGGTAGAATTCATGGAGCAAGGACTGGTGCCGCGCGAAGATGTGGACGTGTCGAAGGAACTGACCAAAATTTACAAGAAGAAGGGCATCAAGGTGCTGGCCAATACTTCGGTTGAATCGGTGGACCAATCGGGTAAATCACTGAAGGTACACACGAAGAACCGTAAATCCGGCAAAGAAGAAACGATCGAGTGCGATGTAGTCCTCTCAGCCGCCGGCGTGACACCCAATACCGAGAATATCGGTCTGGAGGAAGTAGGCGTGAAAATGGATCGCGGTATCATCCAGGTAGACGAATATTACCGCACTAACGTAGAGGGCGTGTACGCTATCGGCGATGTAGTACCCGGCCCCGCCCTGGCCCACGTTGCCAGCGCGGAAGGCATCACTTGTGTAGAGGCGATCGTGGGTCACGAACCCGAGCCGATCGACTACAACAACATTCCCGGCTGCACGTACTGCTCGCCCGAGATTGCGAGCGTGGGCTATACCGAGCAAGCGGCAATCGACGCCGGTTATAAGGTGCGCGTGGGCAAATTTCCGTTTACCGCCTCGGGTAAGGCCAGCGCGGCCGGCGTGAAGGAAGGATTCGTGAAGGTGATCTTTGACGAGAAATACGGCGAGTGGCTAGGCGCACACATGATCGGGGCCAACGTAACCGAGATGATTGCCGAGGCCGTAGCCGCCCGCCGGTTGGAAACGACGGGCCACGAGATCATCAAATCCATCCACCCGCACCCCACCATGAGCGAAGCCGTGATGGAAGCCACTGCCGCCGCCTATAACGAGGTAATTCACCTCTAAGCCGCCCACCCGCCCATGCGTATCCTGACCGCCGAGTTCGTTTCCAGCCACAGCAAACCTTCCAAGCTGCCCACCGACGGGCGGCCGGAATTTGCGTTTATCGGCCGGTCGAATGTCGGTAAGTCCAGTTTGATCAATATGCTCTGCGAGCGGAAAGACATGGCCAAGACCTCCAGTACGCCCGGTAAAACGGCCCTGATCAATTATTTCCTGATCAACGATAATTGGCACCTCGTCGACCTGCCCGGCTACGGTTACGCCAAGGTGGCCCAAAAAACCCGCGTGAAGTGGCACGACCGCAGCAATACCTACCTGCTGCACCGCGGCCCGCTGGTCAACACCTTCGTACTGATCGACGCCAACGTACCGCCGCAGGCCATTGATCTGGATTTTTGTAACTTCATGGGCGAAAACGCCCTTCCCTTCGCCCTGGCGTTCACTAAAACGGACCGTAAGAAAGGACGTGATAAACAGGACGAACGAATCGAAGCATTCAGTGCCAGGTTGCTGGAAACGTTTAGCGAACTGCCCCCGCTTTTCCGTACCAGTGCCGTAAGCGGCGACGGCCGCGATGAGGTGCTGGAATTTATCGGGCAGACGCTGACCAGTATCGGTTGGAAAGTCAAGGCTGCGCCTTGACGTAGTTTGGTGAAAGTCTTTGGCTCGGTATTTTGGTGTTTAGCCTAAAATTGGTGTTTATTACATGGGTGAAATATCGTGTATGCGTAGGCTTGTACCAACATACTAAAATGCCAGCGGCAACGCCGCCTACCAAAGTACGGGCGAAGCCCCCAATGCGTAGGCTTGTACCAAAACACCAAATTACCAGCGTGCGCAGCACGCCTACCAAAGTACGCGCGAAGCGCCCGCCAAATGACCACCCTACCTGCCATCCAAAATTATCCTGCCGAATTCGTGGAAGAACCCACGCGGCTGCCGCACGTCAAACCAGATCTGGAGACGTGGGAAATCTATCGCATCAGCGAGCAACGGCGGGCTTATATTCAGGCCATTATCGCTTTTTCCTATGAGCGGATCATGGAGCGCGAGGGCGACCAACTGGAGAATCTGCTCTCCAAGACCGTCTATTCAGAATTGCAGCGCGTCCGGCAGGAACCCTGGAAAGTAGACCCGCCCAAGGAGAAGAGCTGGTGGAAGGCCATGTCGCACAAACTGGCTCGCCGCAGCCTGGATGTAGTGGAAGACGAACGCGCGGATAAAGCGGCGCGGCACATTCTGCGGGACATTATCGACCGCTACGCCGAGGAGATCGTCGGTACATTTAAATTACCCACCTTCCGTTTTGCGCGACGGTTTCTGACTTTCTTTTTTAATCGCCTGCTCAACGCCGCTACGGAGCGTAGTTTTCGTGCCTTTTGGGTAAAGGTGCGCCATCCGCTGGAAGACAAACTGCGGGTGCTGGGTTACATTCACACCGTGCGTAGCCTGTACAAAAAAGGGACGGTGGTGATGGTACCTACCCACTTTAGCAACCTGGATAGTATCCTGATCGGTTTTGTCCTCGATCAGATTGCGGGGGTGCCCACCAGTACCTACGGGGCGGGGCTTAATCTTTACAACACTGGATACACGGCTTACTTTATGAACCGCGTGGGAGCCTACCGCGTAGATCGGCGTAAAAAAAACGGCGTCTACCTGGAAACCCTGAAAACGGTCGCTAATCTGAGTATTCAGCGCGGCGTTCCCAATCTGTTTTTCCCCGGCGGCACCCGTTCGCGCAGCGGCCGGTTGGAAACCAAACTGAAATTGGGTCTCATGGGTGAGGCCGTGGCAGCGCAGCGCGCGCTCTACCAGGCGGAAGCCGACCGGAAGGTGTTCATCGTGCCCATGATCCTGAGCTATCCTTTTGTGCTGGAAGCCCCCTTCCTGATTGAGAATTACTTGCGCAGCGAGGGGAAGGAGCGGTATATCTCGGTGTCGGACGGGGCGCAGTCGATTCGATCCATCCTCAAGTTCGTGTTCGGGATATTGTCGAAAGGTAACGAGATCACCATTTCTCTGGGCCGCCCGATGGACGTGCTGGGCAACCCGGTAGACGGCGAGGGCCGCAGCTACAGCCCCACGGGTAAGGAACTGGATGTGCGGGAATACTTTGTCAACGAGGATGTCGTCACTTCCGACCTCCAGCGCGAGGCCGAGTATACCCGGATGCTGGGCGAGTGCATCGTAGACCGCTACCACCGGGATAACATCGTACTCAGTAGCCACCTGGTTTCGCACGCGGCTTTCAAATTGGTCGAGCACAGCCAGCCTCACCTCGATCTCTACGGCGTGCTGCGCTTGCCGGCGGAGGATTTTGCACTCAATCGCCCTGCTCTGCTCGACGTCCTCAGCCAGTTACAACAGCACCTGCTGCGGATGGAAACGGCCGGCGAGATTCGCCTTTCCGCCCCCGTGCGTGGGCCGGTGGAAGAAATGCTCGAACACGGCATTCGTCGTCTGGGCAATTTCCACGTCAAGAAGCCCCTGCGCAGCAATCGGGACGACCAACTCGTCTCCGACGATTTTTCCTTGCTCTACTACTACCACAATCGCCTCGATACCTATCAACTGGGCCGCTCCATCGACTGGTCGGCCTGGCCGCCCCAGAGCATCCTGATTCCCGTAGACTAATTCTAACCCATCATGCTGAAACGCTTCTTCACCAACGAGCGCAATATGCTGGGGGCGGTTTTCCTTAACGCGATCGTCATCTTCGCGCTCTACTTTCCGTCGCTCCGGGATGAGCACTGGTTGACGCTGATCGACCACTTTTTCCTCCTGCTCTTCGTCGTCGAGGCGATCGTCAAACTCTACGTTTACAAGCCCAAAGGCTACTTCGCCGACCCCTGGAACCGCTTCGACCTCGTCATTGTCCTCGCCTCCCTCCCCGCCCTGGCTTTGCCCTACGCCGATCTGCCGGATACCGGACTCATTATTATCCTGCGTCTTTTCCGGTTGGTGCGGCTGGTTCGTTTTTTACGGTTCATTCCCAACCTTAACCATGTACTGGCCGGTCTCAAGCGCGCCCTCAAAGCTTCGGTATTCGTGTTGCTGGTGCTGGTCTTCCTGAATTTTCTTATCGCTCTGATTACCTGCCACTTTTATGCCGAGGTGGCACCGGAGTATTTCGGCGATCCGCTGCTGTCGGTATACAGCATTTTTCAACTCTTTACCCTCGAAGGCTGGAACGAGATACCGGCCCTCATCGCCCAGCGAACGGAAACCGTCTGGATGGTGGGCTTTACCCGCCTGTATTTCGTAGTCGTTGTTTTGCTGGGCGGTATCTTCGGGATGTCGCTGGCCAACGCCGTTTTCGTGGATGAGATGACGATGGACAACAACCGTGATCTGGAGCGAAAGATTGACGCGCTGCACGAAGAGTTACGGGAGTTGAAGGAGATACTACGGGAAAAGTAGCCGGGGTAGCCAAGCGAACTTATCCCGCCCCCCGGCAAACCCTTTGCCGGGGCGGCGGTTTGTACTTTTGCCCGGCAAATTTCCCCGGCAAAAAATAAAACACGAACGAGTTTATGGCTAAGGTGATGATTATCGGCGCGGGAGGCGTAGGAAGAGTGGTGGCGTACAAGTGTGCCGAACACCCGGAAGTTTTCTCCGAATTGCTGCTAGCCAGTCGCACGGTGAAACGCTGCAACGAGATAGCCGCCGATATCAAAACCGACCTGGGTTACGACAAGATCACCACCGCCGCCGTGGACGCCGAGGACGTGCCCGCACTGACGAAACTGATCCAGGATTTCGGCCCCGAAATGGTCATCCATGTAGCACTTCCCTACCAGGATCTCACCATTATGGACGCCTGTCTGGCCGCCGGGGTGCATTACCTGGATACGGCCAACTACGAACCGAAGGACGAGGCGAAATTCGAGTACAGCTGGCAATGGGCCTACCAGGACCGTTTCAAGGAAGCCGGCCTGACGGCCATCCTGGGCTGCGGATTCGATCCCGGCGTGACCAGCATTTTCACCGCCCACGCGGCCAAGCACTTCTTCGACGAGATCCACTACCTGGACATCGTGGATGCCAACGCGGGTGACCACGGGAAGGCATTCGCGACCAACTTTAACCCGGAGATCAACATCCGCGAGATCACGCAGAAGGGCAAGTACTACGAGAACGGCGAGTGGATCGAAACCGAACCCTTTGAGCACAAGAAGGTGCTGAACTACCCGGATATCGGCCCCAAGGATTCCTACCTCCTCTACCACGAGGAACTGGAGAGCCTGGTGAAAAACTTCCCCACCCTGAAGCGTGCCCGCTTCTGGATGACCTTTGGGCAGGAGTACCTGACGCACTTGCGTGTAATCCAGAATATCGGCATGGCCGGCATCGAGCCGGTGATGCACCAGGGCCGCGAGATCATTCCGCTGGAGTTTCTTAAGACCGTGCTGCCCGACCCCGGCGAATTGGGCGAGAACTACACGGGCAAGACCAGCATCGGTTGCCGCATTCGCGGCATCAAAAACGGTGAAGAACGCACCTATTACATATGGAATAACTGCGAACACGCCCAGGCCTACCGCGAAACCCGCGCCCAGGGCGTAAGCTACACCACCGGCGTGCCCGCCATGACGGGGGCCATGATGCTCCTGACCGGACAGTGGGGAGGTGCCGGTGTCTTTAACGTGGAAGAGCAAAACCCCGATCCCTTCCTCGAAAAATTGGCCGAACACGGCCTGCCCTGGCAGGAAATGGTAGGCGTGGATTTGGAGGTGTAGGGCGCTTCGCGCGTATTTTGGTATAGGCTTCGCCTTTGGTATTTTTGACTCAGCCTGGACTTACGTTTGTTCTTGATCAAAACCGCGTCAATACGGTACTATTTTGGTGCCTACTAAAATACGGGTCGAAGCCGCCCCGCGTAGGCTGAATCCAAACTACTAAAATACACCACCGAAGGTGCCTACTAAAATACGGGTCGAAGCCGCCCACGCGTAGGCTGAATCCAAACTACTAAAATACACCACCGAAGGTGCCTACTAAAATACGCGGCGAAGCCGCCCGTACGTAGGCTGAATCCAAACTACTAAAATACACCACCGAAGGTGTCTACTAAAATACGCGGCGAAGCCGCTTGCCCATGGCCTTTATCGGAATCAACCAAATCCCCAGCCCCAGCTACGTGCTGGAAGAAGAAAAACTCCGGCAGAACCTCGAACTCGTCTCCGGCGTAGCCGAGGCGGCCGGGGTACACATCATTCTGGCCCTGAAAGCCTACGCGTTCTGGCCTACCTTTCCCCTTATCGGAGAATACCTGCACGGGGCCACGGCCTCCTCACTCAACGAGGCACGACTGATCCACGAAGAAATGGGGGTCCGCCCGCACACCTATTCGCCCGCCTACTTCCCGGAGGAGCTGCCGAAACTGGCAGCCATCAGCAGCCACATTACCTTCAATAGCCTGACGGAACTGGAACGCCACCGTGCCGTCTGGTCGGACCGCGAACGCTACCCCGACCTCAGCGCGGGCTTGCGCGTGAACCCCGAGTATTCGCCCGTGGCCACGGACCTCTACAACCCCGCCGGACCCACCGGCCGCCTGGGTGAAACGGCCCCGAACCTGCCCGACCTGCCGCCGCCCGGTCTGGAAGGCATCCATGCCCACACCCTCTGTGAAAGCCCCGCCGCCACCACCGGCACCCTGATCAAGGAGATAGAAAAGCGTTTCGGCGGCTGGCTGCCCCACCTCAAATGGATCAACCTGGGCGGCGGCCACCTGATGACCAGGCCCGGCTACGACCGCGACGAATTGATCGCTATCCTGCGCGCCTTCTGCGGGCGGCATCCCCACCTGCACGTTATCATGGAACCCGGCAGTGCCATCGCCTGGGGCACCGGCTTTCTCGTCACCCGCGTACTGGACATCATGGACAACTACGGTCAGCAGATCGCTCTGCTCGACGTGAGTTTCACCGCCCACATGCCCGATACCCTGGAGATGCCCTACCGCCCGGTCGTGCGCAACGCCTCGGCGGAAATGAAGGACGGTTGGTTCCCCTACCAACTGGGCGGCGTCTCCTGTCTGGCCGGAGATTTTTTGGCCAACTATTACTTCGAGCAACCCCTCCAGGTCGGCGACCGCCTGGTGTTCGAGGACATGCTGCACTACACCACCGTCAAAACGACGATGTTTAACGGCGTGGCGCACCCCAATCTGGCTATCCTGAGGTCGGGCGGCAGTCTGGAGGTCGTGCGCCGGTTCGGGTATGAGGATTACAAACAACGGATGGGGTAGGGGCGGCGTAGCCGCCAGTGGCTGCGCCACGTACTTTAGTAGGATGCTTCGCATCTTGGCAATTTAGTACTTTTGTATCCAGCCTATGCTTGTGCGGTGCGCGTGTTTCATGCTCCCCCACCGAGCCTGACGGCTTCTGCCTCCCCAGAGGGGATGCTTTGTGGGGTGTGATGCGTCGCCTCTCCTGGGAGGTCGGACCATAGGTCCGGGTGGGGGCGTGTACGCGTAGGCATAGTACTAAAGTACCAAACTCCAAGGGGCTTGCGACGATCACCGCAGGTAATTACCAGCGGCAACGCCGCCTACAAAAGTACGCGGCTTCGCCGCCTTATGCTCCATTCCTACCGTCAACGCCTCGTCCAGCATCTTACTCCCGCACGGGGTGAAGGTGAAGCCCTCGCCATTGCGCGCGCCGTGGTGGAGGACGTGTTCGGGCACCGGCCCGGCGGCGCGGACCGGCCGTTCACGGCTGCGGAAGCCGAGCGGGCAGCCCGAATCGAGACCGCGCTGCTAGCCGGAGAACCGGTGCAGTACCTTACCCGGACCGCCTTCTTTTACGGCCGCCCCTTTTACGTCGACCCGGCGGTGCTCATCCCCCGGCCGGAAACCGAAGAGTTAGCGGCCTGGGCACTGGAGGAAATACAGCATCGCAGCCTCACTAGTGTACTCGACATCGGCACCGGCTCGGGTTGCATCCCCGTCACAATAGCATTAGAAGCAAAAAAGGAACTGCGAATCTTCGGCTGGGACGTAAGCGAGGAGGCACTGGTGGTGGCCCGTCGTAACGCCGTGGAACTGGGCGCGGCCACCGTCCAATTCAAGCGGGTAGACGCGCTGGCCGACCCGTTGCCCGCCCTGGATTACGACCTGGTCATCAGCAACCCGCCCTACATTCCCCACCGCGAGCGGGAGCTGATGGAGGATACGGTGCTACGCCACGAGCCGGAACTAGCCCTGTTCGTAGCCGATGACGATCCGCTGATCTTCTACCGCCGCATCCTGGAAGCGGCCGCCGCGCAGGCCCGCCCCGTGGTGGTGCTGTTCGAGTGCAATGAATTCAATGCCAGTGGGGTAGGGGAGCTGGCGAACCAATTGGGCGGCAAGGAGATCGAACTGCGAAAAGACTTTTCCGGCAAGGACCGTATGTTACGGGTGGTCTTTTAAGAGCGTGTCTAAAATTTTTAAGAACGGAGAATCAATGATTCGCTTCGCGGCTACTCCGTGGTGCGCGCATAGCGGGTTACGTAAGTCAGTTTTTATGACGCCAGGTTCTTAAATGCTTGGTTATCAGGAAGTAAAAATTTAGACACGCTCTAAAAGGGGGGCGTGCCCCGGCCGAAGGCCGGGTCGGTCCCCTGCCGGCGCGGCTGTCGCCTTGGCCCTGCGGGCTGCCCGCTGCCGCGTGCCCCGTCCGGGCACCTCACGCGTGCCCCTGCGCCCACCCGCGTGAGGTGCCCGGAAGGGCCGACCGGAGGAAGGAGACGCGTAGCGGCCGAGCGAACAGCGAGCCTGGAGGGGACCGGCCCGGCCTTTTGGCCGGGACACGCCCGAAACAATAATCCCGGCCCCAAATTTGTTACCTTTGCGGCCCTGAATGAGGGGCATCCCCCCACCATCTAATCCGTTGAATTGCCATGCGAACTACTCGTTTTATTGCTTGCTTACTCCTTTTGTGTTGCGCCGTTGCGGCCGTGCCCGCGCAAAATGACACCCGCACCCTGTTTACCGTGGACGGCAAGCCCGTGACGGCCGGTGAGTTTATGTACATCTACTCGAAGACCAACGGGGAAGAGGCGAGTTTTGCCCGCGCCGATATGCAGGAGTACCTGGACCTGTACCAGCGGTTCAAGCTGAAGGTGGCTCGCGCCCACGAGATGGGCCTGGATACCGTGAAAGTGCTGCAAACCGAACTGGCCGGCTACCGCCGCCAACTGGCCGATAGCTACCTGGTGGACCGCGCCATTACCGACCGCTTGGTGGAAGAGGCGTATGCGCACGTGAAGCAGGACGTGGACATTAGCCACATCCTGTTCCAACTGCCCGTGGGCGCGGCCGATCAGGATACGCTGGCCGTGTACCAGCGGGCACTGGACGTGAAGAAGCGGCTGAAGAAAGAGAAATTCGAGACGCTGGCCGCTGAGTTCTCGGCCGATACCTACTCGAAGGATAAGGGCGGGCGCGTGGGCTACATCACGGCCCTCTTTCCGAAGGGGCTGTATGCGCTGGAGCAAGCCGCCTATACCGCGCCGCTGAACGAAGTAGTGGGACCCGTGAGGACCGCCGCCGGCTACCACCTGTTACGGGTGAACGGCCGCCGGCCGGCGCGGGGCGAGATGGAGATTGCGCACATTCTGGTGCGGACGCCCGAGGGCGGCGATGCCAGGGCCGCCAAACAGCGGATAGACAGTATTTATACGGCCCTGCAGGCGGGCGTGGATTTTGAATCGCTGGCGGGCAGTAAGTCGGACGACCGGCGCACGGCCCTTAACGGCGGTTATATCGGTTTTTTCGGCATCAACCGCTACGAACCGGTTTTTGAGGAGGCAGCCTTCGGACTGAAGGAGAACGGTGACTATTCAAAACCGATCGAGAGTAAACTGGGCTGGCACATTATCCGCCGAATCTCGCAGCGGGGCATCAAGCCGCTGGCCGAGGAACGCGCCCGGATAGAAACGGCCGTGAAGGCGGACCCCCGTTTTGAGGAAGCCCGCAAGAGTATGCTGACCCGGATAGCCGAGCGTGCCGACCTGCAAGAAAACGGCCGCCTGCGCGGCCGCTACGTGGCCGAACTGGTGGACACGAGCTTCCTGAGCTTCCGCTGGAAAGCCCCCGACCCCCAGAGTGCCGAAGAACTGTTCCGGTTGGGCGACGACTACGTGGTGACGATGGGCGATTTTCAGCAGTACCTGCAAAAATCGAACCGTGAGCGCGTGCAGCGTAGTGCCGGTGGGTCGGCATCGGTAGTAGCCAATGACCTGTACGACCGTTTTCTGGAAGACCACCTGCTGCGCTACGAAGAAACTCAGTTGGAGAAAAATTATCCCGCCTTTGCCGCGCTGATGCGCGAGTACGAGGAGGGCATTTTGCTGTTCGAGGCCACCAAAATAGAGGTGTGGGACAAAGCATCGGAAGATACCCTGGGGCTGGTGGATTACTTCAACGACCACCGCGACAAATACCGCTGGGCCGAACGCGGCGAGGTAACGCTCTACACCGTGCCCATGCGGGCACAGCACCTGGTGCGTGACGTGCTGGTGTTTGCCGAAAAGAACCCGCCCTCCGCCGTGCTGGCCAAGTACGGGGAAGGCGAAGATGCCGTCAGTGCCCAGACCGACACCTACGAAAAAGGCCGCCTGCAGGCCCTGGAAGGCCGGGACTGGAAGGCCGGTACCATCACCGACATGGACCGCAGCAAAGACGGTAAATATTTCACTTTTTATAAGATTGAAAGCACCATGCCCGCCGCCCGAAAAGAACTGGACGAAGCCCGCGGTTACGTGATTGCCGATTACCAGGACGAGCTGGAGCGCAAGTGGGTGGCCGATCTGGCCGAGCGTTTTCCGGTGGTAGTGAACCGCGACGTATTCAATAGCCTGATCAAAAAGTAATGCGGGAGGTGCAAGGCCGGATCGGGGCGATCGCGATCTTTTTACTGGTAGTGGCGGCGGGCTGCGGTGATTCGGACGAGGGGCAACCCGGCGACCGGGTGCTGGCGCGTGTGCACACCCGCGAACTACGGCTGGCGGAACTGGAGGGCATGTTTCCGCGCAATGCCACGCCCGAGGACAGCACCATCATCATCGACGCCTTTGTGGGGCGGTGGGTGCGCGACGCCGTGATGATCGAAGAATCGGAAAGCAAACTGCGCAGCGACATGAACATCGACCGGCTGGTGCGCGACTACCGGGCCAGTCTGGTACGCTCTTCCTTCGAGCGGGCACTGGTGGACGAGCTGCTGGATTCCACCATTACGCGGGACGAATTGGAAACCTACTACGAAAACAGCAAGGAGCAGTACCAACTGGAAACGCCCATCGTGCGTTGCTTCTTCATCAAAGTGCCCTACCCGACACCCGAAGTAGCCCGCCTGCGCGAGCTGTGGAACAACGGGCAGGTAAAGGATACCCTGGCACTGGAAAAATACTGCCGGGATTTTGCCATCGTGGGCCTGGTCAACACCTCCGCCTGGTATAGCCTGGAGGAGGTGGCCCGCCAGTTACCGTCCGGCACCCTGACGGCCGGCAACGTGACCTCCAAGCGCGAGTTTACGCAACAGGACGGTCAGTACCAGTACTACTTCAAGCTGTTCGAGACGCGCAGCCGGCGGGAGATCGCGCCGCTGGGTTACATCGAGGAGCAGGCCCGCAAGGTGATCCTGCACAACCGCAAACTACAACTGCTGGAAACGGCCAAAGAAGAAATATTCGAGCGCGAACTGCGCCGCAACAACGTGGAAACGTTCACAAACTAGGTTTTACGACCAACCGGCCCGCCCGGTTACCGACTCTTTACCGCTATGAAACGACTGCTTACCGCCCTGCTCACCCTCTGCCTGCTTACGGCCCTTATGCCGCGCCTGCTTGCCCAACCTTCCGAGATCATCGACAAGGTGATCGGTATCGTGGGGGCGGAATACATCCTGCTCTCCGAACTGGAAGAACAGTACGCCCTGGCCGCCAGCGAACAAGCCGACCTGCCGGAAGACGCCCGCTGTATCTTCCTGGACCAACTGCTGACCACCCGTTTGCTGTTGAACCAGTCGAAACTCGACTCGATCGAAGTGGGCGACGACGAGGTAGAGCGTCAATTGGAAGCCCGCATCAGCCGTATCCTGGCCTACATGAACGACGACCGCCAGCAGTTCGAGGATTACTACGGCCAGAGCGTGACCCAGGTAAAGGAGCGGTTCCGCGAAGACCTGCGCAACCAGCTGCTGGTGGAGCGGATGCGCGGCCAGGTGGTCAATAGCGTGACGGTGACGCCCTCGGAAGTGAAGCGGTTCTTCGCCGAGATTCCGCAGGATAGCTTGCCCTACTTCAACTCGGAGGTAGAGATCGGCGAGATCGTCTACGTGCCCAGGGCCAACGAAGGCGAAATGGAACGCACCCGCACCAAACTGGAAGAGATCCGCGCGGAAATAGTAGCGGGCACCCTTCCCTTTGAGGAAGCGGCCAAAAAATTCAGCATGGACGGCAGCGGCCAGGCCGGCGGCGATCTGGGCTGGGCCGGGCGCGGCCGTTACGTGCCCGAGTTCGAGGCCACGGCCTACAACCTGGAACCGGGAGATATGAGCGAGGTGATCCAGACCGAATTCGGTTTTCACGTCCTGCGCCTGGACGGCCGCCGGGGCAGCTCCATCCGCGTGAGCCACATTTTGCTCATGCCCACCGTTTCGGACGACGACGTGCAGCGGGGCAAAGTCTACCTGGACAGCATCGCCCACCTCATTCGCGTGGATTCGATCAGTTTCAGCCGTGCCGTCAAGCGTTTCGGCGACAAGGAACAGCAGTCGTACACCAACGACGGCCGCATGGTCAGCCAGGCCACCGGCAACACCTTCTTCGAGGTGGGCGACCTGGACCCCGGCATCTACTTCACCATCGACACCATGAAAGTGGGCGGCATCAGCAGTGCGCTGGAATATTCCGGCCCCCGCCGCGAGACGCTCCTGCGCATCATCCAGCTCCAGAGCCGCACCAAGCCCCACCGCGCCGGCCTCTCGCAGGACTACGCCAAGATCCAGACGGCCACCAAGCAATCGAAGCAAAACGTCCACCTCTCCGACTGGATCGAAGGCCGCCTCAACGCCACCTACATCTGGATCGACCCCCGCTACGAGGATTGCCCCAGCCTGCAAAAGTGGAGCGAGGACAAGGTAAATTCGAGCGCGAACGTGATCCGGGTGGGGGGAAAGAAATAGTAAAAACCGTGCCCCACGGTAACGAGTCGTGCCGTAGACCCCATCCGCATACGGAATGCCGGAGCGGTTAGCCGCTTGAATTCTATATTATCAAAATCATAGATTAGCATGCCCGTTCGGGCGTGTCCCCGCCGATGGCGGGGCCGGTCCCTTACGGGCTTCGCTATTCGCTCGGTGCTGCGCACCGCCTCCCTGCGGTCGTCGCCCTCCAGGCACCTCACGCAAAGGCTGCGCTCCCTCCGGTCGCGCGTGGTGTGTGACCTCCGATCGCGCGTGGTGCGTGACCTCTGGTCGCGCGAATTTGGCCCCGCGCTACCTCCGGTCGCGGGGCGTGCCGCAGGCACGCACGCGGGGCGCAATTGCGCCTGCGCGCACCCGACGTGGGCGTCGGGGTCTCTGGTAATGCGCATCCAGTACTGATGGTGCGCTCCCTCCGGTCGCGCGAGGGGTGTGACCTCCGGTCGCGCGCACGTTTGGCCCCGCGCTACCTCCGGTCGCGGGGCGTGCCGCAGGCACGCACACGGGGCGCAGTTGCGCCTGCGCGCACCCGACGTGGGCGTCGGGACCCCTGGTGATACGCATCCAATACTGATGGTGCGTGACCTTCGGTCGCGCGAATTTGGCCCCGCGCTACCTCCGGTCGCGGGGCGTGCCGCAGGCACGCACACGGGGCGCAATTGCGCCTGCGCGCACCCGACGTGGGCGTCGGGACCCCTTGGCATCCAGTACTGATGGTGCGTGACCTCCGGTCGCGCGAATTTGGCCCCGCGCTACCTCCGGTCGCGGGGCGTGCCGTAGGCACGCACGCGGGGCGCAGTTGCGCCTGCGCGCACCCGACGTGGGCGTCGGGACCCCTTGGCATCCAGTACTGATGGTGCGTGACCTCCGGTCGCGCGAATTTGGCCCCGCGCTACCTCCGGTCGCGGGGCGTGCCGCAGGCACGCACGCGGGGCGCAATTGCGCCTGCGCGCACCCGACGTGGGCGTCGGGACCCCTTGGCAATACGCATCCAACATACCTGCAGATGGGGATTGGCGTTAGGAAATTAAATGCAACGGAAAATGAAAGCCCTGACGAAGAACCAGACAAAAGGCTGGTGACGCTTGATGAGGCTGTTGAACACCGATTTCTCCCCATCACGAACCTGCCTGATAAGGGCGTGTCTAAATTTTTACTTCCTGATAACCAGTCATTTGAGAACTTGGCGTCATAAAAACTGACTTGCGTAACCCGCTATGCGCGCACCATGAAGTAGCCGCGAAGCGAATCATTGATTCTCCGTTCTTAAAAATTTTAGAAACGCTCTAGGAACACCGCAACCCTAATCGTATCCCCCCAAAAGAAAAGCCTCACCGTCGGAGTGAGGCTCTTCAACTAAAACCATTCAAACTACTAAATTCTCAGGAGCCTACAGCAACTGCTTCAGTTCCAGTTCGCCCATGCCCATGCCTTCCAGCTTGGAGCGGATGCCGTCCACGTCCGTTTTGTCGGCGGGGTCGGAGAGTTGCTGGTTTAGGCGCAATAGCAAACCGGTCAGGGTCATGTCCTTGACGTCGGCCAGGGAAAGACCGGAACGCTTGACCAAATCCCGCAGGCGGGTCAGGATATCGGAGCCGTTACCGTTGCCGTTGGCATGGCCGCTACCCAGCAGGCCGTCCTTTAGGTCGCGCAGGTGGGTGCTGTTGTTCATCATCCCATCGATCTGCTTGCCGCGCCCCACCGAATTCAGGATGGAGTTAACGAACTGCATCTCACCGCCGATGATGTCGATCTTGGCGTGCTTCATCGCCTCGGCCAGTACTTTAGCTTGCGCCTCGGCTACCTGCCGTTCCACGTTGATCTGGGCCAATTGGACTTCTTTGTCTTTCTCCAGGCGGAGTTTGAACTCTTCGTGTTCCTTGCCCACGCCGTCCAGTTTTTTCATGGCGTCGGCCTTGAGGGCCACGCCGCGGGCTTCGGCACTCAGCTTTTCTTCCAGCACCTTGGCGGCGGCCATGCCCTGCTGTTCGGTTACTTCGGCATCCACCATGCCCTGCTTCTTGTTGGCACCGGCCTTTGCCTCGATACCGCGCGCCTCGGCCGTGGCCGATAGTTCCAGTACCTTGGCTTCCACCTCGCCTTCCAGTTGGCGGGCGCGGGCCTTGGCTTCGGTCACCTGGGCTTCCGACAGGCCGATGGTGGCTTCCTCGGCGGCCTTGGCCTGGGCGATGATCTTGCGGCTCTCCGCTTCTTTGGAGGCGGCATTCATCTCGGCTTCGGCCTCGATCATCACGGTTTTGGCCTTGATCTCGGCGGCCAGGCGTTCACCCTCGGCGGCTTTCTCTCGCTCCACTACAATGGCTTCGCCCTTGCCCGTCATTTCGATCACGACCTTGCGGCGCAGCCGCTCGGCCTCCGCTAGTACGCGGGTGTCCTTAATGAGTTCTTCTTGCTCCACTACCTTTTTCTCCACGGAGATGCGGTCGCGGATAACGTCCTGGATGGATTTCTTCTGCTCCTCCACGGCGCGGGTTTTCTCGATCTCGGCCAGGGTCACGATCTTCTCGCGTTCGGTTACTTCCAGCAAGCGGTCTTTTTCCACGCGCTCGGTCTCGATGGCATTGGTTCGTTCCTTGTTCTTGCTGGCCACCAGTACCTGGCGTTGCATATTCTCTTCGGCCACCTGCAGTTCCTGCTCGGTGTTGATGCGGACCATATCGGCACGCAGGCGTTCCTGCTCCTCGATCAGGAGGATTTCGGCTCCTTCGCGGGCCTTGATGTTGGCGATCTCGCGCTTCTGGCGTTCTTCTTTCTCGGCCAACTGTCGGTCGAATTCGAGGATCGCCTCGCGGGCTTCCACGTCTTGCTCGCGCAAGGTTTTTTCTTCCTCGCGGCGGATGTAATTGGCCTTTACGTTCTGTTGGGCCGTCAGTTCGGTAATTTTCTTGATACCCTCGGAGTCCAGGATATTATCCCGCCGCAGGTAGCTGATCTCGGTCTGCTCCAGGTAGTCGATCGAGACGTCGTCCAGTTTATAACCGTTCAGGTATTCCCCGATGGTATTCTGAATTTCGTGGTTGAATTTCTCGCGGTTGTCGTAGAGATCGACAAAGTCGAATCGCTTGCCGACCGTTTTGATGGCTTCGGAAAATTTGGCCTCGAACAGTTCGCGCAGCGTACCCAGGTCGCTGGCCCGTTGGGTGCCGATGCTCTGCGCCACTTTTTGAATATCGACGGCGTCCTTGTTAATACGTACGAAGAAAACGACCTTGATGTCGGCGCGGATATTGTCCTTACAAATCAGTCCTTCTTCCTTCATGCGCACGATCTCGATGGTCTTGACCGACAGGTCCATCGTTTCGTACATCTGTACGGGGGGGATAACGAAGATTCCCCGCTCGAAGGCAACGCGGGTACCGCCCATGCCGGTGGCGATGATGGCCTTGCCCTGTGGTATCTTGCGGTAAAACCGCAGTACCATAATAATTAGCCCGAGAATGATGACCACCGACGCGGCTACGATGATGATGGTCCAGGGGATGGCTTGTGCTTGCAGGTAAAACATAGTAGTGGTAATTTTAAATGGAGGGGGGTGTGGGGGTATGGTGGGTGTGTCGCTTACACCTCCCAGGAACTTTCTCCGCTGTAGGCGGATAAAGATACCTTGGAGGAGAAGCGCTGGTGGTGTCATCTCCTCCGACAGAGGGGAAGGGGAGTTGCGCTATACCTATTCAGTCCTTAGTCATTCACTCATTGACCCCGCGTGAGGTGCCTGGAGGGGCGTTAGCGCACGCAGTGCCGAGCGAACAGCGAAGCCCGTAAGGGACCGGCCCGGCCGGCAGGCCGGGACACGCCCAAATCAGGTGAACTCATAATCTACCTGGGCCAAAGGACGAACCAGGTAGTATTTGCCGTCTTCCGTGCGCCCGGTGATGACGACCAGGGTACCCGAGGGCAGTGGGTCATCGAGGGTTTTGACGTTGACGAGCAGATTGTCGCCGCCGATCTGAACTTCGGCCTGGCCCCATTTGACGGGGGTGGCGGGCAGCCGGAGCCGTGCCTCGCGGCCGATAAAATCGACCGGTTCGGCGGCGGTGTTGAGCGAGCGAAAAACGGGGATGAGCGGCGTGGTGATGAATTTGGCCGCCAGCATGCCCACGATGAAAACTGCCGGTGCCGCCGCCAGGGCAAACCAACCCGAGCCGTTGCCCAGGTTGATGTTGAGCCAGACGGCCAGTACCCAGCCGACGAGAACGGCCACGCTCATGATGACCATGAAGGGGACGCGGCCGAAGTTGAACCAGAGCAGCGCACCCGTGAGTCCGCCGCCGCCGAGAGCGAGATCGCTTTCCACGTCCAGATCGACATCCAGGTCTACGTCGGCGTCGATATCGAGGTCGATGTCCAGGCCGTCCATCGTCATGGCCCCGGCAATGACGAGCAGCCAGTAGAGCAGCACGATGCCGAGCAGGATGGTCCAAACGACGTTGGCGGGGCTGGTGATGAGTTCGAGGAGTGCGATCATGGTCTGCTGATTACGTGAGCAAGATGCTGCAAATCACGCGGACGGCCAAACTTCCTCGGCTAAACTTAGGGGGGCATCGACGAACGACTGCGGTTCTCTACTCGGCAGTCATTTGGCCCGTGTGTGCGGGTCTTGACTCCGTGTGGCCGACGCGTGAGCGGGCCGATCCGGGATCGAATCGGGCAGCAGCGGGATAAATAGTGATAAGAAACTGAGCTACAGTAGTTCGGCAATCTTTTCCTGGACGAAGGTGGTCAACTCCCGCACGTAAGTCTTCGAAAAATCGAAAGAGATGCCGGCGGTTTCGTAGACTTCGGGGATGGAACGGGTGTAGCCGAGTTCGAGGGCGTTGCGGTAGTTCCTGATGGTCTGCGTGGGGTTCTCGCAGTATTGCTTCCAGAGGGCAACGGCACCCAATTGGGCCATTCCGTATTCCACGTAGTAGAAGGGGACTTCGAAGAGGTGGATCTGCTTATGCCACTGGTAGGTAACGGTATCTTCCAGTCCTTGGTAATCGACCTCATCGGAGCCGAAACGGTAATAGATTTCCGACCAGGCGGCGGCGCGTTCGGCGCGGTCGTGATCGGGGTGGGCGTAGAGCCAGTGCTGGAAGGCGTCGATGGTGGCGATCCAGGGGAGGACCTTGAGCACCATTTCCAGCTGTTGCAGGCGGGCGCGGCGGAGGTCCTCGGGGTCGGCGTAAAAAATATCCCAGTGCTCCATGCTGAATAGCTCCATGGACATGGCGGCCAGTTCGGCGATCTCGGAAGGAACGCGGCGGGCGGCCACAGGCCGCAAATCGCGAATGAGATAGCTATGGATGGCGTGGCCGCTTTCGTGCAGGAAAGTGCGTACGTCGGTTGAAGACGAGGTGGCGTTCATGAACAGGAAGGGCAGACCGGAGACCAGCATGGGCATGTTGTAGGCACCGGGGCGTTTGCCGGGGCGGGCCTCGATATCCAGCCGGCCGGCTTCGCGCATCTGGCGGACCACGTCACCGAAATCGGGGTTGATGCGGTCCAGGCAACGGATGCTTTTTTCCAGCAGGTCCACGCTGCCGTCGAAGGGCCGTAGGGGCGAGCGGCCGGAAATATCGGTCGATAAATCCCACGGGCGCAGGCGGTCCAGTTGCAGCGTTTCGCGGCGGTGGCGGTTGATCCGGTCCAAGAGTGGCAAGACCTCGGAGTGGACGGACTCGTGAAAATCGAGGCAGTCCTTGGGCTGGTAGTCAAAGCGGTTGAGGTCCGCGAAACGGTAATCGGTATAGCTATCGAAATCGGCGTTGGCCGCGATGCGGTTGCGCTTGGTGAGCAACTCGGAGAAAATTTCCTCGAAAGTGTCGGCATCCTGGACCATTCGGTCGTTGATCTTGCGGTAGACGGTCTCGCGCTCTCGGCGTTCGGTACCTTCCAGTAACAGGCCGGCTTCCTGGAGGGTAAGCTGGGCACCGTCCATGCCGACGGTCATGGCTCCGAACAGGCGGCCGTAATCCTTGCTGCGTATCTGTACTTCCGTTGCCAGACGTACGTTGGCCTCGCGGTAGATGCGCAGGCTGTTGCGCAGGTTGCGCAGGTAAATGCCGTGGGTGCCGGCGGGAAGCTCCCGGGAGAAAGAGGAGGCGTTGAGCTTGATGCTCAACTTTTGGTCCATTTCCGCTACCAGGGGTGAAATATCCTGCACGAATTCCTGGTAGGCATTCATTTTTTTGTCGTTGCCGGTGTCCCGGCTGAAGGCGACGAATAGCTCCGCAAATCGCTCACTCAGAAAAGCATTCAGCGTGCCCCGATCCAGGAGCCAATTTTTGAGTTCTTCGAGCGAAGCGATGGGTCTTTTCCTTAACTCCTCGAACCGTTCCAGCACGGCGGGGTGCCGATCGGCCTGGAAGCCGACGGGTAAGTAAGTGGAGTTATTTGGCGATTGTGAGGCAGTTATTCCCATGAGATAGGCGAGGTAGGCAAAGACGGGACCGTCTTTGCTGATGGCTTTCGTTACGGATAAGAATCGGAATGGTTACCCCTTCCCGGTCCTTCTTTTCATTGCTGGCAGCTTCCCCTCTCAATCAACAATTTGCGGGAGCCAATTGGCTAAACTCCCGGCGGCCCCCGGCCGCTACTAATACGACTACTCTTCCTCTTCGTCTTCCGTCAGCAGATTTAACTCATGCAGCAGGGTGAACCACTTGATGAGCTTCTTGATATCACCGGCATACACGCGATCCCGGTCAAAGTTGGGCAGTACGTCAGCCAAATATTCATAAAGGTCTTCGGAGGAAGCGGATGGCGACACCGGGGGGTTGTCTTCGTACTGCTCCAGCATCCGGCGGAAAATGGTATCCAGCGGCTCTCCTTCCGAGTCGGTGGTGTAAATGGAAATACTGGCCAAAGGGAGGAACTGATAGGTCCGCGAAGGGGCAAAGCGCCGCTTTTTGGAACTCAGGTCTTCAATGATGAGGCCGTTCTTTCGGCTGGCTGCCATGCGGTATAGACCCGGCAGGCCGCTGACCGATAAAATCTCCGTTAACTGCATAAAACGATTGCTGGTGTTAGAACCGCAAAGGTAACAATTTACCACCAGACCTATTTGCCCGCGTAAATGACGGACACATCAACAGGCAATCACTTGGCCGGCTTCCTTCGGTTCACTTTTTAGGGGGGCATGATTACAACCGGTAAAAACGTTTTGACAAGTAGTTCGGTGTGGCCCAAAGGTAAGCCAGTCCGCTACTTTTGCAAGAATACCGCCGGATATAATTGTTAAAAGTTTAATATGTAAGTAGTGGCACGTATCTTTTCTGACATTAGCACAAAGTATTATTTCGCCGTAATATCAGCGATTTGACTTTCAAATATGTCAAATAATTTATGTATGATTACTTAAGTGACGGCAAGGTAACTACTCAATAAGCCGCCAGTGCTTCCAGGGCGGCCGCCAGCCGCTCCGGGGAGGGCAGGTAATTGGCTTCCAGTTGCGGAATAAACGGTATGGGCGTATCGGCGGAAGCCAGCCGCCGCACGGGGGCATCCAATGCCTCGAAGCAGTGTTCCGACAAATAGGCGGCGATCTCCCCGCCCACGCCGCCGGTCAGGTTGTCTTCATGCAGTACCAGCACGCGGCCGGTTTTGCGGGCGGTGGCGGTCACGGCCTCCCAGTCCAGCGGGGCCAGACTGCGCAGGTCCAGAATTTCGGCGTCGATGCCGGTGGCGGCAACGGCCGCCCGCGCCCAGTGTACGCCCATGCCGTAGGTGATGACGGACAGCGCACTACCCGCCCGGTCCACCCGCGCCTTACCGATCTCAGTGCGGTAATTGCCCTTCGGCACTACCCCACTCAGGCTGCGGTAAAGAGCCTTGTGCTCGAAGTAGAGCACGGGATTGGGGTCGGCCAGCGCGGCCAGCAACAAACCTTTGGCATCTTCAGGGGTGGCGGGGTAGACGACCTTCAGACCGGGCACGTGGAAGAACCAGGCTTCGTTGGTCTGCGAGTGAAACGGTCCGGCCCCCACGCCGCCGCCGCAGGGCAGGCGCACGGTTACAGCGGCGTTCTGTCCCCAGCGGTAGTGCAACTTGGCCAGGTTATTCACGATCTGGTTAAAGCCGCAGGTCACGAAATCGCCAAACTGCATCTCCACCATTGCCCGGTAGCCGGCAATACTCAACCCCAGGCCGATACCCAGAATGGCACTCTCGCACAGGGGCGTGTTCCGTACCCGGTCCTTACCAAACTGCTCCGTAAAGCCGTCGGTGATTTTGAATACCCCGCCGTAATCGGCAATATCCTGACCCATCAGCACCAGTTTGTCGTCGGCCAGCATGGCCTCGCGCAGGCCGTCGGAAATGGCGTCGATAAAGCGGACTTCCTCCTGGTCGGACGAAGATGCAGGTGCGGCCAGGGGTGGGGGAGCGGGGGCGAACAGGTCGGCCGCTTCTTCCTCGATGGTGCGCGTGGTGACCGGGGCGGCACCCGCCGTATCCAGTCCGCGCTCGATCTCGGTTTTGATGGTAGCACGAAGTTGCTTCAGGTAAGGGTCGGTCAGCAAGCCTTCGGCGCGGAGCCACTGCTCGTAGTTATCCAGTGGATCGCGCTCGGCCCACTGGTCCATCAGGTCCTGGGGTACGTACTTGGTGCCGCTGGCCTCCTCGTGGCCGCGCATCCGAAAGGTTTGGCATTCCAGTAGCACGGGGAAGGGGTTTTCGCGCATCTCGGCGGCCAGTTCGCAGATGGTGCGGTAAACCTCCAGGATATTGTTGCCGTCGATGGTCAACGCACGCATGCCGTAGCCCGAGCCGCGATCGGCCAGGTCCTGGCAGGCATACTGTTCGGCGGTGGGGGTGCTTAGACCGTAGCCGTTGTTCTCGATAATGAAAATGGTGGGCAGGCTCCACACGGCGGCCGTATTCAGGGCCTCGTGAAACTCGCCCTGGCTGGTGCCTCCCTCGCCCGTGAAGGCCAGGCTGATCGCTTTGTCGTTCCCCAGTCGGTGGGCCAACCCCACGCCGGCGGCCAGCGAGAGTTGCGGCCCCAGGTGCGAGATCATGCCCACCACGTGGTGCTCGGGGGCACCGAAGTGGAAGGAGCGGTCGCGCCCGTTGGTGTAGCCCAGCGGCTTGCCCTGCCACTGCGCAAACAGACGGTCCAGCGGTAGCCCCCGGCTGGTGAATACCCCCAGGTTGCGGTGCATGGGAAAGATCCACTCGTTCTCCCGCAGGGCCAGGGTGGCCCCCACGGAGATGGCCTCCTGGCCGATGCCGGAAAACCACTTGCTGATCTCGCCGCGGCGCAGCATTTTCAGCATTTTCTCCTCGATCATGCGGGGCCGCAACAGGTGCAGGTGCAGGCGTAGCAGGGTCTCGTCGGTCAGGGTGCCGCGCTCGTAGGTCAGCGGGGCGGTCAGGGTAGGGGTAGCCACGGGCAAGTTATTTGGAAGGGGACAAAGCTACCGCATTTGGGGGCGGCACGCCATATATAAGGTGGAAAGAATTAGCGTGCAGTCCGGTCGGCCGTTATCGAGCCGCCTGTTAAGAAAATTAGCAGCTGGGTTAAAGAAGCCGTAATCCCGCCGGAAAAGTTGCAGGCACGGGGATGGCCACCCTATTTTAGTGGCACGTTAGCACAAAACACCTTTTCCTTTTCATCACGCCCTCCCAATAACCCGGCACGGGCACAACTTTACCAACCAATGAAGACCTTACGCTACTTTAGCCTGCTTACCCTTTTCTGCTCCCTGTGCGCCGTTTCCGGCCTCCGGGCGCAGGTGCCCACCTCTCCCGTGGGCGTTCCTTCCGCCGAAACGCCCACCGCTCCCGGCCGTACCTCCGGCACCACCGCGCAGGCCCCCGGCCGTACTTCCGGCAACCCGGCCCCCGGCCGCACCACCGCCGCCGGCACCCGCACCGGCACCCGCACTTCTACTACCAACCAGGGCGGCGTTTACTGCCCTCCCGGCGGCAACGCCGGTACGGCCTCCACCCCCCGCGCTACCTCCACGCGCCGCACCACCTGGTCCACCCGCCCGGCCGCGCCACGCAGCAGCACCAGCCCCAACTGGTCCTCGCGCCGCACCTCCACTTCCGTCCGCGTGCCCAGCCGCAGCCGTAACCAGGCAAGTACGAGAACCAGCCGCACCAATCAGTCGAACAATCGCGGCAATCGCGCCCCCGATAAGCCCAAGCCCAATATGTGCCCCACGGGCTGGAATTAGTTCACTTACCGGCTGAAATAAAAAGTGCTCGGACCCGTCAGGGTGCGAGCACTTTTTTTGCATTAACGGCACAGGTGAGAAGGCAACTATTGCGTGGGGCGTGCCCCCTCTCCCTGACGGGATCGGGGTCGGCGTCTTACAGGCTCGCTGTTCGCTCGGCCGCTATCGCGGCTCCGGCCTACGGCCGGCCCTTCCAGGTGCCTCACGCGGAAAGAGCCGATTGTTATGCCGGCACCGCCTCGGGCTTTTCCACGGGCAAGTAAAGTTGCCCCTTGGCAATGTTGCGGCTGATCACGATTTGCTGCACTTCGGTCGTGCCCTCGTAAATCTGGGTGATCTTGGCATCGCGCATCAGGCGCTCCACGTGGTATTCCTTCACAAAGCCGTAGCCGCCGTGGATCTGTACCGCCTCCACGGTGTGGCGCATGGCCACGTCGGAGGCGTAAAGCTTGGCCATTGCCCCGGCCTGGGCGTAATCCATGCCCTCGTCCTTGCAAAAAGCGGAACGGTACACCACCAGTTTGGCGGCCTCGATCTCGGTAGCCATGCGGGCCAGTTTAAAGGCCACGGCCTGGTGGCGGTTGATGGGCTTGCCGAAAGCCGACCGCTCTTGACTGTACGCCTCGGCCAGTTCGTAGGCACCGCCGGCAATGCCGAGGGCCTGCGCGGCAATGCCGATGCGGCCGCCGTTGAGGGTTTTCATGGCAAACTTGAACCCGAAACCATCGTCGCCGATGCGGGCCGATTTGGGCACCTTCACGTCGCTGTACATAATGGTGTGGGTGTCCGACGAGCGGATACCCAGCTTATCTTCCTTGGCACCTATCTGCACGCCGTCCTGGTCGGCCTCCACGATGAAGGCGTTAATGCCCCGGTGGCCCTTGTCGCGGTCGGTCTGGGCAATCACCAGGTGAAGCGAACTGGTGCCGCCGTTGGTGATCCAGTTTTTGGTGCCGTTCAGCAGGTAATGGTCACCCATGTCGATGGCGGTGGTCTGCTGGCTGGTGGCGTCGCTACCGGCCTCGGGTTCGGACAGGCAGAAGGCCCCGATCCACGCTCCGGCAGTCAGTTTGGGCAGGTATTTTTGCTTCTGCTCCTCGGTGCCGAAAGTTTCGATGCCCCAACAGACCAGGCTGTTGTTGACCGACATGATAACGGAGCAGCTGTTGTCTACCTTGGATATTTCCTCCATGGCCAGCACGTAGCTGAGTGAATCCATGCCGCCGCCGCCGTACTGCGGGTCTACCATCATGCCCAAAAAGCCGAGTTCGCCCATGCGCTTGATCTGCTCGGTGGGGTAGGTCATGGTGCGGTCGCGTTCGATCACGCCGGGCTTCAGTTCTTGCTGGGCGAAATCGCGGGCGGCGGCCTGCACGGCCAAGTGTTCTTCGGATAGGGTAAACTGCATGAGGACTGGCTTTACGGTTAGTCGTTAGGAAACCACAGTTGCGGGTTCCGGGCAATAAACGGGCGCGGCGGGCGCGTGGTTGCGGCCGGCGAGCGAATTTTCGCTCAAAGATAAGTCGCCCGGGCCGGAGGGTGAAAACAAGGAGCGGAAAAATGACGGCAGGGCGGCTATCCGATGGTTCGAAGTTAACCGAGGCCGCCTGTTTTTTTCTGCCCGAAGACCCATGTGAGCAGTTGAGGGAAGAAGGACCTTTTTTACGAAGCCTGAACAGGGGGCGAATGTGAGCGGAACAGCATACGGTGATTTTTCCTACCTTTCCCATTCCCAACCATCTTATCCATGATCGCCTGCCTCGGAGAATTTATCGGTACCGCCCTGCTCATCCTGCTCGGTAACGGGGTGGTGGCCAATGTGCTGCTCAAGAAGACCAAGGGCAACGACAGCGGCCTGATCGTGATTGCTTTTGCCTGGGCCATTGCGGTATTTACGGCCGTATTCATTACGGCCCCCATCTGCGGGGCGCACCTGAACCCCGCCGTAACGGTGGGGCTGGCCCTGGCGGGCAAGTTTGCGTGGCTGCTGGTGCCCGGCTATATCCTGGCGCAGCTACTGGGAGCTTTCGTGGGGCAGTGCCTGGTGGTGCTCACCTACCGCGACCACTACCACGCCACCGAAGACCCCGAACTCACGCTGGCCACCTTCAGCACCATCCCGGCCATTTCCCGCCCCGCTTCCAACGTCATTACGGAGGCCGTGGGCACCTTCGTGCTGGTCTTTGCGGTGCTCTATATCACCGGACCCAAATTCGGTGATTCGCCGGGTAGCCTGGGCGCGCTGGATGCCCTGCCCGTGGCGTTGGTGGTGCTGGGCATCGGCCTGTCGCTGGGCGGCCCCACCGGCTACGCCATCAACCCCGCCCGCGACCTGGGTCCCCGCATTGCCCACGCCCTGCTGCCGTTACGCCACAAGGGCAGCAGCGACTGGAGCTACGCCTGGATTCCCGTGGTGGGTCCACTCATCGGCGCGGCACTGGCCGCCGGACTGTGGCACCTGGTGCCGGTGGTGTTGTAGTTTTGCGATGCCAACAGTTCCGCCTCCCTTGAAAATTCCTACCACTTCTATTATTTTCCTCGCGGCCTGCCTGCTGCTCCTGATCCACCACTGGTGCTATTACTACGGGCACTTCGGTTTCGACGACCTCTACTACGCCCGCCTGGCCAAGCTGTTGTTCGACGGGCAAATCGACTGGGCCGATCACTATTCCTACCGCATCGTTCCGCTCGCGGTTACGGGTTTGTCCTATCGGTTATTCGGGATCAACGACACGGCCTCGGCCCTGCCGGGCCTGCTCTGCTCGGTGGGCATCCTGTACCTGCTTTACCGTCATTTTCGGGAGGAGCAATGGTGGCAGTTACTGCTTGCCTGCGGCCTCTACTTTTCGCTGAGTTGGAACCTTTTCTATTCCGACAAACTGATGCCGGACCTGTACGTGAGTTGCTTCACGTTCGCCGCCTGGAGTTTGGTCATGGGTTCCCGATCCGGCTCATTCGGGCGGAAGCTGAAAGTTGCCGTGCCCTGTTTGGCCGCCGGGCTGGTTTTTCTGGCCTTCAACAGCAAGGGCACCGTCATACTGGCCGTACCGATCTTCGGCTACTATGCCGTGCGGGATCTGCTGATAAAAAAATACCGTTTCTGGTTGGTATTCGGCGTCACTTCGGCGGCCCTGTTACTGCTCTACGGCGGGATATCTGCCGGGGCGGCGGGGTCGCCGCTGGCGCGGTTTTCGGCCATCGGGGCCAACCACTACCTCAACGATTGCTCCTACGATCAATTGCCGACGGCTCACCTGGTTAGCCGCCTGACGGACGGGTTCTGGACATTGATCGTAGACAGCCTGCTGGTAGTACACCTGGCAATCGCGGCGGCGGGCCTGATCCTGGTCGGGTGGTTGAACCCGGGCGGCGGGCGGCGGACATTGGAACACGTTTTCGCCGTTGCGATTATCTTCCTGTCGATCGACTTCATGAGCATCTCGCTCACCTCCTACAACCCCATTTGCCTGGACCCCCGGCACATCCTGCTCTTTTCGCCCGTGCTATGCGTGCTTTCGGTTCGTATCATCGGCGGATTAGTTCCGGCACGGCCGCGTTATTCGTGGCTACCGTACCTGGTTGCCGTGGTCTGTACCATTTTGCTATTGATCCCCGCCTACCGGCAGGCTGAATATGGTAAGAGCATCGGGTATGCGGAGGTGCAAAGATCGTACCGCCGGGTGCTGACCGAGTTGCCCCGGCCGGCGCGGATTTACGGTTCGGGGGCGGCGGTTAATTATGGGGAATACTATACCGGCTTTGCGGGTGAGGGAAGCGGGCTGGTTTTCGGCCGGTACGAGGAATTGCCGGTGGATTGCGGCCACGATAGCGTACCCGCCTACGTGATTCAAAACTGGTATGTGGACTGGCACGACGGCCTGGACCCGGGCCGGGCGGATTCACTGGTACGGGCACGCGGTTACCAGCGGCTGCCTACGGCATATACGGATGAACGGTTCCGGGTGGAACGACTGCGGTGCGAATAAAGACGAGTGCCGCTGCGTGAGGTGCCTGGACAGGGAGGGTTGAAAACCCGCAGCCCGCAGGGCCGACCGACAGGGAGCTGGTAAGGGACCGACCCCTGCCGCGAAAGCGGCCGGGGACACGCCCCCTAGAAGTTGTAATTGATACCCGCCCGGAAATCGTAGGGCGACCGGAAATTGGAGTCGTCGTTGTTCAGGTTAAACAGCAAGCTGAGTTCGAAACCCACCTGGCCGGGGCCGCCGCCCGACTGGTAACCGGCACCCACGTAGGGTACGCCGCGGTTGCTGCGCACGGGCTGATCGTTGAGAAAACCGATCACCTGGCTCTCGAAAGAATACTCAATGTGGGCAAAAATGGCGGGTATGATCTTCGCTCGCGCGAACATGCCGGCCGAGTAGGTGCTGTAATTAGACTTGTTGGTACCATTGAATGTTTCCTGTCGCAGCGCATTGTAAACGTAGGAGACTCGTGGTCCGACGCTAAGGAAATCGACGAACTTGTAACCCACCATGGGGGTGATGCCGATCTGGAAGAGGCTGCCGAAGTTGCCGCCCTGGTAAGCCAGCACCGCGCCGCCGCCGAACCACAGGTCGTCGAGCAGACGGCCGCTATCCGAGCGGGCATTGGAGGTGCGGCGTTCCTCGCGCCGGTCATTATCCCGCGATCCGGAGGGCGTAAACTGCGCCGACAAATCGGGAGCGACGAAGAAAAAGGCAAGCACAAACAGGAGTGAGGTGAGGATACGGTAGCGCATGAGCAATTTTGGAGGTTGTTGGTACAAAGGTAAGACGCCGGAACCAAGCGTGGGGGTTGGCTGTCCTGCCTTAACTCTAATTTAAGGGGTAAGTTTGCCGCGCACCTTGCCAAACGTAGCGTATCTTGCCCCTTTAGGACCGCAAAAATCGCCCGTTTTGGAATTCGAAGCCGTAGAAACAGTTATTTATCACGGGGTTTCCTGGGTCAGGCTACTCATCGAAGTAGCCGGCGTGGCCGTGGTGGCTTGGGGTGCCCTGTCGGCCATCTTCATCTACGTGCCGCACCTGGTCTCGCGCAAAAAATACGATTTCAACCCCCTGCGCCTGCACCTGGCCCGCTACCTGGTGGTGGCCCTCGAATTCCAGCTCGCCTCCGATATCCTCTCCACCGCCATTTCCCCCAACTGGGACGAGCTGGGCAAGCTGGCCGTTATCGCCATTATCCGCACGGTGCTCAACTATTTCCTCAATAAAGAGATTGAGCAGGAGGAAAAACGCATCGCCGGAGGCGAGGACAGCGGTATCGATCAAATGGCCGACGAGGCGGCTAAGTGATTGGCGTAGCCAATCACTCAGGTACTTTGGTAGGACGCTGCGCGTCGGTATTTGGTCATTTGGACTAAGCCTACGCATACACTGTTGAGTAGGCTGTCTAATCTATTTATGTCTACCCACTACAGTATTAACTGTAGGTCAACTTCCCGTCACCCCTCTCCTCCGCGGCGGCTGGGGTTAAGGAGACCCAGAAGAATAGCCGGGCCGGGGGAGAGGTCTCCAAGAAGCAAGTGCAAGACCTGTACTGGTTCAAGCCTGATAAATTGGACAGCATACACTGTTGAGTTTCGCGGGGTAGTAAATTTTCCAGTACTCGTGTAGGCTTATCAAAAATACTAAAATACAGCGGCCCCAGGCCGCCTACCAAAGTACGCGGCGCAGCCGCCCCCCCCATGAAGTACCTGTCTCTCATCAAATTCAGCCACACCGTCTTCGCGCTCCCCTTTGCGCTGGTGGGCACCTGCCTGGCCGTGGTAGACGGCGCGGCCGCGCGGCCGCTGTCGCTGCTGCTCGTGCTGGCCTGCATGATTTTTGCCCGTTCGGCGGCCATGGCCTTTAACCGCTACCTCGACCGCGACATCGACCGGCTCAACCCCCGCACCGCCGTGCGCGAGATCCCGGCGGGCCAAATTTCGGCCCGGGCCGCGCTTGCGTTTACCTTCGCCAACTGCGTGCTCTTCATCGCCGCGGCCTTCCTGCTCAACCCGCTCTGTGGGTGGCTATCCCCGGTGGCCCTGCTGGTCATCCTCGGCTACAGCTACACCAAACGGTTTACCTTTTTGTGCCATTTCGTACTCGGCCTCGGCCTCGGCCTCGCGCCCGTGGGGGCCTACCTCGCGCTGGCCGGTCAGTTTGCGCCGCTGCCCATTTTGTACGGGGCCGCCGTCCTGTTCTGGGTGGCCGGGTTCGACATCATCTACGCCCTCCAGGACGAGGAATTCGACCGCGGCCTCTCCCTCCAGTCCATCCCCGTGCGTCTCGGCCGCGTGCGTGCCCTGCGGCTCGCGGCGGGCGTCCACGTGCTCTGCGCCGCCCTGCTCGTCACCGCGCTTTACTGCCAGTTTCAGTGGTATCCCGCCCGCTCCGGGTGGCTGCTGGCGGCGGCCGGGCTGGTCTTCACCGGCCTCCTCATTTACCAGCACCGCCTCGTCAAGCCCACCGATCTGAGCCGCGTCGATCTGGCGTTTTTCACCACCAACGGTATCGCCAGCGTCGTTTTCGGCACCCTCGTTTTCATCGACCTGCTGTGGTAGGTGTTCGTTGGGGCGTGCCCGTCCGGCTAGCGCCGGCCGGTCGGTCCCTTTCAGGCTCGCTGTTCGCTCGGTGCTCCGCACTGCCCGCTGACGCGGATCACCTTCCAGGCACCTCACGCGGGGGGCAGAAAATAGGGATGGGTAACATGATGTTCTTTAAAAGCGTAAACCATGCACCTTCTAAAATCCCTACCTTTAGAGTTCCAGCCCCATCACCCCATGAAGTACCTCCTCGCCCTCCTCTTCATCTGCCCGCTGTTGCTCGGTGCCCAGCAAACCCTTTCTCCCGAAGGCCGGGCCGATTCCATCCTCCGGGTCGCCATCAAACTGATGGACGCGGGCAGCTACCCCGCGTCCATTGGCAAATTGGAGGAGGCTAAATCGGTGTTCCCGAACCCGGTCTATGATTACGAGATCGCTCTGGCCCACTACCGGAGCGGCGATTACGGTACGGCCGCCAAAATACTCAGGCGTGTAATAAAAAAAGGCTACCGGGAGGAACTGTGCTACACCCTGCTCGGCAATGCCTACGATCTGCTGGGGCAGCGTGCCAAGGCGATGAAAACCTATGACGGCGGCCTGAAACGGTACCCTGACTCCGGCCCGCTACACCTGGAAAAAGGGATCGTTTTCGTCAACGAAAACCGACTGCAGGACGCTCTAAATACCTGGGAAAAGGGCCTCACCGTAGACCCGCATTACCCTTCCAACTTCTACCAGGCGGCCAAAATGCTTACCCGCACCGAAGAACGGCTCTGGGTGTTGCTCTACGGGGAGATGTTCCTCAATACCGAGTTCAATACCAGGCGGACGGCCGAGATGAGCGAATTGCTTTTTAAGCAGTACTTCGACATTTACGTGCCTACTTCCGATACCTCCGGCGAGTTTAGCCTGATCGGTGGTCGAGTGCTGTATATTGACCTTTCTGCCTTAAGAGATGCCGACCCTCAGAATAGCATTGCCATGGAAAAAAAATTTAATTCCCTGTTGTCTTTTTCCCAGGTGGCGTCCACAAAGTTCATGCTCACCGCCCCTCTCTACCAAAATGGTCTACCCACCATCGACAACCTGATTGCGATTCGATCTAGCTTCATCGACGATTGGTACGCTGATCCCACCACCCCCGAAAACTACCCCAACGCCCTGCTCGACTACCTGCACCAGGTGCGCGAAGCCGGCCATTTCGAGCCTTACAATTACTACATCTTCCGCCATGCCCTGCCCGAGATGTTTGACATCTACCTCTCCATCCACCGCGCCGAGTTCGAGGACTTCATCGGCTGGTACGATGTGCATAATATGGATGTGGAGAACCTGCCGTATAGCCGGTTGAGTTATTGAGAGTGGGGAGTAAGAGGTCACAGTCGACTCAACATTTGAAGCTAGAATGGAAAAGAACACGATTGTAGGTTAACGACTTTGCCGGAAACCATCCCCTGTTACATTATGTTATCATGAAAATTCATCGAGATGCAAATCGGATCAGTCGACCGGGAGCAGCTAAAAGCTGTGGTCAAGGAAATACTGCTGGAAGACCGGAATCTCCTAAAAGAGGTAGTGATAGAATTGGCACGAGAAAACAGTGCCGCTACACCTGTCGAGCAATTGCGGGAAGATAAAATTAATGCCCTGATTACGGAAAATTTTATCCGTTATGATGAGGTGTTTAAAGCTCTTGCTTAATTCTTATTGTCCTTTACCCAAGTAAGCCAGCACATTCCGCTCCACCCGCACCGCCGGATCCTCGTGCACGGCAGCCGGGACGAAGGTTTGACCCGTAATTAACTCATAGAGTTCCACGTAGCGGTCGGTAACCGAATTCACGAACTCATCCGGCATGGCGGGCATGGTCTGGCCGTCGAGGCCCTGGAAACCGTTTTCGATCAGCCACTCGCGCACGAATTCCTTGCTGAGGTGCCGCTGCCGGTCGCCCGCAGCCTGCCGCTGTCGGTAACCGGCGGCGTGGAAATAGCGGGAACTATCCGGCGTATGGATCTCGTCGATCAGGGTGATCTCGCCGTCGCGCTTTCCGAATTCATACTTGGTATCTACCAGAATGAGGCCCCGCGCGGCGGCCATCTCCGTTCCCCGGGCAAAGAGAGCACGGGTGTAGGCTTCCAATTGCCGGTATTCCTCGGCCGGAACGATCTTTCGGGCGATGATCTCGGCGCGGCTGATGTCCTCGTCGTGGCCGGTTTCGGCCTTGGTGGCGGGGGTGATGATGGGTAGTGGGAAGGGATCGTTTTCACGCATCCCCTCGGGCAGGGCCACCCCGCAGAGCGTGCGGCCGCCCGCGCGATAGGTGCGCCAGGCGTGGCCGGTGAGGTAGCCCCGGATGACCATCTCGATCCGGTAGGGTTCGCAGGCGTGGCCGGCGGCCACGTTGGGGTCGGGAACGGCGGTGAGCCAATTGGGGCAAATGTCGCGGGTGGCCTCCAGGAAATGGGTAGCCATCTGGTTGAGCACCTGGCCCTTGTGGGGGATGGCACGGGGCAGGATGTGGTCGAAGGCCGAAATCCGGTCGCTGGCCACCATCAGCAGTCGATTACCGATGGTATATACGTCACGGACCTTGCCCCGGTAAAAGGCCGTCTGGCCGGGCAGCGTGAAATTGGTTTCCCGCAGGGCGGGGGCGGCGGTACCGGACATAAAGCAGTAATTTGCCGCGAAGATAACGGACATGAAAGTAATGGAAGACCTGACGGTAGTAGAACTGGCCTCCGTACTGGCCGGTCCGGCGGTGGGCCGCTTTTTCAGTGAACTGGGTGCACGGGTCATTAAGATTGAGAACAAAACCGTGGGCGGCGACGTGACCCGCCACTGGAAACTACCTTCCGAAGACCCGGATGCGCCCACCTCGGCCTACTTCCACAGCGTCAATTACCGCAAGGAGCACCGCTTTCTGGACCTGAACGATGCCGCCGATCTGGGCGAAACCCATCGCCTGATTGCCGGTGCCGATGTGGTGATCAGCAACTTTCGGCCCGCCGCCGCCCGCCGCTGGAAATTGGACCACGAGGCCTTACTACAAGACCACCCCCGCCTCATCTACGCGCAACTGGATGCCTTCGGCCCCGACGACGAGCGCCCCGCCTTCGACATCATTTTGCAGGCCGAAACCGGCTACCTGTCCATGTGCGGAACAGCGGCCGGTGAGGCGGCCCGCCTGCCGGTGGCTTTGATCGACCTACTGGCCGCGCACCAACTGAAGGAAGGCATCCTGTTGGCCTTGTTGCGCCGTGAACGCGAGGGGAGGGGAGGGCTGGTACGGACCAGCCTGTACGCGGCGGCACTTTCCTCGCTGGCCAATCAGGCGACGAATTACCTGATCGGCGGCCACGTGCCGGGGCGCATGGGTACCCTGCACCCCAACATTGCTCCTTACGGCGACCTGTTTACCACCGCCGACGGTAAGCCGATCGTTTTTGCCATCGGTAACGACCGCCAGTTTTCCGCCCTGACCGAGTTACTGGACCTGCCGCCGGACAATCGTTTTACCGCTAACGGCGGCCGGGTGAGCGAGCGGCCGGCCCTGGTGAATTATCTAAGCCCGGCCGTGCGGCACTGGGAGTGCGACCCCTTGCTGGCCGCCTGCGAAAAACTTCGCATCCCCGCCGGCCGCCTGCGCGACCTGGCCGAGGTTTTCGAGCGGGACGAAGCGCATGCGCTGTTGCTGACCGAAGACGGGAAGCGGAGTGTGCGGACGGTGGTGGTGGAGGTGGAGTGAGCATTTTTCACGCTTAAAAGGTCGAGGAAGTACAGGTCCGAGCCGGGCAGCGCAGCCGGCCGAGACCTGAGCGTTGTGTTCGCACTCAGATCGAGGACCTCCCGGTCCGAGCCGGGCGGCGCAGCCGGCCGTTTGTGATACGAGCAGTTGGAACGGATTATGTCTCGGACGTTGACGTCCTCGACCTGAGCGGCGTGTACGAGCGGTATGTTCGCGTGAGGTGCCCGGACGGAGACGACGAAGGAGGAAGCCCGCAGGGCCGAGCAGACTTGCGAGCCGGTAGGGGACCGGCCCCGGCCCCTGGCTGGGGACACGCCCGAATAAAAACGCACGACCTACCTTTACCGCCCATCCAAACCGAACTGCCATGTCGACGACCCGCCTGAGTGTGAACGTGAACAAGATTGCCCTGCTGCGTAACTCGCGGGGCGGAAATTTGCCCAATCTGGTGCAAGTGGCCAAGGATTGTGAGGCGTTCGGGGCGGAGGGGATCACCGTACACCCGCGGCCCGATGAGCGGCATATTCGCTATGCCGACGTGCCGGCCCTGCGCGGGGAGGTGACCACGGAATTTAACATTGAGGGCTACCCGTCGGAGGATTTTATGCGGCTGGTGCTGGACAATCCGCCCCACCAGTGTACCCTGGTGCCGGACAGCCCCGACCAACTGACCAGCGACCACGGCTGGGATACGGTGGGCCGCCGGGCGGAGCTGCAACCGGTGATAAAACGGTTGCAGGAAGCCGGAATCCGCGTGTCTCTGTTTGTGGACCCCGATCCCGCCGCGATCAACGGTGCCGCCGAACTGGGAGCCGAGCGGGTGGAGTTGTACACGGGCTACTACGCCCGCAATTTTGCCGCCGACCCGGATGCCGCCGTTGCCCCCCACCGCGAGGCGGCCCGACGGGCCGCCGAACTGGGAGTGGGGTTGAACGCCGGCCACGATCTGAACCTGGCGAATCTTCGCTACTACCAGCGGGAGGTTTCGGGCCTACTGGAAGTTTCCATCGGCCACGCACTGGTGGCGGACGCACTTTATTACGGCCTGGCAAACACCATCCAGCTCTACCTTAAATGCCTGGATTAAAGCGCGTAACGCCCGGATAAGCCGATTTAGACAGGCCAAACCGGGCGAACTGATTTATTGTACGGAGGTTCATTTCTTTGTTGAGTTTAACAAATATTTTACCTTTGCATGGTAAGACAGGCAGCGAATTTTGTTTGTAGCACGTATTGTGAAGGCGAATCTTGCCAGTTGGCGGGCTTAACCTACCCGACGATTGATGCCCCACCGGAGATTTTGCCCCAAAAAATAGGCTTTGTCGATTTTTTGTGTTTTGAAGCCTTGCCCCACTGACCAAAAGAACAACTGAAGACTTTGATCTTGCCCCGCCGCTCTCTGGAACGGTATAGGGGCTGATCCACTATTCTATTCACTACATTTTTTGAAACCGACTAAAATTATTACTAGTATGAAAAGACTTGCACTAGTGCTTGCTCTTGCCTGCTTTACGTTCAGCCTGGTGCTGGCGCAGCGGGCTGTCTCCGGCACCGTTCAGGATGCCAAGGGAGAATCGCTGATCGGCGCGAGCGTCCTGATTAAAGGGACAACCTCGGGTACGGTCACCGATGTAGATGGCAAATTTACCGTTAATGTACCCGCTGATGCCAACACCCTGGTGGTGAGCTACACGGGTTTTACTTCCCTGGAATACGCCGTTAGCACGGCTTCGAACAACGTCATCATCACGCTGGAGGAGAATGCCTCGCAGCTGAATGAGGTCGTGGTAACCGGTTTGGGTATCCGCCGCGACAAGAAGGCCCTCGGTTACGCCGTGACCACGCTGGACAACACCCAGCTGGAACTGCGTCCCGAGGCCGACATTTCCCGCGTACTGCGCGGCAAGATCGCCGGGGTGGACATCACCCAGACTTCCGGCCTGGCCGGATCGGGTACGAACATCATCATCCGCGGTTACTCCTCGATCTCCGGCTCTAACCAGCCGCTGTTCGTGGTAGACGGCGTGCCGTTCAATACCTCGACCAACGATGACGCTAACTTCAGCGCGGGCGGTGCCACGGCATCCAGCCGCTTCCTGGACCTCGACCCCGCTACCATTGCGGAGGTTTCGGTACTGAAGGGCCTGTCCGCTACCGTACTTTACGGGGAGGCCGGCCGTAACGGCGTTATTTTGGTAACGACCAAGAACGGTCTGACCCAGCCGCTGGATAAGAAGTTTGAAATTACGGTCGATCAGTCGATTTATGCGAACACGATTGCCAGCCGTCCTGACGACCAGGATAGTTACGGTAACGGTTTCCATAATGAAGCCTCGGTAGCCTTTTCCAATTGGGGAGCACCTTTCGACCAGCCCGGTCGTAATAACCTGGCAGCTGACGGAACTATCCCCCACCCCTACGATCGTGCCGATCTGGCCAGCGTTTTCCCGCAGTACCAGGGAGCCCGTTATGACTACCGTCCTTACGACAACTTGCAGAACTTCTTCGAGACCGGCCTGATCAGCAATACGTCGATTAACATTGCCAACCGCCTCAGCGAGGGTTCTTCGATGAACTTCAGCTACAGCTACCGTAACGAAGATAGTTTCGTGCCATTGAGTGAACTGAACCGCCACAATTTCGGCCTTGGTTTCACCACCAATCTGAATAACGGCCTGAAGATCAACTCTACGTTCAATTACGTCGACATCGACCGTATTTCCCCGCCGGCAGCCGTATCGTTCTCTTCTAACCCAGCGGCTAACGAAGGTGCGGGTTCAAGTGGTGCAAATGGTGCAGACGGAGCTAATACGAACGGATCGCTGTTCGCTAACATCTTTTACACGCCCCGTTCAATTGACGTAAATGGTCTGGAATTTGAAAATCCCCAGGATCGTTCGTCTATCTATTACCGTGCAGGTAATGACATTCAGCATCCCTACTGGACGCTAAACAACACGAGCAATTCGGAAACCGTCCGTCGCTTTTTCGGTACGGTTCAGGCCAGTTATGACCTGACCGACTGGCTGAAGGCCACTTACCGGGTAGGTTTGGACGCCTACTCACAGAAGCAGCGTTTTGCCTCGAACAAGGGCGGCGCGCAGATCCCTACCGGAGCATTGCTAACTTCCGATCGTCTTAACGTGATCCAGGACCACAACCTCAACCTGCAGTACAACGCTCGCCTGAGCGGTGACTTTACGCTGGACGGTGTGATTGGTTTCAACATCCGACGCGATACGCGGGAGTCTACATTTAGTAACTCGACGGATCAGTTCGTATACGGTCTCCAGACCCACGACAACTACATTAATCACAGTACTTTTTCCAGCCAGAACGCGGAAAACCTGCTGGGTGCTTACGCAACCGCTTCGGTCGGCTTTCGCAGCTACCTGTACGCCAATGTACAGGCCCGCCATGACTGGACGTCTACCCTGGAGGCAGACAACCGGACCATTATCTATCCGTCCGCTTCGCTGTCATTCGTGCCTACGGATGCATTCTCCGGTCTGCAGAACAGCAGTGTGCTCAACTACCTTAAATTCCGCGTGGGCTACGGTACCTCGGCCGGCTACCCCAATCCCTACCAGACCCGGAACATCCTGGGGCAGCAGACGCGTTCGTTCATCGATAACGGCGGTATTACGATCAATACCAACTTTGTCGACGACCAGTTCGGTAACCCGAACCTGAAGCCCGAACTGCACCAGGAACTCGAATTCGGTGTGGAGGGTAAGTTCTTCGACAACAAGGTCGGTATCGACGTATCGATCTACAACAAGCAGTCGAACGACCTCATTTTGCCGCTCGATCTCGACCCCGCTACCGGGTTTACCACGACTACGATCAACGCCGCCTCGATCACTAATGAGGGTGTCGAGGTCGGAGTAGACATTACGCCTATCCGCACCCGCGATTTCTCGCTGACGGTGAACGCTAACTTTACCCGCAACGTGGGTACGGTTGATGAATTGGCTCCCGGCTTGGAACAAGTGGTTATTTCCGGTTACACCAACCTCGGTAACTTTGCCATCCCCGGTCAGCCTTACGGTGTGATCCAGGGTGTACCGATTGCCCGTGACGAAAACGGCAACCGTATTGTCAACAGTCTCGGTCTTTACCAGACTGCTCCCGACCTGGCCATCCTGGGTGACCCGAACCCCAACTTTTTGCTAAACGGCGGTCTCAACCTGTTCTTCAAAGGATTCAACCTTAATGCCTTGCTGGCCTACCAGGACGGCGGTATCATGTATGCGACCACGCCTTCTACCCTGATGGCCCGCGGTATCCTGCAGGAGACGGATTTCGACCGTTTCGTACCCGTGGTTGCACCCGGCGTACAAGCGGACGGAACGCCTAACGATATCCAGATCACTTCTACCCAGCACTACTGGAGAAATAGCGGTGTATTTCAGGACGAGATGCGTGTCTATGATGCGACCTACCTGAAACTGCGTGAATTGAGCCTCGCCTACGCATTGCCCAAGAGCCTGCTGGCGAATAGCCCGTTTGGTGCCGTCACCCTCACGGTTTCAGGCCAGAACCTCTGGTTCCGCGCTTACGGCTTTCCCAAGGGTGCCAACTTCGACCCCGAAGTTTCCAGCCTGGGCGTGGGTAACGGTCGCGGCTTCGAGTTGATGAACGTGCCTACCGCACGCCAACTCGGCGGTTCCATTCGCCTCACTTTCTAACTTTCCTTTTTCGGTAAGTCAACCGACGGATGAACTTGAGCGGCCGAACTAACGGCCGCTCAACTCCATCTGAACCGGAACGGCTACCCGCCGAAAAGTTTTATCCTTCAATAATTGTATAAAAGCATTCAGATGAATAATTTTTTCAAGTTAGGACTCCTCGTCCTGGTGCTGTGCTTCAGTGCCTGCGAGTTGACCGAACTCGATGATAACCTGACCGATCCCAATGCGGTAGCCCCGGATAATGCGGAAGTAGGTTTTGTTTTTAATCGCGTTCAAATCGAGTTTGCGGAGTGGGCCAATGAGGTCAGCACGCAAACCATGCCCTACGTACGCATGCTGGCGATGGACGATGGCGGTCTTTATGACAACCAGGATTTTCCGACCAGTTTCGACTTCCTGTGGAGCCAATCTTACTCCAACCTGCTTCCCGATATCAACCTGATTATCGATAACTCGGAGGCCGGGGGCTTCACTGCCCAGGCCGGGGTAGCCAAGATCTACAAGGCTTATATCTTGTTCACATTGGTAGACCTCTTCGGTGCCGTTCCTTACTCGGAGGCTTTCCAGGGTATCGACAACCCCAGCCCCGTAGCCGATAGCGGCCCCGAGGTATATGCGGCGGCACTGGCACTGCTGGAATCCGCTGATGCCGATCTAGCTTCGCCCCAGGGCAACATTGTAAACGACCTGATCTACGGAGGTGATATAGAGCAGTGGCAGCGTGTGAGTAACTCGCTCAAGCTACGCTATCACGTGCAGACCAAGTTGGTCGGCGGAAGTGCACAAGTCGTTTCCGACTTGATCAACGGAGGTATGCTGATTGATGACGAAAGCGACGATTTTGCATTTCAGTATGGTAGCACGCGGGCTAATCCGGATTCGCGCCACCCCTACTATTCGGATGGGTATGAGGCCAACGGCCCCAGTGTTTACATGAGTAACTACATGATGTGGTTCATGTTTGCCGATAAACCGGTAGAGGACCCACGCTTACGCTATTACTTTTACCGCCAGGATTGTGACGAGACCGACGAGGATCTCTTTACGCTTCAGTGCGTGACCTTTCCCTACCCGGACCATTACCCCCAGGGCCTTCCCTGGTGCACGGCATCGAGTGATTTCGGAGACCCGCTGGATAACTACGGCGGCTACTGGGGACGTGACCACGGTGACGACGACGGTATCCCGCCCGATGATCTGAAGCGCACTGCCTGGGGTCAGTACCCCGTCGGCGGTCTTTACGACGCCAACCAGTGTGACGACGTTTCCAACCAGGGCGTGGACGGTTTGCGCGGTGCGGGCATCGAGCCTTTTTTGCTGTCCAGCTTCGTTGAGTTCCTGAAAGCCGAGGCTGCCCTGACCATGGGTGCCACCGGTGATCCCGCCGCTTACCTGGAAGCAGGCATGCGCGAGTCGATCTCCAAGGTGCGTAACTTCGGTGCGCTGCCTGCCGGTATCGACCCTAACCTGATTCCATCGGACTCGATCGTAGAGGAATACATTGAGACCGTTATGGATGAATTTAACGGCGGAGACGACGACCTCAAGATGCAAATCATCGCTGAGGAATTCTATATTGCCGCCCATGGTTCGGGACTGAACATCTACAACCTTTACCGCCGCACGGGTAAGCCCCGCGGCTTTCAGCCCGTACGCGAGCAAAATGCCGGTCCTTTCCCCCGCACCTTTTGGTACCCAACAAACTACGTGAATCGCAATTCTAACGCCAGCCAGCGTCCGGACTTGACCACGCAAGTCTTTTGGGATACCAATCCCGGCACCGGTTTCATCAACTAAACTGGTTTAACGTCCTTATCCTTTTTTAAACAGCGAAGAGCAAACCGACCGGCCGCTAAGCCGAGCGGGTCGGTTTGCTCCTCTTACCATACAACAATGAAAAAACTTAATTTTCTACTGTTCGGCGCGTTGTTCCTGCTAGCTTTCACGGCCTGTGAGGAGAAAGAACGCGCCTTTCCCGAGTACGAAGAAATCGAACATGGTGCTTTCCCCCGACTGATCGAGGGTATCGACGGTGTCTATGACTTCTTTGCTCCCGACGAATCGGCCATCACCTTTACCGTAGAATTCTACGACGATAATGACGGTCAGAACGTTGCCGAGTATAACTGGGACGTGAGCTACATCGTATCGGGTGGCGACAATGTCGGCCCGGTTCCTTTCCGCAGCTTTTCGGCTTCCGAGTTCGGTCGCTCCGAGTTCGGTTTGCCCAGCCTGACGGCTACTTTCTCGTTTGCCGATGCACTCGATGCACTCGGTCTTACTACCGATGACATTGAAGGCGGTAACGTCATCCGTTTCGGTTCCACCATCGTGATGAACGACGGCCGCACCTTTTCGGCGGACAACACGGGTAGTAACGTAATCGGCGGCGGCTCTTTCCAGGGTCTTTTCCGTATTAACCAGGCCATCATTTGCCCTTCTAACCTCGCCGGCACCTATGAGCAGACTACAACTGACACCTGGTGCGGTGAGGCCGGTCCTTTTGACGGCACATCTACCTGGACGGAAGTTGGCATCGGGGTTTATGAAGTAGAAGATTTCTCCTTCGGTGCTTACGAACCTTGCTACGGTGCCGGTTCAACCCTTCCCGGTGGATCGCTGCAAATTCAGGACGCTTGCGGTACTCTGACTCCAATCGGTACAAGCCGTTGGGGCGAAGTATATGTATTCGAGCAAGTGAGCGTTGACGGTCCTGATCTGACGATCGTTTGGACCAACGATTATGGCGAGGGCGGCACGGCCACCTTTACCCGCACGGACGGTACCGACTGGCCGCCGCTGAACAACGGTATGTAGTGATTTTGTCTACGGACGAACTTACTAATGCTAACTTTCGACGCCTTCCGCCCAGCGGAGGGCGTCGTTGTTTGAGAAATAGGGGACAAGTGATTTTCCGGGCGTGCCCCGCGCTAAGGCGCGGGTCGGGCCCTTCCAGGCTCGCTGTTCGCTCGGCCCTGCGGGCTGTCGGCTACCGCCTGCACCTTCCAGGCCCCTCACGCGGGAGATTAGAAAGGGTTAAATTTAGCAGTGCTCCAAACAATAGTTGTCAACTACCAAGCTATCCCAAAAAAAACCTGACGATTCATGAAAGCTATTTACTTCATATTCTTTTGCCTGCTGAGTTGCGCCATCTCCGCCCAGGAGACCGTCCAGGTCGGTTTATTATATAACGACGAGGCACAGACCCATCCCGGCTATAACCTGCTCTACCCCCACAACCAGCCGGACGTGTGGCTGATGGACAATTGCGGCCGGGTGGTACACAACTGGCCGGGTGAGGAAGGAAGCCAACCGGGTAACACCGCGTATATTCGGGAAAACGGAGATTTGCTCAAGACCTTCCGCATCGGCGGCGGACCCAATGATCCCATCTGGGCCGGGGGCGCGGGCCAGGGGATCGAGTTGCGGAACTGGAATAACGATCTGCTCTGGACCTACGTACTGGACGACAGCACGGCCCGTCTCCACCACGATATCGAACCGTTGCCCAACGGCAATGTGCTGGCCATTGCCTGGGAAGTGATGACGCAGGAAGAGGCCCTGGCCGCCGGCCGGCGGCCGGATATGCTGGGCGATAGCGTGCTGTGGCCGGAGATGATCCTGGAGATCGAGCCGCTCACGAGCGAGATCGTGTGGGAGTGGCACGTGCGCGATCACCTGATCCAGGACCGGGACGCCACGCTGGAAAATTTCGGTAACGTGGGCCAAAACCCCGGCCGGATCGACATCAACTACGGCCTGGGATCCGACGGCGTGGCCGACTGGTTGCACGCCAATGCGCTGGATTATAATGCCGGTCTGGATCAGATCTTGATCAGTATTCCCCGCTTCGATGAAATCTGGATCATCGACCACAGTACTACTTCCGCCGAGGCGGCCGGCAGTACGGGCGGTAATGCGGGCCGGGGCGGCGAACTGCTCTACCGTTGGGGAAACCCCGCCGCCTACCGGCGCGGCACGCCCAATAATCAACAGCTTTTCTACCAACACGACGTGCAGTGGACCGACGACCACCTGCCGGAATCCGACCCGCGTTACGGGATGCTAACCATCTTTAATAACCGCCTGGATGGCAGCACCCGTTCCGCCGGGCAGTTGCTGGCACCGGTATTCGATACGATCGCGCAGGTGTACGAAATGATCGGCAACACCTTCGCCCCCGCCGCTTTCGAGGCGACCTACGCCCACCCCGAAGTGAATAAAACTTTCAGTACCGGCCTGTCCGGTATCCAACCGCTGCCTAACGGCAATACGCTGATCTGCGTGGGCCGCACCGGCCTGACCTTCGAGCTGAACCCCGCCGGCGAGGTAGTGTGGGAGTACAAAACGCCCTTCAACGGCGGCGTTCGTCAGCCGGTGGAAACGGGGCTACCGCTAATTAATAACACCACCTTCCGCGTCCCCCGCTATGCGGAGGACTACGCCGGCTTCGTCGGCCGCGACCTGGAGCCGGGTGAATACCTGGCATTTGATGACAATGCCCTGGCTTGCCAAACAGTGGGAGTAGAAGAGGAAGTGGATTCGATCTGGCTGCCACTATTATATTGGCTCCTAACCCGACTACGGGAATAGTTACCCTGACCGCTCCGATGGAGTGGGGTAGTGGGCCGCTGCGCGTCACGGTTTATAATGCCCTGGGGCGGTTGGTGCTGAAGCAACGTGATGATGCCTCGTTTTTTGCCGGAGGGCAGTTTCAACTGGACCTTTCGCGTTTGCCGGGGGGGATTTATGTGGTGGCGGTGGAGGGGCGGAGTGTGGGTAGGGTGGTGAAGCGGTGAGGGGGAAATGTTGTATTCCAGCTAATAAACCAAGCCCCCCTCCCCTCCCCCGCGTGAGGTGCCTGGACGGGCCGACCGGAGGGAGGAGACCCGCAGCGCAGCGGAGGGGCCGAGCAGACCTGCGAGCCGGTAAGGGACCGACGGCGAGGCGCTAGCCGAGGCGGCACGCCCAATTCAGCACCCTAGAGATTCAGGGCTTCACCCAACGCAATACTGCCTGCCTGCCGCTGCTATCGTCTCGCAATGCGATCAGATAAACGCCCGCCGCAAGGGTAGGGGGGAGACCGGGAGAAAAACTGCCGCCGCCTCCGAAACGGCCGCTACCGATTGTTTCGCCCGACACCTTATATATGGTGTAGCTGCCGCCGGGCCAATTGCCGGTCAGAATCGTGGGCGCGGCTGATGGATTGCCGAGGAGCGTGGGGAGAACCGCCGGCCCGGCCCGGCTCATTGACGGCCGTGAGGAGGACCAGACCGGAATCGACCTGGATTTCTCCGCCGGGGCTGCTCTGGCCCTCCGTGAAAACATGGAGCTGGTCTGCGGCCAGGTTAGTGATTAAATCCCGGTGGCCGGTGGGCCAGGTGATGCGGACCGAATCTACGGTGGTGGCGGTGCCGAGACCGATGAGGGGGGAGGCCGTGTTTTGCGCCAAAAACGCCTCGCCGCAGCGGGTGTAGTGCAGGGCGTAGCCGTTGGCGGAATATACCTCTACCCGGCTGCCGATTCCTTCGCGGTTGGAGAGAATGCCCGTGAGGCGGAAGCGAAAATAGTGGTTGTCGTCCGTGCCGACATTGCGCCAGAACTGGGAGGCGAAGGGCGACTGATTGATGACCATCAGGTCGGGGCGGCCGTCGTTATCCAGATCGCCGACGGCATTGGTATAGCTGAGGATGGTATCGCCCACAAAACCGGCGACGGGCTGGCTGAAGGTGCCGTCGGTTTCCTGCCGGTAGAAGGCGGAGGAAACGACCTGGCTGCCGATTTTAGAGCCGCTCACGTAGAGATCGCGGCGGCCGTCGCGGTCGGCATCGAGCCAGTTAGCTCCCCAGCCGATGCCGTCCTGGAAACTGACGCCCAGGTTTATAGCTTCGTTGGTAAACTGCGGCAGGGTGGGGCTGCCGGTATTGCGCAGCAGATAGCCGCCGGCTTCGGTGTTGGTAACGTAGATGTCCTCGCGGCCGTCGTTGTCGTAATCGGCGATGGCGAGGCTCATGGCGTCGATCTCCAGATCGGTTTGGGTGGCTACGGACACGTCGGCGAAGGTGCCGTCCTGCTGGTTGTGAAGCAGGGTGTTGCGGGTATCGCGGTCGTTGATAACGTAGATGTCGGGCCACTTGTCGTTGTCCATATCCAGGAAAGCCCCGCCCCAGGTGGCGCGGCCGGGGTCGGCGGTGCCGCTGATGTCGGTCACTTCGGTAAAGGTGCCACCGGGTTGGGCCGAGAAAAGGCGATTGCGGTTGGGTTCCGGGATGCCGGGCGGGGTACGCTCGCTGAAGTAGAGATCGAGCAGGCCGTCGCGGTTGTAGTCGCCCCAGGCGGCGGCATAGTGACGGTAGGCTTCGAGCGGGAGACCGGCGGCGATGGTAACATCGGTGAATTGCCAGTCGCCGTCGCGGCGCAGCAGGCGGTTGGGGCCTTCGAAAACGGTGGCGAAGAGGTCCTGATCGCCGTCATTATCGTAATCGACCCAGAGAAACTGGTTAACGGTGGCCAGAATGGCGGTCGGGTCGGGCAGGAGTTCAAAGGTGCCGTCACCGCGGTTGCGGTAAAAGCGGTGCTGGATGCCCGCCCGCGAGCCGATGGAGATGTCGTCGAAGCCGTCGTTGTCGAAATCCTTGAAGCTAAGTCCCGCCCCGGGGCCGTTGACCATGTCGGTGTGGAGGATGCCGACGGCGGCGGCACGTTCCAGGAAAGGCTGTGCCGTTAAACGCAGGGTGAATACGGTCGGGCAGGCAGTTAACAGGAGCAGGACTAAACTTTTGGTCAAGGTGGTTAAAGAACTGGTAAGGTCTCAAGAAACGAACTATCTGCCCGGTCTGGATGTAAATGGCGGTTTCCGGTGCTCACCAGACATAAAAAAACCCCAAAAGTCAGCCTGGATGGGGGGGAATCCGGGCTGACTTGGGGTAGAAAAGGGCAATTCTCCAAACAGTGATGCTTCTAACCACTGACTGGGAAAGTCTCTTATTTCTGGTGGCACCTTGTGCCGGGCATTCTCAGATGACCCAGTCCTCGATGAGGATATTGGAGTAGCCGAGCGTAGCGAGCAGGTTGATGATGGAAGTAATCATGTTGGTGTAATTATGTGATATGAAATGTGGCGGAATTGCCAGGCACTGCCCCGGGGTGGGGATGTGCGAAAAACGGCGTCGGTTTCCCTGGTTGGGTGGTGGGGCACCGTAGTGAGACAGACCTGATTACTCAGTATCTTATACTCACTAGCGGACCTACCAATTAATTCAGAGAAAGCTATTCTTACATGGTCAGGTCAACGACCACGATATTGTCGGTGGGGGTAAATACGGGCGGCGTGTGAACGTCGTCGGCGCTACCGGTGAATGCGAAGGACAGGAAAACGTTGAGGATGATGGCGAACATAGTAGTGTGTGTTTTTTTGTTGACACAAAGATGGGGGCATCGGACCCCTAATCTACTATCAGTTGCGCACGAAATATTACGAGCAGATTTGGATCAAGTTGATAAAAATATGTTCGTAATAAATTGAAAAATAAACTATTAAGTAAAAAAGGGGGCCTTAAAAAAGGTACCTCCATTACTTTCAACGCTTCGCCGAGAGTGACTTTTCTCTCTCTCCGGAGGTAAAGGTAAGGGGGCAAAACGCACAAATTACTATCAGTTTTGCAGTGATTATTACGAGCAGATTGGCGGTTTTAATGTGGTTAAAGATCGTAAATAGCTATCTTTTAGGAGTTTAGTATGATTCCGCTATTACCTGGAAAGTGTTGGTTATCGGGTTTCTCCTCTTACCTTTACGCCCAATAGATCGTCATGGACATCACGAGAGAACTCATTCAACTGGTCAATCGCAACCGCCTTAAGTCAATTCTTCCGCTCGGCAGCGAAGAGTTGAGCGATAGCCTGCTGATGAAACTGTACGACGGCATCTACGATGGGGAGTTTGCTGACGATGATGCCGCCCACCGGTCATTATATGGTGAGGAGGTAGATCGGAGCACATATATCAAGCTCAAGTACGACCTGCGCGAAAAACTGAAGCAGACCCTGCTGTTCCTTCCGGTATCTCACACCGGAATGACCAATGAGGACCAGCGTGAGGCGCTTGCCGAGTGCAATCGCTGCATAGCACTGGTTGCCCTGCTATTTTTGCAGCGGGCCTTTCAGGCAATGGAACAAGTGGCCGTCAAGGGGTTACGGATTGCCCTGCACTATGAGTATACCAGCGAGACGATCTCCCTGGCCCGTTCCCTACTCAATTTGCAGGTAGGCGAGCACTACCGTAGAAGGCGCTTCAAGAAATTGACGGTCATTATTCAGGAAAATATCGAACTGCTGGCCCTCGAATCGATCGCCCAGAATTTTTACCTGAAGCTCTCCGCGCTCTACTGGGTGAAACGACCGCCGCACCGCAAAATCCTGAAGCTTACTACCGTTGCACTAAAGCAACTCGAATATCAGATGAACCTGACCGCGAAGCCCACCCTGCGGACTCACTTCATGAGGGACTGCCTGCAAATGGCGCATGCTCTGGCGGAGAAAAATTTACCCGAAGCACTCAAAACGGGTAGGGATAGCCTGGTACGCATCAACAACCATTCCTACTTCGACGGCGTCGCCTACCGCACCATTGCGTTTCAGGTCATCATGTGCCACACGCAACTCAAGCAGTTTACCGAAAGCTCCGCCCTGATCAAGGAAGCTTACGCGGCGGTTGCTCCCCGCTCCTTCAACGAGCTGCAGTTGCGGCAACTGGAGGTGATCAACTCATTCCACCAGCTAAATTTCGAGCATGCCTGGCAGGTGTATCACGCTACGACCAAACACCGGTCGTTCGGTAAATTCCCGATTGAAGTCCGGGAGATTTGGGAACTCATCAAAGCGTGGCTACTGGTACTAAACCACTATCGCGAAGACATCGTCAAAGGCGACCTCAAAGTGAGCAAACTCATGAACGACCTGGGCATCATGTCAAGGGATAAATCAGGACTTAACATTCCCGTCATTGTCGTTGCCTTCCTGCTTTTCACCCGCATGAAAGATTACCGGGGGGCCATGGAGTTAGCCGAATCGCTCAAGCAGTATCGCTACCGGTACGTAATGGACGACTACAACGCACGCAGCAAGATCTTTCTGGATATGTTGTTACTCTTGCCCGACAACCGCTTCGAGCACGACGAAGTGGCCCGGGCCGCCCTGCCCTTCGTTAAAAAACTGGCCAAACTACCCAGCGAACTGGTCGGTCAGGACCATGATATCGAGATCGTCCCCTACGAGGTGGCCTGGGAGACCGTCTTACAGGCCCTCCGCGACCGGACCGACTACCTGAGCCAATCAGTCTGATCGGTTAACGGTAATGGTATAACTATAGGAGATATTAGCCGGCTGCGCGGCCGGTTCGGGAGTCTTTGCGGGTATCACCACATAGCTTATGTTCTGCTGAACCGGAGGTTGCTTCGCCTTGGCACGGGTAACCTTGAAATTGATGTCGATCGTCTGATGTACCCGCACCTTGCGCTTGGCCTGCTGTGGCACGTCGAACACCAGCAGGCTCACCACCCGTTCGGCTTCCTCGTCACAGCCGTGGCCCAGGCTGCGCAGTACTTCCGTGGCCACCACCTTGCCGGTGTAGTCGATCGAATACTTGACGCGCACTTTACCGTCCACGCCGGCCAGGCGGGCCTCTTCCGGAAGTTGCAAGTTTTCCTTTAAAAAAGCGCGCATCGCACGCGGGCCGCCCGGATACGCGGGGCGGGGGACAAATCGTTTCGGTTTAGACATATAGCGGTGCTTGATGGAGGATGCCCAAGATGCGATTTTTTTGCGCAAGTCATCCGCCCGACCTATATTGACCGACCAAACCAACCCCTCTTCCATGTCCCTGGCCGCCTTTCACCGCTACCTGCGCCACGAGCGACGCTTCAGTGAACACACGCTGGCGGCCTACCGACGCGATACCGAGCAATTTGCTCATTTCCTGCAAGGCACCTACGAGATCACCGATCCCGCCGCCGCCACCGCCCCCATGATCCGGTCGTGGCTGGTAGAGCTGCTGGAAGCGGGGCGGGCCGCCGCCTCCATTCGCCGCAAATTGTCCAGCCTCAAATCTTTTTACCACTTTTTGCGCGAACGCGAGGGACTGGCCAAAGACCCCACCCTGCACCTGCCCGTGCCCAAGCTGCCGCGCCGCCTGCCGCCGGTTATCCCGGCCGCCGATCTGGCCCGTCTGCTCGATCACCTGCGGCAGCGCGAAGATTTTTCCGGCCGCCGCGATGCCGCCCTGCTCGAAGTGCTCTACGGTACCGGCATTCGCCGGGGCGAATTACTTCAACTCACCCTCGCGGATATCGACTCGGCCAACAGCCGCCTGCGCGTTCGGGGCAAGGGCGACAAAGAACGTCTCGTACCCTTCGGTAAAACCACCGCACGGGCAATAGAGACTTACCTGGATGCCCGACGGACTGAATTTCCGGATGCCGACGGCTCCTCCTTCCTGCTAACCGACAGCGGCCGGCCGCCCTACCCAAAATGGGTATATAACAAGGTGTGCGGTCACCTGGCCGCCATTACCACCCAGCCTCAGCGCGGGCCGCACACCCTGCGCCACTCGTTCGCCACCCACCTCACCGACAACGGAGCCGACCTCAACGCCGTCAAAAGCCTGCTCGGCCACGCCAATCTGGCCGCCACCCAGCGTTATACCCACAACAGCATCGAAAAAATCAAACAGGTCTACCGTCAGGCCCACCCTAAATCAGGGTCATGAGCGGTCGGCCGTTTTCTCACACCTTATATAGTACACCAAAAAAAGGATACCATGCAAATACTAACCACAGCCGTTCACTTCAAGGCCGATTCCACGCTGCTCGACTTCGTGCAGGAACGTCTCGACAAGCTCGAACAGATTCACGACCGCATTCTCGATGCTCAGGTCACGCTCAAACTGGAGAACAGCGGCCAGGTCCGCGACAAGATCGTCGAGATCAGTCTCCGCGTTCCCGGCGAGCGCCTCTTCGCCAAATCCACCGACAAAACCTTCGAGGCCGCCTGCGATGCTACCTGCACCGCCCTGCGCCGCCAACTGCACAAGCACAAAGAGCGTACCACGGTCTGACCGCCGCCCTTGCCCGCCCCCGCCCCGGCACGCCGCGACATTCGGTTCGCGGCGTGCCGGTTTGCGTTGGCGTTTTGCCTGCGGGTAAACATCCTCTCTCTCCCGAAATTGAATCGCGGCTGTTTCAGAGGTGTTTTAGACACGCTCTTAGACTGTCTCGGTAGCCGGGGTCCCCGGTCGCTCCTGCGTCGCGCCCGGCCGGGCTGTTCCAGGGCGCGCTGTCGCTTGGCCGCTACGCGGCTCGTCGGCTGCCGCCTTCCGCCCCCTCCCATCCCTGGCCCGATTCGTAAACCCGGAACTTTCCCTTCCCCCGGGCCGTTATCCGCCCACTGCCGAAATCTACCCGACTTTTCAAAAATCTTGGGATATAGTTTGTAGGGCACGGGGAAAACTCTATCTTTGCATTCGCTTTTGAGAAACGACCAAGAGCGTTATTTTGACATCGTGAAATTCCGGGGGTTCTTACGTAATCCCAAGCTTGAAACCGCCCGCGTTTTCGGGGGCGATTAGCCGACATAGCTCAGCTGGTAGAGCAGCTGATTTGTAATCAGCCGGTCGGGGGTTCAAGTCCCTCTGTCGGCTCCAGATACCGTCGAACACCGGAAAATCACAAGCAAACGGGCAGGCTATGGCTTGTCAGTTTACCCCGGGGGTGCGCCGCAGTTGGAGAGGCGGGCTGGACTGTAAATCCAGTGCTTCGGCTGAATAGGTTCGAGTCCTATCACCCCCACCAGTTTACCCCGATCGTCTCCAGTTTCACCAAATGTGGTGAATTCCGATCGACTGATTTTTATTTGCGGAAGTAGCTCAGTTGGTAGAGCATCAGCCTTCCAAGCTGAGGGTCGCGGGTTCGAGTCTCGTCTTCCGCTCCAGGGTTAGAAAGCAGGTTGTATAATCCTTGACCGATTTCGGTAAGGGAAAAGCAGTGTGCCGGACGACCTTCTTCATGCCTTTCCGGTCCTGGACGGTGCTTGCGCCTCGTCTCGTTCCGGCATTTCAGCCGTAGTAGCTCAGGGGTAGAGCACTTCCATGGTAAGGAAGGGGTCGGGGGTTCAAATCCCCCCTTCGGCTCGCTTCAATCCGCTTCATTAGGAGTGGATGCGCAGTCTCGGGCAGCTTTCGGATTCGAGGGCTTTCCGGGCAAAAGACAAACTTGCCCCGAGCATCAATGAAACGGGGTTACAGGATCACTGGGGCTTCCCGTCCGTTTGATCCCGTTGCATTTTTGCTAAACCAAATTTAGACGTTTAAAACAGTTACCCGCGATGGCCAAGGAAAAATTTAATAGAGATAAGCCCCACGTCAATGTGGGTACGATCGGTCACGTTGACCACGGCAAGACCACCCTCACGGCTGCCATCACCTACGTACTGGCGGAAGCCGGCGGTGGCACCAAGAAGATGAGCTACGACTCCATCGACTCCGCTCCCGAGGAGCGCGAGCGTGGTATCACCATCAACACCGCCCACGTAGAATACGAAACAGCTAACCGTCACTACGCTCACGTAGACTGCCCCGGTCACGCCGATTACGTAAAGAACATGGTTACCGGTGCCGCCCAGATGGACGGTGCCATTCTGGTAGTTGCCGCCACGGACGGCCCCATGCCCCAAACCCGCGAGCACATCCTCCTGGCCCGCCAGGTAGGTGTACCCAACATCGTGGTTTTCATGAACAAGGCTGACCTCGTCGACGACGAAGAAATGCTCGAACTCGTGGAAATGGAAGTACGCGAACTGCTCAGCCAGTACGACTACGACGGCGACAATGCCAGCATCATCATCGGTTCGGCCCTCAAGGCCCTCGAAGACGACGCCGACGGCAAAGCCAAGATCAAGGAACTCATGGACGCCGTCGATACGGACATCCCCGAGCCCGAGCGTCTCGTTGACCAGCCCTTCCTGATGCCCGTCGAGGACGTATTCTCGATCACGGGTCGCGGTACGGTTGCTACCGGCCGGATCGAGCGTGGTGTCATCAACGTTGGTGACTCCGTCGAAATCCTCGGTATGATGCGCGAAGGTGAGAAAACCCTCACCTCCACCATCACCGGTGTGGAAATGTTCCGCAAGCTGCTCGATCGCGGCGAAGCCGGTGACAACGCCGGTCTGCTCCTCCGCGGTATCGCCAAGGAAGACATCAAGCGCGGCCAGGTTATCTGCAAGCCCGGTTCCGTGAAGCCTCACAAGCACTTTAAGTGCGAAGTATACGTACTGTCGAAGGAAGAAGGTGGCCGTCACACGCCATTCTTCAACGGCTACCGCCCCCAGTTCTACTTCCGTACCACGGACGTAACCGGTGACGTAAACCTGCCCGAGAACGTAGAAATGGTAATGCCCGGTGACAACGTCACCCTGGAAGTAAAGCTGCTCAACACGATTGCCATGGAGAAAGGTCTCCGCTTCGCTATCCGCGAAGGCGGCCGCACCGTGGGTGCCGGTCAGGTGACCGAAATCCTCGAGTAAGCAACTCCCCGATACGCTACGAACCGGCTCACGTCGGTCCGTTGAATGTGAAAGTTAAGTACCCCTTTTTGGGTGCTTAACTTTCCCGTTCTACGGAAGTAGCTACCAATCCTGAAAGCGGGATTAAACTTTTTCACACCACACACGGGTGTAGCTCAATGGACTTCGTCGCTGCTTCGCGGTGGTAGAGCATGGTCTCCAACCTCCGTAGGAAGCCGCGCAGCGAAACCGGCGGCTGGGACCCAATCCTGAAAGCGGGATTAAATTTTTTCACACCACACACGGGTGTAGCTCAATGGACTTCGTCGCTGCTTCGCGGTGGTAGAGCACGGTCTCCAACCTCCGCAGGAAGCCGCGCAGCGAAACCGGCGGCTGGGACCCAATCCTGAAAGCGGGATTAAACTTTTTCACACCACACACGGGTGTAGCTCAATGGACTTCGTCGCTGCTTCGCAGTGGTAGAGCACGGTCTCCAACCTCCGTAGGAAGCCGCGCAGCGAAACCGGCGGCTGGGACCCAATCCTGAAAGCGGGATTAAATTTTTTACACCACACACGGGTGTAGCTCAATTGGTAGAGCACTGGTCTCCAAAACCAGGGGCTGGGAGTTCGAGTCTCTCCACCCGTGCAATTAATATTTTTCCAAATGGATAAGCTGCAACTCTACATCCGGGAAAGCTACAACGAACTGGTTCACAAAGTGACCTGGCCCAGTTATAGCGCGCTCCAAACCAACACCATCCTGGTGATCACCGGCTCGGTGATCTTCGCCCTGCTGTTGCTGGTCATGGACTTTGCCTGGAAAGGACTCACGGACATCATCTATACCAAACTAGGATAAGCTCCCCTCAGGAATATGACGGACAAGAAATGGTATAGCTTACGGGTCATCAGCGGTAAGGAACGCAAGATCAAGGAGCGCATCGAGAAAGAAATCGAACGCTCCGGTTGGACCGACCACGTCGGCCAGATCGTGGTGCCTACCGAAAAGGTGTACAAGATTCGGGGTGGCAAGAAGGTCATCTCGGAACGCAACATCCTTCCTGGTTATATCCTCGTAGAAGCCGACCCCACCGCCCTGCTGGGTAGCGTGGTCGAAACCATCGCCGGTATTCCTAATGTGATCCATTTCCTGGGGCGCGATAACCCCATTCCCATGCGGGATGTAGAGGCCAATCGCCTGCTCGGGCGCGTGGATGAGTCGCAGGAGGCGGGCGATCTGATGATCGAACCCTTCATCGTCGGCGAAACGGTAAAAATAATCGACGGTCCGTTTGCGGAATTCGTCGGTGATATTGAAGACGTGAACGAAGAGAAGAAAAAACTCAAAGTAATCGTCAAAATCTTCGGTCGTGGAACCGAAGTCGAACTGGGCTTCACCCAGGTTGAAAAACATCAGTAAAACAACGTTAGTCCCTTTTTCGGAAAGGACGCGTATTCATAACTAAAACGACGGCGCCGCCGCATCTACTTGTTTCCCCTGACTCGATGCGAACCAGGGGAGATGCTTCCCGGAAGATAGTTGCGGAACCGGTCAAAATCGCTAGTCATGGCTAAGGAAGTCGAAACATTTATCAAGTTACAGGTCAAAGGCGGCGCGGCTAACCCCGCTCCTCCGGTAGGTCCCGCTTTGGGTGCCAAAGGCGTGAACATCATGGAATTCTGTAAGCGCTACAACGCTGCCACGCAGGACAAGGCGGGCAAGATCCTCCCCGTGGTGATCACCGTTTATAAGGACAAGTCATTCGATTTCGTCATCAAAACGCCGCCCGCTGCCGTCCAACTGATGGAAGCCGCCAAGATCAAGAAGGGTTCGCCCCAATCCAACCGTCAGAAAGTTGGCAAGGTGAGTTGGGACCAAGTCCGCACGATCGCTGAGGACAAGATGGTCGACCTCAATGCATTCAAGGTCGATTCGGCCATGATGATGGTCGCGGGTACCGCTCGCTCCATGGGCTTACGTGTCGAAGGAGGTACGCCTCCCGCCAACTTTAATCCCGAGGCGTAAGCCTTTTAGCGTAACAATCAAGAAAAGCGGCGGGGCAATCGTGTCCGGCCGCAAGGGAGCCCCGAAAACCGAGTAGGGGCGCTATTCACCTTAAATATTTAATCAATGGCAAAACTGAGCAAAAAACGCCGGGCCGCTAACGAGAAGATCGATAGCGAAAAGGAGTATCCGCTCAGTGAGGCAATGAACCTCGTCAAAGAGGTCAACCTCACTAAATTCGATGCCTCGGTGGACGTACACGTCCGCCTCGGAATCGACCCCCGCAAGGCCGACCAGGCCCTGCGCGGAACGGTAACCCTGCCCCACGGTACGGGTAAAACCAAGCGCGTACTGGCCTTCGTAACCCCTGATAAGGAGGACGAAGCCCGCGAAGCCGGAGCCGACTACGTCGGTCTGGACGATCTGGTAAACAAAGTCAACGGCGGCTGGACGGACTTCGACGTTGTCGTGGCCATGCCCCAGACCATGGCAAAAGTCGGCCGTCTGGGCCGGGTACTCGGCCCCCGCGGCCTGATGCCCAACCCCAAGACCGGTACGGTAACCATGAACGTCGGTCAGGCCATCGAAGACGTCAAGGGCGGTAAGATCGCCTTCCGCGTAGACAAGTACGGCATCATACACTCGTCCATCGGTCGGGTGTCCTTTACCGCCGAGCAACTGACCGACAACTCCAATGAGCTACTCGGCACCCTGGTGCGCATGAAGCCCTCATCGGCTAAAGGCATCTTCATGAAATCCGTTACCGTCGCCTCTACCATGAGTCCCGGTATCCGGGTGGACCCGAAAACGATTCGTTAATCCTCAAATTTCCCAACAATGACTAAGTCAGAAAAAGGATTGGCTATCGAGGCGTTGAAGGAGAAGTTCGAGCAAAACGAATTTTTCTACATCACCGACGCTTCCACCATGTCGGTAGCCAAAGTAAACGAACTGCGTGCAAAATGCTTTGAAAAAGGCATTCAGATGCAGGTCGTCAAAAATACGCTGGCGCGCAAAGCGCTGGAACTCCTCCCCGAGGAGAACAATTACGCCGCGATCTATGACTCGCTCAAGGGTCCCACGGCACTCCTGTTCACGGAGGTAGCGAATGCTCCCGCCAAGGTAATTAAGGAGTTTCGCGGCGAAAAGGGCGAACGCCCCATCCTGAAAGCGGCCTACATCGGCAGTGCCGTATATAAGGGCAACGACCAACTCGAAAAGCTCACCAAGCTGAAGTCTCGCGACGAAATGCTCGGCGATCTGCTCACGCTTCTCCAATCTCCTATGCAGAATCTGCTCGGCGGACTGCAGAGCGGCGGCCAGAACGTGGTCAACCTGCTCAAGGCACTCGAAGAACGCGCTCAGGGCTAAAAACCCGCGTACCCGCCTCTGTTTCCTCGGGCGTAATCGGAGAACATCTCATTCTATCTCGCTCAATTTCGGGCGGGGTTCATTCTTAGGCTTCCAAGCTGTTTGCGCACGATTTCATCATCGTACCAACACTTTTAAATACCAATCTGATGGCAGATATCAAAGCACTTGCTGAACAACTCGTAGAACTAACGATCAAAGACGTTACCGAGCTGGTTCAAATTATGAAAGACGAATACGGCATCGAGCCGGCTGCCGCTGCGGTAGCCGTTGCTGGAGGCGGAGGTGACGGCGGAGGCGCTGCTGCTGAAGAAGAAAAAACCGAATTCGACGTCGTACTGGAATCAGCTGGAGCCTCCAAGCTCAAAGTTGTGAAGGAAGTTAAAACCCTGCTGGGTCTCGGACTTAAGGACGCAAAAGAAATGGTCGACGGTGCCCCCACCACGATCAAGGAAGGCGTTTCGAAGGACGAAGCCGAGAAGATCAAGGCGGCACTGGAAGAAGCCGGTGCTACCGTGGAGCTGAAGTAATTCAGGTCCGGTTGCTAAAAAACGAACGCGTGGGCGGGCTTCGGCTCGCCCGCGTTGCCGTTTTTGGTTAGAGTGTTAAGTTTTTTGGGCGTGCCCCCTCCCTGACGGTCGGGGTCGGTCCCTTTCCAGCTCGCTACCGCTCGGCCCTTCGGGCTGCACCCGCAATACTGCGGGTCCACTGTCCAGGCACCTCACGCGGTAATAAAATAATAGATGGCAGGTAACTATGCTTTTACCTTCCTCCCCATCCCCTTCGCCGGGGATTCAGCCACCGGCTTAGTGTTTTGCCCCGCAACACGCTAAGCCTCTTTGCGTATAAAGAAAAGTGGGCAATATAGCAAACTTTTTTAGATGCGCACTTGTATACATCAGTTGCACCGATCAAAGGTGTAGCTGTAGCCTCAAAAATATGGAACGCAACATGGCGGTCTCTCCGAGCGGGAGAAAGCCTCAAGCGGTCCAACCAAAGGATAATTGCCAATGACGTCAACTGGCCAGTTGCTTAGAGCCGAAGACAAACGCGTGAACTTCGGAAAAATTAAACTCGCGTCACAGTATCCTGATCTTCTCGAAATCCAGCTCAAGTCCTTTCAGGAGTTCTTCCAGTTGGAAACCACCCCGGAAAACCGGGGCAATGAAGGCCTCTTCAAGGTTTTTCAAGAGAACTTTCCCATCACGGATACCCGGAACATCTTCGTTCTGGAATTTCTCGATTACTTCGTAGACCCTCCCCGTTACACCATCGACGAGTGTATTCAGCGCGGCCTGACCTACAGCGTTCCGCTGAAGGCCAAGCTTAAGTTGTCGTGTAACGATGAGGAACACCTCGATTTTCAGACCGTTGTCCAGGATGTTTTCCTGGGTAACATTCCCTACATGACCCCCAAAGGTACGTTCGTCGTGAACGGTGCCGAGCGGGTGATCGTGTCGCAGCTTCACCGCTCGCCGGGGGTATTCTTCGGTCAGAATTTTCACCCCAACGGCACCCCGATCTACTCGGCCCGGGTGATTCCCTTCAAGGGGGCGTGGATGGAATTCGCCACGGATATTAATACGGTGATGTATGCCTACATCGACCGCAAGAAGAAGTTTCCCGTGACGACCCTGCTGCGGGCCATCGGTTTCGATTCGGATAAGGCCATCCTCGGTCTGTTCGATCTGGCCGACGAAGTACCCGCCACCCGTGAGGCCCTGGAAGATTCCATCGGTCGCAAACTTGCCGCTCGCGTACTGCGGTCCTGGATCGAGGATTTTGTCGATGAGGACACTGGCGAACTCATTACCGTAGAGCGTAACGAGGTGATCCTCGAGCGCGACGTGGTACTGGACGAGCGGGCCGTCGAAGACATCCTGACGGCCGAGATGGACACCGTCATTCTGCAGAAGGATGAACTGGCCCTCGACTATTCCATTATCTACAATACCCTGCAAAAGGACCCCTCCAGTTCCGAACTGGAAGCCGTGCAGTATATCTATAAGCAACTACGCGGCACCGATCCGCCCGATGACGAAACCGCCCGCGGTATCATCGACAAGTTGTTCTTCAGTGACAAGCGCTATAACCTCGGTGAGGTGGGCCGCTACAAGATCAACCGTAAGCTGGATGCCGGCACGGATGACGATACCCTGGTACTGACCAAGGAGGACATCATCGCCATCGTGAAGTACCTGGTGGAGTTGATGAACCAGAAGGCCGAGATCGACGATATCGACCACCTGAGCAACCGCCGCGTACGTACCGTAGGCGAGCAGTTGTATGCTCAGTTCGGCGTAGGTCTGGCCCGGATGGCGCGTACCATCCGCGAGCGGATGAACGTGCGCGACAACGAGGTATTTACCCCCGTGGATCTGATCAACGCCCGGACCTTGTCCAGTGTGATCAACTCCTTCTTCGGTACCAGCCAGCTATCACAGTTCCTGGATCAGACGAACCCACTTTCCGAAATCACCCACAAACGGCGGATTTCCGCCCTCGGACCGGGTGGTCTTTCGCGGGAGCGTGCCGGTTTCGAGGTGCGTGACGTTCACTACAGCCACTACGGCCGCCTTTGTACGATCGAGACCCCGGAGGGACCGAATATCGGTCTCATCTCTACACTCTGCGTACACGCCAAGGTGAACAAGATGGGCTTCCTGGAAACTCCTTACCGCATGGTAAAGAGTGGCAAGGTAGTGATGGAAGGCGATGCCCTCTACCTATCTGCCGAAGGAGAAGACTTTAAGCGGATCGCGCAGGCGAACGCCCCCGTCAACGAGAAGGGAGCTTTCCTCAGTGACCGGATCAAGTGCCGTGAACACGGTGATTTCCCCGTACTGGAACCCGATGATATCGAGTTCATGGACGTGGCACCTAACCAGATTGTGGGGGTGTCGGCATCGCTGATCGCTTTCCTGGAGAACGATGACGCCAACCGCGCCCTCATGGGGTCGAATATGCAGCGTCAGGCCGTTCCCCTCATCCGCCCGACCTCACCCATCGTGGGTACGGGTCTGGAAGGCAAAGTGGCTCGTGACTCCCGCATGCTCATCAATGCCGAAGGTAACGGCGTGATCGAATACGTGGATGCCAACGAAATCGTAGTTCGCTACGACCGTACCGATCAGGACCGTTTGGTTTCGTTCGAGGACGATCGGAAGACCTACCGCCTGACCAAATTCCTGCGGACCAACCAGGGAACTTGCGTTAACCTGAAGCCGATCGTAAGACGCGGACAAAAGGTGGTGAAAGGACAAATCCTCTGCGACGGCTACGCTACGCAGCAGGGAGAGTTGGCCCTGGGCCAGAACCTGAAGGTGGCCTTCATGCCCTGGAAAGGTTATAACTTCGAGGACGCCATCGTGCTGAGCGAACGGGTTGTCCGGGAAGATATCTTTACCTCCCTCCACATCGAGCACTTCGAACTGGACGTGCGCGATACCAAACTGGGTGAGGAAGAACTGACCAACGATATTCCCAACGTCAGCGAAGACGCTACCAAGGACCTGGACGAGCACGGTATCATCCGCGTCGGTGCCTGGGTGAAGGAAGGCGATATCCTGATCGGCAAGATCACGCCCAAGGGTGAGTCCGATCCCACGCCGGAAGAAAAACTGCTGCGTGCCATCTTCGGCGATAAGGCCGGAGACGTCAAGGATGCTTCGCTGAAAGCTTCCCCTTCGCTGAAGGGAGTGGTGATCGGGAAAGATCTGTTTGCCCGGGCCAAGAAGGACCAGGAGCAAAAAGACCGCGAGAAGGCCGAACTGGCCCGCCTGGAAGACCAGCACAAGATTGCCCTGAATGAGCTGAAGACCATATTGGTCGATAAGTTGATCCAGTTGGTGAACGGCAAGACCAGTCAGGGCGTCAAGACGATCTACGGTGAGATGATCGTGCCCCAGGGGGAGAAATTCACCCAGGCGTTGCTGCGGGAGATCGACTACATTTCGATCGACTACGGTAACTGGACGAACGAGGACGATACGAATAGCCTGATTGCCCGCCTGCTGCATAACTTCAGCATTAAGGTGAACGAGGAGATCGGCCGCTACAAGCGGGAGAACTTCAACATCAGCGTCGGTGACGAACTACCGGCGGGTGTACTGAAGCTGGCCAAGGTTTACCTGGCCAAGAAGCGCAAGCTGAAGGTAGGAGATAAACTGGCCGGACGCCACGGTAATAAGGGAATCGTGAGCCGCATCGTGCGCGATGAGGACATGCCTTTCCTGGACGATGGTACGCCGGTAGACATTATCCTGAACCCGCTGGGGGTACCCTCACGGATGAACCTGGGCCAGATTTTCGAGACGGTCCTCGGTTGGGCCGGTGAGAAACTGGACATGAAGTTTGCCACTCCGATCTTCGACGGTGCGAGCCAGGAAGAAATCGAGGAGTACATCCAGCAGGCCAAGCTGCCCAGTCTGGGTCAAACCTATCTATATGACGGTGAGACGGGTGACCGCTTTCATCAGCAGGCAACGGTAGGGGTGATCTATATGCTGAAGCTCAGCCACATGGTGGATGATAAGATGCACGCTCGTTCGATCGGGCCGTACTCGCTCATTACGCAGCAGCCGCTGGGTGGTAAGGCGCAGTTTGGCGGGCAGCGCTTCGGTGAGATGGAGGTATGGGCCCTGGAGGCCTTCGGTGCCTCGAACATCCTGCAGGAACTGCTGACGATCAAGTCGGATGATATTCAGGGACGCGCGAAGGCTTACGAGGCCATCGTGAAGGGTGACAACCTGCCCGAACCGAATATCCCCGAGTCGTTCAACGTATTGGTCCACGAATTGCGGGGACTGGCGCTGGACGTGAAGTTCGACTAAACGCGGAAGAGTCACCCGGTCGGGAACCCCCTGCGGCCGACCGGGTGCCATTTTCCTTTGCGGGAAATAGCTTACGCGCCGATGCGTGAGGTGCCTGGAAGGAGAAGGCGTTAGCCGAAGCCCGCAGGGCCGACCGACAGGGAGCCTGGAAGGGACCGACCCCGGCGACAGCCGGGGACACGCCCGAAAGACCCTCCCCAGAACGGTCAAATATTTTTACAAGCACGTACGGATGCGGATTCGTACACTCTATAAATAGCGGATATGCCATTCAAAAAGAAAGCACAGGTTCAGAAGCAGGAATTCGAGGGTATTATGATCTCGTTGTCCAGCCCGGACGACATTCTGGAGCGTTCCTACGGGGAAGTACTCAAGCCGGAAACGATCAATTACCGTTCGTATAAGCCCGAGCGTGACGGCCTGTTTTGTGAGCGTATTTTTGGTCCGGTAAAGGACTACGAATGCTATTGCGGTAAGTACAAGCGCATTCGTTACAAGGGTATCGTATGTGACCGCTGCGGCGTGGAAGTGACGGAAAAGAAAGTCCGGCGCGAGCGCATGGGCCACATCAAGTTGGTGGTGCCGGTAGTGCACATCTGGTTCTTTAAGAGCCTGCCCAACAAGATCGCCTACTTGCTGGGACTGTCGTCCAAGAAGTTGGAAAGCATCATTTATTACGAGCGTTATGTCGTCATTCAGCCCGGAATCCGGGAGGAAGAGGGTATATCGAAAATGGACCTGCTGACCGAGGAGGAGTACCTGGAAATTCTGGATACCCTGCCCGGTGAGAATCAGATGCTGGACGACAGCGACCCACAGAAATTCGTGGCCAAGATGGGTGCCGAGGCGGTGAAAGACCTGCTGGAGCGCCTGGAATTGGACCAACTGTCTTATGACCTGCGCCACCAGGCGAATACGGAGACCAGTCAGCAGCGTAAGTCGGAAGCCCTGAAGCGCCTGCGGGTGGTGGAAGCGTTCCGCGAAGCGCAAACGCAGATCGAGAATAAACCCGAGTGGACGATCATCCAGTACCTGCCCGTGGTGCCGCCCGAACTGCGCCCGCTGGTGCCGTTGGACGGTGGCCGTTTCGCGTCGTCGGACCTGAATGACCTGTACCGTCGCGTGATTATCCGTAACAATCGCCTGAAGCGTTTGCTGGAGATCAAAGCCCCGGAGGTGATCCTGCGTAACGAAAAGCGGATGCTGCAGGAGGCCGTGGACAGTCTGTTTGACAACTCCCGTAAGTCGAACGCCGTGAAGGCGGAAGGCGGCCGGCCGCTGAAATCGCTCTCCGATATCCTGAAGGGTAAGCAGGGACGTTTCCGCCAGAACCTGCTGGGTAAGCGGGTGGACTACTCCGGTCGTTCGGTGATCGTGGTGGGACCTAACATGAAATTACACGAGTGCGGTTTGCCGAAGGGCATGGCCGCCGAGTTGTTTAAGCCGTTCGTGATCCGCAAGCTCATCGAGCGCGGCATCGTGAAGACGGTAAAGTCGGCCAAGAAATTGGTAGACCGCAAAGAACCCGTGATCTGGGAAATCCTGGAGAACATCCTGAAGGGTCACCCGATTCTGCTGAACCGTGCCCCTACGCTGCACCGTTTGTCGATCCAGGCGTTCCAGCCGAAATTGATCGAGGGTAAGGCGATCCAGTTGCATCCACTCGTTTGCTCGGCCTTTAACGCCGACTTCGACGGTGACCAGATGGCCGTTCACGTGCCGCTGAGCCAAGCCGCTATCCTGGAAGCCCAGGTGCTGATGCTGGCTTCGCACAATATGCTGAACCCCCAGAACGGCACCCCCGTGACCCTGCCTTCGCAGGACATGGTACTGGGCCTGTACTACATCACCAAGGAGCGTCACTCGACCGACGAGATCAAGGTGAAGGGTCAGGGCCGTGCGTTCTACTCGCCCGAGGAGGTAATCATTGCCTATAACGAGGGTCAGGCCGATCTACACGCTGTGATCAAGGTGCGGGTGCCGCAGGAAACCGAGGACGGTACGCTGAAGCCCAAACTGACCGAGACTACGGTGGGTCGCGTGATCTTTAATGAGTCGGTGCCGAAGATGATTCCTTACGTCAACGTATTGCTGACGAAGAAGAACCTGAAACTGGTGATCGGCGACATTCTGGACCGGACCAACTTTGCCGTAACGGCCGAGTTTTTGGACAAGATCAAGACGCTGGGTTTCCAGTGGGCCTTTAAAGGAGGACTCTCGTTCAACCTGGGAGACCTGATCACGCCCTCCGTGAAGCAACAAACCCTGGACAACGCCCGCAAGGAAGTGGACGGCGTGTGGGAGAACTTCAACATGGGTCTGATTACGAACAACGAGCGCTACAACCAGATCATTGACAAGTGGACGCTGGCCGACAGCACCATTACCAATACCCTGATGACGGAGTTGGCCGAGCACAAGCAGGGCTTCAATTCGGTATTCATGATGTTGGACTCCGGTGCGCGTGGTTCCAAGCAGCAGATCAAGCAGCTGTGCGGATTGCGGGGCCTGATGGCCAAGCCGAAGAAGTCGGGCGACAGCGGCCCCGCCGTTATCGAGAACCCGATCCTGTCCAATTTCGTGGATGGGCTTTCGGTACTGGAATACTTCATCTCCACGCACGGTGCCCGCAAGGGTCTGGCCGATACGGCACTAAAAACCGCCGATGCCGGTTACCTGACCCGCCGACTGGTGGACGTAGCCCAGGACGTGGTAGTAATGGACGAAGATTGCCACACCCTGCGGGGCATGGACACGACGGCGCTACGCGAGAACGACAAGATCATCGAGGACCTGGTGTCCCGTATCGCCGGCCGTTACACGCTGCATGATATCCTGAATCCGATTACGGACGAGGTTATCCTGGAAGCAGGCGGCTATATCTCGCCGGTACTGGCGAAGCACATCGAGGAGATCGGTATCGAGGAAGTAACGATCCGTTCGGTACTGACCTGCGAGGTAGAGCGCGGCGTTTGCGCCAAGTGCTACGGTAAGAACCTGGCCACGGGCCGGATTGCCGAAGAAGGCGACGCGGTGGGTATCATCGCGGCCCAGTCGATCGGCGAGCCGGGAACCCAGTTGACGCTGCGTACCTTCCACGTGGGCGGTATTGCTACGCTGTCGCGTCAGGAATCGGAGATCGTTTCCAAATTCGACGGCAAAGTCGAGTTCGACGGTATCCGGATGACGGTAACCAAGAACGACTTCGGTGACGAGCAGACCATCGTACTTTCCCGTTCGGGCGAAGTGCGGGTGGTGGATGCCGAGACCGGCAAGCAGTTCGTGAGCCACCACATTCCTTACGGTGCGACGATCAACGTGAAGGAAGATCAGATGATCAAGAAAGGCGATGCCATTTGCGAGTGGGACCCCTACAACGCGGTAGTGGTATCCGAATTTGCCGGTATCGCCAAATTCTCCGACATTGAGGAAGGCGTGACCTTCCGCGTGGAATCGGACGAGCAGACGGGCTTTGCCGAGAAGGTGATTATCGAGTCGAAGAACCGCAAGAAGATTCCGGTTATCCTGATCGTGGATAAGGACGGTAACGAATTGCGGCAGTACAATATGCCGGTAGGTGCTTACATCAGCATCGAAGACGGCGACGAGATCAAGAGCGGTCAGAAGATCGTGAAGATTCCCCGGAAACTGGGTAAGATCGCGGATATTACCGGTGGTCTGCCGCGGGTAACGGAGCTTTTCGAGGCCCGTAACCCCAGCAACCCGGCCGTGGTATCGGAGATCGACGGTGTGGTGAGCTTCTCCAAAAAGATCAAGCGCGGAAACCGCGAACTGATCGTGGAGGCGAAAGACGGCCAGAAACGCAAGTACCTGATCAACCTTTCGAAGCATATCCTGGTCCAGGACCAGGACTTCGTGCGGGCGGGTATGCCGCTTTCGGACGGTGCCACGGCACCCCGCGATATTCTGAATATCAAGGGTCCGTTCGCGGTGCAGAGTTACCTGGTCAACGGCGTACAGGAGGTATACCGCTCACAGGGTATTACGATCAACAACAAGCACATCGAGGTGATCGTACGCCAGATGATGCGCCGTTTGCAGATCGAGGATCCGGGCGATACGAGTTTCCTGGAAGGCGAGGCCGTGGAGCGCTACGACTTCATCAAGCAGAACGACTGGATCTTTGACAAGAAGGTCATTACCGAAAGCGGTGAGTCGGAGAACATGAAACCGGGTAAACTGGTAACGCTGCGTGAAATCCGCGAGGAGAACTCGCTGCTGAAGCGCGACGACAAGAAGCCCGTGGAGTACCGCGACGCGATGGCCGCCACCTCGACGCCCCTGTTGCAGGGTATCACCAAATCTTCGCTGGGAACGGTGAGCTGGATTTCGGCCGCCTCCTTCCAGGAGACGACCAAGGTGCTCTCTACAGCGGCGATTGCCGCCAAGCGCGACAACCTGTTGGGCCTGAAAGAAAACGTGATCGTCGGCAAGCGGATTCCCGCCGGTACCGGCCTGCGCAAGTACGACAAGCTGTTCGTGACGACCAAGGAAGCCCAGGAAGCCTGGGAGACCCGTCAGGCGCAGTTTGCCGAAGCCGATCTGGAGGATTAAGCCCTTCCCGGACGGAACGATTAGAAAGATAAAGGCCCCGCTCTCCGATTGGAGGGTGGGGCTTTTTTTATTTGATATGAGCACATAAGTCGCACCCGGCAGGCCCCCAACAAAAAAGAAGGCATCCCGCAGGGCGAGACACCTTCCATCATAGGCACTAGAAACCGTTGCCGGCATGCACCGGACACACCGCTTCCCTCCGAAGAGGGAGCGCCGTATCTCATCCTTTTTGTGGAATGGGATAAAGTGGCACGCCGTCGCGATTCCTCTTGACAGCATCTTGGGAGACGGGGGGAGTGATATGTTTGCGTCGATTCATCGGACGGTGGCACAAAGATGAATTATTATAATATGTAACCCGTGTACAATGCGGCTATTTCTGGAAAAGGTTTGTCGGTTTCAGGTAGCTTTATCTGGCTGATAATGAGGGGTGGGTGTAAATAAAAAATTAACTAACTTGCCGACTCAAATGGAGAAAAGATGATCGACAGCCGGTTGGTTAAACACATAAGCGAGATGGATGCCTGGGAAAAAGACCGGTTTCGGCTCTTTGTTAGCAGTCCTTATTTCAATCGACACAAGCCGACCATCCAGTTACTGGACCTGATTCTAAAGGGTTTAAAGAAAGAAAGCGGCCGTGACCTGGAGCGGGAGCGCATCTACCAGCGTATTTTCGGCAAGCAGGAAGAGTACCGTGAACAGCCGCTCTTCGACCTGATGTCTTCGTTGATGAAATTGGTGCACCAGTTTTTGGCCCAGGAAAAACTGGAACGGCTGCCGTTCACGGCCGAGACCCTGACGCTGCGCATGGCCGAGGAGCATAAACGCTTCGACCTGATGCGTAACCGCGCCAAGCGACTGGGGCGGCAACTGGAGGAATACACTTTTCGCGATGCCGATTTCCAGTTTGCCGATTACGTGCGCCAGCAGGGACTAGGCTATTACGAGGGGCAGTACGGCGACCGATCAAAATCGGAAAATTTGCAGCTGATGCTACACCGGCTGGATAACTTTTACCTGGTGGAAAAGCTGAAGCACTGCTCGCACCTGACGGCCAATATGTTGCTGGCCAACACGAAGTACGATTTTTCCTTCCTGGACGACGTGATGGCCTACGTGAACCGTGAACTGGACGGGAAACTGGTGGGCGAACACTCGGTGCGGGTCTACTACTATATTTTACAGAGTATGCGCAGCCCGGATGAGCGGCTCTTCTACGACGAGATGACGTACTACCTCAACGAAGGTTTCCACCTCATCTCGCCCAAAGAACGCAAAGACGTTTACTTATTTGCCGGAAACTACTGCATCCAGAACATCCATGCCCAGAAAGTTCAGTACCGGCGAGAACTGTGGGAATTGTACCGCCGGGGTGAAACCACCGAGCTGATCTACGACCAGGGGCAAATCAGTGAGTGGGATTTCAAAAACGCCGTCACCATGGGTTGCAGCCTGAAGGAATACGAGTGGGTGCTGCGGTTTTTGGAGGAGAACCGCGAACGATTGCCCGAAAAGAAACGGCTCAATGCCTACTCCCTCAGCCGCGCTACCTACCACTACAGCCGCAAGGAATACGACGAGGCGGGCGAACACCTGCGCAACGTGGAAGACTCCGACGTAAGCTACCACCTCAACCGCGTGATGCTGGAAGTACGCATCGCTTACGACCGCATGGAAGTCAATTACCTCAGCAATACCCTGGAAACCTTCCGGCTCTTTGTAATGCGTAACCGCAAAATATCGGCCTCCGACCGCCGGGCCTACACCAACTACGCCCGCTTTGCCAAGCAACTCGGTATCCTGCGGTTTAACCGCGAGTATACTGACCCAGCCCAATACCGCAAGAAAATGAACGATCTGCACCGGAAGATTGCCGCCGCAGGCGAGCTAAAGGCCTATCAGTGGTTGCTGGAAGAAAGTAAACTGGAAGAAGCGGGGGTGAGCAACCAATAAAAACGGGGCCGCTATCCCGATGGATAACGGCCCCGTTCAGGGCGATAAATCTAGTCTACCTACCTGTTTTACTCGACGGTAATCTTTGCGGTATGTACCGCCTCGGCACCGCTCACCTGGAGCAAGTACATACCGGCGGGCAGGCGGTTGGTGGCAAAACGGATGGGAGCATTGGTGCCACCCAATAGTTCCACTTCACGCCGCTCGATCAACCGGCCGTCTACGGACGTCAGGCGCAAAGTAGCCGTGCCGCGCGTCTCGTTGGTGATCTGTACGTTGAAGTGATCGGATGCCGGATTAGGGTAGACCGCTACCTCGGTGGCACCCAGGCGGGGGTCGTCGGCCGAAATAACTATTTCACCGGACTCGATCACCACCCCGGCGGCGGGCGCGGCGGAGCAGGCCATGTCGCCGCTACTGGAACTGACACAAGCCTCCGTGTCGTAGTTCACCAAGTCCATCAGTTCGATGTTGTCCACCCACCAGGCGCGCTTGCCTACGCCCTCGTCGGAAGCAAAGTGCCAGCGGATGAACACTTCCTCACCCACCAGATCGGAAAGATCGATCAGGGTTTCGAAGTACTCCAGGCGGGTACCCCACCATGATTGGATATCGTCTTCACTCAGGGTGTTACGATCCAGCGGACCGCGATAATCACCGCGGATGATCCGGCTGTCTACTTTCTGCCAGGTGGTCTCGTCCAGCGAAATTTCCACGAAGCCGCCGTCAAAACCGGGTTCGATATCGTACTGCTGGAAAAAGCGCAGTACCGGCCGGCTGCCCGTTACCGTGATCGGCTCGATGAACTGGAGAATCTGGTCGTTTTCCTCCGGCACGTTATTAATGAAGAATACCAGCCCGCCCGCATAAGGGGTGGTGTCGACCACCTCCCAGGGAAAAAGCCCAACATTGGCGATTATCTCCACGGCATTATCGCCGTCCTCCGCGCCGTCGAAAAACAGTTCGGTCGATGGTAATTCCCCGTCCGTCACTACATCGTAGGACAGGCTGATCTCATCTCCCGATTCCATGTCGCCCAGATCGAAGACCACGGTGTTGCCACTTTGTGTAAAGGGAGCACCGTTTACCGAGGAGGGAAGCAGGGTCATTCCGGCGGGAATGATGTCTTCCACCGTCACCTTGATTGCGGTTTCGTCTTTATGGTTAACCACTTCCAGCAGGTAGGTCGCCTCGTCACCCGCATTCACCAGCGGGGTAGAAGTGGTCTTTCTGATCTTCAGGGTTTTGATGCACTCCGGCAGCACCTCGAAGTTCTCCGTATTATCTGTCCGGTCGTTTGCCGAACCCTGTTCGGCCAGATAGCCGAGGCCGCGGCGGGCAAACACTTTCCAAATCAGGCATTGGTTGGCACCGTCGTTCAGCAGCAGATCGGCTGCCAGAATGCCGTTGCGGCCGTCTACCATGCCGGGGCCGCACTGGGTGTATTTCATGCCCTCGATCACCAGTTGCACAGCCTGATTATTCCCGCCGTTACCAGCCATCACGTCCTCGTCAAAACCATATTCGTCTACCATGGCCCAGTAGAGATCCCAGATAACGGAGGCCCAGATTTCACCCAGGGGGTGGGGGGCGGTACCGCTGGTGATGATGCGGTCGTAAGTATTATCGTTAATGGAAAAGTCGGTGGAGTAGGGGAGACGACGGATACCCCCACTGGACGTACCTGCACCCACGGCAAAATTGCCGATGCCCCTGGCTTCCGTTCCGTCCTGGTCGGAGCGGGCCGATGTGACCAGCGTAAAAAAGTCCGACCATCCTTCGCCCATCTGCTCGTCATTTTGCATGCAACTGCTGTTACCGGGGCCGCCGATGGTTCGGTTACTGATACCGTGGCCATATTCGTGGGCAACGATGCCGTTATCGAAGTCACCATCCACCAGCGGCACGTCGATTTGCTGGAAAGTGGCCGTTACCGCCGTGCCGCCGTTGATGAGGGCACGCAGGCTCACGCAGTCACTCTCCGCAATCAGTACGGATGGAATGGTGACGGGAAACTCACCGGGTCCGGTCATGCCGCCGATGGCCGCACCGGCGTTACAGATGATCACGCCCACGGCACCGGCCTGCTCGGCGTAAAAAACCTTGTCTTCAAAGTTGCACTCACCGCGCCGGATCAGCGCGATCTTGCCGGCTACTTCAGTCACGTTGCTCACCGGGCCGCACACCTGCTCGCCGGTTATTCCGGGCTGGCCGGATGTGGCCACCGCCAACTGGGCGGTTAGCGCAATCGGTCCGATCTCATCACCGAAGTCGGCGGTGACCGTGCTGTAGCTGCCCGCCACCGAAGCGGGGTCCTCAACGCGCATCACGCTGTTGCTGCTGTTATCCCAGAGGAACATCTGCATCCGGGGGCGGGAACCGTCCACGGGCGTGGAAAAGTTGGCATTGTCCAGCCCCGAACCGTCCTGAGCTTCTGCACGGACATAATCCTGCCCCTCGCCGTCATCGGTATAGTTGCGCTGCTGAAAGTTGCCGGCAGCCTCGTCAAACCCGTGGTGCCAGGTCAGGTCGTGGATCACGTTATTCATGTAAAACAACTGCGTCACGGCAGCGGGCAGCAAAGTATCGGGACCCTCGCCGTCAGCGTAGTAAAAATCAAACAATAGCGAGTCGCCGCCGTCAGTCACGAAGGCATCGATTTCGTTATCGCCATCCGCGTCGGGATAAGCGTGTACGTTGTTGCCCCGGGTAATGGTAAACTCGGCACCGGGCTGGCCGTTGGTGTCGTGCCAGCCGAAGGGAGAAGCCTCGGGGTCGGCGGGTTCCACCAGCAGTTCACGCTCGCCGTAAATCGGTGATTCGACGGTGAAGGGGAAGACATTATAGGTAGCACCGTCCACCAGCGTGGTTTTGGTCAGGCTACTTTCCAGCATGGCGCGGTGCAGCGGCAGTGCCGGCGCGGCGGCCCGGTGTGCGGCAATTCTTTCACCCGCGTGTGTGTGGTTGGTGCCGTGAAAAGAACAGTAGCGCGTCAGGTTCATGCGGTGCAGCAAGTGCCCATCCTGTCCGTCCACGAAAATCTGGTACACATCGGGCGTGTAGCGCTGGTCGATCCCCACGTTCCAGGCGGCGTAGATCTGCCGGTCAGCGGCGGGGAAGAGAACGGAAGAAACCGTGATCGGCTCGGCACTGATCTCGTTCCACCGGTAGGTGAACGATCCGTCCGCATCGCGCGACAGCAGCGTGGGCGCACCCGCTGCGGCAATATCCAGTGCCTGGGCGGCAGCCAGCACGGCGGCGCGGCTGTCCAGCACCGGCGAAGTGGTGGCTACACGATCGGCCAGTCCGGCAATGAACTCGCTGGTGGCATATCCCACCTTGCCATTCTTCACGTGCACTGCGGCCACGGCCCCCTGCACGCCCATGGCGCGGTAGGCTTGCTGAAAATAAAGGTGGCGCGCGCCGTCGGGCGAAGCGTAGCTGTCGGTCAACTTAAACTCGGCCACGTCCTTGTCGGTCAGACCGAAATCGGCGGCGTGAGTCTGGAGGTAAGTTGCGGCCAGAGTGGTCGCGTCCACGGCCGACTGGGCAGTGAGCAGACCGAAACCGGTCGCGAGAAATAAGCTAACAAACGTAAATAGTCGAATCATCTTAGTGAAATAGATTGGGGGGTGAAGCATGACGGGTGATGCTGCCGGCTGGACCGGAGAGCGGAAATGTTGTAGCTAATAGGGGAGTGTAGGGGAAAGTCTTGGAATTTCTTTATAACGGTCGGTTGCGGGGCGTGCCCCGGCCCTGAACGGGACCGGGTCGGTCCCTTCCAGGCTCGCTGTTCGCTCGGTGCTGCGCACTGCGGCCCGGTCGGGCCGCCCCTTCCAGGCACCTCACGCTCCGGCCGGACGCAATGGTCGGCCCGAAAAAAGCGGGGCCGATTATTGAACCGCCCAAATATCGGTAAAACGCTTATGTTTCCCACATAGACGGGTCGGTTTAATGGAGCGAACTACCTTTACCGTCAGCTAACAGACGTTTATCCATGCGATTCATCCTGATTCTTTTCTCCTGCGGTCTCCTGGCCACCGCCTCCTGCCAGCCTACCGATCCGCCGCCGCCCATCCGCGAAATGCGGGGGGCCTGGATGGCGACCGTCCTCAATATCGACTACCCCAGGATCGCCACCCCCGACCCCGATACCCTGCGGATGCAGTACATCGGTCGGCTCGACTCCCTGCGGGCACTGGGCATCAACGCCGTTTTCGTGCAGGTGCGTTCCACGGCCGATGCTTTTTATCCCTCGCGCCTGGCCCCCTGGTCGCGCTGGCTGACCGGTGAACAGGGGCTGGCCCCCAAGGATAATTTCGACCCCCTGCCCTTCCTCATCCAGGCGGCCCACCAGCGGGGCATGGAATTTCACGCCTGGCTGAACCCCTACCGCGTGAGCATCAACCTGGATACCGCCGCCCTCAGTCCCGGATAATATCTTCTACCGCCACCGCGACTGGGTCGTGCAGTACGGCAACCGCTATTACCTGGACCCCGGTATCCCCGCCGCCGCCGATCACGTGATCGCCGTCATCGACGAACTCCTCACCAACTATCCCGTCGACGGCCTGCATTTCGATGATTACTTCTACCCTTACCGCATCGCCGGCCAGGCATTCCCCGATAGCCTGAGCTACCTCGTCGATTCGCGCGGTTTCGCTTCGGTAGACGACTGGCGGCGTGACAACGTCAACCGCTTCATCCAGCGGGTAGGGCGGTTGGTGGCCGAACGGCGGCCGGCCGTGCACTTCGGGGTCAGCCCCTTCGGCGTATGGCGCAACCAGGCACTGGACCCCACTGGATCGGCCACCGCCACCGGGGCTACTTCCTACGACGACCTCTTTGCCGATATCCGCCTCTGGGCCGACCGGCACTGGGTAGACTACGTGGCCCCCCAGATCTACTTCAGCACCGAACTGAGCGTGGCCCGCTACACCACCATCCTCGACTGGTGGACCCTAAACCACTACGACTTACCCATCTACAGCGGCATGGGATTTTATAAGATCGGTAATAATGCCGACAGCACCTGGTTCCAACCCGACCATATCATCCATCAACTGGCCCTCAACCGGATGCGGCCTGCCATCCAGGGGCAGATCTACTACAACACCAGTTCGCTGCTCCGTAATCCCCTCGGCGCATCGGGTCTACTGAAGGCCGCGCAGCGGCCGCCCGCCCTCTGGCCCGCCCGTACCCTGCGCCCTTCCACCCTGGCTCCCACGCCCCGGATGCGCCGGGCCAAATTCAAATCCGACCGGGGCGTCCGCCTGCGCTGGCAGTACAAGCGGCGCGTGCCGGAGAATGACCTGCCCTGGTATTTCGCCATCTATCGCTTCGAGGGCAACGCCCCCGCCTACCGCGACCGGCCGGGCAGCCTGCTCCACGTCACCCCCCTGGGCGCGGGTGGCCGCAACCACGAATACTACGATGCCACGGCCGTAGAGGGCAAAACCTACCGCTACCAGGTGGTGCCGATGAATCGCTATCACCTGGAGGGCGTACTGGGCGAGGTGGTGGTGGATTAGGCCGTTAACATTGAGGGGAGAAGAAATTCTACCATCATTAACTAATTACGCAACTACAAACCCAACCACCTACTACTAAACCTCACTCCTCCGCCCTCAACTCTTCCACCCGCTCATATAGCCCGGCCAGTACTTTGCGGGCCACGGACAGGCTGCCGACGCGCTCCTTGACGAGAATGAGGTTACGATTGGACTGTTTGAGGCGCAGGCCGCGCAGGGCACCCTCGCGGGCGATGAGGCCGCTGAGCCGCTGAAAAATATCACTCTCGTAATATAAAGATTGCGGGTTATCGACGAAGTAGCACCGGAGTTGGCCGTTTTTGAGGATGATGCGCTCGAACCCGAGGCGGCGGCACTCCCAGCGGAGACGGAGGCCGTCGAATAGTTCTTCGACCTCGGGCGGGATCTTGCCGAAACGGTCGTCGAGGGCGGTGGCGAAGGCGGTGATGCCCTCCTCGGTTTCGATGTTGTCGAGATCCTGGTAGAGGCGGAGGCGTTCCTGGGTGCTTTCGACGTAGGCGGTGGGGATGTGCATCTCCGTGTCCGTATCAACGACGACATCACGGACAAAATCCTCGGCCTGAGTCATCTGGTCGGCAAAAACGTCACGGAACTCGTCCTGCTTGAGTTCACGAACGGCTTCTTCCAGGATACGCTGGTAGGTCTCGTAGCCGATATCGGCGATAAAGCCCGACTGCTCGCCGCCCAGCAGGTTACCCGCGCCGCGGATGTCGAGGTCCTTCATGGCGATCTCGAAACCGCTGCCGAGGTCGCTGTATTCTTCCAGGGTGCGGAGTCGCTTGCGGGCGTCGGGCGTTAGGACCGACAGGGGCGGGGCCAGCAGGTAGCAATAGGCTTTCTGGTTGGAGCGGCCCACGCGCCCCCGCAGTTGGTGCAGGTCGGAGAGGCCGAACTGGTGGGCGTTGTTGATGATGATGGTGTTGGCGTTGGCGATGTCCAGGCCGGTCTCGATGATGTTGGTGCAGAGCAGGACCTCATACTTGCGGTCGATGAAGTCGATCAGCACCTGCTCCAGCTGGGTGGGGTCCATCTGGCCGTGGGCGGCGGCCACCTGCACATCGGGGCAAAGGCGGCGCACGAGGGTGAGCATGTCGGGCAGCGATTTGACGCGATTGTGGACGAAAAACACCTGCCCGCCCCGGTACACCTCCTGGTTGATGGATTCGCGGATCAGCTCGTCGCTAAATACCCGCACCTCGGTGTGGATGGGCTGACGGTTGGGCGGCGGCGTGCGGATAACGCTGAGGTCGCGCGCGTTCATGAGGCTGAACTGGAGCGTGCGCGGGATGGGCGTGGCCGTAAGCGTGAGGGTGTCGACGTTGACCTTGATGTTGCGCAGTTTTTCCTTGGCCGCCACGCCGAATTTCTGCTCCTCGTCTACGATCAGCAACCCCAAATCCTTAAATTGTACCGCCTTGCCTAGAATGGCGTGGGTGCCGATCAGGATGTCGATCTTGCCTTCCTTCAGCCGGTCGTAGATTTCCTTTTTTTGGCGTGAGGTGCGAAAGCGGTTCACGTAGTCCACCGTTACGCCGAACTCCTGCAACCGGTCGCGGAAGGTGCGGTAATGCTGGAGGGCCAGGATAGTGGTGGGCACCAGTATGGCCACCTGCTTGTTGTCGGCCACGGCCTTGAACGCACCGCGCAGCGCGATCTCGGTCTTGCCGAAGCCCACGTCGCCGCAGATCAGGCGGTCCATCGGGTGCGGCTGTTTCATGTCCTCCTTTACGGCATTGGTGGCCGTGAGTTGGTCGGGCGTATCTTCGTAGATGAAACTGGCCTCCAGTTCGGTTTGCAGGTAGCCGTCGGGCGGGAAGGCGTGGCCGGGGGTGGCCTTGCGCTTGGCGTAGAGCTTGATGAGTTCGCCCGCCATGTCTTTCATTTTCTTCTTGGTGCGCGACTTCAGTTTCTTCCACGCATCGCTGCCGATCTTGTCCAGGCGCGGCAGCTTGCCGTCTTTGCCGGTAAACTTGCTCAGTTTATGCAGCGAGTTAATGCCGACGTACAGCAGATCGTCGTTTTTGTAGACCAGCCGAACTGATTCCTGCACCTTGCCGCTCACCTCCAGTTTTTCCAAGCCGCTGAAGCGGCCCACCCCGTGGTCGATATGGACCACCAGGTCGCCGGGTTCCAAATCGCGGAGCAGACGCAGGTTGAGGGCTTGGTCGCGGGTGAAGCCCCGCTTGAGGCGGTAGCGGTGAAACCGCTCGAAGATCTGATGATCGGTGTAGGCGGCGATGCCGCCGCTGAGATCGACGAAACCCTGGTGAATGCTACGCAGCACGGGTTCGAAGCGCACGCTCGCGTCCAGGTCGCCGAAGATGGCGTAGAAGCGTTCTACTTGTTTGGGGTTGTCGGTAAAGATCAGGTTGCGCAGCCCCTGGGCAGTGTTCTCGTTCAGGTTGCGGATCAGCAACTCGAAATTTTTATTGAAACTCGGCTGCGGTTTAGCCCGCGACTCAATGGTGGCGTCCACCTTGATGGGCTGCTTGTAATCGCTGAAGAACACGATGTCCTTGCCCGCCACGTCGTTCAGCACCTCGTTGGGTTGGATGAAGGCGCGGTCGCGGAAGATCTCCGCCAGATCGGATTCGTCCATGACCGAAATCTGCTTGCCGTACTCTTCGGCGCGGGTGTAGGCCTCGCCCAGTTTATCCAGCAGCAGTTGCAGGTCCTTAAGCCAGATGGTCGTCTTGGCCGGCAGCACCTGAAAGAGCGACACCTTCTGCGTGCGCTCGAATTTGGTGTTGATGTTGGGCACGATGCTCACCTCGGAGATGTTGCGCACCGAGAGTTGGTCCATCGGGTTAAAGGTGCGGATGGATTCCACCTCATCGTCGAACAGTTCGATGCGGTAGGGATAGTCGTTACCGAAGCTGAAGATATCCACGATGCCCCCGCGCACGGAAAACTGGCCGGGTTCATAGACGAACTCCTCGCGACGGAAGTCGTATTCCGCCATCACGCTGATGAGGGTCGGTACATCTAGTGCCTCGCCCTTTTTGATTTCGATGCGGGCCGCGTTCAGTACCTCGGGGGCCACCACCTGCTCGAAGAGGGCCTCGGGGTAGGTCACCACCAATTCGCCGCGTGCGCGGCTGTTGGTCAGGTGGTTGATCGTCTCCGTGCGTTGGAGGACGTTGGTATTATCGAGGTTGTCGAAGTTAAGCGGCCGCTTGAACGAATCGGGGAAAAAGCGCACCGATTTGGGCTGCAGCAGCGAAGCCAGCGTATTTTGTAGGTAGGCGGCTTCTTCCTTATCCGTCGCCACGATCAGGTGGTGGCCCGTGCGCGTACGCCGGTAAAAGGCGGCCATCAGGAAGGCGTCCAGCCCACCGGCCAGCCCCTTTAGCTGTACACGCGCGGGCTTGTCATGGGCCAGCAGCCCGGCCAGTTCATCCAGCCGCTCGTCCCGGGCATAGGTATCCATCAATTCCTCCAGAACGGTGTCGGTACGGTCGTGCTTGACCTGCGGTGCGGTTGTCGTTGCCATGAATTGGGAATAACCGCTGAGGGGGGGAGGAGGTTTTGAAAAAGTAGTCGGGTAGTTCGGTAGACGGGTAGCTGGAACACACATTGAGCGTACTACGCACTACCTAACTACCTACTACTTGACCACGTAATAACCTCAGGGCGTGTCCCTCCTGCGATCGGGCCGGTCCCTTGCAGGCTTCGCTGTCGCTCGGCACTTCGTGCGCTGACGCCCTTCCAGGCACCTCACGCGGGGGCGAGCGGGCGAAATTGACATGGATTGCCAGTTTGGCAACTAAATTTCTGATGAGTACGTTTTCCTGATGACGAAATACTTATCAGCATGTCTTATACCATCGAACGAACGGAAAGCGAAATTTTAATCAAACTACCTTTGACTACTATGCCACAGGATATCCAGGGCATATTGAACTACTTGCGTTACATGGAAATCGGAAGAAAAAATCAGATGACCCAACAGCAGGTTGACGAGTTGGCACGGGAAGTTAAAGCCGGCTGGTGGGAGAAAAACAAGGTGAGATTTAAGGATGTACCAGGATTTGAAGGGTTAGTATGATGCGTAGTTATGTTATTGATACAAATCTTGTGTTTTCCGCAGCAATGAGCCAGAAAAGTGCTATTGCTCAGTTTATTATGGTGGAGAGTTTAGAAGCCGCCAGTTACTATGCTCCAGCCTACTTAAAAGAAGAAATTAATAATCATTTTGACAAAATTGTAGCGCAATCGAAGCTGTCTCCCTCCGAAGTGCGCGAAAATCTCCGGTTAGTCTATACACGTATTGCCTTTATTTCGGATGATCAAATTCCCATTGCTTATTATTCTCGGGCAGCTGTTTTAGTACGGCAGGTAGACGTTAATGATATTGTCTTCGTAGCATTGGCAGCGTATTTAAATCAATCGCTATGGACGGGAGATCGTAAATTGTATCGTCATTTGGTTAAGGGAGGTTTTCAATCAGTATTGAATTTTTCGCAGTTGAAGAAGGAACTTGGAATGGAGTAGCACAGCAGTTATAAATAATCTCTCCGGGTGTATTGTATCTATACTTGGCTAAGTGCGCCTTTTTCTCATCTTTGGTTTCCAACGTATTATCGACATCCGCAATCAGGTTGTCAATACTTTCTTTTACTTGAATTAGCTTCAGACACGCTCTAAACCTTCCACGCCGTAACTGGCAATGTCGTAAACAAGCGGAGCGACGGAATCATCCTTTTCATCCGGGTCAATTATTTTCTTGTCCCGCTTTTTTATTTCGCTGCTAGTGGACTAAACGTGAAGTTTCGTTATGCTAAGTCGCCGGATTTTTTGACTCAGGCGAGGCTTGGAAGACGCGTATAGCCGTAGCTACATAAGGATTTCCGTAACGAAGCCTGAGGCAAAAAAGACAAGACTTGGGTACAACAGAATTTTCTGGTTGGTCCACTAGTCATGGCATTTTAATTTAGGACCAAGGTACCACTTCTTTTGCTTCCTGCCGTCAGAGCGCTACGCATGAACACAGCCGTAACTTTAGGGTGGAAAGCGAATAAGAAACAACCTGCCACAAGCAGTCCTTGTAGAAAACGGTACTAACCGTTCCTTTTTTCAGAGGCTCGGGAACCCTGCATTATTTACTAATTTTGCCCACCGTGACCGCTCCCCCTACCGCCCGTCAAAGATTTGAGTACGCCTTCCCCCCTCCCCCCAAAAACAGCCCCATGCGATCCCTCCTCCTGATCTTCCTCATTTTCCTGCTCACCCAAGCCCTCCCCGCCCAGTACGATCTGCCAACCACAACCCAGCTCGACAAGCAGGTGAAACTGGAAAACGCCGGCCGCATTAACGGTCCCGACAAGGAATTCAGCCCCGCCTACTACGCCAACGGTATCGTGTTCGTGAGCCGCTACGCCAACGGGCCGATCGACCCGGCCACCGGTCAGACCTTTTACGCGCTCTTCTACGCCGCCCAGGACCCGGTGGGGCGCATCGAACGCCGCCAGCCGTTCAGCACCGCACTCAATTCGGCCAATCACGAAGGGCCGGTCTGTTTTGATACGAAGGGAGACCGCATCTTTTTTACCCGTACCAACAGTAATTACGGCGTCCGCAAAGCCTCGCAGAAAGGGAAGGTAAACCTCAGCATCTACACCGCCACTCGGGGCCAATTCGACTGGGAAAACGTGCAGGCCCTGCCCTTCAACGACGGCGAGGCCAGCTACCTCCACCCCACGCTTGCGCCCGGCGGCACGCGCCTGTTTTTTGCCAGCGACCGCCCCGGCGGCTTCGGCGGCATGGACCTCTATTTCTCCGACTACGCTAACGGCCGCTGGGGTGATCCCGTCAACCTCGGCTCCGAGGTGAACTCGCGCGGCAACGACGTTTTTCCCTGCTACCACCGAAACGGTACCCTGCTGTTCAGCTCCGACGGACCGGCAAGCACCGGGGGGCTGGACCTGTTCTCCGTAGACATGAGCCAACGTAACTGGGGACGCGTGCGCAACCTGGGGGCACCATTTAATAGCCCGGCCGATGATTTCGGTATCATCCTCGACGAGGAAGGAACGGCCGGTTTCCTCACCAGCAACCGCCCCGGCGGCTACGGGCAGGATGACCTGTATGAATTTTCGGCCCCCGCCGGGCTGGAGGGCGTGGCCGCCGCCCCCGGCCGCCGCGAGGTCGTCTCCGTTTACGATGCCGCCTCCAACCGGCGGGTCAGCGGGGCCAGCCTGCGGCTGTTCCCCCTCAACGATAGCGGCGAGGCGGGCGAAGAGTACTATGATTACCGTTTCGAACCCGGCGAAAACGATCAACTCACGCTCCAGCTCCAGCCCAAACCGGAGCGCAAGCTCCGCAGCCCCGATGCCGTTACCGACAACAACGGCCAGGCCGGCCTCGGCCTCAAATACGGTCGTTCTTACCTGCTCCTGGTTCGCAAAACCGGCTACCTGAGCCACGAACTGAAATTCGACTATTCGGAAAGCGGCACCAGCCGCCCGCTGGAAATACTGCTCAACCCCACCAACTGTATTACCCTCGAGGGTCAGCTTGCCGACACCGCCGGTGAAGCGGTTGCCAATGCCTACGTCAATGTCACTGCCGACGACTGCGGCCCCGTGGCCCTGCCCGCCGCCCTGCTGGTCAAATCAGACCTTAACGGCCGCTTCGAACTCTGCCTCGACCCCGGTTGCACCTATACCGTCGGGGCCGCCAAAAGCGGCTACGCCGACGCGGCCACCAACGTCACCACCGTGCGCCTGCGTTCCACGCGTACCCTCAAAGTAGCCCTCGTGCTGCGCTCAATCGGTCCCACGTCCATCAGCACCGCCGGTGCGGCCGTCCGCGAGGGAGCCGTCTTCAACCTGGAAAATATCGCCTACGACTTCAATAAATCCGACATCCAGCGGGGCGAATCGGTCGACCTCCTGGCCCTCGAACAACTCCTGCGTGAGTACCCCCGCATGATGGTTGAACTCAGTGCCCACACCGACAGCCGCGGCGAGGCCGATTACAACCTCGATCTCAGCCTGCGCCGTGCCGAGGCCGCCCGCGCCTTCCTCATCGCCCGCGGCATCGACGGCACCCGCCTGCGCGCCACCGGCTACGGCGAGGCCCAACCCCGCAACGGTTGCGTAGACGGCGTGGATTGTACCGAGGAGCAGTACGCGGAGAACCGCCGCACGGAGGTCAAGATACTGCGGGTGGAGTAGGGGAGCGGCGGCTTTTTTTCTGGATTGCGGGATTATTTTTGGGGGTGCCCGTCCGCCTGCCGGCGGCCGGTCGGGCTATCCGGCACTCTCTTCCTTGCGGGGTGAATTGCATTACCCTGCGGGCAAATGCAATTCACCCCTACAGTCCGTTCAAACAACGCCTCCTATCCCTCACCATCCGAACTCCCCCTCCAGCGGCGGTGTCCTCACCTCCCGGCGGGTTTGCAGGCGGCGTTTGTGCCGATCGAGAATGAGGCGGGCCAGGCCCCGGTTAGCGGGTTCGGCGGCGGCGGGGTGGAAGGCGGCGGCCACGGCGTCCTCATCAATATCCATGGTGTAGCAGAGGCTCATCAGCCGGCCGTGTTGGTGGACCAGTAGCTCGGAAACACGGCCGGCGAGGAACTCCAGCAATTCGGCTTCGGTAAGGGTGCCGCCGGCCGGTCCGGAGGGGAGATCGGGGCCGGAAAAGAGATCGGGCAGTTGGATGGGGGGGGACAAGGAATGAGGGATTGAGGGATTGAGGGAATGAGGGATTGAAGGATAGAGGGATGAGTAGAGACGCAACATTTTGCGTCCAGGCGACCAACAGTCGCCGCCTTTACGTGGTAGGTGAAGGGGGCATACTATAACCTCCCCCCTTCGGGGGGCCGGGGGGGAAACCAAGGATTAGCCATGCTGCTTCTCCTGATCGCAAGGCGATCCTTCGAGGTGAAGGAATGAGGGATGGAAGGAATGAGGGATTGAAGGATTAGCTGCGCTGCTTCTCCAAATCGCAAAGCGATTTTTCGAGGTCAGTCCATCGAGGCCGGATGGCGGTTCGCCATTCGGAGACGCAAGATGTTGCGTCTTTACGTTGCATCCTTCAATCCTTCCATCCTTCAGTCCATCATTCCTTGTCCTTCCCCGCGTGAGGTGCCCGGACGGGCCGACCGGAGGGAGGAGCCCGCAGGGCCGAGCGAACAGCGAGCCGGTAGGGGACCGACCCCGGCCTTAGCCGGGGGCACGCCCGAAAAACCGACATTGAGAACACCGTGCTTGCCTCCTAAACCGCGTAATCCAGCACCAGGTACTGCGCCAGTACTCCGCCCATGAGGGCGAGGGTGACGGTCCAGTAACCGACGTGGATGAGGACGTAATTCCAGCGGCGGCGCTCGAAAATGGCGTTGATGGCGATGATGGCGGCTGCCATGGTGAGGCCGAACATGGCCCCGTGCAGTACGCCGTGGCCGAAGGTGCGGTGGTTGGTGTAAAGGCCGTATTTTGCCTCCAGCCCCGCCAGATCGGCGCGCAGGGCACTGGCGGGGTCCGAGAACTCGGGCATCATGCCGAAGATGCCGGACAGGCCCGTTTGGTGCACCACGATCACGGACAGCATGGCCGCCACGATGAGGGAAAAGAGGTAGGCCAAGCCGAAAATGACGAACGTGTTGCCGCGTTTGAGCCGTTCCTCGTCCAGGCCGGTGATGCGCATCCAGGCACCGCCGACCACGCGGGGGTTGTAATAAACGGCCCCGACGGCCGGAGGAATGAGGGCTACTAAAAAGAAGATCCACCAATTCATTGCTCGCGTGTTTGTTGTGCGGGCAATGTAGTGCTTTTTACGTAGCGTGGCAACAATTTGTGTTGGTTAACTCACCAACCCGCGCTCACGGGCGTGTACCAGTGCCTCTTCGTAGCTGCCGACCAGACTGACGTTGATGTCGGATACGTCTTCGATCAGCCGTTCGATCCGTTGGGCGCGGCGCTCGTGCTGCACGTCGCGGATGTAAATATTGAGGATGCGTTCAGGGTTGTTGCGGGCGGCCTCCAGGTAGATGTCGGTATCGTGTTCGCCGCTGTCGCCGACGAGGATGAAGGGCAGGTCGGGGTAGGTGTCGAGGATGCGCTTGACCATATCGGCCTTGTGGGTGCGGTAGTTGGCGGCGATATCCTCGCTGGGCAGGCCGAAATCGCGCAGCAGTACGGGGCCGCGCGGCAGGTGGTTGAGGTGCAGGAAATCGAGCAGCAGGTCGTAGAGGTTCCAGGGGCTGTTGGAGACGTAGAAAAACGGATTGAACCCTTCTCCGTCGGGGCCGAGACGGAGGGCCTGGTAAAAATCGGTCACGCCGTCGAAGGCGCCGCGCCGGGCGGCGTTTTTGAGGATGGTGTGCAACATGGCCTTCATCTTCAGCCGGCTGGTGACGTCGGTCTGCATGATGGTGTCGTCGATGTCGCTGATGATGCCGTATTCGGCCGTCCGGGGCAGCACCACGTCGGAGTGGGTGACCAAATTGCAGTCGCCTTCCTCGGGGATGCTCACCACCCGGATCTCGGCCTCCTGCCAGAGCTGGTCGGTCAGCGGAAACCGGATGGGCGGCGCGAAGCTCTGTTCTAAATGGAAATAGCCCTCGCTATCCGTGGTGCGCTCAAAGACCTGATCGCCCCAGCTTATTTCCAGCCTGGCACCCGGTATCTCCCGTGAGTTGAACCGCTTGAAATTGTTGATCACGTTGCGCAGCAGCCCGTCCCGTTCGCCGCGCCGTACGCCCCGGTCGCGCAGTACGCGACCGGTGAGGTAGAGGTAATCCTCGCGTCCGAAACCGATGTAGTTGGCTACGGTTACGGGTTTATCACTGCCCCAGTTGAGGCGGTCTACGATTTCGTCCCATTCGCGGTGAACGATTTTTCCCAGGTCTTCCAGTGCGTCGTTTAGCGGCATGCGTATCAAAAGCGGAAGCGGGAAAGATGTTCGCGGGGGGCGGGGGGGGCGGGCTGAATGGCAGGATAACGAGCCATGAAGCACAAGTAATCAATCTTTTAATATCTGCCCCCCGAGTGGGGGAGCGTCTGGATATCCTTCACCCCCGGCCGCCGCAGGGGGGGAATGGCATTTGGGAATAGTCAGCCATTACCTACGGCGCTTCTCTCAGTCGCCAAGCGATTTTTCGAGGTCAATCATTAATCGCTGGAAGACAGCAACGCCAGTAGGCGCAGAATCTCTAAATACAGCCACACCAGCGTAACGATGAGGCCGACGGCGCAGAACCACTCCATATAAGCAGGTAGCCCGTATTCTTCACCCTTTTTGAAATTATCGAAATCGAGGAGGAGATTCATGGAGGCGACGCCGATGATGAGAAGCGAGATGCCGATGCCGATCATGCCGCCCTCGTGCAGGTAGGGGATGGCGATGCCGAAAAACGACAAGGCGAAGGACAGGACGTAGACGACCAGCACCGCGCCGGTAGCCATCATGACGCCCGCCCGCAGCTTTTGCGTGACCTTGATGGCCCCGGACTTGTAGAGGAACAGCATGAGGAAGAAAACCGCCATGGTGAGGGCCACGGCCTGAAAAATAATGCCGGGAAAAGCCGCCAGCGCGTAGTAGCCGCTGACGCCGCCCACGAAAAGCCCCTCGACGGCGGCGTATACCGGAGCCAGGGTGGGCGAAAGGTTTTGCTTGAAGGACATGACCACCACCAGGATAAGGCCCACAATGGCACCGCCGAAGACGATGATGGGGTTGGCGTAAAGAAAGCCGATGACGGCCCCGACGAGCAAGATGAGGCCGAGGATGATACTTTTGTTAACGGCACCGGCTTGGGTCATGCGTCCGTTTAAGGCGCGGCTGTCGCCGTTGCGCTGGATCATGCCGCCGTCGAGCGTCCGCTCCTGGGTGGCTGCTTTAGCCAGGGTGCCGTCTTTGAGGAAGGGGTTACTGGATTTTTTGAACCGATCGAATCGTGCCATAGGTTAACTTAGGTTTTGTTGGATAAACAGCGTGGGGAGGTGATTTGGTCGAAAGGGAATGGAATAATGTGGCGTGCAGGAACGGTAAGAGAATTAGCCCCGGAGGTGTACGCGTAGGCTTATCAAACGTACAAAAGTATCAGACGCGCAGCGTCCTGCTAAAGCACGACCAAAGCCCACAAAACCAAAACTTTTCCGTATATTTGCCACAAATAGTAGGAAAATTGGCCAAAGTAAAAGTAGCGTTCTTCTGCACCGCCTGCGGAACCGAGCACCCGAAGTGGATGGGCAAGTGCACTGCCTGCGACGAGTGGAACACGCTGGTAGAGGAAAAAGTGGTGCCCACCACCCCCCGCGAAGCCGACCGCCAGGCGTGGCGCAAAGTGGGGGAGGAAAACGGTAACGGTAATGGCCGCGTGCCCGGCAGCGGGCCGCGGCCCGTGCGCCTGCCCGAGGTGAAGGCCGGGGCGGTAGACCGATTGATCACGCAGGACGAGGAACTGAACCGCGTGCTGGGCGGCGGCATCGTGCCGGGTAGCGTGGTGCTGTTCGGGGGGCAGCCGGGGATCGGTAAATCGACGCTGCTGCTGCAACTTGCGTTGCAGTTGGATGGTAAGGTGCTCTACGTGAGCGGCGAGGAAAGCGAGGAGCAGATCAAAATGCGCGCCGACCGCATCGGCGGATCGCCGGAGCGGGTGTTCCTGCTCACCGAAACCAATACCAGCAAACTGCTGCAACACGCCCAGCAGGAGCGGCCCGATCTGCTGATCGTCGATTCCATCCAGACGCTCTCCTCACCCCACGTGGATAGCATGGCCGGCACCGTGAGCCAGGTGCGCGAGTGCGCCGCCGAACTCCAGCGGTTCGCCAAAGAGACGGGCATCCCCGTCTTCCTCATCGGCCATATCACCAAGGAGGGCAGCATCGCCGGCCCGAAACTACTCGAGCACATCGTGGACGCCGTCCTCCAGTTCGAAGGCGACCGCAATTACACCTACCGCATCATGCGGACGCTCAAAAACCGCTTCGGTAGCACCGATGAACTGGGCATCTACCAGATGAACGCCGAGGGCCTGCGCCAGGTCAGCAACCCCTCCGAACTCCTCCTCAGTTCCAAGGATGAAGAACTGAGCGGCAGCGCCGTAGCCGCCACCCTGGAAGGCATGCGGCCCATGCTCATCGAGGTGCAGGCCCTGGTCAGCACCGCCGTTTACGGCACGCCCCAGCGCTCGGCCACCGGCTTCGACCTGCGCCGCCTCAGCATGCTCCTCGCCGTCCTCGAAAAACGCGGCGGCATGCCCCTCGGCAACCAGGACGTCTTCCTCAACATCGCCGGCGGCCTGCGCGTCGACGACCCCGCCATCGACCTGTCCATCATCGCCGCCCTCCTCTCCAGCGCGGAAGACATCAGCATCCCGCACCAATTCTGCTTCGCGGGCGAGGTCGGCCTCAGCGGCGAAATCCGCGCCGTCAACCGCATCGAGCAACGCATCCAGGAAGCCGACCGCCTCGGGTTCCGCGAAATCTTCATCTCCAAATACAACACCAAGGGCCTCGACCCCGACCGCTACGGCATCAAAATCACCACCCTCGGCAAGGTCCGCGAACTCTACGAGCGGCTGTTTGCCTAAATTTGCCGGCATGAAACCTCGCAAATCTCCCCTGTTTTCCCTAATTCAGTCCTTATTTCGGGCCCCCGCCCCGCGCCTCCGCTTCGCTCCGGCAGCGGTCCGGCCGGGCGTGTCCGCCGCTCCCTGTTCGGTCGGCCCTGCGGGCCCGGCGCTAACGCGCCGCCGGCTCCCATCCCTGGTCCTCCGGTACCTGGAAACACCGTTCGCCACCCCGGCAAAAACCAGCCCCGTCACAGCGGCTCCACTTACCGGCACCGGCAATCGGGATCAATTAAAAATCGAACCCTCCAGGGAACTTACGACGAGTAGCGCAGCTAATCAAAAATCAAAAAGTAACCTCTCCAAGGCAAGGTGTGTAAAATGCGGGGTGACTTACGTCGTGTTTTGGGATAAATTCGTGATGAGTCTCTCGTTTTTCTTTAGAAAAAAAGCGTTACGTAGCTCACGAAACGAAACTAAAAACGTCACCCCTCTCCCGAGGAGAGGGGCCGGGGGTGAGGGAACACGGCGTGCTACAAGCCAAGCAACGCCACCCCCCTATCCAATCCTCCTCCTTTATTCCCTCTTCTTCCTCTTCCTCCTCCCCGCCTGCGCCCCCGACCCCCCCACCCAACAAGAACTTCTCTCCGACTACCCCGACACCCTGCCGCCCCTGCCCGGCCGCGCGGCCGATTACGACCCCAGCCAATACCGCTGGGGCTTTGCCGACCAAACCGGACGGCTCCTCATCTCCGATGCCTACGACGAAGTGCGGGTCTTCAGCCAGGACCGCGCCGTGGTACGCCGCAACGGCCGCTGGTCCTTCATCGACCGCCGGGGCCTGCAAGTCGGCAAGCAAGACTATGCCGGGGCCTGGACCTTCCACGACGGCCGCGCCCGCGTACGGGACGACAACGACAAGCTCGGCTTTATCAACCGCAACGGAGACTACGTCATCGCCGCCAACTGGGAAGAGGCCGGTGATTTCTTCGGCGGCCTGGCTAAAGTCGGCCGCGACGGCCTTTACGGTCTCCTGGACACGACCGGAAAACTGGTGGTGCCGCCCGTGTACGAAAAACTCAGTGCTACCGACCGCCCCGGTCTGTTCACCGTGCAGGCCAACGGCCGTACCGGCACCATCGACGGCACGGGCCGGGTACTACTGCCCCCTGAGTTCGAGGCCCTGCGCCCCCCCGGTACCGAAGGATTGATCCGCTATCGCCAGGGAGGGAAATGGGGGTTTGTCGACAGCCTGGGCAAAGTGGTCGTTGCCGCCCGTTTCGAGCAAGCCGCTGATTTCAGCGCAGGCCGCGCATCCGTACAGGTAGGGGAGCAGTGGAAACTGATCGACCGGCGCGGCAAGATCGTCAGCCGCCTCGCCTACGACCAACTGGTTCCCGCCGGCTTGCCGGGTAAATTCGTGGCCGAAACCGCCGGCAAATACGGCCTGATTGACCAAGACGAACGGGTGATCGTCCCCCTGCGGCTGGATGAATTACACCCCTTCACCGACGGTCTCGCCGCTTACCGCGTGGATGACGGCTGGGGTTTCCTGCGCCCCGACGGCTCTTTGCTCACCGACCCCGTCTACCCATTGGTCTGGCCGTTCGTCAACGGCCGCGCCCGGGTGATCGACGATCGGATCATGGTTTACATCGACACCACCGGCCGTATGCTCTACCCGGGCCGGTACCTGGATATGCGCGACTACCAGGAAGATCTGGCTCCCGTACAGGTCTACCGCCCGGAATGATTACGGATGCGAAACAGCGGCCGGCCTCGTTATAGTCTTCCCAAGCAAGTTACATGACACCCAACCAAAAATCTTACCTCGCCCTATTCGTCTGCTGCCTGCTCTCCGCCGGGCTGGCCCTCGGCCTCGACCGCCTGATCAACCCCCGCGAGCGCATCGTGATCCGGGAACTGGCCTCTACCGAGTACGCGCCCCCCTTCGAGCCGAGTAGTGCGCCGGTCGAGCGGGTCATGCTGCCTTCCATCGCGCCTACCGAATTCAGTCAGGCGGCGGCGTCCGTTACGCCGGGGGTGGTATTTATCCGCTCCTATCCCTCCTCCTCCCGCAGTTCGGACCAAACCAACATCGACATCAGTGCTTCCTCCGGCTCGGGGGTGGTCATCAGTTCCGAAGGCCTCATTGCCACCAACAATCACGTGATTGAGGGGGCCGAGCGGATTCAAGTCACCCTGAGTGATAAGCGCGAGTATACCGCCCGCGTACTGGGGGTAGACGAGAGTACCGATCTGGCCCTCCTGCGCATCGACGCAAGCGGCCTGCACGCGCTTACCTTCGGCGACTCCGACTCCCTGCGGGTGGGGGAGTGGGTACTGGCCGTGGGAAATCCCTTCAACCTGGAAAGTACCGTCACGGCGGGCATCGTCTCGGCCAAGGGGCGGAGTATCGACATCCTGGAGGGCGAGGACCGCATCGAGTCCTTCGTACAGACCGACGCCGCCGTCAACCCCGGTAATTCCGGCGGCGCGCTGGTCAATACCAGCGGCCAGCTGGTGGGTATCAATACGGCCATCATCACCAACAGCGGCCGCCACGAGGGGTTTGCCTTCGCCATCCCCGGCAACCTGGCCCAGCGCATCCTCCGCGACCTGCGGGATTACGGCGAGGTCCGGCGCGGAATGCTGGGCGTCTACATCGAACCGATCGACGCCCGCCGCGCCTCCCGTCTCGGCCTCCCGGAGGCCCGGGGCGTGCTCATCAAGCGTTTGCGGCGCGGCGGCAGCGCGGAGTCCGCCGGCCTGGAAGCCGGGGATGTGCTCACCTCCATCGCCGGCAAGCAGATCGACTCTCCCGCCGAAGTCCAGGAACGCATCAGCCGCTTCCGCCCCGGCGACCGAATCGACATCAGCCTGATCCGTAACGGCAAGCCGTTGCGTATCCGCCTTACGCTGCTCAATAAAAATAACGGCACCCAGGCCCTGGTCAGCGATCGGGGTGACGACCTGCTGCACCGCCTCGGTTTCGAGTTGCGTAACCTGACCCCCAGCGAGGAAACCCGCCTGGGCACCACCGGGGCGCGGGTGATCAGTATTTTCCGCAATTCCGCCGTGGAAGCGACTAACATGGATGCCGGCTTTGTCATCACCGCCGTTAACGATAAGCAAGTCCGTAATCTCCAGGATGTCCTGAGCCGCCTCCGCGAAGCCGGGCGGGACGACAAGATCCTCCTGCGGGGGCGTTACGAGCGGTTCGAGGGAGATTATTACTACTCATTCATCATGCGTTAGGTAACTTACCGCTCCACGGACCAACCAATAACACCCCATGTCCCCACTCCGCGTCGGAATAACCGGCAACATCGGCAGCGGAAAATCCACCGTTTGCCGCATTTTCCAGACCTTGGGCATCCCCGTCTATGATGCGGATAGCGAGGCCAAACGCCTGATGGTGGAAGACCCCGAACTGGTGGCGGATATCATCGCCCTGCTTGGTCGGGAGGCCTACCTTCCCGACGGCAGTCTGGACCGTGCGTGGATGGGCGGCCGTGTTTTCACCGATCCCGAATTACTGTCCGGCCTCAACGCCCTGGTGCACCCCGCCGTGCGCCGTGATTCGGCCCGCCGCCACGCCGCCCAGACTTCCGCAATCCCCTACACCCTCCACGAGGCCGCCCTCATTCTCGAAACCGGCGGCGATGCCGAACTGGATCGCCTCATGGTCGTCACCGCTCCCCAACCGCTCCGCCTCGCCCGCACCGTCGCCCGCGACGGTAGCACCGAGGAAGCCGTACTGGCCCGCATGGCCCACCAGTGGCCTGAAGAAAAAAAGACCTCCCGCGCCGATTACCTCATCGTCAATGACGGCAAACAGTTACTCGTGCCGCAGGTGATGCGGATTCACCGGGCGTTGCAAGAAGTCAATGCTTCCTCATAATTCCCCCCGTGTACGCGTAGGCTTCTACTAAAGCACAAAACTACCAGCGGCCCAGCCGCTTACTAAAGTACTAAAACCCCCACCCTTGTCCACCAAATTCTCCCAGTCCCCCACCTCCATCCTCCGCACCTTCGATTCCTTCGAGGAACTCCGCCGCAACGCGGATTGCTCGTTGGCGCACGTGACCCTGGTTAATCTGGACCTGCGAAAAGTAGACCTGAACTGGAGCCAACTTGGCGCGGATGCGACCACCCTCCTGCTCGGTTGCCGATTGAAACTGGAAGATGAGATCGAACTGCGGCGGCTGGGTGCGCAGCTGCTCAGTGCGCCCCATGATCTACCCTACCAGCCCCTGCGCCGCCGGCTGTATACCTGGCAGGAATTGGCAACTCCCCACGAGGAGGGATCACCGGACATGACCGATTTGCGGATCTACGAGCACTTCAGTGAGCGCCGCATTCGTCCCGATATTCGGGAGAGTTTGTGGCAGCGGCTGCATGATTTTAGTATCGACGAGGCCCTGCGCAATCTGCTCGATTTTGACGAGGAGGGCCTGAGCCGCCGCCGTTCGGTGGGGTTCATGGGAGGGCACGGTACCCGCCGCGATGCGCCCGATTTCCGCCGCGCCGCCCGCACCGCTCGCCTGCTGGGGGAAGCCGGTTACTTTGTGTGTTCCGGCGGCGGCCCCGGGATCATGGAGGCCGCGAATCTGGGGGCTTACTTCGCCCACCGGCCGGCGGAAGACCTGGAACGTGCCCTGCAACTGTTGGCCAAGGCCCCTCATTACACCGACCCCGGTTTTCAGGAAGCCGCCCAGGAGGTGCTCATCGCTTATCCCGAAGGCGCGGAAAGCCTGGCCATCCCGACCTGGTTTTACGGCCACGAGCCGAGTAACCTGTTTGCTACCTACATTGCCAAATATTTCTCGAACAGCATCCGCGAGGATACGCTGCTGGCCATTTCGCTGCACGGCATCGTTTTCGCGGCGGGTAGTGCCGGCACCACCCAGGAAATTTTCATGGATGCGGCGCAGAATCATTATGCCACCTACCATTTCATCAGCCCCATGGTATTTCTGGGCCGCCGCCGCTACGAGGTGGATACGCTCATCTACCCGCTGCTGCGTCAGTTGGCCCACGGCCGCCCCTATTACGACCGCCTCTTCCTCACCGATGAGCCGGAAGCGGTGCGGGAGTTTTTGGCGGCTAACCCGCCGGTGGCGGCGGGTTGAATGTTACCAACCACCATTCGTGGATTATCAGGCATCTGGATTAGTACAATATCAGTCATGAAACGATCGCCCCGCTATCTATTACTGATCAGCTGTATTTTGATTAGTGGGAACCTCTTCCCCTGTATGTGTAGTTGGAATGGCGGATTTCTGGACATTTATCATGGAGAAGGAGCCAGGATTGTGGTGGTGCAAGTGCAGGAACTGAGTGGAATAACCTATGCTAACGGCCGTACCAGAATTTATCGTATGGAAGCGGATGTGCTGATGGACCTACGCGGTAATACAGATGACGCTAAAATAACGATTTATGGCAGTGACGGCACGCTTTGTCGTCCTGATTTGAAACACTACTTTAGCCCGGGTGAGTGTTATGTGATTCGCATTGAGCCATCAACGTCCGACAGCCCTTTTGCGGAAGAAAAAGCAGGTGATTTTTGGATCAACGGATGCGGTGAGCACTGGCTTTCTTACGATGATGCTACTGACGAAGTGATTGGGGTATTAACGGGTGACCGGGATAGCACGGCTTTCACGCGCTTTGGATTTGCCGCGCTTCGAGCCGCGATCCGGTTATGATAATAACGGGTAAGCGCGAATCTTTATCTAAACCAAATTTTGCACACCTTACCTTGGAGTTCTACCCATCCGTGTTCGTAGGGAAAATGGTAACTTGTTAATTGCGTGAGGTGCCTGGAAGGGCCGACCGGAGGGAGGAGACGCGTAGCGGCCGAGCGAACAGCGAGCCTGGAAGGGACCGACCGGGGCGTTAAGCCCCGGGCACGCCCAAAATATGCGAACCAAAACGAAGTGAGGATCACATCCCTTTTACTCGGTAGTGAAAAGCAAAACCCCCATCCACCGCTCGGCGAATGGGGGTTTTAGATCGGGGGAAATGCAAAACTAGTTTGCCATCATCAGCGACGCATCGCGCGTGCCGCCCTTCTTGTTCTTGCCTTTCGTGCCGGCGGCGATCTTTACCGCGTTAAAGGCATTGACCACCCCGCCGGTGACGGACAGGTCCTTGAAATTACCCGTGGATTCCTCGCCGGGGACGGTGACGACCGACTGGTAGGGAACCGTGGAGGCCATAATGATTTCCTTGACCTGTTCGGCCGAGAGATCGGGGAAGTAGGAGAAGAGCATGGCGGCGACGCCGGCCACCATGGGCGATGCCATGGAGGTGCCCTGGTACACGGCGTAGTTGTTGTCGGGGGTGGAGGAGTAGATTTCCTGACCGGGGGCGAAAACGTCTACCAGCTGATTGTCGTAGTTGGAGAAAGAGGCGGGTAGTTTCTCGTCGTTGTAGCGGGTGCTGGCACCGACCTCGATCCAGTTGTCGGCACCTTTGGGACCGAAGAAGCCTCGTTTCTCGTAAGTGTCGTTGGGGAAGTTGTTCTCCAGGGTCAGCAATTTGCCGTCGTTGCCGGCGGCGTGGACGAGCAGGACACCGCGCTTGCGGGCGTAGCGTACGGCGTCGTCGACGGCATCTTTGTAGGGACTTTGGCCTTTGCCGAAGCTCATGTTGATGACTTGGGCGCCGTTGTCTACTGCGTAGCGGATGGCGTTGGCTACATCCTTGTCGCGCTCATCGCCATTGGGTACGGCGCGTACGGACATGATGCTCACGTTATTAGCCACACCGTCGTTGCCGATGTTGTTGCCGCGCACACCGGCGATAATGCCGGCTACGTGGGTGCCGTGACCGGCGTCGGGTCCCTGGATGTCGTTGTTGCCGTAGTTGCGGTCGCTGAGGTCGGAGGGGTCGTCGCCGACGATGGAGCGGGCGTCGAACTCGGGGTTCCAGTTTTTACCGTAGGAGCCGGTGAAGTACTCGTTGCCGCCTTCCAGTTCTTCGTAGAGCGCACCGAAGGAATCGAAACGCGCCAGGAAACTCTGGATTTGCGTGGCGATGGTGGTTATCTTTTCGTCACCTTTATAGTTGGTGATGTCCTCGTTGGTAATGTTCTCGGGCTTCTTGCCGATGGCCTGTACCAGCATGTTTACGGCCTCCATGGTGGAGGAAAAGAAATTGGCCTGCGTGGAAAGTTCCTCGCGCTTCTTCTCGATTTCTTCCTTGTACTCGATGTACTTGTCGTATTCGGCCCGTTCCTTTTTGGAAAGACCGTCGCGGTTGCGGTTGTTGTACTTGGCGTTCAGCTTGTTGTAAAGGCGAACGATTTCGAGGTTTTCGTAATTGATGTTTTCGCCGTCGCTACCGCCGATGTAGTTCCAGCCGTGTACGTCGTCGACGTAGCCGTTGCGGTCGTCGTCGATACCGTTACCGGCCGTTTCGCCGGGGTTGGTCCACATGATGGGGGCGAGGTCTTCGTGCTCGCCGTCGATACCGGAGTCGATGACGGCTACGACGACTTTCTTGCTGGTTTTGCCCTTCAGGAAATCGTAGGCTTTTTCCACGCTCATGCCGGGGTAGTTGTCGGCGGCGAGATCGAGGTTGTACCAGTTTTTGGCGTATTCCGAATCCGCTTCCTGAGCGGAAATAACGGTAGCCAGCAGGACCATGAAAAGGCCCGAGAGTAGGTAACGCATAAGTTGGTTTTGCGGTTAGTAGTGGTGTTCCCTGGTTAGGGGGGAACGAAATGGTTGGTGCGAAACGGCGCAAAAGTAGGCTTTAGTCTCTACTTGCTTCCGCTCATTCGACGAATGAACGTTGGGGAAAGACCAATGCGGGTAAGCTTGACTTTGAGGCGACACGGCCGGTGGTAAAGCAAGGGGGGTGAGCGGGAGGTTTTGTACGGCACCCGCTACGCTATGCCTACAATCGTTCATTCCCTCCCTCCCATGTTTTGCCCCCTAAGCGGCAATACCGAACAAGCTGCCCGATAGCGAAATAATGGCCGCCAGGATGACGGCCCAGACAAAATTCTTGACCGCAAAGCTGCCTAGTAGCGCGTCGGCGATCTTGATGACGACCGCACTGACCACCAGTGCAATGGCCCAGGTGAGCAGACCGAGCGTGATCCAGTCGAGGGGGCGGGAGAGGCCGCGTAGCAGCCAGCCGACGGTGGCATTTAGCAGGGCCAGCACGACGGCCAGGATGAGGGCGTCTTTGAAGCCGTCGAGTTGGATGCCCGAAAGGAAATAGGCCGCGCCGTAGGTAACGGCGGCCACGAAGATGATTTGAATGAATAGGCCGCCGACGCCCATTTGGGTGGCTTGCAAGAGTAAATCCATGATTGTGTTGTTTAGCTGGGTGGGTTGAAAAGTCTCGGAAATACCGCTTTGGGCTGTCACCTTGTCAGGTAAATAAGCTACCTTTGCGGCCGAAACGAAAGGCAATGTACAACGATAATCCGACGCTGGAGGGCATCAAGGTAATTGACGAAAGCAGGCAGGGTACCGTGCTGGAACCGGCGGCGGCTCCGGCGGGCGAGATAACGGCCAATGGAAAGCACTTCTATATCGAGAGCTACGGCTGTCAGATGAATTTTTCGGACAGCGAGATCGTCGCCTCCATTCTGGCCGGGGCGGGCTACGGTCCGACTACCGAGATGGAGTCCGCCGACCTGATCCTGATTAATACTTGCTCCATCCGCGAGAAGGCGGAGGATACGGTGCGCCGCCGCCTGCGCATTTTTGCCAAGGCCAAGCGCCGCCGCCCCGGTACGCTGGTGGGCGTGCTGGGCTGCATGGCCGAGCGGCTGAAAACCAAGTTCCTGGAAGAGGAAAAACTGGTGGACCTGGTGGTCGGTCCCGATGCCTACCGCGACCTGCCCGGCCTGGTGGCCGGGGCCGAGGAAGGCGACCGCGGCGTGAATGTTTTCCTGAGCCGCGAGGAAACCTATGCCGATCTGAGTCCGCTGCGCTTGCAGAGTAACGGCGTGACGGCTTTCATTTCCATCATGCGGGGTTGTGATAATATGTGTTCGTTCTGCGTGGTGCCCTACACCCGCGGCCGCGAGCGTAGCCGCAATGCTTTTAGTGTGGTAGCCGAGGCTACTGACCTCTACGAAAACGGCTTTAAAGAAGTAACGCTGCTGGGCCAAAACGTAGACAGCTATAAGTGGGAAAACCCCGAGACCGGGGCCGTGACCACCTTTGCGCAATTGCTGGTGCAGGTGGCGGACGTGTCCCCTGAACTGCGGGTACGCTTCAGCACCAGCCACCCCAAGGATATTACCGACGAGGTGCTCTACGCCATCCGCGACCACGAGAATATCTGCAACTACATCCACCTGCCGGTACAATCAGGCAATAGCCGGATACTGGAGTTGATGAACCGCACCTATGACCGCGAATGGTACGAGAAAAAAGTGCGCCGCATCTACGAGATCATTCCCGACTGTGCCATTTCGGCCGATGTGATCACCGGTTTCTGTACCGAGACAGAGGAAGAACACCGTGATACGTTGAGCGTACTGGAAATGGCGCGGTACAGTATGTCGTATATGTTTTACTACAGCGAACGGCCCGGTACCCTGGCCGCCCGCAAATATGAGGACGATGTGCCGCTGGCCGTGAAAAAGCGTCGCCTGGCCGAGGTGATCGACGTGCAGACCGAGATGAGCCGCCAACACAACGAGGCTGACATCGGCCGCCTCTGCAAGGTCCTGATCGAGGGCGATAGCAAAAAATCGGATCGCGACTGGAAGGGCCGCAACAGCCAAAACAAGATGGTGATCTTTGCCAAGGACCCCGCCGCCGATCACCATCCCGGTTATTACGTGAGCGTGCGGATCACCGACGCCACCAGTGCCACCCTGCTGGGTGAGATCAGTGCCTAAACATTACTCCGCGAACATCTTACCCACGTAATGGCCGAAAAACCCAACCTGCAAGCCGTCAAACGCCGCTATGGCATCGTCGGGCGATCCGTGAGCCTGGAGAGTGCCCTCAACACGGCCCTGCGCGTGGCGGGCACCGATTTGAGTGTACTCATTACCGGCGAAAGCGGGACGGGCAAGGAGGTTTTCTCGCGCATTATCCACGATAACAGCCCGCGCAAACACGAGGGTTTTATCGCCATCAACTGCGGTGCCATTCCCGAAGGAACGATCAATTCCGAGTTGTTCGGACACATGAAGGGGGCTTTTACCAGCGCGGTGGGTGACCGTAAGGGCTACTTCGAGACCTACGACGGCGGGACCATTTTCCTGGATGAGATCGGCGAAATGCCGCTGGACACCCAGTCGTACTTACTGCGGGTACTGGAATCGGGGGAGTACATTCGCGTCGGTTCCTCGAAGACTCAGCGGACGGACGTGCGCGTGGTAGCCGCCACCAATGTGGACCTACAGGAACGGATCAGGAAGGGGCGCTTTCGCGAGGACCTGTATTACCGGCTCAATACCGTCCCCATCCACCTGCCGCCCCTGCGCGATCGGGAGGGGGATATCTACTTGCTGTTCCGAAATTTCGCGCTCAATTTCTCCGAGCGGCAACGGATCGAACCGGTAAAACTGGACGACGATGCTCGCCGTTTATTGGAGCGTTATTCCTGGCCGGGTAATATTCGCGAGTTGAAAAACGCCGCCGAACAGATCGGTATCCTCTCCGAAAAACGGGAACTGACGGCTACGGACCTGGTAGAACTTCTGCCCCAATTACTCAAGCGCAACCTGCCCGCCATCCGCCAGCAGGACCAGCCCGGCGGAGGAAACAATTTCCAGGAGCGGGAGATTTTATACAAAGTATTGTTCGACCTGCGGCAGGACCTGGGGGAAATGAAAAAACTGGTCTTCGAACTCATCCGCGGCAATGACCTACACGTACCCGACATGGGTAAGGTGCACAACCTGCAATTGCCGGGAGCTTACCCCGCCGCCGCCGCCGTGGTGGAGCGCTACCGCCCGGATGATGATAACGGAGCGGAAGACAGCGACTTCTCCGCTGTTTATCCCGGTGCAACCGGCTCATCACCACCGCCCTATCCACCCGTGACGGACCGGAGTTTTACCACGGATGCGGCTCGCCCGATCATCGTAGACCACAAAATTCGTGACCGCTACGCTGAATCAGAGGTGGTGGATGAAAACCTCAGCCTGGCCGATAACGAGCGGGAACTGATTCGCAAGGCCCTGCGTAAGCATAACGGCCGCCGCAAGGAAGCCGCCGCCGATCTGGGGATTTCCGAACGTACGCTCTACCGGAAGATCAAGGAGTATGATCTGACGGAGTGATTTTAATACCTGGTTGGGAGCTCAAGTAGGTAGTAGTAATACGATCAATAGGAGCGTGCTGAATTGCGAATTACCTGCTAACCTACTAAAACCACCAACCCCTTCAGATAACTTCCTTCGGGATGGTACAGATTGACCGGGTGATCCGGCCCCTGGCCGAGGCGGTGTAGTACGCGGCCCGGCCGCTCCGCCTCCAGGCCGGCGGCTACGATGGTGTTCTCGAAAAGTTCCCGACCCACCACCTGCGAACAGGAAAAGGTGAACAACAATCCCCCGGGCCGGACCAGCCGCATGGCCGAGGCATTCAGCCGCTTGTAAGCCTGCACCGCATTGTGCGACCGCTTGCGGGATTTGGCGAAAGCCGGTGGGTCCACTATCACGATATCGTACTGCTCGGCCTCCTGCTCGCGGAGGTATTTGCCCACATCGGCGACGACCGATTCGTGGCGGGCGGCGGCACCGTCGGGCAGGAGGGCCACGTTGCGGTCCGTGAGTTCAATGGCTCGTTCGGACAGGTCGACGCTGACCACTTTTTTCGCCCCGGCAGCGAGGGCGTAGGTGCTGAATCCGCCGGTATAACAAAAAGTGTTGAGCACCCGCTCGGCCCCGGCGGCATACTGACCCAGCAGAGCGCGGTTGTCACGCTGGTCGAGGAAAAAACCGGTTTTCTGGCCTTCTATCAGATCGACGAGGAAAGGAAGGCCGTTTTCCCGGACGGTGGGCAGTTCTTCCTGACTGGATTGATCGTCCAGCAGTTCTCCCGTGCGGTCGAGGAATCCGTCTTCGGCCAGGGCGGTGAAGCGGTCGGGCAGGGAGCGGGAAGAGCGGTCGTAGACATGGGCCGTTTTCAGTTCGGCAAGGCCGAAAAGGGCGGCGGTAATGGCCGGCAGCTCGGTATACATACCCTGCGTGTGGCACTGCACCACGGCCGTGTCGCCGTAGATATCCACAATTAGTCCCGGTAGATCGTCTCCCTCACCATGGACCAGACGGTAGCAGGTGGTTTCCTTGCTCAAGCCGAAACCCAGCCGCCGGCGCAAGCGTAGGGCCGCGCCCAGTTTTTGGTCCCAGAAGTCTTCGGCGGGTTCATCCGCCCCGAAATGAAAAATGCGTACCCGGATACTCCCTTCCTGAAAGTGACCGGTGGCCAGCCGCCGGCCGCCGTGGTCCAGTACGGCCACGCGCTCGCCTTCTTCAGCGGCATCACTTTTGCCGGCTACACCGCCACTGAATACCCACGGGTGGCGACGGAGGACGGCTTGTTCGCGCTTCGGTTTCAGGATGATCTGCTTCATGCGGCGAAGGTACGGCCCCGCTGACGCCCCGGACGTGAGTTACTATAAAAAGTCTCCAGTTCCTCGGCCGGCTTTTCGACCTCGGCGAGGTGAACGGTCTGAAAACCCTGCGCGGCGGCGGCTTCGGCGTTGCCTCAGGCCAGGTGTTCCGGGCGGGTGAAGGCGAAGCGATCGGAACGTAGCTCCAGCGCGGCGGTAAAGAGTTTGGTGGTGGTGATTGTCATGGGCTTGCCGTCCAATTTATAGTACTCATTGGGATCTACTACGTCCACCATGCCGTAAAATTTAAGAAAACGATTAAACAGGCGGGTGCCGAGCATATTTTGTAGTTGATGCGTGGGAGTGCCGTGGGTAGAAGCCGCTTGGGTAAGCAGTATAGGGAACGCTTGCACGAATTTTTCCACGTAAAAGGTTAGCGGCCGGGTCTCTTGGCCGTAGCGGACCAGCAGATAGAGTACATACGGGCAGAGTAGTTGCGCATCCGTTTCGGGATAACCGTCGTGGTAGCCCATATTGAATTTACGCAGTTGAGTCAGGAACACCCACTGAAAGATAGTGGGCCAGTCTTCGGCCTCCACCAGTTTTCTGCCCCTGGCGGTCAGGGTGAGCTGTTCTTTTCCATTCTTGGCGAGGCCGCTCAGGGTAGCAAGGAGGCGGATATTCTGAATCCAGACGACGTCCTTTTCCTTGTTTAGTTTGCAAAACCCTCTTTCGATCATCTCATCCAACAGCAGCCGTTGGCCGTAGAGGGATTTGACTAGTTTTACGTTGAGGTTACCTCCCTTGGTAAGCTGGATGCCCCTGGGTTCGGCCGCTTCCAGTAAAAAACCGTGCAGCAGTTTCATGAACGGCATTTGCAGCACGGTCTCGCTCGTCAGGTCCTGCCGAAAGGCCAGGGGACAAGTTTCCTCGAAGGGATGGTAGATGAGTTGGCTGATATCCAGCGGAGACAGGTTGTCCATCTTCTCACGGGCGATGTGGTTCATCCTGGCAACTTGCGCGGCCACGGCGGCCTCCAGGTTCTTCATACTGTCGTACTCCTCTTTCATGGCACGGAGAATTGAGTGATAACCACAAGGTACATCATTCGACGGTCTTGCCGTTTTTGCCGAACATCGCCGCCAAAGCCAAGCTTTTATCGATAGCCCTATTTTGGTCTATACCAGCCCAACTTCTTCCCCCGTGCAAAACGTCTTTCTCCTCCTGATTTCCATGCTCGTCGGCAGCGTGGTAACCTGTTACCTTACCCTCAATAGCGTGCTTGCCAAAGCGGTCGGTTCCGATCTGCTGGCCAATCTGCCCTACTTTGTCCTGGCCCTGCTGGTCACGCTCTGCCTGCTATTTATGATGGACAGCCCTGTTCCCTTCGGTAAACTGACCGAGGTGCCGTGGTACTACCTCACGGCGGGTTTGTTTGCGGGGGGCGCCCTCTATGCTACCACTTTACTGATCGGTAGCGTGGGGCCGGATAAATTTTTCGTCGCCTCGGTGGCCGGTCAGCTGATTATTTCCGTCGTTCTCACTCATTTCGGCTGGCTGGGTACCGAGCAGGCGGACATCGACTGGCGAAAAGTGCTGGGCGTGATGATGGCTATCGGCGGGGCGGTGCTGGTGAGCTGGGAATGAGGTGAAGGGCATCGCTCACGTCGCTCACGTCGAGGACGTCCACGTCCGAGACATAAGCTGTCATACGTGCTCGTACTACACGCTCGTACTACGGGCGGGCGGCTTCGCCGCCCTGCTCGGACCTGGAGGTCCTCGACCTAGGGGGTGCGACAGGCCCGCGTGAGGTGCCCGCAGGGGCGTTAGCGCACGCAGTGCCGAGCGAACAGCGAAGCCCGGAGGGGACCGGCACCGGCGTTAGCCGGTGACACGGCCTTTTTTAATAGGTAGTCGGGTAGTACGTAGTTGGATAGTACGTAGTGCCTTCCGTACCCGACTACCTGACCACCCGACTACCCACTACCCACTACCCGACTACCAAACTACCCCCGTTTCCGTTCCAGCACCACCATGGTGAGGACGATGAACAGGCCGGCGATGCTGATAAAATAGATCAGATCGCGGGTGTCGAGCAGGCCGCGGCCGAGGCTCTCGTAGTGATAAAAAAGGCCGAACGACTCGACGATATCGTCGCCGCGGCCGATGAGGAAGGGCAGGCGGCTGAGGTAATCGAAACCGAAATAGAGGAAGAAACAGAGCAAGGTGCCGACCAGAAAGCCGACGATCTGGTTGCTGGTGAGGGCGCTGGCGAAGATGCCGATGCCCGTCATGCCGGCGGCCAGGAAAGCGAGACCGAGGTAGGAGCCGAGGGTGCCGCCGCCGTCGATGTTGCCGATGGGCGCACCGAGTTGGTAGACGGTGTACCAGTAGAGGAGGGTGGGCAGCAGGGCCAGCAGCACGAGGGTGAGGCAGGCGAAATACTTGCCTAGCACGATCTCGATCTCGCGAACCGGCCGGGTCACCAGCAGCTCGATGGCACCGGTGGCCCGCTCTTCGGCGAACGAGCGCATGCAGATGGCGGGGATGAGAAAAATGAAAATGTTGGGCACGATGTTAAAGAACGGATCGAGCGTGGCCAGACCGTAGTTGAGCAGGCTGGTATCGGGGAAAACGAACAGGAACAGCCCCAGTGTGAGGAGGAAGATGCCGATGACGACGTAGCCGATGAGGGAACCGAAAAAAGCCGTGATCTCGCGGCGGAAAATGGCGGTCATAAAGGGGTGGGGTTGCAAATGAAAAGGGGGCACTGAAAATGCCGTAGTATAAGGTGTGCGGTCATTCCTCATCCGCGGCCGGCGGATTGGCCAGGTAGAGCGGGTGGCGGTCGTCGAATATTTTGACGGCTTTGCGCAGTTTTTCCTCGAAATCCCGTTCCCTCGGATCGAGTGCGCGGAGGAGTTCGGCCAGATCGGGATCGCGGGGGCGGACGATGGCCAGCAGGTTGTCGCGGTCGAAAGCCAGGTCGCGGCCGTCGGCAAAGGAGAGCAGGCGGCCGTTGCGGACCGTTTCGCGCTTGTCCACCACGCCTTCGCGGAAGGGGATACCGTTGGAAGGATTATAAGCCCGCATCACGATGGGCCGCACCACCGTGGTGTCATATTCGTAGTAGGCCAATCGCCCGCGGATGCGTAGCATCACGAACTCGGTCAGCGCGTTTTGCGCGCTGCGGCGCACCAGCCGGTAGGGAAAACCCTCCAGCACCAGGGCGTAGAGTGGACCGTCGGTGGGGTGATCTAGTAATTCAAGGCCGCCGATCTGCACGCGGTAATCGTCCGGGAACTGCACCATGCTGCCGTTCACTTCTTCCCACGCTCGGTCGGGCCGGTTGGCGGCCAGGGATTCAAAGCTGAAATAAATACCCTCGTTAAAGCGGTAATCGCGGTCGAGCGCAAAGGTTTGGGCCGAGTCGGCCGCCTGGGCCGGCAGCCGGGCCGGGCCGGTTACCAGGAGGAAGAATAAAAACGGAATACAATAGCGCATAGGAGTGGGGTAGGGGAGTGGCAAATCGGAGAGCAATTCAGGCCGGCACGGCCCGGGTCAACTGACGGAACACTTCCTCCACGCCGCCCTCTTCGCGCCGCATTTCCAGCAGCACCAGTTTGTGGGCCACGGCAAAGGCAAACAGGTCGGCCCGAATGTCTTCCGCCCCCGGCCGGGCCGTGATGCGGAACCGGCCGCCGCCCAGCTCGGCCGCGCGGGCTACGCCCGCCACGGCCTCCAGCCGCTCGGCCGTCACGCCCTTACCCGCCAATTCGATCACTAGCGTGGGCGCGTCACTCAGCCGCTCGCGCAGCCGCTCGATGGGATCGTCGGCCACCAGTTTGCCCTGGTTGATGATGAGTACGCGGTCGCAGACGGCCTGTACCTCCTGCATGATGTGGGTGCTGAACACCACCGTTTTTTCGCGGCCCAGTTGGCGGATCAGTTCCCTGATCTCGGCCAGTTGGTTGGGGTCCAGGCCCGAGGTGGGTTCGTCCAGCAGCAGCACGGGCGGGTCGTGCAGCAGGGCCTGGGCCAGGCCCACGCGCTGCCGGTAGCCCTTGGAGAGGGTGCCGATCTGCTTGTGTTGCTCGCGTTCCAGTCCGGTCAGGTCGATCAGTTCTTCGATCCGAGCGGTCAGTGGTTTTCCGCTCATTTTGTGCAGCCGCCCGGCATAGGCCAGGTACTCGCGCACGTACATATCCAGGTAGAGCGGGTTGTGCTCGGGCAGGTAACCGATGTTACGGCGGGCGGCCAGGCTATCTTCGGCCACGTGGTGCCCGGCCACGGTCACGCTGCCCTCGCTAGCGGGCAGGTAACCGGTAATGATCTTCATGGTGGTGGTCTTGCCCGCGCCGTTCGGCCCCAAAAAGCCCAGTACCTCACCCGGCCGGGCCTCGAAACTCACGTCGTCCACGGCCCGTTGGGTGCCGTATATTTTGGTCAGGTTGCTTACGGTTATCGGCATGGTATCGTTGTGGCGGCTCGCGGGCGGAGCAAATTTTTAGCGGTGGGCCGCCCCGGCGCGGCACCGGCCCAAAGATACAACCCGCCCCCCGGCCGGTTGGTTGGCGGGCCGCCAAAGCGGGCATTTAAGGAAATTTAGCGTCCTTTAACGTTGCTTAACGCCCCGATTGCGTTAGACAAATGAACCAAGCCCCGGCCGTGGGTCGTTCAGTTGACATCATTTGCTTTGCAGATAGGCCTGTCCACAGGCCGCTAATTACCCTCCCATGCACCGCCACTCCTTGCTTTTACTGCTGCCGCTACTGTGTATGTTGTCGTGCACCAAGCCGTACTCCACCACCACCGAGGCCCTCTACGAGCGGGGGGAGTACGGTACTCCGGCCCCCCGCGCCGAGGCCCGCACGCAACCCGCTGTTGACGCCGCGCCGCAGTCTTACGAGAGCCGCCCGCCCGCCGCGCCCCAGGCTTACGACGACTATTCCAGTGCCCGCCCGGAAACCTACCAGAGTGCCCCCGACCAGCTGACGCCCCGTTCCTCCGCCCCGCGCGGCCTGCAATTACTCAGCGGAACCTGGCGCAACACAGTCGAGCCGGACGAGACGGTGCGTTTCGATTTCGATCACTATACGTCCTTCTTCGAGGGCAATCCCATCGTGGAGGAACGCATCGAATACCACGAGGTCTGCAACACCCAGTGCAGCGCGGCCGGCAGCGTCAGCTACCCCTGCTTCATTATCCGCAGCCAGTACGCCACCGATTGCTTCGGCATTGTCAGCGTAACGGATGAACAGTTGCAAATCAGCCAGTTGGGGGTAAGTAGCGGGGTGGTGACCTATCAGAAAGTGCGCCCGTAGTAATCTTCTCGTCATGGTTTCGGGCGTGCCGCCGTCCTGACGGAACGGCGTCGGTCCCTTCCGGACTCCCTGGCGGTCGGTGCTGCGCACTCCCCTTCGGGTGGGGCCTCGGCCCCACCCGGAAGCGGCCCCTCCAGGCACCTCACGCGGCAAGGCCGCCGCTATCGGTCTACCCCCTCTTTTTTTCATTTCCCCCACCTATCCTCCCAGGACGGGTTCACCCGCTCCGAGCCTTTACTCGATCCCTCATGCCGACTCAACGCTTTCTCCTTTTGCTTCTTGCCGTGCTTATCGGCAACATTTCCGTGCTAACGGCCCAAACCCCCGCCCCCGCCAACAACGAGGACGAGTACCGGCAGGAGTTCCGCAAGCGCGTCAGCCAGGACCGCCTGTTCGGAGTCTACATCCCCGCCGACACGGAGGAAGCCCTGAGTGAATTAACTCGTTTGAGCGACGGGGAATCTCGCCGGTCCTTCATGGCGCAGCCGGAAGACCGTGCCTACGCCGCGCTAGAACTCACGCTCGGCCGCTGGATCGTTACTAACTGGGGGTTGCACGGCGGTTCGCGCCTGTCGGTCTATTTCGGGCGTCGCGGCCTGCGGCACCCCGATGACGTGGCGCACTACCTGATCCTGGCGTGGCACCGCCAATTGACCGGAAAACTACTATGGGAAGAGGAGACCATCGAACAGCTAACCGAGGCACGTCGCGCGGCTGTCATTGCCGAGCGACGGCGAGGCACCGTCATCGACAGTACCGTCCGGCTCAAGAAGCCGGATTAGGAGTTACGGGAGATAAGAAAAAATCAGGCGTGATTGACCATTACCGCTTCTCCCAGTACCAGTTCGTAGCGGCGTAATGCCTGCGCTTGTAAATCAGCCGTGGCATTGAGGATGCGCAGTTCACTCTCCAGTTCTTCCTGGGCCTTGCGGCTGTTTTTAATGTGCTGCAGGAGCTTGCGCTTGCGGTTAAGATTGAGGATGTCCTGCATTGTATTATTCAATGCGATCTTGGTCTTCAGCCACTTATGCTTCAGGGTGCGTTTGGTCATTTTCTGGCGGATTGGTTGTGTGGAAACCAATAGGGTTGGTAGATATTGTAACGCTCAAAATGGGGGTAATCGTCGGTAAAATACGGAAATCAGAAATTTTATTTTACCCTTCCCATTGATTTTTTACAAAAGTTCGTTAGCAAGTGGTTCTCTCAATAGACTAAACCAATAACCGCACCAGCCTCAATCGGGTTTTATGCGGGAAGAAATTTAACGGTTCCTCCGAAGGATTAATGACGCCGCCCAAACAATTGGAGGGCATCCTTGCCGTTGAAATAAGTCGAGCGAAGAGCATCGGTAAGACTTGCCGCTCAAAACAAACTAAGTGGTCACAGGTGACGTTTCCCCTACGATTCTAACCAAGGGGTCGCGATGATGTCCATTGCACACCCGGGTATTTTTCCAGTTTAGCCCCACTTATGCGCAACGAAATCAAGATCGGAATTCTCGCCCTGGTAGCCATCGGACTGGCCTTCTGGGGATACAAATTCATTCAGGGGCGGAACCTCTTTTCATCGGACCAGACTTTTTACGTTAACTACGTCGATGCGGGTGGCATTACCGTCGGCACTCCCGTTACCATCAGCGGGGTTTCCGTCGGTACGGTGTCGGGCATAAAACTCAACCAGCAAGACCGGTTGGTCCAGGCAACGCTTAGTTTACGCAAAGACATCAGCGTGCCCCGCGATGCCCGCGCCATGATCAGCACGATCAGTCTGCTGGGTGAGAAAGCGATCGACCTTCAGTACAAGACCCCGTGCTTTGGCGATGGTGACTGCGCTCAAAACGAAAGTACGCTCGAAGGCGGCGTCAAGGGACCGCTCGCCGCTTTCCTGGGCGACAATGGAGAGGAAGACATGATGAATTCGCTCAAAACCGGCATTTCGGGCGCCATCGATACCCTCAACCAGACGCTCTTCGGCGAAGCCAGCAGTCACCCCATCGCCCGCTCCAGCCGTGATCTCAGCACGACAATGGAAAACATGAAGGGTGCCAGCGAACAACTCGAAGGTATCCTGGTAAACAACCGCCGCGAAATCGATCAGACCATGAATAACCTGCGTACTCTCAGCAGTAGTCTGGCCCGTAAATCCGGCAGTATCGAGCGCATCGTCAATAATGCCGACAGTCTGAGCCAGAGTTTGGCCGACGCCGATCTGGGTCGCACCATCGACGAGGCTACCGAAAGCCTACGCCGCCTGCGCGGCACCCTCGACGAGGCTGACAAAGCCCTGGGCGGCGTTAGTGAAATGGTCAGTACCATCAAAAACGGCGACGGTACCCTCGGTAAGCTAATCTACGATGAGGAAATCTACCGCCGCCTTAACAGTGCCAGTCAGAGTATCGATACGCTGGCTACCGATCTCCAGGAGCGCCCCTACCGCTACGTGCCGTTCAAGAGCCGCAAGCGCGTGCTCAAGTTCGATCGCAAGGACGCCAAACTGGACGAGGAAGATAACTGATTCGCCGGCAAATCATCGCTCCGGGCTTGCATTAAAATACGAAAGCGGTCGCTCCCTCCCGAATGGAAGGAGCGACCGCTTTTATTTTGAGGACCTAATCTCGGTTCAGTATTCTCCCGTACTCAGCATCACCAGGGTACAGGCAATGACCGGCTCGATCCCCCGCTCGCGGGCCAGATTCATCAACTCCGCATTTTCGGTGCCGGGGTTAAAGATAATTCGTCTGGGGTTGAGTTCCAGAATATAATCGTAGTATTCCTTTTGCCGCTTGGCGTTCAGGTAGAGGGTTACGGTATCTACTTCCTCCTCGGCTGGTTGGCCGATTTTAATGTCAATTCCATCGATCTCGCCCTGGCGAATACCCACCGGCACCACGCGGATGCCTTTGGCGTGTAGCCGGTGAACAGCCTCGTAGGAATAGCGTCCGGGGTTCGGTGAAGCCCCCAGTACAACCGTTGTCTTATGATTTGTTACGGTAGAAGTCATCTGTGTAGTTTTAAAGCTCGGTAATGGTCACACTCCGCCAAAGGCGAAGCGGCAAGCTTTCCACTATGATATGATATTATAGGAGGGGGAATTATAACGTCTAATAATAGTGATATAAAAACCGTTGCGGGTAGCGGTGTTCGCAACCAAGCAAATTATCACCACCGACCAGCAAGCAGATTGCCGATCACTATTATGTTTAAACGCAAAGATAGCTAAAATCCTGACCGCTTACCATAAAATTGCGACCGCACCTCATCTATTTCCTACCGGCCCTGTCACACCATCAGGTTGATCGGGTTCTCCAGTACCTCCTTCAGCGTGTTCAGGAAGTGGGCACCCGATGCGCCGTCCACCACCCGGTGGTCACAGCTCAGCGTAACGCGCATGATGCGTGCGGGTACGATCCGGCCATCCTCCACGATCGGCTTGTCGATGATACCTCCCACGGCCAGAATGCAGGCATCGGGCGGGTTAATGATCGCGGTAAACTCGTCCACGCCGAACATGCCCAGGTTGGAAATGGTGAAGGTATTACCCGCCATTTCCTGGGGCTGTAGTTTCTTGTTCTTTGCCTTGCCGGCCAGGTTCTTAACCTCCACATTGATCTGCGACAGCGATTTCATGTCCGCGTGCCGGATCACGGGCACCAGCAAACCGTCTTCCACGGCCACGGCCACGCCGATATTCACGTGGTTATTCTGACGGATGTGGTCGGTCATCCAGCTGGAATTTATCACGGGGTGCTTGCGCAGGGCCGCCGCGCAGGCCTTGATGACCAAGTCGTTGAAGCTCAGTTTTACCGGGGCCACCTCGTTTAGTTGCTTGCGCAGATCCCAGACTTTGCCCATATTGATATCGGCCTTCAGGTAAAAGTGGGGCGCGCTAAACTTCGACTCGCCCAGCCGGCGGGCAATCACTTTGCGCATCTGGCTCACGGGTGTATCCACGTAGCTGTCCTCACTGCTGCCGCCGTAAAAGGCCGCCACCTGGGGTTGGGGTTCCTGCACGGCGGGGGAGGGACTCAGCTGGGGAGCGGCTTGCTTGGGCGCGGCGGCGGGCTGCGCCGGTGCCGGTGCGGCGGGCGCGGATGTTTTGGCGGCGGGAGCTTGCTCCATCGCGGCCTCCACGTCGCGCTTCACAACGCGGCCGTTATCACCGCTACCTTCCACGGAAGAAATATCGATGCCGGCTTCTTTTGCCATCGACCGGGCCAGGGGGCTGGCTTTTATACGGCCCTCGTCTTCGCCGGTTGTTGCTTCAGCGGCGGGGGTGTCGGCGGGTTTTTCCTGCTTGGGTTCCTGCTTCGCTTCCGTAGGTTCGGCCTCATCGGCGGCGGCCGGTGCGGCAGCTCCGTTGCCGTTCGCGGCGGCAATGGCCGCCTTCCAGTCTTCGCCTTCCTCCCCGATGACGGCAATCACGCCGTCGATCGGCACCGTGCCCTCGCGTACGGCAATGTGCAGGAGTACCCCCTCAAAGTAGCTGTCCAGTTCCATCGTGGCTTTGTCGGTTTCCACTTCGGCCAAGGTCTCGCCCGGTTCCACCGAATCGCCCTCTTCCTTTAACCAACTTACGATGTTGCCCTCTTCCATCGTGTCGCTCATGCGGGGCATCTTAATTACTTCGGCCATAGTCTGTGCTGGTTTTTCGCTATCTTTGTGGTCGCAAATTTGCGCTTTTCGGGCGTCTTTTCCAAGACCTTACGGCCTTTTCAACACCAAGCCCCCCCGTTTGTTGTTTCCGTAAATGTACACTCCCAACGCCCCTTATGCAATTTAGCTCGCAACTTATTGAGAACGCGGTCAATGCCTTTGCCGCTCTGCCCGGTATCGGCCGCAAGACCGCCCTGCGCCTGGTGCTCCATCTCATCCAGCAGCCGCTGGAGGTCAGCCGCGATTTCGGCAACGCCATCACCACCCTGCGCCAGCAGATCCGCCACTGCACCGAGTGTGGTAATCTCAGCGACGACACGGTCTGTAGCATCTGCGCCGACCCCCGCCGCGACCGCGCCACCATCTGCGTAGTGGAAACCATCCGCGATCTCATGGCCATCGAAGATACCCAGCAGTACCGCGGCCTCTACCACGTGCTGGGCGGCGTCATCGCCCCCATCGAAGGCATCGGCCCCGCCGACCTCAATATCGACGACCTCATCCGCCGCGCCGGTACCCCCGACGTGCACGAGATCATCATGGCCGTCAGCCCCACCATCGAGGGCGAAACCACCATTTTTTATCTAGATAAACAACTCCGCCCCCTCCAGGTCCGGGTCTCCTCCATCGCCCGCGGCGTCAGTTTCGGCGGCGAATTGGAGTACGCCGACGAACTTACCCTCGGCCGCAGCATTCTGACGCGCACGCCCTACCGGGAGTGAGTTGGTTGGATAGTCGGGTAGTGGGTAGTCGGGTAGTTGGGTAATGGGTAGTAGTCGGTAGGCACATACTACTGGTACACGTACGGAAGGCACTACGTACTACCCAACTACGTACTACCTACTAAAAAGGGCCGTGTCACCGGCTATGCCGGTGCCGGTCCCCTCCGGGCTTCGCTGTTCGCTCGGCACTGCGTGCGCTAACGCCCCTACGGGCACCTCACGCGGAAAAAATTCCAAGGTCGAGGACCTCCAGGTCCGAGCAGGCCGGCGTAGCCGACCGTCCGTAAAATGAGCCGTTCTGACTAATTACGTCTCGGACGTGGACGTCCTCGACCTGAGCGACGTATTCGAGTTCGCCCTAGAAGATATTTTTCACTTTTCCTATTGGGAAAGGTGTGTCCACCAGCTTATACCTTATATCCCTCGCTTTCACTTCCCCAGCCGAAACGCCAGCAAAAAAATCAGCCCGATCAGCCCCGCACCCAGGTAAAACACGCCTGAACTAAGTACCGCATACAGCGTGCCGCCCCCCACCAGCCCCAGGATGCTGGCCAGGCTGCCCATGCTATTCGCATACCCCTGCGTGGCCCCCTGCAGTAATTTAGGACCGGCCTTGCCGAGGATGGACAAAAAGCTGGGCCACATGATGCCATTACCCAGGGCCAGCACGATGCCGCCGAAGAAAACCCGGAAGGGCGTGGCGATGGGCAGGATGCAAAAACTAACGGCAAGCAGTGCCGCCCCGGCGGCCACCTGTATCCAGGCGGCGATGTGCTTGCTCAGAAGGGCAAGCAACGGCCCCTGCGTCACTACCATTACCCCGCTGGTGACGGCAAAGAAAATACCGAGTTCACCCGCCCCCCAGCCGAGTTGGTTGGAGGCCATGATGGGCATGCCGGAATAGAAAAAACTGAACCCGAAAAAGGTGACATAATACATCAGGAAGAGCAACGGCATCCCCGGCAGGCGGAGGACGCTCATTAGGCTAACGCCGGAATTTTCCTCGTGGTCGTAGCAATCCTTGTGGGCACCGCCGCCGAAAAGTTTGGTGTACCAGGGTGTACCCCAGGAAGCCGATGAAATTGACCGGTAGAACGGGAAAAATCCGGGGCTTGGCGGCGATAATGGCGGTCATGGTCGGTGGAATATGGTTCAATAACCGGAACAACCGCGGGGTGTTGCGCGTGAGGTGCCTGGACCGACCACCGTTTAGGTGGAGCCCGCAGGGCCGAGCGATTAGCGAGCGGGGAAGGGACCGACCCCGACCTCCGGGAGGGGGCACGCCCAAATCAATACGACCTAATTCCCATTAAAGTCATCTCCTTCCCGAGAGAGCCGAAAGTAGTCCATGCCCTCATTCGATATTGAGCTTACAGGCTGACTTCCCTACAAATCTCCCTTCAACAGCCGGTAAGCCGCCGCGAAATTAACGATCCCGTACCCATACTCGCCATCCGGCTTGGCGTAGCGCGAAGACGTCTGCCGCAGCGCATCCACAATCTGGGCATTGGTCTTTTCCGGAAAGGCTTGCCACAAACAAGCCACCAGACCGGTCACCAGCGGCGCACTGAGGGAGGTGCCACTGTGGTAAGAAATACCGCGCCCGGCCCCGTTCACCGCAGCCACCCGTGAGCCGGGGGCCATCACGTCGGGCTTCACGCGGCCGTCGAACGTGGGGCCGAAACTGCTAAAGGAGGCCCGTTCCTCGCGCTCCTGGTGCAGGGCACCCACGGCCAGCACCGATTTACTATCGGCCGGTACGCTAATGTACTTCCAGGCATCGCCGCCCTCGTTGCCGGCACTGGTCACCACGATCATGCCCCGGGCAAAGGCCTGGTCGATGGCCCGGCTGGCGGGCGAGCGGTTGCCGTTCATGTCTTCGTACCGGTAATTCATTGTCTTATCGGTGAAGGTGGTGTAGCCTAGCGAGGAATTTACCACATCCACGCCGATGCTGTCGGCTATCTCCAGGGCGATGGCATAATTGATCTCTTCCAACCGGTGCTCCCCCTGACCGTTTTCGGTGGTAAAACAGATATAACGGGCTTCGGGCGCGGTGCCGATAATGAAGAAGGGGTGGTGCGCCGCCATGGTGCTGAGTACGGTGGCCCCGTGCGAACCTCCGTCAAAGGCGGTTTCGTCTTGTTGGACCACATCGTAGTTTGCCGGTAGCACGTCCGCATTCGGGTAGCCGAGGAAACCGGGGTAATTGACCTGCGGAAAACCGCCGTCAAATACGGCCACCAGCATCCCCGCGCCGCGGTAGCCCAGCGGTGCAGGCTGTCGCCGCCCATGCGTCGTAAATCTTTGTAACCCGCCCCGTAAAATGTCTCGCTCACGGTGTCGCGGTCGAATCGGGGGGCGGGGCGGTCGAAATTCGGCAGCACCGGCACGGCCGAGGTGCGGTCGTACTGGTAGGGGGCTACGTAATATAAGGTGTCTACCGAGGACAGTTTGGCAATCCGGTCGCGCTGGGCGGGGGTGGCGGAAACCACCAGGCCGTTCATCCAGCGGGAGCGCAACCAGACGGTGCCGCCGGCTGCCCGCACGGCCGCTTCGTAAGCGGGGCTGACGGGCAGGTCGTCCTGCGTTAGTTTCATGCCGGTCTTCTCGCGGCGGGCCAGGGCGCGTTCGCTCAGTAAACGGTCGGCGTCATTGACGGTCAGGGGCGTACCTTGCTTATCGGCAAAACCGACGAAGTACATGCCCCGGTCTTCGCTTTGCGAACGGGCCGAGGGAAGACAAAATAAGAGAGCGACAAATAAGGATAGAAAACGCATAGTCGGAATATTTACTGATTGGCAATCTACTTAACTATCGCCATCCGTTTGATATTCTGTCAGGTTTAGCCGATCGGCAATAATTTGCGCTACGTCCAAATTCTGCCCATCCAGGCTCAAGTGCATTTTTGCCATTAGGTAGGTATCCGCTCGTTCCGCTTTGGTTCGTTTGATGTAAGCAGCCAAATCCTTTTGCTTGGTCAGCAGGGGACGGTGGCGGGTTTGGTTGGCAAGGCGTTTAACCAGTTCCTTCGTTTCTACGTCCAGATAAATCGTTATGCCATGAGTGTTCATCCAAGCCATATTGTCGTGGTGAATGGGCGTTCCCCCACCGCAGGCAATAACGACACGCTTCAGACTATCGAAGTCCCGCAGGTAACGCGTTTCCAGTTCCCGGAAATAGTCGGTACCGTGGCGGTCGAAAATTTCGGTAATGGTCATTCCCGTCATTTCCTCGATCCATTCATCCAAATCCACGAAGGGTAAACCGATGCGAGCGGCCAGTCGTCTACCCACATGGGTCTTTCCACTACCCATAAAACCGGTAAGAAAGATGCGCATATTGCAGGGGTGGTTTGACGGAAAAGGAAAAAATTGTTCTTAGAGCGTGTCTAAATTTTTACTTCCTGAGAACCAAGCATTTGAGAACCTGGCGTTACATAAACTGACTTACGTAACCCGCTATGCGCGCAAGTTTTTGTCTAGCCAGAACCTCAAATCATTGATCCTCAGTTCTTAAAATTTTAGACACGCTCTTAATCAAATGAATGGGGAAAGGGCATTTTTAAATATTTGCTGATATTTAAGAAAAAGACGTAGATTTCAGCAAAATCGGGCGGCTTAATCGGCTAAAGGTAGTCTTTTGCGCGTTTATTGCCGACAATCTGGTTTTGCTCTTTTACCCCACTATCCCATGCTGCTTATGTTGCTCCGTTTTCTCCCTTATCTGGTCATCGGTCTGTTCTGTCTCCTGCTCACCTATAGTTGTGCCGGTCCCGGTAGCGCAGAATCCGACCCCGACGGATTCATCGCCACGCCTACCGACGACAAGATCACTAACGCCGATATCATCCGCAATCCGGTATCCGCTAACAAGCCGACGGATACGGTCAATGTAGCGAAACTCACCTTTGACCGAACGGCCGTCGATTTCGGTACCATCCGCCAGGGTGAGGTAATTGAGGAAACCTACCGCTTTACCAATACCGGCCGTATTCCCCTGGTCATTTCCGATGCCCGCTCTACCTGCGGTTGCACGGTGCCCGATTGGCCCAAAACCCCCATTGCCCCCGGCGCGGAGGGTGAGATCAGCGTTCGCTTCGATTCGGAAAATAAGGAGGGGCGTCAGGGCAAACCCGTCACCATCACGGCCAATACCTACCCGTCCGCCACCACCCTCTACCTCAATGGTACGGTGCTAACGGACTAGTGGAGCGCGATAAATAGTTGCGGCCGCGAAATTGCAAATCAGCCGCCCACCGAACGCGTAGAGCGTCCGCCGCCGTAGCTACGGCCGGCACCGGGGCGCGTGCTGCGCGTGGCCGTGTTATTGATGCGGCTGGCGGCACCGTTCTGCACCGAGTTAAAGGTGCTCTGGCTGCGGTACACCCCCGCTGACGGTCGCATGCCACCCATGGCCATCCGGCCCAGAAAGTACCAGCCGAAAAAGCCCATGCCGCCCCGGTGCACGGCCCGGGTCTGGCGGCTGGTGTCCGACGGGCTGGTGTTGTCGGTAATCATTTTGGCCTCGGCCAGGCTCACCGTATCGGCGTGGCCGTCCAGGTAATTGATGAACATCCGGCTATCCTCGGGGCTGCCGACTTCCTGTTCGTCCACGATCAGAAATTCGCCGTCGGCGGATTCTTCCAGCGTGGTTTCCAGGCCCATGGTGGGAGTAATATCACCTCCCGGCGGCGGCGTCTCGTCAGTGGAAGAAGAGCAGGAATACAAACCGCCGGTCAGAATCAGCAGACTCAGCAGGTGCTTCAGGGAGATGGAGCGCATAAGGATTAACTTTACCGCAAAGTAAGACTTTTCTCATTATGCCGCAACTTTCGGCCCGTTCTCCCCGCGCATTTCTCATCCCCGTTGTTTTCGTGGCCGGCCTCTGCTCCATTGTCTACGAACTGCTTATTTCCACCACCAGTTCCTACTTCCTCGGCGATAGCGTCACGCAGTTTTCGCTCACCATCGGCGTTTACCTGGCCAGCATGGGCGTCGGGTCGTGGTTGTCGAAATTTATCGGCGACCGGCTCACGGTTTCCTTCGTCATCATCGAGTTACTGCTGGGCCTGGTGGGCGGCGCGGCGGTGCCCCTGCTTTACTACGCCTATACCGTGTTCAGCCCCGGCGGTTACCAGGCGTTCATGCTCGGCCTCACGGCGGTGGTGGGCCTGCTCACGGGATTCGAGATTCCGCTGCTGGCGCGGGCACTCACCCACCATTACCCGCTCCGGGAAAACCTGGCCAACGTCCTTTCGCTCGACTACATCGGTGCGCTGGCCGCCACCCTGCTTTTCCCCTTTCTGTTGCTGCCCGCCTTCGGACTGTTTCGTACCTCGGCGGCCGTGGGCATGGTGAATATCCTGCTCGGCATCGGGGTACTGCTCTTTCTGCCCGCCGCATCCGGTGCCGCCGGCCCCGGCCGGCGGACGGTGAAAAAATTGCTCGTCGCGGCCCTCCTCAGCCTGGTCGGTTTTGCCGCCCTGCTCGTCGCCTCGCGCACGCTGCTCGACCGCTGGGAGGCCGCCACTTACCCCCACGATCTGGTCTACGGCGAGCAGACCCCCTACCAGGCACTGGCCCTTACCCGCAACGGCGAGGAAGTGCGGCTCTACATCAATCACGTCATCCAGTTTTCCAGCACCGATGAATACCGTTACCACGAAAGCCTGGCCCTCATTCCCGCCGGGGCGGTGGCCGATCCGGGGCCGCGCAGCGTGCTCGTCCTCGGCGGCGGGGAAGGGCTGCTGGCCCGTGAGTTGTTGCGGCTACCGGCGGTAACCGCCATCACCATTGTCGATCTGGATCCCGCCGTATTTGCCCTGGCCCGTAGCCACGCCGCGCTGCGCGAGATCAATGAGGAGGCCCTGGCCGATCCCCGCGTAACCACCGTCGGTACGGATGCCGCTCAATTTTTGCGGACCGACACGGCGCACTACGATTTGGTAATTGCCGACCTGCCCGACCCCGGCAACGAAGCCGTGGCCCGCCTCTACAGTACACAATTCTTCGGTTTGGCCCGAGCGCGCCTCCTCCCCGGCGGCGTTTTCGCCACCCAGGGCACCAGCCCCTTCCATACCCGAAACGCCTATTGGTGCATTTACGAAACCCTGCGCGCGGCCGGCTTCGCCTACGTCTACCCCTACCACACCAACGTGCCCAGTTTCGGTGAGTGGGGCTTTTTCCTCGCCCTCGACCGCCCCGTCGATCCGCGCAGCTATCGGCCCACCGGCCGCGAACAGTACCTCGATTCCGGGCTGCTACCCGAACTCTTCTATTTTGCACGGGACCTGCGCCACCCCGGCGAACTGGGCATCAATACCCTGGACCGGCCGCGCCTGCTCGATTATTACCTCGACGATTGGCGGCGCTGGCAACGGTCTCTCCAAACCGTGGAGCCGGGGGCGGAAGAGTAGGGGCGGCGGAGTGCTACCGGGGCCGAGCTATCCGGCACTCTCCTCCCTACGGGGCAAATTGCAATTCGCCCATCCGGTTCGTTCAAACAATACCTCCTATCCCTCACGCGGGGCGAAAGAGTGGGGTTAAACCGGAAAATTTAAGGTTTTACCGATGGGCAAGCAACGGTCAAATTACGATCTACGGCAGTGCCGGATCAGTATTCATCTTCATTAAACAGGAAGTCATCCTTGCGGGGAAAGTCAGGCCAGATATCTTCGATGGCCTCGTAAATTTCTCCCTCGTCCTCCATCTCCTGCAAGTTCTCGATAACTTCCAGCGGAGCACCCGATCGAATCGCGTAGTCAATCAATTCATCCCGCGTTGCGGGCCAGGGGGCGTCTTCCAGGTGGGAGGCTAATTCCAGGGTCCAATACATACCGTCGCTTTACTTGTGTTACTTGTGAGTTATTCAAAAGCCGTACAGCGACGTTTTTGTTTCGCCTGCGGGGCCGCAAAAGTAGTCATTGGTGCCCCGAAATACAAGCGGTAGGAAATAATACGATCAAGCAATTGATTTTCAGATAGATAGTGATTTAAGTAATCAGGGGGCCGATAATTCTCGTGATTGGAATGGACCATTATTTGGGGTAGCAAATTGTGGTAGGCCCCTTTCGCCCTGCGTGAGGTGCCTGGAGGGTTATAGTGCGGTAGCACCGAGGCGAATGCCGAAGCCCGGAAGGGACCGACGGCCGGGCGATAGCCCGGGCGGCACGCCCAAAAGACGACGGACCGGAGACGCTCTTATTTCCACTGCCCGATGATCTCGAATTTCTTGTTCTCATAACCCGGCGGGATGAGGCCGATGCGCGATGAATTGCTGGGGCCGGTGGGGTCTACGAAAACAAAACGGCGGCCGCCGATGGTGAACGCATCACCGGGGATATCGTCGGTGGCAACGGCTATGCTCAGGTGGTCGTCGAAGGCGATGACGGCCATGGGCACGTCGATGAGTTCGCGCACGAGGGCGTAAAAGAGGGCCGAGCGATCCTCGCAATCCGAGTAGGCGTAGCCGAAAAGCTCTTCGGGCACCATGGGTTTGCTGTGGCCGAAGTAGTCGTTGTCCTCCTTGTAGGCAAAACCGGAACGCGTGAAACTGGCCAGTAATTCGAGCCGCTGCTGGGTAGAAAGCGGGGCCATGAGATAACGCAACTGAGGAACAAGGCTGCGGGCCAGGGTGGGGGAGAGGGGCGTGTCGAGGTAGCAGTACTCGTCGATGAAAGGGTAGTCCTTCATGATGTCGACCATATTCTGGTCGAATTCCACGTCCATTTGGTGGTCGATGCCGTGGTAGGTATAATTGACGGTGCGTACCGTGGGCCGGGAGGGCATGCTGGGCCAGCTTCTGAGGGCGAAGGAAAACGAACGGCCCCGGGGGTTGGGCTGCACGGCGGCGATGTAAAGCGACTGCTTGCCGCTGCAATCGCCGTTGAGGCAGGTGATGTTGGCGTAGGTGCGGCCGTCGTCGTCGATGATGGGTACCTCGAAAAGGTCCTCGTTGGTATAAACGTTGACGTAAGACCGGTTGCCGCGAAAGGTGAGGCGCACGTCAAAATCAGCGTCGGCCAGTAACTGAAACAAGGTCAGGTTACGCGCATTAGGCGATTTGCCCCGATAAATGTTGAAAAGCGTGGCCTCGATGAGACGGAAGTAGAGAAAATCGTTCAGGCCGATCTGACCGCGCAGCAGTTGCAACTGGTTGCCCAGTACGTCCAAGTCTTGCCGTTTCAGTTGGCGCAGGGCAGAGTTGATGACGACATTGTCGAGCGTGCGCGGCTCGTCGATCAGCATCCCGGGATCGTAGGTCAGTTTGATGGGGACGGTGTAAAAGCTGAAGACCGCCGTAGGGGAGGTGCCGCCGGCCCGGGCGGGCGCGGGGAAGGATAAGACCAGGACGAAAAACAGGGAGGCAAGAAAAAATGGGTAAGTCCGCATGGGCGTTGAGCTGTATTGGCAGGTAAATGGGGTGAGGCGGAGCAGTAAGGTAGGGGACGGCCCGCGTTTTAGGTAGTACCAAACACAAGCGGGTCGCAAAGTATACGCTTTACGACCCACTTTAGTATACCGGATTTACGGCCTTTAGCAGTTATTTAAGGGGAATATCCCCGACTTAACACATCTTTTATTAAATGATCAGCATCGCGTCGCCGTAGGTAAAGAAACGGTACTTATTCTTGATGGCCTCGTGGTAAGCTTCCATGATCAGGTCCTTGCCGCCAAAGGCCGAGGCCATGATCATCAGGCTGGATTTGGGCATATGGAAGTTGGTGATCATCGCATCGGCGATGCTGAAATCAAAGGGCGGAAAAATGAAGGTGTTCGTCCAGCCCTCGTTGGTCTTCAGCATATTTTCCGCCGAGACGGAAGTCTCGATGGATCGCATGACGGTGGTGCCCACGGCACACACCTTTTTTTCGGCCGTCATGCTGCGGTTCACTTTGTCTACCGCTTCCTGCGTGATGCGGAAATACTCGGCGTCCATTTTGTGCTTGGAGAGGTCTTCGACCTCGATGTTGCGAAAGGTGCCCAGGCCGATGTGAAGGGTGATCTCGGCGTGGTCGACGCCCTTTATCTCCAGCCGCTTCAGCAGTTCCTCGCTAAAGTGAAGGCCGGCCGAAGGAGCGGCTACCGCGCCGATGTCCTGGGCGTAAAGGGTCTGGAAACGTTCTCTATCGGACGAGTCCGCCTCGCGACCGATGCGCTTGGGCAGAGGGGTGTTGCCGAGCTTATATAAGGTTTGGCGAAAATCCTCGTCCGTGCCGTCATAGAGAAAGCGGATGGTGCGGCCGCGGCTGGTGGTGTTGTCCACTACTTCGGCCACCAATTCACGGCTGCTGCTTTTCTCGCGAAAATAGAGTTTGTTGCCCACGCGAATTTTACGCGCGGGGTCCACCAGCACGTCCCACAGGCGGGCGTGGCTGTTGAGTTCGCGGAGCAGGAAGACCTCGATGCGGGCACCGGTTTTTTCCTTTTCGCCGTAGAGGCGGGCGGGAAACACCTTGGTGTTGTTAAAGATCATGGTGTCTCCCTCGTCGAAGTGGTCGATGACTTCCTTGAAGACTTTGTGCTCGAACGTTCCAGTATCGCGGTTCACAACCATCAGGCGGCTTTCGTCGCGGCGCTTGGCGGGCCGCTTGGCAATCAGGTTGTCGGGCAGTTTAAAATCGAATTGCGATAATTTCGTCCTCATTCTCGGTGGTTGTGGCAAATTTGGCGCGAAGATAACCCAATCTGGTAAAAGGATGGGGTTCCGGTGCCAAACCCGGGTATATGGTGTATACGGCGGCGGGGGTTAGAAAAAACAGGCGGCGGCGGTCATCCGCCGAAAGATCGGGCGCGTTGATCGAATTTCGGGTGCGGTGCGGTGGGGGCGGCTTACCTTTAGCCCCGTCATCAATCTGCCGTCGTACCTTCGGTAATGTGACTGCTAAGAGACCCAACACGGAGAGACAGGTCTCGGTTCCAGTTTTCGGGGGGTCTTGCTAAAAATCTCCGCTTTCCCGCCCCACCGTGGCGAGCCGTTCCCTCGCCGTCCATCGTTCATCAATATTCGTGCATGCGCATCCTCATCAAGGTCATCACCGAAAGTATTCGTCAGGCTTTCCAGCAACTGGCCGGCAACAAACTGCGCACTTTCCTCTCGCTGCTCGGTATTTCCATCGGCATTTTCTGCATCATCGGGGTGCTCTCGGCCGTCTCCTCCCTGGAATCCAACCTGCGCGGGTCCATGGCCAAACTGGGTGACAACGTGGTCTACATCGACAAGTGGCCCTGGAAAGACCTCAGCAACAGTTGGTGGGATTACCTCAAGCGCCCCCACCCCGATCACGACGACTACGAGCGGCTCAAACAAGAACTGCCCAGTGCCTCGCTGGTCAACTACATCGCCGGTATCGGCCGCACCACCCTCAAGTACCAGAGCAACAGCGCCGAGGATGTCTCCATTGTCATGACGACCATCGAGTTCGACCGGATGTTTAACGTCGATCTGGCCCGGGGGCGCTTTCTCAGTACGTCCGAATACCACTACGGCAGTAATAAAGCCGTACTGGGCGGCGAGACGGCCGAAGCCCTGTTCGGCATCATCGACCCCGTCGGCAAGAAGGTTAAGATGAAAGGGCAGAACTACGAGATCATCGGCGTACTTGCCACGGCGGGCGACGACCTAATCAACCCCCTCGACTTCGATGACGATATTATTATCGGCTACAACAACGCCTCCCGATTTGTCAACCTGAAACAGTACGGCAGGTACGGCGGGCAAGTAGCCGTGCGCGCCCGCGAGGGAGTGCCCATCGAACGCCTGCAGGACGATATCCGGGGCGTCATGCGGTCCTCCCGCCGCTTGAAACCACGCGAGGAAGATAACTTCGCAATGAACGAACTCTCGCTCATCTCCCAGGCATTCGACGCATTTTTTGGGGTGCTCAATCTCATCGGCTGGCTCATCGGCGGCCTCTCCATCCTCGTCGGTTGCGTCAGTGTGGCCAACATCATGTTCGTCAGCGTCAAGGAGCGCACCAGCCTGATCGGGGTCAAAAAAGCCCTCGGGGCCAAGGAATACATTATCCTGCTCGAATTCCTGCTCGAATCCATTATCCTCTGCATCATCGGCGGCCTCATGGGACTCGTCCTGGTGGTAGGTGCCACGGCAATTATTTCCACCTTCCTCGGCTTCGATATTTACCTCAATGCCACCAACGCCCTGCTGGGCGTCTCCATCAGCGTCATTACCGGTATTCTGGCGGGAGCCATCCCGGCCCTGATGGCCGCGCGGATGGACCCGGTAGTGGCGATCCGTTCTTAGAGCGTGGATGTTTAGCTGCGCCGCTTCGCTTGGGTCGCAGAGCGATTTTTTCGGAATGGAGGGTCGAAGGGACGGCGGTGGGGTACTACCCGGATCGGCCGGTCGGCCCCCATCTAATCATCCCGAAACAATATTCGTGCGGGCGAGACCTTACCGCTACCGGAAACACGCGGCATCTGCTTACTGCTATCCCGCACAACGAACTGCTACTTGTATTCTTTTCAATGCAAGTGGGCGTGCCGCCTCGGCTAGCGCCTCGCCGTCGGTCCCTTCCCGGCTCGCTGATCGCTCGGCCCTGCGGGCTGCGTCCCTCCGGGCAGGGCAAGCCCTTCCCTGCGGTCCGCCCCGTCCAGGCACCTCACGCAAAGGGTGGGGGGCGAGAGTGCGAACGTGCGATCCAGTCCGGCTGGGGCGGTTGCTAATCGTTAGCGGCTTCCGTCTCTTCTTCCTCATCGCTGCCGGCGGCAATATCGCGCTGCAGGTCTTCCATGAAAACGTAGTCCACGCTCTCGGAAACGGTGGGCAGGATGGTCAGCACGCTGTCCAGCTTGGAAATCTCGATCAGCCGCTTCACGGGCGGGTGCTCGATGCCGGTCAGGATAAAGGTGCCCTCGCCGGCCATGAACAGGCGGTTGGCCGTCAGGATGGCACTGAGGCCCGATGAGTCGATGTACTGAACCGGCGAAACGTCCAGGATCAGGTTGCGTACCCCCTCATTAGACAGAATGATGAATTCCGACTTCAATTTGGGGGCCAGGAGCGAATTGACATTCTCTTCTTCCAGGCGGAGTACGGTGTAGCGTTCTTGCTTATCGAGCGATAGTTTCATATTGGTCTCATTGAGGCCGACAAAGGTAGCCAAATCGGGCTAATCCACAATGCTTGTTTTTCAGCGCAACATCATTTGTTCCTTTTTGTTAGTTAGATACAACAGGTCACTACCCGATGGAGTACCTGCGGCCCTGTCCGCTACCGGTCTATCTGACAGGAAATTTTGACAGTAGACCTCACTTGGCACGATTTTGCACGTTAGTACGGTACAGGCGGAATACAGCAGTAATGCCGGATTTATTCCTTTCATTACCTCCCGCCTCCAACCGTTAGTCTCGATTCGCACGTCCGTTTTCGTGGAGAAATCTCCTCTCTCGTGCTTCCGGCCCGGTGCCGTTACCGCGAATCCTACCGACTCGGAAGAATAGAAGAATTCTTTACATCCGATGTAGCGGCAATTCATGTTTTTGCCCTATAATTGGCGAAGAAATCGGCCAACCCAACAACTGAATATATCCGACTTATGCCCAATAATCAAAGAAAATTTACTCCCGAGATCAAACAGGTCATCAATCACAGCCGTAACGAAGCCATGCGCCTCGGTAACGATTATATTGGTACCGAGCATCTCCTGCTGGGAGTTTTGCGTGCCAAGGACAGTTTGGCCCTCCGGGTTTTAAAAAGCCTGGAAGTTGACCCGAACGACCTGCGCCAGACCATTGAAAGCAGGATCACGCGATCGGCTTCGGTGAGTAGCACCCAGCTCAAACTGAGTGACCTACCCCTCAATCAGCAAGCCTCGCGGGTACTGAAAGTTACCTTTCTGGAAGCCAAAGTACTAAAGACGAATGAGGTTAGTCCCGAACACCTGCTCCTGTCTATATTAAAGGAGAAGGAAACTCCCGCTTCAAAAATCCTGCACCAGTTCGATGTAGACTACGACCTCTATAAGTCGGAGTTAGAATACGTCAGCGAGGAGCGCGATTTTGTTTCGGAAGAAAACCTGCCCTTTGCGGCTGCTCCTTCGGATCAGGATGATTCCGGTGAGGAGGAAGATCGCGGTGGTAGCGGTGGCGGATTCGGCCGCGGCGGCAGTCGTCAGGGAGGCGGTCAGGCCGGAGGTGCCAAAAGCCGTACCCCCGTGCTGGACAATTTCGGTCGCGACATCACCAAGCTCGCCGACGAGGGTCGCCTCGACCCCATCATCGGTCGGGAGAACGAGATCGAGCGCGTGAGCCAGATCCTGAGCCGCCGCAAGAAAAATAACCCGATCCTGATCGGCGAACCCGGTGTGGGTAAAACCGCTATCGTGGAGGGCTTGGCCCTGCGCATCCAGCAGAAAAAGGTGAGCCGCACGCTGTTCGATAAGCGCATCGTGATGCTCGACCTCGCCGCCCTAGTGGCCGGTACCAAGTACCGCGGCCAGTTCGAGGAACGGATGAAGGCGATCATGACCGAACTGGAGAAATCCCGCGATGTGATCCTGTTCATCGACGAGATCCATACCATTGTCGGTGCGGGTGGAGCTACCGGCTCCCTCGACGCCAGCAATATCTTTAAGCCCGCCCTGGCGCGCGGCGAGTTGCAGTGCATCGGTGCCTCCACGCTGGATGAGTACCGTCAGCATATCGAGAAGGATGGTGCCCTCGATCGGCGCTTCCAGAAAGTGCTCGTTAATCCGCCCAGTGCCGAGGAAGCCGTGCACATCCTCAATAACATCAAGAGCAAGTACGAAGAGTTCCACAACGTAGACTACTCCGAGGATGCCGTGGAAGCCTGCGTAAAGTTGAGCGACCGCTACATTACCGACCGATTTCTGCCCGACAAGGCGATCGATGTACTCGATGAGGTCGGTGCCCGCACTCACCTGAAAAACATCCACGTTCCCGAGCACATCGAGGAGCTGGAGGGCCAGATCGAGCAGGTCAAGGAAAAGAAGAATCAGGCTGTCCGCAACCAGCAGTACGAGCGTGCCGCCGACCTGCGCGATCAGGAAAGCAAGTTGCAGCGCAACCTGGAGCAAGCCAAGAAAGAATGGGAAGAGGACAGCAAGACGCGCCGCTATCCCGTCAATGAAGAGGATATTGCCGAGGTCGTCTCCATGATGACCGGTATCCCCGTCCGCCGCGTAGCTCAGAGCGAAAGCAAAAAGCTGGTCGGTATGACCAAGGACATCCAGGACGTCATCATCGGTCAGGATGAAGCGATCGATAAGGTGGTTCGTGCCATTCAGCGCAACCGCGTGGGGCTGAAAGACCCTAAGAAGCCGATTGGTACCTTCATTTTCCTCGGCCCCACCGGCGTTGGCAAAACGGAGCTGGCCAAGAGCTTGGCCCGCTACATCTTCGATAGCGAGGATGCACTGGTTCGGATCGATATGTCGGAATACATGGAGAAATTCTCCGTAAGCCGCCTGATCGGTGCGCCTCCCGGCTACGTCGGCTACGAAGAAGGCGGTCAGCTGACCGAAAAGGTTCGTCGCAAGCCTTACAGTGTGATTCTGCTCGACGAGATCGAGAAAGCTCACCCGGATGTGTACAATATCCTGCTCCAGGTACTGGATGACGGTTTGTTGACGGACGGCATGGGCCGCAAGGTGGACTTCAAGAACACCATGATTATCATGACTTCCAATATCGGTGTGCGTCAGCTAAAGGACTTCGGTCAGGGAGTAGGTTTCGAAACCCGCTCACGCCGGGAGAATGCCGAGGATAACAGCAAATCCGTGATCCAGAGCGCGCTAAAGCGGACCTTCTCACCCGAGTTCCTGAACCGGATCGACGACGTGGTCATCTTTAACAGCCTCGGTCAGGAAGAGATCTTCAAGATCATCGACATCGCGCTGGGAGATTTATTCAAGCGCCTGAAGGGAATGGAATACAACCTTACCCTGACGGACGAAGCGAAGAAGTTCGTGGCCGAGAAAGGATTCGACCCCCAATTCGGTGCCCGTCCGTTACACCGCGCCATTCAGAAGTACATCGAGGATCCCCTCGCGGAATATATTCTGAATGAGAACCCCGCCGAGGGATCGCACCTGGAAGCGGTGATGAACGAGGCGAAGGACGGTCTGGTGGTCACCATCAGCAAATCCGTTGAGTCGGACGTGGAGGAGTAATTTCTTCCGTTCATGAGACGCTACCCCCGTTCGGCTCTGCCGGGCGGGGGTAGCTAATTTTCATGCGGCGGCTCCAAGCCGAGGTTTTTGGCTAATTTTGCGCCGTTAAAAAACTAATGCCCCCGTCGGCACCTTAACTAAACAGGAACCACTCGGCCGATAACCGACTGATGTTCCAGGGAATTCTCCCGCATCCATTATAACAACTAACGATTGGCAAAGAGAAGAGGCCCCCGCGGCCGTAGTCAGCGCGAAGAACCAAAATTCAATTTCCGGATCAATGACCTGATTCGTGTCCCCGAAGTACGTCTGGTAGGCGATAACCTGGAAGCCATCAGCGAAGCAGTGGGCCATAAGGTCGAATCCGACGTATACCCCACCCGCCAGGTAAAAGAATGGGGCCGTACGGCCGAACTCGACCTGGTCGAGATCAGCCCCAATGCCGAGCCGCCCGTGGTCCGGTTGGTCGATTTCAACAAGTTCCTTTACGAGAAAAAGAAGAAGGAAAAGGAAATCAAGTCCAAGGCCGCTAAGACGGTTATTAAAGAAGTCCGCTTCGGACCGAATACCGACGACCACGACTTCGAGTTCAAGGTCCGCCACGCCCAGGCTTTCCTGGAAGAAGGCTCCAAGGTGAAGGCTTACGTCCACTTTCGCGGCCGTACCATTGTATTTAAGGACCGTGGAGAACTGCTGTTGCTCCGGTTCCTGAAGGAACTCGAAGAATTGGGTGCCGCCGAGGCCTTACCCAAAATGGAGGGACGCCGCATGATCGTCATGATCGCGCCCAAGAAGAAGCCGAAGAAGTAAGAACTATCTTTCTTTTTTCGGTTTGATACCCAGTTTTAGGCTAATTACGTGGCTGAACGACCCGGTGTCGTCGCCCAAATCCGTGTAGGCATAGTCTACATTGAGTTGCCCCAGTTTCAGGCCCAGGCCGAGGCTGGGGCGACTGCTTAAAACCTCCTGCCCATCAAAGTCGGGTACCCGCTGGAGCTGGTTGATCCCCGCCCGCACGAAGATAAAATCCTTATAGGCGGCCTCTAGTCCGAAAGCGATATCCAGGCTGACGGGATCGGCGGAAACAATGGTGTTGCGCTTGCCGTCCGTAGTGGCGATGAGATTAAATTCCGGCTGGATGGAGATGGCCTCGTTAAGGGGGAAATCGTAGGCCGCGCCGAGGATGACCTGCGGATTAGTGATCTCGACGGAGTTGATCGGCACCTCGTTACCGGTGAGTTGGAGGACATCGCGCTCCTCGTCAGTAAAGGAGAAAGACCAGGCGTTGAAAGTAGTCGTGATATCGCGGGCCAGCAGGCCGAAGGTCCAGCGGTTGCGCTGGAGTTGGGCGCCCAGATCGAGGCCGAAGCCCCAGCTGTTGGCGAACGGCCCGATGGTGCGGTGGATCACTTTGACATTGCCACCCCAGCGCAGGGCACTACCATTGGGCCGATCGTTTTGCCGGGCGTAAGTACCGATAAAGGCATAGTCGGCGGCCGAGAACTCGCTGATGTTATCGAAATTGATGGTCCCGTCGCTCTCGTAAAGCGTGAGGGTATTGGGGATCTGGTCGATGCCGAAGCGGATCACGCTCAGGCCGATGCGGTGCTGCTTGTTGGCCAGCGGCAGGGTAAAGCCCAAATAATCGTAATTGCCCACGCCGCCGAACCATTCGGCGTGCATGGCCCCGATCTGGAGACCGTCCTCGTTGGGCAGCGCGGCCAGTCCGGCGGGGTTCCAGACGGCGGCGTACACGTCTTGCTGGCCGGCCACCACGGCATTGCCCATGCCCTGCGCCCGGGCACCCACGCCGATGTTGAGGAATTCGTTGGAATATTTCTGGGCCGAAAGCCGGGTGGCAAACGATGCCGAAAAGATCAGGGCACTAAGTAAAGTCAGTCGAGTAGCAACGTGCATAAAGTGGGAGTAGTTGGGGTGCGAAAACGGGGAAGCGAGCGCAAAGGTGAAAAAAGAACGCGCCAATGCGGGCTTTGGTGTGCGATAAGATTCAGGACCGGACAAGTGAATGGCGGCGGACCATGCGTGAGGTGCCCGCAGGGGCCGGCCGATGGGCCGGAGCCGCATTAGCGGCCGAGCGAACAGCGAGCCCGGAGGGCACCGACCGGCCGGCCTTAGCCGGCTGGACACGCCCAACTTAAAACTAACGAGGCATCAATAAGCAGCAAAAAAATCGCACCAGCGGGGTAAGAAAGTCGTTTCGACGGGTATCAAGCGGACGGATGAGCCGGCGGGGCGTTGCGAACCATTGCGTACGCACCGGTTTTTTCCGATCTTTAGGCACCTGAATTATACGGCGTGAATTACCAATCCCGAGAACGAAGCTGCATCTTACTACTCCTTAGCCTCCTGTTCGCCGGTGCGGACGGGGTTGCGCAAGCGGCTTTCCTGACGGTCGGTAACCCGTCGAATTGCGGTTTGAACGCGCAACTGTCCGATAACAATTGTCCGCAGGACGCCGTTGGGCAGGATTTTCCCGATGTGCTGGCCATTAACGTAACGACCGCGCCGGGCAGCAGCCTGGGAACGGACGTCTACCTGAGCGAGGTACGGCTGTTGCTGAACCACACCTGGATCGGGGACATGAGCATCGAATTGGAAAGCCCCGGCGGTGCCCGGATCAACCTGATTACCAATCGCGGCGGTACTGAGGATAACCTCGGAGACGGCAGTGCGGCCGCCTGCGCGGGCTACGCCCGCTTCACTTATGCCTCCTGTAACCGGCTGGTGAACGGTACGCCGCCCTATGCTGACCGGCCCTACCGGCCCGAGCAGGACCTGGCGGCACTGAATGATGGAAGCAACCCGGTGGGCACCTGGAAAATGTATTTTTGCGACGACCTGCAGGCTGACATCGGTGTGCTTCAGTACGTCGAACTGGTCTTTGCGCCCCTCACTTGCCTGCCGGTGCTGAATCCGCTGATCGTAAGCAGAGACACCACCGGTCTGACCCTGACCTACGACGGCGGCGCGAATGATTGCGCGGCCACGCTGGTGGAGTTCGGCCCGCCCGGCTTTACCCCCGGCACGGGTGCTACGGCCGGCACCGGCGGGCAGGTGATGACCCTCGGTTGTTCGCCCGCCACACTGGATCTGCCGCTGCCCAACACGTCCTATGAAATCTATTTGCGCCCGTTTTGCCCCGCCACCGCCGGCTATGGCGAGAATAGCTGCCCGGTGAGCCTGACAACCGATTGCCGCCCGCCGGCCACCACCTACCTGATTACTTTTGACGATGAATCCTCCTGCCCGCAGAGCTGCCCGGCCACCTGCGTGCTGGGGGGAGACTGGCGTAATGCCGCCGGTAATCTGACCGACTGGTCGGTAAACGCCGGCCCGACCCCCACGGCGGGCACGGGTCCGGCGGACGATATTACGGGCGGCGGCAAGTACCTCTATCTGGAGGCGAACGGGCTGCTGTGCGCCCCGCAATTGCGGGCCGAGTTGCGGTCGCCTTGTTTTGAACTGAATAAAATGGGCAGCGACGAGTGCCACCTCAGTTTTAGCTACCATATGCAGGGCAGCACGATGGGCAGCCTGACTTGCGAGATCACCACCGACGGCGGCGTGAGCTGGCAACCGCTGTGGCAGCGGACCGGAAACCAGGGACCCGGTTGGCAGCGGGCCTATCTGTCGCTGGCCGCCTACCCCGACGGGCAGCTATTTCGCATCCGTTTCGTGGGGCGGCGGGGGAACGGTATTTTTTCCGATCTGGCCATCGATCACATCAAACTGCACGGCAGCCAGTCGCTGGGCTACCCGACCGCCCGCTACCACGCCGATACGGACGGCGACGGTTACGGCAACCCGCAAATCTCCATCGAGAGTTGCCTGCCGAATCCCCCGGCGGGCTTTGTGCCGGACAATACGGACTGTGACGACACCCGCTTTTCGGTGAATCCCGGTGCCGCCGAAATTCCCTGCAACCAACGGGACGATAATTGCTCCGGCAACCAGAACGACGACGACGGCCTGCTGCCCCCGGCCGTGGTGTTCAACGATACCGTTTGTTTTGGTAGCACGGCCACGCTGACGGCCCAGCCCTATGCGGGGCAACTCACGATCTGGTACGATGTACCCACGGGCGGCTTCCCGCTCACCATCGGCAACAGCTACACGCCGGTCATCAATCCTGCCGCAGGGCCGGATACGGCGCGGTTCACCTACTACGTGGCTTACGGCAACCTGAACACTTGCGCATCGGCGCAGCGCACACCGGCTACCATTGTGGTGCTGCCGCAACCCCGGGCTTCATTAATCGAGTTGCCGAGTAGCTGCGCGGGAGATACCTTTAACCTGGCGGACCTGGCAGTGCGCGACCTTAACTTTACCAACCCGACCACCACTTTCTTTGATCCGGCCACCGGTCAGCCCATTATCCAATTATTGGTGGCACCGCAGTTGAATACCGACTACGGTTACGTCTTCACCTCGTCCGCCGGTTGTACGGATACCGGCCTGTTTACCCTCACGGTAACGCCCCGCCCCCTGATCGGCTTCAGCCCCGCCGACACCATCCGCCCCTGCGCGGAATCGGACGTGCAACTGACGGTAGTAGACCAGCCCGGCCCCGGCCCTTTTGCCTTTGCGTGGAGCACGGGCCGGACGGATTCAATCATCACCATCGCGGGTGACTCCGGTGCCGCCATTCGTGCTTTCGGGTTAACGCTGACGGACAGCCGCGGCTGCGCGACCGTGGACACGGCCGTGGTGATACCGAGCGACAACCTGAGTCCGATTGCCGTGACTGCCGGGGCGGTGAGCAGTTGTCTGGGTACCGACGGTAGTTTGCTGGTCGTGCCTCAGGCGGGCATACCGCCCTACACCTTTACGTACGAGGGCAGCGATGGGTCCGGCGGTATGCAGACCGGCGTTGCCGATAGTTTGCTGCTGAACGGGCTGGCGCAGGGCACCTATCAGATCACGGTAACCGATGCGAGTAGTACGGGCTGCTCGGCCATTTTGCGGAACCTGCGGGTGCTGGGTCCCGGCTTTACGATCGACGACATCAGCGTGCAGAACGTAGCCTGCAACGGAGCCGCCACCGGCAGTGCGTGTATCAATATCGGCGGCACCGGCACGGCCGTATTCAGTTGGCCCGGGGGTCAAACGACGGCCTGCGTGGACAGCCTGGCGGCGGGCAAGTACGACGTGACCATCAGCAATGCCGGATGTAGTACGGTAGAAAGCATCGTAATCGGCGAGCCGGGTGAACTGCGCTACCTCTCGCTGGAAGCTTTTCCGAGTTGTTTTGACGCGACCGACGGCAGCATCAGTCTGCGCCTCTTCGGTGGTGCCACACCTTATAGGGTAGATTGGTCGACTGGCGCGAGCGGCACCTCGCTGCCGGACCTCGGGGCGGGCGACTACGGATTTACCGTGACCGACAGCCGGGGCTGTACGCTGGTGGATTCGGTCTTCCTGCCCGCGCCCGATACCCTGCGGGCTAACCTGACTGCCCTGACGCCCATCAGTTGCAGCGGGGCGGCCGATGGGCGGATCGAACTGGTTGCGACGGGCGGCCAACCTCCCTACACCTACACCTGGCTGGACGGTGCGCCGCCCACCGGTTTGCGCACCGATCTCGCGCCGGGTACCTACCAACTCCTCCTGACCGATGTGGCGGGCTGTACGATCAGCCGGGATTTTACGCTCACCGATCCGCTACCGGTTACCGTTTCGGCCGCAGTGATCGACCGGCCGCTCTGCCGGGGCGAGGCGGGCGGCACCATCACGCTCACGCCTGCGGGTGGGGTGGGGGGCTACCTTTACAGTTGGAGCGATAATTTTTTCAGCGGCAACCCCAATCGCACCGGGTTGGTGGACGGTCGGTATCGGGTCTCGGCCCGCGATGCCAACGGTTGTCTGTCCGATACCCTGACGGTAGCCTTGGCACCCACGGTAGAAATTTCGGCCGCCGCCGCGCTCCAAATGCCTGCTTGCGCGGGTAGCCCGAGCGGAGCGATCGACCTGACCGTTAGCGGACCCGGCACGTTCAGCTACCTCTGGTCGGACGGCAGTACGGCCGGTGACCGGACCGGACTCACCAGCGGAACCTACCAACTCACGCTCACCAGCTCGGCCGGCTGCTCGCTGGATACGGGCTTCGTGCTCACCGCCCCGCAGGCGTTCCAGTTTACCACCGTGGTGCGGCAACCCTCCTGCGCGGGCAGCAGCGACGGCATCATCGACAATATATTCGTGCCGTCCGGCAACCCGCCCTACCAGTTTTTTTGGAACGACGGATCGCAGCACGTCGATCAACTGGGCCTGAGCGGCGGCGACTGGGTATTTACCGTAACCGACGGCATCGGTTGCCGCTTTGTGTCCGATACCTTCATGATTCGGCGGCCGACGCCCCTGGAATTGGTGGTAACCGACGTGCGCGGTCCCAGCTGCGCCGGCGGCTCGGACGGTTTTCTGGCCACGGCCGCCGCCGGGGGAACGCCGCCCTACACCTGGAACTGGGTGGGCACGGGCGTTACCGACGCGGGCATCAACGGCCTGAGCGGCGGGATGCAACGGCTGGTACTGCGCGATGCACGTAACTGCACCATCGATACCTTGCTGGCCGTGCCTACGCCCGCTCCCCTCACGCTAGCGGTTACTCGTCTGACCGCGACGGACATCTGCCTGGCGGGCGGCCGCGACAGCCTGATGGTCAGTGTGACCGGCGGTGCGCCGCCCTACACCTACCTCTGGACGGACGGCAGCACGTCCGATACCCTGATTCCGCCGGCCGACGGTACCTACCGCGTAGTGGTAGAAGACGCCCGGGGCTGCCGCAAACAGTCGAATGCATTTAAAATTCGCGATGTAGTTCCGCCTTTTTTCTTTACGTCTTTTGATCTCCTGCCACAGCAGTGTTTCGAGCAGAATGACGCTGCGCTCAGCGTCAGTGTATCCGGCGGGTCGGGCCTATACGTCTACCAGTTCAGTACCGGTCAGAATACGCTGACCGACTCCACCGCGCAGACCGCTGCGGGGCTGGGTTATTTCCCCACTTACAGCATTACCGTCACTGACGGAAATACGGGCTGCACCTACGATTCCATCATCGTGGCACCGCCCTTCCCACAGCCGCTCACCACGGCCGCCGGGGTAGTGACCGACGAAAACTGCGCGGGGGCGGGAGACGGCTCGGCCTCCGTGCAGGTGTTCGGCGGCACGCCGCCCTACGCCTATGCGTGGTACGATGCGGGGGGAAATCTAATCAGCCAGGATTCCGCCCTCACCGATCTGGTTGCCGGTGACTATACCCTGTACCTCACCGACGCGAATGGCTGCCGGGATACCTTGATGGATTTTCTCGTCGGCACCGGTTCGCCGGCGGTTTCGCTGGTGGGCAGTGCCGTCATTCGGCCCGTCAGTTGCCGGGGCACGGCCACGGGCGGGGTGGCGGTCACTTTGCAGGGCGGTCAGGCTCCACTCACCTACCTCTGGTCGAATGGGGAAATCACCAAAGACGCCAATCTGCTGGCGGCCGGAACGCACTCCCTCAGCGTAACCGACGGGCAGGGGTGTACGTCCGTGATCGGTCCGTTCCAGATCACGCAGGCGGCCACCATTTTCCAGGTGGCGGCGGTAAACACCAATCCTAGTTGCGCCGGTTTACAGAACGGTTCCATCACCCTGGCTCCCGGCGGCGGCCAGCCGCCCTACCAGTACCGTTGGCAGCGCAACGGCCTCCCGCTGCCCCAGACCGGTCCGATGCTAAACGGTCTGACGGACGGCACTTACCTCGCCATCAGCACCGACGCGGCGGGTTGCGAGCGGCAGAATACCTTTGTTTTGGTTACACCGCCGCCCCTGCTGGCCGCCATCCAACAAGACGGCGATTCGCTGCGAGCCGTCGTCAGCGGCGGCACCCCGCCCTACCAGTACCTCTGGACCCCCGGCGGCGGCGGCCCCGTTATCAGCAATCTCTTGCCCAACCAGGCCTACCGCCTGCGGGTCACCGACGCCAACGTCTGCATCAAACGCGATACGTTGCTGATGGTGCCCACCCATTTCCCCATCCTCGTGTCGGGTGGGCCGCTGGTTTACCCCAACCCCGGCAACGGCCGGTTTTACCTCGATTGGTCCAACTCCACCATCAGCGGTCCATTAAAAGTAGAGGTCGTCGCCGTCGACGGCCGCCTGCTGCAAAGCCGCGAGTATACGAACGGCAATCTCCCCGACCTGGTCGAAGGAACAAGTTGGCCTACGGGCGTGTACCTTCTGCGCCTCCGCACGGAGCGCGGTAGTTGGGTGATGAGGCTGGTGAAGGAGTAGACGAGTAGTGGGGGGGTGTTGGAGAGTTATCTCATCCAGCGTGGGTTTCGGGCGTGCCCGGTCGGCCAAGGCCGAGCCGGTCGGTCCCTTGCGGGCTTCGCTGTTCGCTCGGTGCTGCACACGCCCCGCTACGCGGGTGCCCCTCCAGGCACCTCACGCTGGTGCATCAAGGAATGAGGGATAGAAGGATTGAAGTATAGGTGGTGCAGCTTTTCCTCGATCCTAAATTGTCTTTCCAGGTAAACAGCTGAATGCGACTTACACCTGACTAAGTAACCACACACAACTTATCTGACCCATTTAAAAGTTAAAACGCTGATAAAACGGAGAAATAGTGCTTTCTACTAACCTCAAAAAAAGATTTGTATCAAAACTTATTATCGGGAAAAGGAATTCCTCTCACGCCCTGAAGTAGCCCCGGACAGGGGTGGACCCCAATCGCCTAGCGGAGGGGAGCAGGGAGAAACCGCCAGGTTTCACCCGCAGCCCTCCCGCGATTAAAGGCGAGAAAATACCAAACGCACCACCCTCATGAAAACCATCCTCCTCCAGGCCAGCTCCCGCTCCGGGGGCAATACCCACCAGATAGTAACATTGCTACAAGACCATCTGCAAGCCGACCTAATCGACCTGTGGACTAAAGATATCGGCCCCTACGACTACGAGCACCGCAACTCCGGCGATGATTTTCTGCCCATCATGCGGCGGGTGGTGGAGTATGACCGCATCATTTTTGCCACTCCCGTCTACTGGTACAGTATGAGTGCTACCCTGAAACTCTTTTTCGACCGCCTGACCGATTGCCTGAAAGTAGAAAAGGACTTCGGCCGCCGCCTGCGCGGCAAGACGATGGCCGCCGTCGCCTGCGGCTCGGAGGACGTGGTGACGGAGGATTCTCGTCCCGTTTCGGAATACGGCGGGTTATCTGGGAATGACCTATGCGGGTGATCTGCACACGTGGGTGGTAGAAGGAGAAGAGGTGCCGGAAGAGGTAGTTTTACGAATCAGCGCATTCGCAGGTCGGTTAGGTAGGTAGAAACGTTCAACAGTCAAGACAACAATTTGCCGCTACCATGTCCAATCCATATCTGCTATTTCATGACTATTTTCCCTACCTGGAGGAACAAGATATGCAACGGTTACGGAGATCAGTGTCCCGCTGAATCTCGCCCAAAAAGGCTCCCTGGAACCGCTACTATTCCGAGGGTAGCCGGATCGGGTTTTTACTGGAAGGTGCCCTGCGGGGATACTTTATCACGGAGTCGGGCGGGGAGCAGACCGTGATCCTACGTCAGGCAGGGCAGAGCATCGGTACCCCGAACTCACTAAAGGGATGGCAGCGCAGGACCTATCATTACCAGGCACTGGTAGCATCGCGTTTGCTGGAATTTCAAAATGAACGATTGTGGCAAACGGCCGCTGTCAACCCCCGCGTCAATCGACTCGTGACGGGTAACCTCTTCGAGAATATCCACACGCTGCTGCAACGAGTCGAAAACCTGATTCACCTCACTCCTTCCGAAAGACTGGCCGATCTCTTATTGCGAAGGCCGGACATATTGGCGGTAATTCCCCAGAAATACGTAGCTCAGTACCTGGGGATGACGCCAGTTTCCTTGTCACGATTGCTGGCAAAAGGAAGGGATAGAAAGAAAAGTTAACCGGCGTTAATTTTTAAATTTAATTCAGACAGGAATTTTGCGGAAGATTCAATCCCCCAATTCCCATGTTGAAGTATAGCCTCGTTTTCTCTTACTTTCCGGTATTTTGCCGCTCGCCGGCCAAGTGCCGCCGGTCAACCCTTTTCTGATCGACTCGCCCTTTCCACTGGTTCACCAGAACAATTATCGGCAGGGGTTCAGCCTCCTCCCGGCCCTGGCCGATCAGGACTCCCATTATCGTGCGTACCGAATTAACCCCCGATAACCGGGTCTCGCCCTGGTTGCAACTTTCCGCCGCTTACCCCGACGGGAGCCGAACTATTTCGGGTAACGCCAGTACCCATATTTGGAAAGCGGTTTCTGACACGAGCGGCCTGGAAATCGTGAGTACTTACCGGATCGATTTCAGCCCTCCATCAATGACCTCAGTTGGGCATTTCTGCGCCTGCCCGGACACCAAGTCCTCACCTACGATGATAATCGCCTCATTAAGGTAGCCGATGGGGATCCACCCGATCCGTATTCACCCATCGTTTTGATACAAGAGACAACCGTTCCCTTATCCATCGGAACCCCGGCTAAACTTACCCGGATGTACAACGGCACCATTGCTTTCGCCTCTGACATCGGGGTTATCGGCTTGCTGAACGATGAACTGGAATTACTGGACACCTTCCGCCTCGCCCTCGACCCCGACGAGACGGCTTTCCATAATGATTTTGCTTCCGACGAGACCGGGGGGATTTTCACCATTACGACCAAGAAAATGGTCCGGCTACAAATAACCGATAACCAGATTTCGGTGGATTGGCAAGTACCGATGGATTTCGGTGGCAACAATATTCAGGGAGTCGGGGAGAACACCCACGTTGCTAGGAACCACCGACGACCGTTTGGTATGCGTGGTTAATAGTAAAACGCCGGCCGAAATGATCGCTTTTTGGCGGGATGAAATCCCCGCTGACTGGAACGGCCTGCCTGGGCGAGACCCCCGCGTAGCCGCTATTGTGGTTTTGCCGGGTTCAGGTCCACTCAGTTTTCTGTACACAGCAGTAGAAAATAGTCCTGTTGCCTACGGGTACGGTATTGCTTGCGCTCAGTATAATGGCTTGCTGGGCCAGTCTTGTCAGACTAAAAAAGGGGTCTACAAACTCCAGTGGAATACGGTGGCTAATACACTTGATTTGCAGTGGATCCGCTCGGATATCAACCTCAACAACGTTCCCCTCTATAGCGTGGCCGACAACCTGCTCTATGGATCGGGCCGGGAGGCGGACTGTAATTATTATTACTACGGCCTAAACTGGGAGACGGGTGCGACCGTAAAAAGGTTCCGGCTCGGGAATCAGCCTTACCTGGATGATCCGGGAAATGCTAATATCATACTGGAGGACGGTTCTATATTATTCAACAGCAAGGAGCGCCTGGTGCAGATTTATCCCGCCGGAATTGTCAGTGCCGTTACGAACGCTGACCTATTTGCCGGGCATGGCCCGACCATTTACCCTAATCCACTAAACGACCGTCTAAACATCCGGCTAGCTGCTCCTTTTGCGGGGGGGACCGGGCTGGTCGAGTTGAGTATGTTCGACCTAAGCGGCCGGTTAGTTCATCAATCGAGCCGCCGCAGTACATCAACTGATATTACGGTTGATCTGGCGCGGCTACCCGCCGGAATCTACTTGACTGCTATTCAACTGGACGGGCGGGAGTACCGGCAGTTGATAGTAAAGCGGTAGTAAAGCATAGTAAATAGAACGTTTGCTTCAGCGGCCGGCTTATCGTTCAGCTTTGGGTCCGAGGAAGTTTCAGTTCATCACTGCGTGAGGTGCCTGGACGGGCC